>NZ_VKLU01000016.1:0-220820 GCF_007352635.1 Corallococcus sp. Z5C101001
CTCGTAGCGCATCATCTCGCCTTGCCTCCTTGCGGAGACAACAACCGGCGCTCCCACATCCATCAGACACGGCCTAGGCCTTCCAGCGGCACCGGGCCGGGTTGCCTCGGCCGGCCCGGGCCGCGCGCCTCTGCGTCACGCGGCGCGCGGCGTGGTGGATTCGCAGAGGTGCTCCAGGAACTCCGGCAGCAGGCGCGCGGACATCACCCACAGCTTGCCGTCGCCCAGGTCCGCCAGCGACACGCGCTCCGCGTACTCCACGCAGGTGGCCTCCACGTAGTGGACGAACACCTTGCGGTCGCGGGCGCGGTACCACTCCGCCGCGCGGCCCAGCAGCGCCACGAACGCGTCCTGCACCTCCGGGCTCGCGTCGTCCGCGAGCGGCACCAGGCGCACGCCATCCAGCACGTTGAAGAGGTTGAGCCCCGGCTGCGCGGACTCGAACACCGCGAACGCCACGGCGCGGCCCTGGTGACGGGCCACCACCAGCTCGCGCTCGCGGGACAGGCCCGCCTCCCCCCAGCCGGTGCGCATGGTGCGCAGGTCGAAGCGCTCGGGCACCAGGTCCAGCGCCTCCCGGTAGGCCTCCGGGCGGGTGTGGGCCACCCGCGCGAAGAACGCCGCGCGCTCCTCGACGGTGGGCGCGTCCAGGGCGATGTTCGCGGGCGCCTGCCAGACCGAGTCCACCTCCCCTTCCATCAGGCGGAAGGGCACGAGGCACGTCTGGCCAGTGTGCGCGTACCAGGTGGCGAAGTCGAACTTGGTGTAGCGCACCCAGCGCACGTTCGCCTCGCAGTAGGCGAAGAACCACTTCACCTCCGGATCCACCTGCGTGGGCTCGTAGCCGCGCAGGTAGATGTCGCGCAGGGCCTCGCGCGCGGTGGAGCGGCTGCCCGGGGGCTGGTGCCGCGCCAGCTGGTGGGCCATCCAGCTGCCCGCGTAGGGCTTGAGCACGGACAGCGTGGCCTCCACGCCTTCGTCCGCGGGGCGCACCACGCGGTAGCCCAGGAGCGGCGCCTCCTGGAGCTTGTTCTGGGTCCGGTCGAACTGGTCGCGCAGGCTGGTGAACTTCTCCGGCTCCTTGCCCGGCAGGCGGAAGTAGCCGGACCGTTCGAAGAGCTTCCAGGTGGAGTCGTTCCAGTCGCCGTCCACCTTGGTGGAGGGATGGGCTTGGGCCTCCACCAGCGCGCGCCACGCGCGGGCGCCCTCCGCGTCCAGGGGCCGGACGCTCACGCCGCAGCGGCGGCCGTTGGGCGTGCTGGAGATGTTGCGCACCTCCGCGCGCAGCCGCACCGGCAGGTGGTCATCCATGCCCACTTCGATGACCGGCAGGCGCAGGCCCGGATACATCAGGTCCTCGCCAGGCTCCGTGAGGAAGGACAGGCCTTCGTAGGAGACATCCAGCAGGCCGCGGCGCACGTGCACCTGGGGCCAGAGCGGATGGTCGAAGTCCAGCGTGCACGACGCGCTGGCCTGCGTGCGGCGCAGCCAGCGGTGGCGGAAGCGCACGAGCGACGTGGGTGAAGGCATCACCAGCAGGCCGCCCTCCATGCGCGCCTGGTCCATCTGGAAGTGCACCACGCTGGAATAGCCGAAGGCCTCCAGGGTGAAGGGGCCCGGGGGAAGCGCGCCGTGCAGGTGCCAGCCGAACAGGTCCTGCAGCGGTTCGTGGAAGGCGGCGGTGACCTGCGCCACGGCCTGGCCGTCCTGGGAGCGCAGGACGCCGCGGGCCTGGCGCGAGGCGAGCGCCTCGCAGATGCGCGCCACGCGCTCCGGGTGGTCAATCTGCTCGCGCCACACGGGCCGTGTCTCCGGCGTGAGGAGCAGGCCGTTGTCGCGCAGCGACTCCAGCAGGCCCACGATGCGGCGGCCGGCATCCAGGGGCGGCGCGACGAAGCGCAGGCTGACCTCCGGCCGCGCGGCGTTGACGCCAATCACCTCCGCGTCGAGCGCGGTGGCCCACCGCTCGCCTTCACCCACCACCACCGACGCCGCCTGCCCCTTGCGAGGCACCGTGCGCGACTCCAGGTGGAGCGTTAGATGCTCCAGGGACAGCTGCACCAGACGCCCGGGGGAGAAGTCCGCGCCAAAAGAAGCCGCCGCGCTCAACTCCGTCCCCACCCGATATCCGAGGAGGGCTTCGCGGCCGGCCGGCGCGTCGTGAGTGTCCGTGTGCATGGGGGGCTCCCTGAGGTGCTACGGGGCATGATTCTACGACGTCCGAAGAAACAGTGCTCTCCCCAGTTACGCGCGACCCGGGGAACTCGGATTCCCACAGAGTGGAGATCATTCACCCCTTCTGCACTCGGACCTACGGGCCGTGTCCGTGGACGTCCTTTGGACTGTCACGCACTGGCTTCTCACGCGCGGAGAATTTCTTTCTCGGACAGGCGCATGGCCTTTTGAGACAGGTGCGGCTGGCTCCAGCCCCTCGGGTCACACGTCACCCACGAAGTCAGGGGGCCTCCGACACATGGAACACGGCGGGACATGTCGCATGTCGGCTGGTGAGACATGGCTTGCCTTGGGGGGTGGAAGTCGGCGCGTACACCCGTGGGGGATGACTCGTGGCCCTCGGGACGTTATCCCGGGCGGCCATGTCCTCCTTGTCCACCCTCTGCCTCCACTGCGGCATGTGCTGTGACGGCACGCTCTTCACGCAGGTCCCGCTCCAGGCGGGGGAGGCGGAGGTGCTGCGCCAGCGCGGTCTGCCGCTGGCGGTGCGGGAGGACGGCGCCCCGGTGTTGGCCCAGCGCTGCGCCGCGTTGGACGGCTTGTGCTGCACGGTCTACGAGGCGCGTCCGGAGGCGTGCCGCCGCTACCGCTGCCAGCTGTTCAACGCGCTCGCGGAGGGAGAGGTGTCCCTGGAGGAGGCGAAGGGCGTGGTGGACACGGCTCACGCGAAGGTGGCGGCGGTGGGACGCACGCTGGCCTCCCCTGGGAGCGGGCCGGGCAGCGTGATGCGGCAGGCGAGGACCGGCGCGGCGGAGCTGTCGCTGTCAGGGGAGGCCCGCGAGGCGCTGGCGCACGCGGAGGTGTACCTGGACCGCCACTTCCGGGGGCGGTTCCGGCGTTCGGGGTGAGGACAGCCTCTCCAGCGAGGAGTCACCGCACCCGGACTCTTTCGAGCCCGGGTGCGGCCACCTTCACCGGTTCCGCGACATCTGAGCCCGGGCACTCTCCACCAAAGCCTTGAGACGGCTCAGGTCACCTGACGTCCACCCGCGTCGCTCGCAGGCGGTAATCATCTGGGCTGATGTCTCCACCAGCCGCTGCATGAACACATCGGTGAGCACACGACCTTCAAGAACGACCTGGGTCGATGAATGCTTCCGTTGCTGACAGCGAAGGACCATCTCCTCTCCATGCAGTGACACCTCGAAAAAGAAGGGTCCCTCCATGAACTGGCATCGGGCCGTCGCTGTCCCCCCGGATTGAAGCGGCGCCAACGCCTCCAACCACCAGCCAAGCACGACAACGGGAGCGTCGTTCCATTCATCATCCGGAAAGGACGCGTCCTCCCCCCGGAGCGAGAGCACACCCGTGACCAGGCCTGAAGACGCGATGGCCAGGGTGTCGGGTTCGACATGCACCGTAAGCATGAGCATCAGCCTCCTAGCGGAAAACTGGATACGCGGTTTCCATCACCTTGGTTTCCAGGTTGATCCACATCTCAATGACGTATGCGGGACTGGGACCAGGACCTTGCGCACGTACACGCGGCCCCTGACGCTCGATGGTCTTCGCATAACGATACGCCTCCCTGACAGCCTTTTCGATCTGTTTCTCGGTCATATTCTGGAACAAACCCTTGTTTTCGCTCACGCGGGATCCGCCTCGCAGATGACCTGAAAGGATGTGCCCGATGTCGATGGTGATCTTCTTCAATGAAGGAAGATTCACTGACTTCGGGGTCGGGGGGGATTTGGGGAGGATCCCCAAATACCTGCTGGTGTTGTGGACCCACGTCGCCAGTGTGCCGACGAAGTAGGTGTGGGCCTGCTCGACCTCCAGGTTGTAGACCGTCGCCGATTCGGCGGCCAGGGAGAGGGCCCGGATCCGGACGGGTGCTCCCTGCGCCGTGATGAGCGCATCGCCCACGACCAGATTCTGGGCCTGGGTCCAGCCCCGGCCCTGCACCCAGAAGGGGTGTTCGACCGTCGTCCCCAGCGTCTCCACCGTGCCATCCGCGGCCACGAGCTCGAGCTTCACCACCGCTCGCCGCAGCTTGATGAAGGTGCGCGTCACCGGGTGCCAGCCGGGGGCCTGGCTCTCCTCGTCCCAGGCCCAGACCTGGTCACCCACAGTCACCTCTTCGATGGGCCGCATCCCTTCCGCCGTCAGGACCACGGTTCCCGCGACGAAACAGCCTCCTCCCTCGAGCATGGCCGTGGTCATCGTCGTGCCGGCCTTCGTCGCGGCCATCTGCGCGGTGATCCGGGTCACCGGGGCGAGTTCCGCGCTCAACGCCGACGCGACCTGTCCCAGCCGCGCGAAGGTAAAGGACATCAGCGTCTGCACGGATCCGTTCAATGCCTTGTCATAGTCCCCCTCCATGAAGCCGGAGGTCGCGGTGTAGGTCCCGTTGCCGACATCCACCACGCCCTGGGCCATGAACGCCGTCACGACGTAGGCGCCATTGCCAACATTCAGGATGCCCGCGACGGCCGCCGTCCCATAGTTTCCGCCCCGCCATGCATCCACCATCTCCGCTTCGATGGCGGCGCCCTGCGCCAGCGCGGGGCCCATGCAGTCAATGCCCGTGGCCAGACTGGCCGAGCACTTGCCACTGGGGTCCGTGAAGCCCGTCGGGTTGCCGCGCGCGTACGAGTAGAGGTTGCACTCGCTGGGGTTGGCCAGACACTGTTCCGGCGATTCCAGGAACAGTCCGTCCGGTGAGAGGAATTGCCCCAGCGTGGCGTCGTAATCCCGCACTCCCATGCGGATGAGTCCCAGGTCCGCGTCGTACCCCTTCTGCACGAACTCCAGCGCCGGTGACACATCCGGGTGCGCAGCGCGATTGCCATAGGGCGAGGCCACGAACGGAGCCCCCACCGTGTCCGTCAGCAGCGTGCCCCGCGCGTCCGCCGCGAGCGGGCGGAACACGCCCTGCTGGATGACACCCACCAACTGCCCGGCGAAGTGCACGGGCAGCGTGAGGCCAGACGCATCCAGGTATTCGCCCGCCTCCAGATACGCGGCCACGGGGGTCGAGCCCTCGCGCTTGAGGATGCGCTGGCCTGCCTCGTCGTAGAGGAAGTTCCACTGCGTGGTCCCACGGGTCGCGCTGGCCACGTGCCCGTTGGGGCCGTACGTGAGCTGAAGGTTTCCCTTCGTCACAGCGCGGCCCAGGGCGTCAAACGTGTAGGTGACGTTCCCCGCGGTGAGCGTGTTGCCCACGCGCGTCACCGGGCGCGTCGTGCCGTTCTCCTGGATGGAGAGGGGGAGCCCCTCGGGCGCATAGCCATACAGGTAGCTGTCATGGGCATCCTGCGCCTGGGTGAGGAAACCCTGGGGCGAATAGGTGTAGTCGCGCTGCCAGGTCTGCGCGCCCAGGGTGAAGTCCTCCGACTCCACCAGGCCCCGCGCATTCAGACGCTGGGCGGTGGTGGCGCTCCACGTCGGCGTGGACTGTGCCTGCGTGGTGCGGCGTCGGGTGAAGGCGTCGTACCCGAAGCCAACGTGCGTTCCTCCCGAGAAGTCCACGGAGGACACCCGTCCCTCACTGTCGTAGTCCAGCGAAGCCCAGGGCGAAGGGGCCGCGTTGCCCGTCCCCAGCCACGCCTCCTTGAGCCGTCCGTGCGTATCAACCTTGTAGACCTGCGTGTCGGACGACAGTTGCGTCCCATTCGCGGCCTTCACCACGGTGGTGGTGCCAGTGACGTCCCCCGCGTCGTTGTACGCAAGCTGCGCCTGGACCGTGCGCCAACCCGTCAACTCCAGGGTCCGGGACGTCAGCCTGCCGTCCTCGCGGTACGTGAACGTCTTGAGGTACCCGTCACCGGAGACAGCCGTGAGCAAGCCCTTCTGGTCCAGCGTCGCCGGGCCGGAAGGAGAAGCCCCGTCGTGGTAGTAGCGATACACCTGAGAACCACTGCCGGCGACAGCGCCATGTGTCTCCGTGGAGAGCCGCCCCAGGGTGTCGTAGGCGAAAGCCACCTGGCGCTGGACGACGCCAGCGGGAGAGACAAAGCGCTTCAGGACGAGGCGGTCCTTCGTCGCATCATACGTGTACTCCACCGTGGCGATTCCCTGACGCACCAGTTGGCCCACGCGGCCATGGCCGTCGTAGTGCACGCGGTGGGTCGCGCCATCCGGCAGCACCACTTCGCGCAGACGTCCGGAGGCGTCGTAGTGGTAGCCGTGACGCGTATGGGCCTCGTCCTCCTGCGCCAGCACGCGCTTCGCCGCGTCCAACGTGCGGCTGGCGGTGAAGGTCCCGTTCTCCACGGCCGTCTGCATCAGCACCCCGGACTCGATCCCCAGGCTCGTGGCCACCTGCTTCTCCACGCCCTCGTGGAAGGCGGTGGTGGTGGCCGCGTCGTGGCCGAAGGCGGACGCGCTGCTGAAGGCCACCTGCCGGCCTCCCGCCAGCAGCGCCGCGTAGTCCATGGCCAGCATGTTCACCGCGGGCCCCACCGGTGGCCGCAGCAGCGTGCGCAGCTCCGCGCGAGCGCCGTCCCTGCGGCTCAGGCTGTCAAAGCTCCAGCCCTCCGGAATCCGGTGAGCCGTGGTGAAGGCATCTCCCGAGGCCGTGACGTACTCGACGGACTCCCGCACGGCCCCCTGCGAGGCATCCACCAACGTGGACAACTGGAAGGAGGCGGGCGCGGTCGCCGTCGCGTCGTGATAGCCATACGTCTGCTTGGGATTGAGCTGGGAACCTCCCAGACTGTCCCACTCCCGGCTCAACCGCTCCTGCCCGTCGTAGCGGAAGAAGCGTCGGTAGGGCGTGCCTCCCCGGTCCACCTCCAACGTCAGCACCGCGTCCGTCAGCGGGTCGCGATCCACCACCCGCGTCACCACACCGTCCGGTGCGTTCGTCTGATACAGCAGCCGCCGTCCCGGCTCCTGGTGGAAGGTCGCCACGCCCTTGCCCGGCACGGAGATGGAGGCCAGGGACGCGTCGGGGTTGTACGTCACCTGCTGCAACGTCAGCGTCTGCGTGCCCTCCACGCTGCGCACCGCCGTGACCTGGCCCAGCGAGTCACGCTCCACCAGGGCCTCATGGCGGAAGTCCATCCAGGCTTGCGCATGCTGCCCGGTCAGCACGGTGCGGCTCTCCAGGCAATGCAGCGCCTGACCCAACCCGCTCACCGAGGCCCGCGTCCGCTCCGTGGTCAACGTCCCCTGCGCCGTCGTCGTCACCACACGGGAGGAGCAGACGTCCGCCGTGTAGGCCTCGTACTCCGTGAGCTCCGACACCAACTGGTTGTCCGTCGTGGAGCGCCAGCCCTGCTCCTGGGCCTGCAATCGCTTCCACGGCACACCCGCCAGCGAAGCGGCCTCGTACCGCAGGGTGGAGAACTCCTCTACCCGTGGCGCCTTGTCATCGCGCACGCGCGAGGACAGCAGCAGGCCCGCGCTGGCGTCCTCGTTGAGGAAGTGCATCTCCTCCAGCACATGCATGCTCTCGCGCGTCACCTGCCCATAACCGAGCAGGAACCGACCCACGGAGTGCATCGCCGGCTGGCCGTAGGTGTACTGGTACGTCCGGGTCTCCTGCCCGCTGGACTGCACCGTCAGCGTGTCCAGCACCGGCTGGCGTGCGCCCTGCTGGGCGGCCACCGGGCTGCGCGCGTAGGTGAAGGCGAGCCGCGTCCCCTTGCCGTCATCCGCGGACTTCAGGAGCCCCGTGCCGGGCGTATCCAGCGCCACGGAGTTCGCCAGGCCGTTCTCCACGAAGAACAGCTCCGTGTTGCCCGTGCCCTCCAGGTCCTGCACCACCGGGAAGCTGGAGTTCCACGCCAGCAACTCCAGCGCGGGGACTGGCACCTGCACCAGGCGCGTCCCGTCGTTCACCAGCAGCAACGCCCCGTACGGGCTGCCGGCGATGACGTCCTGCAGGCCGTCGTTGTTGATGTCCGTGAAGCTCAGCTCGAAGCCCGCGAGCGACACCGGGCTGTCGTCCGGGAAGCGCGCCTCGTAGATGTGCGGCTCCGGCTCGAAGAGGAACTGGCCCTTGCCCGCGTAGACGAAGAGGTCGTTGTAGGAGCGCACCACCAGATCCGGCACGCTGTCCCCGTTGAAGTCATGCACCCAGGTGGCCTGGGGCTGGACCTGGAGATTCAGCGTGCCCGTCACCGGGACGGCCGCGAAGGCATACGCGGTGGCCGTGCTCTCGTTGGGCAGCACGCTGTAGCCACCCAGGTAGACGGCCAGCAGGTCCGGCCGCCGATCCCGATTCAGGTCCACCAGGCGGGTGTTGGGACCCAGCTCCCACGCGTCATGGAGCCAGCCCTGATGCACCGGGTGCCCATCCCGCTCGCACACCAGCATCTCCGTCTTCGACAGGAACGCGTTCCAGGAAAGCGACACCACCTGGTAGTCGGTCTGCTCGGGACGCATCCTCGCCAGCAGCCGGGGCTGGTTGAACGCGGACGCATCCGGCCGGCACTCGATGCGCGCGTCCAGGGCGGCCGGAGGCAGCGGGTCGAAGGTGTAGCCGCCCGGCTGCTGCCGGATGAGGCTGAAGTCCGTGCGGTTCTCCAGGTCCACCAACCCGTCGTCCCCGTCATCCAAGGGCGTGGACTCGGAGGGCAGGGCCACCCCTTCGGAGTAGGCCAGCATCACGCCGTCGAATTTGGGGATGAAGCGCGGCGACACGCTCGGCAGGAGGTCCGAGGCGCGCTCATACGCATACGTCACCGCCGGGGCGGACTGCCCCGACGCATACGTCCGCTGCACGGATTCAAGCTGGAAGGCGGGGCCCAGCGCGTCCTGGTGGTAGCCGACGGCGTAGCTCCAGCGCAGCCCGAACAGTCCCGTGACCGCATCCTTGCTGCGAGCCTCCACGCGCGTCACGCGCCGGTCCAACCGCAGCGCCTCTCCGGACCGCCAGTCCACGAAGGCCGTCGTCACCGGCTCGTGGATGAAGTCCACCCGCTCCTGGAAGTCATCCCCCAGGCCCCCATAGGAGGCACGCGTCAGGAAGAGGCGGCCAGAGGCGTTGGCCGTCCACTCCAGCTTCGTCTTGTGCCCGGTGACGTCCACCACCTGCGTGAGGTGCCACGCATAGGTGCCTCGCGCCGTCTGCACGCGCGCGGTACCGCCGAACGTCCAGCGGCTGCCGTCCGGAAGCAGGGCCACCAGGGTGGTCCCCTGCTCCTCCATGCGCACGTTGCTCTTGAGACCCACGGGGTACCACCGCCCGTCCGTCCCCTTCACCATCCGGCCCCAGGGACCGGTGAGCTCGTCGTTCGAGTAGTCCAGCTCGCCAATGACACGCGTGCGCGTCATGGCCAGCGACACACCCCAGCCCTGCCCCCACTCGCCAATGCCTCCCTCCGGCGAATAACTGGGGAAGACCTGGGCGTGGAGGACCCCGCGCTCCGTGGGCACGGCGAACGTGGAGGCCAGGCTGAAGCCTCCCCGGCTCACATCCGCGGGCCCCAGCTCCGTGGCCGCGTACTGCCCCACCAGGCTTCCGCGACGGGGCGCATCCAATTGCGGCGCCTGTACCAACGCATCATTGAAGGGCTGGGCAAGCACCTGCCCGCACCACAGTCCGGCGACCAAACCCAACACGCTTCGCATGGCGATGTCCCATTGATTGAAAGAAAGACAGGCACTGAAAAACGGCCCCGCCCGGGCTGCACCCACCGGGCAGGGCCATGACTGACTTCGGTGTCCGACGGGCGCTGGCTACTGGCAGCGCATCACGCCGGGAGGCTTCACGCTGGGAGCCTCCTGCTTCGTCTCCACCCGGAAGACCACCAGCAGCTCGAGGGTCTTCGCCAGCGGGCTGTTCGGGTTGATGAGTCCGGGAGCAGGCGGCAGGTAGTTGCCCACGATGGACTGCACGTCCAGGTGGTAGCTGGTGAAAGGCGACAGTCCCGCGGCCACTGACGACGTCGACAGGTACGCGTCCAGCTTGTTGTTGGTCGGCGCCGTCAGCTCCGCCATCGTGCCGAACATCAGCTGCGCCGAGGGCCCCAGGTACTCCGCCGTGGCGAAGTCATACTGGAACAGCGAGGACGCCGCCGGGAAGCGCATCGCCGGCGTCAGGCCCAGGGGAATCGTGTACGGGTCGGACGAACTGCCGGCAGGCAGGACGCCGTACACCGCCAGGGTCCGGACGATGGGCGTCACCTGATTGCAGGGCAGCAGCTTCTGTCCGCCCGACAGGCTGAAGAAGTGCTCCGGCGTGAGGGTCAGCGTGGGGTTGCGGTTCGCCAGGATGTCATCCCAGACCGCCTTCGACAGGGCCGGGTCCGCCTTGCGGTAGAGCGTGACGGGCGTCTTGTCCTGGCGGGGAATGCTGACGATGACGTCCAGCACCGGGTTGGCCGGTCCGATGATCCGCGTCGCCGCCAGGCGCGTCTCCACCGCCTGTGCCGCCTGCTTCGCCGTCTGCGCCAGCACGGTGATGTCCGTGCTGGGAGAGGCCGGGTCGATGGCCGTGAGCGCGTTCAGCAGGTTGAGCTCGGACGAGGTGAAGTTCGTCAGGGTGGACGGATGCAGGATCCGCACGGTGGGAGCCAGCCACTGGCTCATCACCTCGTCCAAGGCCTCCAGCTTCACCCGCAGGGCCGTGCCATCCAGGTTGCGCAACGTCCAGGCCGGAGCCAGGGCCAGCAGCCGGGACTGGGTCTGGGCATAGGTGCGGTCGTCCTCCAGCGCCTGGATCTCCAACGCGACCTGCCGCAGCTGCCGCTCGATGTTGACGAGCTCCACCTCCCGCTCCACGTCGACCAGTGCCTTCTCCACGAAGGTGCCGAAGAGGGTGCGGAGGCTCTCCGGGTAGCCCTCCAGGCTCGTGCAGCCGCAGGCCAGGTAGAGGTCGCTGAAGGCCTTGCTGCGCAGGCTGTTGATCTGGCTCGGCAGCAGCCGCCCCTGGGACACGTAGGACTGGGCCTGCGCCTTCATCTTGGCCAATCCGGACACCATCGACGTGGTGATCTGGATCGCCTCGCTGGACTGCGGGCTCAGCTCCGCGACGCGCACGTCCAGTTGGGAGTGGCCCACCCACCCCTCACACGCCGCGGTGGGCGTGCTGGCCACGATGGCCGCGTCGTTGACGACCACGTAGTAGTCCGACTGCGCGTTCACCAGCAGCGAGGTGGACGGAGACTGGAGCACGCGCGCCGAGCGCACATTGGCGCGATCCGTCATGCCCCGCACCACCTCCACCAGGAGGAGGCTGCCCACCGGCTCGTCCGGGAACGGCGCCAGGGGAGACCGCACGCCGCGCGCCACGGAGAAGGTAGTATGCGCGTTGCTGCCGGTGGAGGACGTCTGATTCCACGTCCGGCTCCACGTGGTGCCACTCTCGGAGCTCATGCAGGAGTTGACCCCTCCGATGCCTCCGATAATGGGAATGCTGGGATTGAACCCGGCGCAGAACGATTCGGTATTCGTCGCGTTGGCGAAGTTGCCCTCCGAGTTCACCGTCTCGTTGGCGGTCGCCGTGTAGACCTCCTGCGAGTTCGTCACGGAGAAGCCTTCGGGCCCCGTCATGATGGGCGTCTGAGCGGGAAGCGGGGTCCGCACCTTCACCATGCTGCCATTGGGACCACTGGTCAGCCCCAGCGCGCAGGTCGGGGACCAGCGGCCTGAAACCTGGACGACAAGCTGGCTGCCCACGGAGGGCTGGAGCTTGAAGGTGGAGCCATCCAGCTTCAGCGACGCCATTCCCTGCACGTCATTGGCATTGGGCCCCATGCGTCCCCGGTTGGGGACGATCAGGGAGGATTCGGTCTTCAGCATGACCTGGCCCTGCTCCGCGATGGCCGGGTACAGGGCCTCGAAGCCATCCATGAAGTCACCCAGGCGGGCCTCCTCCACGGCCTGGCTCACGCGCAGTCCATTGAAGTCCTTGTTCAGCGACTTCAGCTGCGCATCCAGGAGGAGGCTCCTGTTGTCCAGGTTGGCCAGGTTGCCTTGGTTCTGCAGCTGGGCAAGCAGCTCCAGCACCAGCGTCTTGCGATTGGCGTTGTAGGAGGTGAGGTCGCCGTCCAGCTCGCCGATGATCTTGTTGAGCTGGGCGAGGATGGCCGCCTGCTTCTGCGCGTCCAGCCCCACCTTGAGGGTCTGCTCGTTCTCGGAGGTGAAGAGGCCATTGACCGCGTAGCCGGTGGCGCGGGCCTGGGCCTCGCGCAGCATCGCCGTCAGGGACATGGCGGAACCGGACACCGGCCGGTCGAACAGGTCGTTGGCGACGTAGGTTCCCGCGGGCAACCCCAGCGCGTCCTCCACCGCGGAGCGGAAGGCGGCGTGGCCGGAGACCATCCGGTTGAAGACCCGCTTCCAGTCCGCCGACACATTGGCCGCCGCGGTGACCTTCGTCTGCAACGCGGACGCATCATTCAGGTTCGCCAGCACGTTCCAGAGCTGGCTCGTGACGGTGGACCGGGTGGAGCAGGACACGAAGCGGCAGCCCATGTCGTGCAGGCGGCTCACGTCCAGCATCCGCTCGTTCAGCCCACGCAGCGAGTCATCCAGCAGGTAGAGCAGCGGCGCTCCGGTGAGCGGCGGCGTGCCTCCTTCACCGAAGGCCGCGAGCAGGACCTGGCGGTCCGCCACGAAGCCGTCGGAGAGGACCTTGGCCCGGACCGTCTCCGCCTGCGTGTCATTGGTGGCGGTGAGCCCCAGCTCATCCTTCAGCCAGGCGCCCTTCCAGAAGGCCTGCATCACCTGGCTCGTCTGGGCCATGAGCGCCGGCGACGGCGCGGCCGTGGGCGACAGGTGGGCGCGGGACGCGCCGTACCACCGCTGGATGGCGACGAGCTTCGCGCGCAGCTCCGCGATGCGGTTCTCGCTGCCCAGCGTCGTCGTCATGCCCGGCAGCCCCTTGATGAGCAGCTGCGAGGTGATGCTGTCGTAGACAGGCCAGTACGCCTGGGTGTCGTAGCCGGAGGACGCGAGCTGCTCGATGCCCGTCGCGGCCGCCGTGCACGTGTCCAGGAGGGTGCTGGCCGCGGTGCTGGAGACGTGGCTGTCCAGCAGCCGCTGGCAGAGGGCCAGCGTGCCAATCACCTCCTGGGAGGCGGTGAAGCTGGCCGACGGCGCGGGCAGGCCCGTGGAGCAGGTGTCGGACGTGAAGTCCTCGTTGTCGAAGTACTCCCCCAGCAGGCCGTTGCTGGCCTGATCCGGCGTGAAGAGCCGGTTCGTGGGGATGGGCGTGACGCTCGGGGCGCCCGGGGGCTGCCAGTGCAGCCGGATGCCCGCGGCCCAGCCACCCTCGCTGTGCTCCAGCTTCAGGGCATGGCGGCCCGCGGTGAGCGGGACGCTGACCTGATGCCAGACCTCGCCCAGGTAGGTGGGGCGCTCCAGCAGGAGCTGGCCGTCCACCCACAGGCGGACGCTGTCATCCCACTTCACGTGGAAGGCATACGTGCCCGTCTGGGGCGCCTCCACGAAGCCCGTCCAGCGCACGGAGAAGGTGTCCGGCGACATGAAGGGGGCCGGGGCATCCAGGTTCCAGGTGAAGTCCACCGTCGGGTCCACCCGGAAGAAGTGGTTGATCTCCGGATAGGCCGTGTAGAGAGCCTGGACCCGCGCGCGGCGCGTGGCGTACCCACCTGCCTGCACATTCGAGTCGAAGGCCGGGTTGTCCGCGTGCAGTTCGAACAGCAGCTTGAGCGCGTTGACGAGCTTGAACTTCAGGAGCGGGCCATCCACCGCCGCCGGAGCGACCGCGTCCAGCTGGGTCGCCAGCCGGGTGTACTTGGTCTCCACGGACGCATAGGGCGTATCGTCCGCCGTCATGCAGCGCGGACGGTTGGGGAAGCCCGTGCGGATGTCGGCCTGGGCGTCAGCGGTGCTCTTCAGCGCGTTCTGAGACAGGCCGCTGACCGAGTAGAACAGGCCGCCGCCCGACAATCCGTCGCACGTCGCCGGATCGGCTTCGGTGCCATGCGTGGGCGCACGGCAATAGTCATACTTGGGCCGCGAGGGGTCAGGACAGGTGGAGGGGACCTGACCGCACTCGGGGTGCGGGCTGGTCGTCCAAGAGGACACCACGTTGCTGACGGTGATGGAGCAGTCTTCCGTCCACGGGGTCGTAGTGACGGTCTGGCTCCATCCGGGCCCGCTGCTATTGAGCGTCTGCGGGCTGCCGAGCACACGGTTTCCCGTCGAATAGGCAGACACGATGGCCAGGGGGAACTTGGGGTCCCTCTTCCCCTGGGCTTCCAGGTCCAACAGCAGCTGCGTGGCCCGGGCCTGGCACGTGTGCGTGTAAGCGGTCGTGTTGCTGTTCTCGCAGGGGGGCTTCTCGGAGTAGTCGCAGTACTGGAGGTAGGTGTTTTCGCCCGCCGCCTTGATGTTCGTATAGGTGACGGTGCTCCGGGTGGAGTGGCTGCAGGTGGCATCCACCTGGCAGGGCTTGGTCTCATAGCCAATCTGGGGGCATGCCGACGTGTTGCTCAGCTTGAAGCACTCCCTGCGGTACTCCCAGGGCCCCTGACAGACCAGGTCCAGACCCGTGGGAGCCCCTGGCAGGGTTTCCGGCGCCACCGTGGGCCGGCAACTGGAACCGTTCAGGGCCGCTTCGGCCGTGGCCCACTTCTCCTGGGTGGCTTCCTCCTCGGAAGGTTGCCCGCAGGCGACCATGAGCAGGGAAACCCCCAGCCCCCATAATGCTGAGATTCGTCTTTTCATTAGGCCTTCGATTCCATGGCGATGCCCTGCGCGTTCCGCGCATGGGCGATGCCGACCGTCGAGTCAGGATGTGCTCGCGTTCGAAGCCGGATGACGGGTACCGGTGCGTTCGCGGACTGGATACGAGACGAGTCCGCGCGACTGGTTCACCGAATCATCCGGACCGGTGCCATGGAATGGCCGGGGGTGTGGCGCTACTCCACCAGGGCGAACTCCACCCGGCCCAGCTGTTCGTCGGTGGAGACGACCTTCACCGTCACCGGCATACCCACGGTGAAGGTCCGCGTGCGGCCCACCATGGACAGCTCGCGCGTGTCCGGACGGTAGGGGCCTCCGGCGAGTCCTTCCGCCGGCACCATGCCCTCCACCCACATGCCATCCAGTTGCGCCACGAGGCCGAAGGGCTTCACCCGCACGATGCGCGCGGGGAACTGCTGCCCGATGCGTGTGGACATGAAGCGCGCTTCCAGCTCGTGGTGGCGGTCCACCTCCGCGCGGTTGGCGGAGCGGGCGCGCACGTTGATGTGCTGGGACAGCTCTTCAATCTCCGGGTCCTCATGCACGAAGTCGCGCAGGCCGCCCAGGTACGCCTTGATGAGCCGGTGCACCGCGAGGTCCGCGTACCGGCGGATGGGCGACGTGAAGTGCAGGTACAGCGGCGCGGCCAACCCGAAGTGCGGCCCCGGCTTCACCGTGTAACGCGACGGACCCAGCGACCGGCGCAACACGGAGCGCAGCGCGGCCTCCGCCTTCGCGCCGGAGATCTGCCGGTCGAACGCGGCCAGGGCCAGCGGCGTCAGCTGCGCGCCGAAGCCCGCGGCGAACCCCGAGTGCAGCGCGAACGCGTTCACGTCCGACACCCGCTGCGGGTCGGGCTGCTCGTGCACGCGATACACGGTGGGCACACCCCGGGTCATCAGCCACGTGGCGATGGCCTCGTTGGCGGCGACCATGAAGCGCTCGATCATCCCATGCGCGGAGGTGTCCTTCTCCCCGGCCAGTCCCGACACGGCGCCCGCGGTGTCGAAGGTGAAGCGCGCCTCGTCGCGGGACATGGCCATGCCGCCCCGGGCCGCCCGGGACACGGCGAGCCGCGCCGACGCCAGCCGGAACCAGGGCATGGCCTCGCGCACGGGCTCCATGGCGGGGGACACGGTGTTGTCGTCGAGGAAGTCCGCGACCTCGTCGTAGTTCAGCCGCGCCCAGGAACGGATGAGGCTCTCATAGACATCCGCGGCGGTGACGCGGCCATCCGGGTCGATGCGCAGCTCCACCGTGAGACAGTTCCGCTCCTCGTTCGGCACCAGGCTGAGCCAGTGCGCGGACAGCTCCTCCGGCAACATGGGCAGCACGCGGCCGGCCAGATAGACGCTGGTCGCCCGGTCGCGGGCCTCCAGGTCCAGGGGGGTGCCCTCCTTCACGGACTCGCTCACGTCCGCGATGGACACCAGCAGGCGCAGGGCGCCGTCCGGCCCCGCGGGCAGCACGGAGATGGCGTCGTCGATGTCTCGCGTGGAGGGCGCATCCACGGTGACGGTGGGGATGGAGCGCAGGTCGCGCCGGGCCCCCTTGAGCGCGTGGGGCGTCTCCTTCGCGCGGCGGGCCTCCTCGACGACCTCCGGCGGGAAGTCCCGGTGGAGGCCATGGCGGGCGATGACTCGCTCCAGCGAGCGGTCCGCGCCGGGCTCCAGGCGGTAGAGCAGCACGACCTTGCCGGCCGCGATGCGGGCGACGACGGCGTCGTTGGGTTGGACGGGAGTGGTGCCCGGGTCCAGGGGCCATTCGGTGTTGGAGACCTCCTTGTCGATGCGCAGGAAGAAGGCGCCCTTGCGCGACACGACCTCGCCGTAGACCGCGGTGCGGGTGCGCTCCACCAGCGACAGGCCAGAGGCGGTCCAGCGGCCCTCGCCGGACGCCGTCACCGTGGCGGAGACGATGTCCCCCGCGAAGAGGGGGTTGAGGTCCGGCGGCGGAATGAAGGCGGACAGCACCTCCGGAGTCCCGGGCTTCTGCACGGTGAGGAAGCCGAAACCCCGGGGATGTACGTCGACGCGGCCGGTGACGGTGCGCGGAGAGGTGGAGGTGTCCATGTGCGCGCCGTCGTAGCCCACGGCGCGACGAACGTCACCAGAAGCCAGGAGGCTGGTCGCTGTCTGTCTTCAGCCGCGCGCCCGGATTCAATTCGAAGACCAGACCGAACTGCCAGAAGCTGATCCGCTCCAGGAAGAGGATGTTGTAGTAGTCCTGCCCGTGGATGTACCGCGCGAAGAGGCCAAAGCCCGCGCTCCACCAGGGATTCACCGCCGCCTCCAGGCTGAAGGTGGGCCGCTGGAACGGCGTCTCCCCGAACGGCTTCGAAAACGTCCCCTCCAGCCGGAAGCGCGTCCCGTTCAGCGCGCGCTCCCCCACCAGCCCCAACCCCCAGTGGCCGGCCCCGTACACCTCGCGCTGGGCATGGCTCATCCCTCCGGGCCCTATCGACGAGTTCAGCTCGTAGAAGCCGTTCGCCCCCAGGATCCACGCGCTCACCCGCTGCGGATCCACCCCGAACCCCAGCCGACCATGCAGCTCGAAGCGCAGGAAGTTCGTGGAGAAGCTCCCTGACACCTCGTTCAACGGCAGGCTCCCCTCCGCGGGCGTGCAGTCCGGGTCCGTCCCCGTCTGGTTCGCGAAGAAGCACCCCTGCGCCCCGTTGGAGTAGTGCCCGAGGATGGCGTTCAACCCCACCGCCACCGCTCGGGGCTGACTGTCCTTGTCCGGCCCCCGCAGCAGGCGCAGGTGCGCCGCCTGGAGCGTCAGCTTGGGGATGTACGACGGCGGGATGACGGGGCTGCTGTTCGTGTTCAGCACCCGCAGCCGGATGAGCGGCGTGAACACCAGCGAGAACAGCGTCTCCCGCCCGTCCTCCTTGAAATCACCCAGGCGCAGCTGCGGCAGGAAGAGGTTCGGCGCGAACTGCCCCTCGAAGAGCAGCGGCGCCGGCGACTCCGGGTCCCCCAACCGGTGGATGCGGTTGGGCGACACGAACAGGTACGTCCGGTCCAGGAACAGCGGCGTCTGCAGGTCGTACTCCACCTGCAACCCCTCCGCCCGGGCCTCCCCCCACGCCAACACCACCCCCAGCAGCGCGCCCACACACCGTCCCCACCGCCCCATCTGGCCCATCCGCGTCTCCATGGCGCGCACAGTACCGAGCCCCCCACCGCCGTCCGGCCCTCCCGGGGCCTCCTCTCCGGTGCCGGACAATCCACGCGCGTTCCGGTGGAAACCTGTCTCCGCCCGGACGAAGGCCTCATCCTCGTAAACCCTGGCATCTGGCCAGAAACCGTGGTCCGGGCCTTTCGCGTCGGTCCCCGCGCCGGTGTAGAGTCGGACCCCTTACGATGGCTGGGACGACGCTGACGCTCACTCCGGACGGATTCCGTGGCCGGGTGTTGGGCAAGTACGAGGTGCTCTGCCGCCTGTCGACAGGCGGGATGGCGGAGATTTTCCTCGCGGCCCAGAAGGGGCTGGCCGGCTTCCGCAAGATGGTGGTGCTGAAGCAGATCCTCCCCGACATCCGCGGCGAGGAGGAGTTCGTCCGGATGTTCCTGGACGAGGCCAAGGTCACGGCCGCGTTCAACCACCCGCACATCGCCCACGTGTACGACCTGGACGTGGCGGACGGGGAGCTGTTCCTGGCGATGGAGTTCGTGCCGGGCGCCACGCTGGTGGAGGTGGCCCGCGCCTGCCGCTCCGCCCACGAGCCCATACCCATGGGCCTGAGCCTGATGGCCGTGCGCGATACAGCGGTGGCGCTCAACTACGCGCACAGCTTCACCGACCCGCTGGGCCGGCCCTCGCCCGTCGTGCACCGGGACGTGGCCGAGAAGAACATCATGGTGACGTACGAGGGCGTCACCAAGCTGCTCGACTTCGGCATCGCCAAGAGCCTGGCGCGGGCGGGCCGCACCGCGGTGGGCATGGTGAAGGGCACCAGCGGCTACATGTCCCCCGAGCAGATCATGGGCGACCCGCTGGACGCCCGCAGCGACCTGTTCAGCCTGGGCGTGGTGCTGCACGAGTGCCTCACCGGCATGCGGCTGTTCTACGCGAAGAGCGCCGACGCGATGATGAACGCGGTGCTGAGTGGAGAGGTTCCTCCACCCTCGCGCGTGAACAAGGAGGTGCCGCCGGAGCTGGACGCCATCGTGCTCAAGGCGCTCGCGAAGCGGCGCGAGGACCGCTACGGCACCACGCTGGAGTTCGCCCGCGCCATCGAGCGCGCCGTGGGCCCGCGCATCTGGCACCCGGAGCAGAGCAGCGAACTGATGCTGCGCCTGTTCTCCGAGCGCCGCGACCAGACCCGCCTGCTGCTGATGAGCGGGCAGTCCACCGGGGACGGCACCTCCAGCGAGACGCAGGTGGCGCAGGTGCTGGCCCGGGGCGTGGATGTTCCCGAGCCGGTCGTGGCGCCTCCTGCCGGTGCCCTGCCGCAGATCTCCTCCACGTTGCCGCCCCGTTCGCCCGCGGCGGCCCCGCCGGCCCGGGCGCCTGCTCCGGCGAAGGCGTCCGCGCCTCCCGCTCCTGTCCGCCGCAACACGACGGAGGAGCTCGCGGTCCGCAAGCCCACGGCCGCGACGCCACCCTCGCGCCGGGTGGCTCCGCCGGTGGAGACGCCCCGGCCGCCGCCCACGGACTCGCTGTCCGCGAACCCCGATGACTCCGAGCCCGGCGTGCGCACCCAACCGGCCCTGCCGCCCGTGGTGCTGGACGCGTCCCTGCGCATCACCGCGTCCAACGTCGCGACGGCTCCCGGCTACATCGAGGGTGAAACCATCCTCACGCCCCTGTCCCGCGTGGGCGCGCAGCCTCCCGTGGATCCGAAGGCGCGTCTGTCGAAGGAGCCCCCGGTCTTCGTGCCTCCGCCCGATGAGCCCCGGGCACGCTCCGGACGGGAGACACCGTCCGAGGATGCCCGCTCGCGCTCCGCGCGGGACGCGGCGAACGGCGGTGCCGAGGACTCCAGGTCGCGGTCCGGCCGGGATGCGACGCACGGAGCCAGCGAGGACTCGCGTCCCCGGCCGCCGCGCGAAGCCCTCAATGCTTCCGAGGATGCACGGGCCCGGTCCACGCGGGACGCCGCGAACAGCGGTGCCGAGGACTCTCGTCTCCGGTCGCATCGCGACGCCGCGAATGGAGCCACCGACGACGCGCGTGGGCGTTCGGCTCGCGACGCCGCGAATGGAGCCACCGACGACCCGCGTGGGCGTTCGGCTCGCGATGCAAACGCATCCACGGACGACTCACGTGGGCGCCCCGCTCGCGATGCAAACGCATCCACGGACGACGTACGTGGGCGTTCAGCTCGCGATGCAAACGCATCCACGGACGACGCGCGTGGGCGTTCAGCTCGCGATGCAAACGCATCCACGGACGACGCGCGTGGGCGTTCAGCTCGAGACACAAACACATCCACGGATGACTCGCGGGCACGCTCCGCTCGCGATGCAAACGCATCCACGGATGACTCACGTGGGCGCCCCGCTCGCGACGCCGCGAATGGAGCCACCGACGACGCACGCGGGCGCTCCACTCGTGACGCAAACGCATCCACGGACGACGCACGCGGGCGCTCCCCTCGTGACGCAAACGCATCCACGGACGACGCACGTGTGCGTTCCACTCGCGACACAAACGCATCCACGGACGACTCACGTGGGCGCTCCGCTCGCGACGCGAACCCATCCACGGATGACTCACGGGCCCGCTCCGCTCGGGACGCCGCGAACGGATCCGCCTCCGCCGACGACTCCCGCCCCCGGCCCTCACGCTCCTCCACGCTGGACAGCGTGCGCGTCACCCAGCCTCACAACCCGCCGCAGGCGCTGCTGAACGACAGCGAGACCGCCATCTCCCGCGTGCCGGCCCTGCCTCGCGAAGAGGCCCCGGAGAACACACCCGCGGTCCGCCGCTCGCCGTCCTCCCGTCGCAAGCAGTCCTCGCCCCCCGCACGCGCCAGCGCGGCGCGCGCCTCCACCCGGTCGACCGAACCCCACGACTTCCTCACGGACTCCGACGCCCCCACCCCCCGCCGCGGCCGGGGCGGACTCATCGCGGCCGGCGTCGCGCTCCTGGGAATCGCGGGCCTCGGCACCACCGTGGCCCTCGGACTCGACGGCGGTCGCGTCGCCGCGCTGTGGGACTCCGTGCTCGCGCGGCCCCCGGCGACGAAGTCCTCCACAACTTCTCCACCGCCCTCCGCCCCACTCGAAGCCCAGAAGGCTCTCCCCGCCGAACCTCCGGCGCCGAAACCCTCCACCGAACTCGCGGACACGGTTCCTCCCACCAACCCGCCCCCGGACGACGCGGCCCCCGCCGAAGACACCCCGCCCCCGGACGACTCCCAGGTCGCGAAGGGGAAGACCCGCGCCCCCGTCCGCAAGACCAAGCGCGACGCCAGCGACACGCCCGCTCCTGTCCGCAAGCCCCGCACCCCGTCCGAGGACGCCCCCGAGGTCGCCACCCCCACTCCGGCCGAAGACACCTCGGAGCCGGCTGCGGCCCAGGGCTTCCTCACCCTCGTCACCGAACCCTCCGCCCGCGTGTCCCTGGGCAACCGCTCCCTCGGCGAAACCCCCCTCACCAAGGTCGCGCTCCCGGTGGGCAGGCACACGCTGAAGCTCATGGATGGGACCGGCCGGCCCCTGAAGCTCCTCGTGGAGATCAAACCCGACGACACCACGTCCGTCCGGGTCCCCCTGGAACTGCTGGCCAATCCCTGACCGGCGCCCGCGCGGCTCCCGTCCCCCACGCGCAATCACGCGCGGGGGTCACGCGTACCCAAGGCATTCCGCGGAGGCCGTGTCCTACGTCCTCGCGCCACGCCCGGAGCCGACCATGAGGATCACCTCGCTGTCCCTGCTCGCCGCCTGCTGCCTCTCCGCCACCGCCTGCACCGCCCACGCGCAGGACGCCACCAGGCCCTCCTCTCGCGAGGAAGCGGGAGAGACGCGCCAGGTGGAGGACTTCCACGGCGTCTCCGTGGGCCACGGCATGCACGCGGAGGTGAAGGTGGGTCCCAAGTCCGTCCGCCTGGAAGGCTCCTCGGAGGCCCTCTCCCGCATCCGCCTGGTGGTGGACAACGGCATCCTCACGACCCGGGTGGACCGCAAGGGCTTCTGGGGCGGGCTGAACGGCCGCGTGAAGCTCATCGTGTCCTCGCCCACCATCGACCGCCTGGAGGTCAGCGGCGGCGGCCACATGAACGCGGAGGCCACCGCGTCCGACGACTTCGAAGCCGAGGCCAGCGGCGGCGCCGTCCTCAACGTGCGCGGCGTGGACGCGAAGAAGGTGGAGGCCGAGGCCAGCGGCGGCTCCGAAGTCACCCTGACCGGCCGCGCGCAGAAGCTGGAAGCGGAGGTCAGCGGCGGCTCGCAGCTGCACGCCCGACAGCTCCAGGGCGTGTCCGACATGCGGGTGGAGGCCAGCGGCGGCGCCATCGTGGAGGCCGATGCCCCCTCCAGCATCTCCGGCGATGCCTCCGGCGGCAGCGTCGTCCGCCTCTCCAAGCGGCCCCAGAACTCCCGCGTCGACGTCAGCGGCGGGTCCCGCGTCGACGCGTCGAACTGACTCCGGAGGAAAGGTTACCCGGGCCCCGGGGAGTTCCCGGGGCCCGGACAGGCCCCCCACGAGGCAACGGAGACGCCGCACACCGGACCTCCAAGGTCATCCGGGCGACCGTCCTCCTTCCACGTGGACACCCACCGCACGGACAACACGGTCGGGCGGGCACGTGGACCCCATGGAACACGCCCGGGTTCGCCGAGCGCTTCGCAGTCCCCAAGATATCGGGAGTCCGCCCCAATCCCAAACACCCTCCGTGTCTTTCACCGCACCCGCCGAGGCCCCCTGCGTCAGTCGCTGACCGCCATCCCGGACCGGCAGTGGAAGCAGACCCGCCGCGATTGCACGGTGCGTCGATGGACGCAGCAGGTCGGATTCATTCAGCGATGTTGAAAAAATCCGTACGAGGGGGAGTTCGGGGCAATGGGTTCAACGGGGCGGCGGCAGGCGGTCCACGTTCTGCCGCTCGACCATCCAGCCCGGGTACTCCGGAGGCAGCTGGGAGACGGCGTCCAGCTTCGCCAGCTGCTCCGGGGCGAGGCGCAGCTCGGACGCCGCCAGGTTGTCCTCCAGCTGGGCCTCCGTCTTCGCGCCGAGGATGACGGTGGTGACGTGCGGCTGGTGCAGCAGCCACGCGAGCGCCACGCGGGCGACGGTGGCGCCCGTCTCCTTCGCCACGGCGTCCATCGCGTCGATGGCGTTGTATGCGCGCTCGCGGTCCACGGGCGGGAAGTCGAAGGCGGCGCGGCGCGAGCCCTCGGGGCCCTGCGAGTCACGGCGGTACTTGCCGGACAGCAGGCCTCCCGCGAGCGGACTCCACACCATCAAGCCCACCTGCTGGTCCTTCATCAACGGCACCAGCTCGCGCTCCAAATCGCGGCCGGCGATGGAGTAGTAGGCCTGGAGCGATTCGAAGCGCGCCAGGTGCCGGCTGTCGCTCAGGCCCAGCGCCTTCATCAGCTGCCACGCGGCCAGGTTGGACGCGCCCAGGTAGCGCACCTTGCCCTCGCGCACGAGGTCATCCAGCGCGCGCAGCGTCTCATCCAGCGGCGTGGCCACGTCGTAGCCGTGAATCTGGAGCAGGTCGATGTGGTCGGTGCCCAGGCGCTTGAGGCTGGCGTGCACGGAGTCGTAGATGTGGTAGCGCGACAGGCCCACCTCGTTCTGGCCCGGGCCCATGCGACCGCGCACCTTGGTGGCCAGCACCACCTCCGACCGCTTCGCCGCGAGCGCCTTGCCGAGCAGCTCCTCCGACTTCCCGTTCGAATACACATTCGCCGTGTCGAAGAAGTTGATGCCCGCGTCCAGGCACCGGCCCACCAGCTTGTCGGCCTCCGCCTGTCCCTGCTGCCCGATGTTCTTCCAGAAACCCTCGCCACCAAACGTCATGGCGCCAAAGCACAGTTCAGAGACAAAGAGGCCGGTGCGGCCCAGCGGACGGTATCGCATGCGCGTGTCACCCAGGATGAAGGGGAAGGCGGCCCCTCTTAACGGCCCACGCGAAGGCTCGCCGCACGAAGGCACGCGATGACGGACGCTCCCCGCTTCGTGGGCTGGGACCTGACCGACCCCTTCGCCCGCGCCCCCCGCCCCGTGGATGAAGCCATCCTGGACCCCCAGGGCCGCGTGCGCTTCTCCCAGCGCGTCTGGCCCCGGGCCGACGCGCGTCAGGGATTGGACCCGGAGGCCCTGGTGAAGGCCTTCCCCGTGGCGCCCGGCGACGTGGTGGTGGTGGACGGACCCCAGGCGCTGGCGACCCCCGGGGCCCGGGTGCGCGACGCGGAACGGCGGCTGCGCGCTCCGGGCCGCACCCCGGACGTGCTGCCCCTGCCCGGAGCCCCCTTCGCCGGCTTCGTGCGCGGGAGCGTGCTGCTGTTCGCCGCGCTGCGAGCCTTCAACCGGGTGCCCATGCTGGACCTGGACACCCCCGTGCTGTCACGGGCGCGCCTCTTCGAGGCCTTCCCCGGCGCCACCTGGCGCGCGCGGGCCGTGGAGAAGTTGGGGGCCAAGGCCACACCCGAAGGACGCGCCCGCAGGAAGGCCCTGCTGGAAGCCGCCGGCCTGCGCTTCGTGGACGCGGGCCCCTGCACCCACGACCAGCTGGACGCCGCGGTCTGCGCCTGGCTGGGGTGGCTCACCCGCATGCGCCCCGAGGACGTCACCGCGGTGGGCCTGCCCCTCACGCGTGACGCGGAGGGCACCTTGCGCGAAGGCCGCATCCTGGATGCCCCGCGCATTCAAGGCGCGCCGCGCCAGCATTGACCAACACCAGACGTTAAACATATTTTACATCACTTACATTCTATTCTGCTTTAATCCCTCTCAACTCCGGAAAAAGAGGGACATGCATGCGTGGAACGTCTTGGAAGGCCGTGGCGGTGGTGGCAGGGCTCCTGTGCGCGCCGGTGCTGGCGGAGGAGGCGGTGCCCCACCTTCCGTATGGCGTGCCGGTGCCGCCAGGGCAGGCATTGAGCGCGGCGCCGGAGCCCTTCGACGAAGCGGTGCACGGCCGGGCGCATCCCAACACCCAGCCGCAGGTGAACGAGGTGCTGAAGGGCGCGGCGGCGCGGCTGCCGGAGCGGTCCAGCCGGCCCCGTCCGCGCGACCCCATCCCGGACATCTTCCCGGGCTCCGGGGACCGGGGCTTCTGGGTGAATCAAGGCCAGGGCATCTTCGCGGCGAACGACGCGCAGACGGACCTGGTCATTCCGGACAACGCCATCGGCACGACCCTCTACGCGCCCACCCACATGCCGGCGGGCAACGGGTGCGTGGAGACGGTGACGGCGCACTGGCGCTATTCGGGGATGGCGACGACGGCGCACGCGCACGGCTTCTGGGACCACTGCGGCATCGACGGCGCCACCGGCTGGCAGACCTTCGAGTACATGGACGCGGCGTGGAAGGACAAGTACGTGCGCCTCTTCGACGGAGAGGACCGCTACTTCACGGAGGCCTACAAGGACGGCAGCGGCTGCTCGCACGGCGTGCTCTACAACTTCAACCTGGGGCTCTGGGAGGAGAAGCTGACCCCCATCTGCGGCTCGTCCGGCTTCACCAACGGCTGGACCATGTGGGAGTCGCACTACCTGATGGACGTGGCGCAGCGCTGCCCCGCGTTCCCGCGCATCCGTGCGTCCAATCTCCAGATCTACACCGTGAGCGCGTGGCCCGCGTTGAGCCCCAGCAACAGCACCCAGCTGGGGCCCTACGGCCTGTGCTGGACCAATGGCACGTACAACTTCCAGGTGTCCGTGCCCAACAGCGACTGGACCGCGCTGACGCCGTGAGGCCTCAGCGCCCGCGCACCGGGTCCTCGTGATGGTCGTGCCCTGGCCCGCCGAACGTTCCGGGCCAGGGTTCCTCCGCGGGCTTCAGGCCGGGGATGGGGAAGCGCCGGAAGCGCGCCTGGCTGTACGCGAAGGGTGGATCGCAGTCGCCGCACGTCGTCGCCCCGTCCATCAGCACCAGGCTGTCCGGCCCCAGCTCCAGGAACTGCGCGGGCGTCGCCGCGTTCGACACCGGGCACTGGAACACCTCGCGGCCGTCGCGCGCGCTCACCGCGAACAGCATGGCGCCCCGCGCGTCCAGGCCCGTGCCCACCACCACCGTCTCCGGCGGCAGCCCCGGCCACGACGCCCAGCTCGCCAGCCGCACCTCCGGCGACACCGGCCCCGACCCGCCCTGGAACGAATACGTCCAGGCCGGCTCCAGCCCCGGCAGCCCGTAGCCCTCCAGCCGCCACTCCCCGACGGTGTCGTCCTCCGAGGGAGACGGGATGAGGTGCCCGGAGGTCGCCACCGCGCGGCCCAGCGCCTGGGGGAAGGGCCGCGAGCCCACCGGCTGCCCGTCCTTCGTGCTCAGCGCCTGCGCGGAGCGTTCGTTGAGCAGCAGCCCGTTCACCAGGGCCAGCTCCCCCGCGGCGAAGGCCTCCGTCTTGCGCCAGCGCGGCACCCCGTCCGACGAGAACGCCATCAGCAGCGTGGGCGCCCCCGGATACAGCGGCGCCCCCACGTTCTGCGTGGGCCCGAACGCCAGGTACAGGTCCCCCGCCGCGTCGGACGCCACGCCGTACGGGTGCGGGTGGTTGCACTCAGCGAGCAGCGGATCCTGCAACGCCTGCGCGGACACCATCCCGCCAAAGGCATCCAACACCACCAGGAAGTACCTCCGGCACAGCGTGTCGCGCGAGGCGCCGGGCGGATAGGCCTCGAAGAGCGCCGCCAGCCGGTCCGGCTGCATCACCCCCAGCCGCGCCATGAACAGCGTCGTCAGCCCCTGCGCGAAGTCCGGCCGCGCCGTGGCCAGGTCGAACGTCCACCGCGGCGCCCCCGTCGCCCGGTCCAGCAGCGACACCTGCCCGGAGGCCGGCTGGTCCATGCACAACAGCCGGTCGTTCCACAGCATGCAGCGCCGCCCGGCCACGCTCGCGCGCACCGGCAGCGGGCCCGCCGCGTCCATCAGCGCCGGCACGAAGAAGCCCACCAGCGTCACGTCCCCCGTGGGGCCCACCAGCAGGTCGTGCAGCGCCTCGCCGTTGGAGGCCGCGTCGTAGGTCCAGTCGGGCCTCAGCGCCGTCGCGGGGGGGCGCTCGCACACGGGCCCCTTGCACCTGCCCACCCCCTGGCAGGGGCTGGCGGGCGCGCAGATGAAGTTGTCCGGCGGATCCCTCCGCTGGCACGCCCCGTCCAGGCACACGTCCGCGGCATCGCAGCCGCGCTCGGGGCCGCAGAAGGTGCCATCCGGCGCCTTCGCCAGCGTGCACCCCACCTTCGGGTCGCACGTGCCCACCTGGCACTTCCCGTCCCCAGGACACGGCGGCGCCGGCACGGACGTGCAGCCGTCCAGCGGGTTGCACACGTCCGTGGTGCACGCGTCGCCGTCGTCGCAGACGCGCTCCACGCCCTTGCACAGCCCCGCCGTGCACGTGGCGTCCCGGAGGCACGCGTTGCCCGGGTCGCACGCCGTGCCATCCGGCAGCCGCGCCTCCACGCAGGACTCCGTCACCACGTCGAACGTGGACGTGTGGCAGGCCACCGGCGTGGGGCAGTCCGGCAGGGGGTTCGCCTCCCCCCGCAGCTCCACGCGCACCTCCCCGCCCCCAGGCGCCCGCCCCGTCAGCGTGGCCGTCAACACGCCCGTCGCCTCCGGCCGGTAGAAGAGCCGCACCGGCACCTCCCCCGGCGCCATCCGCGCGGGCAGCCCCTCCGCCACGAACGGCGCCGCCAGCCCCGCCCACTCCACGTCCAGCGTCGTCCGGCCCGCGTTCACCACCCGGACCTCCATCACCCGCTCCACCCGGGGGTAGCTGGCCGGGAACGCCACGGCCTCCTGGGAGACCCGCAGGAGGCTCCGGGCGCCCGTCAGCGGGGGTTGCTCCCGGCAGGCCCCCAGAAGCGCCAGGAAGGCCGCCAGGGCCGTCGCCAGGGCCTTCCTGGAAGCCCCAGCCCCACTGCCCAGCGTCCACGCGAGCGCCATCCGTGCCTCCTGCCTTCCGCCTATACCACCCCTCTTCACTCCTCCGACCCACGGCACCCCACCCCCCGGGGTTTCCGGATTGGGCACTTCCGGGCCGGAGTTTTTTTCAGCCCCAAGGGCTTTGGGTTCCTCCAACCGCCCGGAAACACAGGCCTGTTGCAAGGTACGGTTCTGGCAAAAGGCGCGGACATGACCCTGGCCGGCCCCTCCAGAGTTTCTCCGGGATTGCAGGCGTTCACGGTGCTCATCGCCCGGGGCGTGCAGTCCACCGTGGACGGGCTGCCGGAGGGCGTGCGGCGCGCGGTGCTGGCGGAGCTGTTCCGCCTGGGCGCCCGCGCCTGCCAGGAGCACCCGGGCCGGACGCCCTGCCCTCCCTACACCCTGCGCCTGGACGTGGCGGACTGCCGGATGCACGTGGAGCTGGACCCGACGCGCACCCGGCTGTCCCTGACGGGCCTCACCCGGCCCCGGCCGCACTAGAGGGCGCGTGAGCGAGCGGTGGACGTTCGGGCAGATGCTGCCCCGGCGCGCGGGCTACGAGGAGAGCTGGGAGCTCACCTACCGCGTCGAGCAGCTCCGGGAGCTGGTGGGGCAGGAACTGCGCCTGGACGCCGCCCTGGCCGAGGAGCTGGAGGACACCCTGGCCCGCCTGGTCCAGCGCAACCAGCGCCTGCGCGGCCTGCACCGCATGGTGTCCGCGGAGCGGGAGCCGGAGGACCTGGTCATGTTCCGCGCCGCGCTGGAGGACCTGGACCGGCGGCTGCTGGAAGACCTGCCCGGGCTGCTGGACCGGTTGCGCGCGACGCTCCTGTAGCAGGGCCGGCGTTTCCCACCTGTGCGCCGGACCCATCTTCTTCACCAGTCTATTTGGAGTATTGATCAACTGGTGGAAGCAGTAGGCGGCGCGGAGTTGGGGACAAGTCAGCAAGCGCGCGGATTCATGAAGGAATCGGCGTTCTGCTACATGTGGGCAAGTTGCCGGTTTCCCCCGGGCATCCACAGCGTCGCTTCCGTGCCACCGGTTGTCCACAGGCCGCTCCCAGCCATCCACAGGTGATCCACAGGGACCTGGGGGGCATGCGAGCCCACCCCTCGCGGGCCGGGACCGGGATGAAAGTCCCCCGCTGCAACAGCCCTGTTATGGTCCGCTCCGGCTTTCTCACGACGCGGGCGCCACCCAGGGGCGCTGGAGGATGAGCTCATCGACTTCCATCGGGGCGAGCGCATCGGGAAGTACGAGGTGCTCACGCAGCTGACCGTGGGCGGCATGGCGGAGCTGTTCCTGGGCTACACGTCGGGCCCGGGCGGCTTCCGCAAGTACGTGGTCATCAAGCGCATCCTCCCGGACGCGCGCTCCAATGATCAGTTCGTCCGCATGTTCCTGGACGAAGCGCGCATCACCGCGGCCTTCAACCACCCGAACATCGCGCAGGTGTTCGACCTGGGGGAGGAGGACGACGGGCTCTACCTGGCCATGGAGTTCATCGGCGGGCAGAACCTCAACCAGGTGACCAGCGCGTGCCTGAAGAAGCGCCAGCCGGTGCCCCTGGCGTTCACGCTGTCGGTGGCGCGCGACGTCTGCCTGGCGCTGCACTACGCGCACACCTTCACGTCCCCCGGCGGCGAGGCCAGCCCCGTCATCCACCGCGACGTGGCGCAGAAGAACATCATGGTGACGTACGACGGCACCGTGAAGCTGCTCGACTTCGGCATCGCCAAGGCGAAGAACAGCCTGGAGCGCACCAGCGTCGGCACGGTGAAGGGCACCACCGGGTACATGTCCCCGGAGCAGGTGCGCGGCGATCCGCTGGATGGCAGGAGCGACCTGTTCTCCGTGGGCGTGGTGATGCACGAGCTCATCACCGGCGAGCGGCTGTTCGCCGGGAAGACCGAGCGCGACGAGATGGTGAAGATCCTCGAGGACTCCATCCCGTGGCCGTCGGTGCTGCTGCCGCACGTGTCCGAGGACATCTCCCGCGTGGTGATGCGCGCGCTGGAGCGCAACGTGGACCGCCGCTACGCGTCCGGCCGGGACATGGCGCGCGCCATCGAGAAGGCGGCGGGCGGCAAGCTGATGGACGCCGAGCAGCGCGCGGCCCTGATGAAGGGCCTGTTCGCGGAGCGCATGGCCGCCACGCGCTCGCTGCTGGAGAGCGCGGACGTGACGACGAGCAGCCAGGTGCTGGCGTCGGCGAAGCGGGCCCTCCAGAAGGATGACGGCCCCTACCTGCCGGAGCGCAAGGCGACCGCGCTGAGCGTCGTGGAGGCGCGCAAGAAGGCGGAGATCGCCCGGCTGCGCGCGGAAGACCCCACCAGCGAGGACACCGCGCCCCCGGTGAAGCGCTCGAAGCTGGGCGTCGTGTGGGCCCTGCTGTCGCTGTCGCTGCTGCTGGGCGTCGCCTATGGGGCGTTCCGGCTCGTCCAGTTGATCGAAGCCGAGGAGGCGCCCCTCCCGGTGAACCCCAGTGCCATGGTCGCCATCCCCATCCGCCCGCCCGGAGAGCCGGTGTCCGAAGCGGGCACGGCCGGCGCGGAGCCGGACAAGGACCGGGGCGCGAAGGACCGGAGCGCGAAGGACCACGACCCGGACTCCGACCGCGAGGAGCCCCGGCCGACGCGGGGCAAGCGGGCCCGCGGCGAGGTGACGCTCTTCCTGGATGAGCGCGCGGAGGTCTTCCTCAACAACAAGTCACTGGGCCACACGCCGCTGGTGAAGCGCGCGCTGCCGGTGGGACAGGCGGAGCTGGTCCTGGTGGGCGAGGACGGCAAGCGCCGCCTGCTCGCGGTGCCGGTGGAGACGGGCAAGCCCGTGCGCCTCAACCTCAAGCTCCGGGAGCTGCCTGGCCGCTGAGGGGGCGGCTCCCCTCCCCCGTCGGGCGCGGGCTTCGTTCCGGCATGGACGGATGGAGAAGGGAAGGAGCGGCACGGGCGGAGGGTGTCCGTTATCCTCCCGCCCCCACCCTTCTCCCCCCTGAGCCCGCGACCCTCATGGCGTTCTCCCTTGGCTTCCTGATGGACCCGCTCGAGAGCGTGCGGGTGGACCACGACACGACGTTCTCGCTGATGCTGGAAGCCCAGCGGCGCGGTCACGACGTCTACTACTTCGAGCAGGGCTGGCTGCGCTTCAACGGCCGGAGCGCGGAGGCGCGCATGCGCCGGGTCCGGGTGCGGCGCGAGCCGGGCCGGCACTTCGACGTGCTCTCGGAGGAGGTGCGGCCCCTGTCGAAGCTGGACGTGCTGTTCCTGCGCAAGGACCCGCCGGTGGACGCGGACTATCTGCACGCCACCCAGCTGGTGGAGCTGTGTCCGGACCGGGCGCCGGTGTTCATCAACAACCCGTCCGGCATCCGCGACGCGAACGAGAAGCTCTTCACGCTGAACTTCCCGGACCTGATGCCGGAGACGCGCGTGACGCGCGAGCTGTCGGTGGTGCTGGAGTTCGCCGCCGGGAACGAGAAGGGCACCATCCTCAAGCCCATCGACGGGTTCGGGGGCAAGGGCATCCTGTTCCTCGCGCCAGGGGACCGCAACGCGCGCTCCATGGTGGAGCTGCTGACGCAGGGCGGGAAGGAGCCCATCCTCGCGCAGGCCTACGTGCCGGAGAGCCGCCTGGGGGACAAGCGCATCATCCTGGTGGACGGAGAGCCGGTGGGCGCGGTGTTGCGCGTGCCGTCGGACGCGGACCACCGGGGCAACATGGCCGCGGGGGGCAAGCCGATGAAGGCGGACATCACCGCGCGCGACCTGCACATCTGCCAGCGCCTCAAGCCCGCGCTCCAGGAGAAGGGGCTGACGCTGGTGGGCATCGACGTGCTGGGCGACTACCTCACCGAGGTGAACGTCACCAGCCCCACCGGCCTGGTGGAGGCCAGCCACCTGGACGGCGTCTCCTGCGAGGGGCGCGTGCTGGATGTGGCCGAACGGATGCACGGCGCGCGCTGACGTGACCGCTTCCGAGGGGCCCGACGACGGCGAGACGCTGGACTCCATTGGCACCGCGGACGTGCGCGTGTTCCAGCGCCGGACGGGCTACCGCTTCACGCTGGACGCGGTGCTGCTGGCGCACTTCGCGGCCACCGAAGGCCGGGACCTGCCCGGCCCGGTGCTGGAGCTGGGCGCGGGCAGTGGCGTGGTGTCGCTGCTGCTGGTGAAGCAGTTCGGCGTCACCGGGCCGGTGGACGCGTTGGAGTTGCAGCCCGCGGTGCACGCGCGGCTGACGCGCGCGGTGGCGCTCAACGGGTGCGAGGGCCGGGTGCGGCCGGTGCTCGGGGACCTGCGGGAGGCGCGGTCGCTGTTCGCCTCCGGCGCCCATGGACAGGTGGTGTCCAACCCGCCGTTCCGCCGGGCCGAAGCGGGCGTGGTGAGCCCGGACCTGGAGCGGGCCGTGTCCAAGTCGGAGGTGGCGTGCGACGCGGCCTCGGTGGTCGCGGCGGCGCGGCATGCGCTGCGGCCGGGTGGGGGCGTGAGCCTGGTGTATCCGGCGGCGCGGCTGGCGGAGGTGCTGGGCCTGCTCGAGCGGGCGAGGCTGTTCCCCCGGGTGTTGCGGTCGGTGCACGCGCGGGTGGAGGCCCCGGCGACGCGCTTCCTGGTGCAGGCGCTGCGGGACCAGGACCGGGGGCTGTCGGTGCGGCCGCCGCTCATCGTGCATGGGGAGGGACCGGGGGGCTACAGCGCGGAGGTGGCGGCGCTGATGGACGTGCCACTGGCGGAGCGGGGCGGGGGTTGAGCGCCCGTCCGCCGAGCGACGTGCCTTGCGAGCGTCGAGGCCGGAGGGGCGGACGCATCACAACGTAAGGGGCACTTCATCCACCGGACGCCCGCGTCCCGACGAGGAGAGCTCCCATGAACGTGATGATGCTGGACGAACGACCGTCGATGCTGAAGTCCGCCGCGCTCCTGCCTGCCCGCCTGTCGCTGGGCGCGACGATGATCCAGCACGGCGTGGCCAAGCTGAAGAAGGGGGGCACCGAGCAGCACTCGGGCATGTTCGAGCAGCTGGGGTTCAAGCCGGGGCGGCCGTGGGTGCTGGCCACGGGCATCACGGAGCTGGTGGCCGGGGTGAGCTCCATCCTGGGCATCGCGACGCGGTTCACCGCGCTCTCCGTCATCGTGACGCAGGCGGTGGCCATCGCGAAGGTGCACGGCAAGAACGGCTTCGACATCACCAAGGGCGGCTACGAGTTCAACGCGGCGCTCATCGCGATTGCCCTGGGGACGTTGATGCGCGGCCCGGGGCGGCTGTCGCTGTACGGCGCGCTGGAGCGGCGGGTGAAGCGCAGGGAGCTGAGGCACTTCCGGCTGCTGCCGCGTCAGCGCCGGCGCTCGGCGCTGCTGGACGCGCTCGGGTAGGCCGTCCCGGGTTCGGGGCAGCCGGAAGGGGTGTGAGGGTGTCGCCTGCCCGGCTGCTGTCGAGCCGGGCCCTGGGGTGGCGCCCCTGCCCCCGCGCCTTCCCGTAAGATGCGCCGGCCATGTCCCCGTCCGTCCTGCTGATGCTGGCGCTCACCGCGCCCGCCGCGTCCGTCCCCAACTTCTCCACAGCCGAGCGCCCCAGCACCGCGCTCCTCACCGAAGCCGGCACGGCCTCCGTGCGCTCCGTCATCCGGAACGCCGGAGCGAATCCGCTGGATGCCGTGGGCGCCGCGTCGGTGATGGCCGTGGCGAGGGGGCCGCTCACCGAAGGGACGGGAACCGCGCGGCTCACGAGCGCGGGCCTCGCCTCCGTCCGGGCCGTCGCGATGAACCGGAGCGCGGGCCTCGCCTCGGTCCGCGCCGTCGCGATGAACCGGAGCGCCGATGTCGCGCCCCGGGCCGCTTCCGCCGGGGTGACCTTCGCGAACGGCGCGGCGTCCGCGGTGTCCGCGACTCCTGTGGCGCTGCGGATGCCCGCTGGCCTCGCGCCCGTCGCTGCTCCCGCGTCCATGAGCGCGCCGGCAACGGGTGCCGGAGCCTCCACGGCGCAGGCCGCCGCGCCCGCGACAGGCGGTGACACCCTCTCCGAGGCGGGCCGCATCGCCGTGGAGGCCAGTGTCGCGGCCCTGCGCGCCGCCGCCGTGGCCCTGCACGGCAAGTCCGGCACCGCGTCCGGTCTCGCCACCGTGGGCGATCCCGACGCGCACTTCGCGCGCGGCGTGGAGGCCCTTCAGTCGAAGGACTCACGCACCGCCATCGCGGAGCTGTCCGCGTGCGTGCAGGCCGCGCCGTCCCGCGCCGACTGCCGCTGGGAGCTGGGCTGGGCCTACTCCGTCGAGGGCCGCTGGGCGGACTCCCTCGCGCAATGGACCCAGGTGCGCGCGCTCAACCCCCACCAGCCCGACCTGGAAGGCGCGCTCACCCAGGCCCGCAACCAGGCCGCGCTCCAGGCCCGGCTCGCGCAGCCGTTGAACGGCCCGCCCCGCCCTCCCCCGCCCCCGGGCGCGAAGCTGCGCATCCGCGCCACTGGCGACCTGATGCTCGGCACCACCGTGCCGGAGGGCTACCTGCCCCCGGAAGGCGGCGGCAGCGTCATCGCCGCCGTGCGCCCCCTGCTGGAGGACGCGGACCTCACCTTCGTCAACCTCGAGGGCCCGCTCTGCGACACCGGCCGCACCACCAAGTGCCGCTCCGCCTCCAACTGCTACGCGTTCCGTTCGCCCACCTCGTTCGGCCAGTACCTCCAGCAGGCCGGCGTGGACGTGGTCTCCACCGCGAACAACCACTCCGGTGACTTCGGCGAGGAGTGCCGCCGCGCCACCGAGTCCACCCTGGACGCGCTGGGCATCGCGTGGAGCGGGCCCCCGGGCAGCGTGGCCACGCTGGAGCGCAACGGGCTGAAGATTGGACTCGTGGCCTTCCACACGTCCGCGGGCTGCAACCACCTCAACAACCTGCCCACCGCCACCGCGCTGGTGAAGCAGGTGGCCGCCACGCACGACATCGTCATCGTCTCCTTCCACGGCGGCGCCGAGGGCGGCAAGGCCCTGCACGTCCCGCCCGGCAAGGAGATGTTCTTCGGCGAGGACCGCGGCGACCTGCGCGCCTTCACCCACGCGGTGGTGGACGCGGGCGCGCACCTGGTGCTGGGCCACGGCCCGCACGTCGCGCGCGCGATGGAGTTCTACCAGGGCCGCCTCATCGCCTACTCCATGGGCAACTTCGCCACCTACGGCCGCTTCAACCTCCAGGGGCCGCAGGGCCTGGGCATGGTCCTGGAGGTGGAGCTGGACAGCCAGGGCCGCTTCTCCACCGGCCGCATCCTCCCCACCCGGCAGGTGGGCGAAGGCATCACGCAGCCGGACCCCGCCGCCAAGGTCGTCTCGCTGGTGCGCAAGCTCACCGCCGAGGACTTCCCGGACACCGGCGCCCGCATCGCCGACGATGGCCGCCTCTCCCCGCGCAAGTCACCCGCGACGGCCTCCAGCTCCGCGCCGTAGCGCGGCGCCTTCCCGACAACGCCGCACCCCCACCCATGGACCCTCCACGCCGGGGCCGCTAAAACATCCCGTTCCACGCTGCTCCCTCGGGGAATGCGTGGCTCGTTGAAGCCGGGCTGCTGCCTGGACTGCCGTGCGCATCATTGCGCCCCCAAGCGTGCCGCGCCGGGCAAGGCGCGCTCGCGCGGCGTGCGCTAAGAGAAGATCCGCCGTGCCTGCCCATCGACTGCCAAGACTCACTTCGCTGCGCCCGTTCGAATACCCCGGCTACTTCGCGGTGTGGCTGGGCGCGCTCATCTCCAACATCGGCACCTGGATGGAGACGGTGGCGATGGGCGTGTACGTCACGCAGACGACGGGCCGCGCCGAGTGGACGGGCGCCATCGTCGCGCTGTCGTTCCTGCCCGCGGTGTTCCTGGCGCCGGTGGGTGGGGCGCTGGCGGATCGCTTCGACCGGCGCGCGTACGCGGCGCTGGGCGCGCTGCTCCAGGCGGCGCTCGCGGGCGTGCTGACGGTGCTGGCGTTCCGGGGACAGCTGTCGGTGTCCGCCATCGGCGTCATCTCGTTCCTCAGCGGGTGCGTGAGCACGCTCACCTACCCGGCCTTCTCCGCGCTGCTCGCGGAGCTGGTGCCGCCGCACGAGCTGCACCTGTCCACCAGCCTCAACTCGGCGCAGTTCAACCTGGGCCGCATCCTGGGGCCCACGCTGGCCGCGGTGGTGTTGCAGGCGGGCGGGCCCGCGTGGGCGCTGCTCGCGAACACGCTGTCCTTCTTCGCGGTGCTGGTGGCGCTGTGGCGCGTGGTGCCTCCGGCGCGGGACCCCCGGGTGAAGCGCGAGCCGCTGCTCGACGGCATCGTGCGAGGCATCACGGTGGCGTACCGCGACGAGGACATCTCGCTGGTGCTGGTGGCCACCTTCTTCGTGGCGGCGCTGGTGGCGCCCTTCATCGGGCTGGTGCCGGTGTTCGCCATCCGGGAGCTGGGCCAGGGCGCCGCGGCGACGTCGCTGCTGGTGACCTGCCAGGGCGCGGGCGCGGTGACGGCGGCGCTGTGCGTGGGCACGCTCGCGGAGATGGTCGGCCAGGGCAGGCTGCGCGGCTACGCGGCCATGTCCATCGCGATGCTGTCGGGCGTGTACTGGCTGGCGCCCACGCTCCAGGTGGCGGCGGTGTGCATCTTCTTCCTGGGCGCCAACTACCTGGTGCTGATGAGCAGCCTCAGCGCGTCCTGCCAGAACCGCGTGCCGCGCGAGCTCCAGGCGCGCATGGGCAGCCTCTACAGCATGGTGCTGGGCGCGGGCTATTCGCTGGGCGTCTGGTTCCAGGGCGCGCTGGCGGACCGGATGAACCTGCGCCTCGTGACGCTCGGCGCGAGCGCCCTCTTCCTCACCCTGGTGCTCTCCGCGCGCCTGCTCAAGCCCCACCGCTTCGAGAACCGGCCCACGCCCCAGGCGGAGGTGCGCCCCTTCTCCGACAGCGCGCACTGACGGCCGGCCCTCAGTCCTCCTCCAGGTCCCGCTTCAGCTTCGACAAGAGCTTCACCGCGTGCGTGGCGTAGGAGGAGATCCACCGCGCGTGGATGTCCTGGATGGGCGCGGCGTTGAGGTAGTTCCACCGCGTCCGCCCCTCCTTGCGCGACACGACGAGCTCCGCCTTCTCCAGCACCCCGAGGTGCTGCATCACCGTGCAGCGGTCCAGGGTCGCCTCGAAGTGTTCGCACAGCTCCCCGGTGGTCCGGGGCGCGTCCTTCAACAGGTCCAGGATGGCCCGCCGCCGCGAGTCCGCCAGCGCCTTGAAGAGGAGGTCGTCCTGGGTGCTCCTTGACATGTTATATTTATATAACCTATTCCGCGCTGGAACCAGTTCACGGCACGAGGTGGCGCATGGAGCCGAAGTTCCAGGTGCAGTTGAAGATCCGGAAGCCCGCGGCGGAGGTCTTCGAGGCGGTGGTGAACCCCGCGAAGCTGGGGGGCTACTTCGTGCAGAAGGCCAGCGGGCCGCTGGTGGAGGGCACGACGGTGAAGTGGTCGTTCGCAGAGGCGCCGGGGGAGTTCGACGTCACCGTCCGCCAGGTGGTCCGCGACGAGCGGATCCTCTTCGAGTGGCCGTCTGCGACGGGCGGCTCCACGCGGGTGGAGATGGTCTTCAAGCCGCTGGAGGGCGGGGCCACGCTGGTGCAGGTGAGCGAGTCGGGCTGGACGCAGGACGCGAAGGGGCTGAAGGCCTCCTACGACAACTGTGGCGGGTGGATGCACATGATGGCGTGCCTCAAGGCGTACCTGGAGTTCGGCATCCCCCTTCGCGAGGGCGGGGCCCTCTGAAAACCGGGGCGCGGGGGAATGTCCTGGCGCGACCTCCGTTCTCCGCGACCCGTTCCACCCCCTGGAGACCCATGTCCGTCCGAGTCCCCGCGCTGCTGCTCTCCGCCCTGCTCCTGTCCGCTCCGGCGGCGAACGCGCAGGACACGAAACGCGCCCCGGAGGCGCTGGGCCTGGGCATGGAGGGCTACCCCTACCCCGCGCCCGTGCAGTTCCTGCCCGTCACGCTGGAGGGCCAGGACCTGCGCATGGCGTACATGGACGTGAAGCCCACGGCCAACGCCAACGGGCGCACCGTGGTGCTGCTGCACGGGAAGAACTTCTTCGGCGCGTACTGGAAGGACACGATCCGCGTCCTCACCGGCGCGGGCTACCGCGTCGTGGTGCCGGACCAGATTGGCTTCGGCAAGTCGTCCAAGCCCGCCATCGCGTACAGCTTCCACACGCTGGCGTCGCTGACGAAGCAGGTGCTCGACACGGTGGGCGTGAAGCAGGCCACCGTCGTCGGGCACTCCATGGGAGGCATGCTCGCCACCCGCTTCGCGTTGATGTACCCGGAGACGACGGCGCGGCTGGTGCTGGAGAACCCCATCGGGTTGGAGGACTACCGGGAGAGCGTCCCGTGGAAGTCCACCGAGGACCTCTACCGCGAGAACCTCCAGGCCACGGAGGAGGGCCTGCGCAAGTACCAGCGCGGCTACTACGTGAAGTGGAAGCCCGAGTACGACGAATACGTCCAGGTCCTCTACCGCCAGACGCTCAGCGGCGAGTACCCGCGCATGGCCTGGGTGGCCGCCGCCACGCAGACGATGATCTACGAGCAGCCGGTGGTGCACGAGTTCCCGCTCGTGAAGGTCCCCACGCTGGTCGTCATTGGCCAGGAGGACCGCACGGTGGTGGGCAAGGGCAGCGTGCCGCCCGCGCTGCTCCCGAGGCTGGGCCAGTACCCGGCGCTGGGGAAGAAGACGGCCGCGGCCATCCCGGGCGCGACCCTGGTGGAGCTCCCGGACGTGGGCCACATCCCGCACTTCGAGGCGCCGGAGAAGTGGCACGCCGCCCTGCTGGACTTCCTGCGCAAGGGCGCGAAGTAGCCACGCACGCCCCGCGTCCGCGGGGGGCTGGGAGAGGGTCTTCGCCGCGCCGCCGCGCAAGGGGGGAGCGGGCGGGCTTCGCGCCTTCTTCGACGCGAGCGGAGGTCTGTGACACGCTTTCCCGCCGGGCCGGAGGTCGGCCTCACGGTTCAACGGGGGCGTGATGAAGCTGCTGCTCGGACCCATCCTCTACGCGAAGGCGCAGGCCACGCCCGACCCGAGGTCCCACGATGTGTGGAGCTTCTTCGTCAACCTGTTCCTGGACAGCCCGTCGGCCGCGCGGGCCCCGGCGCTGACGCTGTGTTTCAGGGACGCGAGGGGCCAGCCGGTCAAGGCGCTGAACGGCGAGGAGAAGGCGAGGCCCGCGGCGGACTTCACCGCCCTGCCCGAGGACACACGGGGGGTGGTGTGGCGTTGGGAGGTGGTGCTGCCGCGCACGGAGGCGGCCCAGCGGCTGACCTATCACTTCGAGTCCCCGGACCATCCCGGCGTGCCGGTGACGTTCGAGCGTCCGCCCCCTCGTGGCGACCCGCCCTCGCCGCCGCCGCTCGACCCGTCGGTGCCGCTGGTGGTGTCGGACATCGTCGTGCCCCCCAAGGGCGTGTCGCCGAACATCGCGTTCTTCTCCTGCAATGGCGCCAGCCGTGCGAGTGATTGGAGCGACCTGGAGCAGCCCTTCGCGCTCTGGGACCGGATGCTGAAGCAACACCAGGAGGAGCCGACGGATCCGGACAAGACGCCGGGTCTCCAACTGCTCGTGGGAGGGGGGGATCAGCTCTACGCGGACTCGCTCCACGGCACGATGGACCTGCTCAACGGGTTCATGAAGCTGCGGCGCTCCGAGCGGTTGAAGGCCCAGGTCCCGGAGGGCCTCCGCGAGAAGCTGCTCACGGAGTATGTATGGCTTTACCGGGAGCGGTGGGGCGGGGACCAGGGCATCGCGGAGCTGCTGAAGCGGGTGCCGGGGCTCTTCATGTGGGACGACCACGACATCTTCGACGGGTGGGGTTCACAGGAGGACCTTCAGGCGTCGCACTGGTACCGGGCCATCTACAGCGCGGCGGCGCGGACGTTCGAGGCCTTCCAGAGAGGCACGCTCGACCAGCCGGGGATGGCGCGCGAGCCGGACGACCTGGGCGTGGTCAAGCCCCTGTGGCGCGAGGCCTTGGACGTGGATCCGCGAGGCACCCGGCACTATTTCCAGACGTATTGTTTCTCCACGGCGGACTGCGACCTGGACGTGGTGATGCTGGACCTGCGAAGCGGCAGGACCAGCAGGAAGCTCGACGAGAAGGGCGCGCATCCGCGGACCGAGTTCACGGTGATGAGTCGGCCGCAGTGGGATGCGTTCGACGCCTGGCGGGAGGAGCACCGTCAGCGGCCGGAGAACGGGAAGAAGGCGCGGCACGTGCTGGTGGTGTCGTCGGTGCCGCTGGTGCACCTGCGCTTCGGGCCGGCGATGGAGCGGATGAGCGGGGACCTGCGGGACGACCTGCTGGACCAGTGGGAATCGGCGGTGCACCGCGGCGAGCGCACGCGGTTGTTGATGAACCTGTTCTCGCTGGCGAGGAAGTCCTACTGCGCGGTGACGGTGTTGTCGGGAGACGTGCACGTGGGGGCCAGGGCGCGCGTGCGTTCACGCAACCCGGACCACCTGGTGCCGGCGCTGGGCACGGTGGGGGAGGTGTTCATCGAACAGGCGACGTCCTCGCCCATCGTGCATCCGCCGCCGGGATGGCTGGCCTTCAGGGGGATGCTCGCGATGTCGCAGGATGCGCGGGAGGACCTGCCGGGCTTCCTCCAGACGGAGCTCTTGCCGGTGGGCAAGGAGCTGTACCTGCGGGACCGCAACTGGCTGTCCATCCGGTTGGAGCGACCCAAGCACCCCGACACGCCGCCGCGTCCCAAGCTGTGGATCCAGTGGATCGCGGAGAAGCAGCACCTGCCGATGGAGGTGGTGGTGGAGCCGCCCCCCTTCCCGCCGCAGGGGTGAGGTTCAGTGGACGGGAAGCTCACGGAAGGAGATGCCGGTCCATCCCCCCTGCTCCACCGCGTCCTTGAAACGGTCGGTGCCGATGAGGACGGTGCTGTAATTGCCCAAGCGGAACAGGTCCGTGTCCGTGGGCAGTGAGGCGCCATCGAGGATGGGGTCCTCCGGGAGGCGGAGTCCCAGTCGTCCGCAGGTGGCACAGGGGGGCGCCAGGTCGGGCGGGAAGCAATCCGGGTGCAGCAATCCACGAGGTTCCAGCTGGAGTTCGAGGATGTCCGGGGGCGTCTTCTGCCGGAACCGCAACTCCGTCTTGCATCCCAGCAGCCCACGCACTCCGGCGGCCTGGAGGCTGTCGAAGGCGTCGCGGCGCACGAGGATCAACGAGTCCTCCAAGCCGGTGAAGGGCCCGAACTGGCCGGTGGCGCGGCCCACCAACGGACCGAAGGTGGTGCCGGGTGGAAGCCTTGCACCCAGAGGAGCCAGTGGGCGAATCAACTCACGCAGGCGGACGAACTCCGTGAAGGGCTCCGCGCGAGCCTCCTCGAATAGACCGCGTTCAGGGAAATGGGACAGGTCGACGCCTGGATAGTGTTGAGCGGAGATGGACCAGGTGGCCCCACAACCTGGGCAGTCCCTCAGTCCTGGCAGCCCCCATGGGTGCGCGGCATCGAAGTCCCCGCTGAAACGGGCCCTGGCTTCCTTGTCGTTGCGCAATTGGAAGAAACGGGTCACGGGCTGGCGCTCCTCGCGCGAGAGCCGTCAGTTGTACTTCTCGATGGGACCGCCCAGAAGCTGGAATCGGTAGATGAGCTCCCCCGCGTGCTTGAAGATCTCCGGAGGGGTGGCGCCATCGTTCGACGCCTTGAAGTCGCGCCAGGCTTCGTTCCACAGGCCCCCCTTGGGCCCACCACCGTGGATGCGCCGGTGGACATGGACAGGGATGGGGATCGTGTACTGGTGGATGTCGATGCCCTTTCGCGCGAACCACTCGGCGAGGCGCTGTTCCTGCGGGAAGATGTGGTGCTTCTCGAACCGGCCCGTCGGCAACTGGCGCTGAGGAGGGACGGGCTTCGTGCTCCCGTACCAGGGGAACACCATCACCGGCTCCGCACCGCCCGTCAGGTCCATGCTCCCGCCCCAGTTGCGCCGGGGCCCACTTCCCGGCGCGGGAGCCACGGCCACCGGAGGCGGCCTGGGCGGGAGTCCTCGCGCCAGCACCACCTCCCCTGCGACGTCCTCACAGCGATAGAAGCCGCACGCGGTGTCCCCACACACCAGGGTGACACAGGCGTCTTCGCTGGCGTCACCGCACTCCGCTTCGGCTTCATCCCAGCGCTGCTGGAGCGGCGTGCTGGACGCGCACGCCGCCATCCACAGCGCCAGGACGACGGACGTCAGGCTTTTCCCCATGAAGGAAAAGCCTAACACCCACGCTCAGGGCAACGGCCCCTCCACCAATCTCAACACATCCTATGGGCCCAGTGGATCGCGGAGAAGCAGCACCTGCCGATGGAGGTGGTGGTGGAGCCGCCCCCCTTCCCGCCGCAGGGGTGAGGTTCAGTGGACGGGAAGCTCACGGAAGGAGATGCCGGTCCATCCCCCCTGCTCCACCGCGTCCTTGAAACGGTCGGTGCCGATGAGGACGGTGCTGTAATTGCCCAGGCGGAATAGGTCCGTGTCCGTGGGCAGTGAGGTGCCATCGAGGATGGGGTCCTCCGGGAGGCGGAGACCCAGTCGTCCGCAGGTAGTACAGGGAGGCGCCAGGTCAGGCGGGAAGCAATCCGGGTGCAGCAAGCCACGGGGTTCCAGCTGGAGTTCGAGGATGTCCGGGGGCGTCTTCTGCCGGAACCGCAACTCCGTCTTGCATCCCAGCAGCCCACGCACTCCGGCGGCCTGGAGGCTGTCGAAGGCGTCGCGGCGCACGAGGATCCAACAGCTTTCCAGCCCGGAGAAGGGTGCGAACTGGCCCGAGGCACGGCCCACCAATGGACCAAAGGAGGTGCCGGGTGAGAGGGCGACGTTTGGAGGAGCCAGGGGACGAATCAGTTCCCGGAGGCGGACGAACTCGTGGAAGGGCTCGGGTCGGGCCTCTTCGAAGGCTTGTCGTTCTGGAAGGTCTGAGAGGTCCACGCTCGGGTAGTGGTCCCCCCATGACGCCCAGGTCGCCCCACAGCCCGGACAATCCTTGATGCCGGGCAGGCCCCACTTCGGCGCGGCGTCAAAGTCACCGCTGAAGGAGTTCCTGGCCACCTTGTCGGTGCGCAGATCGAAGAAACGGGTCATGGGCTTTGGATCCAGAGCGCTGAAGCTCAGTTGTACTGCTGGATGGGACCGCCCAGAAGCTGGAATCGGTAGATGAGCTCCCCCGCGTGCTTGAAGATCTCCGGAGGTGTCGCGGACCTGTTCGCCTTGCTGAACTCGCGCCAGGCTTCGTTCCACAGGCCCCCCTTGGGCCCACCACCGTGGATGCGCCGGTGGACATGGACAGGGATGGGGATCGTGTACTGGTGGATGTCGATGCCCCGCGCCTTGAACCACCGTGCGAGGTCCTGCGCCTGCGGGAAGATGTGGTGCTTCTCGAACCGACCCGCCGGCAACTGGCGCTGAGGAGGGACGGGCTTCGCGCTCCCGTACCAGGGGAACACCATCACCGGCTCCGCACCGCCCGGCAGGTCCATGCTCCCGCCCCAGTTGCGCCGGGGCCCACTTCCCGGCGCGGGAGCCACCGCCACCGGAGGCGGCCTGGGCGGGAGTCCTCGCGCCAGCACCACCTCCCCCGCCACGTCCTCGCAGCGATAGAAGCCACAGGCCGTGTCCCCACACACCAGGGTGACACAGGCGTCTTCGCTCGCGTCACCGCACTCCGCTTCGGCTTCATCCCAGCGCTGCTGGAGCGGCGTGCTGGACGCGCACGCCGCCATCCCCAGCGCCAGGACGACGGACGTCAGGCTTTTCCCCATGAAGGAAAAGCCTAACACCCACGCTCAGGGCAACGGCCCCTCCACCAATCGCAACACATCCGCCAGCACCCCCGCCGCCGTCACCGCCGCGCCCGCGCCGTAACCCCGAATCACCAGCGGCGTGGGGCTGTAGCGCTCCGACAAGAAGCTGAGCGCGTTCTCGCCCCCCTTCACCGCCGCCAGCGGATGCTCCAGCGGCACCGGCACCAATCCCACGCTCACGCCCTCCGGGCCCACGCTGCCCACGTAGCGCAACACCTTGCCCTCCTTCCGGTGCGCATCCACCCGCCGCTGGAAGAGGTCATCCGCCTGCGGCAGCCGCGCCAGGAACTCCGGCAGCGGCCCCTTCGCGTCGAACTCCTCCGGCAGCAGCGACGCCAGCGCCACCTCCTCCAACTCCAGCGTGCGCCCCAGCTCGCGCGCGAGGATGAGCACCTTGCGCGCCACGTCCGTGCCCTCCAGGTCGTCGCGCGGATCCGGCTCCGTGAAGCCCTTCTCCATCGCCGTGCCCACCGCCTTCGACAGCGGCACCCCCGCCTCCGTCAGCCCCAGGATGAACGACAGCGAACCCGACAGGATGCCCTCCACCCGGTGCACCGTGTCGCCCGTGCGCAGCAGGTTCTTCAACGTGTCGATGACCGGCAGCCCCGCCCCCACGTTCGTCTCGTAGAGGAACCGCCGCTGGTGCCGCGCCGCCGTCTCCCGCAGCGTCCGCCAGTGCTCCTGCCGCCCCGCGTTGGCCTTCTTGTTCGCCGTCACCACGTGCAGCCCGGAGGCCATCAGCGCCGGATACCCCAGCGCCACGTCCTCGCTGCTCGTGCAGTCCACGAAGATGGGCCGGCCCGGCCGCCGCGCCTTCGCCCACGCGCGGAACGTCTCCAGCGTGAAGCCAGACTCGCTCGCCTCCAGCCGCGCCTTCCACCCCTCCAGCGCCACGCCCTCCGGCGCCACCAGGCTGTGTCTGCTGTTGGCGATGGCGCACACCCTCAAATCCAACCCATGCGCCTTCAGCTTCGGCGCCTGCTGGTGGATCTGCCTCAGCAGCTCCCCACCCACCGTGCCCACGCCCGCCACCAGCAGCTCCACCACCTCCGTGGTGCCAAAGCACTTGCGGTGCACGTGCGCCATCGCGCGCGGCCCGTCCTCGCGTGCAATCACCGCGGAGATGCTCCGCTCACTGGAGCCCTGCGCGATGGCCGCGATGCTGCAATCCACGTCCCCCAGCGCGCTGAAGAACGTCCCCGCCATGCCCACGCGGTGCCGCATCCCGTCCCCCACGATGCTCAACACCGCGAACCCCGGCTGGTGCTCGATGGGGTCCACCTTCCCCGCCTCGCGCTCCGCCTCGAACGCGTCCTCCAGGGCCAGCACCGCCTTCGCGGCCTCCGCCTCCCCCACGCAGAAGCTGATGGAGGACTCGCTGGAGCCCTGGGTGATCAACACCACGGAGATGGAGGCCCGCGCCATCGCCTCGAACACCCGCGCCGCCGTGCCCGGCACGCCCTTCAACCCCGCCCCCGCGATGTTGATGAGCGCGATGTCCGGCAGGAACGACAGCCCGCGCACCGGGTGCCGCGCCGACGGCGCCGTGGCCGTCACCCGCGTGCCCGGGTGCTCCGGCCGGAAGCTGTTGCACACGCGCACCGGGATGCCCCGCTCGCGCGCGGGGGCGATCGTCTTCGGATGCAGCACCTTCGCGCCGAAGTAGGCCAGCTCCATCGCCTCCTCGAAGCTCACCTCCTCCAGCGCGAACGCCTCCGGCACCAGCCGCGGGTCCGCGCTGAAGATGCCGTCCACGTCCGTCCAGATCTCCAACAGCCGCGCATCCAGCGCCGCCGCCGCCAGCGCCGCCGAGTAGTCCGACCCCCCACGCCCCAGCGACATCGTCTTGCCGCGCACGTCCCCGCCGAAGAAGCCCGGCATCAACAACAGCCCCGGGCCTCCGTCGCGCAGCGGCGCGAACCGCTCGCGGATCTCCTCCACCCGAGGCGTCGCCTGGAGCGGATCCCCCACGCACACCAGCACCTGCCGCGGATCCACGCTCACGAGCGAGAGCCCCCGGGCCTCCATCAGCGCCGCGAGCAGCAGGCACGACGCCCGCTCCCCCAGGCCCGACAGGTGCGCCAGCACCGACGGCGAGCACTCCCGCAGCAGCCCCACGCCCTGCAACAGCCCCCGCAGCTCCACCCCCAGCGCCACCAGCCCCTCCGCCAGCGGCCGCGCCTGCGCGGGCTTCAGGTCCCCACTCAACGCCTTCGCGATGGCGGAGTGCGTGGCGTCGAACCGGGCGCAGGCGTCCTGCACCGGCTCGCCCTCCTGCGCCACCCGCGCCGCCTCCACCAGCAGGTTGGTGATGCCAGACACCGCGGAGGCCACCACCGCCACCCGCTCCGTCTTTCGCGCCTCCTCCACCAGCGCCACCACCCCGCGCATCCGGTCCGCATCTGCGACACTGGTGCCACCGAATTTCATCACGCGCATGACACGGCCTCCTCGCGGAACAGCGGGGCACGGCGGCTGCGGTGGTTCAGCGGAAGCGGCGTCGTCATACGGGGTCCTTGGGAGGTTTCAGTGGACACGGGGTGGGGCAACGCAAAAGCCCCGCGCTCGGGAGGAGCGCGGGGCCGGGTTCGGAAGGGGGGACCTGGGGAGGTCCGCTTCGAAGTCAGGCGGTCCGCGCTCCGCGAGGAGTCAGGCCGGTGCGAGTGCGAGTGTGAGTCAGGCCGGCCTGGAGACGCGCGCCCACGGAGGACGTCGTCCCCTCGTGCCGCTGGCTGTTCCCGCTGCGTCCGACCATGGAGCCCCATCCTAACCGCTTTGGCGGCTCCAGGTCAGGAGGCAGCCAGTCGGGCCCCCGCCCCCAGGCGTCCACCGTGGTGCGGAGGGCCGGGGCTGCCGACATTGACCAGAGGTGAGCAGTCCCACCACCCAGGAGAGCCACCCATGGCCACCCGCAAGAAGAGCGACACCGCCCACAAGCCCGGCTTCGCCAAGGACCGCGTGGAGCGGGGACTGGAGGCGGACGACACCAAGCCCCTGTACGCGGACAACGCCAAGCACTCCACCGAGGAGCAGAAGTTCGCCTTCGACAGCGACGCCCCGGTGGGTGGGCCCCGGAACAACCCCCAGAGCGTGATGGACGACATCGACGACGAGGAGCGCGAGGAGCGCGGCCGCCTCAAGGCCGAGGCCCGCGAGGAGGACACGGAGCCCACCCGGGAATGAAAAAAGCCGGGGCCCCGACACCCGCGTCGGGACCCCGGCCGGACATCACGAAGAGAAGCGGGCCGCTACTTGGACGCGGGGGCCGCTTCCGGGTCCACCAGGGTCAGCTTGCCCAGGTTGAGCGGCGTCACCTGCTCCTGGATGACCAGCGGGTCGCCCACGAGCACCACCTGCATGTTCGCGGGGTCCAGGTAGGCCTCCGCCACGCGCTGCACCTCCGCGGCGCTGGCGTCCCGCAGGCCCTCCACGCTGCGCTTGAACTCGTCCATGGGGCGGCGGTGGAAGTAGAGCTGCGCGGCGCTGCTGCCCAGGCCCTCCACCGTCTCGAAGGCGCCCGGGAAGGCGCGGATGAGGCCCTCGCGCGCGGCCGCCAGCTCCTTCTCCGTGATGGGGTTCGTCTTGATGCCGGCCAGCTCCTTGATGAACTCGTTGAGCGCGGGGCCCGTCACGTCGCGCCGCACGGCCGCGTACGCGGTGAGCGGACCCACGCCCAGGCGCGTGCCCAGGTGCGCGTTGGCGCCGTAGCTGTAGCCCTTGTCCTCGCGGATGTTCATGTTCAGCCGGCTGCCGAAGAAGCCGCCGAACACCGTGGTGGCCAGCTCCAGCGGGTACTCGTCCGCGTGGCCCGCGGCGAGGCCGGGACGGCCCACCAGCACCACCGTCTGCTCCAGGCCCGGCTTGGGCACGATGCGCACCTGCTGGCGCGGGGGCACGGGCGGCGTGGGCGGCGGCTTGGGCGCGACGGCCCCACCCTTCCACCCGCCAAAGTACTTCTTCGCCCACTCCACCGCCTGCGGCAGCGTCACGTCGCCGGTCATGATGAGCGCGGCGGCGCGGGGGCCGGTGTTCTTCAGGTAGAAGTTCTTCGCGTCCGCCAGCGTGAGCGACTCCACCGTCTTCGGCGTGCCCCCGGACGTGTGGCCGTAGGGGTGGTCCGCGCCGAAGACCGCCTGGTAGTAGGCCTGCTGCGCGAGGAAGTTCGGGTCGCCCATGCGGCGCACCAGCTCACCCAGCTGCTGCTTCTTGCGCCGCTCGAAGGCCTTGGCGTCGAAGGTGGGCCGCAGCACCACGTCCGACAGGAGCGACATCGCGGCGTCCACGTTGCGCGTCAGCACGCGCGCGCCCACGAAGGCGCCGTCGGGATCCACCGACATCGCGGGCGAGACGCCCAGGTCCGCGAACGCGTTGTCCAGCGCCACGGTGTCGCGCTTGCCCGCGCCCTCCAGCAGCATGCGGTAGGACAGGTCCGCGATGCCCAGCTTCGCGGGGGGCTCCTGCGACACGCCCGCGGCGAAGGCGATGCCCACGAACACCAGCGGCAGCTCCTTGCGCGTGCTGACGATGACGGTGAGCCCGTTGTCCAGCTGCGCCTTCTCGAACGTGGGCAGCACCAGCTCCGGCGGCTTGCCGGGCGTGGGCGGCGTGGCGCGGAACGCCTCGGCGTCCTGCGCGGGGGCCGGGGCCTGCTGCGTTGGCGCTTCGCTGGGAGGGGCTTCCGCGGGCTTGGTGGTGGCGCAGCCGGAGACGGTCAGCGCGAGGAGGGCGGTGAGGATTCGGCGGTGCATGGTCAACGGGCCTCCTTGCCCGAACCGGAAGACTGAGGCGCGGCCTTGCTGGACGGCACCGCGTGGAGGGTGACGCGCGCGTCGGGACGCAGCACGTCGTTGGCGAACTGCTTCACCTTCGCGGGCGTGACTTCCTGGTAGCGCGCCAGGTCCTGCGCGACGTAGCTGGGCTCGCCCACGAACTGGTTGTAGGTCTGGAGCGTGTCGGACTTGCTGCCGGAGCCGCCCACGGCCTGCAGGCCCGCCAGCTGGCGCGTGTCATAGCGGGTGCGCGCGCGGACGATCTCCTCCTCCGTGATGCCGTCCTTGCGGACCTCGTCCAGCACCGCGTCGATCTCCTTCTTCAGCGTGTCGGTGGAGACGCCGGGCCGGGCCACCGCTTCGATGGAGAAGACGGACTGCGCGCCCTGGCTCTGCTGCGTGGCGTCCACGCTCTGCGCCAGCTGCTTGTCCAGCACCAGGCGGCGGTACAGGCGGCTCGCGCGGCCGGTGCCCAGCGCCGTGGCGAGCACGTCCGCCGTCGCGTCCCCCGGCGTCAGGTACGGGGCGGTGAGCCAGGACATCGAGAGCAGCGGCAGCGTGGCCACCTTCTCGTCGTGGCGGATGACCACCTCCTCGGTGTGCTTCACGGGCGCCACGTCGGGGCGCTTGGGCTTGGGGCCGGAGGGCAGCGTGGCGAAGTACTTCTCCACCAGGGCCTTGGCCTTCGCGGGGTCGAAGTCGCCCACGATGGCGAGCGTCGCGTTGGCGGGCGCGTACCAGGTGCGGAAGAACGACTTCACGTCGTCCACGGTGGCCGCGTCCAGGTCCTTCATGGACCCGATGACGTTCCCCGAGTACGGGTGCGGAGGCGGGAACAGCGCCTGCCACGCCTTCTCCTGGGCTTCACCGTAGGGGGCGGTCTCCACGCTCTGGCGGCGCTCGTTCTTGACCACCTCCTTCTGGGTCTGGAGCTTCTTCTCCGTGAGGGCGTCCAGCAGGAAGCCCATGCGGTCGCTCTCCAGCCAGAGGGCGGTCTCCAGCAGGTTGCTGGGCACGGTCTCGTAGTAGTTGGTGCGGTCGAAGCTGGTGGTGCCGTTGAGGTCGCTGGCCCCGGCCTGCTCCAGGAGGCCGATGTGCACGTCGTCCGGCACGTGCTTGGAGCCCTGGAACATCATGTGCTCGAAGAGGTGCGCGAAGCCGGTGCGGCCCGGCTGCTCGTCAAAGGCACCCACGTGGTACCAGACATTGACGGCCACCACGGGCAGCTTGCGGTCCACGGAGAGGATGACCTCCAGGCCGTTGGGCAGCGTGTACTTCTCATACGGGATGGCCAGGTTTTCGCGGCCAGGCTCCAGGGGCTTCGCCTCGGGAGTCTGCGCGAACGCCGGAAGCCCCATGAACAGGGCCGCGGCGGCGAGGGCCTTCAATCGGGACAAGATTCCTCCACGGTTCAGGACAGGACCTGCGCGCTTAGCACGCGCCCCGGGGCCTGTAATCCCGAAGGCGGCCCTGTGTGGGGTGTTGCTCGCCGTGCGACACTGCGGCCATGAGCCTGGAGGTTCCCGTTTCCGCGGCGGTCCCCTGCGTCGCCCACCCGGAAGTGCTCGCGGGCGGCACCTGTTCCCGGTGCGGCGGTTTCATGTGCGCGGCGTGCTCCACGGCCGTGCTGGGCCTGGAGGGCCAGCGGTTCTGCGCGGCCTGCGCGGCGCGTCCGGACGTGAACTACCTGGAGGCCCTGCGCCAGCGCTTCTGGGGCCGGCGCGACGGGTGGACGTGGACGGTGGGGTTCGTCACGCTGCTGCTCTGCGTGGGGGCCATCGCCTGCTTCGTGGCGTGGGGGCTGGGGCCCACGTGGCACACGCTGCTCGCGGTCCTGATGCTCGCGGCGGCGCCGGTGGGCGTGGCCTTCTTCCTGGGCAAGCCCTGGGCGCGGCACGCCCTGTTGCTGCCGCCGCTGGTGATGGCGTGGGTCATGTGGACCCAGGTGAGTCAACCGCTCTGGTTCCTGTTGCTGTGCGCCAGCCCCGGGATGCTCGTCGCGTGGGGCATCCACCGGGACGTGCGCAACCAGCTCTTCTTCCAGCGCCCCGTGACCGCCAAGGCGCTGAGGGTGTTGTGGGACCGGCGCCTCAACAACCCCCTCGCGCGTCAGGCATTGCGGCTCGGTGTCAACGCGGTGCTGATGCCCCTGCTCGCGCCGTTCGCGGTGATTTTCGGCGCGGTGGCGCTGACGCGCGTGGACCTGAAGGCTTCCCCACCCATCGACCGCCGGGGGTATGCGATTGGCGGCATGCTCCTGGGAATCGTCATCCTGTCCGCCTGGGGTTACGTCCTGAGGGCCCCGCTGAGGGATATCGCGCGCTGGTTGATGTCCCGTGAGGGTTGAACGGAGCGGTCAGGGTGTCTGTGAATAAAGAGGGAGCTCCCGGCCGGGCGCCTTGATGTGAGCTCCCTGGAGAGCCCCTGGAGCCGTGGCCTGCCCGGAGCCTGGGGACATGGACAGACATTCCCGTCCCCGGCGCCTGTCAGCAGGCGGTGTGGTGCCCACGCTGAAGGGGAACCGCAGCCGGAGAGACGCCATGGCAACGGAACGTGTGAGCGACGCGATGACCCCGGACGTGGAGACCGTCCGTCCGGTGGATTCCCTGAAGGTCGCCGCGGAGAAGATGCGCGCCCTGGACGTGGGCTCCCTGCCGGTCTGCGACGGCGACGAGCTGGTGGGCATGCTCACCGACCGGGACATCGTGATCCGCGCGGTGTCCCAGGGGCTGGACGTGGAGAGGACCCAGGTGGCCCAGGCGATGACGCGCGGGGTGGAGTACGTCTACGACGACGATGACCTCACCCAGGTGGCCCAGAAGATGCGGGCTTCGAAGATCCGCCGCCTGCTGGTGCTCAACCGGGACAAGCGGCTGGTGGGCATCGTCGCCCTGGGGGACATCGCGGAGGAGCTGGACGAGCAGGAGAGCGGCAGGACGCTCGGGGCCGTGTCCGCCATCTCGGAGCCGGCCCCCGCGAACTGAAAGGCTCACATCCCGCCGAGCTTCGTCTCCAGCTCCGACAGGTCGCGGTGCACGGCCGCGTCCGTCTCCCGCAGGCCCTCCACCTTGCGCACGGCGGAGATGACGGTGGAGTGGTCCTTGTTGAAGCGCGAGGCGATCTCCGGGAAGGAGCTCTTCGTCAGCTTGCGGCTCAGGTACATGGCCACCTGGCGCGCGTGCGCCAGCGCCTTGTGGCGCCGGTCCTCCTTCAGCGCGTCCACGGTCACCTTGTAGAAGCGGGCCACCTCCCGCTGGATGGCCTCCACGTCCACGGTGCGCTGCGCGGGCAGGATGTCGCGCAGCACCTGGGCCGCGAACTCCTCCGTCACCGGCTGCCGCGTCAGGCTGTGCATGGCGGACAGCTTCACGAGCGCGCCTTCCAGCTCGCGCACGTTCTTCTGCACATGCCGGGCGATGAAGTGCGCCACGGGGTCCGGCAGGTTCAGGCCCTCCTGCTCCGCCTTCTTCTGGAGGATGGCGACGCGCGTCTCGTAGGTGGGCTCGCGGATGTCCGCCATCAGGCCCATGGCGAAGCGGCTTCGCAGCCGGTCCTCCATGCCGGGGACCTCCGCGGGCACCATGTCGCTGGTGAGCACGATGGCCTTGTTGAGGCCGAAGAGCGTCTCGAAGGTGTAGAAGAACTCCTTCTGCGTCTCCTCGCGCTTGCCCAGGAACTGGATGTCGTCGATGAGCAGCACGTCGCACTCTTCCCGGAACTTCCGGCGGAAGTCCGTCATGCGGTGTTCGCGCACGCTCTCCACGTACTCGTTGGTGAACTGCTCGCTGGAGAGATAGACGATGCGCTGGGTGGGGTCCTTCTCCCAGATGTGATTGCCCACCGCCTGGAGCAGGTGCGTCTTGCCCAGGCCGGTGCCGCCGTAGATGTAGAGCGGGTTGTAGTTGTGGCCCGGTCGGTGGGCCACGGCCTGCGCCGCCGCGGCGGGGAGCTGGTTGCTGTCCGCGACCACGTAGGTGTCGAAGGTGAAGCGCGGGTTGAGCCGCGCCGGCCGCAGGGAGTTCACCTTCACGGTGGGCGTGGGCGGCAGGTCCGACGTCGGCGGAGGACCGACGACGACCTCATAGGCGACGCGGCCCAGGGACGGCTCCAGCCGGGCCAGGTGCGTCTCCAGCATGGACCGGTAGTGGTCATCCACCCAGTCGCGGAAGAAGCGGTCGGGCACGCCCAGGACGAGGGCGTTCTCACGCACCTCCATGGGGCGCATCCGCTCCAGCCAGGTCAGCGCGTAGTGGAGCCCCTCCTGGCGGATGGCTTCCAGCGTGCGGGTCCAGATGACTCCGGCACTGGGCAGCGACGGCATGGGGGCTTGGGCGAGGGCGTTCACACGAAGGCTCGGGGACGGCGCGGATCAGGAGAACCAGCGGGCGTCTGGCGGTGCTAACAGACGGTATCGGGCTGATCAAGGAACCGGCCTGTAGCACCGGAGTTCCAAGGGGTTGGCGGTGCGCGGATGATCTCCCGGCGGATCCGCGCGCGACGCCCGGGCGTGGATCCGGATCGCCTCTGCTGAGAGAGGCGTTCCGGGGGTTCGCGGGAGGTGGGTGGCGTCGCCACCTGAACGGATCCCCGGTGGAGGTCGGGACGTCGGGTGCTGGACGGTGGGCGGAGCGCTTCTGGAGGATCCGCGCCGCGTGTCCGAGGTCAGGGATTGTTCCCCGCCCCGTCCCCGGGGGATGCCCAGGGATGCCCGCAGGACCTTGTTCGCGACGACGGCGGAAGGACGGACGTTCCTGCTCCGCCGAAGCGGCGCACCGGGAGAGGCCTCGGTCCACGACCTCTTCCTGTACCAGGACTCCCTGTCGCCCACGCCGAAGGCGCTGCCACTCCCGGAAGACCTTCCCGAGCGCTTCGCTTCGGAAGCGGAGGTCCTACATGACGGGACGGAGCGCATCCACGCGCTCTATTGGAACAACCCCATGGCCGTTCCTTGCCCCGTCCCCCCTTTTCCTACATGATCGGCCGCGTCCACCGGCGCAGGGCTGTAGGGCCGGCGAAGTGATCCTTGATTGACTTGTCCAGGAAATAGGGTTACGGACGCCCCCTTTCCACTGTACGGGTCGCGCCGGGTGTTCCAGGCGCCACCTTCAGCTCTCAGGAGTCGTTGTGTCCAAGCGCACGTACCAGCCGTCGAAGATCCGGCGCAACCGCGCCCACGGGTTCCGTAAGCGGAACGCCACCAAGTCCGGCCGGGATGTCCTCAAGCGCCGCCGCGCGAAGGGCCGTAAGCGCCTGGTGGTGTCGTCGTTCAAGAAGTAACTGGACGCACGGACGATGGCCGAGGGAGCGGCGCCGCGGGTGCCTCAGGCAACCGACGAGCGCTTCCCCAAGGCCTTTCGCCTGCTCCAGCGGCGTGAGTTCCTCGAAGTCCAGGAGGGCGGTCAGAAGATTCCGTCCGACTGCCTCCTGGCCCTCGTTCAACGCAATTCCCGGGCGCACTCCCGCGTAGGACTCACCGTCTCCAGCAAGGTGGGCAACGCGGTGGTGCGCGCGCGCCTGCGCAGGCTGCTTCGCGAGCTGTTCCGCAAGCGCCGCGGGCAATGGCCCCCCGGTCTCGACGTAGTCCTGGTCGTTCGCTCCTCGGCGAAGGGAGCCTCCTTCGCGCAAGTTTCCCGTGCGTTCGACGGCGTCACCCGTAAGCTGCAACGGCTCTTTTCGGCACCACCGGTGCCACCCAAAGAGTCCGCCCCATGAGTCCACTCGCCTTCGTCATCGCCCTGCCCATCCGCTTCTACCGGCGGTTCCTGGGGCCGCTGCTGCCGAAGGCGTGTCGGTTCCATCCCTCGTGCTCCACCTACGCCATGCAGGCGCTGGAGAAGCACGGCGGCTTGAAGGGCAGCGCCCTCACTGTCTGGCGCCTGATGCGCTGCCAGCCATTCCACCCCGGTGGATTCGATCCCGTCCCCTGACGGTTCGCTTCCGCCCGCCCTCCGGCCCTCCTCCGCCGGTACAGGGAAATCCATGACGAACGACCCGCTGTCGCCCCAGTCCAACGATTCACAGAAGCGGCTGCTCCTGGCGCTCGCCCTCTCCTTCGCGGCCACCGCCGCCTACACCTTCTTCTTCGCTCCGAAGACGCCGCCGCCGGGCGCCGAGGGCGCGGACGCCGGTGTGGAGATGGCCGCCACCCTGGATGCCGGTACCCCGGGCATGGCCGCCGTGCCGCCACCGGGCCTGGGCGAGGACGCGGGCACCCACGCGCCCTCCACGGAGGCCCCCCCGCCCCCCGTGCGCACCGCGGACTTCGCCCGGCCGGAGGTCAAGTACACCTTCTCCTCCGAGGGCGCCGGCCTCACCTCCGCCGTGCTCCAGGGCACGAAGATGCGCGAGCAGCAGTCGCTCACCGTCAAGGAGGGCTTCGAGAAGCTCTTCGGCAAGGACATCCCGCCGCCGCCGCAGATGAACGTGGCGCACCCGGTGCCCGGCCAGCCCCTGCCGCTCGCGGTGACGATTGAAGGGGGCGCGCCGCTGGCGGCGAACACCCGCTACGCCGTGCAGGAGGGCCCCTCGGACAACGGCGGCAGCGTCGCGTTCACCGGCCGCCAGGGCCCGTGGGAGGTGACCAAGACGGTCCTGTGGCCGCGCGAGGGCTTCGAGTTCACCTACACCCTCCAGGTGCGCAACACCTCCAGCCAGCCGCAGTCGGGCGAGCTCAAGGTGCACTACGGCCGCGCCATCGACCCGGAGTTCGAGCACGCGCCGTCCTTCTTCGGCGGCGTGGGCAACCTGAGCCGCTCCGCGTGCTGGGTGGACGACAAGCTCCACAAGCTGTCCCCGGGAGACAAGCCGCCGGAGGAGACGCGCGGCCAGATTGCCTTCTTCGGCATCGACCAGCAGTACTTCCTCTCCGCGCTCTACCCGCTGGACGGCCCCATCGCCGGCCACTGCACGCTCGTCGCCTCGCCCACCGCGCGCGAGGTGTCCGCGGGCTTCCCGCTCAACGTGGCCCCCGGCCAGGTGGCGACGTTCCGCTTCGGCGGCTACCTGGGCCCCAAGGATCCGGACCTGCTGCGCCCGGTGCCGGGCCCCGAGCTGCGCAATGTCGCCGGCCTGACCGCCGCGCCGTTCCACCCGCTGCTGGAGGACACGGTCGACTTCGGCATCTGGGCGGTGGTCTGCAAGCTGCTGCTCACCATCATGAAGTTCTTCCACGGCATCGTGGGGAACTGGGGCGTGGCCATCATCCTGCTCACCGTGGTGGTGAAGCTGGCGCTGCTGCCGCTCACCTACCGCTCCATGGTCAGCATGGAGGCGGTGAAGGTGCTGCAGCCGAAGATGGATGAGATCCGCAAGAAGTTCGCGGAGGACAAAGAGCGCCAGAACGTGGAGATCATGAAGCTGTACCAGGAGGCGAAGGTGAACCCCCTGGGCGGCTGCCTGCCCCTGCTCATCCAGATGCCGGTGTGGATCGCGCTCTTCACGTCGCTGCGCAACAGCTTCGAAATCTACGGCGAGCCGTTCGTCGGGCCCATCTGGCGGGACCTCACCTACAAGGACCCCACGTACCTGCTGCCCCTGGCGCTGGGCGTGTCGATGATCATCACGCAGAAGATGCAGCCGCAGATGATGGACGCGGCGCAGGCGCGGATGATGACCTGGGTGATGCCCGTCATCTTCACCTTCACGCTGCTCCAGTACCCCGCGGGCCTGTCGCTCTACATCTTCACCAACAACGTGCTCTCCATTGGCCAGCAGTACGGCCTGCGCAAGTGGCTGGACCGCAAGAAGAACCAGACGGGCGGCGGGACGCCGGCGGTGGTGTCCGCCGGGGGAGGCAAACGCAAGTGAGCGGGACTCAGGGCGTGGTGGGCGGGGGGGACTTCCGCCCCCGGGTGGAGCGGCTGTTGGGGGACATCCTCGGGCTGATGGGCTTCCCTGCCCGGCTGGACCTGCAGGACGCCTCCGACGGCAGCCTGTCCGTGGCGCTCCACTTCGAGTCCGGCGCCCCTCAGGGCGTGGAGCCGGGCAAGCGCAGCCAGGTCCTGGATTCGCTCCAGTTCCTGCTCAACAAGATGCTCCACCGCCCTGGCGTCGAGCGCCGCTGGGTGATGCTGGGCGCGGGCGCGCACCCGGAGCCCCGGCCGCGCCGTGACGCCGGGCAGCCGGCCCCTGTCGCCGCGCCGACGGCCGCCGTGGCGCAGGTGGCGGCGGCCGCGCCCGCGCAGCCCGCTCGGGCCGCCGCGCCGGCTCCCGTGGCGCAGCCGCAGCCGAACGCTCGCGGTGGCCAGCGCGGGGGACAGCCCGTCGCGAAGGCCGCGCCGGCGCCGGCGAAGGGCGCGGAGGCGGACGAGCGCTCCGTGCAGGTCGAAGAGGATCCGGTGCTGCGGGAGGCCGTCCGCCGGCTCGCGGAGAAGTCCGCCAGCCTGGGGCGCTTCTACGCGTTCGCCGCGATGAAGACAGAGGACCGCACACGCGTCCTGAAGGCGGTAGAAGGAGTGGAAGGCGTGAAGGTGGCGGCCGAAGGTGAAGGCCGCAACCGACGCGTGGTGTTCACCCCGGCGAAGCCCGCCCCGATGCCCAAGCGGAGCCTGCTGCCGGACGACGACGAGGACGACGTCGACGCCTGAGCGGGTGCCCCAAGGGGCCCGCTCGGAGCCGCCGGCGGGCGCCTGGGACGAGAGGAGCGAATGGGTAAGGCGAAGGGTTTGAAAGACAAGCTGTATGGCGCGGCGGTGCTGAAGATGAGCTTCCGTCTGCGTGGGGACGAGGAGTCCCCGGCCTTCCGCTTCGTCTATCCGGGCGTGCTGCGCGACCTGCAGGTCGACGACGCCGAGGTCGAGAAGTACATCAACGAGCACCGCGACGACGTGGAGCGCGCCGCCCGGGGTTCCACCCCGCCGCAGGGGCCCCGCTAGTCGTGGCCGCCGGGCCGGTCCGTCCGAAGGGCGAGGGCGGGCCGCTCCATCCGGTGTGAACGCATCCCGGGTGGGGATGCGTGCCTTTCTTCGTGAGGGGGCAGCGGTCTGGAGGGCTCCCTTCGCGCGCTGCCATCCCCTGCCCCGCCGCCATGACGCCTGACTCCGCCACCATCGTCGCGCTCGCCACCGCTCCCGCCTCGGGGGCGGTGGGCATCCTCCGGGTGTCCGGCCCGGCCGCGCTGGAGGTAGGGCGTGCGCTCGCGCCCGGTGTTCCCCTGGCGCCCACGCCGCGCCATGCGTACCTGGCGGCGTTCGTGGACGCGGCGGGCGGTGTGCTGGATGAGGGCCTGTTCCTCTACTTCCGGGCGCCCCAGTCCTTCACCGGCGAGGACGTGGTGGAGCTCCAGGCGCATGGCAGCCCGCGCCTCTTGCGGTTGTTGCTCGCGAGGGCGCTGGAGGATCCCCGGGTCCGCCCGGCGCTCCCCGGCGAGTTCACCCGCCGCGCGTTCCTCCATGGCCGCATCGACCTGACCCGCGCGGAGGCGGTCGCGGATCTGGTGGCCGCGGACTCGGAGGCGGCGGTGCGCGCCGCCGCGGCCGGGCTGTCCGGGGCCCTGGCGGAGCGGATCCGCGCGCTGGAGGAGCCGCTGCGCGAACTCCACGCGGACCTGGAGGGCGTCCTCAACTTCCCGGACGAGGCGGAGGACGCGGACGCGGACGCGGGCCCTCGCGTCGCCGCGCTGCGCGCCGTGGCGGTGTCCCTGCGCGCGGAGGTGGGGCGCGGAAGGCTGGTGCGCCAGGGCGCTCGCGTGGCGCTGTACGGTCCAGTGAACGCGGGCAAGTCCACGCTGTTCAACCGGCTGGTGGGCGAGGCCCGGGCGCTCGTGGACGCCGAGCCCGGCACCACGAGGGATGCCCTGGAGGCCCGCGTCGAGTGGGACGGGCTGGGCGTCACGCTCTACGACACCGCTGGTTTGAGAGAGGCCGCCGGTCGCGTGGAGGCCCTGGGCATCGCGCGCACGAGGGAGCTGCTCGCGGCCGTGGACCTGGCGGTGCTCGTGCTGCCGCCGGATGCGTCGCGCGAGGAGGCCGCGTCGTGGATGCGTGAAGCGGGATCCACGGCCGTGCTCGTTGTCGTCGGCAAGTGCGATGTCGTGCCGGAGCTGCTGACGCAGCCCGTGCACTCCGCTGTCGAGCCTGAGTCGCCGACGCAGCCCGCGCATTCCTCTGTCGCGTCCGAGTCGCTGTCGCAGCCCATGCGCTCCGGAGTCGAATCCAGGTCACCGAAGCAACCCATGCACTCCGCGGTCGCGCCCGAGCCCCTGACCTCACTGGGGCAGCGCGATGTCGCGAGGGAGCCTCCGAAGAGCGTCCCCACGGTGCCCGGAGGCGCGGCCTCCGTGCCCCAGACTTCGCTCGTTGAAGCGGACAGCGCCACGGCCATGCCGCGCGTCAGCGGCCTCACGGGAGCGGGCGTGGACGCGCTCCGGACCTCCGTGCTCTCTCGATTGTGGGGCGGTGGCACGCCCTCCGCGGTGGCCCTCGTCTCCGAACGGCACGCGGATGCCCTGCGTCGCACCGCCGAGGCGCTGGACCGCGCGGAGGAGGCCTCGCGCATGTCCACCCTGGAGGTGCTCTCCGGCGAGGTCGGACTCGCGCTGGAGGCCCTGGGCGAAGTGTCCGGAACGAGCGTTTCCGAAGCCCTCCTGGACACCCTTTTCCAGCGTTTTTGCATCGGAAAGTAGCCCCGGGCGGGCAGCGGTCCGCATGTCAGACCCCTCCCTAGAATGCCTCGCGTTCACCGGCGCTCCCCGAGGGTTCATGACGGCACTCCAGCAGCTTCAACCCACCTCCCACCCGCTGCTGTCGGCACTGCCGACAGGCTGGGTCGGGGAAATCCTCGATGGCGAGCTGGTGGCCTCGCCCCGCCCTTCCGTCGCGCCTGCTCGCGCGGCCTTCATGATGGGCGTGGAGCTGGGAGAGCGGCTGGACCCGCGCCGGGGTGGCAACGGCCGCTGGTGCTTCCTGCGCGCGCCAGAGCTGCACCTGGGCGGTGATGTCCTCGTACCGGACCTGGCCGCGTGGCGCCGGGAACGCGTGGCCGCCCCGCCGGAGCCCGGCGCCGCCTTCTTCACCCTCGTGCCGGATTGGATCTGCGAGGTGCTCACCCCCGCGACCACCGCGTTGGACCGGGCGCGCAAGCTGCCCCTGTACGCACGCGCCGGCGTCTCCCACGTGTGGCTCGTGGACCCCGTCGCGCGCACGCTGGAGGTCTACCAGCGCCTCAAGCGCGGCTGGCTCCTCACGGCGAGCCACGAGGACGACGCCCTGGTGCGCGCCGAGCCCTTCCCCTCCATCCACCTGGACCTGGGAGCGCTGTGGCTCCCCGACGGGGTGGAGGAGATGCCCCGGCTCGTCGCGTTGCCGTGAGGTCGTCAGCTCGCGTGCTTGAGGCGCGCTTCCTCGGAGGCGCGCGACAGCCGCCGCACCGCGCGCAGCAGCAGGTCCGGATCCACCGGCGCCGCCACGAAACCCCGGGCGTGCACCGCCTGCGCCCGATGCAGGTCTCGCTCCGGTGTCTTGCCCGCGACCAACACCTGCGCGCGCAGCCGCTGGGCCAGCACCTCCATCGCGGGCAGCGGGGCCACCACCACCTGCGACTCGCTGGCGGTGCACACGTCCCCGGTGCTCGCCACCTTCACCGTGAAGCCCGCGTCGCCCAGCACCCGCACCAGCCCGGCGGCCGCGTCCGCGCCCCAGCCGTACACCAGCACTTGCTCGCGCACCGTCACGCGCGGCTCGGGCACCGGCGTCCGCTCGGGCTCCAGGGGCGCCAGCATGGGCAGGCCCGGGACGTCCCGCGCTTCCGTCGGAGCCTCCATGGCCGTCAGCTCCGCCAGGGACGTGCCCACCACCAGGGGCAGCGTTTCGTCCCACTCCGGCAGCGAGAAGCCCTCCATCCCGGGACGGCGCTGAGGTGTCGCCGGCTCGCCCCGGTACAGCCGCCCGATGGCCCGCTCCAGCGCCGCGTCCGTGGCCAGCCTCGGCACCACCCGCGCCTTGCCGGACACGCTCTTCACCACGTCCAGCGTCGCCAGGCTCGCCGGCGCGGCCAGGGCCACCACCAGCACCGTGTCGCGAGGCCCCTGCCCTTCCAGCCGCAGCGGGACCACCCGGTTCGCCTCCGCCACCCGGCGCGGAATCAACCGCGCGAGCGACGCGTCCAGCGGCTGGGTGTCCAGGTCCACCGCCTCCACTCCGGACTGGGCCGCCAGCGCGGACAACACCGCCTCCGCCGTGCAGAAGCGTTGATCCACCACCACCTGCCCCAGCGCCACGCCCCACTTGCGCTGGTACGCCAGCGCCGACTGCAACTGCAACGCATCCACCACACCCCGCGCGAGCAGGATGTCCCCCAGACGCTTCTTCATCGCACGCTCTCCTCCGGCCCCCCTCGGTGCTTCGGCCGGGACGACCTGCCCATCACACCCTCCCCCTCTACGTCAGGAAGGTGTAAAATTACAGCGAAAGCGCATCCAGGCTGGCGGCGGCGATATCCGATTTCCCAACTGGGCTGGGAAATCCGGTACCCTTTCCCGTGGAGCCACCCGGGGCTTCGCTGTCCTTCAACGGACCCCGCTCCAATCCTTGAGGGGGGGACGACGAGGCGGACGTTCACAGGTGGACCCAAGGGTGGCCGGATGTCGCAGACGTTCCTAGCCTGTAAGCATGGCTGATGCGTGCCTGAGAGAATTCGTGCGGATGCTCCGCGCACGCCGTGGGTCCCCCGGGGGGCTCGTGGGCGTGGACGCCGCCCTGGCGGGGCTGCGGGTGGCTCCGTCCAGCCTCAGGCCCTACCTGCACTTCCTGCCGGGCCGCTACACGCGCAACCTCGTCCACCGCGACGAGGGGTTGGAGATCATCGTCAACTGCTGGTCCGCGGGCGTGGCCTCGCCCATCCACGACCATGACGGCCAGGAGTGCTGGTTCAGCATCCAGCGCGGCGAATTCCTCCTGGAGAACTACCCGCTGTTGGAGGGCGGGACGGAGCCCGGCAGGGCGAGGCTGGGGCCGCCCTCGCGCGTGGGCCCGGTGGGCGCGGGGCACGTGGACTTCCGTGACCCCAGCGCGTCCATCCACCGGGTGAGCGTCTCCGGCGCCGCCCCGGGCGTGACGCTGCACGTCTACACGGGCCCGGTCGCGAACTGCCTCGTCTTCGACCCGCGCCGCCACCGCTGCGCGTCACACACCCTGCGCTACCACAGCGTCTTCGGGCGGCTGGTGCGGCCCAACGAAGGCCGCGCGCCGCTCCCCGTGCACCTCTGACGCGGGGCGGTCCCCTCCCCTACCAGCGCAGCTCCGGCATGGGCGCGTACAGCGTGCGCCCTTCCACGCCCTCCTCCCCCAGGCCCAGCTTCGCGCCCACCCGGTACACGGCCCGCACCTGCTCCAGCACCTGGGGCGCGACCGCGGACTGGGCGCCGGCCGCGTCGTCGTCGCTGTTGTCCGCCTCGTGCTTGCCCAGGAGCTCCGACAGCACCTGTCCGGTGGGCTTGGGGCGCGGGAAGACCACGATGCGCAGGGGGGCGTCCTTCTCCAGCTTCGCGGCCTCCCTCACCAGCTCCAGCGCCTTCGGGTAGCCGCCGAGCGCGTCCACCAGCCCGCGCGCCAGCGCGTCCTCGCCCGTCCACACGCGCCCCTTCGCGACCTCCTGCAGCTTCTCCAGCGGCATGTTGCGCGCCTGGGCGGCGCGGCTGGTGAAGTCCAGGTAGATGGTGTCCAACTGGGACTCCATCTTCGCGCGCTGCTCGGGCGTGAACTCCGAGTCCGAGCTGGAGAAGGTGGCGTTCTTGCCGAAGGAGATGGTGTCCCAGTTCACGCCCAGCTTCGCCCACAGCTCCGACGTGACGAACTTGCCGTTGTACACGCCGATGCTGCCCGTCAGCGTGCCCGGCTGGGCCACGATTTTGTCCCCGGCCATGGCCACGAAGTAGCCGCCGCTGGCCGCGTACGTGCCCATGGAGACGATGACGGGCTTGCCCGCCTCGCGCGCCCGCTGCACCTCGCGGCGGATGGTGTCGCTGGCGGAGTAGCTGCCGCCCGGGCTGTCCACGCGGAAGAGGATGGCCTTCACCGAGGGGTCCTCCACCGCCTTGCGGAAGGCCGCCGCCACCGTGTCGCCGCCCATCACCTCGCTGCCGGAGAGCGGGTTGGACTGGCTCTTGCCCCGGAGCACCTCGCCCACCCCGAAGATGAGCGCGATGGAGGTTCCCGTCTGGTAGGGCCGGCCCGCGCGCTCCAGGTACTTGTCCACGTAGAGGAACTTCGCGCCGTCGCCGGCCTGCTGCTTCAGCTCGTCGTAGATTTCGTCGCGGTAGCGCAGCCCGTCCACCAGCTTCGCGTCCACCGCCTGCTGGCCCATGTACGGAGCCCGGTCGATGATGGCGCGCACCTCGTCCTCGGACAGCTTGCGGCCCTCCGCCACGCCCTTCACGATCTGGGAGAAGAGGCTGCCGCCGTAGGCCTCCGTGGCCTCGCGCTGGGGGGCGCCGTAGGACTCGTCGGTGAAGGTGTTGACGGCGTTCTTGTACTCCGCGCGCTTGCCGAACTCCGGCTTCACCCCGACCTTCGCGAACGCGTCCCGCGCGAAGGGCGTCTCCATCAACAGGCCGGTGACGTCCACGTCGCCGGAGGGCTGGATGTAGACGGAGTCGAAGGCGCTCGCCAGGTAGTAGGCGCCGGTGCCGTTGCCCGCCTCCCCGAAGCCGTCCGCGTACGCCACCGCCCGCTTGCCCGTCGCGCGGAAGGCCTTCACCGCGTCCCGCAGCTCCTGCACCTGCGCGGCGCTGCCCGGCTGCCCCACGCGCACCACCAGCGCCTTCACCCGGGGGTCCGTGCCGGCCTTGCCCAGCGCCTCCACCACGTCCCGCAGCGTCGTGGGCTCGTCCCCGAAGGCCCCCGCGAGCGACGTGTCCAGCGTGTATTCCGGCAGCGGGTGCTTCAGGTCCAGCTCCAGCACCAGGTTCGACGGCACGCTCGGCTTGCTCGCCGACGCGAGCATCAACAGCCCCACCACACCCACCACGAAGAGGATGGACAGCGCTCCAATGAAGGCCAGCGCGCCAATGAAGAAGCGTTTCATCCGGAAGGACTCCTGGTTCCACCTGCCCGAGGGACAGCCCCCCGCATCCAGGCGGCCTACCATCAACGCACGCGCCCGACGATGCTTGCCTGCTCCCCAATGGTGAGAGGCGGACGGGACGCGGCGCACGCCCGTCCCGGTGGATGGGGGGCGGGCCTGGACCCGCGCCCGGGCAGGGGCCGCCACGGTGCACACCGTCCCTCCAGGGGCCTGCCGGGCGCGGCGGGAGGACCGCCGTGCCCTCCTTCCGCCCCCAGGAGGCATGGGATGCAGAAGCGACGGTTGGGCAATTCAGACATGGACCTCACCCCGCTGGGCTTTGGCGCGTGGGCCATTGGCGGGGGTGGCTGGGCGTTCGCCTGGGGTTCGCAGGACGACGCGCGGTCCATCGAAGCCATCCAGCGCGCCCTGGATTCAGGCATCAACTGGATCGACACCGCGGCGGTCTATGGGCTGGGACACTCCGAGGAGGTGGTCGCGAAGGCGCTCCAGGGCCGCGACCGGCGCCCGTATGTCTTCACCAAGTGCGCCATGGTCTGGAATGACCAGGGCGACGTCAGCCGCGCGTTCAACGCGGAGTCGGTGCGCAAGGAGTGCGAGGCGTCCCTGCGTCGGCTGAAGGTGGATGCCATTGACTTGTATCAGGTGCACTGGCCGGTGGACTCCACGGCGGAGCTGGAAGAGGGCTGGACGGCGCTGGCGGAGCTGCAACGCCAGGGCAAGGTGCGCTGGCTGGGCGTGTCCAACTTCAATGTCTCTCAACTGCAGCAGGTGCAGAAGATCGCGAAGGTGACGTCGCTGCAGCCGCCCTACTCCCTCATCCACCGGGACATCGAGGATGACCTGTTGCCCTACTGCCAGCAGCAAGGCATTGGCGTCATCGTGTATTCCCCCATGGCCTCCGGGCTGCTCACCGGCGCGATGACGCGCGGGCGCATCCAGCAGATGCCAGACGACGACTGGCGCCGCCGCAGCCCGGACTTCCAGGAGCCGAAGCTGTCGCACCACCTGGCCCTGGTGGAGCGCATGCGCGAAGTGGGCGCGCGGCATGGGCGCTCTCCCGCGGAGGTGGCCATCGCCTGGGTGCTGCGGGATCCGGCCGTCACCGCCGCCATCGTGGGGGCGCGCAGCGCGAAGCAGGTGGATGGCTTCATCCACGCGGCGGACCTCCGGCTGACGTCCGAGGAGGTGCGCGAGGTGGAGGAGGCGCTGGGCTCGGGCTCCGCCATGGCGCCGGGGGGCATCTACGCCTGAGGGCCGGCGGGGCACGGGGCTCAGTGCTCCCCTGCCCCCTCCACGTGCTGCTCCAACACGACGATGCGCTGGCGGTCGGCGGCCTGCGCATCCGCCAGGTGGTGCAGCATGCGGCCCATCTGGTCGAACATCTTCGTCTGCACGCGTTTGACCCCGTCCAGCTCCTTCGCCAGGGTCGACACGTGGGTCGTGAGCTCCCCCACGTTGTCTCGGAACTCATCCAGCTGAACCGAGAAGACATGCATCTGGTCCGCGAGGACCCGCACCTGGTTCGCGAGGACCTGGGTCCGCTTGAAGAGCACCCGGACCTTCGTGTTGACCACCTTCAGGGACTTGTCCGTCCGCGCGAACTGGATCCGTGACTCCTCCTGCAGCTCGCGGAACTCATGCAGGAGCTGCAGCACCATGTCCCCGCCCATCGCCTTCGCCATTCCGTTTCCTCCCTGGTGGAGCGCGTGCTTCCTACCAACCCGTCCTGACATCGGATCCGCGCCAGGATACATGACAACCCGTGGGGTTTGAAGCCAGAGATACGACCTGGAATATCCTGTCCGGGTCCTTGCGCGAATGCCTGCCCGGGGGGCATGACTCGGCTCGGGATGGCGGGACCCCCTGGAGCGGTTAGAGGTCCCGTGCCCACGCCTTCGCACCCCGAGGACCGCATGCCGCGTCGTACCCCGCTCGCCCTGCTGGCCGTCCTGCTCGTGGCCGCCCCGCCCGTCTGGGCCCGTGCCCCGGCCCCCACCGCGAAGCCCGCCGTCACGGCTCGGGCCCCCGTGAAGCCGGTCGCCCCCGTGGCCAGCGTGGAGGGCATCACCGAATACCGCCTGCCCAATGGCCTGCGCGTCCTGCTCTTCCCGGACCCGACCAAGCCCACCGTCACCGTCAACGTCACCTACCTCGTGGGCAGCAAGCACGAAGGCTACGGCGAGACGGGCATGGCCCACCTGCTCGAGCACCTGATGTTCAAGGGCACGCCCACCACCCCCAACGTGCCCCAGGCCCTCACCGAGCGCGGCGCGCGGCCCAATGGCACCACCTGGTTGGATCGCACCAACTACTACGAGACGCTGCCCGCCTCGGACGACAACCTGACGTGGGCGCTCACCTTCGAGGCGGACCGCATGGTCCACAGCTTCATCGCCCAGAAGGACCTCGACAGCGAGATGACCGTCGTGCGCAACGAGTTCGAGTCCGGTGAGAACGACCCGCGCGGCATCCTCTTCAAGCGCACCATGAGCGCCGCCTACCTCTGGCACAACTACGGCAAGGCCACCATCGGCGCCAAGGCGGACCTGGAGCACGTGCCCATCGACCGGCTCCAGGCCTTCTACCGGCGCTACTACCGGCCGGACAACGCGGTGCTCGCCATCGCCGGGCGCTTCCAGCCGGAGAAGGCCCTGGCCCTGGTGCAGTCCACCTTCGGCAAGCTTCAGCGCCCCCCGGAGCCGGTGCCCCTCACGTACACCCAGGAGCCCACCCAGGATGGTGAGCGCGAGGTGACGCTGCGCCGCGTGGGCGACAATCAACTGCTCACCAGCCTCTACCACGTGCCCGAGGGCGCCCACCCCGACTTCGCCGCCATCGACGTGCTCACCGAGGTCCTGGGCGACGTGCCCTCCGGCCGCCTCTACAAGGCGCTCGTGGAGACGAAGAAGGCCGCGCGCGCCGGGGCCTTCAACTTCCAGCTGCGCGACCCGGGCGTCGTCGGCTTCAGCGCCGAGGCCCGCCAGGACCAGCCCCTGGGCCCCGTGCGCGACGCGCTGCTCAAGACCGTGGAGGAGGCCGCGCGCACGCCCTTCACCGACGAAGAGGTGAACCGCGCGAAGACGAGCCTCGCCAAGCAGACGGAGCTGCTGCTCAACAACTCCGAGCGCGCCGCCATCCTCCTCTCCGAGTGGGCCGCCGTGGGCGACTGGCGCCTGCTCTTCCTGCACCGCGACCGCGTGGAGGCCGTCACGCCCGCGGACGTCACCCGCGTGGCCGCCGCGTACCTCAAGAGCTCCAACCGCACGCTGGGCACCTTCCTGCCCACGCCGAAGCCGGACCGCTCGGAGCTGCCGCCTCCGGTGGACGTGGCGAAGGCGGTGGACGGCTACCAGGGCAAGGCGCTGGTGGCCCAGGGCGAGGCCTTCGACCCCTCCCCCGCCCACATCGAGTCGCGCGTGCAGCGCGGCGAGCTGGCCTCCGGGGTGAAGTACGCGCTGCTCCCCAAGAAGACGCGCGGCGAGATGGTCAACCTCACCCTCAACCTGCGCTGGGGCACCGAGGAGACCGTGAGCGGCAAGCTGCCCGCCGCCGCGTACGCCGGCCGCATGCTGATGCGCGGCACGACGAAGCACACCCGCCAGCAGCTGTCCGACGCGCTCGACAAGCTCAAGGCCCGCGTGAGCCTGGACGGCGGCGCGCTGGGCGCGAACCTCTCCATCGAGTGCCCGCGCGCGAGCCTCCCGGAGGTCCTCACGCTGATGGCCGAGGTGCTGCGCGAGCCCGCCTTCGACGCGAACGAGTTCGCCGTCCTCAAGCAGGAGCGGCTGGCCGCGCTGGAGTCGCAGCGCAGCGAACCGCAGACGCAGGCCAGCATCGCGTTCTGGCGCGTGCTCAACGCGCGGTACCCCAAGGGCCACCCGTTCTACGTGCCCACGCTGGAGGAGCGCCTGTCCGACGTGAAGGACGTCACGCTGGAGCAGGCGCGCGACTTCCACCGCCAGTTCTACGGCGCGTCGCGCGGGGAGCTGTCGGTGGTGGGAGACTTCGACGCGAAGGCGCTGCTCCCGCTCACGAACGCGCTGTTCGACGGGTGGAAGAGCCCGGCGCCCTACGCGCGCGTGCAGAAGACCTATCAGCCCGTGGGCCCGCGGGCCGTCGCGCTGGAGACGCCGGACAAGGCCAATGCGTACTTCCTCGCGGGACAGACGCTGAAGCTGCGCGAGGACGACGCGGACTGGCCGGGCGTGATGATGGGCAACTTCATCCTGGGCGGCGGCTTCCTCAACTCGCGGCTGGCCACGCGCGTGCGCCAGCAGGAAGGCCTGTCCTACGGCGTGGGCAGCAGCGCCTCCGCGGGGGACCTGGACGCGGTGGGCTCGTTCGTCACCTACGCCATCTACGCGCCGCAGAACGTTGAGAAGCTGGAGGCCGCCATGCGCGAGGAGGTCACCCGCGCCGTGCAGAAGGGCTTCACCCAGCAGGAGCTGGACAAGGCGCGCTCGGGCCTCCTGGAGTACCGCCAGTCCGCGCGGGCCCAGGACGGGAACCTGTCGCAGCGGCTGGCCGACGACCTGTATCTGGGCCGCACGTTGATGTTCGACGCGGCGCTGGAGGCGAAGCTCCAGAAGCTGACGCCGGAGGACGTGCGCAAGGCATTGGCGAACCACGTGGACTGGAGCCAGGCCACCGTCGTGCGCGCGGGCGACTTCGCCGCGGCGGCGAAGCAGGCACCCGCGCCGACCAAGGCGAACGCGGCGCCGTGAAGCGTGTCTGGCATTGATGGGATGCGGTAGGCTCGGGCGCTCATGCCCGTGCGAATCGTGGAAGGCGATCTGCTGGAACAGCCGGTGGACGCCATCGTCAATGCGTGGAACCGGAACATCATCCCCTGGTGGCTGCTGTTGCCGCAGGGGGTGTCGGGCGCCATCAAGCGCCGGGGCGGCACCGGGCCCTTCCGCGAGCTGGCGCGCGTGGGGCCCATGCCCCTGGGCTCGGCGGTGGTCACGGGCCCGGGGCGCCTGCCCTTCAAGGGCATCATCCACGTCGCGGGCATCGACATGCTGTGGCGCGCGTCCGCCCGGTCCATCCAGGACTCGGTGCGCCACGCGCTGGAGCGGGCCCGGGAGCACGGCTTCCAGTCCGTGGCGTTCCCCATCATCGGCGCCGGCTCCGGGAGCTTCAACGAGGACCGCGCGCTGGAGCTGATGCGCGAGACCTTGAGCGACGCGCCCGCTTTCGACGTGCGCGTGGTGCGCTTCCGCCGTTAGACGAGCGCACATTCTACACGCGAAGCGGAGGCCGTGATGATTGACCTGTATACGTGGGGCACGCCGAATGGGTTCAAGGTGTCGGTGGCGCTGGAGGAGCTGGCGCTGCCATACACGGTGCATGCGCTGGACATCTCCACGGGCGTGCAGAAACAGCCCGCGTTCCTGGCCATCAATCCCAACGGCCGCATCCCAGCCATCGTGGACCGCGCGGAGGGGGACTTCGCCGTCTTCGAATCCGGCGCCATCCTGGTGTACCTGGCGGAGAAGACGGGCCGGCTGATGCCCACGGACGCGAAGGGCCGCTCCCGCGTCATGCAGTGGCTGATGTTCCAGATGGGCGGCGTGGGCCCGATGCAGGGACAGGCCAACGTCTTCTTCCGCTACTTCCCGGAGAAGCTCCAGCCAGCCATCGACCGGTACCAGAACGAGACGCGCCGCCTGTACACGGTGCTGGAGCGCCAGCTGAAGGACCACGAGTACCTGGCGGGGGACTACAGCATCGCGGACATCGCGAACTGGGCCTGGGTGCGTTCACACGACTGGGCCGGGGTGTCGGTGGAGGGGCTGCCGGGCGTGCAGCGGTGGCTGGCCGCCATCGAGGACCGGCCCGCAGCGCAGCGCGGACTGGACGTGCCCACGCCGCGCAAGCAGGAGGACGCGAGGACGGCCGCGCAGCGCATCGAGAGCGCTCGCGGCCTCATCCAGCGCTGACGCCCGTTCCCGTCCCGGGTTCCCGACACGCGCCGCCGGACATTCCGCTCCGGCGTGCGCATGATGGGGGCCGGGCCCGCCCAGACCTCCGTGGCGGTTCGCCCGTTCAAGTCTCCCGAGGGCCGATTCGGGGCCCTCCGGAGCAAGGAGTGGACGACATGGGAGCGGTGCGGAGTCTGGGCCGGTGGGCGGGGCTGTGTCTGGCGCTGGGGTTGTTCGGGGCGTGCACGTCGGGTGGGGGAGAGTCGGTGCGCGCGTCGCGGGACAACGTGGCGCCGGATGGCTGTGCTCCGGCGACGTGCTCGCAGGCGATGGTGGCCTGTGGGCGGACGCCGGATGGCTGTGGCGGTGTCATCGACTGTGGCGACTGCGAGGCGGGCACGTGCTCGCGGGGCCGCTGCGTGGCGCCGCCGGTGGCCTCGGAGCCGAAGCGGGGCACCGCGGGTCCCACCAGCACCTGCGCCCCGGGGTGCGGACCCAACGAGTCCTGCGTGGACGACCGCTGCGTCTGCCAGCGCGCGACGTGCTCGTCGCTGGGGCTGAAGTGCGGCACCGCGGACGACGGCTGCGGCGGCGTGGTGCGGTGCGGTGCGTGCGTGCCGGCGTGCCAGCCGGACGAGATGGAGTGCTGCGGCGCGTGCATCCCGAAGTCGGATGGGCGCTGCCCGGAGAACGTGCACTGCCCCACGGCGAACCCGCTGCCCACGCGCTGACGCCGGAAGCCCGGTTCCGGGGCCCGCTTCACGGCCCGAAACCGGGAATGTCAGACCCCCCCGCTATACCTTCCCCCGTCGCGCACACGGGAGGACGGCCGGCCTCGCAGGTTCGAGTCCGACAACCCCATGCGCCCTCACCGCACGGGCAGGCTCTGTCTCCCGTGTGCGCGACGCCATGTGAAGGCACGGGACCGGGGGACCCGTGCAGGCAGGTCCCATGGATGCCATCGCCGTCGCAGGGCCAGACGCCACCGGTGTGTCGGGCGCGCCCTGGGACGGAACCACGATGACCGGTGCGCGCGAGGCGGGCGGCGTTGTTACCCCTCCCACTGTCCGCCTCGCGTGCTCCCGTAACTGGGGCGCCACCGTGTCTGTCTTTTCCTCGCGCTCCCGGCCCAGGGGGCGGGCAGGGGAGGGGACCGTCCGGTGGAGGGTGTCCGCGCGCCCCGGCTTGCCACGGATGCGTCCGGGCGTGATACCCCACGCGGGGCCTCGGTTCCTTCCGGGCGCCGTGACGCGATGGAACTCCGATACGACATCGTGGTGGTGGGGCTGGGCCACGCCGGCTGTGAGGCGGCGCTCGCGTGCGCACGCATGGGCCTGTCCACGCTGGGGGTGACGCTCAAGCGCGAGCGCGCCGCCGTGATGAGCTGCAACCCCGCCGTGGGCGGCACCGCCAAGGGCCACCTGGTGCGTGAGCTGGATGCGCTCGGCGGCCAGATGGGGCGCGCGGCGGACCTCGCGGGCACGCACCTGAAGACGCTCAATCCCTCCAAGGGCCCCGCGGTGCAGGCCACCCGCATCCTCTGCGACCGCGACGCCTACGCCGCCGGCATGCAGGCCGTGCTCTTCACCCAGCCGAACCTCACCGTGCGCGAGGCCGAGGTGTCCGCCGTCGTCTCGGAGGGCGGGCGTGTCCGGGGCGTGGTGCTGGGGGACGGCACGCAGGTCGTCGCCCGCGCGGTGCTCCTCACCACCGGCACCTTCCTGCGCGCCCTGATGCACGTGGGGGAGCAGAAGGAGGTCGGTGGCCGGCTGGGGGATGACGCGGCCCGGGGCCTGTCGGATTCGCTGCACGCCCTGGGCTTCACGCTGGGCCGCTTCAAGACGGGCACGCCCGCGCGCCTGTCCCGCGACAGCATTGACTGGGATGCCGTCACGCCGCAGCCCGGCGACGCGGGCGTGCGTCCGTTCTCCTGGCGCACGCGGGGGGAGCTCGCGGCGGGAGCGCCATTCCCGCGCCAGCCTGGCGTCACGTGCGGCCTCACCGCCACCACCGAGGCGACCCACCGGCTCTTGCGCGACAACCTGCACCGCTCGCCCCTGTTCCAGGGGGACATCGTGGGGCGGGGGCCGCGCTACTGCCCGTCACTGGAGGACAAGGTGGTGCGCTTCGCCGCGCGCGAACGGCATCAGGTGTTCCTGGAGCCAGAGGGGCCCCTGTCACCGCTCGTGTACCCCGCGGGCCTGTCCACGAGCATGCCCGCGGACGTGCAGTGGGACTTCCTTCGCACCATCCCCGGCCTCTCCCGCGTGGAGGTGATCCGCTATGGGTACGCGGTGGAGTACGACTACGCGCCGCCCACGCAGCTGCACCCCACGCTGGAGACGAAGGCCGTCGCGGGCCTGTACTTCGCGGGGCAGCTCAACGGCACCTCCGGCTACGAGGAGGCCGCCTTCCAGGGCCTGTGGGCCGGCATCCAGGCGGCGCTCCAGGTGAAGGGCGAACCGCCGCTCGTCATCGGCCGCGACGAGGCGCACGGCGCGGTGCTCGTGGACGACCTCGTGACGAAGGGCGTGGACGAACCGTTCCGCATGTTCACCAGCCGCTCCGAGCACCGGCTCAAGCTGCGCGAGGGGAACGCGGACCTGCGCCTCGCGAAGCACGGCCACCGCGTGGGGCTGCTCCCGAGGGAGGCCCTGGAGCGCGCGGAGGCGCGGGCCCACGCGGTGACGGGAGAGGTGGCCCGGCTCAAGCGCGTCGGCCTGGCGCCGCGGCTCAAGCGCCCGGAGGTGACGTACGCGCAGCTCGCGGAAGGACGCGAGGACTTCCCACCTCTCGCCTCCGACGTCGCCGAGGAGGTGGAGGTCGAGGTGAAGTACGAGGGCTACATCGCGCAGGCGGCCCGGGCGGCGGCGCGCGAGTCGGAGGCCTCCGACCGTTGGCGCATCCCGGAGGCGTTCCGCTTCGAGGACGTGCGCGGCCTGAGCACGGAGGCGGTGGAGAAGTTGTCGACGCATCGGCCCGCGACGGTGGGGCAGGCGCGCCGGATTCCAGGCCTGACCCCCGCCGCGGTGTCGCTGCTCCGGGTCGCGATCAAGCGCGGGCAGGGGCCGTCAAGTGATCAGGAACAGGGCTGTGGATAACGTGTGGATATTTCTGGGGATCCATTTCCCCTGAGTGATTCCAAGGACTTGAAGGGCCCTTCGGGGTGGAGGTGTTGTGGATAACGCGCGGTTCGCAGATCAGCTGGCCTCGGGATGCAGTGCGTTGGGCGTGTCGGTGGGCGAGGACGTGGGCCCTCGGCTGCAGCGGCTGATGGCGGAGCTCCTGAAGTGGAACGCGAAGGTGAACCTCACGGCCATCACCGCGCCGGAGGAGGTGCTGGAGAAGCACTTCCTGGACTCGCTGGCGGTGCTGCCGGAGGTGACGGGCGCGGCGTCGCTCCTGGATTTGGGCGCGGGCGCGGGCTTCCCGGGACTGCCGCTCAAGCTGGTGTTGCCCGCGATGGGCGTGACGTTGGTGGACGCGGTGGGAAAGAAGGTCGCGTTCATCAAGGCGGCGGCGGCGAGCCTGGGCCTCATCGGCGTGCGCGGCCTGCATGCGCGAGCGGAGGGGAAGCCGGAGGTGGAGGGGATTCCGCGCGCGCAGGTGCTCATCGCGCGGGCGTTCATGGACCTGCCGGACTGGCTCGCGCTGGCGCCCGCGTACGTGGAGGAGGGCGGGCGCGTGGTGGCGATGCTCGGCAAGGCGCAGACGGACGCGGAGCTGCGGGCGCGAGCGTCGGAGCGGAACCTGCGCGTGGTGTCCGCTCGCGCGTACCGGCTCCCGTTCTCCGGTGCCGAGCGACAGGTCGCGGTGTTCGCGAAGGAGTAGGGGAGGGGAGCGCTGGTTCGGAGGCAGGGGCGCGACCTGAAGGTCCGCGTCCCGCGCGAAAAGAGCGCTCCTTCATCTGATGACAGGCACGCGCCCGATGCGGCTGGCCGCGAGCCTCGCTTCGGATCCGTGAAGTTCCCGTGGGCCGTCCGGGAGGGTGTTCGCGGAAGGGGAGGGGAGCGCAGGCCGGCGGTGCCGCGCATGCGCCCATCGCCTAACCTTCGGGCGCGTGACGGCCACCCCTCGAAGTCCTGGGCGCGCGGAGCTCGCGCACTTCCTCCGCAGCCGCCGTGCGCGTGTGCATCCGGAGGACGTGGGCCTGCCATCGAGCAGCCGGCGGCGCACGCCGGGCCTTCGTCGCGAGGAGCTGGCCCGGCTCGCGGATGTCGGGGTGAGTTGGTACACGTGGCTCGAGCAGGGGCGGGACATCCACGTGTCGGAGCCATTGCTGGAGCGCCTCTCGCTCGCGCTCCGCCTGACGCCGACCGAACGCGCGCACCTCTTTGAACTGGCGCAGGGACGGCCGGCGGCGCGTCCGTTGATGACCCCCACCACCGTCAGCATCGCCCTCCGGCGGATCCTGGAGGCCCACCCCTATCCGGCGTTGGTTTCAACGCAGCGCTGGGACGTGCTCGCGTGGAACGAAGCGGCGTCTCTCGTCTACGGGGACCTGGATGCCTTGCCCGTCGAACATCGCAACGGGTTGTGGTCGCTGTTCATGAACCCGGAACGGCGGGCCCGCATGCCGGAGTGGGAGGCCGCCGCGCGCAGGGCCGTGGCGGGCTTTCGCCTCGACGCCGCGCGCGCGGCCAACCGGGAGGCGTTCGACTCGCTCGCGGCGAGGCTGGTGGAGTCCAGCCCGGAGTTCGCGCGCCTCTGGGGCGAGCACGACGTGGTCGAGTTCCCCGAGATGCTGAAGGTGATCATCCACCCCGAGCTGGGCCCCATCGAGTTCGAGAACGTCACGCTCCTGCACGCGGAGCCCGACGGTCACGTGCTCCGCGTCTCGTTCTACGCGCCGCGCCCCGGGGTCAGCATGGAGCGCGCGCGGAAGCTGTTCCCACGCATCACGGAGTGAACCGCACGCCGGTCCACGCCTCGCTCCGCGCCCACAACCGGTCGGCGAGGGCCGGATCCACCGCCCACGCCTTCACGCCCCGCCGCGAGGTCTCGTCGTTGGCGGCCGCCACCTGGGCGATGTCCACGTCCTCGCAGTAGACGCCGCCCATGCCGTCCAGTTGGGGGCTGGTCGCGCACCAGACGCTGGTGGCCGCGCCCTGTTCGGGGGTCTTCATCGGGGCCAGCTTGTTCGCGGACTCGACGGCGGCGCGGACCTCCTCTTCGGACATGGAGCGCACCAGGTCCGTCATGATGGCCCCGGGGTGGACGGAGAACGCGCGCACGCGGTGGGCTTCTCCCCGTGCATCGAGCCCGAGCGCGAAGAGGATGTTCGCCGTCTTCGACTGCCCGTAAGCGACCCACTTGTCGTAGGGGCGCCGCTCGAAGTGGGTGTCCTCGAAGTCGACGCCGGAGTTCCAGTGGCCGCGCGACGACAGGGAGACGACGCGCGCGCCGTTCGCCTTTCGAAGCGCGGGCCAGAGCCGGGCGGTGAGCTGGAAGTGGCCCAGGTGGTTGGTGGCGAACTGGGACTCGAAGCCGCGCGCATCCCGACGGAGCGGGGTGGCCATGATGCCCGCGTTGTTGATCAGCATGTGGAGGGGCCGGCCGGACGCGAGGAAGCGCGAGGCGAACGCATCGATGGACGCGGGTTCGCCCAGCTCCAGGTGTTCCAGCTCCACGCGCTCCAGTCCGGCGAGCGCCGCGCGTGCCTTGTCAGGCGTGCGGGCGGGGACGACGACGGTCGCGCCGGCGGCCTGGAGCGCGCGAGTCGTCTCCAGTCCGATGCCCGCGTAGCCGCCGGTCACGATGGCGATGGCGCCGTCGAGTCGCTTGTCGCCCAGCACCTCGCGCGCGGTGGTGCGGGCGCCGAAGCCGGAGGGGAGGGGTTTCTGGTTCGTGGTCATGGGCGCAACCTGAAGGTTCGCGGCCCGCGCGAAAAGAGCGTCCCTTCATCCTATGACCGGCACCACCCGGATGCGTCCGGCCGGGAGCACCCCGCCGGTTCGTGCCGTTGTCTTCGCATCCCCTGGCTCGGTCCGGGAGGAGGGGAGGGCCTCAGCGGATCCGGGGTACATCGCTGACGGCTGGTGGAGCGAGCTGTCCTGGGGGCCGGGGCCGCACCGGTTTTCGGAAGCGGTTCGTGATGAGGTCTGCGGCAAGTGATGACGAGGAGGCACGACACATGGACACAGCGAAGCTGCGGGTAGCGAGGCCGGCACGGGACCTGGAGGCGGTGGTGCGCTTCTACCGGGATGGGCTGGGCTTCGAGGTGCTGGGCGAGTTCGCGGACCACGCGGGTTTTGACGGCGTGATGCTGGGGCATCCAGGGGCGCCGTATCACCTGGAGTTCACGGTGGAGCACGGACACGAGGCACCCCGAGCCCCCTCCCAGGACCACCTGTTGGTGTTCTACGTGCCGGACCCCGAGGCGTGGTCGGCCCGGGTCCAGCGCATGGAGGGCGCGGGCTTCGCGCCGGTGTCCTCGCGCAATCCGTACTGGGATGTGAACGGTAAGACCTTCGAGGATCCGGACGGCTACCGCGTCGTGATTCAACGCGCGGCCTGGCCGCGCTGAAGCAGGGACGCCGGGGCAGGGGAGGGGACCTGGTTTTTTCCCGGGCCCCGGGCGCGGACTCGAACTGGCGCGCGGAACGCACCGGCCGCCGAGATGCCAGGGTGCGCGGGTCCACGAAGGTGAGTCCCGTTCGTTGAGCGGTCCTGTGCTGGGTTCTTGGGGCAGCCCATGAGAGCCGATGCCGCCGGCCCGTGTTCCACGTGGAACAGCGTGACCTCCAACGCGCCGAAGTCGCCGGCTTCGGTTCGCGCGTGAGGTCCTGATGGGCGCGCCGTGTTGTCGCGAGCAACCCACACGAAAGCGCCAGCCAGAGGACTCGCGCGGGTCGACGCGGTGGGGTTCGTCATGGCTGCACCGTGCGAGGCGCGGTGGGTGAAGCCGCTGCTGGTGAGCGGGCTCACCGCATGGATGGCGAACCCTCGCGCGCGAGCACGGCCACATGCGCGGGTGGCGGGGCGTGGGGACAGAGGTCCTGGTGGGTGCCGTCACAGGGCCTGTGCGGATGCCGCCGTGGGAATCAGAACGGGCGCCGAATCGGGAATCGGAACGGATACCAGCGTTGCTGAACCGATGACCCGTGACTGGGGACCGTTACGGTCTGCTTGTGGGGTCCCATGCCCTCACGCAAGTGAAGCCAGGCAGCGGATGGGGGCGCACGCTGGATCCAGCGCGCCGCGTGTCGAGGCCACCACGGGATGAGCAAGGTCCGCTTCTGGAGCCGTGGCCCTTCCTGCTGTTCCACGTGGAACGTCCGCGCCTGAGCCCCGCGATGGATGCGCAGGAGCGAGGACGAAGTGCAGCTCACTCAGCCATCGATGGTGCATCCACGAACGATGGCCACGGTCCCGCGGAGGATGACCGCCGACAAGCATGTTCAAGCGGAGGCCATCGGTGCCGCCGCGAACCGAGGTGGATCCGCTTCAAGACTCGCGGCCCCTGTTCCACGTGGAACACCCAGCGCAGTGGAGGCTGAAGCGAGAGAGGGGCGCAGGGCGAACGGCCCTATCCGTGATGTCCCCGCCCGCGATGCGCGGCTCGTGTTGGCGCGGGTCGTTCGATGGGAACGCCGCACAATGGAGTCCGGCTTCGCGGTGGTCCCGACGCGTGTCCTGACAGCGTCATCCAGCGCCCCCAACTGCCGCTGGTTGGAGCGGCGCCATCGAACCGAACCGCGTGCACGGGATTCGCGGCGCGGCGTTGGTTCGATGGATCCATGAAAGGAAAGCCGCACAGGCCGCGCGGAGCACCCGATGGACAAGGGAGCCCCGGTCCGGGCGCACGGTGTTCCACTTGGAACACGGCCGGCCTCCTGCCCGGGATCCGGTGCATCGATGTGCCGCTTCAACTCGCGAGGAAGGAGCGGACCGGACGCTTCATGTGCCGCCAGTGATGCCTGCCGTGGAGCACTTGATGGAGCGCGAGGGGTGGGGCCAGGAGGGCGCGGCCTCGCGCATGTTCCACGTGGAACACGGCCCAAGAGAGGGCCCTCCTGGTTGCTTGGACTCCGGCCATCAACGCAGCGGTTGCCGTGCTGGAGGCACGGCTCGGATGTGGCGGACAGGCCGCATGAACGGAGGCACATCACGGCGCATGCCTCGTGAGCGGTGGCCTCCAGTCGTCGGATCCATGGGGCACCTTCAGCACTTCTGGGCGGCCGCGGATGCGGAACGAAGCACCCTGAAGGAAGCACCTGTCTGGCGCCTCGCCCTTCAACCTCGACGCTGAATCACGCGTCGCTGAAGGGGTTCGGTTCGTTTCCAAGCCAGGGTGTCTTGGGGGCGTGTTCCACGTGGAACGTCAGCCGTGGATGCATGCGTGGCCCGCTGTCGCGGATGGATGCGCTGAACCGTTCCCGCGCATCGGCTGTCGTCATGTCCGCGCGAGGTGATCACTCAAGGAACGCCAGCACGTGTTCCACGTGGAACAGGGGAAGCCCCATGGCGGCACCGCTCCACGCCGACCCCCTTACGGGATGCGCTGAACGCTCCGAAGTGCCGCGAAGGGGTGTCCACGCAGTTCATGACGTGCATGCCCTGTGAGCGGCGAACTCGAAGCCGCGGAAGGGACGCCGCGTTGCTGATGGGTGCCTCCGCATGACGGTGTTCCACGTGGAACGTCCGCCATCCCCATCCGGTGAATCGAGCGACCACTGGAGCGCGTGCGCACGCGCGTCGACTGAGGTCCCCGCGTGCCACGAAAGTCGTTCACGTCGTCTGCAGCTGTCCGGCATGGCCCCGAACCTACGGCCGCGAATCCGGCGCCATGCCGCCAGTGGGGTGCCTTCGCATCACGGTGTTCCACGTGGAACGTCCGCCATCCCCATCCGGTCATCCGCCGAATCGAGCGACCACTGGACCGCATGCGCACGCGCGCGTCGACTGAGGTCCCCTCGTGCCACGACAGACATTCACGCCGCCTGCGGCTGTCCGGCATGGCCCCGAACCTACGGCCGCGAATCCGGCGCCATGCCGCCAGAGGGGTGCCTCCGCATGACGGTGTTCCACGTGGAACATCTGGCATCCCTGCGCGGCCTGTTCGCGGCGCTCAATGATGACGCTCCGCTTGGCGGATGCGTGAGCCCGGTTCCCACGGCCTGCGTTGAGGTTCGAGTCTCCCGTGCCGGGTCCTCGCTGAAGCACGCATCTCCGATACGGGACCTGGGCCGCGCATCCGGTGGCTTTGGCCAACACGCGTGGCTGTTCCACGTGGAACAGGGGCCTCGCGAAGACCTCATGCGGTTTCGCGAACCCTGTGCGGCATGCGGTCGCGGAGGAAGTCCAACGGCCGCTTCGTTCGCGGCGGATGCGAGGCCACGAGCACTTGGGCGAACAGGACTGAGTTGGGCGCGTGAGCCCATGGAGTCAAAGCGGGGGGCCGAAAGGCCGCCATCGAGGTCTCGCGATCCCGCGCGATGTTGATGCGTGCCGGAAGTGGAGTCGACGCGGGCATCCGTCATGGCGACAAGGGCGCTCCGCGCGGAGGCAGCACGTGGGGTCATGAATCGCGTGGTGGGCGCGGTGCGACCGATGCGGAGGCGGAAGCCGTCATGCCGTGAGGCGTTCGCGCGTGCTGCGATGCAGGCACTCACGGTGGCGTTGCGGCGGAGTTCGTCGGCTGAAGCCGTGAGGCGTTCGCGCGCGGTGCGGTGCGAGCACTCAAGGCGGGTACCGCGGCGGAGGTGGTGCCGTGAAGCCGCGAGGCGTTCGAATGCGGTGCGAGCACTCAAGGCGGGTGCCGCGGCGGAGGTGGTGCCGTGAAGCCGCGAGGCGTTCGAGTGCGGTGCGAGCACTCAAGGCGGGTGCCGCGGCGGAGGTGGTGCCGTGAAGCCGCGAGGCGTTCGAGTGCGGTGCGAGCACTCAAGGCGGGTGCCGCGGCGGAGGTGGTGCCGTGAAGCCGCGAGGCGTTCGAGTGCGGTGCGAGCACTCAAGGCGGGTGCCGCGGCGGAGGTGGTGCCGTGAAGCCGCGAGGCGTTCGAATGCGGTGCGAGCACTCAAGGCGGGTGCCGCGGCGGAGGTGGTGCCGTGAAGCCGCGAGGCATTCGCACGTGCTGCGGCGCGGGTACTCGAGGTCGCTCTGCGGCGGAGGTCGTCGTCGGTGCAGTGAAGGCGTCAGGCGTTCGTTCGCGGTGCGGTGCAGGCACTCAAGCCATCTCTGGGACAGAGGTCGTCGGTGGTGTCGCGTGGCCCGAGGCATCCGTGCGTGCCCGGGGAGGGGGCAGCACGAGGACTCAAGGCAGCGTTGTGACCGAGGTTGTCGGTGCCGTAGCGAAGCCGCGAGTCGCCCGGTCGTGCTGCGGTGCGAGCACTCAAGGCGGCACTGTGGCGGAGGTCGTCAGTGGGGCCGTGATGTGCCGGGAAGCGTTCACGTGGAGGGGGCACGGGGCACGAGGACTCAATGCAGCGTTGCGACCGGAGTTGTCGGTGGTGCCTCGAAGCCGCGAGTCGCCCGGTCGTGCTGCGGTGCGAGCACTCAAGGCGGCACTGTGGCGGAGGTCGTCAGTGGGACCGTGATGCCGGGAAGCGTTCACGTGGAGGGGGCATGGGGACTCAATGCAGTGTTGCGACCGGAGTCGTCGGTGGTGTCTCGAAGCCAAGAAGCGTCCGTGCGTGCTGCGATGCGAGCCACTCAGAGCGGCGCTGAGGCGAAGGTCGTCGGTGATGCCGTGATGCCGGGAAGCGTTCACGTGGAGGGGGCACGGAGACTCAATGCAGCGTTGCGACCGAGGTCGTCGGTGATGCCTCGAAGTCTTCACGGGGAGGAGGCACCGGGAGGACTCAATGCCGCGCTTCGGTAGAGGTTGTCGGTGGTGTGGTGGAGTCGCGAGGCGTTCCTGCGTGCCGCGATGCGGGCACTCACGGTGGCTTCGCGGCGGATGCTGTCGGAGCGCGGTGGAGCCGCGCGGCGTTTGGTCGTGCCGCGATGCGGGGACTCACGGCATCGCGGCGACCGAGGTCATCTCTGGTGCCGAGCCTCCATGAGGCGCCCGTACATGCCGGGGGCGGCACGAGGTCTCAAGGTGGCGTTGCGGCCGAGGTTGTCGCCGGTGCCGTGAAACCGAATGGTGTTCGCATGAAGGGGCCGGCACGAGGACTCAAGGTCGCGCTCCGGCAGAAGTCGCCACTGGTGCCGCGAAACCGCATGGTGTTCGCGTGGAGGGGACAGCGCGGGACTCAAGGCCGCGCTTCGTCGGAGGTCGTCGTCGGTTTCGCGAATCCGCGCGGCGTTCATGCGTGCCGTGGAATGGAGGACCCAGGCGCGGACGTGCATGGCGGCAGGAACTCTCCGCAACGGCGCCGCGAGGTCGCGCGGCGCTCACGCAATGGCGAATCCTCACGGCGATGCGGCAGCAGAGGTCATCGGGCGTTCACCCACGCCATCGGCTGGATGTCGTGGCGCGGGCAAGCACACCGGAACGACGGCCATCCCGAAGTGCCACGAAGCCGCGCGGCGTTCACATCCGTCGACGGTGGATCCATACCCGCTGCGTTCCACGTGAAACGCCGGACCCGCGAGGCCGCACGCGCCTTCCCGTCGCGGACCCCTCGAAAAAACCAACCCACCGGAACGCGCGCCCACAAGCAGCCAGGCAGGCTCATCCGGCGCCCGTTCATCACGAATTCCCACCCCTCTAGAGCTTCCACGGCCCCCCGAGCGAGGGGCCGGGCAGGGTCGCCGCCGCCCACATGGATGGGAAATTGATCCGTCCTCGAACCCCGTGCTAGCTGCCTGATCAGCACTAAGCCGTGCTTCTCGAGCACGAATGAGTGTGGGCTCCGGCCCAGCCGGAGCGAGAGAGGATGGGCCACGTGGGTCGTATCATCTGCATCTCCAACCAGAAGGGCGGGGTGGGTAAGACCACCACCGCCATCAACCTCGCCGCGAGTCTCGCGTCCGCGGAGCGCCGCACCCTGCTGGTGGACATGGACCCTCAGGGCAACGCAGGCAGCGGCCTGGGCCTCAAGCGCGACGCCCTCCACGGCACCGTCTACGACGCACTCCTCGGCGGTCGCCCCGCCTCCGAGCTCATCCACCCCACCGAGCTGCGCTTCCTCCAGGTCATCCCCGCCACGCCCGACCTCACCGGCGCGGAAGTCGAACTGGTCGGCCTGGAGCGCCGCGAGTTCCGCCTGCGCGAAGCCCTGCTGCCGCTCAAGGACAAGTACGACTACATCATCATCGACTGTCCGCCCTCGCTCGGCCTGCTCACGCTCAACGCGCTCGTCACCGCGGACTCCGTCCTCATCCCGCTCCAGTGCGAGTACTACGCGCTGGAGGGCCTGTCGCAGCTCACGCACACCATCGACCTGGTCAAGCAGGGGCTCAACCCGTCGCTGAAGATGGAGGGCATCCTGCTCACCATGTTCGATGCGCGGGCCAACATCGCCCACCAGGTCGTCGACGAGGTGCGCGGCTACTTCAAGGACCAGGTGTTCCAGGCCGTCGTGCCGCGCAACGTGCGCCTGTCCGAGTGCCCGTCCTTCGGCAAGCCCATCATCCTCTACGACATCAAGTCGAAGGGCTGCGAGAGCTACCTGGCGCTCGGCCGCGAGCTGATGCGCCGGGACAGCCCCAAGCCGTCCAAGCGCCGGGTCGCCTGACCGGTCGCTTCATTCGAAGCGAATGGTGGGACCGGGTGCCCGGTTCGCCGTGAAGCACCTCAAGGCCCATGCGCGCCGGCCCCACGCCGGCGCGGGAGTTTCCGACCGCCGTGCAGAAGAACGCTGACACCCAGAAGCGCGCCCTGGGCCGGGGCCTCTCCGCCCTCATCCCGCAGGCCGCCCCCGCCGCCCCGGCGCCCACGGCTCCCTCGAAGGCCGGCGTGCTCAAGCTGGCCATCGAGTCCATCCACCGCGACTCGCTCCAGCCCCGCCGCCACTTCGACGAGTCCAAGCTCCACGAGCTCACCGAGTCCATCAAGGCGCAGGGCCTGCTCCAGCCCATCCTCGTGCGCAAGGACGGGGACGGGTACAAGATCATCGCCGGCGAGCGCCGCTGGCGCGCGTCCCAGGCCGCCGGCCTCAAGGAGATCCCGGCCATCGTCCGCGAGGTCACGGAGGCCCAGTCCTTCGAGCTCGCCCTGGTGGAGAACCTCCAGCGCGCGGACCTCAACCCCATTGAAGAGGCGGACGGCTACAAGCGCCTCGTCGAGGAGTTCAAGCTCACGCAGGAGCAGGTGGCCCAGCGCGTGGGCAAGGAGCGCTCCACCGTCGCCAACGCGCTGCGCCTGCTGGCCCTGCCCCCGGATGTGAAGGACATGGTGGCGGACGGCTCCCTCAGCATGGGCCACGCGCGTGCGCTGCTGGGCGTGCCCCGGCTGCCGGAGCTGCAGAACCTGGCCCGGCAGGTGACGGAGAAGAAGCTGTCCGTGCGCGACACGGAGCGGCTGGTCCAGCAGGGCCGGTCCACGAAGAAGGATGCCGGGAAACCGGCCCCCAAGGTGAGCCCCCAGGTGAAGGCGCTGACCGAGGAACTGCAACGTCGGTTGGGGACAAAGGTACGGCTGTCGGAGAAAAGCCCGGGAAAAGGCACCCTGGAAGTGGACTTCTTCTCCTACGATGACCTGGATCGGCTGTTGAAGCTTCTGAGGAAGGAGTAGGGCGTGGCGCTCCTTGGCGGGAAGAAAGACGAAGCACCCAGCAAGCCCTTGTTCAAACGGGAGGAGGATTTCGTGTCGACGCGTCCGGGTGAGGTTCACACGCTTCTGGGCAAGGGAAGCGAGTTCGAGGGGAAGCTCACCTTCGAAGGTCAGGTTCGAATCGACGGCAAGTTCAACGGGCAGATTGTCACCAAGGACGTGCTCGTCATTGGCGACGGCGCCCGCGTGCAGGCGGAGATCCAGGCCGGCACCGTCATCATCAATGGCACGGTGGAAGGCAACGTGCGCGCCACGCAGCTCATCGAGCTGAAGCAGCCGGGCCGCGTGAAGGGCAACCTGGAGACGCCGTCGCTCTCCATGGACCGCGGCGTCATCTTCGAGGGCTCCCTCAAGATGGAGAACCTGGGCGGCAACAAGGGTGGCAACCCGCCGCCGCCCGGAGAGAAGAAGTAGGTGCGTGTCCGCGCGTCCAGCGTGCGGAGGGCCGCGGGGCTGGTCTCGCTCGCGCTCTTCGTGGGCTGCCGGGGCTGCCAGGAGGAGACTCCCTCCACTGGCGGCCTGACGGAGGACGCGGGGCTGCGCTCGGGTGTGAAGGTGCCGCTGCCGCCGGGCTGGTCCGCGCAGGTGGCCACCGACGGCAGCTTCCAGGCGGGCCCTCCTGGCCGCCCGGCGCTGCGCGTGGACTTGAAGCCGGGGCAGGGCGAGCAGATGCCCTCCTCGGAGAAGCTGGCGGACACCGTCCGTCAGCAGATGAAGCACTTCACGCTGTCGCTGGACCAGGAGGAGGACACCACCTCCTTCTCCCTGCTGCGCGTGACCATGGCCCCGTCCCTCGCGGATGGAGGCCTGGGCCCGGAGGCCCCCGCGTTCTTCGGCGCCCGGCGCGTGGGGGACGACCTGTTCCTCTGCGCCAGCCTGCCCGGCGCCTCCGTCGAGGACGTGCGCCTGGCCACCGAGGCTTGCCGGACCATCCAGGTCCAGGCCGCGCCCCGGTGAAGTGAAGCCCGCACGCGGGGTGGCCCCCCTCCGGGGATCCGCGATGACGCCGCGATTGTTCGGGAACGTCCTGCGCGGCCCGCGTGTCCCCATTACGTGAGACGGGTGATGGTTTCCGGCGACTGCCACGGGGAGGGGATGGACTTCGGGACCAACCCGAGGTGCAATTCCGTCCACGCGGCGTCACCGCGGGTCTCCGGGACTTCCCGAAACCCTTCCGACTTCCTAACCTTAGCCTCCCGACCTGTGTCGAGCGCCCGCCCGTCCCGGGTCTTCACGCTGTGCCCCTCGTAAGGAGTCCGCGCATGACGCTCACCGAGATGCTTCCCCTCCCCCTGGCCGTCGTGGAGATCGGCTCCCTGGGCGAGCAGCTTGCAGCGGCGGGAGGCCTGGTCATCACCGCGGCGGCGGCGCTCTGGGCCGCGTGGACCCGCCCGACGCAGCAGCCGGCCCCGGTGCCGGTGCCCGCGCGTCGCGGTCCTCCGCGCCGCCGCTAGCCGTCCCCGGCGGTCCCTGCTGATTCGGGTCCCGGCCCGGCGCGTCTGGACGATGCGCCGGGCGGCCCCCCTCCGAGCGGGTCTCCCGCTCAGCGCTTCATCGCCAGCGACAGCGCGAAGTCTCCGTCCGCGTCCGTCCACCACGCGGCCAGGTCGAGGCCCGCGTCGCTGAGCTCCGACTGCACCTGCTCGCGACAGAACTTACAGCTCACCTCCGTGCGCAGACATTCGCCCTGCGCGAATTCCACGCGCCGGCCCAGGTCCTCCAGCCACACGGACTGGGGCTTGCGCGAGATGAGCCGCATTTCGATCCACTTGTTCGTCTCATCGAACGGGGCCAGGTGTTCGAAGGCCTCCGGGTCGAAGTCCGCCTTCAGCTCGCGGTTGAGCACGCGCAGCACGTTGCGGTTGAAGTCCGCCGTCACGCCCGCGCTGTCGTTGTAGGCGGCGAAGAGGCGCTCGCGGTCCTTGATGAGGTCCGTGCCCAGGAGCAGTCCGTCCCCTGGCCGGAGCCCGGAGGACAGCTCGCGCAGGAACAGCGCGCGCTCGCGGGGCTTGAGGTTCCCGATGGTGCCGCCCAGGAAGGCGATGAGCCGGCGGCCGCCGCCCGGGATGCGGCCCAGGTGCTGCTCGAAGTCCCCCACCACCGCGTGCACGGTGATGCGCGGGTACTCGCGCGCCAGCCCCTCCGCCGCCTTGCGCAGGAAGGCCTCGCTCACGTCGAAGGGCACGAAGCGCTTGAGCTGCCCGGCGGCGTCCATCGCGTCGAGCAAGAGGCGGGTCTTCTCGCTGGTGCCGCTGCCCAGCTCCACCAGCGTGTCCGCGCCGCTCAGGTTCGCGATGTCGTCCGCGTGGGCGTGGAGGATCTCCCGCTCGCGGCGCGTCGGGTAGTACTCCGGCAGGCGGGTGATGTCGTCGAAGAGCTGGCTGCCGCGCTCGTCGTAGAGCCACTTGGGCGAGAGCTCCTTGGGGCCGTGGCAGAGCCCTTCGAGCACCTCGGCGCGCAGCGCGCGCTGCGCATCCCCGGGCTTCACGTACACGTCCACCTTCACGCCCGTCGCCGCGGTGTCCACGCCCCCTGCCTCACCCTGCTCCGTCCTCATCCTCATGCGTTCCTCACCTCACGTCCCGTGCACAGCGAAAGCCGGCGAAGATCTGCCGCCGGATGGGGAAGTCCCAGTTGCGGAAGCTGTTGCGCACCGCGACCGGCGCGCTCGCCCAGGCGCCGCCTCGCAGCACCTTCGACGTGGCGCCGAAGAAGACCTCCGAGTACTCGCGGTAGGGAAAGGCCCGGAAGCCCGCGTACGGCTGGAAGTCGCTGGCGGTCCATTCCCAGACGTCCCCCACGAGCCCCCAGACCCCGTCCGCGCCGCGGCCCGCCGGGTGGCTGCCCACCGGTGACGGTCCCCAGCGCGTCCCGCCCAGGTTGGCGTGCGCGTCCGTGGGCTCGGCGTCGCCCCAGGGGTACTCGCGCGCCACGCCGTCGCTGCCCTGCGCGGCCTTCTCCCACTCGGCCTCGGTGGGCAGGCGCTTTCCGGCCCAGCGCGCGTACGCGTCCGCTTCGTACCAGGACACGTGCTGCACGGGCTCATCCCTGGGCAGCCGCTCCACCGTGCCGAAGCGGCGGCGCAGCCACACGTGCGAACCCTGCGGCATCCAGAACAGGGGATGCTTCAAGCCCTCCGCCTGGAGCCACGCGAAGCCCTTGGGGTCCCACCAGCGCGCGTCCTCGTAGCCGCCGGACTCCACGAACACGAGGTAGTCCCCGGTGGTGACGGGATGCGCGTCCAGCAGGAAGGGCGCCACGTCCACGGCGTGCCGGGGCTGCTCGTTGTCGTAGGCCCACGCGGAGGTGCTGCCCAGGTGCACCGGGCCGCCGGGGATGAAGACCTCGGATTGGGGCACCGCGCCGGGCCGGGGGCGCGGCGCCTCCACCGGGTGGTACTCCACGTGCGTCATCAGCTGCAGCGTGGCGGCCAGCGTCTCCGCGTGCTGCTGCGCGTGCTGCGCCACCATGCCGAAGACGCAGCCCCCGGTGAGCAGCGGATCCGCGCTCGCGTCTGGCAGCGTCTCCAGGTGCGCGCGCACCGCCTCGCGCACGCGGGTGGCGTAGGCCCAGGCGGCCTCGGGCTCCAGCAGCGGCAGCGCGGAGCGGGTGTTCCGGGGGTGGCGGAAGGCGTCGTAGATGGCGTCGAACGCGGGGTCCGTGAAGGCCGGAGCCCCCAGCGCGCGCAGCAGCCACTGCTCCTCGTAGTTGGCCACGTGGGCCACGTCCCAGACCAGCGGGGACATCAGCGGCGAGTGCTGCCGCATCAGCTCCGCCTCTGGAAGCGGCGCCAGCATGGCCTGGATGCGCTCACGCCCCGCTTCCAGCTCCCGCCACGCGCGCGCCTTCCACCGCGTGTCGTCCCTCGAGGGGGTGCTTCCTTGTTCCCTGCTCCTCAGCGACATGGTCGGCCCAAGGTAGGAAGGGGCTCCGGGCCCCGCTAACCCCCCGGGCCCCTCTGGTAAGGGACTCCCGTGAGGGAACGCACGTTTGCGGGCCTGCCTGCCCTTCGTCATGCCGCGCAGTCCTAACCGGAGGCTCCCGCGCTGTCGGGTGATTCTGGACCGAAAGGTTCGTTTTTTCCCAAAATATTGGGACGAAATACGGTCTTTCGGCTCAGGGAGGTGGGGGCGGGCGGCGCGCGCGGAGCCGATCCATCAGGAGGAGCAGGTCGAAGCGGGCGGGCAGGTGCCACCGGCGCCACATGGCCCCCAGGCGCAGGGCGCTGGCCGCGCAGATGGAGAGGGTCTCCGCCAGGGGCGCGGGCAGCGCCAGGGCCACGGCGAGCGCGACGTACAGGAGGCCGCAGAACAGGGCCACGGAGGTGTACAGCTCCCCGGGAGAGACGAGCGCGGTGCGCTCCCCCAGGAGCACGTCGCGGATGACGCCTCCGCCCACGGACGTGACGATTCCCAGGAACACCGCGGACGGCAGGGGCAGCTGGAACGCGAGCGCCTTCTCCAGCCCCAGCACCACCCAGAGCCCCAGCAGGAGCGCGTCCACCACGTCGAGCGCCCGGTACAGCCGGGACAGCCACGGCACGAAGAGCACGGCGAGCACCGCGCACGCCACCACCGCCAGCAGGTAGCGCGAGGAGCGCAGGGCCGCGGGCTGCTGCGCGAGCAGCACGTCGCGCACCATGCCGCCGCCCACGCTGGTGCAGGTGGACACCGCCAGCACCCCCATCACGTCCGCCCCTCTCCGGAGCGCGTGCAGGGCCCCCGACAGGGCGCCCAGCCCCACCGCGCCCAGCTCCAGGTAGACGGGCAGCATCAGCATGGGCCCAACCTCCCAGAGCGGATGTCCTCGCCCCAAGGGGGCCACCCCGCGGGGCTGGCCATCTGTCCACAAGTAGTCGGGTTATTCTGGGAAGGCGTGTCCGAGTGGGGGAGGGGGTCTCTATGCTGCGGGCATGTTCCAGCCCGCGCCGCGCAAGCCCGTGCTCGTGGTGGAGGACGACGATGATGCTCGTGCCGCCATCGCCGAAATCCTGGAGGGGGAAGGCTATGAGGTGGCCGTCGCCGCCAATGGCCGTGAGGCCCTGAACGAACTCCAACACCTGCCGCCGCCGAGCCTCATCCTGCTGGACCTGAGGATGCCGGTGATGGACGGCCCTGAGTTCCTGCGCCACCTGCGCGCGGACTGGCCGCGGTTGAGGGCCGTGCCGGTGCTGCTGCTCAGCGGCGTGGGCGCGGAGATGCTGCCGGACACGGGCGGGCTGCTGCGCAAGCCCATCGTCCCCGACGAGCTGGTGGCCACCGTGGGCCGGCTGGCCGGCCGGGACGCCTGAGGCGGGCGGCCGCGCGAGAGGGCCAGGGCTTCAACCCACGCGCGTCACCGCGAGCAGCGTGAGCGTGCTGGCGCGAGGGTCGCGCTCGTAGAGCAGCTCCAGGCCGTGGCCCTCCACGCGGTAGCGCGCGGGCCCCGCCACCGAGTCCTGGTTCTTCGACCGCTCCGCCAGGCGCGCCAGGGCCTGCTGCAGGGCCTCGAACGCCTCCGCGGACATGCGCCCCACCTCCCGCCACGCGGGCGGCGCGTAGTGGACGCGGTACGGGAGGATCAGGCGGTTTCGGGCGGAAGACTGGGGCACGGGTTCGGTTCCTTGGCGGAAGACGGCCCTTGCGAACCCCATGCCTGCCTGTGCTCCCGGGAATTCCAGGCACTTTCGCGCCTGACGGCCCTGACGGCCTGAAGAAGTTACGGATCCGCCGGAATCGTGGGGGAAGAAATGACGGGCCACCTGACACTTCGGGGAGGGAGGTGGAGGGGGGCCTGGCCGCCTGCCCGGGCGTCGGTGTGGCGGGCCACCGGTGCGGGGTGGCTGCCCCCTTCCGCGCGGGGTGCGCAGCGTTGAGCAGTGGACGGGCCCGCTTCCGGTGCCCGCCGCCCTCAACTCAAGGAGGCACACCCATGGCACGGCGGATTCTCACCCCCTGGTCGCTGACGAACGGGCTGCTGTTCGGCGTGGCCGCGGGGGTGATGCTGGCGCTGGCGGAGACGGCCCTGGCGGTGGCGGCGGGGGAGTCTCCCTTCGTCCCGGTGCGGATGACGGCGGCGGTGGTGCTGGGGACGCCCGCCTTCACGCCGCAGGTGTCCACGGCGGCGGCGGTGGCGGTGGGGCTGCTGGTGCACCTGGTCATCGCGGCGGGCTGGGGGGTGGTGTACTCGCTGCTGGACGCGATGTTGCCGGTGGATGGGCGGGGCCGGTGGGAGTTCCAGGCGGCCGTGGGGATGCTCTTCGGCATCTTCGTGTGGCTGGTGGACTTCCAGCTCCTGGCGCGCGGCTACTTCCCGTGGTTCCTGGGCGTTCCGCAGTTCCTCCAGATTGTGTGGCACGCGGTGTTCATGGGGCTGCCCATGGCGATGCTGTTCACGATGGCGGAGCGCCGGCGCGCGCCCGTGCCGGAGCCCTCGCCGTGAGGGGGGCGGCCGGGGTGCGCGGGGGAGGGAAAAAACGCCAGAGGTAAGGTGACATGACCCGACCTTCAGGGTTATGCCGTGCGGCCGAGGCCATGGAGGCGCTTCCTCGCGGGGACTGGCAAGGGCATGGACACTGAACTGGCGGGCATCCTCGGCGCGGCGGCGCGCACGGTGCGGGTGCGGATGGGCCTGACCCAGGCGGACGTGGCGGATCGCATCGGCATGGCGTCGGAGGTGTATGGCCGGCTGGAGCGGGGCCACATGCTGCCGAGCGTGCAGAACCTGCGTCGGCTGTGCGTCGTCCTGAACATCCCGCCGCACGACCTGCTGGGGTTGGGCGAGGCGTTCGCGGCCCCTCCGCCGAAGGAGAAGCCCCGGGCGCGGAGTGACGAGGACGTGCCGGAGATGCGGCGGCTCTTGCGCAACCTGCGGCGGCTGACGCCGGTTCAGCTGAAGCTGATGAACCTGGTGGCGTCCGCGATGCAGCAGCAGAAGAAGAAGCCCTGAGGGTGTGAGGCGTTAGACTGGTGGCACCATGGTGGAAGAACTGGTGCGCAGGCTGGACCTCAAGCCCCATCCGGAGGGCGGGTATTTCCGGGAGACCTACCGTGCGGCGTTCCAGGTGCAGACGCTGCGGGGGCGCAGGTCCGCGGGGACGGCCATCTACTACCTGCTGACGCGGGGTGAGTTCTCCGCCTGGCACCGGGTGGTGGGCGCGGACGAGCTGTGGCTGTTCCACGATGGCGAGCCCCTGGCGCTGCACCTGATGCACGAGGACGGCCGGCTGGAGACGGCGGTGCTGGGCCGGGACGTGACGAAGGGGGAGCAGCCGCAGGTGCTGGTGCCGGCGGGAGTGCTCCAGGCGGCGGAGCCGCTGGGCGCGTACACGCTGGTGGGCTGCACGGTGTCGCCGGGGTTCGACTTCGCGGACTTCGAGTTGCCGGAGGCGGAGGTGATGGTGGCCCGCCACCCCGCGCACGAAGCGCTGCTGCGGAGGCTGGCGAAGCCCGGGCCGCGCTGAGGGGTCAGGTGCCCCAGGGGCGCAGGGGCGTGAGCAGGCCCGCGTCCTGGAGGCGCCGCTGGACGTCCGCGGCCAGCGCGACGTGGGCCGGGTTGGAGGCGGTGAACCGCTCCTGCGTGAGGGTGATGAGCGTGCCCCGGTCCGGGAGGCGCTCCACCTGGACGGGGGCTGGGAGCGGGGGGACGGGGCCGCGGAAGTCGGCGAAGTACATGACCCAGCCGACCGTCCAGGAGACAGACGGAGTTCATGTGCGTCGCGGCGCTGCCGCAGTGACCGTGGACCTTCGAGGTCTCCTCCTCAGTGAGGCCCGCCCAGAGCCAGAAGCGCGACATGTCCATGAATCGGCTGGCCTTGCCCCCCAGGAGCTTCGAAAGCGTGGCCGCGTCTGGCTGCACCCGCAGCTTCCGCGCTTGCTCGAACGTCGCGGCTGTCTGGTGCCAATGCCTCCACGTAGGCTCCAACGGACCCAACTGGCGGAGGAACGACTCCAGACGATGGGCGCAGGCCTCGACAGGTTCCGGTCGAGCCAACCAGTAGCAGCCTGAGTAATACGTCTCCTTCATGGTCGCGGCATTCCTCGCCTGGCAGCATGCGACCCGCTCCCAATCCCTGACAACCACCCCCAAAACACAACGGGGCGGAAGGCCCGTGAGGACCTCCCGCCCCGAAGGGTCCGGCTTCAATCGCTGTCGGCTAGTGGTTCTTCACCGTGAAGTTGAAGCTCTGGATGACGAAGTTGTCCACCGCGTCCGTCATCCACACGTCCACCGTGTGCGTGCCATCCAGCAGCTCGCGGGTGTCCAGCTCCGCGGTCCAGGTGCCGTTCGGCTGGAGCGTGCCGGCGCGGATGCCCGACCCGTCCCGAGTGAAGGCCACGTTCTTGATGGCGCTCAGCGCGTCCGTCACCCGGGCGGACAGCGTAATCACCCCGCTGGCCGTGCTGCCCGGGGCCGGCGTGAGGAGCGTCGCCGTCGGCGCCTGGGTGTCATAGCGCACGGTGCGCGTGGTGCGGACGTTGCGGCCCGCCTCGTTCGTCACGTCGATGGTGAACGTGTTCACCCCCGACGCCAGCGTCACCGACGTCTGGATTTCACCGCCGCCGCGCGGCAGCTGGAACGTCTGGCTGCCCAGCTTCACCGTCGTGCCAGACATGGACGACACGCGAATCACATACGGCAGCGTGTGGTTCGCGCGCGGCCCGAAGGTGGCGCCGTCCGCCGGGTCCGTCGTCACCGTGGGCGTGCCGGCGTCCACGAACACGTGCACCACGGCCTCCGTCACGTTGCCCGCCGAGTCCGTGGCGCGCACCAGGATGCCCTGATGGCCGAAGTTGGGCAGGCTCACCGGGTGCGTCACCGAACCGGTGCCGAACTCCAGCAGCGTGCTGTTCACCCACTGCGTCTCCACGCGCGTTGGGGTCTGCTCGTCAATCAGGCTCGTCACGTCCACGATGGCCGTGCCCACCACCTGGCCCTCCACCGGCGACTGGATGGTGATGACCGGCGGGATGCGGTCCACCGTCAGGTTGATCTGCTTCGTCGTGATGCCGCCCAGGTTGTCGCGCCCCGTGAGCTGGATGATGTTCGGCCCCTCCACCAGCTCCACCGGCGTGTACACCAGACCGCCGCTGGCCTCGGGGTTCACCACCACCGGCGTGCCGCCGTTCACGATGAACGCCGCGTAGGTGATGACCGCGCCGTTGGTCGCGGGCTTCACGAAGCCCCACACCGACAGCGTCGTCTCGCGGAGGAACGCGGGCTGGTTGCCCATGATGACCTCCGGCGGGGTGTACGGATAGGCATTGATGACCAGCGTCTGGGACGCCGTGCTGCCCAGCAGGTTCGGCTTGGCCGGCTGCAGCGTCACGCCCGAGTACACCGCGCGGTAGTCCTGCGCGCCCGTGGCGGACCACGTGTCCGTCGCCAGGCTCCACGGCAGGGAGAACACGCCGTCGCCGTCCGCGTCGTCATCCGCGCCAATCGCCACGCCCGCCACGAAGAACGTCACGACGCCCTTCAGCGGCCCCGTCACGATGACGTTGGACGCGTCCCGCACCCGGGCCGACAGCAGCGTCGCCTGCCCGATGGTCACCTGCGCGTTCGCCGCGGGCGTCAGGATGGCCGTCGTCGTCGCCACGCCCGTCACCGGCGGCGGCGGCGGCGTGTACGTCCGCACGCGGGCGGAGGCCGACACGCCCACCGCGCCACCCGAGGCCGCCTTCACGGTCACCTCCGACAGCAGCGACGGCAGCAGGTTCGCCGGAGCGCGCACCGTGAGCGTCACCGTGGACTCCGCGCCGGAGGCCAGGAACACCGTGGGCCGGCTCAGCGTGGCCGTCCAGCCCGGCAGGCCGCCCGCGGCGCTCAGCGTGTACGTGTCCGCCTGGTAGCCGTGGTTCTTCACCTTGAACGTGTAGGTCGTCTCCTGGATGGCCGGGTCGTAGATGGGGAACATCTTCGTGTCCTCGCCCACCACGGACACCTCCACGCTGAAGTCGCCGAAGCACGCCAGACCCAGCGACGCGAACGTCGTCGGGATGTCCGGCGACGCCGTGCCCGAACCCCAGCTGCCGTCCGCGGCCTGCCGCGACTTCAGCCACTCAATCGCGTTGAACAGGCGCGCGTTGCTGGCCGGCTCCAGGCCCGCCAGGCACATCGCGTACACGCCGATGCCGGTCGCGAAGTCATTGGACGCCTCCGACGGCAGGTTGCCCCAGCCCTTGCCGCTCACCGCCGGCATCGCCACCATCTGGTTCGCCAGCGTCTGGATGGCGGTGGTGTTCACCCCGTTGGTGCCCGGGCCCGCGGCCTTCAGGCCCACGATGGCCCACGACTTCTGGAACGTGTACGGCATGCCGTCGCCCGTGCCGGACGTGTCGTTGTTGTTCAGGTTCGCGCGCAGGTACGCCGCCGCCTTGTCGATGGCCGTCTGGTACGCCGCCGCCTTCGCCGGGTCCACGCGCTGCTTCGCCTGCGCCAGCGTCACGATGAAGCGCGCGGTGAGCGGCACGCTGCCGTGGTCCACCGGGAAGTTGATGTGGTCCTCCGGCCACCGGCCGCTGGCCTGCTGGATGCCCAGCGCCCAGTTGGCCGCCATCACCAGCGCGCTGCTGTACTGCGTGGACACGTACTGGTCGAAGCCCGCCAGGCCGAAGGACGCCCAGCTCGTCTTCTCATTCGGGTACGCGGAGCCCTCGTGCAGCCAGTTGCCCGCGGGCTTCTGGTCCGTCTTGATGCGCTCGGCCAGGAAGTCCAGGTTGCCCTGGATGGTGCGGCCGTTGCTGGTGGCCTGGGCCATGTTGTAGCCGTTGGCCTTGGCGCTCGACAGACCGAACACCGCCGCGCCCTGACGGTGACACGCGATACAATTCTGTGACGTGGTCCAGTTGGCCACGTCCGAGCTCAGGAATTGGATGGCCTTCTGCGTGGCCTCCGTGTTGGTGGCCGCCGCCGCCGGGAGGGCAAAGGCAGACAGCAACACCGCCGCGAACGCAGCGAGGCACGCCGCCCAACGGGGCGACGAACGGTAGACAACAGGTGACATGAGGGGTCCAGGGGCCTACGGGTGGGCACGTCCCAGAGCGCGGGAGGCCCGTCCCAGCGCACACCCCGGCCCGTCCACCCGCGCTCGACTCGCGCGCCCCGGTGGTCCGATACCTGCGTCTGACTGGGAAGATGCACCCCGCGAAAGGTGTGCGGGGCAAGAATACTCAAGCTTGGCTGTATTTGTCCAGGGAGGGGGAAGCGCCTCTAAACCCAGAATTCAAGGACAGACAGTCAAGCTTGTGAGTCCTCCGGGACTCATTCTCCCTGTCTACCGCTGGTGCGCTTCCACAGCTCGCGCAGCAGGATGATGCCGAATTGTGAGTCGTTGAGAATGTATCGGCGCCACAGGCGCTTGGGCTCATGGGTGAGGCGGTAGAGCCACTCGAAGCCGGCCTTGGAGATCCACTCCGGGGCGCGCTTGGCGGTGCCGGCGATGAAGTCGAACCCGGCGCCAATGCCAATGGCCACCGTGGGCCCCAGCTTCTGGGCCACCTGGGAGATCCACACCTCCTGCTTGGGGCTGCCCAGCGCGACGAAGAGCAGGTGCGGCTCCTTCTCCCGGATGCGCGCGATGATGGGGTCGTTCTGCGCGTCGCCGGCGTCCAGGTTCACCATGGGCGAGTCCCAGCCCACCACCTCGATGCCGGGGTACTCCGCCTGGAACTGGCGGCCCACCTTCTCCGCGACGCCGGGGCCGGCGCCCAGGAGGAAGATGCGCCACTTGCGCTCGGCGCCCAGCTTCACCAGGGGGAGGATGAGGTCGGAGCCGGCGATGCGCTCCGGCAGGGACACGTCCAGCATCCGCGACGCCCAGACGATGGGCATCCCGTCCACCACGGAGATCGTGGCCTTGGCGTACGCGTCGCGGAAGCGGGTGTTCGTCTCCGCGAGCACCACGTGGTCCACGTTGGCGGTGAAGACGTAGCCGCCCTGGTGCGCGTCCACCAGGGCGCCAATGGCGGTCACGGCCTCCGGGAAGGACAGCTGATCAATGGCGAGCTGGCCGATGCTCAGGCGCGGGCGGGGAGAGGCGGCGGCGGGGGCGTGTGCGGTGGTCAAGGCGTCGTCTTCACTTCACCGTGAGGTCCAGCACGGTGATGGAGTAGGGGGGAAGGCGCTGCGACAGGGTCTGGTCGGCCTGGGTGCCCTGGGCCTGTTCGGTGAAGCCGCCGGGCGCGCCCGAGTAGCCCAGCACGCGCACGGTGTTGAGCGCGCCGCAGCCCTTGAACTCCAGCTGCGCCTGGGCGGCCTGCTCGGGGTCGAAGTTGAGCAGCACGGCGGTGAGCTTCTTGCCGGAGGCGTCCCGGGACGCGAAGAGGCTGGTGCCCTCCGGCGCCGTGGTGGACAGGGCGTTGTCCTGGAAGCGGCCGCCCTTGCCGTCGAAGTCGCGGTACGCGCGGAACGCCCAGAACGTGGGGCTGTTCTCCGCGGGGTACTGCCAGAAGAACGCGGAGGTGAGCCCCTGCTGGCCGAAGCGGCCCAGGGCCTCCGCCTGCGCCAGGCCCCCGCTCATGTGCTTCATCGCGCCGAAGTTGTACTCGCCAATGGACAGGCCCCGGCCGGGGTAGTTCTCCGAGATCCACTGCTTCACGCGGGGGATCAGCTGGATGGGCTCCGCGATCCACGACTCGTCCTTGTAGGTCGGGTCCCACAGCGCGCGGGTGGAGCGGATCCGCCGCGCGTTGGTGTCCGGGTCGGTGGCGCCCTCCAGGCCCAGGCCCACGTTGCTCTGCGGGTAGAAGTGCACGTCCACCACGTCCAGCACGCGCACGCCGGTCTTCTTCTCGTGGTCGCGCAGCTCGCGCAGGTACCAGGGGAGGAGCGCCACGTCGCCGTGCGCGCGCCGGTCGGTGTAGGGCGGGCGGCCGGGGGCGAAGTCGGCGGCGGACCAGAAGTAGTTCGTCCAGCCCCACTCCGCGGGGCCGGCGATGACGGCCTCGGGGTCCGCGCGGCGCACGGCGGTGCCGTAGTCGATGGTGCGCTTGAGCAGCTCGTCGTAGGTGAGCGGCTCGGGGTGCACGTCCCGGTGCGTGGAGCTCCAGAGGGCGGGCTCGTTGTCCAGGATGTACATGTTCACGCCGCGCGCGCCGCCGCGCCTGGCGTCCGCGGCCTTCAGCGCCTTCACCCATTCAGAGATGAACTCCGGCGGGGCCTGCACGCTGGTGGCGGTGGGCGCGGCGGGGACCAGGGGCGTGCCGTCGCGGCGCACGCCGTTGCCGCCCGCGGGCTCCGTGTCGTCCTGGGCCTGCTGCGGGCCGAAGTCCGCCACCGGGAAGCCCACGGCGGACGTGTCCTTGGCCACCCAGCCGAGCAGCGGCAGCGTGAGCGCGGACTGCATGTTGTGCTGGCGGTTGGACTCCAGGAAGTCATCCGCGCCGAAGCCCAGCTGCACGTTGCGGAAGTACCAGTCGTTGCCGGTGTTCCACGCGCGCCCCAGCTTCCAGTTGTAGCGGGAGGTGGGGTTGCCGCCCCAGCGGCGGATGGTGGCGCCCAGCTTCCACTGGTGCGTGTCCGTGGTCTCCTTGTTGCCGTCCAGCGCGATGCCGTAGATGAGCGGGCTGATGGGCTTCGCGGGCCCGGAGCAGTCGATGACCATCTTCGACTCGCGGCCGTCGCCCCGGCCCATGCGCCCGCCGCCCGCGGCCCTGGCGGCGGCGATGTCCGGCGACAGCGGCACCAGGGCCACCTTGTCGAAGAGCACCCAGTCGCGGCCCACGTCCTTCGAGGCGCGCATCACCACGCGGTCGAACGGCTCGTTGCGCGGGTTGAGGACCTCCATGGGCACGACGACCTCCGCCCACTCGCGGTCCTTCCGGACGATGAACTCCGGGCTGATCCGCACGTGCGGGAACACCCGGGGGCCCGCCGAGTCCAGGCGCACGTCCAGGAACTCGCCGTAGGCCTCCGGCGCGGTGAAGCGGAAGCTCAGCGCGCCATACGCGCCCGCGAGCTTCGGCTGGTAGAGGATCCACCCGCCGTAGTTGAACATCCGCAGGCGCGCGGGGGCGCTCTTCGGCAGCTCGCGCGGCGCCCAGCCGATGTCGTTCCACCCGGGCTTGAGGCCGCCGTCGTAGAGGACGACGGAGGCCGTGGCATCCGCGGGCGCGGGGGCCGCGTCCTTCGCGGGCGCGGGCGCGGGGGGGGCCTGCTGGGCCATGGCCACGCCGGCGCCGCCGCCCAGCACCGCGCAGGTGAGGATGACGGTCCGCTTCCACCGCGCCTGCTTCGCCTTGTCAGCCATGACCTTCACCCCATGCCCCGGAACGAAGCCCGGCACCGCGGAACGACGACGACAGCTCGGCTACAGCGGGACCTCGTCCAGGTCCTTGCGCGGGAAGATGCGCGCGGGGATGCCCACCGCCACGCTGTCCGGCGGCACGTCCTGGAGCACCACGGCGTTCGCGCCGATGCGCGAGCGGGCGCCAATGCGCACCGGCCCCAGGATGCGGGCGCCGGCGCCAATCCAGACGTCGTCCTCGATGGTGGGGTAGCCGTTGTCCTTGGCGGTGCCCACGGTGTTGTTGCCGTAGAAGCGCACGCGGTCGCCGATGCGCGCGTCCCCGCCGATGACGACGCCCAGGCTGTGCACGAAGTACACGCCCTTGCCCAGCGTCACGTCCTTGCCAATCTCGATGCCCATCACCGCCGTCTGGGCCACGCGCAGCACGTGGTTGACCAGCGGGATGTGGAACGCGAGCGCCGCCTCACGGGCGCGGTTGAGCGCGGTGATGCGGTACGAGTCGCTGGTCAGCACCACCTTGGCGATGGACTTCGCGTCGGACGTGCCGGTGGCGGCCTTGGCCATCTCCAACGCATCCGAGATGAGGGCTCCGAACATGGCTTTCATCCTTGGGGATTTCCCCGGCCCTGCAGGTAGCGCGCGACGCCCTTGGCGACGCCCTTCCAGCCGCCGGCCTCCGTGCGGGCGCCGCGCAGGTACTCCATGCCGTACGCCACGGACGTGCCCGCGAACGCGGCGCCCTTCAGGCCCAGCTTGTCCGCGACGCCCGAGGCCGTGACCACCGCGTTCGTCAGCCGGCGCGACGCCTCCGGCGCCATCACCGCGGAGGCCAGCAGCGGGCGCGACAGGAGGTTCGTCTCGAACAGCAGGCGCCAGGGGTTCACGCCCTTCACGTCCGGGTGCTTCACGGAGACGTGGGTGTCGAACATGCCGTAGCGGTGCGCGCGGCGGATCCACTTCTCGAAGCTGACGTGGTCGCTGCCGTGCAGCACGTAGGCGTCCGGCGCGAAGAGGAACGCGCAGCCGGCCTTCTCCAGGCGCAGGCCCAGCTCCACGTCCTCGGACTGGCCCAGCGTCTTGTCGAAGCCGCCCACGCCCACGTAGTCCGCGCGGGGGAAGGACACGTTGCCGGTGTACAGGTGGTTGCCGCGCGCCTTCGCGCCGGGGACGGACAGCTCCTCCGCCATGCGGTTGTTGAGGTGCGCGTACCAGCGCTCGAACAGCGGCATGTCGCCGATTTCGGGGTCCGGCCGGATGCGGCCCAGCACCACGTTGCGTGAGCCGTGCGGATGGTGCGCCAGGTGGCGCGCGAGGAAGTCGGAGGCCACCTGCATGTCGTCGTCGGTGACGAGGACGGTGGGGGCCTTCGCGGCCAGCACGCCCCGGTGCCGCGCGGCGGCGGCGCCCGCGTTGGCCTGCACCTCCACGCGCAGGGTGTAGGGCAGCTTCAGCGCCAGCAGCGGCCCGCGCACGTCGGTGGCGGAGCCGTCGTCCACCACGACGACCTCGAACTCCTCCGGCGGCAGCGTCTGGCCCGCCAGCTGCTGGAGCAGCCGCGTGATGAGGGGCAGCCGGTTGTACGTGGCGATGACGACGCTGATCCGGGGGGCCGGGGAGTCGGAAGGGCTCATGGCTTCTTCTTCTCCTTCTGTTTGGCCTTGTCGGCGCGCTGCTGCTTCTTCGTGGGACGCGGGAAGGTGACGCTGCCGGCGAAGCGCTCGGGGCCCACCAGCTGGAGGGTCTTCTGGGCGGAGCCGAAGTCCGTCTCACCCAGCGTGATGACCAGCAGGGCGGTGTCCGCGGCGAGCGCCAGCGGGATGCTCGCGGGGTGGGTCAGGAGCGAGTCGATGACCACCACCACCCGCTCCCCCTGCTCCACGCGGCGGCGCACCTCCTGGACCAGGCGCGGCGCTCCGGCGGGCTCGATGCCGGTGGCGTCCACCAGGCGAAGGGGGGGCTCCGGGTAGGGGGAGCCCGCCTCCATCAGCGCCTGGGCCGCGTCCAGCGCGGGGGCGCCCGGGTGGGCCGGGACGACCGCGAGGTAGCTCCAGCCACGGCGGTCCAGCGCGAACCACAGCCGCGACAGCTCCGGTGAGGGCGCGGCGCTCGGGGGCGGGGTCTCCTCGGGGGATGACGGGGGGCTCGAATCGGCGGACATGGGAGCGCGGACGGTATAACGCATCGAGGCGTCAGCGCCCAACGACCCGGGCGGGCGGGCAGCCGAAGGAGCGCGCCACCGGTCTGCTGTCACGCATGACACCCCCAAGGCCCGGGCTCGGACCCGTCATGGCCGAGGGGAGATGGGGACGCGGCGTGTTATGGAAGGCGGGTGCAGAAGATCGGCTACCTGATTCCCGAGTTCCCCGGGCAGACCCACATCTTCTTCTGGCGCGAGTTGCAGGCGCTGCCGGGGAAGGGCGTGTCGCCGGAGCTGGTGTCCACCCGTCCTCCGCCCGCGCGCATCATCAGCCACAGCTGGGCGCGCGAGGCGATGGCGCGCACGGAGTACCTGGCGCCGCCGGGGCCGTGGGGCGTGGCGAAGGCCGCGCTGGAGGTGGCGAGGGCCATGCCCACGGGCTGGGCGCGGTGTCTGGCGTCCATCGCGAGGGCGGAGGGGCTGGACGCGAAGGGGCGCGCGCAGCTGCTGGCATTCGCGGTGATGGGCGGCCGGCTGGCGTCGCTGGCGCGCGAGCGCGGGTGGACGCACGTGCACGTGCATTCCTGCGCCAACGCCGCGCACGTGGCGATGTTCGCGCACCTCTTGTCGGGCCTCACGTACAGCATGACGCTGCACGGGCCGCTGGACGACTACGGGCCGAACCAGCGGGAGAAGTGGCGGCACTCCCGGTTCGCCTTCGTCATCACGAAGAAGCTCCTGGGGGAAGTGAACCAGGAGCTGGCGGGGAGCCTGCCGGAGCGCATCGAGCTGGCGCCCATGGGCGTGGAGCTGGCGCGCTTCCAGCGCACGTTGCCCTACGAGCCGTGGTCCGGCGAAGGCCCGCTGCGGCTGTTCGCGTGCGGCCGGCTGAACCCGTGCAAGGGGCACGCGGACCTCATCGACGCGGTGGGGATGCTGCGCAAGAAGGGCATCGACGCGCGGCTGTCCATCGCGGGCGAGGACGAGGCGGGCGGCACGACGTACCGCAAGGTGCTGGAGGCGAAGCTCCAGCAGGACGGCCTCCAGGACGCGGTGACGCTGCTGGGCGCGGTGAGCGAGGACGTGGTGAAGGACGGCATCCAGCGCTCGCACCTCTTCGCGCTGGCCAGCCTCCAGGAGCCGCTGGGCGTGGCCATCATGGAGGCCATGGCGATGCGCGCGCCGGTGGTGGTGACGGGCGCGGGCGGCGTGAAGGAGCTGGTGGACGACGGCGTGGACGGCGTGCTCGTGCAGCCGCAGGCCCCCGTGGAGCTGGCGCAGAAGCTGGAGAAGCTGGCGCGCGATCCGGCCGCGGCGGTGCGGCTGGGCGAGGCGGGCCGCCGCAAGGTGGAGCAGCAGTTCAGCAGCGAGCGCAGCGCGGACATGCTCGCGCAGATGCTGGGCGCGCGGCCGTCGTAGCCGCGCGCCGTGGAGGCGCCGTGCGGCTCACCTTCAGCGCACGGCCTTCCAGAAGAAGAGCGCGGTGGCGCGCTTGTTCCGCTTGTCGCCCTTGCCGAAGTACGCGGTCGCCGAGTGCACGAAGTCCGCGCGGTAGACGACGAGGCGGTTGAAGACGTTCTCCACCTCCACGTCCTGCGCCCACGCGTTCGCCGGCAGCTTCGTCACGCCGAAGGCCTGGGTGAGGTTGACGCAGCCGGGAGGGCAGGTGTTGCCGCCCAGGCCCCCGCTGGGGAGGCGCAGGCGGAAGAACGACGTGCCCACGTGCTTCACCGGCGGCTTCGGGTGCAGGTAGATGACGCCCGCGTAGTCGCACAGCGCCAGCGAGTCCACGTGCGGCTTGGCGGTGGACTCCGTCTCTCCCACCAGCTGCACGTGGTTGTGGGACAGCGCGCCCTGGGTGGGGGCCTCCTGCTTGAGGCCGCGCACGCCGGTCTGCTCGCGGATCCACGCCTCCACCGGGGCCAGCTCCTCCGGGGTGAGGGCGTGGGGGGCTCGGATGCCGGGCCAGATCTCCGGGCGCCACGGCGCGCCCAGGGTCCAGTCCTCGCGCGCCAGGTTGCGCTCGTAGACCTCCAGCGCGTTGGGCAGCACGTTCTCCTTGATCCAATAGTCCCGCCCCAGCTTCGGCTTCCGGTAGGGAAGCACGTCGCGAACGGCTGACTCGGGACGCCTGGGTTCCGCCATGACCGACACCGCCTTCCCGCGCTCCGCGGCGACCGGGGCGCGGAGCCCCGGATGCCACGGTGGCGGCGGTTACAGCACGCCTCGGGCCGTGACACCCGCGGCGTCAGGAGGGCGAAACATTTCGAAACAGACCGCGCATGCCTGGCTGCTTCCTTCCGAGGGGAAGGGCCTCCCGCCGTGACGGGAGGCGCGCCGTGCGGGGCGGGGGCTCTCAGGGCACTTCGTACATGGCGACCACTCCATCCGCGGCGGGGCCCAGGCCGAAGGTGGTGGGGTTCTCGATGATGACGGAGCCGGTGTTCTCGATGGTGCACTCGCTGCGCAGCAGCTGGGCCTCCGCGGCGTCCTGGCAGTGGGTTCCGCCCACCCAGGCGAGCGTGATGCCGTGCCTGCTGCCGTCCGTGGAGCGCACCTGCGCCTCGATTTCGTAGTGGCCCTGGTTGAGGCTCCAGCTCACGCGGCGGCCGTCGTTGAGCAGCAGCGGCTCCGACCGGACCTTGCGCACCACGGTCACGGGCGTGGAGGCGGTCCGCTCCCCGGCGGACGCGACGAGGTTCGCGGTGCCCACCGACACGGGGGCGAGCGCGCCTGCCTCCACGCGGAAGATGGAGGGATTGGAGGACCCCAGCGTCACGGGCACGTCGTGCAGCACCGCTCCGCTCGCGTCCAGGGCGGAGACCGCCACGGCCACGGGCGCGTTGGGGATGATGAGGCGCGAGGCGGAGGGCATGCGCAGCGTCTCCACCAGCCGGCAGCGCAGGGGCTCCTCGCGACGGACGGGGCCCGCGGTCGCGGAGAGGGTGCCATCCCCGGAGCGGAGGCAGCGCACGCCCGCGGATGCCGTGACGACCGCGAGGTCCGGAGGGGCCACGGCGAACCGGGGCCGCGCATCCTCCAGCACGTCGCCGCCCTGGGTCAGCACCCGGGGCTGGAGGGCGACCTCGCTGGACGACAGCACGTAGCCGGGGGGCTGGAATTCGATCCGCGCGGGGGCACGGTCACAGGCCCCTGCGCACAGCATGAGTGGAACAGCGGGGAGGAAACGCTTCATGGCTCTCCAGGGAGGAGGGAAACCCGCAGCGTCTCGCATCCGCCCCGGAAGCACGCTCACCCGGAAGAGGTAGGGACGCGCGAAAGACGTTCCCCCTTTCGTGCAATCACCCTCCAGGGCCGTCGCCGTCCGGAGCCTCCCGGAATGACCACTGTCTGTCATTCCAACACGCTTCTGTCGGAAACCCCGGCGCCCCTGCCCCTGGTGGACACCCGAAAGACAGACACTGGATGCATTCGCGACAGCCAGGATGGAAATCGCCGGGTGGGATAGGATTTCCAGACACTCTTGGTAATTCCAGGAAAAGTTGCTCTGCCGGACCTGGAAAGCTTTGTCATCATGGTTCCTGCACGGAACGCCGCTCGGGGGGCACTCCATGGCTGACAAAGAGATGCAGACGTTCGCAGCGCTGGTCATCCAATTCCGGTCGGGGCTGTTGAAGCACGCCCAGCGCATCCTGGGGAACGCCGCGGATGCGGAGGACCTGGTGCAGCACGCGCTGGACGAGGCGTGGAAGGAGCGGCTGCACCTGCAGGGGGCGGAGGCCTTCCGGGCGTGGACGGGGCGGGTCATCAACACGCGGGCCATCAGCCTCTTGCGGCATCACCGGGCGGAGCAGCGCAAGGCGGTGAACGCGGGCTGGGTGACGGTGCTGAGCGATGATCCGGAGGAGGGGGAGGGTGGGGAGCTGTGGACGTTCATCCAGGAGAAGGACCTGCGCGAGGCGGTGGACCGGCTGCCGCCGCAGCAGCGGGAGGTCTTCCACCTGCGGGCGCAGGGGCGCTCCTACGTGAGCATCGGGGTGCAGGTGGGCCGCTCCACCGGCACGGTGGGGTGGTGGCTGCACCAGGTGCGCGAGCAGCTGCGGGAGCGGCTGCTGCCCATCGCGGAGCAGCGCCGGCTCTCCGTGGGGGCGTGGCACTGAGGCGGGAGGTCCCGCCCCCGTGCGCGCGCGTGCTTCAGCGCGGCGGTTCGGCGCGGGTCATGTTACCGGCGCGCGTGGGCAGGAGTGACGGGCCCGGGGACTTCTCCTCGGGGAAGGGCAGCGGCGAGGCCTCCGCGCGCAGCAGGGGCAGGCCGTGCGGCTGGGCCTGGAGGAAGGCCACCAGCTTCTCGCGCACCAGGCAGCGCAGGTCGAACGCCTTGCCCGAGTCCGCCGCGCTCACCAGGGCGCGCAGCTTCATGGTGCGCTCGCTCAGGTCCGTCACCTGGAGCCCCTGCACCCTCCCATCCCACAGGCCGTTCGACTCCTGCTCCAAGATGCGCTTGAGCTCCGCGCGCACGCCGGCCACGTCGGTGCGGAAGTCCACGTAGAGCTCCGCGGTGCCCAATATCTCCGGCGACACCTTGCTCCAGTTCTGGAAGGGCTTCTCCAGGAACTGGGTGATGGGGATGACCAGCCGGCGCAGGTCCCACACCTTCACGACGACGTAGGTGAGGGTGATCTCCTCCACCCATCCCCACTCGTTCTCGATGATGACCGTGTCGCCAATGCGCATGGGCTGGGTGATGGACAGCTGGATGCCCGCCAGCAGCGTGGAGATGGACTTCTGCGCGGCCAGACCCAACACTAGGCCCGCGATGCCCGCGGACGCGAGCAGCGACACGCCCACGTTGCGCACCGCCTCGAACTGGAGCAGCAGCAGCGACGCGGCCACCAGCACCACCGCCACCTCCACCACGCGGCGCAGGATGGACAGCTGGGTGCGCAGCCCGCGCACGCGAGCCACGTCCGTGCCCTCCGGTGACTTGGACACCTTCTCTTCCAGGAACCGGGCGGCCCGGGTCAGGAAGCGCAGCAGGAACATGGCCACCGCCACGATGATCAGCGACCGCGCCCCCAGGTCCACCGCCGCCTGCGCGGGTGGGGGCAGCTTCAGGAACCGCGCGCCCGCCGCCGCCAGCACCCCCGCCAGCACGTAGCGGATGTTCCCCTGGCCCGCGGCGAGCAGCTCGTCATCCCAGCCGGACTTCGTCATCCCCGTGGCCCGGGCCCCCACGCGCAGCGTCACCGCCTCGCCCAGTCGCCCCAGCAGCCACGCCCCCACCAGCACCCCCGCGAGCCCCAGCCACTGCCACGTTTCCAGCACCCACAAGGGACGCGAGAAGAAGACCGGGGGCAGCATCTCCAGCAGCGGCGAGCCGTGCTCCTGGAAGAGCGTGTCGATGGCGCCCACCGTGTCCGCGCTGAAGACCCACACCGGGCCGCCTGCCGCGTCCACCCGCTCCAGCACGATGTCCTGGGACCCGCGCGACGTGGCCACCTGACCCAGCACCTCGCGGCGCGCGCGCTCCCCCGGCCCCGCCGGCTCCTTCCCGATGCGCGCGAAGTCCAGCCAGAGCGTCCGGTCCAGCACCACCACCAGCCGCCGCGCCAGCCCCAGCCCCTGCTCCGCCTGCTCCGCGGGAGCCAGCCGCGACAGGTCCAGGTACTGCGGCGCCCGGAGCGCGTCCCGAGCATGCGCCGCGTCCAGGAACCCCGCCGCCGTCGCCGCGGGCGTGCTCCGGTCCACGTCCGGCGGAGGCGGCGGCAGCCCCGCGTTCAGCGCGAAGGCCCCCGAAGGCCCCCACAGCAGCAGCAGCCACATCCAAGGCGGCACGAAACGGCGCACGGTGTTCTCCCAATCCTTAATTGATTTGAGAGCAAACAATCACCCTGGAGGTGCGCTGTCCACCCTGGTTGACGCGGAAGGACAAGGGCCGGACGGAGGCCGGGCGGGCAAAAGGGGCCGCTCCTGCCGCGCTGCGTCGTCATGGTAGGTTTGGCACCTCCATGTCCGCTCCTGCTTCGTCGCTCAAGGCCGTCATCGTCGCGTTGTCCGGCAACGTGTTGGTGACGCTGATCAAGTTCATCGCCTTCTTCCTGTCGGGGTCGGGGGCGATGTTGTCGGAGGCGATCCACTCGGCGGCGGACACGGGGAACCAGGTGTTGTTGTTCCTGGGGTTGAAGCGGGCGGCGCGGGTGGAGGACGAGGCGCACCCGTACGGCTACGGCGGCGAGCGCTTCATCTTCGGCATCCTGTCCGCGTCCGGCATCTTCTTCGTGGGCTGCGGCGTCACGGTCTACCACGGCATCCAGTCGCTCCTGCACCCGCACGTGGCGGAGACGGGGGGGGTGACGTTCGCGGTGTTGGGGTTGTCGTTCCTCATCGAGGGTGGGGTGTTGGTGTTCGCGGTGATGGGGGTGCTGAAGCAGGCGGCGGGTGAGCCCTTCTTCCGCTTCGTGAGGGAGAAGGCGGATCCCGCGTCGGTGGCCATCCTGTTGGAGGACGGCGCGGCGGTGCTGGGGCTGGTGCTGGCGACGGCGGGCATCGTGCTGGCGCACGTGACGGGCAACCCGGTGTGGGACGCGATGGCGTCGCTGACGGTGGGCGTGTTGCTGGGGCTCATCGCGCTCTACCTGATGGTGGAGAACCGGGAGCTGTTGTTGGGGCAGTCGGTGCCGCCGGACGTGGAGCAGCGCTTCGAGGAGCTGCTGCGCAAGCGGCCCAGCCTGGCGGACATGCACGACGTGAAGACGCGGCAGCTCACGCCGGAGGTGTACCAGCTCAAGGCGGAGCTGCGCTTCAGCGAGGCGTTCGTGGCGGCCCGTCTGGCGGAGGCGCTGCCCGCGCAAGGGCTGCCGCCGGCGGGAGCGGAGCGCGAGCGCGCGTTGAACGACATGGCCCGGCATCTGATCCGCACGCTGAGCGAGGAGATCGACGCGATTGAAGCGGAGATCCGCCGCGCCATCCCGCAGGCGAAGCACATCGACCTGGAGCTGGAGCACCTGACCGCCGCCGCGGCGGAAGCCGAGGAGCTTCGCGCCCGCGTGGGTTGAGGCCCTGTCACGCTGTCTGGCCCGCGTCTGGCGTCACACCGGCCGGCGCGGAGTCCTCGGAGGGCGGCGTGCGCGTCAGGCCCAGCACCTTCTCGCGCTGGGGCCAGGGCCAGGCGCCGGTGACCATGGCCAGCTTGCCCGCGAGCACCGACGCCACGGCGACCTGGAACGTGCAGATGTACGAGATGATGCCCATGTCCCCGAACACCTGGTTCAGGTACGACGCCACCACGCCCACGATGACCAGACACGCGGTGCGGTGCTCTGGCGCATGGGCCCGGTGATACGAGCGCGCCGCCAGGTACACCGTCACCACCAGGTACATCCACACGCCCGTGAACCCGAACCACCCGCCGAAGGCCAGCAGGCCCAACAGCGAGTTGTGCGGATGGAAGCGGTACGTGGGGAACACGAACGCGATGTTGGGCAGCGGGTACGGCTCCAGGAACTCGTGCCCGTAGCCCGTGCCGAACACCGGGTTGGTGTTCCACGTCGCGATGAGGTTGAGGTTCTCGATGTCGCGGTAGTCCAGCTCTCCCTCGGCGTGCTGGCCCTCGATGATGGAGCGGAAGGTCTGCACCGGCTTGAACACGCTGCTGTGCGCGTTCCACCCCACCAGGAAGTACACGACCAGCAGCGGTGAGCACGACAGCAGCCCGCGCGTGACGAACTTCTTCAGCGGCGTCCACGGGTTGAACAGGTACGCGGCGGCCAGCGACCCCACGAGGCTCACGTACGCGAGCCGGCGGTCGTTGAAGAACATCCCGATGAACACCAGCACGATGATGATGAGGCCGCGGATGGCATGCCCGGACTTGGGCCGCTCCAGCCAGCGCGCGATGCACACCATCAGCGCGAAGATGAACGTCATCGAGTCCGAGTGGCAGGTCGTGTACTCCACCTCCAGCGCCTGCGCCGGCACGATGACCAGCGCGAAGTACGTGCTCACCGCGGACTTGGTCAGCGCCGCCAGGATGATGGTCTTCGCCACCACCGGCCAGTCCTCCGGCCCGCGCAGGCTGTAGTGGTACATCATCCCCACCAGCGGCAGCACGGCGGCCTGGTGCCACTGCCACAGCGAGTTCTTGATGTCCCCGCCCCGCGCGATGCCCCACACCTCCATCCACATGATGGCGAAGAACGACAGCGCGAGCACCACCACCAGCGGCCGTGGAATGGGCACCACCGGCGGGTCGATCTTCGACTTCGTCGCCCGCCGGTAGATGCCGATGCCAATGGACCCGACGATGAGCCCGTCGATGAGCGGGAAGCGCAGGGCGCCAATGCCCACCAGTTCGTGCATCTGGGTGAACAGCAGCTTCCCGAAGGGAAACAGCGGCGACGGCCAGAACATCGACTGGGGACGCTCGGGTGTGTAGTCCGCCGCGAGCACCAGGTAGAGCACCGTGAGCGCCAGGTAGCGCAGCGGCACCTTCAAGATGACCCACACCACCGTGAAGGCCAGCACCGGCGCCAGTGTGACGATGGGGTCTCCATTACCCACGGCGGCGGCGCCCAGGGTGACGGCGCCCAGGCCCACGACCATGACGATGTACTGGAGCCAGGCGGTGGGGGACGGTTCGGAGGCCATCGGAGCGAGGGGGGAGGCTATATCCCGGGCCCGGGTTGGGATAGATGCGGAAGGCGTATGGCTGGCTCCCGACCCCGCGTCCTCCTGATTGCTGAGCTGTGCAACCCAGACTGGGTGAGCGTCCCCCTGGAAGGCTGGTCCCTGGCCCGCGCGCTGGCCGAGGTAGCGGACGTGCACCTGGTCACGCAGGTCCGCAACCGCGAGAACATCCTCAAGCAGGGGTTGGTGGAGGGGAAGGACTTCACGGCGTTGGACTCCACGCCGGTGGAGCGTCCGCTGGAGAAGGTGGGCGAGGTGCTGCGAGGAAAGGCGGGCGTGGGCTGGACGACGGCCACGGCGCTGAGCGTGCTGCCGTACTACTACTTCGAGGAGCTGCTCTGGCGGCGCTTCGGGGACCGCATCCGCGCGAAGGAATTCGACGTGGTGCACCGCTACACGCCCATCAGCCCCACGACGCCCAGCACGCTGGCGGCGCGGTGCGCGGAGGCCGGGGTGCCCTTCGTGATGGGGCCGATGAACGGCGGCCTGCCGTGGCCCAAGGGCTTCGGGGACGCGCGCCTGCGCGAGCGCGAGTGGCTCAGCTACATCCGGGACGTCTACAAGCTGATGCCCTTCTACAAGTCGACGCGGAAGAACGCGGCGGCGCTGATGACGGGCTCGCGGGCGACGCGCGCGCAGCTGGCGGCGGAGTACCAGGACAAGACGGTCTACATCCCGGAGAACGCCATCGACGTGCGCCGCTTCGGCTCGGCGAAGGCGGAGGCGCCCAAGGCAGGGGAGGCGCTGCGGGTGGCGTTCGTGGGGCGCTTCGTGCCGTACAAGGGCATGGCGATGCTCATCGACGCGGCGGCGCCGCTGGTGCGCGAGGGCAAGGTGCAGCTGGAGTTCATCGGCGACGGCGCGGAGATGCAGAACCTGCGCGCGCAGGTGGCGCGGGGCGGGCTGGAGAACGGGGTGACGTTCGCTGGCTGGGTGAAGCACCAGGAACTGCAGGGGCGGCTGTCGAAGAACCACATCTTCGGCTTCCCGAGCGTGCGCGAGTTCGGCGGCGCGGTGGTCGCGGAGGCGATGGCGCTGGGCCTGGTGCCCATCGTGATGGACTACGGCGGTCCGGGTGAGATTGTCAGCCCGTCCACGGGCTTCGCCATCCCCATGGGGACTCCTCAGGAGATCGTGGAGCGGGTGCGCGCGGTGCTGGAGAAGCTGGTCGCCGACCCGTCCGTGATTGGACCCATGGGAGAGCGCGCGAGGACGCGCATCTTCAAGCACTTCACCTGGCGGGCGAAGGCGGAGCAGGTGGTGGAGGTCTATCGCTGGGTGTCCGGCGAGGGGGGCCAGCCGGACTTCGGGATGCCGCTGGCGGACTGAGGTCGGGGAGTATTCGGGCCGTCATCCCTCTCGCGAGGGATGGTCGGCCCCGCCGGTTCGACGGACGTTCCAGGTTCCCATTCCGGGAACGAAAGGACGCGTCATGGCGAAGCGGTACAAGACGGGCGACACGTGCGAGGCGACGGGCCGGTATGCCTTCGATGGCTACTCGGACGGCCGCGGTGGACCCCCGGTGACGGCGGAGGAGCGGATCATCCCCCTGAGCCGGGGTGAGACGTTCCCGCCCGTCAGGTCCCAGAACAGAGGGGCTTTCTGGACGCTGGTGTGATGCGCGGTCTCCGGCACGGGGCTGCTGCTCCGTGCCGGGACGCGGCTAGTGTTCCCACGCATGAGCCCTGACTCCCCGTGGTTTCGCCGCATCGTCCGTGGCTTCGCGCTGTACGACCTGGCCGTCACGTTGCCGTTCGCCACGCCATGGACGGCGCAGGTGATGCTCTCCGTCATGGAGCAGGTGCATCAGGGGGTGTCACTGGGCGGTGAGGCGATGCCGCCGTTCACGCCCATGCACCTGTTCTTCGTCGCGCTCTTCGGCGTGCTCGCGGTCATCTGGGCGCTGGTGCGCATCACGCAGCCGAGCGTGCTTCACAGCGCCATCGACACGGTGGGCCGGGCGCTCGTCGCCACGTGGATGGTGCTGGCCGTCACGCAGGGCGCGTCGCAGGTGCTCATCCTGTTCCTCGTGATGGAGCTGGCGGGGATGGTCGCGCAGGGCGCGGTCCTGTCGCGCGTGTGGCGGCGGGAGGCGGCCCCCGCGCCGGCGCGTTGAAGGGCGGGCTTGCCTCTGCACCCAGGTGCAGGGGTTACGGTTTCTGGCATGACCCCTGACGCCTCCCTGCTTCGCCGTGTCGTCCTCGCCAGCGCGCTGTATGACTTCGTCGTCACCGTGCCCTTCGCCACGCCGTGGACGGCGGAGGTGGTGCTCGCGCAGGTCCGCTCCGCGCACCATGCGCTGTCGCTGGGAGGCGAGCCGCTGCCCGCGTTCACGCCCACGCACCTGTTCTTCGTCGCCCTCTTCGGCACCATCGTGACGCTGTGGTCCGTCGTGCGGCTCTTCCAGCCGACCGCGTTCAACGGCGCCGCCGACACCGCGGGCCGGGCGCTGTTCTCCTCGTGGATGGTGTGGGCGCTCACGCAGGGCGCGACACAGGTGCTGCTCGGGTTCCTCGCGCTGGAGCTGGCATGGATGTTCGCGCAGGGCGGTGCCATCCTCGCGGGCAGGAGGTGGCGTGGTGGCATCCCCGCGACGGCCCGTTGAGGCAGCGCCCATGCGGATTGGCGAGCTCGCTCGCGCATCGGGCGTGAAGCTGTCCACGCTGCGCTACTACGAGCGCCGCGAGCTGCTCCTGCCGCTGTCCCGTTCGGAGAGCGGTCAGCGGCTCTACGGGCCGGACGCGGCCATCCGCGTGCGCTTCATCCGACGCTCGCAGGAGCTGGGCTTCACCCTGCGCGAGGTGTCCGCCGTGCTCGCCCTGTCCGACCGGCGCGGCATCCCCACCCGCGACGTGGTGCGCTTCGCGGAGGCGAAGCTGCGGGCCATCGACGCGCGCATCGAGGACCTGCGCCGCATGCGACGCGCCATCACCACCCTGATGGTGGAGGGCTTCTGCCCGCCGGACACCGTGTGCCCTGTCCAGGCGTCACTCGGTGCACCTGTGAAGGCGGTGAAGCGGAAGCCCCGGGAGTAGGTCCCACGGGCTTCCTCCGGCTCCGCCACCGGCCCGGTCCTCCGGAGCCTCGCGGGTCCGCGCTTCTTCGAGCACAGGGGCCAGGTCGCCGCCCCGCCCCGCGCCCCGGGCGTGCCGCGCGCCTGGAGCGACTACCGCCGCTCCATCTCACGCGTGCCGCGTGCCCGGAGCCGCTACCGCCGCTCCGCCTCACGTGTGCCGCGCGCCTGGAGCGACTACCGCCGCTCCGCCTCACGTGTGTCGCGCGCCTGGGGCCACTACCGCCGCTCCGCCTCACGTGTGTCGCGCGCCTGGGGCCACTACCGCCGCTCCGCCTCACGTGTGCCGCGCGCCTGGGGCCACTACCGCCGCTCCGCCTCACGCGTGGTGCGCACCTACTCGCGTGCAGCGCGCCTCGGGACGCGACCGCCGCTCCGCCTCACGCGTGGTTCGCACCTACTCGCGTGCAGCGCGCCCGGAGCTGCTACCGCCGCTCCGCCTCACGCGTGGTGCGCACCCATTCGCCGCGCTTCTCCGCGCCGGGGCCCCGCACCATCAGCCACACCTTCCACACGACGTAGATGGGCGCCCACGCCAGGTCCAGCAGCCCGCGCGCGCCCACGCCGGACACCCACCAGCCGCGCAGCACGTACAGCGCCAGCGATGTGAGCCCGAACGACGCCAGCGCGGACGCCGCCACCGCCGTGCCACCCGACAGCCACGCCACCCCGGCCGCCAGCACCGCGCCTCCCACCGTGGCCAGGACCAACTGACTCAGGGGCGGCACCAGCACGTCCATGGACAGGTCGAAGAGCAGCCCGCTCTTCTGCTTCAGCGCGTCGCTGAGCAGCGGCCAGCCGTGCAGCTTGCGCATCTGCGCGCGGCCGCCCTCCCAGCGCTGGCGCTGCGAGCGGCTCTGCTTCTCCGCCGTCACCATCTCGCCCAGCACCTCCGCCTCCCAGGCGTAGTGCACGCGGTGCCCCGCGCGCGCCAGGCGGATGCCGTACTCCAGGTCCTCCACCACGCTGAACGCGTCGTGCGGCACCTGCTTCAGCACCGCGTGCGTGAAGCACATGCCGTTGCCGCGCAGTCCGCACGACACGCCCATCCGCTCGCGCCCCATGGAGCGCACGCGGTGGAACATGCCCAGCGCGATGGTCATCAGCCGCGTGCGCCACGACGCCGTGGGGTTCATCACCCCGTAGTGCGCCTGCACGCCGTGCGCCCCGTCCTCCAGCCGGCGGGAGAACGCGTGCAGCAGGTTGGCGGACACCACCGTGTCCGCGTCCACCACCACCACCGCGTCCGCGAAGCCGTCGCGCTGGCTGCGCTCGAAGGCGTGCGCCAGCGCGTAGCCCTTGCCGCGCTTCTCCGCGTCCTGGCGCTCCAGCACCGTGGCGCCCGCCTCGCGCGCCTTCTGGGCCGTCGCGTCGGAGCAGTTGTCCGCCACCACGATGATGCGCCGCAGGTTCGCCGGGTAGTCCACCGCGGACAGGTTCGCCACCGTCCGGGCGATGCCCAGCTCCTCGTTGTGCGACGGGATGATGACGTCGAACTTCCGCACCGCGGGCGCCGGAGGCGCCGGCGCCGCCTTCCGCCCGGACAGCAGCGTCAGCAGCAGCAGGTAGCCGCAACCTCCCGCCACCGGCAAGAGGCCCACGCACAGCGCCACGTCCACCCAGGTCCAGACCGTCACGGTGTCACCCCCGCGCGCGCCACCTCCCAGGGCGGCCGCGCGCTTGAACCTTCAGCGTCGTTCCAGCTCCGCCAGCACCGGCAACTTGAGCAGCCGCTCCACCTGCCACTTCTCCAGCACCCGGCGCCGCAGGATGTCCAGCGCCACCGCCGCGAACACCGCCAGCGCCACCCCGCCCACCACGCCCGCGATGGCGATGAGCTTCGGGTTCGGCTTGGACGGCTTCTCCGGGAAGAGCGCCGGCAACAGCACGCTGTAGCGGTGCTTCATGGACGCCTTCGAAATCTCCAGCTCCGTCTGCGCCTGGTCCAGCCGGCGCAGCTTCTCCTGGTGCCGCATCACCACCATCCGCATCCGGTCCGTGGCCACCGCCACCTCCGGATCATCCGGCGTGCCCAGCAGCGCGCCCGCCAGCGGGCCCCCGGCGCCCAGGCTGGTGCCCTCCGTGGCGGACTCCACGTCCGTGCCGCCCATGCGCAGGTACTCCTGGATGAGCGACTGCTCCTCGGAGCGGAGCGCCGTGAGCTGCGGCGTGTCCTGCTGCATCGCCGCCACGCGCTGCTCCAGGTCGACAATCACCGGGTGCTGGGGCGAGAAGACGACGCGCTGCTCGGCCAGCTGCGCGCGCAGCTCCGTGAGCCGGCGGCCGCGGAACTCCTCCACGTCGCGGATGGCGCGGCGCTTGGCCTGCACCAGGAACTTCAGCTGCGCGAGCGCGTGGTCCGTCTGCAAGAGCGCCTGCCGCGCGCTGGCCTGCTTGGGGTCCGCTTCCTTCTTCTTGCGGCGCGCGTCCGCCTGCTTCACCGCGCGCTCCAGGTCCGCGATGGCCTGCTTGATGTTCGCCGCCTCGTTGGCCACCTGGCCCTGGAGGATGTTGACGGACTCGGAGATGGCGCCCATCTCCGAGTCATGGCGCATGTCGAGGAAGTTCTGCGACGCGGCCTCCACGATGTTGAAGGCCAGCTGCGGGTCGCTCCAGTCCACCCCGATGGTCACCGTGCCGCTGCCGCCCTCCGCCATCACGTTGAGGCTGGTCTCCAGCATCGCGATGAGGGCCTCCTCCTTCTCCTCGTCCGTCATGGGAGGAGGCGCCTTCTTCAGGTACTGCTCCTTCGCGCGGCTCAAGGGGGACCGCATCAGGTCCCAGTACTCGATGAGCTTCGCGTTCTTGACGACGGACTTCAGGTTGCCCCGGCTGAGCACCATCTCCCACGCGGCGCGCGTGGGTTGATCCGCCTCCACCGGGATGGACCGGCCCGGGTTCACCAGCGAGGAGATGATGAGGTTGCGGTACGTCAGCATCCGCGTCTCGACGTGGTACTTGCGCGGCATCAGCTTCGCCGCCACGGAGCCCAGGCCGCTCATCACCGCGATGATGCACAGGCCCAGGAACCAGTGCCGGAGGATCGCCCGGCGCACGAAGCCCAGCCCGTCGAACAGGAAGCCCCAGTCGATGAGGTCCGCCGGCGCGTTCGTCTCTTCGCGCTCGGGGACGTACGCCGGGGGCGGGGCGGGGCGGGGCGTGCGGGGGGCGGGCGTCGTCACGCGCTGCTCCAAGGGGCCGCGGCCTTCAGCACCTGGCGCACGCGCTTCTCCAGCTCCTCGGGCGTGAAGGGCTTGCCCAGGTAGCCGTTGGCGCCGGCCTCCTCCGCGTACGCCTTGTCCTCCGGCAGGTTGCGCGCGCTCACCATCAGCACCGGCACATGCGCGATGGCGGGCGTGCGCCGGATGTGTTCGCACACGTCGTAGCCGGACACGTCCGGCAACGTCAGGTCCAGACACACGAGGTCCGGCGGCGACTGGCCCTGGAGGTACTCCATGGCGGCCTTGCCGTTGGGCTGCTCCACCACGTTCTTCACGCCCATCTGCTGGAGCATGTCACGCAGCATGACGCGGAACATCGGAGAGTCCTCCACGAGGAGGACGGTGAGCTGTTGGAGCTCCATCACGTCAGACGCCTTTCCTTCCCTCACCCGAACCCATACCTGGGCACGAGGACGAGCACGCCGTATGCGTACGCCATGTTGAAGAGTGCCACCCACAGGATGGCCTTCTTCATCCCCCGCCACGGATGCGCATCGCGCGCGGCCGCTCCGGGCAGCGCGATGGTGGCAATGAGGACGGAGAGGAGGATGAGCTTCGCCATGGGGGGAGCCTCAGAGGATACCCGTTTTCTGGACTGTCAGTCCCAACGTCGCGGACCACACCGTGCGGGCCGCCTCCACGTCGGGCGAGCGAGTCCAGGCCGTCCGCGTGTCGACCTCCAGGGTCATCCACCGGGACACCGTCCAGCCAGCGCCCACCCCTCCCACCACCTGCCGGTCTCCCACCGCCCCGCCCACCGCGAACGCCGACCCCGCCGTCCCGGACACCCGGAGGCGCGGGCCCAACGCCCAGGTGCCGTTCAAGGTCAGGTCGGCCCTCGGGTACACCAGCCCTGTCAGCCGGTCCACGAAGGGCGTCACCCGCGCCGCCAGCCGGCCGTTGAAGTCCGCCACCCGTGACGGCACCCGGTGGGACACCGCCAGGGTGAGGTCCGGCAGGAGCTGAAGCGTCGCGGGGGGCGTCACCTCCGGCTCCTCGCCTCCTACCTGTTGGGTCCGCACCCGCCGTCCCCACGCCGGGGTCTGGTCGGGTGGCGGGTCGGTGTCCGCGGGGGCCTCCGTGGCCCGCAGCGAGTACGCCACGCCCACGCCCACGCCCATCTCGAACGACGTGCGCCGGTCCAGCCGCTGCGTCCAGGCGCCGGTGAGCGTCGTCACGGTGGCGTGCGCGCCGGTGGAGAAGCGCGAGTCCGTGAAGCCCACCGTGGTGGCCAGGGTGTGCCGGGGCGCGGGCGTCCAGCCCAGCGACAGCTGCGCGCGCGGGCCGTACTGGAAGGGCACCGCCGCCCGGGCCGTCGCGTCCAGGCCGCCGCTGGCGGAGAAGCCCGCGCTGCCCGACAGCCGCACGCCCCGGCCCAGCCACCCCGTCTCCGCCGCCAGCGTGGTCAGGGACGACAGGAAGAACACCGAATCCGTGCCCTGGGGCAGCGGCTGGATGGGGATGTCCGTCCCCGGGTCCCCCGGCGTGTCGCCGCCCTGGCTCCCGCCCAGGGGCAGGTGGGTGAAGAGGTTCACCTGGCCCAGCACGAACTCCTGGGTGCCGTGCAGGGTGAGGCCGCGCGAGGGCCGCCAGTCGCCCAGCAGGCGCCCCACGTGCTGCACCTCCGTGCGCGGGTTCGTGGTGGCCTCGCGGAAGGAGATGCGCGGCGCGTACTGCACCCGCGCCACCGCGCTGCCGTCGTCGTACTTCAGGCCCACCGTGGGGACGATGTCCATGTCCCCCGCGACGGGCGCGACGGCCGCCCCGGTGGCCTGCGCCTCCATGGAGCGCATGCGGGTGTCCACGCGGGCCGCGGCGTCGTACGTCACGGAGGCGGAGGCCACCTCCAGCCACAGGCTCGCGAGGGCCGCGTCCAGCATCCGGCTACTCCACCACCACCACGTCGCCGGGGCGCAGGCGGAAGGCCGCCGCGCGGCCCTCGCCGCGGATGATGTCCTCGTAGCGCACGCGGATGCGGGTGGGCTGATCCACCTGCGGGTCGTCCCGGCGCAGCACGAAGATGCGGTCGCGGTGGGCGTAGTCGGTGAAGCTGCCCGCGGCCCCCAGCGCCTGGAGCAGCGTCGCGCCCGGGTCCAGCACGTGCGCGCCCACGTTGGCCACCTCTCCCAGCATCGTCACCGACATGGGGCGCGCTTCCTCCAGCGCCACGGTGACGACGGGGTGGTTGATGAAGTCCTTGAGCCGCGTCTGGATCTGCTGCGCCAGCATGGCCGGCGAGTGCCCCGCGGCCTCCACGTCGTCCAGGAAGGTGAGGCTGATGCGGCCGTCCTCGCGCACCTTGGCGCGCGTGGTGAGCGCGTCCTGTCCGAACACGCGCACGTTGAGCACGTCACCGGGGACGATGCGGTAGGCCTCGTCCGACGCGGCGGGCTTCTCCGTGTAGTCGTTCACCCAGGTGTACTGGCCCAGGCCGGTGCACGCGGGGGCGAGCAGGAGCAACCCCGCGCACGCGAGCGCGCGGGAGACGGAGCCGCGGAATCGGGACGGATGGGACGGCATGGCGCTGGAGGTCCTCACGCGGTGGGGGCGGCCGTCACGGCCACTTCGGCGGGAGCCCCATTACCGCGCTGGCGCGCCATGCGCACCACCTGGAGCAGCTCCGCGGGGCGCACGGCGCCGGTGATGAGCACGCCCGCCACGTAGGCGGTCGCCGTCAGCCCCAGGCGAGGCCACGGCGCCACGGTGCCGGACAGGACGCGGTCCAGGGCCACGCACACGGCGCACACCAGGGCCGTCTTCGCCACCATGAGGAGCGAACGCCGGTCGAAGGAGTTCCTTCCCATCCGGCTGAGGAACAGCACCGTGACGATGACCTCCGTGAGGAACATGGACAGCGCGGTGGCGGTGGCGCCGCCGGACGGGCCGATGCGGCCGTACAGCCAGGGGATGAGCGCCAGGTTGAAGAGCGGGTTCACCACCGCGCCCATGGTGGCCGCCAGCGTCACCCACCACTCCTTGTTCGACATGGTGAGCCAGATGCTGCTGACCATGGTGACGTAGGCCATCACGAAGATGGGCGACAGCACGCGCAGGGGCAGCGCCGCGGGTTCGAAGCCGGGGCCGCACATCAGGCGCACCCACAGGTCCGCGCCCAGCACCATGGCCATCATCACCGGCACGGTGAAGGCGAGCACCCCCTCCAGCGAGCGGCGCGTCAGGTGGGACAGCTCCTCCGGGGAGCGGGCCGCGGCGCGCGACATCATGGGCATCAGCACCCAGCCGAAGATGGGGCTGATGAGGAAGGTGAGCCCCGCGATGCTGAACGCACCGCCGTACCAGCCCACCTCCTCCTTCGACGCCAGCTTGCCCAACAGGGACATGTCCGTGCGCCCGTTGCACGCGAGCGCCGCCGCGGTGAGGAAGAACGGCAGGCACGCCTTCATCACCTTCTTCGTGGCGGCGAGGTCGACGCGGAACTTCAGGCCCAGGTGCTCCTTCGCCAGCTTCCAGCTGATGAGGAGCTTCACCGCTTCGGACGCCACCATGGGCACGGCCAGCCACTGCAGGCCCACGCCCAGCGCGGCCATCAGCGCCAGGCCGCCGCCCCATACAATCTTGGTGATGACGTTGGACACCGACAGGCCCGCCACCTTGCCCTTGGAGTGCAGCAGCGCGGCCATGGAGGCGTTGATGACGATGAGCGACTGGGCGAGCGCGAACCACTGCACCAGGTGCTGCACCTCCGGCGGCTCTCCGGTGTGGTGGAGCACCAGCGCCAGCGCCACCATCAGGATGAGCGTCATCCCCAGGCGCAGCAGCATGGTGGTGCCGAAGAAGTCGCTCGCGTGCTCCGGGCGGACGGGCACCTCCTTGCGGATGTACGTCTCCAGGCCCAGGTTGGTCGCGACGAAGAACGTGGCGGCGAAGGCCTCCGACCAGTTGAAGTAGCCGAACGCCTCCGGCCCCAGGTAGCGCGGCATCAGCGCGCGGATGCCCAGCGCGATGGCGTACGTCACCATCAGCGAGCCCCCCAACTGCAGGGTGCTGCGGACCGCGCCGCGCACTTCGTTCGCGCGCGCGCCGTCGTCGGCTTCAGCGGTGGAGGAGGTCTGACTGTTCACGGTCATGGAGACGCGGGCCTTCGAAGGCTGCTTCGCACTCAAGGGGAGGAAGGCCCGCCCCATGGAAAGACAAACGGGCCCGGCGCGTCAACGCCGGGCCCGGAAAGACACCCCCGGTCGCTAGCTTGCTCCGCGGCCGGTGATGACGACCGGCACCGTCTGCAGCAGCAGGCGGAGGTCGCCGGTGAGGCTCCAGTGGTCGATGTACTGCATGTCCAGGTACATCCACTGCTCGAAGGAGATCTGGTTCCGGCCGGACACCTGCCAGATGCAGGTGAGGCCCGGGCGCACCGACAGGCGGCGGCGCTGCCAGGTCTCGTACTTGGCCACCTCGCTGGGCACCGGCGGGCGGGGGCCCACGATGCTCATCTCACCCCGGAGCACGTTGAGGAACTGGGGCAGCTCGTCGATGGAGAACTTGCGGATGAACCGGCCGATGCCGGTGATGCGCGGATCGTTCTTCATCTTGAAGACGGGGCCGGTCTGCTCGTTCTGCGCGGCCAGGCGCTCCTTGAGCTCCTCCGCGTTCACCACCATGGAGCGGAACTTCAGCATGTAGAACGGCTTGCCGTGCTGCCCGGTGCGCAGCTGCTTGAAGAAGATGGGGCCGCGCGAGGTGAGCTTGATGGCCGCCGCCACCACCGCGAACAGCGGCAGGAGCGCCCACAGCGCCACCGCGGACACGGCGATGTCGAACAGGCGCTTCATCGCCATCTGGTGCGGCTTCGGGGCCACCGCGGCGAAGTGCAGGTAGCCGTCCGCCACCGCGCGGGACTCCACCGGGCGCGCGCGGTCCAGGCGGAACGAGTGCGCCGGCAGCGCGAACGGCACGCCGAAGCGCTCGGCCAGCTTGATGGCGGCCTGCATGGACTCGCCCTGCTTGAGCGTGTTGCCCGCGATGTAGACCTCGCTCACCGGCAGCGTCCGCAGCAGGCGCTCCAGCTCGTCCGCGGGCCCCAGCACCCCGGCGGGCAGGCTGTCGCCGGAGGCGTGGTCCTCCGGGAAGCGCACGTAGCCGAGGATCTTGTGGCGGCCCCGCTTGAGCAGGTCCTCGCCGGTGTAGCGGCCCATGGCGCCGGTGCCGACGATGAGCACCTCCTCCGTGGGCGCCTCCTGCGAGGCCACCTGGCGGAAGACGCCCAGGCGCAAGAGCAGCGCCACCGGCCAGAAGATGAACAGCAGCGGCGCCAGGCCCACGTGCGCCGCGGCGGGCATCGCCAGCTCCAGCACCGCCTGCATCGTCACGACGGCCAGCGTGGTGACGGACACCAGCGCCACGTGGTCCAGCTTGCTGCGCTCGGCGAAGCGCGAGTCATACAGACACAGCGCGGTGCCCGTGATGAGCCACACCAGCACGGCGGTGGTCACCATGCCCGGCAGCTCCCAGCCCGGCGGGTACGTCAGCCCTCCGCGCATCCACGCCGAGCCCACCAGCACCGCCACCAGCAACACCACGTCCACGGTGAGGTTCAGCTTCGCCGCGAAGCCAGGAGCCAGGCGCGGCGGGTCGGTGACCTCGGTCGCGGTCATCTTCCCCGTCGCCGGGGAAGCCTTGACCTCGGCACTTGCAGTCGCACTGCTCATCGTGTCCACCCCCCTCTGCTTCGACCCGTCGGGTTTCGCAGAGGATACCGTCAAGGCTAGAAAAGTTTAATCAGGAGGAAATGCAAGACTGCCAAATTGTGCGTCGCGGCGCAACCTGGGTTCAGCAAGAAATACACGACATCAGGTAAATCCTTGAACAACCGCGACAGCCCTATTTTTGCGAGCCTTTCCAGAGATGGTGACGTCGGACCCGGAGAGGGGATCGCCAGGGGTGTGTTGGAGGTCGCGGCCGGCGCTTTGACTGCATGTACGATGCCGGTCTGACAGGTGGTCGCAGGCCCCTTCACCGGGGTGGGTCATGGCGGAAGTCATGAGGGATTCCCAGGGGTTGGGGGTGAAATTCCAGCCGCTCCACGGCGGTGTAGACGTTGCAGCGGCCGTTCCTTGAGAACGCAGCGAGCGTCACGCCGGCACGCAGGGCCAGGTCGATGGCCAGCGAGCTGGCGGCGGAGACGCTGACGACGACGGGGATGCGGGCGCGCGCGGCCTTCTGGACGATCTCGAAGCTGGCGCGGCCACTGACGGCGAGGACGGTGGGGGCGGCGGGGAAGGGCGGGGCGGGCAGCCGGCGAGGGGCGCGCACGGCGCCGGCGAGCACCAGGGCCCCCACCACCTTGTCCACGGCGTTGTGGCGGCCCACGTCCTCGTAGGCGGCGAGCAGCCCGCCGTGGGCGTCGAGCGCGGCGGCGGCGTGGAGGCCCCCGGTGTGTTCGAAAGCGTGCTGGATGGCGCGCAGGCGTTCGGTGGCGCGGGCCACGGTGTGGGCGGAGAGGACGGGGCCGGGCGCGACGGGGGCGCAGGTGGCCATCAGGTCGTCCACGTCGCGGCGGCCGCACACGCCGCAGGCGGAGGTGGTGAGGGTGCCTCGGCGGGTGGCGTCCACGCGCTCCAGGTCGAGCACCGCGCCGGCGGCGGGGACGACCTCCAGCACGTTGCCGTAGCCGTCTTCACCGGGGTGGCCGCAGTGGAAGAGGCTGCCCAGGTCCTCGGCGTCCTGGAGGATGCCCTCGGCGAAGAGGAAGCCCACGGCGAGCTCGCGGTCGTGGCCCGGGGTGCGCATGGTGGTGGCGACGGTGTCGCCGCTCACGCGGATCTCCAGGGGCTCTTCCACGGCGATGCGGTCGTCCTCGGTGGCGCGGAGGGCGTCGCCGTCGAAGCGGCGCACGGCGCGGTGGGTGACGCCGCGCGGCTCGGGGCCCCGCGCGGGCGCGGCGACCGGCTCCGCGGAGACGGGCGGGGCATGGGCGTGCTCGCGCATCCACGCGAGCACGAAGTCCGCGACGGCGCTCGCGTCGGCGGGCAGCCGCTCCAGGTGGGCCAGGGCGGGCGGAGGCGCGGGCGCGTCCGTCACCACGGCGAGCACGCCGGGACGCGAGGCCGCGAGCGGCGCGTCCAGCCCCTCACGCCACACCTCCAGCTTCGGCAGCAGTCCGTCCTTCCAGCCCTCCACGAGCACCAGGTCCACGAGGTCCGCGTAGCGCGCGAGCCGCGCGGAGGACAGGGCCTCCTGGGTCGTGAGCTGCGTGCCGTCCGGCGTGGCGAAGCCCACGAGCACCGCGCCCGCGGCCTGGAGTCGCGCGGTGTCGCTGCCCGGACGGTGGAGCGGATGCGCATCCGACGAGTGCTTCACGCACGCCACCCGAAGGCCTCGCGAGGACAGCGCCCGCACCAGCTGCTCCAGGAGCGTCGTCTTGCCGGCGCCGGACCAGCCGATGATGCCGAGGGCAGGGGGCGGCTTCACGCGGCCCCCACGGCCTGGAAGTCCGGTTGATCAAAGAGCTGCACGTCCACGCACTCGCCCTCGGCGAAGTCGGCGCGGCCCGCGGGCAGCACGGCCCAGCCCCGGGCGGCCACGTTCTGGAGGATCTGCCCCGCGCCCTGTGGCCGCAGCCGGGCCCACGGCTCGGCGCCGCCGTCGCGCGCGTCGAGCGCCGCGACGGTGACGAGGTAGGTGAGCCCCGCCTGCTTGTGACGTCCCTCGGAGAGGCGGGCGCGGGTGACGCGGCGCTGCTCGAGCACGCCCTGGTGCTTGAAGAGCAGGGGCCGCGCGAATTGATCGAACGCGACCGTGGCGGCGCCCGGATTGCCAGGCAGCACCACCACGGCGGTGGTTCCCAGGCGGGCCACGGCCACGGGCTTGCCCGGCTTGAGGGCGACGCCATCCACGACGAAGTGGGCCCCCATCCGGGCGAGCACGCGCTTCACGCAGTCCTTGTCGCCCACGGAGGCGCCGCCGGTGGTGATGAGCACGTCCACCTGGGGGGCCAGCTGCTCCAGCCGCGCGCGCAGCTCGGCCTCGTCGTCGCGCGAGCGGGCCAGCTGCGTGACGTCCGCGCCGGCCTCGCGCGCGAGCGCGGCCACGAGGATGCGGTTGCTTTCGAAGACCTGGTGCGGCTGCGCGGGCTGCCCCGGAGGCACGAGCTCATCCCCGGTGGCGATGACGGCGACGCGCGGCGCGGGGCGCACCAGCGCGGTGGCCTCCCCCAGGGACGCGAGCACGCCCAGCACGGTGGCGTCCACGCGCTGTCCGGCGGAGAACAGCGGCGCGCCGGACCTGACCTCCTCACCGGCGCGGCGCAGGTCATGGCCGGGCTCGACGTGGAGGAAGAGGTCCACGTGGGCGCCGTCATCGGTGGCGCGCGCGGCCTCCTGGCGGATGACGGCGTCGGCGCCGGGAGGGAGCGGGGCGCCCGTGAAGATGCGCGCGGCCTCGCCGGGCTGGAGGGCGCGGCGGGGGAGGTGGCCCGCGTAGACGGTGTCGACGACGCGCAGGCGCGCGGGACGGTCGCGGTTGGCGCCCCGGGTCTCCTCGGCGCGCACGGCCCACCCGTCCATGGCGGAGTTGTCGCAGCCGGGCAGCGCGCGCGAGGCCGCGATGCGGGTGGCGAGGAACCGTCCATGGGCTTCCATCAATGGAAGATGTGCGGGCGCCGCGGGCGCGATGGCTTCGAGTGCGGCCATTCGCGCGGCGGAGAGGGGAGTCAGCGGCATGCGTCCAGAGAGGGGAGGCGGAACTCTACGACGTGGGGCGCGGCCCTTGTCCACGGCGAGCGTGGGATTCGCGGCTGCTCCCTCCCCCCAGGACCTGGCGAAATCCCAGGAGTGGCGTGTTTTCTTGGAGGTTGGGACAGGGAGTGCACGAAGGGAAAGCTGTGTAGGGTCCCGCGGACATGGACGGATCCGCGACCTTTCCCGACGTGACGCTGGCCATCCTGGCGGGGGGGCAGGGGACCCGGCTGGGTGGGGCCGCGAAGGGACTGCTGACCGTGGAGGGGCGCACGACTCTTGAACGGCTGCTGGCGCTGGGGTCGCATTTCGCGGACGTGGTGTTGGTGGCGAACGCACCGGAGCCCTACGCGCGCTTCGGGGCGCGCACGGTGGCGGACGCGGTGAAGGGGAAGGGCGCACCCGGCGGTGTCCACGCGGCCTTGGGCGCGGCGCGCACGCCGTGGGTGTTCGCGGTGGCGTGCGACATGCCGTTCGTCACGGAGGCCGCGGCGCGGGTCGTGCTGGACGCGCGAGCGGAGGACGTGGACGCGGTGTGCTTCGAGCGCGAGGGACGCTGGGAGCCGCTGCTCGCGGCGTACCGCGCGGGGCTGGTGGCGCGGTGGGGCGAGGCGCTGGCGGAGGACCCGTCGATGCGGCGCGTGCTCCTGCGCTTCCGCACCCGGACGTTGCCCGAGGCCGCGTTGCGCGCGGTGGATCCACAGCTGCGTGCGCTGGCGAATGTGAACACGCCGGAGGACCTGGTGCGCTACGGCGTGACGTTGCCGGCGCGCTGAGTGGCTGTTGGCGGACGGAGGGCGAGTGACGGTGGAACCTCGCCGGGACGCGGGGCTGCTGCTGGCGGACGGAAGTGTCGCGCGGAGCGCCGCGCGACGCCGTGACGTCGCGGCAACATGGCGCCATCACGACGGTTCCGGCGGCGTCACCATGAAGCGCGCATAGGGGGCGTCCGGCCGGGGCGCGCGCTCCGGCGCTCCCTGCCCCAGCACGGGCAACGGGAAGCTCAGCGGCCTTCCATCCGAAGCCTCCGTGTTCCCCTCCACCTGCGCCGCGCCCAGCCCCTGGCGCTGGCCCTGGAACGTCGCCTGCGGATCCCTCGCGGAGACCCGGCCCGCCTGGATGATGCCGAACCTCGCGGCCACCGCGCCGACCGTGGACAGCACGTCCGCCGTCACCTGCTTCCACCGCGCGCGTCCCGGCAGCACGTCCACCCCCAGCCCCGCCAGCGAGCACGTCCGCGACAGCGCCCACAGCGCTCCCGACGCGCCCCCGCGCAGCGGCCTGCCCACCTCCACCACCCGCCGCGCCTCCAGCTCCACCGCCTCGCGGGTGAACGCCTCCGCCACCTTGCCCGCCACCCGGAAGCGGCGCAGCACCCGCTCCTCCGCTTCCGTGTGCGGGAACAGCGACAGCAGGCTCCCGGCGCTCGCCGTCGCGGAGGCCATGAAGAACAGCGGCAACACCCGGCCCACCTGCTGCCACAGCGGCACCGCGGTGTTGCTCACCAGCACCGCCGTGTAGCCCGCGAGCGGCAGGCCCAACGCCGCGCCCACCGCGCCCGCCGCGCGCCCCAGGCTCCCCCACGCGCCCGGCCGTCGCCGCAGCGCCAGCGCCGCCGTGTTCGCCGCCCCCGAGCCCGCCAGCACCCACGACCCCATGCTCATGGGCGACGTGGGCCGGAACACCCTCAGCATGTTCAGGAAGCGCGACGGACGGCCCAGGTCGTGGATCAACAGCCCCGCGCTCACCAGGTCCCCCGCCGTGGCCACCGTGTGGCAGCGCCCCGCCAGCCGCTCCAGCCGCCGTCCCCCCAGGTGCTCCAGCGCCGCGCCGAGCACGCTCGCCGCGCCCGCCACCCCGCCCACGTAGAAGTACGCGGGGACGGACCAGATCCACAGCGGCTCCTTCAACACGGGCAGGCCGTAGTAACTCGGGGCCTCGGCGCTGTCCGGCCCCGACCGCGAGGGCACCGTGGCCAGCACCTCCGGCCCTGGCTTCGGCGGCTCCGGATCCTTCACCCGCTGCTGGGCCCCCTCGCCTTCGAGGATGCCCGCGCGCGGGTCGATGTTCCGCCCGTCCGCCTTGCGTTGCAGCCGGTCCAGCAGCGTGTCGTCGCTCATCCGCGCCCCTCCCGCCCGAACACCGCCGCGCCCACCGCCACCGCGACCATCCCCACCGCGCCCGCCGCCACGGAGGCCCAGGCGCGCAGCGCCTTCTTCGTCGGCACCACCGGATCCGGCGGCAGGTTGTAGACCTCCGGCTTGTCCAGCAGCAGGAAGAACGCGTTGAGCCCACCGGTCCCGGGCTGGCTCTCCGCGTCCTTGCCGTACAGGTACGCGTCCGTCACGCCCCGGCCATGCAGCGCGCGCACCCGCGACTCCGCCCGCGCGTGCAGTTCGTCCAGGTCGCCGTACTGGATGGACGCCGTGGGGCACGCCTTCGCGCACGCGGGCGTCTGGTCGTCGCCGATGCGGTCGTAGCAGAGCGTGCACTTCCACGCGCGCCCGTCATCCTCGCGCCGGTCCACCACGCCGAACGGACACGCGGACACGCAGTAGCCGCAGCCGTTGCACACGTCCGGCTGCACGTACACGGTGTCGAACTCTGTCCGCACGATGGCGCCCGTGGGACACGCCTCCAGGCACGCCGCGCGCTGGCAGTGCTTGCACACGTCCGACATCATCAGCCACGAGAAGTCCCCCGCGCCCGACGTCTGCCCCTGCAGCGGTGCGGGCCGCTCCACGAACGCCACGTGCCGCCACGTCGACGCACCCAGGTGCGCCGTCTGGTCGTACGACATGCCCGTGAAGTGGAAGCCGTCGTCCGGGAGCTGGTTCCACTGCTTGCACGCGACCTCGCACGCCTTGCAGCCGATGCAGAGCGTCGTGTCCGTGAAGAACCCCTTGCGGCTGCCCATACGCCTACTCCTTCTCCCCGGGTTCCTGTGCTTCCGAGTGGTCCACCGGGCCCGGTGGTGACACGTCGCGCGGCACCTCCGGCACCGTGAGCGGCGGCGGCCGTGCCCCCGCCGCGGCCCGCTCACCCGTGCGCAGCCGCCCCGCCTTCAGGTCCGCCGTGAACACCTTCGACTCCTGGATGTCCACGTTCTGATCCGCGACGAAGGACGTCAGCTCGTTGGCCGCGTCGCCCCGCACGCGCCCGGTGACGCCCCAGTGGTACGGCAGGCCAATCTGGTGCACCCACGCCCCCTTCACCCGCAGCGGGCGGAGGCGCTCGGTCACCAGCGCCCGGCACTCGATGTCCCCTCGCGCCGTGAGGAGCGTGCACCAGCCCCCGTTCGCCAGCCCCTTCTCCCGCGCCAGCTCCGGGGAGATTTCACAGAACATCTCCGGCTGCAGCTCGCTCAGCCACGACAGCCAGCGCGACATGCCGCCCGCGGTGTGGTGCTCGGTGAGCCGGTACGTCGTGACCAGATAGGGGTAGCGCGGGTCGCCCCAGGCCCGGTGGTAGGGGTTGTCCCCGCGCCTCCACTCCTCGCGCGTGGGGCTGCACTGCTGCGCATGGAGCGGGTTGGGCACCACCGACTCCATGGGCTCGTAGTGCGTGGGCAGCGGCCCGTCCATCAGCCCGCTGGGCGCGAAGAGCCAGCCCTTGCCGTCCGCCTGCATCAGGAAGGGATCATTCCCCGCGAGGGTCGCGAGCCCCGTCGCGCCCTCGGGCGGCCGGTACTCCGGGGGCCGGTCCGCGATGAAGTCCGGCACGTCCTCGCCCGTCCACCTCCGCGCCTCCGCGTCCCACCACACGTAGCGCTTGCGCTCGCTCCACGGCTTGCCATCCACGTCCGCCGACGCGCGGTTGTAGAGCAGCCTCCGGTTGGCGGGCCACGCCCAGCCCCACTCGGGCGCCACCCACGTCTGCTCCTGTCCGGGCCTGCGTCGCGCGGGCTGGTTGACGCCGTCCTGGTAGCAGCCGGAGTAGATCCAACAGCCGCACGCCGTGGAGCCGTCGTCCTTCAGCGCCATGAAGCCGTCCACCGGCTGGCCGTCCGCCACCGTGTACCCGTTGATCTCCTTCAGCACCGCCTCCGCGGAGGGTTCCGCGTGCGGCCCCCGCGTGGGGTAGTCCCACGTCAGGTCCAGCAGCGGCGCGTCCTTGGGGTCCGTGGAGCCCGCGTGGAGCCGCCGCAGCTTGAGGCCCAGGTGATAGGCGAAGTGCAGCTCGCTGCGCGTGTCCCCCGCCGGCTCCACCGCCTTGTGGTGCCATTGCAGCAGCCGCTGCGTGTTGGTGAAGCTGCCGTCCTTCTCCGTGTGCGCGGCGGCTGGGAAGAAGAACACCTCCGTCTGGATGTCCTCCGTGCGCACCTGCCCGGCCTGGATTTCAGGCGCCGTGCGCCAGAACTCCGCGGTCTCGATGAGGGTGAAGTCGCGCACCACCAGCCAGTCCAGCTGGCGCAGCCCCTTGCGCTGGAGCGCCCCGTTCATGCTGCCCACGGCCGGGTTCTCCCCCATGACGAAGTAGCCCTGGAGCTTCCCGTCCGCCATGTCCGCCACCGTCTGCATGTGCGAGTGGTTTCCCGTCAGCCGGGGCAGGTGGGCGAAGAGGTAGTCATTGGCCCGCGTGGCCTTGTCTCCGAACCACGCCTTGAGCAGCGACACGGCGTACTTGGGGAACTCGCTCAACCAGCCGCCGCCGGACGTGTTGTCGCGGAGGTACTGCTCCAGCCGGTCCTGGGGTTGCGCGCGCGGCATGGGCAGGTAGCCGGGCAGCAGGTTGTAGAGCGTGGGGATGTCCGTGGAGCCCTGGATGGACGCGTGCCCGCGCAGCGCGAGGATGCCGCCTCCGGGCCGGCCGATGTTGCCCAGGAGCAGCTGGAGGATGGCCGCGGCGCGGATGTACTGCACGCCCACCGAGTGCTGCGTCCAGCCCACCGCGTAGCAGAACGCGCTGGTGCGCTCGGGGTTGGAGTTGGCGCACAGCGTCTCCGCCACCTGGAGGAACAGCGCTTCCGGCACGCCGCACACCTGCGACACCACCTTGGGCGTGTAGCGGGAGAAGTGGCGCTTGAGCAGCTGGAACACGCACCGGGGATGCTGGAGCGTGGGGTCCTGGTGCTCGTCGCTCGGCGCCCCCCGGTGCTCATCCCCGCCGCCGCCCGCGCCCGGTTCGTCCGTCAGCTCCTTGTGGCCCGCCGCGGGCACCACGCCCTCCGCGCCCTGGTACTGCCAGGAGAGCGGGTCGTAGCGGTTGTCCTTCGGCTGGAAGCCGCTGAAGAGGCCCTCCAGGTCCTCCGTGTCCAGGAAGTCCTCGCGGATGAGCGTGGCCGCGTTGGTGTATTGCACGACGTAGTCGCGGAAGTAGCGCTCGTGCTCCAGCACGTAGTGGATGAGCCCGCCCAGGAACGCGATGTCGGAGCCCACCCGGATGGGCGCGTACAGGTCCGACACCGCGCTGGTGCGCGTGTAGCGCGGATCCACGTGGATGACCTTGGCGCCCCGGGCCTTCGCCTCCATCACCCACTGGAAGCCCACCGGATGGCACTCGGCCATGTTGGACCCCTGGATGAGGATGCAGTCCGAGTGCTGCAGGTCCTGCTGGAACGTCGTGGCGCCCCCGCGGCCGAACGTGATGCCCAGACCGGGCACCGTGGACGCGTGTCATATTCGCGCCTGGTTCTCCACCTGCACGACGCCCAGCGCGCTGAACAGCTTCTTGAGCAGGTAGTTCTCCTCGTTGTCCAGCGTCGCCCCTCCCAGGTGCGCCATCCCCAGCGTCCGGTTCAACCGCTGGCCCTTCGCGTCCGTCAGCTCGAACGTCGCGTCGCGCGTGCGCTTCACGCGCTCCGCCACCCGGTCCATCGCCTCTTCCAGCGGGATGGGTTCCCACCGCGTCCCGCCGGGGCGGCGGTAGAGCACCTGCTGGACGCGCTGCGTGCCCGTGACGAGCTGGAAGGTGGCGGCCCCCTTGGGACACAGGCGCCCCCGGGAGATGGGCGAATGCGGGTCGCCCTCGATGTCGAGGATGCGCCCTCCGCGCACGTGGACCTCCTGGCCACAGCCCACCGCGCAGTACGGGCAGATGGACTTGACCACGGTGTCCGCGGACTTCGTGCGCGGCTCCAGCGCGCGGCTGCGCGCGGACATCGCCGTGTCCCCCAGCGCCCGGCCGTCCCCCCGGGCGAGCTGCCGCAGCACGGGCCAAGCGTTCAACAGCTCACGGAACTTCAAGGCCGCTCCTCCGGGAGATGCGCGGTCCACCGCGCGTCCCCAAGATGGGGACGCGCGAGGGCGGGGACCAGTGCCGGGGAGGCCCGGGCTTCCGTCCAGCAACCCCTAGGAACGAGCCGGCGGGCAGGCATGAGCGTGCGCGCCCCCAAGAGGCGGAGCGGAAATGCCGGGCGTGTCGGGGAGCGAGTGGAGACCCGCATGACAGACAGGACCCCCCTCATCTTGCTGATTGAAGACGAGGAAGACATCCGTGACGCGGTCGCGACATTGCTGGAGATGGAGGGCTACCGCGTCGCGCAGTGCGTGCACGGCGAGGACGCGTGGTCGTGGCTCCAATCCCACCCGCGTCCGTCGCTGGTGCTGCTGGACCTGATGATGCCGGTGATGGATGGCCAGGCGTTCCTCCTGCGGTTGTCCCAGGAGCACCTGCTGCGGGGCGTGCCCATCATCGTGCTCTCCGGCAGCCCCTTCCGGCCGCCGGGCGCGGTGGCCTACCTGCGCAAGCCGGTGGCGGTGGATCCACTGCTGGAAGCAGTGCGCCACTTCCTGCCGTCATCCGAGGAAGGACCGGAAGGACCTCACACGTCGTGAAACATGTGTCGCGAGGGGCGCTCCGAGCCCATCAGGGACTCGCGGTGGGGCGTGACCTGTGGAATCCTCGTGGCCCGTCAGGTTCCCGCCTGGTGGATTCCCCCAATCAAAGGACGACGCTAATGCCTCCTGGCATGCTGGAACTTCCCGAGGACGTCGCCCGCGACCTGGAAGCGCGCCTTGCCGCGACCACGTCGGAGGACACGAGCCGGGGTCTGTTCTTCCTGGGCGTGCTGGACGCGGTGCGCTTTCTGGGCGGACCCCAGGCGGTGGCGCGCTGTCTGGAGCAGGTGGGCGAAACCGCCGACTTCCTGCCCATGCAGACCTATCCCTTCCCGCGCTTCCTGCGGCTGTCGTACGTGGCGGCCGAACAGCTGTCGCCGCTCGTCGGAGGCCATGAGGCGGCGCAGCGGCAGATTGGCACGCAGGCGATGCTGGACTTCCTCAACTCCATGTTCGCGCGCGACTTCGTGCAGCAGGCGGGAGGCGACCCGAAGCGGCTGCTGGAGCTGATGCACTCCGGTTACCGCACGGCGCTGAACTTCGGCGAGCGCACCGTGGAGTGGACGGGCCCCACGTCGGGCCGGGTCGTGATGAAGCGCTCGTTGATGCCGGTGCCGTACAACGAGGGCATCCTCCAGTCCGCGCTGGAGGTGACGGGCGTGCATGACGTGCAGGTGCGCGGCAAGGCGCAGTCGCTGGTGGACGCCATCTACGAAGTCTCCTGGTCGTGAGCCGCGCGAGCCCCCCGCCCTCCTGGAGGGCACGGGGGCCGGTGGCGCTCGCCGTCGCGCGCGGGGCTCAGGCCAGGGCGCGGCGCACGAGGCGGTAGGTGCCCTCGGTGGTGGTGCCGTAGACGAGGTGGGCGGCCAGCGCGCTCAGGTGTGACTTCGCCGGGACCTTGTGGGGCGGCGGGGCGAGGCGCAGGAGCGGCACCGCCAGCTCGTCGCCGAAGAGGAAGAGGCCCAGGCCGAAGCCCACGCCGAACAGCTTCCCCGCCAGCGGCGCGCGGCCGTGCAGGGCGCCGTGAAGGGCCCCCCACAGCGTGCCGTAGCCCCAGTGCACGGCGTTGCCCGCGGCCTTCTTCCGTTCGCCCTCCAGGTGCACACCCACGGGCTCCGCCAGCTTGCGCGCGGCCACCTCCGTGGCGGGCTCCCGCGCGGATGACTGTGAGCTGTCCTCGTCCTTCGACTTGCTCCACTTCGCGATGAGCGCCTGTGACTGGTTCATCGCGAAGGTGCCCACGGCGCCGCCCACCGCGCCCATGAGGACGTCCTTCCAGATTGAGCGCCGCTCCTCGCGGGCGAACGGAGGGAGGCGGTTCCAGCGGATCATGGGCGGTCCTTTCGGTGTCGGGGGGGACGGCTTCAGCCAGACGCGGTGCTCCGTCCGGCCCTGTCCTCCGGCGGTGGAGGGCGGGGGCTGTGCGTGCTCCCTGGTCCATAGGGTGGGGTGGCCCCGGGCCGGGTGCATGGCGGAGAGAGGGAGGGCGAGGCCCGCCTCGACCCTGGCATGAGGGGCGGCCGGGCGGGCGGGCCCCCTGCTGGACGGCTTTTCCGGAGGCTCGCGGCGTGCCGGGGCTCTCTGGAGGGCCCACCTGTGAAGGAGGGGGGCGAAAGCGCATGGCACGTCGCGAGGACTTGAGGGGACAGGTGGCCATCGTCACCGGCGCATCGAGTGGCGTGGGCTGGCAGTCCGCGGTGCGGCTGGCGGAGGCCGGGGTGAGGCTGTGCGTCACCGCGAGGCGGCAGGCGGCGCTGGAGGCCTTGCGCGTGGAGGTGCTCCAGCGCGGCGGCGAGTGTCTGGTGTCCGAGGGCGACGTGACGGTGGCGGAGGACGTGGAGCGGGTGGTGCGCGAGTGCGTGGCGCACTACGGCCGCGTGGACCTGCTGGTGAACGCGGCGGCGGTGCGGTCGTACGGCTTCTTCGACCAGCTCCCCTGGGAGCACCTCACGCGCGTGTTCGACGTGGCGTGCTTCGGCGCCTTCCGCTTCGCCCGGGCGGTGCTGCCGCACTTCCGCGCGCGCGGGCACGGCCATGTGCTCAACGTGCAGTGCCTGCTGTCGTCGGGGGCGGCGCCGCTCCTGTCGGCATCCGCGGCCGCGAAGCACGCGACGCTGGGGTGGGCGCGGGCGCTGGAGGTGGAACTGGCCGGCACGGGCATCCACGTGTCCAACGTGCTGGCGCCGTCCCTGGACACGCCCCTGTTCGACCACGCGGCGACGACGCTGGGACGCATGCCCGCGCCGCTGCCGCCCACGTACGACGTGGACCGGGTGGCCAGGGCGGTGGTGCGGAGGGCGCGGCGTCCAGGCCGCGCGTCGGTGCCGGTGTTCTTCCTGGGGCGATGGATGCCGTGGCTCGACCGGCTGGCGCCGTCGGTGGGCAGGGCGGTGCTGGGCCGCTTCGGCGCGCGGCCCCGGATGACGCGCGCGCCGCCGCACCGGCCCGAGGGCAACCTCTTCTTCCCCATGGAGGAAGGGGTGGGGCCTCGGGGCAGCGTCCCTCCGACGCCCGCGTGGCTGCGCTTCACGGCGACGCTGGGGCTGGCGGTGCTGACGGGCGGTGCGGTGCTGGGCGCGCGGAGCCTGGCCCGCGTCGCGCGCTGAGGCCGGGGCGCGATCAGGAATTCCAGCGCGGTCAAAGGAAGGGGCTGTCTGGGCGAAGTGTCAGGCGGCGGCAAAACATCCTCGCGTTGCGGCGCTCTTTGATTAGAAGAGGCGTCGCATGCGTACCGGGAAGGGTCGGCCGGGCGCGAACGTGAGGAGCAACCTCGATGCGTGGAAACAGCAAGTGGACGGGCCTGGCGCTGGTGGCGGGGCTCGCGGTGTCGGCGGAGGCAGTGGCGGCGGATGGCAACCTGGACAGTGACCCGGGCCGCTCGTCCTCGTTCGGTCAGCAGGGCCAGGTGGTCGTCAGCCAGGAGCTGAATGGCTTCCTGGGCTACAACACGGCCTCGGAGGTGTTCCTGGTCCGGCTGGAGCCGTCGGCGGACTACTTCCTCCAGCAGAACCTGTCCGTGGGCGCCTCCGCGCTCGTGGCCTTCGGCTTCGGTGACTCCACCGTCGTGGGCCTGGGCGTGCTGGGCCGCGTGGGCTACCACCTGCCGCTCAACGAGCGCGTGTCGTTCTGGCCCAAGGCGGGCTTCGGCGTGCAGTTCGCCCACGTGCCGGGCGCCAGCGACGTGAACTTCGTCCTGGATTTCAACGCCCCCATCCTGTTCCACGTCGCGCCGCACTTCTTCGTGGGCGCGGGCCCGCAGGTGCGCGCCCTCATCAGCCAGCGCGTGGGCAGCCTGGGCTCGGAGCAGGGCAACTTCTCCGGCAACGACGTGACCATCGGCATCAACACCACGGTCGGCGGCTACTTCTAGCCTCCCGCCTTCTCCGGCACCCTGGGCCATGGGCCCGGGTGTCGGGGAAAGCAGGACCTGGGACGTAGGGCGGTCTGGATTGACGTCCCGGGTTGGATGTGTTGGGTTGGAGCTCGCCATGTCCGTGCTTCCGTTCGTCTCCCGGCTGCCCGCGTTCGCACCCCTCCATCCGCTGGGTCGGGGTCCGTTGGGCGAATGGGTGTCCCTGGTGTGGCCGCTGGAGCAAGGCCCCGGGGTCGCGCGCCCGCTGGTGGTGAAGACGTTCCTGCTGGCGTCGGGGCTGGCGCCGGAGACGCGGCGTCCGTTGGAGGAGGCGCTGGCGCGGGCGGTGCCGCTGCGGCATCCGGGCATCGCGCGGCTCCACGGCTTCCAGGTGGATGCGCGCGACACGCTGACGGTGGTGTCGGACTACGTCCCCGGCTGTTCGCTGGCCACGGCGCGAAGGCGGGTGGTGGGGCGGGGCGGGCGGCTGTCGGAGGCGTTCGTGTGTCACGTGGGCGCGGAGGTCGCGGGCGCGCTGCAGGCCGCGCACGCGTCGCGCGTGGTGCACGGGGACGTGTGCGCGCACCGCATCCGCGTGGGGCCTCGGGGCGAGGTGACGCTGACGGACTTCGGGCTGAGGCCCGCGCACCGGCTGCTGCGCCGGTTCACGTCGCCCTCGCGGCCGGACGTGGTGGCGCCCGTCGCGGAGGACGCGGGCGGCGCGTCCGCGGAGGCGCGGGAGGACCTGCGCGCCCTGGGCCGTGTGTTGTGGGAGTTGGTGACGGGCCGCCCCGGGGGCCCGGAGGATGCCGGGGACACGGCGGCCTCGTGCGACGTGTCTCCCGCGCTGCGGGACGTGCTGCGGCCGTTGCTGCGGGATGCGCCCGTCGAAGGGGACGCCGGTGCGCGGCTCCAGGCGGACCTGCGCGCATGTCTGGAGCGCGGCGGGACGTGCCACGGGCGCGAGGACGTGGTGCGGGAGCTGGCGGCGTTGCCGGGGTCGGGCCCGCTGTCGCCGGTGGAGCTGTACGTGGGCGCGGCGTCGGTGATGACCGCCTCCGTGCCGGTGCGTGAGCGCGCGCTGAAGTCCTGAGCGGGCCGCGGATGATCCGCGTGCGGGCTCGCGCGGTCGTTCCCCCGTCGGAGTGACCTGTAGGGTAGCCAACGTCCTGCGTCCTCGCCGTGCGAAACGCGACGGGACGGGATGGAGGCGCTGGTGGCTGTCGTCATGCCGCGCCCACAGTCGTGCCCACCTCCGGCGTGAGCAGTCGCGGAGGCCCGCCGCGCTGGACGGAGGAGGGCATGGCACCGCTGTTCCACCCTGGGACGGACTCATGGCTGCGCGCGCTCATCGCGCTGGCGCTGGGGGTGCCCGCGGTGTCGTTGGCGGGGCTGTTGCTGCTGGCGCGCAACCCGCTGGGCCGTGGCTCGTTCGCGCCCCGGGAGCAGCCCATCCCGTTCGACCACCGGCACCACGTGGGCGACGAGGGCATTCCGTGCGGCTACTGCCATGACGGCGCGTGGCGCTCGCCCGTGGCGGGGGTGCCTCCCACGCAGCGCTGCCTGGGCTGTCACGCGCAGGTGTGGAACGAGAGCGCGAAGCTGGAGCTGGTGCGCGCCAGCGGCTTCGACGGCATGCCCCTGCGGTGGAACCGGGTGCACGCGCTGCCGGACTACGTCTGGTTCAGCCATCAAATCCACGTGAACAAGGGCGTGGGCTGCGTCACCTGCCATGGGCGCGTGGACACCATGGCGGCGGTGCAGCAGGTGGCGCCCCTCACCATGGGCTGGTGCCTGGACTGCCACCGCGACCCGACGCCCTGGCTGCGCCCGGTGTCCGAGGTCGCGAACCTCACGTGGCGCCCTCCTGGCGACGCGCGCGCGACCGGCCGCGCGGTGCAGGCCGCGCTCGACGTGCACCCCCGCACGGATTGCAACACATGCCACTTCTGACCGGCCCCGCATCGCTGGAGGTCCAGGACACGTCCTCGCCAGACGGGGCCCCGCGCGCGTGGCGGAGCCTGGAGGAGTGGCGCGCGGGAGGGCCCGGCCACGAGGCCGTGTCGCGCGAGCACCCCGAGGGCGCGGCCCTGGCTCCCGAGGGGCTGGCGCGGCGCACCTTCCTCCAGATGGCGGCGGCGTCGCTGGCGGCGTCGGGCTTCACCGGGTGCTTCCGGCAGCCTCCGGAGAAGATCCTCCCCTATTCGAAGCCGCCGGAGGGACTGACGCCCGGCGTGCCGCTGCACTTCGCCACGGGGCTGGAGTGGAACGGGCGCACGGTGGGGCTGGTGGTGGCGAGCCATGAGGGGCGGCCCACGAAGGTGGAGGGCAACCCGTCGCACCCGGCGAGCCTGGGCGCGGCGGGCGTCTTCGAGCAGGCCGCGCTGTTGGGCCTGTACGACCCCGCGCGGGCGAGGACGGCCCGGCTCCAGGGCGTGGAGGTCGCGTGGAGCACCGTGCGGGATGCGCTGTTGAAGCAGGCCTCGCGCGAGGACGGAGGCGCGGGGCTGCGCTTCCTGGTGGAGCCCACCGGCAGCCCGCTGGTGCAGGCGCTGCATGCGCGCATCCAGCAGCGCTTCCCTCGGGCGCGCATCATCCCCTGTGGCGCGGCCCTGGCGGACGGGCGCGTGGAGGGCACGCGGCTGGCGTATGGACGGCCGCTGGACGTGGTGCACGACGTGGGGCGCGCGGTGGTGGTGGCGCTGGACGATGACTTCCTCGCCACGACGGAGCCCGGCCACCTGCGTGCGGCGCGGGACTTCGTGAGGGCGCGCGGCCCGGAGGCGATGAACCGGCTGTGGGTCGCGGAGAGCACGCTGACGCTCACGGGCGCCTTCGCGGACGCACGGCAGCGGATGAAGCCCTCGCAGGGCGTCGCGGTGATGGTCGCGCTGGCGGCGGAGGTGGGCGCGGGGCTCGCGGGCCCGGGTGCCACGGCGGGTGCACCGGCGCCTGGAGCGGGAGTCGGGCTCGAGCGCCCGGGTTCCACGGCGGGTGCACCGGCGCCTGGAGCGGGAGTCGGGCTCGCGGGCCCGGGTGCCACGGCGGGCGCACCGGCGCCTGGAGCGGGAGCTGGGCTCGAGCGCCCGGGTTCCACGGCGGGCGCACCGGCGCCTGGAGCGGGAGCCGGGCTCGAGCGCCCAAATGCCACGGCGGGCGCACCGGCGCCTGGAGCGGGAGCCAGGCTCGCGGACCTCCGCGTCCCCGAGGGCGCGTTGACCGAGGCGCAGCGCGCCTGGGTGCGCGGCGCGGCGAGGGACCTGCTCGCGCACCGGGGACAGGGGCGGGTGACGGTGGGGGCTCGGCAGCCCGCGCTGGCGCATGCGCTGGCGTTCGCGGTGGACGAAGCGCTGGGCAACGCGCCCCGGTTGGTGGAGCCCGTGGCGCTCCCACCGGGAGGGCCCGAGGCGCTGACCTCGCTGGTGGACGAGCTGCGCGCGGGACGGGTGGACACGCTGATCATCACCGCGTGGAACCCGGTCTACACGGCCGCGGTGGACGCGGGCCTCCAGGAGGCGCTGGCCCGCGCGCCCTTCCGGCTGTACCACGGACTCCACGAGGACGAGACGGCGGCGCGCTGCTCCACCTTCGTCCCCGCGACGCATCCCTTCGAGTCCTGGCGCGACGGACGCGCCCCGGACGGCACCGCGTCGCTGCTGCAACCGCTCATCGCGCCCCTGTTTCCCGGCGCGGTGCAGGAGGTGGAGGTCCTGGCCGCCTTCGCGGGGCTGGAGTCGCGGAGCCCGTACGAGCTGCTCCAGTCCCTGTGGCGCGAGCGCTCGGGTTCACCTCCGGACTTCGAGGCGCGGTGGGAGGCGTGGCTCGCGGACGGCGTCATCCCCGGCACCCAGGCACCGCCCGCGCGGGCCGCGCTGGACGCGGCGGCGGTGGTGGCCGAGGCGCGCCGTGCGCCAGGGGCGGCAGCTCCAGGGCTGGAGCTGGGGCTGGTGCTGGACTCGCGGCTGTACGACGGCCGCTTCGCCGGCAACGCGTGGCTCCAGGAGCTGCCGGAGCCGATGACCAAGCTGACCTGGGACAACGCTGCGCTGCTGTCGCCCGCCACCGCCCGGACGCTCGACTTGGAGAAGGGGGACGTGGCGCGGCTGGAGCTCTTCGGGCAGGCGCTGGAGGTGCCCGTGCTGGTGCTCCCCGGCCAGCCGGACGACACCGTGACGCTGGCGCTGGGCCAGGGCCGCGAGCGCGTGGGCCCGGTGGGCCAGGGCGTGGGCGTCAACGCGTACCGGCTGCGGCACCGGGACGCGCCCTGGGGCGCGCCGGGACTGCGTGTCACGAAGGCGGGCCGTCACCACGCCCTGGCGCTCACGCAGGAGCACTGGAGCATGGAGGGCCGCGAGCTGGCGCTCCAGCTGCCGGACGCGGCCTTCCGCGCGCGGCCCGGGGCCTTGAAGTCCCTCCAGGAGGAGGGTGAGCGGCTGTACCCGCCGGTGCCCGCCTCCCGGAGGAGCGAGCGGCACCAGTGGGCGATGGCCATCGACCTGCACCGGTGCACCGGATGCAGCGCGTGCATGGTGGCCTGCCAGGCGGAGAACAACGTGCCGGTGGTGGGACGCGACGGCGTGCTCAAGAGCCGGGAGATGCACTGGCTGCGCATCGACCGGTACTTCCTGGGCGACCCGGACGACCCGGGCGTCATCACCCAGCCGGTGGCGTGCGTGCACTGCGAGGCCGCGCCCTGCGAGTACGTGTGCCCGGTGAACGCCACCGTCCACTCGGACGAGGGCCTCAACCAGATGGTCTACAACCGCTGCATCGGCACGCGGTACTGCTCCAACAACTGCCCCTACAAGGTCCGCCGCTTCAACTACCTGGAGTACCAGCAGCGCGAACCCCTGGCGGGCCTGCGCCAGAACCCGGACGTGACGGTGCGCTCGCGCGGGGTGATGGAGAAGTGCACGTACTGCGTGCAGCGCATCGAGCGGGCCCGCGCCGTCGCGCGCTCCGCGCACCGGGACGTGCGCGAGGGCGAGGTGCGCACGGCCTGCCAGCAGGCCTGTCCCACGGAGGCCATCACCTTCGGGGACCTGCTCGCGCCGGAGTCGGAGGTGCGCCGGAAGCACCAGGACCCCCGGCACTACAAGCTGCTCAACACGCTGGGCACCCGGCCGCGCACGGTGCACCTGGTGCGCCTGAAGAACCCGGCGCCGAAGGGGGGCGCATGAGCGCGGCGGATCCACAGGTGCCCGCGCCCGGGGACCCGCTCACGGAGCACCCGCTGCTGGAGGGGCACCACTCCGACCGCGAGTACAGCGAGTCGTTGCTGGCGTACGTGCACCAGCCGCCGCGACGCGGGTGGTGGGCGTTGCTGGCGGTGGGGCTGGCGGGCACCGCGCTGCTGACGGTGGCGGTGAGCGTCACGCTGCTCGTGGGCGTGGGGACGTGGGGCAACAACATCCCGGTGGCGTGGGCGTTCGGCATCACCAACTTCGTGTGGTGGATCGGCATTGGCCACGCGGGCACGCTCATCAGCGCCATCCTGCTGCTGCTCCAGGAGAAGTGGCGCGGGTCCATCAACCGCTTCGCGGAGGCGATGACGCTCTTCGCGGTGACGTGCGCGGGGCTCTTCCCGCTGCTGCACCTGGGGCGGCCGTGGAAGTTCTACTGGCTGGTGCCGTACCCCAGCAGCCTGAGGGCGTGGCCGCAGTTCCGCTCGCCGCTCACGTGGGACATCGCGGCGGTGAGCACGTACCTCACGGTGTCGCTGTTGTTCTGGTTCCTGGGGCTGCTGCCGGACCTGGCCACCGCGCGGGACACGGCGAAGACGCCCCGGGCGCGCTTCTGGTACGGGCTGGCGAGTCTGGGGTGGCGCGGGTCCGCGCGGCACTGGCGGCAGTGGCGCACGGGCTACCTGCTGCTGGCGGGGCTGGCCACGCCGCTGGTGGTGAGCGTGCACACCATCGTGTCCTTCGACTTCGCGGTGTCGCAGCTGCCCGGCTGGCACACGACGGTGTTCCCGCCGTACTTCGTCGCGGGCGCGGTGTTCAGCGGCTTCGCGCTGGTGCTCACGCTGCTCATCCCCGCGCGCAAGGCGCTGGGCATCGAGCACGTGGTGACGCCGCTGCACCTGGACAACATGGCGAAGGTGCTGCTCGCCACGGGGTGGATGGTGGCGTACGGCTACATCCAGGAGCACTTCTTCGCCTGGTTCAGCGGGAACCCGTTCGAGATGCACGCCACGCAGGCGGAGTTCTTCGGGCCCTACGCGCCGCTGTTCTGGATGCAGGTGACCTGCAACGTGCTGGTGCCGCAGCTCTTCTGGTCCTCGCGGCTGCGCACGAACGTCGGGGTGCTGTGGGTGGCGTCGCTGCTCATCAACGTGGGGATGTGGACCGAGCGCTTCCTCATCGTGGTGGCGTCGCTGAGCATGGACTTCCTGCCCTCGTCCTGGGCGCCGTACCGGCCCACGTGGGTGGACTGGAGCCTGCTGGGCGGCACGGTGGCCTTCTTCGGCACGGCGTTCCTGCTGTTCCTCAAGCTGGTGCCGCCGGTGTCGGTGAGCGAGACGAAGGAGCTCCAGCGCGAGGTGGACGCGTCGCTGCGCTTCCGGCGGGAGCACGAGCGCCCGAAGGGCGGTGCTCCATGAGCCTGCACTGGGTGCTGGGGGAGTTCACGTCCAGCGAGGCGCTGGTGGTGGCGCTGAAGGACCTGCGCGCGCGGGGCTTCGCGCGGCTGGACGCGCACACGCCGTTCCCGGTGGAGGAGACGTTCGAGGCGCTGGGCTTGAAGCGCTCGAGGCTGCCGCTGCTGACGCTGGTCGCCGGGTTGGGCGGCGCGGTGCTCGCGTACGTCACGCAGTGGTTCACGAACGCGGTGGACTATCCGCTGGATGTGGGGGGGCGGCCGTTGCACAGCGCGCCCACGAACCTGCCCATCACGTTCGAGCTGGGCGTGTTGAGCGCGGCGCTGATGGTCTTCGGGGCGCTGATGGTGATGTTCGGCTTCCCGCACGTCACGCACCCGGTGTTCGACGTGGAGTCCTTCCGCAGCGCGTCCGTGGATGGCTTCTGGGCGAGCGTGGCGGTGGAGGCGGAGGACGCACCGGCGGCGGAGGCGGCGCTGCGCGAGCTGGGGGCGCGGCACGTGTCGGTGGTGGTGGAGGGGGCGCGATGAGGGGGTGGGGGCTGATGGCGCTGCTGGGCGGCATGGCGGCGTGTGACGACACGGACCCCATGGCCTCGCAGCCGCGCGCGGAGGCGTTCCGGGAGAGCGCGTTCTTCGAGGACGGCCGGGCGATGCGCCCCCTGGTGCCGGGCACGGTGGCCCAGGAGTGGAGGGCTCCGGCGCGCGAGGACCCCACCCGGCGGCAGGGGCTGGCGGCCGGAGGCGGGTGGATCCGCGCCGTGCCGGTGCCGCTGACCCGCGAGCTGCTGGAGACGGGGCGCGCGGCCTACGACACCTGGTGCGCGGTGTGCCATGGGCTGACGGGGGACGGGGACAGCCTCGTCGCGCGGAAGATGCCGCAGCGCCGGCCGCCCGGGCTGTTCGTCCCCCACGACCACGCGACGCAGGAGGTCTACGGCATCGCGGAGGCGGAGGCGCCGTACACGGGCACGCGGGCCGTGGCCGAGCGCGTGGGCCCGGGGGCGTTCCCGCTGCCGCGCGAGGTGGACGGGTGGGGGGCCGTGCGGGACACGCGCGGGAGGTCCGACGCGGGGACGCCTGGCGCTTCCGCTTCCATCCAGGGGATGGGCGACGCGGGAGTGCCGGTCGCGTGGGGGGCACCCCACCGGCCTCCGCGCATCCCCGGTGCGCCGGAAGCGAGCCAGGTGACGTCGGCGGAGTCGGCGCGCGCCCGGCAGGTGGCGCTGGTGGGGCCCCGCAGCATCGCCATGGAGGGGCGGCTGGACGAGCGCTCCGCCACGGGAGACCTGCCGCATCCGGTGGGCTTCTACTTCGCCGTCATCTCCGAGGGCTTCGGCGTCATGCCGGCCTACGGCGCGCAGCTCTCCACCGAGGAGCGCTGGGCCGTGGTCGCGTACCTGCGCGCGCTGGGCCGCAGCCAGCGCGCGCCGCTCTCCGCCGCGCCCGCCGACGTGCAGGCGCGACTTCGCCAGGAGGTCCACGCCCCATGACGGCCCCCGTGCTTCCACGCTTCGAGGGAGGGCAGCGCGCGCTGACCATCAGCGCGGCGCTGGGCGTGGGGGGGCTGGCCGCGACCGCGCTCGGCGCCTTCCTGGACGTGCGCGACGCCCTGGCCGGCTACCTCTTCGGCTTCACCTACTGGCTGGGGCTGTGCCTGGGCGCGCTGCTGCTGCTCGCCACCTTCCACGCGGCGAAGGCGCGCTGGCCCGTGGTGCTGCGCCGCGCGCAGGAGGTGATGGCCGCCACCGCGCCGCTGTTCCTCCTGCTCTTCGTGCCCCTCGCGCTGGGTCTGCGGCACCTGTTCCCGTGGGTCGAGCCCCCGGCGGACCTGGGGGCGCACACGCTGCACGTGCTGGAGCATCGGCGGCCCTACAACAACGTGCCCTTCTTCCTGGGGCGCGCGGCGCTCTACTTCGTCACCTGGGGAGTCGTGGGCCACCTGCTGCACCGCTGGTCCTTGCGCCAGGACGCCACGGGCGACGTGCGCTGGACCTTGTGGCAGCGGCGGCTGGGCGGGGGCTCGCTGCCCGCGCTGGCGCTCACGTTCTCTTTCATGACGCTGGACTGGATGATGTCGCTGGAGGCGACGTGGCAGTCCACCATGTACGCCGTCCACGTCTTCTCCGGCGCCTTCGTGGGCGCGCTGGCGCTGCTGGTGGTCGCGGGCGTGGCCACGCGCGACACGCTGCACTTCGGCAGCCTGCTGTCCCCCGGCCACTACCACCGCCTGGGCACGCTGATGTTCGCCTTCGTCTGCTTCTGGGCCTACATCGCCTATTCGCAGTTCATGCTGATCTGGGTCGCCTCGCTGCCAGAGGAGGTGAGCTGGTACCGCGTCCGCCTGGAGGGCGGCTGGGGCGTCCTGTCGCTGCTGCTGGTGCTGGGCCACTTCGTGCTGCCCTTCGCCTTGCTGCTGTCGCGCGAGCTGAAGGCGCGGCCTCGCATGCTCGCGGGCGTGGCGCTGTGGCTGCTCTTCATGCACGCCGTGGACGTGGCGTGGCTGCTGTTCCCCTCGCTCTTTCCGGAGCGCGTCACCTTCCCCTGGACGGCGCTCACCGCGTGGGTGGGGGTGGGCGGGCTGTCCGTGGCCCTGGCCCTCTGGTGCGCGCGCGGCACGTACCCGGTGCCGGTGGGAGACCCGTACCTCGTCCACTCGCTCCAGGTGCGCCCGCCATGAGGGAGACCCGGCCACCGCCTCCTGAGATGGAGCGACTGCCCACCGCCTGGCTCATCCGCGTGGGCGCCGTGGCGCTCGGGCTGCTCGCCGCGGCCAGCGTCGCGGCCTGGGGCCTGTGGGTGTACTGGCGGCCCGCGTCCGAGAACCCCCTGCCCGTGGCCCCGGGCACCTGGCAGGTGGGCATGGTCAACCAGGCTCCCTTCACGTTGGACCGGCGCGCGGACGTGTTGAAGGCGGAGCAGCGCGCGAAGCTGGACGGCTATGGCTGGGCGGACGTGGACGCGGGCCTCATCCACCAGCCCCTCGAAGCGGCGATGGAGCAGCTCCTCTCCAGCCCGGACGGGGAGGGCGAGCGATGAACGAGCTGCTGCGCCGCCTGTTCTTCCTCCCCGAACAAGGGTCCACCTTCGCTGTCCAGGTGGATCACCTGCACTACGCCCTGTTCCTCACCACGCTCGCGGTGGCGGCGGGCATCGGGGGCGTCGGCGTCGTCTTCCTGGCGCGCTACCACCGGCGCACGGCGACGGACCCCACGCCGCGCATCGTCGCGCCCGTGTGGCTGGAGGCGCTGTTCATCGGGGTGCCGCTGTCGCTGTTCCTGCTCTGGTTCGTGCTGGGCTTCCGGCAGTTCGTCTGGGTGATGAGCCCTCCCCGGGACGCGCTGGATGTGTACGTCACCGGCAAGCAGTGGATGTGGAAGTTCACCTATCCCGGAGGCCCCAGCGCCATCGACACGCTGGTGGTGCCCGCGGGCCGCCCGGTGCGGCTGCTCATCACCTCGCGCGACGTCATCCACTCCTTCTACGTGCCGGACTTCCGCATGAAGCGCGACGCGGTGCCCGGCCGCTACACCGACCTCTGGTTCGAGGCCCCGAAGCCCGGCCGCCACCCGGTGCTGTGCGCGGAGTATTGCGGGCTGGACCACTCGCAGATGCGCGGGGAGGTGGTGGTGCTGTCGCCCGCGGACTTCGAGTCCTGGCGGGACGCGCAGCGAAGCAACATCCCCGTGGCCGCCCTGCCCGGCGCCAGCACCCGGCCGCGACCGGAGACGATGGCCGCGAGGGGCGAGCACATCGCCGCCACGCAGGGCTGCCTGCAATGCCACACCGTGACGGGCGCGCCGCACATCGGCCCCACGTGGCTGGGGCTGTACGGACGGAGGGAGCCGCTGGAGGGCGGCGGCGTCGTGCTCGCGGACGAGGCGTACCTCACCGAGTCGATGATGGACCCCCTGGCGAAGGTGGTGGCCGGCTACGCGCCCGTGATGCCCGGCTACCACGGGCGCCTGAGCGCGGAGGACTCCGGCGCGCTGGTGGAGTTCATCAAGTCCCTGCGTCCCATGCGCCCGGGCGTCACCGCGGCGGAGGAGCCCGTCTATGTCCCCACCGGCCGCTGAGTCCTACCTGACGGACGGCCGCACCTTGTGGTCGTGGCTCACGACGCATGACCACAAGCGCATCGGCCTGATGTTCCTGGGGCTGACGCTGAGCTTCTTCTTCCTGGGCGGGGTGTTCGCGCTGGCGCTGCGCATCGAGCTGCTCACCCCGGGCCGCACCATCATGGGGCATCTGGCATACAACCGGATGTTCACGCTCCACGGCGTCACCATGGTGTGGCTGTTCATGATTCCGGCCATCCCGTCCGCCTTCGGCAACTTCCTGGTGCCGCTGATGATCGGCGCGAGGGACGTGGCCTTCCCCCGGCTCAACCTGGCGTCCGTCTACCTCTACGTGCTGGGCGCCAGCGTCACGCTGTGGGGCATGTTCGAGGGCGGCGCGGACACGGGCTGGACCTTCTACACCCCCTACAGCACCACCACGGGCACGGCGGTGCTGCCGGTGCTGCTGGGCGTGTTCATCATCGGGTTCTCCACCATCCTCACCGGGCTCAACTTCATCGCCACGGTGCACACGCTGCGGGCGCCGGGCCTGACGTGGATGAAGCTGCCGCTGTTCGTCTGGGCCATCTACGGCACGTCCATCATCCAGGTGCTGGCGACGCCCGTGCTCGGCATGGTGCTGGTGCTCGTCGCGCTGGAGCGGGTGGTGGACGCGGGCATCTTCGACCCCGCGCGCGGCGGCGACCCGCTGCTCTTCCAGCACCTGTTCTGGTTCTACAGCCACCCGGCCGTCTACATCATGGTGCTGCCGTCCATGGGCGTCATCAGCGAGGCGGTGAGCGCCTTCAGCCGCAAGAACGCCTTCAGCTACCGGATGGTCGTCTACTCCACGCTGGGCATCGCGTTCGTGGGCTTCTTCACCTGGGGCCACCACATGTTCGCGTCGGGCCAGTCCACCTTCGGCTCCGGCGCGTTCGGCGCGATGTCGATGCTGGTGGCCATCTTCACGGCGATCAAGATCTTCTCGTGGATGGGCACGCTCTACCGGGGCTCCATCGCGATGGAGGCCCCGCTCTTCTACACGCTGGGGTTCATGTTCTTCCTCTTCTTCGGGGGGATGATTGGGGTGGCGTACGCGACCACGTCGCTGAACCTGCACTGGCACGACACGTACTCGGTGGTGGCGCACTTCCACTTCATCATGGTGGGGGCGACGGTGATGGCGTTCCTGGCGGCGCTGCACTACTGGTTCCCGAAGATGTCCGGGCGCTGCTTCCCCGGGAGGCTGGCCAACGGCGCGGCGGTGTTGATCATCTTCGGCTTCATCGCCACGTTCGTGCCGCAGTTCCTGCTGGGGAACATGGGGATGCCCCGGCGGTACGCGGACTATCCGCCGCACTTCCAGTCGCTGCACGTGGCCTCCACGGCGGGTGCGTCGCTGCTGGCCTTCGGGTTCGTGTGCATCGCGGGCTATCTCGCGTGGAGCCTGCGCTACGGCGCCGTCGCGGGGAACAACCCGTGGGGCAGCGAGGGCTTCGAATGGAAGTCCGCCTCTCCACCCCCCACGCACAACTTCCCGGTCACGCCCGAGTTCCCCACGGGCCCGCACGAGTACGCGCGGGAGGAGGTGCCGCATGCCGCCTGAGGCCGTCACGGGGCACTGGGGCTCCGAGGGCGCGCGCCGTCAGGCGGCGTACCTGGGCATGTGGGTCTTCATCGCGACGGAGGTGTTGCTGTTCGCGGGGCTCTTCACGGCCTATGGCGTGTATCGCTCGGTGTACCCGGAGGTGTTCCGCGCGGCGCAGCTCACGATGAACGTGGGGCTGGGCACGCTGAACACCTTCCTGCTGGTGACGAGCAGCGTCCTGGTGGCGCTCGCGGTGCACGCGGTGCGGGAGGACAGGCCGGGGCTGGGCGGCGTGCTGCTGCTGGCGGCGGCGCTGCTGGGCGTCGTGTTCCTGGGGGTGAAGGGCGTGGAGTACGCGCAGCACGTGAAGGACGGCGGGCTGCCGGGCGCGGCGTACCGGTTCGGAGAGGTGCCCCGGGTGGGGGCGAGCCTCTTCTTCACGCTATACTTCCTGCTGACGGGCCTCCACGCGGTGCACGTGACGGTGGGCGTGGGGGTGCTGACGGTGCTGGGCGTGCGCTCGGCGGGAGGGGCGTTCGGCGCGGAGTCCGCGACGCCGGTGGAGCTGGGCGGCATGTACTGGCACCTGGTGGATGTCATCTGGTTGTTCGTCTATCCCATCCTGTACCTGTCATGAGGAGCGGGCCCGTGATGGAGGACGCGGTGGAGAAGCCGGGGCGTCAGCTGGGGGTGCCCGCGGTGCTGGGCGTGGGCGCGGTGTTGCTCGCGTTGACGACGCTGACGTACCTGCTGCACCGGCTGCCTCACGGCGCGTGGTCGCTGCCGGTGGCGCTGTTCATCGCGGGGGTGAAGGGGCTGCTCATCGCCCTGTTCTACATGCACCTGCGAGAGCAGCGCGCGAGCAACGGGCTGGTGTTGCTCACGGCGGTGGTGTTCGTGGCGGTGCTGCTGACGGTGTGCCTGCTGGAGACGCGCACGCGCTTCCGGCCCACGATTCCGCCGGGCCCGTTCGCGGTGGAGCCCCTGCCCGGGAGGATGGAGGACCCGAGGGGCGCATGGCCGCCGGAGCCCGCGGGTCCCCGGTCGCCGTGAGCCTCAGCGCGGGGCGGTCCTCAGGGCCAGGACGTGGTGGCGCAGGCGGTCCGCGCGGGTGAGGACGCGCCGGAAGGCAGGCACGGTCCCGAGCGAGGCCCCGAAGGCCAGGTGCAGCAGGAAGAGCAGCGCGGAGGGGTCCTCGCGCGAGAGCGGGGGCGAGCCGAAGGGAATCACCAGGTGCGCCATCACGGCCCACACGGCCAGGCCGTAGAGCAGCCCCAGGAAGAGGGCCGCCACGGCGGTGCCTCGGCGTGGCAGCAGGAGCGAGAAGCCCGTGGCCAGTCCGCCCGCCACCGCGAAGTGGACCAACACCCCGAGCAGCACCGCCCCCGCGCCCCGGGCCGTGCCGTCGCGGAGGAAGAGCCCCGCCACGCTCAGCGCTGGCCGCGAGGGCTCGCCGTGCAACACGCCGGTGAACGCGCAGGCGAGGAGCGCCATCGCGCAGGCGCCCAGTGTTCCGGCCATGGCGCCTGGGAGGACGGCGTCCCGCACGAGGTTCCACGGCGCCACCGCGAGGTCCACGGCCCGGGTCCTCCGTCGTCCGCGCGTTCGCATCAGGCGCTCCTGTTCCTGTCTCAGCGTGTTTCTTCCGCGCTGATTCCCTTGTTTCAAGGGTAGGGATGGCCCCGCTCGGGCGGGACCCGCCAGCCCCCGAGGGGAGGCGGGCCCTCCGCCCAGGGGCGGGCGCCCGGGGAGGGCCCGGCCGCCTGGAGGGAGGGTGTGGAGGACTCCCTGTGTCACGGCGTGGGTCCGGGCCGAGCCAATGGACGGCCCCTGGGGGGAGGCCGCTAGGCTTCAAGGTGTGATCGCCTCTGTCGACTTCGAGCACTTCCGGTGCCTGTTGCGGGTGCGGCTCTCGTTGGAGCCGTTGACCGTCCTGGTGGGGCCCACGGCGTCGGGGAAGACCGCGGTGCTGGAGGGGCTCCAGCACCAGCTCGCCTATGAGTCGGCGGACTTCTGGCGACGGGATGAGTCGCGTCCGCTCTCCATCGAGTGGACGTACGTGCACGGGGACCGCACGCGCGTGGAGTATCCCTTCAGCGTCATGGACACGCTGCCTGGCCAGGGCCACTCCACGCAGCAGCTGTCGCTGAGCATGGAGGCGCTGCGCGAGGGGAGCTCCTCCGCGAAGGCGACGTGGTTGGAGCGCAAGGGCGGCAACCTCGCGAGCGTCTTCGCGGCGCTGCCCATGTCCACGCGCGAGGCCATCTCGGAGGAGCTGGCGAAGCGCGTGCCGTCCCTGTCGGAGGTGGACGTGGCGCGCGACCTGGAGGACCGCTCGTTCCGTCTGCGCTTCCGCGACCGCTGGAGTCCGGACGTGTGGTTCGGGCCCAGCCATGTGTCGGACGGGGTGCTGTGGCTGCTGGCGTTCCTGGTGTTGCCCTACCAGCGGCCGTTGCCGGAGCTGCTCACGCTGGACGAGCCGGAGCGCGCCCTGCATCCGGGACTGGTGCGCGAGGTGCTGGAGCTGCTGCGGGCGATGACGCGGGGCGAGTCCACGGGAGGCCAGCCGGTGCAGGTGGTGTTGGCCACGCACTCGCCGGACCTGCTGGAGCACCTGCGTCCGGAAGAGGTGCGGCTGTTGTCCCGGGAGCCCGCGGACGGCTCCGTGCGGGTGCGGCCGGTGCCAGCGGCCTCGCTCCACTGGCGGCGCGAGTGCCGGGAGTTGCTGGACGCGCTGTAGCACCGGGGCCGGAAGGGGCCGGGCTGTCCACCAGCGCACGACATCCACGCCACGACTGACCGCGAGGTGACGCTCCGCGTGGAGGGATGACGGTTGTGCGGCTGCATCGGTGGACCACTCCTAACGTGGGTCCGCGCGCCCACCCATGCCCCTGCTCCTGCCCATCCTCCTCGCCCTGGCGTGCGCGCCGCTCGCGTATGCCGCGGGCCGGTGGCGCACCGCGGCCGCGGCCTGGGTTGGCGCGGCGGGGGCGCTCGTCGCGCTGGGGGCGCTCGTCTGGGAGGGGAGGCAGGGGCCCGCGCGCCTCGTGCTCCCCTGGGCGCCCACCTGGGGCCTGTCGCTGGAGTTCACGCGCGACGGCCTGTCCAACCTCTACGCCGCGATGGCGCTCGGCGTGGGCGCGCTCGTCGTCCTGTACTCGCGCGCGTACATGCCGCACCACCTGGAGGAAGAGGGCCGGCCCGCGCGCGACGAGGTGCGCTTCCAGTTCCTGCTGCTCGCCTTCATGGCCGCCATGGTGCTGCTCGTCACCGTGGATGACCTGCTGCTCTTGTTCGTGGCGCTGGACCTCACCACCATCGTCTCGTACCTGCTCATCGGCTTCGACCGCGACGACCCCGAGTCGCGCGCCGCCGCGCTCCTGTCGCTGGTGCTCACCGGCGCCACCTCCGTCGTCTTCTTCGCGGGCGCCATGGCGCTGGGCCTCCAGTACGGCACCTTCTCCCTGCCGCTCGTCATCGAGCGCGCCGCGAGCAGCCCCGCGTCCACCGGCGCGCTGGTGTGTCTGGCCGTGGGCGCGCTGGGCAAGAGCGCGCAGGTGCCGTTCCACTTCTGGCTGCCGCGCGCCATGGCCGCGCCCACGCCCGTGTCGTCGTACCTGCACTCGGCCGCGATGGTGGCCGCGGGCGTCTTCCTCCTCCAGCGCCTCTTCCCGTTGTTCGCCCCCGCCACGGCCGTGCGCGACGGGCTGCTCGCCGTGGGCTTCCTGTCCCTGGGCATGGGCAGCCTGATGGCCCTGGTGGCGGATCCGTTCAAGCGCGTGCTCGCGTACTCCACCATCGCGCAGTACGGCTACGCGCTGGTGCTGGTGGCGCTGGGGTCGGAAGGCGCGCCGCTCTACGTCGCCGCCCACGCGCCCTGCAAGGCGGCCCTGTTCCTCACCGCGGGCGCGGTGACGCAGGTGACGGGCCGCAAGAAGCTGTCGGAGGTCGGCGGCCTGCGCCACTCGCTCCCCGTGCTCGCGGGCGCCAGCGCCGTCGCGGCGGCGGGGCTCGCCGCGCTGCCCCTCACGGTGGGCTTCTTCAAGGACGAGGTGTTCTTCCACGCGCTGGTGGAGCGGGGCCCCGCGTTCATGGCGGCGGGGCTCGTGGGCGCGGGCCTGACGCTCGCGTACACGCTGCGCCTGTGGTGGGGCCTCTTCGGCGGACCGCGCCAGGACGTGCCCTCCGCGCCCCGGCTGCTCGTCGCGCCCGTCGTCGTGCTCGCCGCGCTCATCCTCGCGGGCGGCGTGCTCCCGGGGCTCCTCGTCGCACCGGCCCGCGCCGCGGCGGCCACGATGCGCGGCACGCCGTCCACGCTGGCGCTCGCGTACCACCTGGATGCGCGGGCGGAGAACCTGCTCGCCGTGGGGGCCTGGGCCCTGGGCGCGACGCTGTTCGCCACGCGCCGCGCGTGGACCCCCGCGCTCTCCCGCGTGCTGGAGGGCACGTCCCGGGTGGGGCCCGCGCGGGGCTACCGCGTGCTGCTGCACCAACTGGACACGCTGTCGACCTGGCTGCACGAGAAGGAGGTGCGCGACCTGCGCGACCGGGTGGCGTCCGTGCTGGTGCCCACGGGCCTGCTGGGCATCGCGGTGCTGGCGGTGACGCCGCTGCGGGGCCGCTTCATCGTGGGCTCGGTGGGGTGGGCGGACCTGACGCTGGTGATGGCGCTGGCCTTCGCGTCCGCCGCCGCGCTGGCCACGCTGCGCGCGAAGGACCACCTGGTGCTGGTGCTGCTCCTCTCCTGCGTGGGCTTCAGCCTGGCCATGGTGTTCGCCTTCGCCGCCGCGCCCGACGTGGCGCTCACCTCCGTGCTGGTGGAGACCACCTTCACGTTGCTCTTCGCGGGCCTGCTGGCCCTGCTCCCGGTCGGCCGGCTGAAGCGCGCGCAGCAGGAGTCACAGAACCCGAGGGGCCGCGACCGCATCGCCTCCGGGGTCGCGGGCGCGAGCGCCTTCCTCCTCTGCTGGAGCGCCCTGTCCCACCTCCAGGCCGAGCGGGTGGGCGCGCGCACGGTGCAGCTGGCGGAGGCCGCGCACTCCCCCAACGTCGTCGCGGCCGTGCTCACCGACTTCCGAGGCCTGGACACGGTGGGGGAGATGAGCGTCGTGCTGGCGGCGCTGCTGGGCGTCACCAGCCTGTTGAGCCTGAAGGGGAGGCGCTGAAGAAGCCATGCGTTCCTTCGTCCCGCCCTTGTCGCGCCTGTTGCTGTGGCCGTCGTTGATGATCGCCCTGGCCTTCTGGCTGAAGGGAGGCGCGTCGGTGGGCGGCGGCTTCCCGGCCGGGGCGTTGGCGGGGCTCGCGGTGTTGTTGCAGTACGTGGTGACGGGCCGCGAGCAGGCCCGGCGCTACGCGGCGGTGCGGTACGCGGCGCCGCTCGCGGGCGTGGGCCTGCTGCTCGTGGTGGGCACCGCGTTCCTGCCGGTGCTCGCGGGGTACACGCCCATGACCCTCTTCCCCCGGCCGGGGGAGCCCGAGGTGGGGATGGGCGGGCTCCACCTGCACACCGCGCTCGTGTTCGAGGGAGGGCTGATGCTCATCGTCTTCGGGTTGGTCGTCACGGTCATCGACCGCTTCGCCCTGAGCACCGGAAGGGGAGAGGAGACCGGGCCATGATCCTCATCGCGTCCCTGGTGGTGGGCCTGCTGTTCGCCTGCGGTGTGCGGATGGTGCTGGAGCGCGAGCTGGTGCGCGTGGCGTGCGGCACGGTGCTCATCACCAACTCCAGCGTCCTGCTCATCCTCGCGGGCGCCTTCCCGGAGCGCGGCGAGGCGCTGGGCGTGCAGGAGGGGTGGCCGGTGACGGATCCGGTGCTCCAGTCGCTGGCGCTGACGGCCATCGTCATCGGCTTCGCGGTGTCCGCGCTGCTGCTCACGCTGGTGCACCGCACGCAGCGCGCGCACGGGTCGCTGCGCACGGACCGGCTGGCGGAGGCGGAGCTGAAGCGCGTGCACACCGCCGAGAAGGGAGGGCCGTGATGCCGCTCTGGGGGCCGCTGCTCTTGCCATGGGTGATGGCCGTCGTGCTGGCGTTCCTGGACGGGCGCCGCGCGTGGGTGGCGTGGCTGGCCATCGCGGGCCTGGCGGGGACGCTGGTGTGCACGGCGTGGCTGTTGCCGCAGGCGTGGAGCGCGCACCCGCCGGAGTTCGTCACCGGCGACTGGCCGGTGGGCGTGGGCATCCGCCTGCGCGCGGATCCGCTGTCCCTCGTCTTCGCGCTGGTGTCCACGGCGGTGCTGCTGGGCACGCTCGTCTACGAGCACGTGGCGGGGGGCATCACGTCGCGCAGCTTTCCGGCGTTGGTGCTGTTCCTGGGCGCGGGCTTGACGGGCGTGTTCTTCACCTCGGACGCGTTCAACTTCTACGTCTTCTTCGAGCTGGCGATGACGGCCGCGTTCGCGCTGGCGTCGTATGGCGAGAAGCCCCGGAACCTGCGCGCCGCGTTCACCTTCGTGGTGGTGAACCTGATGGGGTCCACGCTGTTCCTCACGGCGGTGGTGATGCTGTACCTGACCACCGGCACGCTGGACATGCAGTCCATCATCGCGTCGGGGCAGGCGGGGGCGCCGTTCGGGATGGTGGTGCCAGGCACGCTGCTCTTGTGCGCGTTCGGGGTGAAGCTGGGGTTCTTCCCGTTCCACTTCTGGGCGCCCGCCGTGTACCGGGACGCGGGCCCCACGGTGGCGGCGCTGCTGGCGGGGGCGCTGGCGAACATTGGCAGCTATGGCCTGCTGCGCTTCGGCGCGGACGTGATGCCGCGGGCGCTGGCGCAGGCCCGGCCGCTGCTGGAGATCCTGGGCGCGACGAGCATCCTCTACGGCTCCCTGCTGGCGCTCTCCCGGCGGGACACGCGCGAGGTGCTGGCGTACGCGTCCATCACGCAGGCGGGGCTCATCATCGCGGCGCTGGGGTTGGGGGGGCGCGAGGGGCTGGCCGCGGCGGTGGCGCTGGCGCTGGCGGGGTCGGTGGACAAGACGGCGCTGTTCCTGGCGCAGGACCGGGGCGGTGAGCGCGCGAGGAAGGCCTATTCGGTCGCGGCCTTCAGCACGGCCGGCGTGCCGCCCACCGCGGGCTTCTGGTCCAAGGCGTGGCTGTTGCGCGCGGCGCTGGAGCGGGGGCACGCGCTGCTCGCGGGGCTGGTGGTGCTGGCGAGCATCCTGTCCCTGCTGGCCCTCTTCCGCGCCTATCAGCGCGAGGCCTGGTTGCGCGAGGGCGCGGCCCTGCACCGGGGCACGGGCGCGGTGGTGTACGCCCTGGCCCTGGCGCTCATCGCCGTGGGCCTGTGGCCGGAGCCGCTGCTGCGAGCGGGGCGCGACGCCATCGCGGGACTGGGGGCGCTGCCATGAGTCACCGTGGGGTGGGTCCAGCGCGGGAGCGGGCGCCGCGAGCAGGCCCCGAAGCCAGTGTGCGCGAGGGGGCGCCGCCATGAACCACCGGATCGTCGCGCAGGTGCTGGCCCTGGCGCTGCTGTATGCGCTGATGGTGGGGAGCTTCCATCCGGTGGACCTCGCGCTGGGCGCGGTGCTGGCCACGGGCGTGGTGCGGCTGTTCCCGCTGGCGGGCCTGCCTCCCGTGGTGGGCGGTCGCGAAGCCTGGCGGCGCACGCGCCACCTGCCGCGCTTCGCCTGGGCCCTGACGGTGTTGGTGGTGAAGAGCTGCCTCCAGGTGCTGGGCATCATCTTCGGGCGCCACTGCCGCGCGGACCACGCGGGCGTGGTGGAGGTCCCCATGGGCGAGCGCACCGCGCGCGGCGTGCAGGTGTCCTCGTGGATCATGTCCCTGGCCCCGGGCACGGTGCTGCTGGAGCTGGACTGGGAGCGGCGCGTGATGCGCATGCACGCGCTGGACGCCTCGAACCCGGACCAGCTCCGCCAGCAGCAGGAGCACTTCTACCAGCACTATCAGCGCGCGGTGTTTCCGTAGCGGGAGGACCCGGTGCACGAGACCTTCTTCACCCTGGCCATCCTCTGGTTGGTGGGCCTGCTGGGCACGCTGGTGCTCCTCGCGTCACGCCAGCGCTCCGCCGCGGACGTGCTCATGTCGGTGGACACCCTGGGCCTGGTCATCGGCGCGGCGCTGGCCCTGTATGGCGCCACGCGCGGCGAGGCCGGCTATCTGGACGCGGCCCTGGTGCTGGCGCTGCTCTCCTACGTGCAGACGGTGGCGGGAGCGCGCTACCTGCACCACGGCCGCGCCTTCCACGACGAGGAGGACTCCCGATGATGACCGTGCTCCAGCAATGGGTGGCGGATGGGCTGGTGGCGCTGGGCCTGCTCTTCATCACCGGCGCCATCATCGGGATGTACCGCCTGCCCTCGGTGCTCACGCGGGTGCACGCGGCGGGCGCGGTGCCCTTCGGCTCGGTGCTGGTCATCATCGGCGCCACGCTCGCGACGGGGGACGTGCAGTTGATGCTGCGCGGGTTGCTCGTCTCCGCGTTCCTGATGCTCACCATCCCCAGCTCCGCCCACGCCATCGCCTGGCTGGCGGAGGGACGCCCCGAGGTCGCCCACGAGAAGGCGCGCTCGCGCGGGTCCCACGGACACGGAAGGAAGGACGCGCCACCGGAGCCGCCCGGCCGGTGACACGGGCGGCCCCATGAAGAGGGGGCGCGCTCGCCTCACCCCTTCGTCAGGTGGCGCAGGACGAACCCCAGGTTGGCCGGGCGCTCCGCCAGCCGTCGCATGAAATACGGGTACCAGTGCTTCCCATACGGGACATAGACACGCACCGGGTGGCCCTCCTTCACCAACCGCTCCTGGAGGTCGCGCCGGATGCCATACAGCATCTGGAATTCAAACGCGTCCTTGGGCAGGCGGTTGCGCGCGGCGTGCTCCCGCGTGGCGTCAATCATCCGCTCATCATGCGTGGCGATGCCGTGATACACGCCGCTGTCCAACAGGATGCGCATGCAGCGCACGAAGCTCGCATCCACGTCCTTCTTGTCCGGGAAGGCCACGTCCGGACCCTCCAGGTAGGCCCCCTTGCACAGCCGGATGCGGACGCGTTCCGCGCACAGGGCCTTCGCGTCCGCCTCCGTGCGCCGGAGGTAGCTCTGGAGCACGGCGCCCACGTGCGGCTCGCCGAACTCCGCGCGCAGGTCCCGCACGATGTCCAGGGTCGCCTGCGTCACCGCGCTCTCCTCCATGTCCACGCGCACGAAGGAGTCGCGCGCCGCCGCGTCCGCCACCACCGCCCGCGCGTTCTGGAGCGCCAGGCCCCGGTCGAACAACAACCCGCACTGCGTCAGTTTCAATGACACGTTGGCCTTCACGCCCACCTGGTCGATGCGCGCGAGCAGCCGCTGATACTGACGCACTTCGTCGCGTGTCTCCTGGGGCGTGCGCACCGCTTCGTTGAGGTGGTCGAAGCTGGCCATCAACCCGCGCGCCGTGAGGGCCCGCACCGCGTCCACCGCCTCCTCCAGCGTCTCCCCCGCGATGAAGCGCGAAGCCAGCTGGCGAAAGGGTTTGAACCGCGTGGCCATGTCCTTGAGCTGGGACTGGCGCGACAGGAACAGCAGCGCGGAGCGGGACAGGTGGTCGGCGGCGGTGGTCATGCGAGTGGGCTCCCCCACCCCTGGAGATAACGCCTGCTCAGTCGAGGTGCCGCGCGAGGAAGTCCGACACACGGGCATTGAACGCTTCGGGATGGCTCATGTACGGCAGGTGACTGGCCGTCTCCAGGAACTCCAGCCGGGCGCCCGGCACGTGCGCCGCCACGTCGCGCGCGGCCGAAGGGGGCACCAGCAGGTCGCGTCCGCCCTCGATGATGAGCGTGGGCACCCGCAGCTCCCCCAGCCGGTGCAGGAAGTCCGCGCCCAGGATGTCGCGCAGCCGTCGCAGCAGCTCCAGCGACGACAGACGCCGGGCCTCGCGCACGATCTCCGCCCGGGCCTCCGGCGGCAGCGAACGGCCGCCCATCACCCGGGCCACCGTGGGCGCGAACACATACGCCAGCGGCCGAGGGGCCCGCACCAGCGTGGACAGCGTCAACGCCAGCCGCCGCCACCGGCGCACGCTGGCCACCGGCGACACCAGCACCAGCGCCTTCACCCGCTCCGGGTGCTCCAGCGCATAGCCGATGGCCACCAGGCTGCCATAGGACGAACCCATCAGCGCGAAGCGCTCCGGGAGCTGGGCCTCCGGGTGGTTCAACACGGACAGGTTCCACTGCAACGGCGTGTGGGTCGCGGGTGTCTTGAGCGGCGGCGTCCACAACAGCAGCCGCCACGCCTCCGCCAGCGGCTCCATGGGCGCGAAGGACCGGCCACTGGCGCCCAGCCCCGGAAGACAGACCACCGTGCGTGAGACATCCCTGTTGCCCCCGGGAAAGGTGAACAGACGCACCGGAGTGCCCCGCACGCGGCGCTCCTCGCGCTCCAGCCGCTCATAGCCGCGCTGGATGTCTTCCACGGCCGGAACCAGCGGGGGCGCGCGGTCGCGGCCCGGGGGAGTGGCGGAGGCATCAGACATGGCTGGCCCTCAAGAGCAGGCGGCGGACGCTGGCGGCCACGCTGTCGCGGAAGGCCCTCACCCTCGACTCCGGCGCCCCCGACGGTGGCGGCGGATGGGGTTCACCCACGGCGAAGGTGAGTTGTACTGGCAGCGGCAGGGGCCCCAATCCCATCACCAGGGGCATGCGGTATTTGGCCTCGGCGGCCAACCGCAGGCACCACCGCTCCTCGTCCGGTGGCCAGAAGAAGGTGTCATCCACCCCGAAGCCCGCGAAGGGCACCACCGGCACCCCGGCCCGCATGGCCAGCCGGGCGAAGCCCAGCGTGCGCTCCCATCTCAGGCGGTAGCGGCCCTGACTGCGTTTGAAGGTCTCCCGCGCGCCCCCGGGATAGCAGACGACAAGCTGCCCGTCCGCCAGCGAACGCAACGCATTCTCCGGCGTGCCCTCCACCCCGCCCAGCCAGGGCAGCACCGTGCGTACGAGGGGAATCTTGAAGAACCCCCGCTCCGCCAACCCCAGCGGATAGCGCCCCGTGGCCCGGTGGAGCAGGTGGAAGAACGCCGGGGTCTCGTATCCCCAGACACCGTGGTTGCCCACGAGCAGCAGGGGGCCCTGGCAGCGCAGGTGTTCAACACCCACCAGACGGGCCCGGTGATAGCGCGCGGACAGGGCGGCGCCGCCTTCCGCGACATGGAACACGGCCTGCCGGAGGCGGGTGAGTGGATTTTCCACGGTGGAGCCAAGATGCAGCCGCCCTCGCGGCCCGGCACCGTGGCGCCAGCCTGCCGGACGGGGGCTCCGCCGCCGCCGTCACCGGGCGCCCGTCCGCCCGGGCGTGCCCGCCAGCAGCCTGCCTTTCACGACCACCCACCCCGTGCGGTTGTCTGCCTCCAGGGCCGTGCCGATGCTTGGAGGCATGGTGGGGCCATTCGACATCCTCCTGGAGCAACACCGCGAGCTGGAGGCGCTCCTGGAGCGGCTGGACACGGAGACGGACGCGGGGGAGCTGGAGTGGCGACAGGCGGCCCTCTCGGACCTCCTGCGCCTGCATTGTCGCCTGGAGGAACGTCACATCTACCCACTGCTGGCGCGCGTCGAGGGCCGCTCCCGCGCCCGCGAGGAGGCGGAGGACCACCTCACGCTGCGTGAGTTGCTGGAGGAATTGCAGGAGCTGACGCCTCGCGGAATCGAGTGGCAGGCGCGGCTCTGTGCATTGGAGGACCAGGTGGTCGCGCATGTGCAGGGTACGGAACATCTGTTGCTGCCCCGACTGGTGACTTCGCTCGACGCCGACGAGCTGGAGGAACTGGGACATGACCTCGCCCTGACGTACGAGGAGCTGCTGGAGCGCTCGCAGCGCACCCCCGCTTCCAGTCGTGGGGCGTTGTTGGAACCCCTGCATTGGGACGTGTGAAAGGGCGTTTGAAAGCGCTCCGAGCCCCATTTCCCGGGCCTTTCACGCCTGCTGATACGCAGTGGCGTCACAACTTTTTATCGCTTCCTTCGACAATCGCCTTTCTGGAAGGTATTGGTAGTCCGGCGTGCCGGTTCACGCCAAGGCAATGCTCCCCCCTTAAACCGAGGATTGGTCGAAATGTCAGTTGACAAGGCGTTCCGCGAGATGATTCGCAACGAGATTGAAGTTCAACTCAAGCCCCTGCGCGACGTGGTGTCTCGTCTGGAGTCGGGGACGGCGGACCTGGACGCGCTGCGCAGCGTGGCCGAGCGGCTGGCTCCCCTGGCCCAGGTGGTGGGCCCCCTCTTCGGCGCGAGCGCGCCGGCGGCGAGCAAGGCGGGGCGTCGTCCCGTGGGCCGTCCCGCGGGGCGTCCGGCCGTGAGCGCGCCGGTGGCGGCGGTGGGTGGCAAGCGCCGGGGCCGCAAGCCGGCGGTGGCGGAGGGCGGCGCCCGCGAGTGCGCCATCAAGGGCTGCGGCAAGCCCAGCCGCACCAAGGGCTACTGCGCCGCGCACTACCAGAAGCTGCGCATGCTGGAGAAGACCAACCGCCGTCCCGCGGAGTGGGCGGATTACGCCAACCCCAACAGCGTCGAGGACATCAAGCTGCCGCGGGGTCGCGCCGCTTCCAAGGCGCTGGCGGAAGCCGCTCAGAAGAACGGTTAAGCAGTACGTTTGCCCCGGCCCGGGCAGAAGGTGGACCACGTCTTCCGAACGGAGGTGCGTGGCTGGAGTATCCGCGCGGAGGATGTGCTTGCGCCGCGAGGTGGTTGGGGTGCATGAGTGCCCGGGCCATGAACAAACGCGATCTGGAGCCTGGAATCGTCACGGACCTCGCGGGACGGACGACGTATGGCGACTACCTGCAGCTGGACCGCTTGCTGTCCGCGCAGGTGCCCCGCTCGCAGCCGCCCCATCACGACGAGCTGCTGTTCATCGTCCAGCACCAGACGAGCGAGCTGTGGATGAAGCTGCTCCTCCACGAGCTGTCCGCCTGCATCCGCTACATCCAGGCGGACCGGCTGGAGCCGTCCTTCAAGATCTTCGCGCGCGTGGCGCACATCCAGCGGATGCTCTTCGAGCAGTGGAGCGTGCTGGAGACGCTCACGCCCAATGAGTACCTGGAGTTCCGCGACACCCTGGGCCACGCGTCGGGCTTCCAGAGCTTCCAGTACCGGGCGCTGGAGTTCCTGCTGGGCAACAAGGACGAAGCGGCGCTGGGGCCCTTCCGGCACGTGCAGGGCGTGCACGCGGAGCTGGAGCGCCTGCTGCAGTCCCCCGGCATCTACGATGAGTTCCTGCGGCACCTTTCGCGCATGGGCCACGACGTGCCCAAGAGCCACGTGGAGCGCGACTGGCGTCAGCCGTATGAGAAGAGTCCCCAGGTGATGGAGGTGTTCCGCCGCATCTACGAGGACACCGAGACGCACTGGGATGCGTATGAGATGTGCGAGAAGCTGGTGGACACGGAGGAGCGGTTCCAGCTCTGGCGCTACCGGCACATGATGACGGTGATGCGCATCATCGGGTTCAAGCAGGGCACGGGCGGCTCGTCGGGCGTGGGCTTCCTGCGCAAGGCGCTGGACCTGCGTTTCTTCCCGGAGCTGTGGGACGTGCGCACGTCGCTGACGCCGCCGTCGAAGCCCCGGGGCCCCGCGTAGGCTCGGGCCCCCGCATGCCCCGCGGACGTGCGGAGGCGGGGTGTCCGCGAGGCCACGGGCTTCCTGGCTTGGGAGAGGTCAAACCCTCTCAACGCGCGAAGGAGTCCGCGTCCCCCTTTCCAGGCCGGGCCCCAGGGTGACGGCGACTGAAAGACATCTTGTGAAACATCCGGATGTCTCCCGGACGGGGCCTTTCGTGGCTCCCCGCCGCCGGGGTACACGTGTCAGACGGGCATGAGAGTGTCCGGGCATGGCCCTACCTGTTAGGTTCCTTCTTCCAGAGATGACCCAAAAGCCCGCCACCTACGCCGACCTCCAAGCGCTCCCCTCGAACCAGGTGGGGGAGATCGTCGATGGGGTCCTGCACGCGAGCCCCCGGCCCGCGGCACCGCACGCCCGCACGGCCCTGGAGCTTGCGGGTGAGCTGCGAGAGCCCTTCGACCGGGGACGCAGCGGGCCTGGAGGGTGGCTGTTCCTCCTCGAGCCGGAGCTGCATCTGAGGCGGGACATCCTGGTGCCGGACCTCGCGGGGTGGCGTCTGGAGCGGATGCCCAAGATTCCCAGGGTGGTGGGCATCACGATGGCGCCGGATTGGCTGTGCGAGGTGTTGTCCCCCTCCACGGCCCGGCTGGACCGGGGCCGGAAGCTGGCGGCCTACGCGCGCGAGGGCGTGAAGTACGTCTGGCTGGTGGATCCCCTCCAGCGCACGCTGGAGGTCCTCCGGCTCGAAGGGGCGCACTACCTGTTGATGGGCACCCACGAGGACGTGGAGACCGTCCGCGCGGAGCCATTCGAGGTGTTCGCGCTGGAACTGGGGGTCCTGTGGGACGACATCGCGGAGTAGGCTGACGGGCACCATGTCCGTGTCCGCGGAAGTGCCGCTGCTCTTCGAACAGGCCCACATCCTCTGCTACCGCACGTTCGACATCGCGGAGGAGATCGACCTGGAGCGCGCGCGCAAGGCGCTGTCGGAGGACTCGCGCCGGTTGAAGCTGTCGCGTGAGAACAGCCAGTACATCCAGTTGCCCAACCCGCCCGTGGCCTATGAGCTGGGCCGCAAGCCATTGGCGCTGCGTGACGGCCCCGTCACCGTGGACGCCACCGCGCGCCTGTTCGACCACGGCGCCGCGTCCATCATCCTGCGGGTGCCGGTGCCGCCTGGCACCACCTGGGAGACCCTGACCCAGGTGGCCGACGAGCTCTATGACAGCCAGGCGCTGGAGGACCTGGCGCTGGAGCTGGTGGAGGGGGTGCGCCGCACCATCTCGGCGGCGGTGCAGGGGCCGCACCTGTGGGACCAGAGCGAGAGCTACACCGTCATCTTCGCTGAACGCATCCAGGGCAACCCGTCCGCGGAGGAGCTGTTCCAGCGCGCGGACATCGCGCGGCTGTTGTTGGGGGAGATCACCCCGGCGGACCTGGCGCCGCGCGAGCGCGAGGCCGTCACCCAGGTGCGCTTCAGCTACACCGCCCATGACCTGGTCGTCGTGGACTGGAACAGCGCGTTCGTCTACGAGCCGTCTGGCTCGCGAGACATCCCGGACCTGCTGGAGATCGCCAACGCGCAGCTGCTGGAGTTCCGCTACTACGACGAGCGCCTGGACAAGCACATCGCGCGCATCCACGACGAGGTGCAGGCGCGCAAGCGCGGCTGGATGGCGTTGTTCCGCAGCCCCTACCGCGACCTCGCGCGCGAGACGCTGGGCACGCTCGTGGACCTCAATGAGTTCGTGGAGCGGGTGGAGAACAGCCTGAAAATCATTGGCGACTTCTACCTGGCCAAGGTCTACGAGGGCGCCGTGCGCCGGATGCGCATCCCCGCGTGGCAGGGCTCCGTGACGCGCAAGCAGCTGCTGCTCGCGCAGACGTACGGCCTGCTCAAGGGCGAGGTGGACATCGACCGTTCGCACATCCTGGAGGTGATGATCGTCGCGTTGATCATCCTGGAGACCGCGCTCGCCTTTGGCCGCGTGTTCCAGCACTGACGGGCGGCGGCGTTCGCCGGTGGGGGGGCTTGGCGGATGGGGCTCGCCCGGAGGGAGGGGCATGCCGTCGGGTGCCGGACGTGGGGGCTGCGCGAAAGGATGGACGTGGACGTTCGCGGCGCGCGAGGAGGCTTCGCGGCGCGCGGGGTTGGGTTACGTTTGGCGGATGGAGGCTGCCGCGTGAGTGCTTCGAACCCCCTCTTCGGTGACCTGTTGCTCAAGCTGGGCGTCGTGACGCCGGGGCAGGTGCAGGAGGCGCTCGCGCTCCAGGCCCTCACCGGGCAGCGCGTGGGCGAGGCGCTCATCTCCCTGGGCTACGTGTCGCGCGAGCAGATCCAGGACGCGCTCGGCGAGGCCCTGGGCTTGAACCCGGAGAAGGGGCCCGCGCAGCCGCCGCTGGGCGAGCTCCTGGTGGGCCTCAAATACGTGACGCTCGCGCAGCTGAGCGAGGCCCTGGCGCGGCAGCGGCGCGACGGGCGGCGGCTGGGGGAGATCCTCGTCGAGCAGGGCCACTGCACCTACAAGCAGATCTACGAAGCGCTGGGGTTGCAGAACCGCATCGCCGGACGGCAGGACCTGCCGCGTCCCGCGATGGAGGGCCGCCGCCGGGTGGTGGTGGTGGACGACAGCCCCCTGGCGTGCGCGTTCGTGCAGGAGGGGCTGGTGGGGCTGGGCTATGAGGTCCTCTGCTTCCAGGACCCCTACGAGGCCCTGGAGGGCATGGGCCGGCTGCAGCCCGCCATCGTGCTGAGCGACCTGGAGATGCCGGGGCTGGATGGCGTGGAGCTGTGCCGGCGGCTGAAGGAGGGCCCTCGCAGCGCCATCCCGGTCATCATGCTCACCGCGAACGACCGCGAGGCGGAGCGCGTGCGGGGCCTGCGCGCGGGCGCGGACGACTACGTGAACAAGTCCGCGTCCATGGACGAGCTGGCGGCGCGCATCGAGAGCGTGGTGCGCCGCACGGGCGAGACGGAGCGCATGCGCAAGCTGTTCGCGCGCTACACGTCCGACGCGGTGGTGGAGGAGATCCTCAAGAGCGCGGACGCGGCGGTGCTGGCCGGGGAGAAGCGCGAGGTGACGGTGTTGTTCGCTGACATCCGCAACTTCACGGGCCTGGCGGAGAGCCTCCCTCCCGAGCAGGTGGTGGCGGTGCTCAACCAGGTGCTGGGCCGGCTGTCGGACGCGGTGCTCACCTGCGGCGGCACGCTGGACAAGTTCCTGGGGGACGGGCTGATGGCGGTGTTCGGCGCGCCGGTGGGCCGCCCGGACGACGCGCTCCGGGGCCTCCAGTGCGCGAAGATGATGATGGAGGCGGTGGCGGAGCTGCGCGCGGCGGCGGAGGCCGAGTGGGTGGCCCACGGCCGCGAGGGCCGGCCCCTGGTGCTGGAGCTGGGCGTGGGGCTGAACTCGGGCGTGGTGGTGTCCGGCAACATCGGCAGCGCGCTGCGCGCGGAGTACACCTGCATTGGCGACGCGGTGAACGTGGCCGCGCGGCTGTGCGCGCTGGCCGGGCCGGGGGAAATCCTGGTGGGCGAGCGGACGCGCGAGCTGGTGGACGCCAACGAGACGGCCTTCGAGGACCTGCCGCCGGTGCGCTTGAAGGGCAAGCAGCAGCCGGTGCCGCTGTACCGCGCCCTCTGACGCGGTAGGGTGGGCGCGCCATGGCCGCCACGTCCTCCGCCTCCGCCGTCCCCGAGAAGTCCCGCCGTTCCCCGCTGCCCTGGGTGGCGGTCGTCTTCGGGTTGGCGCTCGTCGTGGCCCTGGTGTTCACCGCCTTCCGCCGCCGCGACCCCGAGCTGGCCCGGCAGATCCACGCCGACTTCACCGTCATCCTGGCCGCGCTGGAGCGCTACCAGTCCGACCACGAGGGCCGGTTGCCGGAGGAGGGAGACCTGGACGCGCTGCTGGTGCCCCGCTACCTCCCCGCCGTGCCGGCGGACCCGTGGGGCCGGGCGTACCACTACGCGAGCAACGCCCAGGGCGTGTTCCTGGCCACCTTCGGCCGGGAGAACCTGCGCGGCGGCGTGGGCGAGGACCAGGACCACACCAACCACGACGGGCACCAGGAGCTGCTGCGCTAGGTCCGCGCCGCGGGCCGGTAGGGCCGCGCGGTGGAGGCCGGCGGCCCCTCCGCGCGGGGGTCTGCCTGGGAGGGGGAACGGCACCGGCGTGCGTGGAGGGGCGCCTGCACGCCCAGGCGGTGGGGCAGGGGGCAGGCAGGTCGGAAGGGCGGACGGGCCGGCATGCCCGGCGAGCCGCCACCGCGCGGGCCGCGTGCGCATCCTTCCCGCGAGAGGAGGCCCAGCGGGCATCGCCTCCTCGGAGGGGGGCCGCCATGGCCATCATCTGCGCAACGAACCTGTCCGCCGAGGCCGTGCACGCGGCGACCGTCGCGGCGACCGTCGCCGAGCGGCTGGGGGAGCCCCTGCTGCTGCTGGGCGTGGATGACGAGGTCCCGGACGCGAACGCGCCGGAGGCCCTCTCCGCCGCGGAGGGGGGGCTCGCCGAGGAGGTCGTGCGCCTCCGGACCCTCACCGGGACGGTGGAGCCCCGCATGCAGCGAGGCGCCTCGGTGGAGACGCTGCTGGGCGACGAGGAGTGCCGCGACGCCCGGCTGGTGGTGGTGGCCGCGGACGGCTGGCGCACGTCCCCCTGGCGCAAGACGTCCCTGGCCGAGCGGCTGGCCCGGCACGGCTGTGCCCCGGTGCTGGCGGTGCGCCAGGACAAGGCGCTCCTGGACTGGGCCCGGGGCCGGCGCCGGCTGCTGGTGACGGTTGGGGTGGATCCGCGCTCCGTCACCTCGGACGCGGCGCTCACCTTCCTGCGCGAGCTGCGGCGCGTGGGCGGGTGCGACGTGCTGGCCACCTTCGTGTGCTCGCCCATGGAGGAGCGCGCGCGGCTGGGCGTCCATACGCCGGTGCACGTGGAGCGGCTGGACCCCTGGGCCCGCCACATGGAGGGCCTGGACCCCCTGGTGGAGCGCGTGCTCCAGCGCGAGGTGCGCGAGCGCGTGGGAGACCTGGAGGGCGAAGGCTGCGTGGAGGTGGTGCTGGAGCCTGGCTATGGCCGCCCGGCGGACCACCTGCTGCACGTGGCCCACGCGCGGGCCGCGGAGCTGACGGTGGTGGGCATGCACCTGCGCGGCGGCATGCAGCGGCTGTGGCACGGCTCCGTGTCCGAGGGCGTGCTGCGCCACTCGGAGCGCTCCGTGGCGTGCATCCCGCCGGGGGCGCGCGAGCCCCGCCGCCTCCCTCCGCCCCGGAGCGCGCTGGTGCCGGTGGACTTCAGCCCCGCGTCCGGGCGGGCCATCGCGCAGGCGTGCTCGCTGGTGGGCCCGGGGGGCCGCGTGCACCTGCTGCACGTGCACCGGCTCCGGGGCCGTGAGCGGGGCCCCCGGGACTTCCACGGCGTGCTGCCGGAGCCCGCGGGCGAACGGGACGCCGTGCTGGGCCGGCTCTGGGAGCAGGTCCCCCAGGACGCCGACGCGCTGGCGGTGCACTGGAGCGTGGAGGGCGTCAGCGGGGAGGACGTGGCCACCGCCATCTGCCAGGCCACGGAGCGCGAGGGCGTGGACCTGGTCTGCGTGGGCACCTCGCACCGTCACGAAGTCGTGACGGACGGACTGGCGGGCGCCGTGGCCCGCCAGCTGGTGCTGCGCTGCCGCCGACCGGTGATGGTGGTGCCCGCCGCCTGACCCATGAATGCGTGTTCAGTTCTCGGGTCCCCGGGGCGCGGGTCCATGTTTTTTTATCGCAAGTAAGGGATTGAACAGGCGACCCAGGAGGGCGTTAGACTTTGGGAGGACCCGCTTTCCCAGAAGGGTAGGGCATCCCGTGGCTCTTCGCGGTTATCGAGAAGAGGACCTCGTCTCCAACCGTGCATCGCTGCTCATCCACGGAGGCACCGAGGACGAGCGCAGGGCCTGGGCGGAGGAAGCCGCGCGCAACTTTGGCGTCTCCCTCACGGAGGTGCGTCAGGCGCCGGAGCTGTCCGCGGCGCTGCGGCAGCCCAACGGCGTGGTCTTCATCGCGGACGCGGCGAAGCTGCCGCTGGAAGCCCAGGGGCTCATCCTGCGCTGCCTGCAGATGCAGGAGGAGCGGCCCAAGGTGGTGGTGGGCGTGTCGGGCACGGCGACCGCGGCCCTCACGCGAGGCACGCTGCGCGAGGACCTCCACTACCGGCTGAACCAGGCGCAGGTGGACCTGCAGACGGACGGCCTGCGTGACGCGCTCAAGCGCCGCTGGGCGCAGCAGGCGGAGCAGCTGGCCGTGCGCGCCGCGGCGCTGAAGGCCGCCGAGGAGAAGGAGCGCGCCGCCGCCGTGGCCCGCCGCCCCGGCTCCGTCACCCGCATCCTCCCCAAGCGCAAGGCCTCGTCGTCCACCCGCAAGGGCGCGCCCCGCAACGCGGTCCGCTGACCGGGACGCCCCGGGGCCTTGCCCGCCCCGGTCGCGGCCCCCCTCCCCTGAGGGCGTGTCTGGCCGTGGGCCGGGCCCGACAGAGGGGAGGCGCGGGGCCCGGCTGGAGGGGGGACGGAGGGGGCCGGAATGCACTCCGGGTGAGGGAATGGGTACTACTGGAAAGATGGGCTAGAGTTGTTCAGGTCCTCTTTCCTCTCCTCTCCGGAGCGAATCACCATGTCCCAGCAAGCCCCTGGCAAGAAGCGTGGTCTGTCCCGTCCCGTGGAAGTCGTCCGCGCGGAGCTGCTCAAGGATCCCGAGACGAAGCGCATCGCGGATGCCGTGGGCATGAAGCTGGAGGACTACGTCGAGCTGGTCCTCGAGTACGCGCAGGACAAGGACAAGGAGCCCATGCTCAACGTCGTCTCCGACGAGGAGCTGAAGGCGAACGGCTTCCCGGTCCACACGGTGGAGGAGGTGGGTGAGTTCCTCGTCGCGGGTGCCAAGGGTGAGCTGCCCGGCCAGGGCAACCCGTTCGCCAAGTCCGAGTTCGAGGCCGGCAAGGGGAACTCCACCGCGGGCAAGCCCAGCCTGAACCCTACGGGGGAGGGTCACCCCAAGGTGCCGGAGGACGAGGCGAAGCGTCAGGAGCTGATGGACCAGCTGAAGAAGGGTGGCGGCGGAACCCGCGGCTGAGGTCGCCCGGAATCCCCGTGAAATTGATCGGAAATTCGGAGGAAACATTTCCCCTCCCCTTCCGAGAATCCTTTTGCAGCTTCACTTCGGCACACACTCTCCAAACCAGACTTAAGCAGGGGGTATTACCATGGGCGGCATCGGCAAGATTGTCAGCAGCATCGCGAAGACGGTCAGCAATGTGGCCGGCGGCGTCGCGAACATCGCGGGCAAGGCCCTGAACTTCGTGCAGAACCCGGTGGGTGCCCTGGCCGGTGGCCTGAAGGGCATCGCGGGCGGCCTCCTGGACAAGCTCCCGTTCGGTCTGGGCAAGCTGGCGAAGCCGTTCGTCGACAAGTTCATCGACTCCGGCGCGTCCCTGCTCTCCAAGGGCCCCCTGGCCGGTCTGTCCCAGCTGACCAAGTTCGCCCCCACCGTGAAGTCCATCGCGGACATCGCGGGCGTCGTGAAGCAGGGCGCGGACAAGGTCGGCGCGCTGGCCTCCGCTCCCGCGCAGCAGAACGTGCAGAACCTGTTCGCCCACGCGCAGGCTGCGCTCATCAACTGAGTTCCCCGCTGAAGTTGGCGTGACTCAGGCACGAGGGCCGGTACTCACCGCGAGGTGGGGGCCGGCCTTTCGGCTTTGCGGGCCTCCGTTTCGGAGGCGCATGCCCGACTCCGCCGGGCGAGGGCCGGTCCTCCATCCGTTCCGGGTGGGGCGCCGGCCCTGCTGCTTCGTGGGCCCGTCCTCCATCCGTTCCGGGTGGGGCGCGGGCCTTCTTGCTGGAGTGGGGCGTGCCGGACTCCGCCGGGCGCCGGCCGATCCTCCGTCGGCCCCGGTCCCGCACCGGCCCTCCGGCTTCGTGGGGCCCTTCCGAGGCCTTGGGGGGGCCATGGAATGCGGGTTGAACGCGACCTCGAAAGCCATACTTCCAGTGTGGGCGCGATCAGGAACGGCGGGTTTCAGCCCTCTTCGCTGGCGAGCCGCCGGGCATCGGTTTCCAGGCGCTGGGTGGCCTCGGGGTCCGCGCTGTCGTAGTAGCCGCGAATCTCGCCGGTGCCGTCCACGAGCACGAAGTGGGTGCCGTGGAAGATGGAGAGCAGGTCGTCCTCGGCGGCGCCGGGCTCGCGGCCCATGCTGATCTTGAACCCCTGGACGATGGTGTCCTTGAGGGTCGCGTAGTCGCCGGTGAGGAAGTTCCAGCGGGCGAAGTCCGCGCGGTACTTCTCGCCGTACTCGGCGAGCCGCTCCGGGGTGTCGTAGGTCGGATCCACGGAGAAGGACACCAGCCGCAGCTTCTGCCCGAGCCCCGCGGTGTGCTCCTGCACGCGCGCCATCTTCTGGGTGAAGACGGGGCAGACGGTGGGGCAGCGGGTGAAGATGAAGTTGGCGATGAAGGGCTGGCCGCGGAGCTGCTTCGACCCGAAGGGCTGTCCGTCCTGCCGCGTGAAGGTGAAGTCGGGCAGGGCGCCCAGCCGAGGGGGCGGCGTGGAGCGGGCGTCAGCCAGGTCGTGGATCGCCACCGCGAGCATCCCGAGCGACGCCACCACGACCCCTGCCCAGACCCAGGAGCGGCGGAGGCTTTGGGGACGGGGCGCGGCGGGGGAGGAGGGCGATTCGGCGGACATGGGGCGGCAGGTAACGGCATCGGCGGGGGGCGCACAAGCGCCAGGCTCGGGGCGGCTAGGGGCTGGCCGCATGCGAGGCATGAGGGAGAGTGGCCGCTTCGGGGTGGGGGCGCGGGGATGGGGTGCGCCTTGAGGGGACTCCAGGTGCGTGCTAGCCGGAAGGTCCAGACATGGTCCGCGCCTTCTTCCAGCTTCAGGGTGGCCGCTCTCCGTGGGGCAGGTGGGGAGGACTCCGGCCGCTGTCCGGGTGCCTCCTCGGGTGCGTCGTGGCGCTCGCGCCGGTGGAGGTGCTGGCGTGTCCCTCGTGCACGGCCCGCGCACCGGAGTCCCCTGGGGGAGCGGGCGTGCTGCTGCTGGCGCTGATGTTCGTGCCCTTCGCGTTGGTGGGCCTGGGGCTCTGGGCGGCCCGGCGGGCGGCCCGTGAGGAGCGGACCCCGGCGCCCGTGGAACAGGAGCATCCGTGATGCCCGCGTCCAGTGACTCGACGGCCGTGGCTGCGACATCCGCGCCGCCGGATGCGCAGGCTCCCCTGGCGGTGGCGCCCTCGCGTGGAGCGTGGAGCCTTTCACCCCCGGAGAACGCGAGCGCGACGGGGGACCGCATCGACGCGCTGCTGGCCAGGAGCCACGGCTTCGACTTCGCGCTGGCGGCGGTGATGCTCGGGTGGCTGTTGGTGGCGGTGCTGCGCTTCCGGGGCGCCCGGAAGGTGGCGCCGGATGGCGGCACGCGGCGCTCGCGGGCGTGGGTGCTGGGGCTGGCGCTCGGCGTCTTCGGCGTCGTGGACGGGACGCTGTTCCTGGGCTCCGAGGGCTACCTGCGCGACGTGCTCTGGAACCTCCGCGTCCCCGCCGAGGATCCGCGCACGGTGCGCATCGAAATCAACGCGCATCAGTGGTCCTGGGAAGCGCGCTACGCGGGCGCGGACGGGACGTTCGGCACGAAGGACGACGTGGTGACGTGGAACGACCTGCGGATCCCGGCGGGCGTGCCCGTCTGGGTGCAGCTGGTCTCCACGGACGTGGTGCACGGCTTCTCGCTGCCGGCCTTCCGCGTGAAGCTGGATGCGATTCCGGGCCGCGTGAACCAGACCTGGTTCCAGGCCGCTCGCGAGGGTGCGTGGGAGGCGGCCTGCTACCAGCACTGTGGCACCAGCCACTACCGGATGCGCGGCATGCTGACGGCGATGTCGCCGGAGGCGTACGCGGCCTGGCTGCGCGAGGCGGGCCGGCAGGCGGCCCAGACCTACGACGCGGATGACACGGCGGCCCACTGGGGCTGGGCCTGGAGGACGCCATGACGCCGGGGGCGCTGCTGCGCTCGCTGTGGACCACCGACCCCCAGCGCGTGGCGCGGCAGTACCTGTGGGGCGGCTTCCTGTTCCTGCTGGTGGGCGGCCTGCTCGCCATGGTCATCCGCTTCCAGTGGGGCTGGCCGGGGCAGCCGGTGCCGGGGCTCGCCTGGGCCCTGCCCGAGTCCGGCGGCGCCATCACGCCCCCCACGTACACGGCCGTGTTCACGATGCACGGCCTGCTGATGATCTTCTTCGCGGTGACGCCGCTGCTCTTCGGCGCGCTGGGACACTTCGTGCTGCCGCTGGCCATCGGCTCGCGTCAGATGGCGTTGCCCCGGCTGTCGGCGCTCGGGTTCTGGGCGTACGCGGGGGGCGGCGCGCTGATGCTGGCGTCGTTCGTCGTGCGGCTGGGGCCGGCGAGCGCGGGCTGGACGTCGTATCCGCCGCTGGCGACGCCCGCGTTCACGCCGGGCCTGGGCCAGACGCTGGTGACGGTGGCGGTGCTGTGCGTGGGCGTGTCCGCGTTCCTCTACGGGCTCAACTTCGTCGTCACGGTGGTGCGCTGCCGCGCGCCGGGCATGACGTGGGGGCGGCTGCCGCTGGTGGTGTGGGGGCTGTTCTACGGCGCGGTGCTCAACGTGCTGTTCGTGCCGGTGCTGGCGGCGGCCACGGGCCTGCTGCTGCTGGACCGGGTGGCGGGCACGCAGTTCTTCATCGCGGGCGCGGCGGCGGTGGGCGGGGGCGGGGACCCGGTGGTCTACCAGCACCTCTTCTGGCTGTTCGGCCACCCGGAGGTCTACATCCTCATCCTGCCCGCGTGGGGCATGGTGGGGGACTTCGTGGCCTTCTTCAGCCGCAAGCCCGCGCATGGCTACCGGCTGACGGCGGGCGCGATGGGCGCGGTGACGGCGCTGAGCGGCGCGGTGTACGCGCACCACCTGTTCACCAGCGGGATGGCGCCGGTGCTGGGGCGCACGTTCATGGTGCTCACGCTGCTCATCTCCCTGCCCGCGGAGGTGATGTTCCTCAACTGGCTGATGACGCTGTGGCGGGGCAGCGTGCGGCTCACGTCGCCGATGCTCGCGGCGCTGGCGACGATGATTGTCTTCGGCCTGGGCGGCATCACCGGGCTGGCGCTGGGCGCGGTGGCGACGGACGTGCCCCTGCACGGGACGATGTGGGTGGTGGGCCACTTCCACCTGACGATGGGCGCGGCCAGCTTCCTCGCCGTGTTCGCGGGGCTCTACTTCTGGTTCCCCCGGATGTATGGCCGCGCGCTGGATGAGCGGCTCGCGAAGGTGCACGTCGTGGCGAGCGCGGTGCTGTTCATCGCCGTCTTTGGCGGACAGCTGGTCGCGGGGTACGCGGGCCAGCTGCGGCGGCTCTATGACCCGTACCAGTACGCGTTCCTCGCGCACCTGCTCACGCTGAACCGGTGGACCAGCGTGGCCGCGTTCCTGCTGGGCGCGGTGCAGCTGGTGTTCGTGGTGAACCTGGTGCGGACGCTCGGGTGGGGCCGGGCCTCGGAGCCGAATCCGTGGCGGGTGGGCACGCTGGAGTGGACGGACGCGGGGCCCGCCGCCGTGGTGCTGCGCGGGCCGCACGCGTTGTCGCAACCGGAGGTACAGCAGCAACTGGGTCGCGACTGGATTGGACAGGCGGAGCCGCTGCCCTCGGGGGGACTGGCGGCGGAGCCGGTGGCGCCTCCGGTGCCCGGGGTGGAGGGCGCCGGCTAGCGCTCCGGAGGGCGGTGCTCCCAGAGGTCCACGCCGCCGGTATCGCCCGTGGGGAAGCGGCGGACGAAGCGCTGCTTGAACCAGGGTCGGCTCTCCGGCGTGAGCTGCCAGTCACCCCGTGGCCCTAGGACGACGAAGCGGCAGGCGTCCAGCATGACGCGCAGGGCCTGCTGTGCTTCCGGGGCGGAGAGGGCCTCGGCGGTGTCTTCGAAGCGGTCGCCGGTGCTCATGGCGTCCTGGAGCATGGTGGCGTAGCTGTCCACCACGGGCGTGGCGCCCGTGGGGAGCCGCCCGGCCGCGAGCCCCCATCCCGGGTCGAACGCGAAGAGGCACGCGTTGGGGGGCACCTCGGCGCGCAGGTATCGCGCGAGCGCGACGACGTCCGGGGCCTGCCACAGGGCGCTCTCGACGACGTGCCACGCACCAGGCAGGCACGCACCGGCCAGGGCGAGCCCGGCCACGGCGCGCGACGCGGTGCGGCCCCAGCGCTGGCTGAAGGCATGCAACACGGCGGCGCCCAGGCCCGCGAGCACGGCTTCGGACGCGGCGAGGTGCGCGTTGTACTGGTTCCAGTAGGTCCGCGACGCGAGGAACAGGGCCACGCCGAGGACGAACGCGCAGGCGAAGAAGCGGGAGGTGGGGCGGCCCTCGGCGTCGGTGCGAAGGGCTCGCGCGCCGGCCGCGCCCAGGCCGATGAGGGCGAGCACGACCTCGCCCAGCCGGCGCTCGTGGAAGAGGTCGTGCAGGCGCAGCCCGCGGTCCGACTCTCCATCCGGGGGGCGCAGGGCCTGGAAGGAGATGACGTCGCGGAGGAACTCGGAAGGCGCGAGCGCGGCCAGCGGGCCCACGACGACGGCGAACGTGGCGAGCGCGGCGACCACGCACAGGAGCGCGTCGCGGCGCGACTCCTTCCATGGACGGGCGAGCAGCGCGGCGACCAGCCAGGCTCCTCCGGGCAGCTTCACGGACACCGCGAGGCCCAGCAGCACGCCCGCGCCGATGCCGCGTCCGCGCGAAGGGGTGGCGGAGGCGAGCCACAGGTTCGCGAAGCCCAGGCACAGGACGTTGAGCAGGGGCTCGAGGAAGGCGCCGCGCTCGACGAGGGCGGCCTCCGGATACGCGGCATAGGCGAGCGCGGCCACGCAGCCCGCGAGCGGCCCCCACGCGCGCCACGCGACGCGGCCCGCGAGGAACACGCAGAGCGCGCCCACGGCGGCGGCGGCATGGCGGGTGACACCGTAGGCGGTGGCCGCGTCGAACCCCAGCGTGAGCGCGGCGCCGGGGGCCCAGAGCAGGAGCGCGCCCGGCGGGTGCACGAAGATGAAGTCCCGGTAGGGCAGGTCTCCGCGCAGCAGGAGGGACGCGGCGGAGAAGTAGACGCCCTCGTCGTAGTCCATCGGGTAGCCCAGCGGGCCGGAGTGGAAGAACGCCAGCGCGCGAAGCACCCAGGCCCCCAGCGCGATGAGCAACAACGGCCAGAGGTCCCGGCCCCGCGAGGCGCGCGGAGCGGTGGACGAGAACGGCGCTGCGAGCGGAGTGGGAGCGGGCTGCATCGGGATGGAGCTTGGGAGGCTACTACCGGTGCGCCCGGCCGCACGCGGGCTTCTTTCACGGCGGCGCGCACCGGCTTCGGAGCACCGCTCCGAGGGGCGGGGGACTGCCCGGCTTCCTGGTGCTTTCCGCCGGGCCCAGGCATGCGAGAGTCCTCCCCCGTGAGCACGAACGACCCCAGCGGGACGCTGGACTCCGCGTCCCTCCAGCGCGACGAGGCCAACCTCTGGTTCGGCGTCGTCCTCGCGCACGCGGCGGCGGCGATGCTCTTCTGCGCGGTGGCCTTCGCCGCGGACTTCTATCGCCTGCGCGGCTTCTGGCCTCCGGCCTCCGCGCGGCCCGGATACCTCGTTCCCTCGCTGGCGGGGGGGCTGCTGCTCACCGGCGGCGCGCTGCTGCACGTCGCGCTCCGGCCCGCGCCGCGCCGGGCCCGGCGCGTGTTCCTGGGCGCGCTGGGCGCGGGGGCGGGGTTCCTCGCGGCGCAGGCGTCCTGGCTGCACGTGCTGTGGTGGTACCGCGACCTGCGCATTCCGGACGGCGGCGTCTTCGCCTCCGCGTTGTACGGCCTGTCGGCGGTGCAGGCCGCGCATCTGGCGGTGGTGCTCGGCGGGTTGCTGCGCGCCGCCCTTCGCTTCCTGCGCGGCGGCGATGTCCGCGCCCCGCTGCGGCGGGCCCTGCCCGGCTGGTGGTGTTCGACGGTGATGTACGGCGTCCTCTTCGCGGTGGTGTACCTCCCATGAAGCCCACTCCCTGCCTCCCTGGAACGTCCTCCGTCTCGCGCTCGCTCCGCGTGCTCGCCGTGCTCGCGCTGGGGACGCTCGCCCCCGCCTGCCGCCGGGAGGCGCCCACCTTCGAGCCGCTGAAGCTCGCGGACGGCGCCACGGTTCCGGCCGCGACGCTGGCGCGCGGCTACGACGTCTACACGCACTACTGCGCGTCCTGTCACGGCGAGAAGGGCGACGGCCAGGGCCCCGCGGGTTCGGGCATGCGCCCCCCGCCGCGCAACTTCCACCAGGGCCTGTTCAAGTTCGGAGGCGTGGCCGCCGGCGAGCTGCCCACCGACGACGCGCTGAAGCGCACCCTGCGCAGGGGGCTGCACGGCACCCCGATGTTCGGGTGGGACGTGCCCCCGGCGGACGTGGACGCCGTCGTGCAGTACCTCAAGACCTTCAGCCCCCGCTGGACGCAGGAGCCTCCGGGCGCGGCGCTCGCGCTGTCCGAGGACCCCTGGAAGGGCCGCGAAGCCGAGGCCGTGGCGCGCGGCCGCACCGTCTACCACGTGGCCGGCAAGGGCAACGCGGGCTGCTCCAGCTGCCACGTCGCCTACCTTCCCCGCGCCGAGCTCGCCGCGCTCACCGAGAGCGTCACGGGTCGCAAGGTGAACCTGGCGAACGCGGATCCGTACACCGCGCTGCCCAGGGACTCGGACTACTCGCTCACCGTGGACGCGAAGGGCGAAGCCACGCGGTTCGCCAAGGTGCTGCCCCCGGACTTCCTCTTCCACCGCCTGCGCACCGTGTGGCCCCAGGGCACCCGCGTCGAGGGCCAGCCCTACACCGCCCAGGCCCAGCGCGAGGACCTCTACCGCGTCATGGCCGCCGGCGTCGGCGGCGCCGCCATGCCCTCGTGGAAGGGCGCCATCCCGGAGGAGAACCTCTGGGCGCTCGCCTACTACGTGCAGACCCTCGTCGCGATGCACGACACCGACGCCGCCCGCGACCTCCAGCAGCAGCTGCGGGACTCCAAGGTGCAACCCTGATGGATTGATGCAGTTACCTGAAAAGTAGGTCTTTCTGGGAAACAAATTCCCAGACATCGCGAAAATCCGGGCATTGATTACCTCTTTTCCCGGAGTTTCACCCGTGACGACCTATTCCGTTCGTAGCGGCGACACGTTGAGCGGGCTGGCGCAGCGCTTCAACACGTCGGTGGGTTCGCTTCAGAAGACGAACCACATCGCGAACGCGAACCTCATCCGCGTGGGCCAGAGGCTGACGGTCCCGGATGGGTTCCAGGCGGCGCCTTCGAAGGGCGGCAGCTACACGGTGCGCAGCGGCGACACGCTGAGCGGCATCGCGGGCCGGCACGGCACGACGGTGGCGGCGCTGGCGAAGGCGAACCGCATCGCGGATCCGAACAAGATCTACGTGGGCCAGAAGCTCACGATTCCGGGGGCGAGTGGCGGTGGTGGCGCGGCGCCGGTGCCGTCGAAGCCGACGGGTGGCGCGACGTACACGGTGCGCAGCGGCGACACGCTGAGCGGCATCGCGGGCCGGTACGGCACGTCGGTGGGCGCGTTGCAGCAGGCGAACCACATCGCGGATCCGAACAAGATCTACGTGGGCCAGAAGCTCACGATTCCGGGCCGCAGCGGGGGCGCGGGCACGTCGAATCCGCCGCCGACGACGGGCGGGGTCGGGGGGACGCCGGGCACGTCGGGCGGCAAGGGTGGGGTGTCGGTGGCGCAGCTGCGGCGGATCATGCCGAACCTGTCGCAGGCGAAGGCGGAGCAGTACCTGCCGCACCTGAACAAGGCGATGGCGGAGGCGAACATCAACACGCCCCGGCGCAAGGAGATGTTCCTGGCGCAGCTGGCGCACGAGAGCGGCGAGCTGCGCTACATGGAGGAGATCGCCTCGGGCGCCGCGTACGAGGGCCGCAAGGACCTGGGCAACACGCAGCCGGGCGACGGCATGCGCTACAAGGGACGCGGGCCCATCCAGCTCACGGGGCGCGCGAACTACCGCGCGGCGGGCAAGGCGCTGGGCATCGACCTGGAGGGCCACCCGGAGCGCGCGAAGGATCCAGACGTCGCGTTCCGCATCGCGGGTTGGTACTGGAACTCGCGCAACCTGAACAGCTACGCGGACGCGGGCAACTTCCGCGAGGTCACCCGCCGCATCAACGGCGGCTACAACGGCCTGGCCAGCCGCGAGATGTACTACCGCCGCGCGCAGGACGTGCTGGGCTGAGCGCGACGCCCCGTTCGCGCGCGGGCCGTCTGTCGCGCGGGACCTGGGTCCCGCGTCAGGGCGGCTGGCCGTGGTGGGGTGCCGTGATTCCAGGCACCTGACGGTGGCGCACCGGCTGCATCGCGGACCGGCTCCTCCTTCCTCGGAGCGAGCCCGATGTCCCGAATCGATGTCCCCGGTAGCAGCCCTCTTCCTCCCGACCCCACGCTCCCCGAACCCGGAGCCCCCACGCCGGAGCCACGCGTGGGCCCCGCCGGTGCCCGCCGGTCCTCCGTCAGCGAGAGCAGCGCCGCCCCGCCCGCGCGCAACGAGCTGCGGACCTACGACGGTCCCCCCGGTGCTCCGCCCAAGCCCCTTCCCCCGGGTACCGCCCCGGGGCCCGCCGTGTCCGCCCGGGAGCTCGCGGCGCTGGGGGGCCGGACGCGGGCCCCCTCGGCTCCCGTTCCCGAGGACGTCTACGCCACGCTCCGGTCGCACCTGACGCGGAGCCTGACGAACCCCTTCCTCACCGGCGGCGACGTGCAGGCCGCGCACACCGCGCTGGGCACCGTGCCGCGCGAGGCGTACCGCGCCACGCTGGAGCGCATGGACCGCGAGGGCCTGCTCGCCACGTACGTGTCCCGGATGGATGCCACGTCCCGTCAGGCCTTCCTCGAGCAGGCCGCGTCGAACGGCGTCCTCCAGCGGCGTCCGGGCGGTGTCTCGGGGCCGCTGGGCCTGCCCGGCCGGCCCGAGGTCTTCACCAATGATCCGAAGCTGCCGGGGGCGCTGCGGGACGCGGTGAATGCCCACGCCACCGACACGGGCCGTGCAGCCGTCGTCGCCCATGACGCCTACCTGCTGCGCTACGGCGAGGCCGTGGCGCGGGCCGACAGCCTCCGAGCCCTGCGCGCGCTCGGTCCGCCTCAGGCGCTGGACCTGCGGGAGACGTCGCTCGGGCTCGCCTGGTCCGACCCCCAAAGGGAGCGCTACGAGTCCGAATGGAAGGCCGGCCTGGGCCGCCCCCAGCGCTCGCTCGTCCAGGCCTACGAGGCCGTCACCGCCCGCGCGCAGGTCCTCTCCGGAGAGAAGCCCGCCGGGGCCTTCCTCTCCGCCGAAGCGAGCGCGTCCCACGACCTGCTCCACCTGAAGACCGAGGCCCGCGCCTCCGCGCGCGGCCCTGTCGACGTCCATGCGCAGGCGGGGGTCGCCACGAAGGCGGGACCCCTGGGGCTGGAGGTGATGACGGATGCGCACGGCAAGGTGGAGACGCAGCTCCAGGTGGACCTGGGCATCGCCAGCGTGAGCCGCGACTCGGAGGGCAAGGTGGAGCTGTCCCTGGGCGCGGGACCGCACGCCCGCGCGCACGCGACCCTCAACCCCAGCACCGCGGAGTTCGGTGGCGGCGTGTCCTTCGCGGTCTCAGACAAGAGCGGCCAGCACCACGCGGGCCTCAAGCTCGGCTACGGCCTGCGCGGCCTCACCCCCGAGCGCGCCGCCCAGGCCGTCCGGAGCGATGTCCCCGGCCTCTTCAGCCGCCCGAAGGACCTGGATCCCGGCCTCACCTGGGACGCGCTGCCCACGGAGCGCCGGGCCCTCTATGAACGGCAGGGTTGGACGCGCGAGGAGTGGGCCCAGGACTCGCGGGGGTGAGCACCGCGAGGTCAGGGCGTGGTCCGGGGGGCGGGTGGATCCGGCGACTCCTGTGGGGCGGGCTGCGGGCGCAGCGCGATGGCGGTCCACAGGGCCAGGTGCCAGGGAAGGAAGATGAGCGCCATGCCGCCCGTGAGCAGGGCGCCCAGGATGCTCAACAGCCCCCAGCCCACCGCCATCGCCCACAGCCCCACCGAGCCGAGGATCTGCAGGTCCCGAGAGCGCTCCAGGTGGCCCAGGACGGCGCACAAGGTCACGAGCCAGATGCCTCCGCCCGTGACGGAGAGGAACGTGTCGTCGCTCATCTTGAAGGAGTTGCCCAACTGCTGGAGCAGGAAGAGGGCTCCGGACTGGTACAGCACGGACAGGGCCGCGATGACGATCTTGCCCGCGTTCTGGGGCTCTTCCTTGAGGGAGAGCCCCTCCTTCTCCAGCAGCTCCGGCGGCAGCTCCATCGCGTACGGGTAGCCCAGGGCCAGCAGGGCCTCCTTCGCCGCGTGCCGCACCTTCATCCCGCCCGAGCCCACGTGGTCCCCCACCTCGTTGCTCCGGTCCAGCAGCCCCAGGAGCAGGTCCGCCCGCTCCCGGAGCGACTCGTCCGCCGAGGGCGGGCGGCCCAGTCCCACGATGAGCGCGTCGACGTCCGCGGGCACCCTGCCCGGGGAGCGCGCCTCCTCCAGCAGGAGCGCGAGCGGAGGAAACGCCTCCGCCGCGATGGGCGCGAGCGCGCCTTCGGACGGCTCGTCTCCGGTGGAGGGCGGCGCGGAACGGGTGGCTTCCTGGGACATGGGGTGCTCCTGGGCGACAGTCATCCTCCGCCGGATGGGTGGGGAGCAAGGGCCCCCCTTCCGCCTGGACTCCGAGGGAGAGGCCGTCTCCGTGGCGCGGCTCAGCGCACGCTCGCGGACAGGACCTTCTCCACCACCACCACGTCGTGCCGCGTCCCGTTGAGCTCCGCGTGCTTCGCGTGGACGCCCACGCGGGTGAAGCCCAACTTCTCGAACCGCTCGAGCGCGTGCGTGTTGCCGGCGAGCACGCAGGTCGTGAGCTTGTGAATGCCCCGGGCCTCCGCGGCCTTCATCAGGGACTCGAGCAGGAGCGTGTCCACGTTCCTGCCCCGGGCCTCCTTCGCCACGAAGACGTGGAAGTCCGCCACGCCCGCGTAACACTCGCGCAAGCTGTAGGCGCTGGTGGAGGCGCACCCGATGACGCGGCCGTCCTCCTCCGCCACCAACACCGGGTGGCGCTCGTCCCACTCCGCGCCGGGCTCCAGGGCGAAGAGCGAGGGGCGCCGGGCGACGGCCGTGGACTGGAGCGACGCGACAGCGGCACGGTCCTCAGGCGCCGCGGGCCGCACGGTGGGCGGTTGAAGTGGGGCGCTCGGCGGCACCGGCGCCTCTTCTCGAGGCCCCGTCGTCGGGGTCATCAGGATGGCGGACACCAGCGTCAGGTGCCAGGGCATCAGGAGCGCCGCGACGAACTCGCCCTGGAAGAGCACCACCAGCCCCACCACCGCCCAGCACACCGACTGGAACAGCAGCCACATCGAGCCCTTTTCCTGCCGCGTCGGGTCGCCCCTGATGATGCCCCACAGCGCCATCAGCGTGGGAAACAACACCAGCAGGGCCAGGGTGCCGTAGCCCTTCGCGAACAGCGCCGAGAAGTCCCATGGCGCCACGTCCGCGAGCGGCATCAGCCGGCGCAGCTGGTACAGCCCCGTCAGCAGCAGGAAGACCGTGCTGCCCACTCCGGCGCCTTGGCGCGACCGGGGCGGAGGGCGGCGGCCTTCCCTGGCTTTTTCTTCTTCTGGAGTCGTCACCCGCGCTAGCGCCGGTGAGCGCGCCAGCAGGGCGGCCTCGGCTTTTCGCCACGCTCTCTCCGCGAGCGCTCGCTCCGGTGCCAGTTCTCCGAGGTCGGTATCCACTTCCCGCCACCCTCGCTGGGCTGACGCTGGCCCGGGAGGACCCGCCAGCAGGGCGGCCTCGGCTTCCTGCCACGACCGCTTGACCCGGGGTGGTGCGGTAGGCGTCGGAGAGGACTCCTCCTCGGTCGGAGGCCGGGTGCGGTGGGCTTCCTGCGACATGGATGTGCTCCTCTTTCACCTGCGAGCCAGCGGCGGGCAAGGGGGGCTGCCTTCGCACGGGGTACGAGGGGGCAGCCGCCAGAAGAAGGTCGCAGCTCCCCCGCGTGCGCACCTTTCCCGGGCATATCCCTACTCCACTTCGAAGAGCGAGGACACGCGATGCCGATGGAACGAGCACAGCGCTTCGTGGACGCACTGCGGAACCTGGAGGAGCACGGCGACATCGAGCCGCTGGTCGCCCTCTTCACCGACGACGCGCGGGTGAGCAACGTGGCCTCACACAGCGTCTTCTCCGGCATCGCGGGCGCCCGGCGCTTCTGGACCGAATACAAGGGCACGCTCGGTCAGGTGCGCTCCACCTTCCGCAACGTGATTGAGTCCGGCGACCGCGTGGCCCTCGAATGGGAGACGCAGGGCACCGCGCACAACGGGGCCGCCATCGCCTACGAGGGTGTCTCCATCATCGAATGGGATGGCGACCGCGTCCGCCGCTTCTTCGCCTACTTCGATCCGCACGCCCTGGGCCTGGAGCTGGCCCAGGGGACCGCGCCCCGTTCAGAAGTGCCCGCGACCACACCCGCATGAGCGGCGTGCACGACTTCAGGCGGCCCTCGGAGGGTGAGCAGGCGTCATCCGCCCTGGTTGCGCCGCTGTCACAAGGGTTCATCAGACAAGGGTTCTCCTAGACCCAGAGCCCACATGCACTTCCGTGCACCGGGGCCGCGAGCCGGGGTAGCGTGGAGCGGTGGCGGCCCACTTCGACGGGCCGCGTCGTCTCCTTGGGAATCCCATGATGACCCGCGTCATTGCCCCTCTGCTGGCCGTCCTGCTCCTGGCGGCCTCCCCCGCCAGCGCGGCCCTCGCGCCGGATGCACCCGTGCTGATCGCGGCGGCCAAGCGCAAGCCCGTGAAGAGCAGGGCTTCTTCCTCGACCCCGTCGTCCACGCAGGAGATGGCGGAGCAGACGACCTCCTCGCCGGCCGCGCCGGTGCCGGTGACGCCGGACGTGACGCCGCCGGTGTCCGCCACGCAGGAGCCGGGCTCCACGGCCACCCCGGGCGCCGCGTCGGAGCCGGGCCTGGACTTCGACCTGCTGACGCCGGAGTCGGAGGCGTCCGCGGGCCTGCTGGACCCGAACCTGGAGGGCCAGCTCAAGACGCGGCGGACGATGCTCAAGCTGCACCAGGGCTTGGGGCTCGCGATGGCGGGCGGCCTCACCGCGGCCACGGTGCTGGGGCAGATCCAGTTCAACCGCTCGTTCCGGGGCCATGGCGATGACCGCTCGCTGCTCGCCTGGCACCGGGGCGTCGTCATCGGCACGTCGGTGCTGTTCGCCACGGTGGCCACGCTGGGCGTCCTGGCGCCGGATCCGGTGGAGCGCGCGTTCCAGTGGGACACGGTGACGTTCCACAAGATCTTCATGAGCCTGGCCACCGCGGGGATGATCACCCAGGCGGTGCTGGGCATCCTGGCGACGGACAGCTACGGAGAGCTGCGAGAGCCGAAGCTCGCCACCGCGCACCAGGTGGTGGGCTATGCGACGTTGGGCTGTGTCGCCGCGGGCATCGTCACGCTCACCTTCTGACGTGAGACTCCCTGTCGTGAATGTCTCCGCGCGCAGGTCGTTATGTGGAGGCAGCTGTATCCCTTCCTGGAGGACGCCGTGATTGCCTGTCGACTCGCCCCGCTTGCTGCCCTGCTGCTCGCGCTCCCCGCCGCCGCGCAGGACGCGGTCCGCATGTATTCCGTGAAGAAGGACTCCAGCAACCTCACCTACAAGCTCATCCACAAGCTGCACGAGGTGTCCGGCAAGGCCCCTCCCAGCGAGGGCAAGGCCGTGCTGAAGCCGGACGGCACCCTCCAGGTGGCCGTGCGCGCCCAGGTGAAGGACTTCGACTCCCAGAACTCCAACCGCGACACGCACATGCTGGAGGTGACGGAGGCGTCCAAGTTCCCGCTCGTGGAGCTCAAGGCCGTGGCCACCGGCGTGAAGGCGCCCGCGACCTTCCCGGGCTCCGTGCCGGTGAAGCTCAAGGGCAAGCTCACCTTCCACGGCGTGACGAAGGACGTGGAGGTCCCCATGACGGTGAAGTTCGACTCCGCGAAGCAGGTGACCGCGGACGGCGCCTTCGAGATCAGCCTGGAGGGCTACAACATCGAGCGCCCCACGCTGCTGCTGGTGAAGGTGGATGACAAGCTGGTGCTGGAGCCCCACCTCGTCTTCCAGGAGGGCACGTGAGCTCGTCGCGCCGGGACTTCTTCAAGAAAGTGTTGGGAACGGGCGCCGTGGTCGCGGGGCTGCCGGCGTGCGCGCCGGACATCGACCCCGCGCCGGTGCTGGATGTGCCGATGCCGGGCGAGGACGGCATCGTGGCGCTGGTGGTGCAGCGCTACCCGGACCTGTCCCGCACGGGCGGCGCGGTGACGCTGCGCTTCCCGGGCGGCTCCGGTCAGGAGAACCTGCTGGTGGTGCACCCGTCGGCGGACACCTACGCGGTGCTGTCCGCCACGTGCACCCACGTGGGCTGCCCCATGGGCTTCGACGGCACGGAGGCCGTGTGCCCCTGCCACCTGTCCCGCTTCGCCACCGACGGCAAGGTGACGCACCCGCCCGCCACGGTGCCGCTGAAGACGTACGTGGCCACGTACAACGCGGGCACGCAGGTGCTGAGCATCTCGCTCAAGGCCGGTGACGAGACCTTCCCCGCCGTGGTCAACGGGAAGCTGACCCTCACCTTCGCCCAGTTCCCCGACCTGCAGAACGCGGGCGGCATGGTGAGCGGGAAGCCCACCGGCTACGGCAAGACGGTGTTCATCTTCAAGCTGGCGGACGGCACGTACTCGGCGGTGGACTCCATCTGTCCGCACCAGCAGTGCGAAGTGGGCTTCGAGGCCAGCCTCGACGAGCTGCTCTGCCCCTGCCACGCGTCGACGTTCACCAAGACGGGCACCGTGACGCAGGGCCCGGCCACCAGCGACCTGAAGACGTTCACGGTGGCGCCGGGCGCGTCCGAGGTGGTCGTCACCATCCCCTGAGGCGAGGGGCCCATGGCGGAGGGGAGGCCGCGTGCCTCCCGCTCCCAGGGCCTTGCTCAGCGCAACCGGCTCCAGAACGAGCGCCGCGACGAGATGCGAGCCAGCGCGTCCTGCAAGGCCTCGTCCTGGTCCGCGCGCTGGGCGATGTCCCCCAGCGCGATGATGCCCACCAGCCGGTCATCCGGCTCCACCACGGGCACGCGGCGCACCTGCCTGCGGCCCATCAGGTCGATGACGCCGTGGAGGTCCTCCTCCGGCATCACGGCCTGCAGGTCCTCCGTCATCACGTCCCCGGCGCGCAGGCCGTCCACGGAGCGCGGGCCGGTGAAGGCGCGCAGCGCGAGGTCCCGGTCCGTGACGAGCCCCAGCAGCCGGCCCTCCGCGTCCACGATGGGCACGGCGCCGCAGTCCTCGTCCCGCATCAACCGCGCCACCTCGCGCAGCGTGCTGCCGCGGTGGGCGGTGCGCACCTGTCGGGTCATCACGTCGCGCGCGGTGAGCCGCTCCCGCCTCCAGCGGCGCTGGGAGGACGCGGCCGGTCGGGCGGGGGCCGCGCGCGGGTCCCGGGCCGGGCGGTCGCGCAGCAGGGGCTCCTCTCCGCCGTAGCCGGTGCGGTCCCACTCCCGGTAGTCGGAGCGCTGGCCGCGCAGCTCGTAGTCGGGGACCTCGCCCATCGTCCGGTCGGGGCCTTCGCCGTTGGCGAAGCGCACGTCCCGGTCGTCGCGGCCGTAGGGGCCCTCCGCGCCGCCGTGCTCGCCGTCGCGGTCCGCGCGCCACGCGCCGGTGTCGTCCACGTCGGTGCGCACCTGGCCCAGGCGCCAGGCGGCGGCGCGGTGGAAGCGGCCCTCGCGGGCGGCGGGCTCCTCGTCGCGCGCGGGGTTCCAACCGCTCACGTCGGACTCGGCGCGCTCGCGCGAGCCCGGGGGGGCCACGTCCGGGGCGCGGTGCGTGGCCATGGCCTCCGTGGGCGGCGTGGAGATGTCCGAGCGCCCCAGGTCCTGCCGTCCGTTGCCGTTGCCGTGGTCCTTGGTGCCCATGTGCGTCGCAGGCCTCCTCGCCTGACGAACATGGGAAGCCGGCCGGGGCGCGCAAAGCTCCAGCCAGCCGTGGGCGGCGACGCTCGTCCGCCCGCCCTTCGCGAGGACGGCCGCGTCAGGCGACGGTGAGCGCGTCGCCCAGGTGCACGAGTCCCCGGAAGTCCTCCAGGTCCGCGCCCGCGTCCGGCGCGGCGATGGCCAGCGCGCCCCGGGGCAGCCCCTCCGCAAGCCTCGCCAGCAGCGACCGGTGGGCCTTCGCGCGCGCGTCCTCCATGCCCTCCAGGTGCTCCAGCGCGAGCACCGCGTCGGTGTCCGCGGCGCCGCGGGCGTGGGACTTCAGGTTGGCGGCCGGGGCGAGGCCGTCCTCGCGCGCCCAGCTGCGGTTGAGCACGTAGCCCGCGAAGGGCAGGCCCTTGGCCTGGAGCGCCTCCTGGAAGAAGGCGGCCTCGCGCAGCGCCGCGGCCTCCGGCGACGTGACGAGCAGGAAGGCCGCGTCCTTCGACGACAGGTGCTGGCGCAGCCGGTCCGCGTGCAGCCGGATGCCGGCGAACAGGCCTCCGAAGGCGGCGACGAAGGTGCGCATCTCCTGCGCGAAGCCGTCGCCGAAGATGCCGTCCAGCACCTTGCCCACCAGCGCCTGCGCGCCCTGCCACAGCCGGCCGGCGCGGCCCGAATCCGGACCGAAGAGGGACACCACCCGGTCGTCCAGGAAGCGCGCCAGCCGGCCCGGGGCGTCCAGGAAGTCCAGCGCGTGGCGGCTGGGCGGGGTGTCCAGGAGGATGAGGTCGTAGTGCCCCTCCGCCAGGAAGCCGTCCAGCGCCTCCGCGGCGGCGTACTCCTGCACGCCCGCGACCAGCTCCGACAGGAAGCGGTACAGGCGATGCTCCAGCACGGCGCGCGCGGCGCTCTCCGTGGCGGACAGCCGGCGCACCATGCGCTCGAAGACGATGTGCGGCTCCAGCATCCACACGTCCAGCCGGCCCGCGCCGCGGGCGCCGTCCGCGTAGAGCCGCTCCGGGGGCACGGACGTGGGCTCCGAGCCGTTCTCCTTCAGCCCCATCGCCTCCGCCAGCCGGCGGGCCGGGTCGATGGTGAGCACCAGCACGTGGCGTCCCGCGCGGGCCGCGGCCACGCCCAGCGCCGCCGCCGTCGTCGTCTTGCCCACGCCGCCCGCGCCGCACAGGACGATGATCCGCTTGTCGCGCAGCAAGCCGTCCAGGCTCATGGCGTGGCCTCCTGGCCGCTCGGGACAGCGGCCCCTTCGAGTGGGGACACCAGCAGCTCCGACAGCCGCTCCACCAGCGCCATGCCCGTCAGCGCCAGCTCCGGCATCCCCCATTGTGGCACGGGCGTGCCCGCCGCCAGCCGCCGCCGCGCCTCCCTCGCGCGCTCCAGCCGCTCCAGCGCCCGCTGGCCGCGGTGGGGGCCGTGCGTCTCCAGCAGCCGCTCCAGCGCCGCGCGCGACTCCGGCGTGAAGGGGTCCTCCGGCATCCGGTTGAGCACCGCGGCGGACAGGGGCAGGCCCACGTCCTTCAGCTCCTCCACCAGCGCCAGGGTCTCGCTCACCGGCAGGGGCTCTGGCAGCGTGGTGAGCACCACGCCGGTGCGCGAAGGGTCCTGGAGCAGGTCCAACCCCTCGCGGACCGCGCGGCCCACGGGCCCGCCCGGCATCAGCGACAGGATGCTGCGGGGCAGGGTGGCCAGCGCCAGCGCGTGGCCGGTGGCGGGCAGGTCCACCACCGCCAGCGGGTGCACCGCGCGGCCGTCCGGGTGCTTGCGCCGCAGCAGGGCGAGCATCTGGAACAGCAGCCCCATCTCCTTGAGCGCGGGGCCCGCCTCCAGGAAGCGCCGCAGCGCCCTGGAGCGCAGCGCGGCCTCCGCCAGCCACTTCACGGGCAGCGTCTCCTCCAGGAAGAGCCGGTGCCCCTCCTGGGCGGACAGGCGCACGAAGGACAGGTTCGGCGCCACCGGCACCACGCGGGGCCCGGCCTCCCTCGCGCCCACCAGGCTCGCCAGGGCGGACGGGCCGCCCTCGTCCGGGGACAGCTCCACCAGCAGCACCGGACGGCCCGTGCGGGCCGCCGCCAGGGCCAGGGCCGCGGAGACCGTCGTCTTCCCCACGCCGCCCTTGCCCGACACGAGCACGGCGCGTCTGCTCCACAAGGACTCCAGCACCACGCTCCCATCCCCCGCGCCTCGGGCGCGACCCTACACAGTGAGCAAGGAAGCGCGTCCCGACAACCACCCGGTGATGCGCCCAGGAACGGTCGTCCGCACGGCCGCTCGCCGGCAATCATAGCGGCTTCCGCCGGCGACCCGTCAGGTCCCCACCCCCACGGAGCGCATGGGTGGAGGGGCGCCGGGGTCCACCGCCCGTGGGTCATGACGCGACGTGCGAGGCCGCGCCGCGCCCGCCGTCCACGCGCGCGCGGAGGACCCGACAGGTCCCACGGGTCCGTATCCTCCGGGAAAGAGAGGGCCACGGACTGGTGGCGTCCCTGTGGTTTTAGGTACCCTGCGGCCCTCTGCGTGGGAGAGGGTATGGCGGTGCTGCGGGAGTGGGTCTTCGGGACACAGCGTGTCTCGCTGGAGTCCTCCGACATCCTCTGGACGAAGGTCCGGGGTTCGTTTTCCGAGACGGACGTGCGTGAGCTCGTGGACGTGTTCCATGATCTGGAGGCGGGCCCCGACAAGCGCCTCTACCTCGTCGTGGACCTGAGCAGCTCCGAGGGGCTGTCGGTGGCGCCACGCAAGTACCTGGCCGAACACGTGCGCCCCACGTGGTTCCGCGGCGTCGTCTTCTTCGGCGCGAAGCGCACGCACCGCGAGGTCCTGCGGGCGTTGGTGGTCGCGCTCCAGTTCTCCGGGGACACGAAGCTGGACGCCGAGTTCGTGGACTCCGAGGCCCAGGCCCGCGCGTGGCTGGAGGCCCACCGGCGCCTTCAAGCCCCCTGAAGCCGGCGCGGGGGACCCAGGCCGTCAGTGGACGGCCCAGCGCTCGGCGATCTCCTCGCACGCGAGCACCACGTCGCCCAGCCGGCGGATGTGCGCGCGCGGCGCGACGAACAGCGACCCGGCGAACACGTCCACCACGGTCATCAACCGGTGGTCCGCGGGGCCCAGCCGGCACAGGTGCTGCTCCGCGAAGCGCTGGAGCAGCGTGCCGATGTACTGGCCGCTCCGCTCGTCCAGCGGGTGCGTCTTGGAGAAGTAGAGCTTCATCAACCCCACGCGCGGGTTGCCCTGCTTGTCCAGCCGCTGCACCACCACCTCCGGGCGCACGCTGATGGTGACGCCGGCCATCTCCAGCACGGGCGGCTCCGCGCCCACCGCGCTGATGATGGCGTCATCCAGGTCCAGCCAGGGCACCAGGTCCGCGAAGCGCTCCAGCGCCTCCGAGCACAGTTGCATGCGCTGCGCCTCGAACTCCGTCTGGGGTACCGCGCAGGCGAAGCGGCGCTGGGCCTCCCGCAGGACGTTCAGGTCCAGGCCCCGGCAGAGGAACTCCGTGATGGCGTGGGACGCCTCCGGGTAGCGCAGATACTGGGCCTCCGGCGGGTGCTTCTGGTCGTGGATGATGCGCTTCCGGCGGGCAGGCGTCGCGATGAGGTACTCCCCCAGCTTGTTGACCGAGACGCGCGGCAGTTCACGGGTTTCCGGCACGGTGTTCCCCCTCTGGAAGGCTGTCGGAATGGGTACACAGTACAGTGAGGGTCTGACATCCAATGGACAGCCGCGCCTTGTCCCAAGGTGCAGGTTCGCCAGGGGGCGCTTCCCTGGGGTGGCGGGGGTCGGCGTAGGGTTCGTCCAGTGACGCCGGGGGGAGGACCGAATGGATCAACTGCGTGAATGGACGTGTGGCGCGCACCGCATCCGGATGATGGCGCCGGACGTGTTGCACACGAGATACACGGGCATGGTGGGGCTGCAGGACGCCAAGTGGGCGCTGCGGGTCTACGAGGAGATGGCGGCGCAGGGGCCGTTCTACCTGGTGGCGGAGGTGCCGGGCTCCGAGCTGCCGGCCGAGTCCCGCAAGTACCTGGCCAACAACGTGCGCGCGGAGTGGATGCGCTCGGTGGTGTACGTCGGGTCGGACCTGACGCAGCGGGTGGTGGGCAAGGCGATGTCGGTGGCGATGCTGCTCACCGGCCACACGGCCAGCTTCGACACGGTCTTCGTGGACACGATGGCGCAGGCCGAGGCGTGGGTGGACACGCACCGTCAGGAGCACGCCCCGCGCCGCACCGGGTGACACGCGGCCGTCGTCCGGTGGAGCGCGGAGGCGGGCCAGGACGGGCATCCCGTGCCCACGCCCTGGCCCGCGCAGGGCGGCCTCCGGTGGCTCCGCTCCTCCTCGGCGTCAGGAGGGGCGGGGGGCCGGGAGCCTGCGCGGCTCAGACATCCAGGCACCGGTCCGGGTGGCCATAGCGATACACGTCGGAGAGCGGGTTGGTGCCCGCGTCGCTGCGCGGGCCGTCGCCATCCGGGATGTCGTCGAGCATGGCCCCGGGCGTGCGCTCGCGCGGGTCGAACAGGTGCAGGCCGCTGGCGTCGTCGTGGAGGCGGAGGTCGCGGTCGTCGTCGTCGTCCTCGGTGCGCAGGTGGACGCCCTTCTCGTCGGCCTCGGTCAGCTCGCGGCGCGGGGGCCGCGTCTCCTCCTCTTCCTCCTCCGAGTCAGGGCGCGGCGGCGCCTTCGGCTCCGTCGCTTCGCGGGGAGCCTCTTCGCCATGTCGCGGGTCGGTCGGGCGCCCGTAGTAGTCCTCGGCGGGCTGCGGGGGTACGGGGCGCTTGTCGTTGTCGGCCATGGTGGGTTCCCTCCGTCGAAGGAGGTTCGTCATCGCCCCCCGCGAACGGCAACCTGCGCCCGAGCGTTCCCGCGGGGCCGCAGGGCGAGCAGCCAGGCGTCATGGCCCTCCCGTGGGTGGCATCAGGGCGACACGCGGAAGCAGGGAGGGACAGGGCCCGGGGGCCCAAAGACTGTCATGCCATGGATGGGGTTGGGTGACGGCGCGCCGATGTCTGGATTGGCGTGGGAGCTGGCCTGGGCTCACACCGGCTCGTGGCCGTCGTCGTCCAGGTCATCGTCCTCGAAGGACTCCTCGAAGACCTCTTCGGGGGCCTCCTCGTCCAGCCCGGCCAGCTCATCCAGGTCCTCCACGGGCAGGGGCTCGTCGTGCACGCTCGGCGTCACGTCGTCACCGGCCAGGAAGGGCGGCGGGTGCGCGGGCTCGGCGGTTTCGGAGGCCATCGCGGCCTCCTCGGCCGTCAGCTCCCGAGGGTGCAGCCCGCCCTCCAGCAGCTCCGCCTGGTTGCGCCGGCCGGTGGCCTCGCGCGCGGCCTCCGCCACCTCTTCCGCGGAGGCCTGCCGTCCGTAGGTGGGGGCGTGCTCGCGCAGCCACTCGCGCAGGGCCTCCGCCAGCTCCGCCGCCGTGCCGAAGCGGTCGGCCGGGGACTGGCGCAGCGCCCGGACCACCACCGCCCTCAGGCCCGCTGGGACGTCGCGCGCCAGGTCCGCCACCTCCTGGGGGCCCACCAGCGCCATGCGCGCCGCCACCTCCGTCAGGGGCATCCACGTGGGGCCCTGGGCCTGGACCGGGGGCAGGTCCGGTGGTGGCGGGGGCGCCGTGTCCCCGTGGGCCAGGGGATGCGTCCCCGTCAGCACCTCCAGGAGCACCAGCCCCAGGGAGAACAGGTCGCTCCTCGCGTCCACGGGCTCGCGCCGGAGCGCCTCGGGTGACGCGTACGCCACGTCCCCCTTCACCAGCGGGCGGCTGGTGATCTCCCGCCCGGGCAGCGTGGAGAAGGCGGCGGTGAAGTTGGTGAGCTTCACCTCGCCGTGCACGCCCAGGCGCAGGTTCCGGGGGCTCACGTCGCGGTGGACGATGCCCAGCGGCCGGTTCCATTCATCCCGCAGCGTGTGCGCGTGGTGCAGGGCCTCCGCGACCTCGGAGACGACCCACGCGCCGAAGGCCGGGGACATGGGCTTGCGGCGCATGGCCACCAGGTTGAGCACCGTGTCCAGGGAGCGGCCCTCCACGTACTCCATCACCACGTGCGGCACGCCCCGGTAGGCCTTCAGGTGATAGACCTTCGCGATGCCCGGGTGGTTGAGGCGGTACGTCAGCTCCACCTCCTCCACCAGCCGCCGCCGCTCCACGAAGCCAGAGGGGTTGCGCAGCCGCTTGATGACCACCGGGCCGCCCATCCCGCCCCGGTAGCGCCGCCGCGCCAGCATCAGCAGCTCCCCGGTGGAGCGCACCTCCAGCTTGCGGACGAACTCGAAGGCCGTGCCTCCCACCGTGAACAGCACGCGCGGCCGGCGGGGCACGCCGGGGATCTCCTCCGTCGTCGTATCGGGCGTCTTCATGTCCTGCCTTTCAACCTGTGAGGTCGAGCGCGAATCGCTCGACCCCGCAGGTAGCACAAACCCAGTCGCGGGGAAAACCTCCAGGGTTGTTTGGAAGGCGGAGGACGTCAGGGGTTCAGCGGTCCCGGCGCAATCCCAGACGCCGCAGCCCCCGGGCCCACCACCGCCGCAAGGCCAGCCACCGGGCCTGGGGCCAGGACCGGGGAGGCGGGAGCGGCGCGGCCAGCCCCACCGTGGGGGCGGGGGTGGGGTCGCTGGAGTGGGGCGCGGCGCCCGGGGCGCGGCGTTCGGGGGCGCGGGCCCACCGGCGCAGCTCGCGGGCCTCCTCGTTGCCGTCGAAGTACGCGTCGGACTCCTCGGTGACGGCATCGTGGAGGGGCGGGGCGTTGAACAGGGGGAGGTCCCAGCTGGACGTGGCCTGCTCCAGGGCGGCGCTCAGGTCCGCGTAGAGGTCCGCGCCCATCTGGTAGCGCTGGTGGACGTCCTGGCGCAGCAGGCGTTCACAGATGTCATCGAGGGCGCGAGGCACGCGGGAGTTGAGGGCCCGGGCGGAGCGGCCCTTGATGGATTGGATCCCGCCCAGCAGCGCCGCGGCCGGCACGTCCGGCGGGTAGGGGAAGTCGCCGGTGAGGACCTGGAAGAGCACGAGCCCCAGGGAGTAGAGGTCGTCGGTGGGCTGGTACACGTAGCGGGACATGCCCTGGGGGTGGCTCAGCCAGTAGCGAAGCAGCTCCGGGCTGCGGTAGCTGGGCGTGCCCGGCGGGGGCCGGCCGTCGGTGATGGCCGGGGCGCAGGCGTGGTCGCTGGAGCCGAAGTCCACCAGCACCGGGCGCTCGTCCGACGCGCGCACGATGATGTTGCTGCCTTTGATGTCGCGGTGGCGCACGCCCGCGCGGTGGATGAAGTCCAGCGTCAGGCCCAGCTCCGCGAACAGCCGCGCCACCTGCCGGGCGGTGGGCCGCGCCTCCACGGCCCAGTCCGACAGCGTGGGCCCCTCCACGTAGTCCATCACCAGGAAGAGGTAGCCCGTGCGCGGGTGCGGCCAGCGGTGGTAGCCGCGCAGCGCCACCACGTTGGGATGGGTCATGCGGTGCAGGACGCTCACCTCCTTGAGGGTGCGCGCGTCCACGTGCGAGCCCTCCTCGGAGTCCTGCGGGCCGTGGAGCGCGAACTTCAGCGCCACGGGGATTCCGCCGCTCTCCGCCAGGAACACGGTGCCGTAGCCGCCGGTGGCCAGGCGCTTCACCAGCTTGAAGCTGCCCACGACCTCCTGGGGCCGCAGCAGCAGCGGATGTCCCCCGATGCCGGTGCTCATGGCGCGGCACCGCCCGGGCCCCGGGGATGGCGGGCGCCGGGAAGATGTGAGGGGTTCAATCGGAGAGGGAGAACGTGGGTGGGAGGATGCATGCGTGAAGAGGGGCGGTAGGACCTGGGAGGTCCATAGCATGGCGGATGTCCCTTGGGGTAGTGTGGCTGCCGTGTCAGGTAGGCTGCCGGACACCTGACGTCCTGGGAGACATGGTCCGGTGAGGGGTGGTGAGCGGCAATGAACGAGGAGCTGGCCATCACGGTGGGCGCGGTGGCGCGAGCGGCCCGCGAGCGGCAGGGCCTGACCCAGGGCGACGTCGCCAGCCAGGTGGGCATCGCGATGGAGGTCTACAGCCGGATGGAGCGGGGGCGGGTGTTGCCCAGCTCCACGACGTTGCGCCGGTTGAGCATGGTGTTGCGCATCCGCGCGGACGCGCTCCTGGGATTGGACGGGCCCACGCCGCCGGAGGAGGCGCGCACGCTGGCATTGGCGGACCGCGAGGAGGACTCCCCGGCCTTGCGGCGGCTGGTGCGTGTGTTGCGGCCGTTGGACGAGGAGGCGCTGAAGGCGATGGGGCTCGTCATCCAGGGTGCGCTGGCATTGCGTGAGCGTTGAAGGGCGGCGGGGCGGGCCTGAAAACTTGCATGTGAGGGGAGAGGTGCAAGGTTTTGGGGGATGCCCGCCCCGGTCAACGAGAAGCTGAACACGGTCTTTGGAGCCGCCGCCCGCGACGCGCGGATCCGGTTGGGACTCACGCAGGCGGACGTGGCGGAGCGCGTGGGCATCGCGATGGAGGTCTACAGCCGGATGGAGCGGGGGCGGATGTTGCCCCGGGCGCAGAACCTCCGGCGGCTGTGCGACGTGTTGGCGGTGTCCGCGGACGTGCTGCTGGGCGTGGGGCAGGGACCCTCGCCGGTGTCGCCCAGGGCCACGCCGCGTCAGGAGGACTCGCTGGAGTTGAGGCGCCTGCTGCGCACGCTGCGCGAGCTGGAGCCCCGCGAGCTGAAGGCCGTGGCGCGCGTGGTGCGCACGGTGGTGTCGGTCATGCCCGCGAGGCCCTCCGCGCCTGGCGCCCGCAAGAAGACCCCGGCTCCGGGCAGGAAGCGCCGGACGTAGGGCACGGCGTCACGGCACCTCGTCGAGCGCGGTGAGGCGCGGTTGTCTTGACGCAATGTCAGCAATCCGAAACCCAACGCGATTTCAAGAGCCCTGACGTGCAGTCCCACCACCCATTTCCTGTCTGCTCGCCTGCTCCGCGGACCCGAGGGCGTGCCTTCGTGCGAGCCCCCCTCCCCAATGCCAGACGGGTGGGGTAGCACGGGGCGTACGCCATGCTCCCTCCCCCGACGCCCGCGGATGAGCCCCGGCGCCTCCAGGCCCTGCGCTCGTTGTGTCTGTTGGATACGCCCCCGCACGAACGCTTCGACCGCATCGTGCGCGCCGCGTCCCACCTGTTCCGTGTGCCCATCGCGCTCGTGTCCCTGGTGGACGAGGGCCGGCAGTGGTTCAAGGCCCGCCAGGGCCTGTCCGCCCTGGAGACGCCGCGCGAGCTGTCCTTCTGCGGCCACGCCATCCTCTCCTCCGCCACCTTCGTCGTGCCGGACGCGCTGCGCGATCCGCGCTTCCACGACAACCCGCTCGTGCTGGGCGCCCCGTTCGTGCGCTTCTACGCCGGCCACCCCTTGCGCGCCGGCGACGGCAGCCGCGTGGGCACCCTCTGCCTCATCGACTCTCAGCCTCGCGACTTCTCCGACGCGGACCGCGCCGCGCTCGTGGACATGGCGGGCTGGGCGGAGGTGGAGCTCAACGCGCTCGACGAGCGCGAGGCCCGCGCCGCCCTGGAGCAGCAGGAGCGCTTCTTCGAAGTCTCCGTGGACATGCTCTGCATCGCGGCCATGGACGGCACCTTCCTGCGCCTGTCCCGCGCCTGGAACCGCACCCTCGGCTTCTCCGACGTGGAGCTCTACAGCTCCTCCCTGGTGGACCTGGCCCTGGAGGAGGACCGCGCCAGCACCGCGAGGCACCTGGCCCGCGCCAGCGAAGGCGCCCCCGTCCTCCAGTTCGAGCACCGCGCCCGCTGCCGCGACGGCTCCTGGCGCTGGCTCCAGTGGAACGCCGTCCCGGATCCGGAAGAGGGCCTGCTCTACGCCGTCGCCCGCGACGTCACCCAGGCCCGCCTCCTGGCCGAGGAACACCAGCGCGTGGAGCGCATGAAGAACGAGTTCATCTCCACCGTGAGCCATGAGCTGCGCACGCCGCTCACCTCCATCCGCGGCTCCCTGGGGCTCCTGTGCGGCGGCATCGCCGGCCCCCTGGACTCCCAGGTGGAGCAGATGGTCGGCATCGCCCACAAGAACAGCGAACGGCTGCTGCGCCTCATCAACGACATCCTGGACCTGGAGAAGATGGAGTCCGGCGGCCTGGACCTCCACATGGCCTCCACCCCCGTCGCCCCGCTGCTCACCCTGGCCCTCCAGGCCCACCAGGGCTACGCCGCCGAATATGGCGTCCGCCTGGAGGTCGCCGTGGACGCCCCCCACGCCCACGCCCGGGTGGACGAGGACCGCTTCATCCAGGTGCTCGCCAACCTGCTGTCCAACGCCATCAAGTTCTCCCCCCGGGGGGAGCGCGTCACCCTCTCCCTCACCCGCGAGGCCGGCGCCCTGCGCGTGGGCGTGCAGGACCGCGGCCCCGGCATCCCGGAGGCCTTCCAGGCCCGCGTCTTCCAGAAGTTCGCCCAGGCGGACGCCTCCGACACCCGCAAGCGCTCCGGCACCGGCCTGGGCCTGAGCATCGCCCATGGACTGGTGTCCCGCATGGGCGGCACCCTGCGCTTCACCACCGCCCCCGGCGCGGGAACGCGCTTCTCCTTCGACCTCCCCGAATGCGAACCTGCCCCGGACACCGCCCACGACCCGGGCCCCACCCCCTGACGGAGATCCATCCGGGCCCCCTCCTCCGTAACGCGATCCAAACCCCACCCCCTGGAGCACTCTCCCGTCATGGCGAAAATCGAGAAGGTCCTGCTCGTGGATGACGAGGACGACATCCGCACCATCGGGCAGCTGAGCCTCAGCCGCGTGGGCGGTTGGAAGACGGTGCTGGCGGCCTCCGGCGCGGAGGCCCTGGAGAAGGCGGGCCAGGAAGGCCCCGACCTCATCCTCCTGGATGTGATGATGCCCGGCATGGACGGGCCCACCACCTTCGGCCGGCTGCGCGAGCAGCCCGCCACCGCGAACACCCCCATCATCTTCATGACCGCGAAGATCCAGAAGCAGGAGGTCGCGCGCTACCTGGAGCTGGGCGCGGTGGGCGTCATCGGCAAGCCGTTCGACCCCATGACGCTGCCGCAGGAAATCCGCCGCCTGGTGCCCTGAATGGAACCTCGCCTCTCCAAACGCTCCACCGCGCTGGCCGCCGGCGCCCTGGTGCTCTTGTGCGCGCTGTTCGTCCTGGGCCGCCCGGGCTCCACCGCCGAACACGACCGCTACCGCACCCAGCTGCGGCAGCTGCGCGTGGCCACCGCGGAGCTGGAGCTGGACGTGCTCCGCCAGCGCACGGGCATGCGGGAGGCCCATGGCTCCTCCGGGGGCGCCTTCGACGCGCTGGCCGCCCGCGCGCGCCTGTTGGAGGCGATGCCCGGCTCCCTGTCGGACGAGGGCCGCCGCTCGCTCCTCGCGGTCCTGGCGGACTACCTGCGCGTGCTGGAGGACTCACGCACCCTGCTGGCGGAGGCCCGGGCGAAGGATGACCGCTTCACCACCCTGCGCGAGTCCTTCCCCCGCGCTGTCTTCGCCGTCGCCGCCGCGCTGCCCCCGGGCCCCCTCCGGGAGCAGGTGGAGACGCTGGGCGCGGACGTGCTCACCGCCTCCCGCGCGCAGGGGGGGGACCTCGGCGCGCGGGTGGAGCGTTCGCTGGAGCAGCTGGCCCAGGCCCACGGCGCGCCGCCGCTGGCCCCCGCCCACCGCGCCGCGCTGGAGGACCTGGAGGCGCGGTCGCGGGAGCTGATGACGCTCCGGCGTTCGGCGGACGCGTCCTTCCAGGCGCTGCTGGACCACAGCGCCAGCAGCGAGGCCGAGCGCCTCATCACCAACTACCTCCAGTTCCAGGAGGAGTCCCAGTCGCGCGCCGAGCGCACCCGCATCGTCCTCTTCGGCGTGTCCCTGCTGCTCGTGGGCTACGTGCTGGTCGTCCTGGTGCGGCTCGCCGGGGCCTCCGCGGCGCTGGGGGAGCTCAACCGGGGCCTGGAGGCGCGCGTGGAGGAGCGCACCCAGGCGCTGTCCGCCGCGAGCGCGGAGGCGCGGGTCAGCGACGCGCGCAAGGCCGCCATCCTGGAGGCGTCGCCGGACGGCATCGTCGTGTTGGATGAAGCCGGCCGCGTGGCGGAGTTCAACCCGTCCGCCGTCACCCACTTCCGCCTGCCGTCCGCGCGCGCGGTGGGCGAGGACTTCCTGTCGCTGGCGCTGCCCGCGTCGCTGCCGGCCGCCCAGCGCGACGCCGTCCACGCCGCGCTCCAGCAGGCCCGCGGCCCCGCGTCGCGCGTGGAGAGCCCGTGCCTGCGCGCCGACGGCGGCGTGTTCCCCGCGGAGCTCACCTTCGCGCGCGTGCACGCGGATGGCCCCCCGCGCACCACCGTCTTCGTGCGCGACCTCACGGAGCGCAAGGCCGTGGAGCGGATGAAGAACGAGTTCGTCTCCACCGTGAGCCACGAGCTGCGCACGCCGCTCACCTCCATCCGCGGCTCGCTGGGCCTGCTGGAGAACGGCATCGTGGGGGAGCTGCCCGCGCAGGCGCTGGACATGGTGCGCATCGCGCGCACCAACACCGAACGGCTCATCCGCCTCATCAACGACATCCTCGACCTGGAGAAGATGGAGTCGGGGATGCTGGAGCTGAAGCTCCAACCCCAGACGGCGCAGGAGCTGGTGGAAGCCACGCTCGCGGGGGTGCAGGGCATGGCGGAGACCGCGCAGGTGTCCCTGCGCTCGGACGTGGAGGGCGCCCCGCAGGTGAAGGGCGACCGCGACCGGCTCATCCAGGTGCTCACCAACCTGGTCTCCAACGCCATCAAGTTCTCCCCCGCGGGCGCCTCCGTGGTGGTGGCGTCCAGCCTCGCGGCGGACGGCCGGGTGCGCTTCAGCGTCACGGACCAGGGCCCCGGCATCCCGGAGGAGAAGCTCTCCCGCCTCTTCGGCCGCTTCCAGCAGCTGGACGCGTCCGACACCCGCTCCAAGGGCGGCACCGGCCTGGGCCTGGCCATCTCGCAGGCCATCGTGGAGCAGCACGGCGGCCGCATCGAGGTCTCGAGCCCCCCCGGCCAGGGCGCCACCTTCCACTTCACCCTGGAGGGCCTGCGCGCCCCGGCGCCCGTGTCGGGCACCAGCGCGCCGCTGCCCCGGGACGAGTCGCGCCACAACGTGCTCATCGTCACCGCGGACGCGGACCTGTCCGCGCTCCTGCGCAGCCTGCTGTCCCAGGAGGGCTACCGCGTGGTGCGCGCCTCCACGCTCACGGAGGCCATGCAGGCGGTGGACGCCGCGCCCCCGGACGCGCTGGTGGTGGACACGCAGATGCCGGACGGCCACGTGCTGGACTGGATGCGCCGCCTGCGTGAACAGCCGCGCACGCGCGAGCTGCCCGTGCTGGCGCTGTCCGGGCGCTCCCAGGAGGGGGCGGCGGGCGTGGGCACGCCGCTGCTGGTGGACTGGCTGCCCCGCCCGGTGGACGAGGCCCGGCTGCTGAAGACGCTGCGCTACGCCATGCGCCAGCCGGGCCAGGCGCGCGTGCTGGTGGTGGACGACGACGCCACCACGCGCCGGGTGCTGTGCGCGCAGTTCGAGCGGCTGGGCGCGCTGTGCATCGAGGCGGCGGACGGAGAGAGCGCGGTGGCGCTCGCGCGCGACACGCCCCCGGACCTCATCGTCCTGGACGTGGGGCTGCCCCGGCTGGATGGCTTCGAGGTGGTGGACATCCTGCGCCAGGGCAAGGGCCGCGCGACGCCCCTCATCGTCTTCACCGGGCGCGAGCTGTCGCGCACGGACCAGCGTCAACTCACCCTGGGCATCACCCGCCACCTGACGAAGGCCCGCTCCTCGGAGGAGGAGCTGGTGGCCTCGGTGCGGGAGCTGCTCAATGGACTGCTTTCCCGCCGCGACGTCGCGGCGGCCGAGCCCCGAAAGGCGATGCCGTGAGCACCGCGCGAAGCGACAAGACGCTGCTCTTCCTGGAGGACGACCGCGACCTCCAGACCCTGGTCTGCACCTTCCTGCGTGACAAGGGCTACCAGGTGACGCCCGCGCGCTCCGCCGCGGAGGCGCGCCAGGTGCTCCTGTCGGAGCCGGTGGACGCCGCCATCGTGGACGGCCTGCTGCCGGGCATGACGGGCGCGGACTTCATCCGGGAGCTGCGCCAGACGCGCCCCGCGCTGCCGGTGCTCTTCGCGTCCGCCTTCTGGAAGGACCTGAAGAGCCACGAGCTGCTCACGCGCCAGCTGGGCGTGGCGCGCGTGGTGCACAAGCCCTACCGGCCGGAGGAGCTGGCGGTGTGGCTGGAGCAGCTCTTCGCGCTGGCCGAATCGCCGCCCGCGCCCGCGGAGCCGCGGGAGCCGGAGGCGCTGGACCCGGAGGACGCCTTCGCGGCGAGCCTCGCCCAGTTGAGCGCGGACTACGGCGCGAAGCTGCCGGAGCGGCTGGCCACGCTCCAGGCGCTGCTGGGCCGGGGGCGCCACGGCGAGGCCTCGGTCATGGAGGAGGCCTACGCCGTCGTGCACAAGCTGCACGGCACCGCGGGCAGCTACGGCTTCCGGGACGTGAGCGTCGCGGCGGGGAAGCTGGAGGACGTGCTCCAGCCGGTGCGGGCCGGCACCCCGCTGGCGCTGGACTGGGCGGCGGTGGACGCGGGCTTCCGCGCGCTGGAGGCCGTGGTGGTGATGCCCGTCCTGGAGCCGGAGCTGGAGCCGGACCCGGCGGTCGTCTCCGCCATGGGCACGCTGCTGGTGGTGGACGAGGACGCGGAGATCCTCGCGGACGCGCGGCGCATGGGCGACAAGGAGGGCGTGCGGGTGGTGACGGCGGGCACGCCCGACGAGGCCTGCGCGGTGGTGGCGCGCCAGTGGGTGGACGGGGCGCTGCTGCACATGGGCCCCATGGGGCTCGCCACGGCGAACGCGCTCCGGAGCCTGGAGGGCCACCAGTCGCTGCCGCTGGCCTTCTCCAGCACGGGGGGCGGCCTCCAGGAGCGCGTGCACGCCGCGCACGCGGGGGCCTCGCTCTTCCTCCCCCGGCCCTTCACCCAGCAGGACTTCGCCACCGCGGCGGAGCGGCTGGTGACGGCGCGCAGGCAGGAGCGCGCCAAGGTGATGGTGGTGGATGACGACCCGGAGGCCGTGCGGGCCCTCTCCCAGGCGCTGGTGAGCGACGCGGTGGAGGTGGTGGGGCTGGAGAACCCCTACGGCCTGCTGGACGCGCTGGCCCGCCACCGCCCGGACCTGCTGCTGCTGGACGTGCAGATGCCCGGGCCCAGCGGCTTCGACCTGTGTCGCATCCTGCGCCTGACGCCGGAGTGGCAGGAGCTGCCCATCCTGCTCGTCACGGCGCAGGTGGGGCTGGAGTTCCGGCTGGCCGCGTTCCAGGCCGGCGCGGACGACTACCTGGCCAAGCCCGTGCTCAAGGAGGAGCTGCGCGCCCGCGTGCACGCGCGCCTGGAGCGGGCGCGGCTGTCGCGCGAGCGCACGGAGCGCGACGCGCTCACCGGCCTGATGTTGCGCCGCCCCTTCGTGGACGCGGTGAACGCGCGGCTGTCGGAGGCGCGCCGGGCGGAGAAGCCGCTGGCGCTGTGCTTCCTGGACGTGGACCACTTCAAGAAGGTGAACGACGAGCACGGCCACCTCGCCGGGGACCGCGTGCTGATGCGGCTGGGCCGCCTGCTGGGCGCGCGCTTCCGCCGCGAGGACCTGCGCGCCCGCTGGGGCGGCGAGGAGTTCGTCGTCGCGCTGCTGGGGGAGTCGCTGGAGAGCGCGAAGGAGATCTTCTCCCGCACCGCGGAGGAGCTGGCGGGCATGGCCTTCGAAGGCGACGCGGGCGAGACCTTCTCCGTCACCTTCAGCGCGGGGCTCGTGGTGGCGCCGCGGGACGGCACCACCCTGGACGAACTGCTGCGCGTCGCGGATGCCCGGCTGTACCGGGCGAAGTCCAACGGCCGCGACCGCATCGAGACGGAGTGACCGCCCGTCACGGCTCCTGGAGCACGAGCAGCCCGCGCGACAGGTCCACCGCGTACACGTAGCCGTCCCCCGGCACCCGGATGCCGATGGCCCCCTGGTAGAGGCTGTCGGTGCTGCGCGGGTGCGCTTCGACGAAGGAGTCGAAGGCCGCCACTTCCTTGGGGTGCTCGGGGTCCGCCACGTCGAAGACGCGCACGCCCTCGTGGTACCAGGCGACGTAGAGCCGCGTGCCGTTCAGCACCATGTTGTGGATGGACGTCTGCGCGCGCTTCTTCACCTGGGCGATGAGGCGGATGCGCGCCGGGTCGGTGACGTCCAGCACGCGCAGGTGCGCGCCGAAGCGCTCTCCGCCCTCGAAGGCGATGGTGCGCCCGTTGAACGTGCCCACCGCGTTCGCGTGGCTGTACTGGCCGGCGAAGGCATACCGGCCCAGCACGGGCGTCACGTCGGGCCGGGTCACGTCCACCACGGTGTACCCGAAGGTGGAGTGGTTGATGTAGAGCCGGTCCTGATAGGCGAACGCGTCGTGCGGGTAGCTGGTCACGTCCGTGCGCGGCACGGAGACGCGGCCGAGCAGCCGGGGCTCCAGCGGGGCGGCCACGTCGAAGATCAGCGTCTCCCCATTGGGAGCGGGGGACATGGCGTACAGCCGGTCGCCGTCCACGAACACGGTGTGCACGTCGATGGCGCCGCCGGGCAGCGCGCGGATGTACTGGGGCGCCGCAGGCTGGGTGATGTCATAGACGATGACGCCGGAGTCGCCGCTGGCGATGTAGAGCGCGTTGTCCTTTGCCCAGACGCCGTTCCAATAACTGTCATTGGGCAGGCTGAGGGTGGTGACGAGCGTGGGGTGGGCCGGGTCGGTCACGTTGAACACGCTCAGCCCTCCCGGCTCCTTTCCTCGGGGCAGGGACACGACGTAGGCGTGGCCCTGGGTGACGTAGACATCCACGGAGTCTCCCAGGGGGACGGCGGACTCGGAGACGAGGCGCATGGCGGCGGACCCGGAGGACTGGGCGTCCCAGTTCATCCGCCGGGCGTCGAAGGTGCCGGAGTACTCGGGTACGCCGTCGGTGCAGCGCACGAAGCAGCCGGTGATGCGGCCGGGCTCCGGCACGCGGCAGCCCGCGAGCGCGTACCGCTGCACCTTGTTCGTGGTCGTCGTGAGCTGGCCGGTGATGAAGAAGCCCTGGCTGTTCACCTGGTTGCGCACGAGCGGCCGGTTCAGGAAGGTGGGCGAGGTGTCCAGGCGGAACCCGGCGCCGAACATGCTCTCCGAGTTGTAGCGGAGGATGGCCCGGTAGATGCCGGAGGGCTCCACCGCGCCCACCGCGGCCATGTCACAGCGGGACAGGTTGAAGCTTCCCGGGTCCTCGCAGTTCGCGCGGGGCGACGCGAAGTTCGCATCCATGCAGGGCACGTCAGGGGTGACGTCGACGTAGTCGGTGAGCTCGACGGCGGTGCTCTCGTCCGGGGGGCCGTCATCCGGCACCTGGGCGTCGGTGTCATGACAGCCGGACAGGGACAGGGCGCAGGCGAACAGCCCCGTGCCCAGGAGGCGTGCGAAAGACTTCATCGGGAAGGTGACTCCGGCGCAGGGGCTTCGCGGTCCACGGCCGACGCGCGAGGTCCTGCGAGTCTACCTCACGGCTCGGAGAAGATGGGCAGCCCCGGGGGCGTGTCCACGACAGGGACGGTGGTCTCAAGCGGTGAACGCACCACGTGGGTGCTCACCATGGCACCCTGCTCAAGGGGAGAAACACAGTACAGAGGCCCGGGGACGTGTGTCCCCGGGCCTCCGCCAAGGACTATGGGCCCGAGAAGAGCGTCGAGGCGTGAATGAGGTTGAACAACCGCGTGAAGTTCGACGTGTAGTTGACGTCCTCTGGAGCGGACGCTTCGGAGTAGACCACCGTCCCGGTGGAGCCGTCGAACGCCCGTTTGACGATGAGATCCACGAACTTGGGGCTCGTGATACTGCTCATGGAGTAGAGCGCACCCTCGCTGTCCAGAATCCCGCCGGTGCGCCAAGGTGCCTCACGGGGGAAATCACCATACGTGCCCTTGAGCGTCGCGACCCCCTGGTGGTCGATGTGCCACAACTGCTCGGGCCCGCCCTGCAGGTAATCGAAGGTCGCGAACAAGAAGCCCGTTGGATGGGCGCGCGCACTTATCGAAATCGGCGGGCGCGTGGGCAGCCCGGTGACTTGGATGGCGGTGCGGTCCGGGGTGAGTACAAACATGGTTGTATAGGAGTCGCGGTAGGCGAGAATGAAGTCATCGGCGTTCCAGGCGACGGGTGAGTACGCGGAGGTCAAGACGGCTCCCTGGAGGGTGTAGTACTCGCGGGAGCTGTTCATGGTGTCGGCGCAGCGATACGCGATGCCGCCGGTGCCTGCCTGCATGAGGTATTCGACGACGTTGCCCGTGCCGCACTTCGGCGTCGGAATCACGATGTCGTTCCGGGCGGGATCCGAGGGATAGGTACGAATGCCCTTCTCGTTCTTGAATGAGTCGGGAACGAAGATCTTCAATTGGTCCGGAGAGGCATCTCGATCGATGTAGTAGATGCGGCCGTTGGGGGCGAGCTTGAAGCCAACCGTGCCGCACCCGAAGCCCACCTGTACCTGGGTGGGGGTCAGGATGCTCGAGACGGCATCCATGTAACACGCACCCTCCGAGAGGGTTCCCAAGAGAAGAATGTCGTTCCCGGCCGGAGGTCGCGCGTCCAGGCACTGGTTGTTGGCCGCACAGGAGACACCCCACAGCGACCCGCTGCCGCAGTCGGCGGTGGTGTTGCACCGGTTGGGCTGGAGGACACACCGCTTCGTCGTGTCATCACAGGACTCGTGCGCCTGGCAGTCCGCCGCCGTCGTGCAGCGGCCCGCCGCGACCACGCAGGTGTGGTCGTCCGAGCAGGACTCCCAAGCCTTGCAGCCCAGTTGGGTTGCGCACCTGCCCTCGCGCAGCGCGCAGCGGCGGTCCACGCCACAGGCCTCCCACGCCTGACACTCACCGTCCCCGCCACAGCCGACACAGACCCCCTCCTGGCAGCTCAAGCCCGCCAGACAGTCCGACGCGGTGTCGCAGAGCCCCTCGGGGACCTGCGTACACGCGAGGAAGAGCACCGCGCCACACATCACGAATGAACGAATCACCACCGCCCCCGCACGTTGATGTTTCCGCCGCCCTGTCCATCCGAGTCGAATGACACGCCAGACAAGCCCCAGAAGGTGAGCCCCGTGAGGGCGACGATCCCGCCACCAATCATCAGGGTGTTCGCCAGCGTGTTGTATGTCTTCACTTGGCCGAACTTCGAGCGGTCTCCCGGCACCAGGCTTCCTTCGGAGTACCGGCGCGAGAGGTCCTTGTTCATGGCGCGGCTGCGCAGCCCGAAGAATCCGCCCGTGCCGAGCAGCACCGCGCCACCCATCGACGCGTAGATGCCCGTGGTCCGCATCCACTTGGACGAACTCGGCGCGGCCTGTTCATTCAGCCCTTCGTAGAACGTGGGCTCGGGGGCCTCCGCCTTCGATGCGTCCTCTGTCGCGACGGCCGTCTGCGTGGCGGCGACGGGAGCGGGCCGTGGCTCCGCGGTGGGGCGAACCTCGGCCTGGGGGGCGGTGGGCGCATCCGCGGGAGCGGCGCTGTTCGAGACCGCGGGCTGCGTCAGCTCCGCGAGGGCCTTCTCGAGCTGCTCCACCGCGAAGTTGGCGGGTCTCATGTCGAGGAACCCGGGGGTGAAGCGGAAGCGGACGGGAGGTGTGCGCTGCTGCTGGCCGGTGATGAGCGAGAGTGAGACAGAGACGGCCCCGTCATCCATCGCCGCCTCGGCGTAGATGATGGCGCCTCCCCGTCCGAGTCTGGCCAGACACTCCGTGGTGACCTTGGGCGCGCACGCCGCCTTCAAGGGCACGGGGCCGCGCAGGATGAACGTCCCACGCCGCCGGTCACTGGCTCGGACTCCAGACACGATGAGCCCTTCGGCGTCACTGAGGAGCCCAGGCTCAAGCTTTCCCTGAACCGGATAGAGGCCGACGACGACCTGCGCGCGGGCAATTCCAGGCAACGCGAGGATCGCCGCCAGCACGAACAAACGAACCACTCGCGCTTGCAGCATTTGCCCGGGACCCTAGTGTGCGGACAGTGCGCCTGTAAACATTCAGCAAGACGACGCGGCGCGATGCTTGATGGGGCTCATGCTGCGCGTCGTGCGGTGACGGCGCGCAGCACGGGGCTGGGAGTGCCCTGGGTGTTCCGGACCTCCACGCATGCGTCCACCCCACCCATTAAGGCATCCAAGTCCTTGCATCGATGATCGCGGGTGACGTTGTAGGCTGGGGACACACCATGCCCCTGACGCGTCTGGACATCGCTGGGTACCGCTCCGTGCGCCAGCTCCACCTGGAGCTGGGCCCCGTGACCGTGGTGGTGGGGCCCAACGGCAGCGGCAAGACGAACCTGTACCGCGCGCTGTACCTGCTCGCGACGGCGGCGGACGGGCGGCTGGCGCGCACGCTGGCGGACGAGGGCGGCACGCCGAGCGTGATGTGGGCCGGCCCGCGCGACGGCAAGAAGCCGGTGCGGCTGCGCGTGACGGTGGACCTGGACGACCTCACCTACGAGCTGCAATGCGGCGTGGTACCCGGGTCTCCGTCCCAGTTGGAGCCGCCGCCCACGATGTTCCTGTTGGATCCGGAGGTGAAGGAAGAGCACCTCTGGGCGCACTCGGGGGGCCAGCGCGTGGTGCTGATGGAGCGCAAGGACCGCACGGCCTTCCTGCGTGACTCGAGCGGGACGCGCGTGGCGTTCCCCACGGAGCTGTGGTCGTCGGAGTCGGTGATGGATCAGCTCGCGGAGCCGCACCGCTTCCCCCGGCTGGCGGAGGTGCGGCGCACGCTGGGCGCGTGGCGCTTCTACCACCACTTCCGCACGGATCCGGACGCGCTGCCCCGGCACCCGCAGGTGGGCGTGCGCACGCCGGTGCTCGCGTCCGACGGTCGCGACCTCGCGGCGGCGCTCCAGACCATCTGGGAGGTGGGGGACGAGCGCGCCCTGGAGCAGGGCCTCGACGACGCCTTCCCGGGCGCGCGGCTGGAGGTGCGCGAGGACCAGGGCCGCTTCAGCCTGTTCCTGCACATGCCCGGCCTGCTCCGGCCCATGGCGGCGGCGGAGCTGTCGGACGGGATGCTGCGCTACCTGTGCCTGCTGGCGGCGCTGCTCAGTCCCCGGCCGCCCCCGTTCCTCGCGCTGAACGAGCCGGAGACCAGCCTGCACCCGGAGCTGCTGGAGCCGCTGGGCCGGCTCATCGTGAGAGCGTCGGAGTACAGCCAGGTCTGGGTGACGACGCACGCGGAGCCCCTGGCGCGCGTCATCGCGGACGGCGCCGGCATCTCGCCCGTGCACCTGGAGAAGCAGCAGGGCGCGACGACGGTGCGGCGGAACAGGGACGACGAATGACACCCGGCCTCTACCTGACGCACAAGCCCGTGGGCCCCACCAGCTTCTCCGTGGTGCGCGCCTTCCAGGAGGAGGCGCTGGAGACGCGGCCGGGGCGCCGCACGGCGCTGTGCCACGGCGGCACGTTGGACCCCTTCGCGGAAGGGCTGCTGCTCATGCTGGTGGGCCCGGCCACGCACCTGTTCGAGCACCTGCACGCCGCGCCCAAGGTCTACGAGGCCCGCGTGGAGTGGGGCACGGAGATGGACACGGGCGACCTGCTCGGCCGCCCCGTGCACCAGGGGGACGCGTCCGCGCTCACGCCCGAGCGCCTGGATGAAGCGCTGCGCCCGTTCCTCGGGTGGACGGAGCAGGTGCCGCCCGCCACCAGCGCGAAGAAGCTCGGCGGCGAGCCCGCCTACCGCAAGGCCCACCGGGGCGAGCCCGTGGACCTGCCCCCGTCGCGCGTCTATCTGCACGCCGCGCGCTGGCTCGCGCACGACCTGCCCCGCGCCAGCGTCCTGGAGCTCACCTGCCGGGGCGGCTACTACGTGCGGTCGCTGGCCCGGGACCTGGGGCGGGCGCTCGGCTGCGGCGCGCACCTCTCCGCGTTGAAGCGCACGGCCATCGGACCGTGGAGGGACCCGGGCCCCGGCCGCCGCGTGGAGCTGCACGGCCGCGACCTGCTCCCCTGGGCCTCCACCCGCGCGCTCACCGACCAGGACGTGGGGGCCCTGCGTCAGGGCCAGTCCATCGCTGGCGTGCCCCTCCAGCCCCCGGACTGGCGCCCACCGCCGGGCTTCCCGGAGCCACAGGCGCCGGTGCGAGGCTTCCACCAGGGACGGTTGACCTTCCTGCTCACCGCGCGCGACGGCGCCCTGTGGCCCGAGACGGAGCTGCGCGGCGGCGTCTAGAACGGGCGTCCATGGCCGCTCCCGACCTGAAGACCGTCGAACTCACCCCGGCGCACTGGCCGGACCTCGAGAAGCTCTTCGGCCCCAACGGCGCCTGTGGCGGCTGCTGGTGCATGTACTGGCGCATCCCGGAGGGCGAACGCTACGACGACGTGCGCGGCCCGGAGGCGAAGCGCCGCTTCAAGGCCCTCGTCGCCAGCGGCGAGGCGAAGGGCGTCCTCGCCTACGCGGACGGAGCGCCGGTGGGCTGGGCCACCTTCGGCCCGCGCCGCTCCTTCTCGCGCCTGGACCGGGCCCCCAGCTTCCAGTGCGATGACGCGGACGCCGTCGCCTCCGTGCCCTGCTTCTTCATCCACCGGAACTGGCGCGGCCAGGGCGTGGCCACCGCGCTGCTCGCCGCCGTGGAGACCGCGCTGCGCCGCGAAGGCGCGCGCACCCTGGAGGCCTACCCGGTGAAGCCGCCCCGGGGCGCCACGCGCATCTCCAACGGCATGGCCTACACGGGCACGCTCTCCTTCTTCCTCAAGCGCGGCTACGTCCACGTCGGGGACCGGCCCGCGGGCAAGCAGCGCGTGCGCAAGCCGCTGAAGCCCCCGCGCGGGAAGTGATGTCCGCCGTCACCACCCCGGGGGTGGGGGGGATGATGACTGTCATCACCGGTGGTGACGGTTGTCACCACCCCGGATTTCAAGCTGTCGCCGCGTAACCTCATGGAATCACGGAGGGTCGCCAGGGGGGCAGGGCTGGCACGACGCGCGCAATAGGTCCCGGCATGACCGCTTCCGCGACGGAAGCCGCTCCTCCCGGAGATCCAAAATGGCCATCACCCAGACCGCTTCCACCGCCCTCTCCTCCGCCCTCAACTCCAAGCCGGCCCTCGGCGCGAAGGAGCTCCAGAGCCTGATGGGCCCCGCGTCCGCCAGCCGCAAGGAGGCGGAGATGGCGGCCACGCTGAACAACATGAAGGCGCAGCTGGAGGGGCTGAAGGCGCAGATCAAGGACCTGAAGGCGCACCCGCATGATCAGTTCACCGCCAGCGGCGGCGGCTGCGTGAAGCCGGCCTCCGACAACTGGCAGCCCAAGGACCTGGGCGCCCTGGTGGAGATGAACAAGCTGGGCCAGACGTCCGGCCCCATCAGCGCGGAGCAGTTCGCGGACAGCATCGAGGCCGCCGTCGGGGACCTGGACGGCCAGGCCGCCTCCAGCGAGTACCGCACCGTCGCGGACTGGGCCGCCAACAACCGCGAGCGCCTCACCCCGGAGGCCCGCCAGGTGATGGACATCTACTCCAAGTACGCGGCGCTCTCCCAGGCGCGCGGCGACTCCGGCATCCCGCAGGGGGACTTCAAGAAGATGCTCGCGGAGATGCGCGACGTGGGGGACGCCAGCGCGAAGAAGGCGCTCGCCAACCTGGACAGCAAGACCCACGGCGGCACGGTGTCCGGCCAGGACATGGCCCGCGCCATCCAGACCGGCACCGCGGACCACGACGGCCAGGCCGCCGGCGCGGAGCTGAAGGAGTTCGAGAAGTGGGCCGCGAAGAACCAGAGCCGCCTGTCTCCGGAGGCCAAGGAGGTCCTGGACGTCTACCGCAAGCACACCAAGGCGGCGCAGGCGCAGGGCCGCAGCGGCCTCACGGACCAGGAGACCGCCGCGCTGAACAAGGAGATGCGCCGCGTGGGCTCCGGGGACGTGAGCGCCCGCAAGGCCACGGAGGCGCTCGACAAGCAGCACGGCCCCATCTCCGGTGAGGACCTCACCCAGGCCATCCGCGAAGGCATCTCCGACACGGATGCCCACTCCACCACCTCCGAACTGAAGGAGTTCGAGAAGTGGGCCGCGAAGAACGAGAGCCGCCTGACGCCGGAGGCGAAGGAGGTCCTGAAGACCTATCAGGCCGCCGCGAAGAAGGCCGGCCCGGACGGCCTGACGCAGAAGGAGGCGGACGCCATGTTCAAGGCGATGGGCCGCTTCCAGACCTTCCACGACAGCTCCATGCGCGACGCGCTGGAGGGACTGGACGCCAAGAGCGGGAAGATCTCCGGCAGCGACCTGACGGCCGCCATCGAGAAGGGCGCCGGCGACCTGGACGGACAGGCGGCGGGCACGGAGTTCACCGACACGATGAAGTGGGCGCGCATGAACTACGACCGCCTCACGCCGGAGGCCAAGAAGGTGGTGGACACCTACGAGAAGTACGCCACCCGCGCGCAGGCCAGCGGCTCCACCGGCATCGACCCGAAAGACTTCAAGAAGATGATCAACGAGATGAAGTTCGTCAGCAACCCGCGCCCGCCGCGCCCGCTGTTCATCGCGGCCTGAGCGGCACCGCCGGTCTCGTTGGGGAGTGGGGGGATTTGAAGCGAGGGGGAGACAGCCACACGCATCCCGGGTCGTTCCCGCCGGTCGCCCGGCGGTGAACCCAGAGGTGCCCCGGACCTTCGGGGGAGGGTTCGGGGCACCTCTCATTTTCAAGGCAGGCGCGTCAGTACTTCTTCGCCTTGGCGATGGTGGCCTGCGCCTCCTTCACCACGTTCTCCACGGTGAAGCCGAACTTCTGCTGGAGCGCCTTGATGGGCGCCGAAGCGCCGAAGCTGCGCATGCCGATGACGCTGCCCGCGAGCCCCACCCAGCGCTCCCAGCCGAACGCCGCGCCCTTCTCCACCGCGACGCGCGCCTTCACGGACGGGGGCAGCACGCGGTCCTGGTACTCCTGGGGCTGCTGCTCGAACAGCTCCCACGACGGCATGCTCACCACGCGCGCCTTCACGCCCTCGGCCTTCAGCTTCTCCGCGGCCTCCACCACCAGCGCGACCTCCGTGCCCGTGCCGATGAGGATGACGTCCGGCGTCCCGCCCTCGGCCTCCAGCAGGGTGTACGCGCCCTGGGCCACGCCGGACGCGGGGGCGAACTTGGTGCGGTCCAGCGTGGGCACCGGCTGCCGCGACAGCACGAGCACCACCGGGTGGTGCTGCTGCTGCGCGATGTAGCGCCACGCCTCCGTCACCTCGTTGGCGTCACCGGGGCGCATCACCACGTTGCCCGGCACCGCGCGCAGCGACGCCAGCTGCTCCACCGGCTGGTGCGTGGGGCCGTCCTCGCCCAGGCCGATGGAGTCGTGCGTGAAGATGTGGATGGCCGGCAGCTCCATCAGCGACGACAGGCGCATGGCGGGGCGCTCGTAGTCACTGAAGATGAGGAACGTGGCGCCGTACGCGCGCACGTGGCTCAGGTTGAGGCCGTTGACGATGGAGCCCATCGCGTGCTCGCGCACGCCGAAGTGGATGTTGCGGCCCGCGTACTCGCCCGGCTTCATGGACGTGGAGGCGGACAGGTACGTCTTCGTGGACGGGTTCAGGTCCGCGGAGCCACCCACCAGCCACGGGTAGTTCTTCGCCAGCGCGTTGAGCACCTTGCCGCCCGACTCACGGGTGGCCATGCCCTTCGCGTCCGCGGGGAACACCGGCAGCTCCTTGTCCCAGCCCTCCGGCAGCTCGCGCTTGAGCATGCGCTCCAGCTCGTGCGCCAGCGCGGGGTGCTTCTCGCGGTAGGCCGCGAAGGACGCGTCCCACGCCTCGCGCAGGCCCTTGCCGCGGGCGCCCATGCGCTCCTGGAAGCGCTCGCGTACGCCGTCGGGGACCAGGAACTGCGAGTCCTCGGGCCAGCCGTAGTTCTTCTTCGTGCCCTTGATTTCGTCCGCGCCCAGCGGCTCGCCATGGGCGCTGGCGGAGCCCTGCTTCTTGGGCGAGCCGAAGCCGATGAACGAGTTGACGATGATGAGGGTGGGCTTGCCGCGCTGCTCCTTGAAGGAGCGGTAGGCCTTGGACAGGGCCTCCAGGTCGTTGGCGTCGGTGACGTGGAGCACGCGCCAGCCGTAGCCCTCGAAGCGGCGGCCCACGTCCTCGGTGAAGGCCAGGTCGGTGCTGCCGTCGATGGAGATGTGGTTGCTGTCGTAGATCCAGCACAGGTTGGGCAGCTGGAGGTGGCCGGCGAGCGACGCGGCCTCGGACGCCACGCCCTCCATCATGTCGCCGTCGCCGCAGAGGGCGTAGACGTCATGGGTGAACAGCTCGAAGCCCGGCTGGTTGAAGTGGCCCGCCTGCCACTTGCTGGCGATGGCCATGCCCACGCTGTTGGCGACGCCCTGGCCCAGGGGACCGGTGGTGGTCTCCACGCCGGTGGTCCAGCGGTACTCCGGGTGGCCCGGCGTGGCCGAGTCCAGCTGACGGAACTTCTGGATGTCCTCCAGCGACACGGCGGGGACGTCCGTGACCCGCTCGTCCTTGCCCACGCGCTTCACGCCCGCCAGGTGCAGCAGGCTGTAGAGCAGCATGGACGCGTGGCCGTTGGAGAGGATGAAGCGGTCGCGGTCCGGCCACAGGGGCTGGGCCGGGTCGTACCGCAGCTCCTGCTGCCAAAGCTGGTAGGCCACGGGAGCCAGCGCCATGGGCGCGCCCGGGTGGCCCGAGTGGGCCTTCTCCACCGCGTCGATGGACAGCGTGCGGATGGTGTTGATTGCCTGGGTATCGATCTTCTCGGTCGTCATGCGGCCTCCCTCGCCGGACTGCGTCGCGGGCGCACCATGCCGTAACTGGAAGCGCCGTGCCGCACGAAACACGCCCCCCGGGACCGGCCCGGCGGCGGTGTATGCCCGGCGGTCAGGCAGGGGACACTGGCGCTCCCGGGAATTACCGCCGAGCCATCGCCCCGCGGGGTGTCCTGCCCCGGGTGAGGTGGTTCACCGCCTCACCCAGCCCCTCCACGGTGAGGGTGAACATGGGGAACACCGTCGCCAGGGTCGCGATGGTGCCCGTCCGCCACGACCCGCGCGGCTCCGGGTTGAGCCACACATTGCGCTCGAAGTGCTGCGCCAGCTGCATCATCCACGTGAGCCCGTCCAGCCCCTCCTGCCGGTACTGGCCGTTGGCATCCGTGCGGATGCCCAGCTCGTACGGGGCCATGGACGCATCGCCCACCATCACCAGCTTGTGGTGCCGCCCCACCTGCGCGGTGAGCTCCGGCACGGTGATGCCACCGGTGAGCTGGGGCGTGGCGTAGAGCTTCCCGTAGACGCAGTTGTGGAAGTAGTAGGTGCGCAGCTCCTTGAAGTGCGTGGCCTGGCTGGCGACGCTGAACAGCCGGCTCACCAGGTGCGCGTACGGGTCCATGGAGCCGCCCACGTCCATGCACAGCACCACGCGCGTGTTGGGCCGGCGCGGCGGACGCGTCACCACCTCCAGCTCGCCCGCGTTCTTCGCGGTGGCGGAGATGCTCTCGTCCACGTCCAGCTCCTCCGCGGCGCCCTCGCGCGCGAAGGCCCGCAGCTTGCGCAGCGCCACCGCCAGCTGCCGCGTGTCCAGCACCACGTCGTCGCGGTAGCCCGCGTACTTGCGCGCGCCGGCCTGCCACAGCGCCTGACCCTGTCGTCCGCCCGTGCCGCCAATGCGCACGCCCTGCCGCGCCATGCCGCTGTTGCCAAAGGCAGACGCGCCGCCCGTGCCCACCCAGCGCGTGCCGCCGTCGTGGCGCTCGGTCTGCTCCTTCAGCCGCTGCTCCAGTTGCTTTCGCAACTCCTCGGGGTCCCACTGCTCCAGGAGCGCCAGCTCCTCCGGGCTCAGGTCCGTGCGCTCCTTCGCCTCCTCCAGCCAGGACAACAGCTCCTCGGTGAGCTTGAGCGCGTTGGATGCGACGCCCTGGAAGTGCGCGAGGAACGCCTGGTCGAACGCATCCAGCTGCGTCTCCGAGTGCACCAGGAGCGCGCGCGCCACGTGGTAGAAGCCATCCAGGCTGCTGTCATGCAGTCCGGCCTTCAGCGCGCCGGCCAGGGCGAGCGCCTCCTGCGCGCCCACCTTCACCCCGCGCTTTCGCAGCTCATAGAAGAACGGCAGGAACATGGGCCCGGGTCCTTTGCCGTTACGCGCGGGTCCGCCGGCCGCGTCCGAACGCCTCGGCCACCGCCACCAGGTCCTGCTCCTTCTTGAGCAGCGCGCCCAGGAACGGCAGCTGCTCCTCCAGCTTCAACTCCATCACGCCGTTGGCCTTGAGCACGGAGATCCAGTCGATGAGCTCGCTGGTGGAGGGCCGCTTGCGCAGGCGGGTCATCGCGCGCAGCTCGTAGAAGACCTTGAGCGCCTGCTCCGCCAGCGCCGCGTCCAGCCCCGGGTGGTGGACCTCCACGATGCGCTGCATGAGCTCGCGCTCCGGGAAGTCGATGAAGTGGAACACGCACCGGCGCAGGAACGCGTCCGGCAGCTCCTTCTCGTTGTTGCTGGTGATGAGGACCACGGGGCGGTGCTGGGCCACGACCTCGTCGTTCGTCTCGGAGATGCGGAAGCGCATCCGGTCCAGCTCGTGGAGCAGGTCGTTGGGGAACTCCAGGTCCGCCTTGTCCACCTCGTCGATGAGCAACACCACGCGCTCGGGGGCGGCGAAGGCCTCGCCCAGCGGCCCCATGCGGATGTATCGCCGGATGTCGCGCACGTCCCCGTCGCCGAAGCGCGAGTCATACAAACGCTGCACGGTGTCGTAGACATACAACCCATCCTGGGCCCGCGTGGTGCTCTTCACGTGCCAGGTGAGCAGCTTCAATCCCAGCCCCTGGGCAATGGCCTCCGCCAGCAGCGTCTTGCCGGTGCCGGGCTCGCCCTTGACCAGCAGGGGGCGCTGGAGCGTGAGGGCACAGTTGACGGCGGCCTGCAGGCCCTCGCTCGTGAGGTAGGAGTCGGTGCCGCGGAAGCGGACGGGAGTGGGAACCGGAGTCATGATGGGTTCCTTTAACATTCCGGGCGGCAATGTTTCTCCCGCCCCGGGCGGTTGGGTGTATATCCTGCCCCACATGGCCCCACTTTCCCTTGAGACCGAACTTCGCGACATGGTCCGGCGCGAGTTGCAACTGCAACTGGCTCCCGTTCAGAAGGCCGTGGCCCGTATGGCCAAGGGTCTGGATGCGCTGGATGCCCTTCGCGACGTGACCTACCGCCTGGCGCCGCTGTCCAGCCGCCTGGGCTCCGTCGCTGGCGTGCGCACGCCCACGCTGGCGCCCGAGCCCGTCGCGCGCCGCCGTCCGGGCCGCCCGCCGTCCGCGAAGGCCGCGCCCGCCGCGAAGGCCGCGCCGGTGAAGGGCTCCGCGAAGGCCGCGCCCGCGAAGGGTGCCGCCGCGAAGGCCGCGCCGGTGAAGGGCTCCGCGAAGGCCGCGCCCGCGAAGGGTGCGGGACGTCCGGCCGCGCGTGCGGCCGCCGCGGAAGGCAGCCAGGCCTGCGCCGTCATCGGCTGCAAGCGCCAGAGCCGCTCCAAGGGCTACTGCTCGGCGCACTACCAGAAGCTGCGCCTGCTCATCCGCACGGGCCGCCGTCCGGACGCGTGGGTGGATGGCGCCCGGCCGCAGTCGGTCCAGGACGTGACGCTCCCGCGCGGCCGCGCGGGAAGCCAGGCGCTGAAGGAAGTGGCGAAGCCCGCCGCTCCCGCCGCGCCGCCCAAGGCCAAGGCCTGGGTGCGCAAGAAGGGCTCCAGTGGCGGTCTGGTGTCCCTGACCTGACGAACGAAGTCGTCCATGGGGCTGCCAGCGTGGTGGGTCGCGAGCGGCGGCCCACCGTGCGGACCCCGGGACGGACACGCGGTGCTTCCTTCGGTTGACAGCAGGCCCGCGCCGGTGTGAATCCGGGCCGCATGAGCGAGCAATATCCAGTCACCGTCGCGGTCCGCCGTCCCGATGGTCAGGTGGAGCAGGTCCGGGTAGGCACGGCGTACAGGAACGGCGAAGGCTTCACGCTGCAACTGGGCGAACTGTCCATGAGCGCCACGCCGGTGGCGGCCCCTGCGGCCCGCCGGCCCGCGTCCTCGGGCGCGCCGTCCGGTGGCGGCGGCGGCGACGGCATGCTTCTCCCCAACTACGGCCGCAGCAAGGGCGCGCCCGTCTACGGCGCCAGCCTCCAGGACCTGGAGTTCTACGCGAACGGCGCGCGCCGCTCGCTGGCGGACCCCAGCAAGTCGCGCTGGCACGACAAGGAGCGTCAGCTCCTGGCCTCCATCGAGGCGGAGATCGCCCGCCAGCGCGGCGAGGGTGGCGGCGGGGGGGGCGAGCCCCGCGGCGGTGGCGGAGGCCGGGGCGGCTACGGCTACGGCAATCCGCCGGACGACGGCGACATCCCGCCGCCCAACGACGACGACAACATCCCCTTCTGAACAGCCGGGTCATCCGTTCGGGTGACTCACGGGCTGAAATCCAATTCCGCGCGCCCCGCGTAGTGAGGGCGGGGCCCAATGCGACCTGCTGAAACGGGGGGGAGGCGCGGCGGGCCCGTCGTCGAAGTCCGCCGCTCGCCGCTCCGGAGCGGCGGACCCTTGTCGCTCAGCAATCCGTTGACATTCTTCAGCCAATAGTAGACACCGCGCGTGCTTTCGGCGGTCACTCGAAGTGAAGCCCCACCTCGCGTGTGATTCATTCCACGTGGTTTGCTTCACTCTTGAAGCGTTGCGCATCCCACGGATTTATCAGGCTCAGGGGGCTCTTCTGTCCTGGCCTGTACTTCACGATTGACGTGGCCAGCCAGAGAAACTCCGTATTTCCAAGGGCTTAGGAATTGGCCTGGAACGTGCTCTATCCATCCTTGCCAGGGAATCCATCCCGTCCGGCAAGGCTGTGAAATCACGAGGCCACGGAAATGACCGAACGGGTTTGTGTGGTGGGCGCGGGTTCCTTCGTCCCAGCGCGGACCATCAGCAACGAGCGGATCGCACGGGCCATCCCCGGTTGGTCCGCGGAGCGCATCGAGGAGAAGATTGGCATCCGGGAGCGCCGCTTCCTCTGGGACTTCGACGACGAGACGGGCCGGGCCATCCCCCCGCCGGACGACGTGCTGGGCCGCTTCTACCCGGCGACGAACACGGACATGTGTGAGCTGTCGCTGCGCCAGGCGCTGTCGCGCGGCGGGGTGGAGGCGAAGGAGCTGGACGCGCTGTTCGTGGTGACGTGCACCCCGGACGCGCCGCACTTCAACCACGACGCCATGGCGCTGCATGAGCGGCTGGGCTTGCGTGAGGACGCGTTCGCGCTGGTGGTGGACGACGGCTGCGGCGGCACGCCCTACGTGCTGGACCTGGTGCGCAAGATGATGGAGGGCGGCCGCTTCCGCACGGTGGCGGTGGTGGCCTCGGCGTTCACCTCGCCGCTGCTCAACCGGGAGGTCTACACGGACGAGCTCCCGCCCACGCCGGGTCGCCCCAAGGCGCTCAATGCCTACCTGTCCATGTATGTCTTCGGGGACGGCGCGGGCGCGGTGGTGCTGCGCAGGCAGGAGGGCGACGAAGCCGGCCCGGGCATCCTCTCCTCCTTCTCTGGCAACGCGTACGCGGAGCTGGTGACGCGCCGGGGGGGCGGCATGTTGAAGCTGCCCTACCAGCCAGGTCGCACGCGCCCATCCGACATGGCCTTCGTGGTGGATGGCTTCAAGGTGGCGCGCAGCTACCCGGAGTACATGCAGAAGTGCCTGGACACGGTGCTCACGACGCCCGAGCTGCGCGCGCAGGTGAAGCGCTACTACTTCCACCAGCCCAACAAGCGGGTGATGGATTCATTCGTGACCCGCGCGGGTCTTCCGAAGGAGGCCGTGGCCTGCAACGTGGATCGCATTGGCAATACGTCCGCGGCGGGGATGCTGATTCTGCTGGCGGACGATTTGGAGCACGGGCGCGTGGCGCTCGGCAGTGGGGACCTGGTGGTGGTGGCGGCGGTGGGCGCCAACGTTCATTATGGCGCCCAGCTCGTGCGGCTGTAGCGCGCACGGGTGTTCATCTCCTCCCCCCCGGAGATTTTCCCCTCTATGAGTGAGCAGCGCAAGGAAGTGGTCGGCTTGGATCCGGCCGTGGCCCAGGACCTGGACAAACGCCTGGCCTTGGCGACTCCGGATGACACGGCCCGAGGCATGTTCTTCAACGGCGCGCTGAACGCGGTGCGCATCCTGGGCGGTGACGCGGCCGTGGAGAAGTGTCTGGCGGCGTCCTCGGAGAAGAAGTTCGTCGACTTCTTCAACTACCCGGTGTCGGGCTTCCTGAAGCTGTCGTTCGCGGGAGCGCAGCTGATGGGGCCGCAGCTGGGCGGCTTCGACGCGATGTTGCGCAAGATGGGCACGCAGGCCACCACGGACTTCCTGTCGTCGGCCGCGGGCAAGACGCTGCTGCTGCTCGCGGGCGACAGCCCGAAGCGGCTGGTGTCGAACCTGCCCACGGGCTACCGCGCGGCGGTGAGCTATGGCGAGCGCAGCGTGGAGTGGCAGGGCGACCGCGCGGGCCGGCTGCTGATGAAGCGCGACTTCATGCCGCCCGCGTACCACGAGGGCGTGCTCCAGGCGGTCATCGAGGCGCTGGGCGCCCGGGGCGTGCAGGTGAAGGGCCGTCAGACCGGAACGGTGGACACGGAGTACGCGCTGTCCTGGCAGTGACCCGAGCACGCCCCTCACCTGGGAATGGAGCCGAACATGTCGCGGGAACAGGCAGGGGCCCCGGTGCGACTGCAGTCCGGAGATGAGTGGGTGTATGCGTTCCGCTCGCAGGAGGACGCCGCGACGCCGCCGGATGAGGCGGTGTGCGCGGCGGCTCCCTTCGAGCCCACCGTGAAGCTGGGCGCGGGCCTCTACGTGCCCGTCCATCGCGTGGTGGACGGCAGGGCCGTGACGGACGGCGGCTACGAAAGGGTGGGCACGGCGACGGCCTGTTTCCGGCTGACGGACCGGGCCTTCACCCCGGGCACGCAGGTGCCCTTCCACGCGCGCTTCCTCCTGCCGGTGGGTGGCTTCACCGCGTCGGGGGTGTGCACGCTGGTGAGCAACGACCAGCCCCAGGCGGGCGTGGTGCTCGCCGGCGGCGCGCTCAAGCTGGTGGAGGTACCGCCGGGCTTCGTGGGCGGCGTGCTGTCCAACCTGAGTGTGTTCAACCCGCTCAGGCTGCCCGGCTTCGCCACCGGCTCGTACTACACGCTGTACACCTTCCGGACCCCCAACCCCTGAGCGGCGAGCCGGCCCCTCCCGGCACCCCGGGGTGCGCGGGAATGTCGGGGTTGCCTGGGAGAATGCGTCCCTGGGCATCCGATGGCATCGCGAGGGGGACGCATGGAAGGCAGGTGGAATCCACTCTACGAGTCGCTCGGCTACCGTCCGCCAGCGGGCGCGAAGGCCGCGCCGCCCGCGAATGAAGCCGAGGCTCCGGCGAAGCGGCGGGCGGACTCCGTTCCCCTGGTGGACACGGACCTGCCCATCCTGGGGCCGGAGGAGCTGGAGGCGCTCAAGGCGGCCTTCCTGCGGGAGCCGGAGGACGTGCTGCGCTGGACGGAGAGCGGCCTGGGCGCGAGGGTCACGGTGGGCGCGTTCGTGGAGGTGCTACACGAGCTCGAGCTGCTCTTCACGGACCCGGGCCAACTGGAGGAGCGCCTGGACGCGGCCGGGCGGCACGGCCGGCAGGGCGCGGGAGGGCTGCCCGCGGACTTCACCTTCCCGCTGAGGACGGAGGAGATCCCCATCGACCCCACGCGCACGCGCTTCGAGCCGGGGGCGGACCTGCGCGGGTGGCTGTTGTTCGGCGGCCCGGTGTGGCTGGAGCAGGGCGCGGCGGCGCGGCAGGCCCCGTTCCGCTGGCACTTCGGGGCGAAGAGCCGCTTCGTGTACCCGCTGCGGGAGCCGGAGCGGGGGCACCCGGTGGAGGTGGCGCTCTTCGCGGACTTCGGCACGGGCGAGTACGCCTCGCGATACCTCGCCCGGCAGCTGGTGATGCGGGGCGAGCGCCTGGACTGCGCGGTGCACCTGGGCGGCGTCTTCTACGCGGGCCGCCAGGGAGAGTTCGACGCGCACGTGGCACGCCCCCTGGAGCCGCTGCTCGCGACGACGACGTTGCTGACCCTGAACGCGGCGCCGGAGATGCGCTCGGGAGCGGGGGCCTACTTCCGCTACCTGGATGAGCGGCGGGGCGCCGGCCCCCGTCACCCTCAAGAGGGAAGCTACTTCTGCCTGGCCGCGGAGCGCTTCCAGCTCATCGGCCTGGACACCGCCTGGTTCGAGGAGGGCCGCCACCGCGAGCCCGCGCTCCTGCAGTGGTTGGAGCAGCGCTTGTCGGAGGGCCGCAGGCGAGGCGCGATGAACATCCTGCTGAGCCACGCGGCGCCCTACGGGCCAGAGGACCCGGTCCGGCTGGCTCCGCTCGTGTCGGAGGACCTGAAGGCCCTGGTGGTGGGGCGCGAATGGGTGGACCTCTGGTGCTGGGGCGGCGCCCGAGGGGGCGCGCTGTATGACCGGGCCCCGGGCCTGCCCTTCCTTGGCGCGAGCCTGGGCCACGGAGGCTTCCCCTACGCCCGGCAGGACGCGCCGGAGCACCCGGTGGCGCCGGTGCGCTTCTTCGAATCCCGGCCGCGCTTCCCGGAGTGGACGGGCGTGCGCCAGGACCGAGGCAATCACGGTCACGCCACGCTGTGGCTGCACGCGGATGGCACGGCGTCGCTGCGCTACACGGACTGGATGGGCGAGGTGCGCTGCGAGGCCACCCTGGCACGTCAGGGTGCCCGTGGCCCCGTGATGTTGAGGCAGCTCGACCTGGGCGGGTGAGCGTCAGGGGCCCTGGATGCCGCGCTCGCGCATGTACTTGCGCAGGCCCGCGGCGCCCTGGGCGCGCACCTTGTTGTGCAGCAGCGGCGTCCACCCGAGCACCAGTCCCACGGGCCCCAGCGCCTGCCGCGACCACGTCCAGAAGGGGAACCGGTCGTGGTGGCGGATGATCTTGCCGTCGGCGAACTCGAAGGACGCGTCGATGCGGTTGAGCACCTTCCGGCCCGTCTGGCTGAAGGTGTAGCGCGCATCCCAGTGCGCGCGGCCGGCGCGGTCGTCGGCCTGGACGTCGCTGAAGGTGAGCTCCAGGTCGCGGCCGCGCTCCAGCAGCATGCGCCACATGGAGGTGGCGCCCGCGTAGCGCAGTCCCTGGAACACCTCGTCGTTGAACTCCACGTCCGGGTGGTAGCAGGCGGCCATGCCGTCCGCGTCGCGCCGCTGGAAGGCCGAATAGAAGTCGGTGATGAGCTGGGAGTGCGGGTGCATCCCGCCCGTCTAGCAGAACCGCCGGGCGCCGCGCTCGAGGCCCGGAGGCCGTCCGCCGCCGGACCGGGACTGGCCGGAAGTGCTCAGCAACGGGGGGGACGCGTGGCAAAGTACGGGCGCATGGCTCGCGACATCGTCATCTGGCCCCACAAGGTTCTCACCACGACCACCCAGCCCGTGATCGACTTTGGCCCGGCGCTCGAAACGCTCCTCCAGGAGATGGCGGCGTCCATGGCGGAGGCCAAGGGCATCGGCATCGCCGCCAACCAGGTCGGCGTGCCCCTGCGGGTGGCCATCGTCGGCAGGGAGGACGGCACCCAGTTCGAAATCGTGAACCCCCAGCTGCTATCCAAGGAGGGGAGCGTGAAGCTGGAGGAGGGCTGCCTGTCCGTGCCGGACGTGTGGGAGAAGTGCCCCCGCGTCGAGCGCGTGAAGGTCCGCTACCAGGACAGGACGGCCCAGTGGCACGAACTGGAGGCGGAAGGGCGGCTCGCGCACGTCCTCCAGCACGAAATCGACCACCTGGATGGCCACGTCTTCGTGGACCACCTCTCCAGCCTGAAGCGGACGCTCATCCTGGACCGCATGCGCAAGCTGCAGAAGTCGCTCGCGCGCCGGAAGGACGAGGCGCCGGAATCAGGCCCGGAGGGGAAGGGCTCGAAGCGCTCCTAGCTGGACGGCGGTGGAGAGGGGCGCGCTACGCTCGAGCGCATGGCGCCGCCCCCCGTCCCACGCCTGGTCCAGGCCTTCCGAGCGCAGTACCGGGCCCGGGCCATCGGACCGGGCTACAGGGGGTGGGCCCACTTCGCCTTCACCAGCCTCGTCTGTCTCGGGGGAGTCTCCCTGGCCCTGAGCCGGGTGGAGGCCCCCCACCTCTGGGAGCTGCTGGGGGTCCCCGTGGCGGTCGTGTTCGCGAACACGGTCGAATTCCTGGGCCACCGGGGCCCGATGCACCACCGGAGACGGGGGTTGGGCCTCCTCTTCGAGCGCCACACCGCCCAGCACCACCGCTTCTTCACCCACGAAGCGATGGCCTACGAGTCCAGCCGGGACTTCAAGATGGTGCTCTTCCCGCCCGTGCTGCTCCTCTTCTTCCTGGGCGCTGTCGCCGCGCCGCTGGGAGCGCTCTGCTTCCTGCTGATCTCCGCCAACGCGGGCTGGCTCTTCGGGGCCACGGCGCTGGGGTACTACCTCGCGTACGAGTGGGTGCACTTCGCCACGCACCTGCCAGGCGACCATTGGAGCGCAAAGCTGCCTGGCATCCCGTTTCTCCGGAGGCACCACCAGGTCCATCACGACCCGAGCCGGATGGGCCGCCACAACTTCAACATCACGTTTCCCCTCGGAGACGGGCTCTTTGGGACGCGCTGGCGAGGAGCCCCCCTAACGAAGCGCCGCCCCACCGAGTGAGGGGCAGGCGGCACGCCGAGGGAGATAAGGCGGAAAGAAGAAGGCGGGAGACAGGGGTTCACACCTGGGGACGGCGTGCGCATATCCCCGGCGGTGCCGAAGGAATGATCAGGCCCGGATCATTCAAGGTTTGACGGCACGGAACCGAAGCGTTAGACAGTGGACCCCCCCGCGCAACGGACCGGCGCCTCACGGCTTCGGAACGAGCGCACGGGGATGAAGCAAAAAGGGTCGAAGCAGGTGGTGACCCTGAACGCGGCGAAGTGAAGGCCGTGTCCCGCCCAAGATGGATCCGAAGGCAGCAGGTCGGACAGCTGTGCGGGAAGCAGCATGAATCGACATCGATCACAGCGGGCGTTGATGGTGTAGGTGTGGGTTGCCGCCTCATGGGAGGCGGAGCAGGTGGCGGTGTTGGACGGGAATGGGAAGCAACGGCAGGGCGGTTGACAGTAGACGCGGCGGTGGTAGAAGCCGCGCCCCTCGACGGAAGCGGGCAGCAAACGCGGACGCCGATCATCAGCACGAGCCAAGCCGAAAGGGTTGACTCAGAAGGCGGCGGTGGTAGAAGCCGCGCCCCTCGCTTCGAAGCCCGCGCACTGGCGCGGAAGGTACTTCGAGGAGAGGTGTATCTCCGACAAGAAAATAGGGCAGTCAACAAGCAAGTTGACGGCGGAAGCGGCGAAGAGGTAGAAGCCGCGCCCCACCGAAGAAGTCCGGAAGGCAGCACTCGGACGAAATGCGGTGAGGAAAGCTGACAACAAGCGGTTGACCGGGATGCTGGCGAAGAAGTAGAAGCCGCTCCCCTTCGAGAAACCGGCGGAAGTCACTGGACGGCGCCGGGGAAACGAAGAAGCCCGCAGGACGCAAAAGCGAAGTTGACGGCGGATGCGGACTGAAATAGAAGCTGCAGCCCCGCCGGTCGGAAAGAAACTGGCAAGCGGGACGAAGCAACGGTAACAAAAGTCGCGAGGCAGGACAAGCGGCTCGGTCTTTGAAAACCAAATAGCAAGCCCAAGAAGTAATGGATTGCGGAA
>NZ_VKLU01000017.1:0-185134 GCF_007352635.1 Corallococcus sp. Z5C101001
ACGTGGACCTCGCCTTCCACATCGATGCCCCCTCCAGCTACGAGACCCGCTCGCTGTAGGACGGGCTCGCGGTCGCCATCGACGAGGGGGGAGCGGTGTCCTCGCGGGCTTGTTGGGGCTGTTCTTCCGCGGCGCCGCGTATCGGGTGATTGGTGCGGCTGCGGGCGGAGGCGCGGGCGCGGTCGCACCTCCAGGCGTGAGGCCCATGTGGGACCCTGTGTGGATATGCCTGGAGGGGAAACGCGAGGAGGGTGTCGATTGGGGTGCTTCTCATTCGACGTGGGGATAGAAGCCCGCGCACTTCCTCCGAACGCAGCACGCCCCCTTCCTGGAGCATCCCATGGACACCCCCCTTCCTGCCTCCTCCTCCGCGACGGAGGCTTCCCCGAAGAAGAAGTCGCTGACCCGCCACCTGCCGACGGTGGCCCGCGTCTTCATGGGGCTCATCTTCTTCGTCTTCGGCCTGAACGGCTTCCTGGAGTTCATCCCGCAGCCGCCCATGGATCCGGCGGATCCGGCGGTGGCCTTCGGCATCGCGATGAAGGCGACGGGCTTCCTGTTCTGGCTGGTGAAGGGCACGGAGACGGTGGTGGGCGCGCTGCTCCTGACCAACCGCTTCGTCCCGCTGGCGCTGGCGCTCATCGCGCCCGTCATCGTGAACATCTTCCTGACCCACGCGTTCCTGGCGCCGGCGGGCCTGGGCCTGGCGGTGGTCCTCCTGGCGAGCGAGCTCTTCCTGGCCTGGTCCTACCGGGCGGTGTACCGCCCGATGCTCGCCATGCGGGTCAGCCCCGGCGCGTGAGGCCGATGGCGAAGGGCGACCTGTCGCCGCCCCTCGCCGCCGGCTTCATGGACGACCGAACGCGCCTGATACGTCAGTCGCGGGCGGGCCGCGGCGGCGATCCACCGCGCCCGTGGTGACGAGCTCCTCGCCGGAGCTCACCGCCAGCGACCGCTGCTCCATCGCGGCGGCGCTCGCGGGGGGCAGGCCCGCCCAGTCGCGCAGCCGCGCCAACGCCACGGCGCGCTCCGCGCTGGGAAGCTGGCTGATGCCCGAGCCGTGATTCCCGCCCGGCACGTAGAACCGGTACGAGTCATTGCTGGCGCGCACGGAGAAGGCGCCCGTGGACCAGGGGTCGTTCTCCCCGTAGATGAACAGCATGCGCTGTCCGAACGCCTTCACCCAGCCTTCGATGAGGGGCATGGCGAAGGGGTTGAACCGGTACGGCGTCATGTCGAACGGCACGAGCGCGGACGGGACGTACTGGCCCGGGTAGCGCTGCACGCCGCGCAGGTGGCGCTCCTCGGAGTCATAACTGCCCAACTGCGTGGCCGCCTGGAAGGCATAGGGCGCGTAGTACTCCGAGTCGGAGTCGCTCATGTACGAGAGGCCCACCACCCAGTCCAGGAAGTCCACGATGTCCTGGGCGGGGCCGCCCCGCGCGGGGATGGCATCGCACAGCGAGGCGTCGCCGTACTGCCAGAACGCGAAGGCGAACTCGAGGACGGTGAACTCCAGCGCCTTGTCCACGCCGAGCATGTTGTACGTCAGCCCCTGCGCCTGGGTGGTCTCCACGAAGCGGGGCTCCACCTCCGCGCGCCGCTCCAGCGTCTCGCGCTGGAAGACGCGAATCTTCTCCCGGCACTCCGGGGTGCCCAGCTTCGCGAGGAACCGCACGTAGCGCGGGTCCTTCGTGCCGTAGCTGTTCGGCGCCACGTAGGCCACCGTGGCGTCCACGTCGTTCGGGTAGAACGCCCGGTGATACACGGACGCCATGCCACCCTTGCTGCCGCCGGTGCTGATCCACTTACCGGGAAAGAGGGGCTTGAACGCCTGGACGACGCGGTGATGGTCCGCCGCGGCCTGCTCGATGGAGAGCAGCTTCCAGTCCGCGGGGGTCGGACCCGAGGGCTCGAAGAAGCGGTGCCCCATCAGCAGCTGGTTGCCCCCGAGCAGCCGGGTGGGCTCGTACTGGGAGAAGAACGGGCTGATGCCGTAGCCCGTGCTGGCCAGGACCATGGGCGCTTCCGCGCTCCGGTAGAGGAGCGTCATCCGCTGCAGGAAGCGCGCGCCGTTGGGATGCCAGTGGTCCGCTGGCTGGTCATAGCTCATCAGGAAGAAGCGAACGCCCGGCGCCGGAGACGCGGCCTCCAGCACCGCGAGGCCCGGGATGGCTTGCAATTGCGTCAGGATGTCCGGCGCCGCGTCCTGCGCGCGCACCCGTGTCTGGGATTCTTCCACGGCGTTCGGGACGGCGGCTTCGGGGGCGGCCTCGGGGCCGCCGCAGGCCTGGAGTCCCAGGGCGAGCGCGAGGGCGAGCAGCGAGGGACGTCGCGGGAATCGTTTCATCTGTGTGGGTCCTCCCGGGTGGAGTGGCCAGGCGAAGATGCCGGGTCCGCGTTTCCCATGAAAGGACTTGGCAGGTGATCGCAGACACTCCTTGCGCCGTGGCGTGTATTGTTGGGGGGCGCCACGCGGAGCCTCTGTTCCGGGCACCGGCGCGGCCTTAAGGTCGCGGGCCATGAACGTCTATGAGATTCGCGGTGCCTTCGGCCTGGAGAACCTCACGCGCGCGGAGCGGCCGGACCCCACGCCCGGCCCCTTCCAGGTGCGCGTGCGGGTGAAGGCCACGAGCCTCAACTCGCGCGACCTGATGATGGTGGAGGGCCGCTACAACCCGCGCCAGAAGCTGCCGCTCGTGCCCAACTCGGACGGGGCGGGCGTGGTGGACGCGGTGGGCCCGGGCGTCACCCGGGTGAAGCCCGGCGACCGGGTGATGACGCTGTTCGCGCAGGCGTGGCAGGCCGGCGAGCCGACGAAGGCCATCGTGGGGACGACGCTGGGCGGCCCGCTGGATGGCGCGCTCGCGGACACGGTGCTGCTGCACGAGGACGGCGTGGTGCCCACGCCCGCGTACCTGTCCGACGAAGAGGCGGCCACGCTCCCCTGCGCGGCGGTGACGGCGTGGAGCGCGCTCGTCACGCAGGGCGGGCTCAAGGCGGGCGACACGGTGCTGGTCCAGGGCACGGGCGGCGTGTCCATCTTCGCGCTGCAGATCGCCCGGCTGTTCGGCGCGCGCGTCATCGTCACCTCCAGCCGCGACGACAAGCTGGAGCGCGCCTTGAAGCTGGGCGCGCAGGAGGGCATCAACTACCGCACCACGCCGGACTGGGAGAAGGCGGTGCGCACGCTGACCGGGGGCGTGGGCGTGGACCACGTGGTGGAGGTGGGCGGCGCGGGCACCTTCGAGCGCTCGCTCAAGGCGGTGCGCGTGGGCGGCACCGTGTCCGTCATCGGCGTGCTCTCCGGCGGCGCGGGCACGGTGTCACTCATCCCCATCCTGATGCAGAACCTGCGCGTGCAGGGCGTCCTCGTGGGCCACCGCGAGTCCTTCGAGGCCCTGACCCGCGCGTTCGCGCTCAATGACATCCACCCGGTCGTGGACCGCGTGTTTCCCTTCGCGGAGGCGCGCGCCGCCTTTGAACACATGAAGCAGGGCGCGCACTTCGGAAAGATTGTCATCCGGGTGGGCTGACCCACGCGAAGTGGAAGTGCGCCTCCATCGTGGGCGCCGTGGCGCTCTTCGGCAGCGGAGGGAACGGCGCCGCCTTCTTCACCGCCGCGAGCGCGGCGGCGTCCCACGCCTTGGAGCCGGACTCCGTGAGGATGGCGGTGGAGAGCAGCTTGCCGTCCTTGTCGAGGATGGCCTGGACGATGGTCTTCTTCCCCAGCGCCGGGGTCCCCTTGGGGCCCGGCTGCTTCCAGGCCTTCGCGACGCGCTGGAAGGTCTGCTGCTGGTAGGTGGGGCTGTCCAGCGAGCCCTGGAAGTAGGTCTGGAGCTGGGGGCTGCCGTTCGCGGCGGCCAGCGCCCCGGAGGCCAGGGCGAGCGTGAGCACCACCGCGGCGGGGGTCGGGATGCGGAGCATGGGCCGAATATAGGGCCCGCTCAGGTCCGCGGCTCGGGGCCCTTGGGCGCGGCCGCCTTCGTCTCCGGGGGCTTTCCGGCGGCGCGCTCCGGGAGCCAGGACAGGTCATACACCGCCGCGTCGCCCGCGCTGCGCATCAGCACGACGGACGCGCCGCGCGCGCCGCTCATCTCCAGGCCCGCGGCGAACAGGCCCCGGTAGAAGCCCGAGATGACCACCGGCCGGCACGTGAGCACGTAGCGCGTGGGCCCCGTCTGCTCCAGCCGCGCCTCCAGGTAGTTGGTGCCCGTGCGCAGGTTGCGCGTCATCCGCTCCAGCATCCGGTGCGGGCCCAACAGCCGCACGCCCGCCAGCAGCGCGCTGCCAATCAGCGTGGCCCCGTAGCCCTCCAGGAAGCGCCGACCCACCACCTCCGCGCCGTCGTCCAGCGAGGCCGTCGGTGCCAGCACCGACGCCGCCAGCTTCAGCGACTCCACCCAGACCTCCAGGGGATAGGCGACCGCCAGCTTCCCGCGCGGGTCGATGCCTGCCTCGCGCAGCTGCCGCGCGCACGGTTCGTCCAGGCGGTCACCCAGGGCCCGAATCAGCCCTTCGAAGCTCTGCTGGAAGACAAGGCGTTCGAGAGTCGGCATGCCTTCCCACGCTACCCGTGTGAGCGGGGCTGTCTCAACCCGGTAGGTTCCCAGAATTCGAGAACTTTACGGGGATTGTTTGAAAACGCGGTGCGGCAGGAGGTTCGACGGGTCGGTCGACGTGTCGAAGGGGTGCGGGGATGGGAGCCGCGGGGGCGCGGCGCACCCGTGTGGCGAGGGCTTGGCGGTAGGGTGGCGGTCGCATGCCGCACGACCCTTTCGCCGATGTCTCCACGGCCGCGATGCAGGAGCGCGGAGGTCCCCGGAGCGCTCCCCGTGCCATCCCCGCGCTGACGGTGGTGTCCCATCCGGTGCCCCGGCGCGTGGGAGAGCGGAGCGTGCTCGACGCGGTGGCGGCGGGGCGCACGGTGGCCCTGTCTCGCAACGGACCGGACTTCGCGAAGCCGGGCAGCGCGTTGGGGCTGCCGCTGGCGGACCCCTTCGTGAGCCGCAAGCCGCTGGAGCTCTCCGCCTTGCCTGATGGAGGCGTGCGGCTGCGGGTGCCGGAGGACGGCACGCACGTGGTCGTCGCGGGCGCGCTGCTTCAGGGGACGCGGGACTTCGGGCCCGCTGAGGTGGCGGAAGGCGTGGCGCTGGAGCTGGCGGGGCGCGTGGTGCTGCTGTTGCATCAGGTGGAGCTGGACGGCGAGGGCGTTGGGGACACGCTGGGCATGGTGGGGGAGAGCGCGGGCCTGCGGCGGCTGCGCCGGCACATCGAGCGGGTGGCGGACCTGGACGTGTCCGTGCTCATCCGGGGCGAGACGGGCACGGGCAAGGAGCTGGTCGCGCAGGCCATCCACCGGCTCGGGTCGCGCCGGGCCGGGCGCTTCGTCAGCGTCAACCTGGGGGCCATCCCCAAGGAGCTGGCGGCGGCGGAGCTGTTCGGTTCGCACAAGGGGGCGTACTCGGGGGCGACGCGGGACCGCGAGGGCTTCTTCCGCGCCGCGCACGGCGGCACCTTGTTCCTGGATGAGGTGGGCGAGGCTCCCGCCGAGGTGCAGGTGATGCTCCTGCGCGTGTTGGAGACGGGGGAGCTGTACCCCGTGGGCGCCAGCCAGCCGGTGGCGGTGGATGTGCGGCTCATCGCCGCCACGGACGCGCACCTGGAGGCGCAGATCCGCGATGGGCGCTTCAAGGCGCCGCTGCTCCATCGGCTCGCGGGCTACGAGCTGCGCGTGCCCTCCCTGCGCGAGCGGCGCGAGGACCTGGGCCGGTTGTTCTTCCACTTCGCGCGCGAGGAGCTGGCGGCGCTGGGGGACGTGGGCCGGCTGGACACGGAGGATCCGCACGCGGAGCCCTGGCTGCCCGCGCCGCTGGCGTCGCGGCTGGTGCGGGCGGCGTGGCCGGGCAACATCCGGCAGCTTCGGAACCTGACGCGCCAGCTGGTCATCGGCGGTCGGGGGCAGGCGCTGTTGCAGGCGGACCCGCAGCTGGATGAAGCGCTCGGGGGACCGGACGTGCCCGTGCCGACGACCCCGGGCGCGCGGGGGGAGGCCACCACCGGGCCGGCGCCGGACGCGCGGGGGATGCCCGGCGATGCCGCGAAGGCTCCCGAGGCCCGTGAGCCGGGCGTGCCCCGTCGCAAGCCCTCGCAGGTGACAGAGGCGGAGCTGCTGGCCGCGCTGAGGGCGAGCGCGTGGGACCTGAAGGCGGCGGCGGACGCGCTGGGGATTCCGCGGCCGTCGGTCTACGACCTCATCGACAAGAGCCCGAACCTGCGCACCGCGGGCGACCTGGACGCGGAGGAGATTGCCCGCTGCTTCGAGGCGTGTGGCGGCGACCTGGACGCGATGGTGCGCACGCTGGAGGTGTCGAAGCGCGCGCTGGGGCGGAGGCTGAAGGAGCTGGGGCTGAGCGCGAAGGGACCTTGAGCGGACGCGCGTGACGCGTGGCACGCTGCCTGCTTAGGCGGTGGTTCAACTCTTCCTGGAGACGTCTCATGTCGCGTAACCGCGTCCTCTTCTCGCTGTGCCTGGCTGGAGCCCTGCTCGGGGCCTGTGCGTCCGTGTCCCGTTCCTCGTCCGACACCGCGCGGAGCGAGGCCGAGCCGGTGCAGCCCTGCGCGTCGAGCCCGGACGCGGGCACGGCCGATGTGGTGGTGGACATCACCGCGGACTCCGACGGCAAGGTGCACTTCAGCTCCAAGACGGTGAAGGTGGAGCCCGGCCAGACGGTGGTGTTCGTGTCCCAGGTGCAGCAGGACCGCTGCATCGGTGTGTCGGACGCGTCGCTCTTCAAGGAAGGCGCGGTGAATCCGTTGCCGGTGCCCGCCTGCCAGAGCGCCTCGTGGACGCTGCGCAACAAGGACGCGCAAGGGCAGCACTCGCTGTGGTCGTGCGCGACGAGCGACTGCTCGAAGTGCACCCAGCCCCAGGGCATCACCGAGACCATCAACGGCACGCTCGAGGTCACGGGCCGCGGCGAGGACTAGTCCGACGGCATCCGGGCGAGGGCCTGGCGCAGGTCGTCTCGCAGGCGGTTCGCGTCCTTCCATCCCGGCCGCGCGGTGAGCACGGCCTCGGTCAGCGTCAGGCCCCGCTGGAGGTGGGCGCGCGAGGCCTTCCTCGCGCCCCACTCGCGCAGGAAGGCGCCGTAGGCCAGCCGCGAGTCCAGGTTCGCGGGCTCCAGGTCCACGGCCTGTTGGAAGCTCCGGGCGGCGGCCTCGAAGGAGGCGTCGTCGGGCGCCTCGCCATGCAGGGCCCTCCCGCGTGCCTCCAGCGCCTGGGTCTCCGCCTTCCATCGCCACGCCTGCGCGAGCGACGGGTTGAGCTTCAGCCCGCGCTCCAGCGCCTGCGTGGCCTGGGCGAGCGCGGCCCGTGGATCTCTCCCCTGCTTCAGCGCGAAGGCGGCCACCGTCTGGTGCACCTGTCCCAGGTTGGCCCACGGCTGCGCGAGCCCGGGCAGCAGGGCCGTGGCCTGCTGGAGCGCGGCCTGGGCCTGCGTCGCGCTCGCGGTGGGGTCCTGGCCGCTCAGCAGCGTCCAGGTCGCGCGCCACATGCGCACCTCGCCCAGGTTGTTGTGCGCGAAGCCCACGGAGGGGGCCGCGGCGATGGCCTGCGTGAAGGCGCGCTCCGCCTCGTCCAGCAGGGGCGTTGGCGCGTCGCCCCGGTCCCACGCCTCGCGCGCCTGGTCGAGCAGCACGGTGCCCACGCCATTCAAGAGCGGAGGCAGGCGCGGGTTGATGGCGACGCCCTGGCGATAGCACTCCAGCGCGCGGGCGAGCCCCGGCCCCGCGTCGCCGCCGTGGTCGCGCTGGCGCAGGGCGAGCGTGCGGTGGACCTCGCCCAGGTAGAACCACGGCACGACGTGGCCCGGGTCCAGGGCGCTGGCGCGCTCCAGGGCTGTTCGTGCCTCTTCCAGGTCGCGGTCCGGGGACGGGGCCTTCGGGTGGTTGGCGCGGTTCACGTACGCGGTGCCCAGGTTGATCCACGCGTCCGGCCGCTTCGACTCCAGGGCCAGCGCCCGCTGGTAGGCCTCGATGGCCTTCGCTCGGAAGGGCAGCGAGTCCCCGCCGCGTCCGTCCTCGGAGTCCGCCCACACCTTGAAGACGAGGCCCAGGTCCAGGTGGAAGTCGTAGTCGCGCGCGGACTCTGGGATGGACTCGAAGCCGGCCACGGCGGCCTGGAGCTGTTCGCGTGCGTCCTCGTTCCGGTCCTGCCGGTAGCGGGCCCACTGCCACCAGCCCATGGCCAGCGCGTGGCGTGCGTCCACGCTGTCCGGCGCGAGCCTCAGCGCCTCCTTCGCCGCGTCGAGCGTGCGCAGCAGCAGGGGCTCCACCTCGCCACCGCCGCTGACGCGCACCTGGGCGAGGCGCCGGTGGAGCCGGGCCTCCAGCACCCAGGTGTCTGCCTCGTCGGGGGCCGCCGTCCGCGCGCGCTCCACGGCCTCCATGCCCCGCGTGTACGCGGGCAGCACGTCGCCCTGTCCGGACACCTCCAGCAGCAGGGCCTCTTGCTCCAGCTCCGCGCGGGCCCGGTGGACGGCGGACACGCTGCGGCCGATGTTCGCCGCCGCGTCGTAGGCCCGGCGCCCGGCCTCCAGGTCGTCCCGGGCCGCGTCGCGCTCGCTCGCCAGGGCGTGGCGCACGGCGCGGGCGAGCAGGATGTCGCCCCGGAGCTGGGGCGCTTCGTGGAACCACGGCAGCCGCGAGCCCAGCGCGTCCAGCGCCTTCAGCGCCTCCTCGAAGCGGTCCTCGTGGAAGGCGCGCAGGGCTTCGGCGTACTCGGGCGCGGGCAGCTCCGCGCCCTGGCTCCGCTTCAGGAAGTCCAGCGCCGGGTCGCGAGAGTGGACCTGGGCCTCTCTCTGTTTCGCCGCGCGCTGGGTGGCATCCGGGATCCGGTCCGCCTCCAGGCGCTCGTGCTGGTAGCGGCGGCCCAACACCCGCGCGAGCGCATACGCCACGCGAGGTTCGTGGAACCCGGTGGCCCAGGCCGCCTCCAGGTGCGTGCGCGCGGCCTCCGCGTCACCCAGGGCCAGGAACCCGCGGCCCAGGGCGTAGTGGCCCGGGCCCGCCGCCACGGGGCCCGCTTCGCGCATGGAGGCTTCGATGTCGCGCATGCGGGCGCGCATCGCCTCGCGGTCCCTCCGCGTGTCGTGCAGGGGGGCCTGACCGGAGTAGCGGGCCTGGGCCTCGATGCGCTCCACGCCTTCGGTGAAGCGCCGGGTCAGGGCCTCGCGGCGCGAGACCTCCCGCCGCGCCATCACGCCCTGGCCCACCGTGCCCGCCACCGCGAGTCCGGCGACGCCCGCGACCAGGACGGCGACCCGGTGGCGGGTCACCCACTTGCGGACGCGGTACGCCGGGCCGGTGCGCGCGAGGACCCGGCCGCCGTCGAGGAAGCGCGTGAGGTCGTCCGCCAGCGCCCGCGCGGACCCGTAGCGCCGCGAGCGGTCCTTCTCCAGGCACTTGAGGACGATGGCCTCCAGGTCCGCGGGGAGGGTCGGGTCCAGGTCGCGAGGACGGCGGGGCTCCTGGGTGGAGATGCGGCCGAGCAACTCCAATCCATTGGCGCCAGTGACAGGAGGTTGGCCGGTGAGCAGGTGATAGAGGGTGGCGCCCAGGCTGTAGACGTCCGCGCGGCGGTCCAGGCGGGCGACCTCGCCCCGGGCCTGCTCCGGCGCCATGTACTGGGGCGTGCCCAGCACGGTTCCGGTGGCGGTGGCGCCATCGCCGCCGGTCCAGTCGCGAGCGAGGCCGAAGTCCATCACGTATGGGTGGAGGGCGCCGTCCTCGGCGCGTTCGACCAGGATGTTGGAGGGCTTGAGGTCCCGGTGAATGAGTCCCGCGAGGTGGGCGGCGTGCACGCCCAGCGTGGCGTCGCGCAGCACGAGCGCCTTCTGCTCCACGGACAGGGCGCCGGCCAGGGTGTGCAGCGGCGCTCCCGCGACGTATTGCATGGCGATGTACGCGCGCCCCTGGACCTCGCCGACCTCGTACACGCGGCAGACGCGCGCGTGGTCGACGCGGGCCTGGGCGCGGGCCTCGGAGATGAAGCGGCGCGACAGCTCCGGGTCCTCGTCACGCACGAACTTCAGCGCCACGTCGCGGTGCAGCCGCGGGTCTCGCGCCAGGAAGACGCGGCCCATGCCGCCCTGCCCGAGGAAGCGCAGGGGCTGGTAGCGCTCCCAGTGTGGCAGCGGGAACGCGGGCCCGTCTCCACCCGGGGGAGGCGCACCGCCCGGAGGGAGCGTGTCCTCCGAAGTGGCGGGCCGTGGCGCGTTGTCGTGTGGAGGTCCAGCCTCGCCTGGAGAGGGTGCGGCGCCGGGAGTGGCGGGCTGGGCCCGGTCGTGCGGGCCTTCGCCGCTGTCCGGGGGGAGTGAGGGCCGCGAGCCGTCGTGCGGGCGTTCACCGTTGAAGGGAGGGCTCGCGGGAGGCGGCGTCTCGGTCCCTGCTTCCAGCTCCTTGCGCAGCGACGTGAGCGAGCCGGGCGTGAGCCGCCCCCGCTTCACGAGCAGCTCGAGCGGAGAGGCGCCGTGCCGCGCGGCCTCCTCACGCAGGGCGTCCACCTCTTCGCGGGAGAGCAGGCCCTCGGCCAGGGCCAGCCGCAGCTCCGCTTCGTTCGACTCAAGCACGCAGGGATGCTCCCATCGCGGGCAGCGTAGCGGAGGCTCCGCCCGCCACGCACTCACGCCAACGGCGGGTCCCCCTGCGTCCGTCGCGGCGCGGCTTGCGGCGCCCCGCCGCCTGTTCCCAAGATGCGCGCATGAGCTCCACGTGGGTCCTGGAAACGCCGCCGCCGCCGCCCGATGCGCGCATCGCCTATGGCGAAGCGCCGCAGCAGTTCACGGAGCTGCGCCGGCCGAAGGGCAAGGGCCCGCACCCGGTGGTGCTCTTCGTCCACGGCGGCTTCTGGCGCGCGGAGTACGGCCTGGAGCACGCGGGCCACCTGTGCGCGGACCTGACGAAGCGCGGCTTCGCGACGTGGAGCGTGGAGTACCGGCGCGTGGGCCATGACGGCGGCGGCTTTCCCGGCACGCTGGAGGATGTCGCCTCCGCGGCGGATCACCTGATGGACGCCGCGCCGTCGCTGGGGCTGGACCTGACGCGCGTGGTGGCGATGGGCCACTCCGCGGGCGGGCACCTGGCGATGTGGCTGGCCGCGCGGCACCAGCTGACGGCGAGGCAGCCCCTCTACCGCGACGCGCCCCTGAAGCTGAAGGGCGTGGTGTCCCTGGCCGGGGTGCTGGACCTGGCGCGGGGCGCGGCGCTGGACCTGGGCCAGGGCATCGTGAAGACCTTCATGGGGGGCACGCCGGAGCAGGTGCCGGAGCGCTACGCCGTCGCGTCGCCCTCCGCGCTCCAACCGCTGAAGCTGCCCCAGGTCCTGGTGCACGGCACCGAGGACGACACCGTGCCCCTTCAGATCAGCGAGGCCTTCCACGCCCGCGGGCTCCAGCAGAAGGACCCCGTGCACCTCGTGCCGCTGAAGGGCGCGGGCCACTACGAGCTCATCGACCCGCGCTCGAAGGAGTGGCCCCGCGTGGTGCAGGCGGTGCGGACCCTGCGCTGAGCGCGGGGCCCGCGGCGCCGCGGGTGCTCTAGAAGAGGTTCCAGAGGTACTGGTTCGTCACCTCATGGTGGAACTGGATCTCCGCCTCCTTCACGCGCGTGCCCAGCTGCTTGGGGCACCGGTCCGCGGAGCCCACCTTCAGCTCCGCGTACTTGCCCTGCACCTGCTCACCCAGCGTCTGGGCGATGAACTGGCTGCCCTTGAAGAAGCGGATCGCGTCGTAGATGTTGTCCGGCAGGAAGCGGGTGCGGCTGCGCTTGGTCTCCGCGTCCTCCTGCGGCGCGGGGCCCTCCAGGCCGGTCTTCAGGAGCGTGAAGAGCACCATGTAAGGGTTCGCGTCCGGGGCCACCGAACGGCACTCGATGCGCGCGCTGCGCTCGTTGCCAAACGGGATGCGCACCATGGCGCCGCGGTTGTTCGCGGAGGCCTTGATCTGATTGGGCGCCTCGTAGTGCGGATCCAACCGGCGGTAGGAGTTCACGCTGGAGTTGAGGACCAGGCAGATGTCGTTGGCGTTGTTCAGGAGGCGGTCGATGAACTCCCAGCCCATCCCCGACAGGTTGTCCTGCCCGCCCTTGTCGTAGAACAGGTTCTTGTTGTTCTTCGACAGCGACATGTTGATGTGCATGCCATTGCCATTCACGCCCGTGACGGGCTTGGGCAGGAAGCTGGCCGTCAGCCCCTGCTGCGCGGCCACCTGGCGGCAGAGCAGCTTGTAGAGCTGGATCTGATCCGCGGCGATGAGCGCCTCGCTGTACGAGAAGTTCATCTCGAACTGGGAGGGCGCGACCTCCGGGTGGTCCTTCTCGTTCTGGAAGCCCATGGCGCGCTGCGCTTCCGCGGCCTTGTCGATGAAGGTGCGCAGCCCGTCGCCCGGCAGCGCGTGGTAGTAGCCGCCGATGGAGATGAACTCGAACTTGCCCTCTTCGTGGTAGTGGCGCTCGGCGTCACGGCTCTTGAAGAGGAAGCCCTCGATTTCGGGCGCCGCGTGGAACACGGTGCCGTCCTTCTGGAACAGCGCCTCGGTGGCCCGCTTGAGCTGGCCGCGCATGTCCGAGTGGTACGGCGTGCCGTCGCGCTCCAGCACCTCACAGAAGGCCAGCACCTTGCCGGGGCCAAAGATGTCGGAGGGCAGCCAGTAGAACGCGCTCCAGTCCACGTTCAGGCGCAGGTCGCTCTCCGCCTGCGCGGAGAAGCCGCGGATGGAGGAGCCGTCGAACGTGAGGTTGTCCGCGCTCTTGAGCAGGAACTTCTTGTCGTAGTCCAGCATGTGCAGCCGACCTTCCAGGTCGGTGAAGCACACGGTGATGGCCTTGATGCGCTTCTCGTCCGTCAGGTACTTGATCCGCTCCTCGCGAATCTTGTCCGGAGACTCGCGCCGCAGGCGCTGCTCCTTCACCTTGAGGTTGAGCTCCTCCAACTCGTCGTAGGGAATCTCCAGGAAGTCCCGCAGCGGCTTCTGCTCCATGGTCCTGCCTCCAGGCGTGTCCCCTGCCGGAAGCCCGGTGGGGACAACGAAATCCATGCGCGCAGGTATTTACATTCCGCGCGTTGAAATCAAGCCTAATTTCGGTGAACTGAAGGCTAAAGGCCTTGTCGGGTCGCCCACGGACGGCCCCACGTCAAGGGACGGGGCGCCCGAGGTCCGGGCCAGTGGACACTCCGCGCCGCGTTGCGTCGTCCGCATGTCCGCCTCTGGACGGAGCTAGGGCAGCGGCGTGAGCCCCTGGGCGGGGAGGGCGGTGCCGGCGGGCCAGAGCACGTAGGCGGCCCCTCGGGAGTGCTGCCATGCGCGCCACAGCTCGGCGCGCGGGTACGTGGCGCCGGTGGTTTCGTTGGAGGAGAAAGCAGGATCATTGACGACGACGTCGCCGGTGGCGGTGAAGCCCTTCACGACGATGAGGTGGCCGTCGGTGCGGCGGGCGGCGCCGCCGGGGAGCTCCCCGGGTTCGTAGGCGATGCTGATGCTGACGGGGATGCCGGCGGCGATGAGGCGCTCCACGGGGGCGAAGGAGTCGAAGCGGGCGACGAGCCCGTGCAGCGCGCCGTCCGCCATGTGGGCGGCGTAGGCGGTGTTGAAGCTCCAGTTGCCGGTGCCCTTGTAGACCCAGTCATAGGTGTGGGCGGCGGCGGTGGGGACGGGGTGTTCCAGGTCCGCGCGGTGGAGCTTCCGGCCCCAGTACCCGAGCAGCATGGTGGTGGACGTGGGGGAGCACCAGACCTCGCCGCCGTCGGGGTAGACCATCTGCGAGTAACCGGGCACGTCCAGCACGGTGCCCCACGCGGTGCGGTCCGCGGTGGCGTCCTGGGGCGTCAGGCGCGTGTCGGTGAGGGCGGCGGCGAGCGCGCGGACGCGGGGGCTCACGCCGGGGCGCTCGGAGAAGAGGGACACGGTGACGCGCAGGGCGTCCGCGCGGCGCTTCAGGTTGAGCGTGTCGGTGAGGACGTTGCCGTCGCCGTCGCCCTGGCCGTCCACGCTGTGGCGCGCGACGGTGGCGGTGTCGAAGGCCCAGATGCCCAGCTCGTAGTCCTTCGTCCAGGTGCCCTCGATGCGGGCGGCGACGGTGAGCTTCACCCAGGTGCCGGGAGGCGTCTGGGCGTCGAACGAGGGCACCACGCTGTCGAAGCCGCCGGGGACGGACTGGAGCTCCGAGGTCGCGGTGCCGACGTGGAACGCGCCGCCGTTGTAGAAGCTGCCGCCGTCCGTCCAGCCGCCGGCGGGGAACGGATCCGTGCCCCGCTTCGCGGTGCCGGGGTCCAGCTCCAGCGCGCCGTCGGCGGAGACGCGGGTGCCGTCGCGGGTGAAGCGCGCGAGGTCGCCGGTCATCGCGGTCCGTTGCCAGAGCCGCGCCGGGGAGCCCGCCTCCGTGGGTGTGTCCACGGGAGGCGACGGGGGCGAGGAGGCGCACGCCCAGACGCACGAGGCGAGCAGGACAGCGGAGAGGACGCGGGCGCGGGCGTTCACGCGCCCGATTCTCTCAAACGCTCGCAGGGGCCTACAAGATTGGATTCCTTGAAAGTCCGGTTGGACGACAGGGGTTGCTTTCCGAGGGCTGTCGAGGGACGTCGCTCAGGCCCAGAGCTCCTGCTCCAGGGTGTCCAGCAGGGCCAGGGCGGCCTCGGGGGTGGGCATGCCCGCCTCGGTGACGATGCTCGCGTCGAGCGGCACGGCGACCTCCTCGCGCAACACCCCCACCGCGCGCCGCTGGGCCTCGCGCAGGCCCTCGCGGTCCTTGTCGGAGAGGCGTGGCTGGGCCCACTGATGGATGTCCCAGGACAGGGCCGCGTGCCGCGTCTCGTCCTCCGCGATGCGGGCCATGGCCTCGCGCACCTCCAGGTCGCGCGCGTGCAGGGCCTGGTGGTGGGCGAGCAGCGCGCCGTACGTCTCGCGCACGCAGCCCTCCACGGCGTTCTCCAGGGCCACGTCGACGAGGGAGCGCGGAGGCAGCTCCGTCACCACCGGGCGCGGGGGCGTGGCACCGAAGCGCCGCGCGAGCCGGTCCGTGACCTGGGCGTGCTGGACCTCCTCCATGGCGCTCCGGTGCGCCGCGTCCTGGAGGCCCATGTCCGCGCCGTGCAGGGCCAGCTCGTCGCGCAGCCGCAGGAACGCATGCACGGACGCCGCCTCCAGGTGCGCCGCGTTCGCGAAGTAGCGGCCCAGCGCGTCCTCGCCCCCGCACGCGTCCGCGACCTGGAGCCCCACGGGCCGCCGGCCGATGTTGCAGTTGGGACTGCCCTTCTCCAGGACATGCTCCTCCAGCTCCCGGACCTCGCCCGACGCGGACACCCGCACCACGTGCTGCGTCAGCGCCGTGCCGGCTCCGCAGGCATAGCCCTTGTTCCCGATGACGTTGAAGCTGCCATCCGCGTTCTTCTTCACCGCGCCCTGCTCCAGCGTGGAGCAGCTCAGCGCGTAGCCCGCCGCGAAGGTCCGGAGCACGGCCTCCTGTTCGGTGTCGAGGGTCCCCAGCAGGCCTTGGAGGGCGTCCTGCGTCGCGTAGGTCTTCACCGCGTCACCGGACGTCGTGACCAGGAAGTATTCGGTGCAGGAATCGATGCAGTCCCTGTGGAAGCCCGAGGCCACGTTCGCCTGTTCCAGGGCTGCCTCGCAGGCGGGGACGTCGATGGCTGTCGCGCAGGCCCGGCCGGAGGTGGAGGCGGGATTGGACCCGGCGGCTCCTTGATAGGGATTGAGAGAGCGGAGCTGGACGAAGTCCGGCGCGGGGGAGATCCGCAGGTCCCCGAGCGCGGGGTGGCCCTGGTCGCACTCGATCCGCGAGTAGCCCTCCAGGTCCGCGCCGCCACAGCCCGCCAGCACCAGCGGCGTGGCGAGGGTCGTGCGCAGCGCCCGTGAGAAGAGGTGCCGCAGCCGGTGGACGTTCAAGGATGACTCCCAGGCGGAAGGGTGCCCGGGGCCTGGAGCAATGCGGATGCCAGGAGCCCTTCACCGTCGGCTCCCTCGGAGCGGGGCGCCCGGAGGGCGGGGGAGGGTCAGAAACCTGAGGGGGACGGCTGACTTCCTGACGCTCCTGCCCGGACGCTCGCGGGGGTGTGTACCCGCGGTTCGTGGGTAGGAAACCGTCACGTCCTGGCCGGACCCGTGAAGGCAGTCAGCGCGTTTGCCGGATGTCAGATGGCCTGGATAGCGTGCGACTCATGCCGGACATCCGCCTGCCTGCCGAAGCGAAGTACAAGAACGAACTGGACGCCCTCGCCGCGCATGATGACAAGGCCCGCCCACCGGGTTGGGCGCTGTCGCCTCGCGCGGTGGAGACCTACATCCTGGGCAGCCCCAAGCCCGTGGGTGGGGTGGCCATCACGCCGAAGTACGTGGGGGACCGGGGCATCGTGCAGGTCTGCATCGCGACGCTCGCCTCGGACCGCGCGTTGATGCTCGTGGGCGAGCCGGGCACCGCGAAGAGCTGGCTGTCGGAGCACCTCTCCGCGGCCGTCAGCGGCACCTCCGGGCTCGTCGTGCAGGGCACCGCGGGGACCAGCGAGGACCACATCAAGTACTCCTGGAACTACGCGCTGCTGCTCGCGCAGGGGCCCACGCCGGAGGCGCTGGTGCCCTCGCCCATCCTCCGCGCCATGCGCACGGGCAAGTTCGCCCGCTTCGAGGAGGTCACCCGCACGTCGCCGGAGATCCAGGACTCGCTCATCTCCATCCTGTCGGAGAAGCAGGTGTCGGTGCCGGAGCTGGGGGAGGTGACGAGCGCGCAGCGGGGCTTCAACCTCATCGCCACCGCGAACACGCGCGACCGCGGCGTCAATGAGATGAGCGCCGCGCTCAAGCGCCGCTTCAACTTCGTCACCGTGCCGGTGGTGGAGGACCTGGAGCAGGAGATCCAAATCGTCACCAAGCGCGAGGCGGAGCTGCGCACGGACTACCAGGTGGGCGTGCCGCCGCCGGAGGAGCTGTCGCGGGTGCTGCTGACGCTCTTCCATGAGCTGCGCAAGGGCGTGACGAAGGACGGGAAGACGAAGGTGCGGACCCCGGGCGCGGTGCTGTCCACGGCGGAGGCCATCAGCGTGCTGTTCAACAGCTCCATCCTCGCGCAGCAGTTCGGCACCGGGACGGTGACGCCGCAGGAGCTGGCGGCCTCGCTGGTGGGGGCGGTGGTGAAGGAGCAGGAGGACGACGTGAAGGCGCTGCGCGAATACATGGAGACGGTGGCCAAGAGCCGCACCGGTCCCTGGAAGGACCTGTACTCCGCGAGCAAGAAGCTGCTGAGGGGCTGATGGACTTCGCCCTGCTCTCCCGGGTGCTGCACTTCCCGGTGCGTCACCACTCGCCGCGCACCACCGCCGTCCTCCAGCAGTGGCTGGAGCGGGTGCGGCCAGAGGTCGTCCTCGTGGAGGGGCCCTGCGACGCCACGGGGATGGTGGACGTGCTGTGCGACGCGCAGACGCGGCCCCCCGTGGCCATCCTGGGCTACCGCACGGACGGCACCCCGGCGTCCTCCCTGTGGCCCTTCGCGGCCTATTCGCCGGAGTATCAGGCGCTGAAGTGGGCCCGCGCGAAGGGCGTGCGCGTGGAGTTCATCGACATCCCGGTGGGGGTCAGCCTCGCGGTGGACCGTCAGGCGCCCGGCGCGGAGCAGGAGGCGGAGGCAGGCGCGCCCGTCCCCGACGACGCGGTGCCGCTGACGGATGCCTTCGCGCGCTCGCGGGGCTACCGCTCCTTCGAGGAGTTCTGGGAGGCGGCCTTCGAGGCGCCGGACTGGAGCCCCGAGCAGTTCCGCCCGATGCTGATCGCGTGGGCGGAGGTCGTCAACGCGGGCCCCCGGCCGGGCTACCACCGCCAGCGCGACGCCTTCATGGCGCGCAAGGTGCTGGAGGTGGTGGCGGGCGGGGTGGCGCCGGAGAAGGTGGCGGTGGTGGCGGGCGCGGCGCACACCGCGGCGTTCCTGGCGAACGACGTGGAGCCCGCGCTGGAGGCGCGGCTGCCGGCGGGCGTGCCCTGCGCGGTGACGGTGATTCCCTTCAGCTTCCCGCGCCTGGCGGAGCAGCTGGGATACGGCGCGGGCAACCGGGCGCCGCACTTCTACCAGAAGGCCCATGAGGCCCACTGCGACTTCCGGCGCGCCACGCTGGAGGTGCTGCTGGACTTCGCCAGTCACCTGCGGATGCGGGGCTTCTCCGCGTCGCTGTCGGACGTGCTGGAGGCGTACCGGCTGGCGGTGACGCTGTCGGACCTGCGCGAGAAGAGCGCCCCGGGGCTGGATGAGCTGCGCGAGGCGACGGTGGCCACGCTGTGTCGGGGCGACGCGACGCACGTGGACAGCTTCCTGTGGAAGAGCGTCATCGGCCACGAGGTGGGGCAGGTGGCGAGCCGCATCGGGCAGAACTCGCTCCAGGCGGAGTTCTGGCGCGAGGTGGGCGAGCGGCGGCTGCCGCGCACCGACAGCCCGGAGACGTTCGCGCTCCGGCTCAACAACCCGGTGGAGGTGGGCTCCTCCGTGTTCCTCCACCGGCTGCGCGTCGCCGGCATCCCATACGCGTCGCTGTCGGGCACGGGCTCCTCGCGCAAGCAGGCGGCGGAGTCCGATGCGGGCGGCTACGCGGCGCTGACGCGGGTGCGCGAGTCCTGGCAGGCGCAGTGGACGCCGTCCACGGACGTGGCGCTGGTGGAGAAGATCGTCCTGGGCGACTCGCTGGAGGGCGTGACGACGCGCGTGCTCCAGGAGCGGCTGGCGCAGGCGAAGTCGACGGCCGACGCCGCGGACGTGCTGCTGGAGTCCGTCATCACCGGGTGCCCCCAGACGGTGGCCACGGCGCTCCAGGCGTGTGACGCGCACGCGGCCACGGACGCGGACCTGCCGTCGCTGGCCTCGGCGGCGCGGGCGCTGTCGGGGCTGATGGCCTATGGCACGTCGCGGGCGCACTCGGAGGTGGGGGACGACGCCGTGGCGGCGCTGGGAGAGAAGACCTTCGGCCGGGCGCTGCTGCGCGTGCGCGAGGCCAGCGCGTGCGCGCCGGACGCGGTGGCGAAGGTGCTGGAGGCGCTGCGCACGCTGCATGAGGTGGCGCTGTCCCAGCCGCGCGCGGACAAGGAGGGCTGGCTCGCGGAGGCGCGCGGGTTGATGGAGAGCCACGCGGTGCACCCGGCGACGTCGGGGCTGGCGACGGGCCTCCTGTACCTGGCGCGAGAGCTGCCCGAGGCGGACGTGGCGCTGGAGGTGGGGCGGCGGCTGTCCCTGGCGGTGGAGCCGGCGGACGCGGCGGCGTACCTGGAGGGCTTCCTCCAGGTGAACGCGCTGGTGCTGGTCAAGAGCCGCGACGTGGTGAAGGCGCTGGACGACTTCCTGGTCAACGTGGAGCCGGAGCGCTTCCGGCAGACGCTGCCCGTGCTCCGCCGGGCGCTGGGCACGCTGGGCGCCACGGAGCGGCGCTACCTGATGGAGAACGTGATGGGCGTGCGGCAGCTGAAGGACAAGGGCCACGCGGTGAAGGCGGTGCTGGAGGAGAAGGACAAGGCGACGCTGAAGGACATGAGCGCGGACCTGAGCAAGGCGCTCGACGACCTGGACGACCTGCTATGAGCGTGGACCCCAAGGACCTGGACCCGAAGGACCGCGACGCGCTGCTGCGCTGGCGGCTGGCGCTGGGCCCGGAGGCGGAGAAGACCGGTGCCTGTCCGTCCCTGAGCGCGCTGGGCGCCGGGGCGGGCACGGTGGACCTGAAGGGCGACAGCCTGGAGGACCTGGATGACGCGCTCTCCTTCGTCTACGGCGAGCGCTCGGCGGGCCGCGGCGGCTCCCGGCCCTACCTGCCCAAGTGGCTGGGCGCGCTGCGTGACTTCTTCCAGGAGGACGTCATCGCGCTGGTGCAGAAGGACGCCATCGAGCGCAAGGGGCTGACCCAGCTGCTCTTCGAGCCGGAGACGCTGCCCTTCCTGGACAAGAACCTGGAGCTGGTGACGACGCTGGTGAGCGCGCGCGGGCTCATCCCGGAGCAGGCCAAGGACGCGGCGCGCGGCATCATCCGGGAGGTGGTGGAGGACCTGCGCAAGAAGCTGGAGTCCCCGCTGCGCACGGCGGTGCTGGGGGCGCTGCGCAGGGACAGGACGAGCCCCATCCCCATCGCGCGCAACATCGACTGGCGGCGGACCATCCGCTCCAACCTCAAGGGCTGGGACGCGGAGCGCAAGCGGCTCATCCCGGAGCGCTTCTACTTCTGGCCCAACCAGCGCCGTCACCACGAGTGGGACGTGACGCTGGTGGTGGACCAGTCCGGCTCCATGGCGGAGAGCGTGGTGTACAGCTCCGTGATGGCGGCCATCTTCGCGTCGCTGGACGTGCTGCGCACGAGCCTGGTGCTGTTCGACACGGAGATCGTCGACATGACGCCCGTGCTGGCGGACCCGGTGGAGGTGCTCTTCTCCGCGCAGCTGGGCGGAGGCACGGACATCAACCGGGCGGTGGCCTATGCGCAGGAGCACTACGTGCGCCGGCCGGAGAAGACGCTCTTCATCCTCATCACCGACCTGTACGAGGGCGGCGACGCGGAGGCGTTGGTGGCGCGGCTGCGGCAGCTGGTGGACTCGCGCTCCAAGGTGCTGTGCCTGCTGGCGCTGTCGGACAGCGGGCGGCCCTCCTACGACCACGCGATGGCGGAGCAGCTGACGGCGCTCGGGATTCCGTGCTTCGGGTGCACGCCCCGGAAGCTGGTGGACGTGGTGGAGCGGGTGATGCGCAACCAGGACCTGACGCCGCTCATCGCGTCAGCGGAGAAGGGGGACCGCCATGGCTGACGTGCGGCCAATCATTGGCATGGGCGCGCTGAGTGAGATCATCAGCGACAAGACGGAGCTGGCGAAGGGCGCGGCGCTGTTCGACGGCAAGCAGCTCACCCACCTGTCCCGGTATGAGAACCGGCTGTTCGCGGACGCGGCGGGTTCAGGGGCGACGCCGTACAAGGTCTCGCTTGTCTTCGGCGAGGCGCGCTCGGACGTGAAGGGGCGGTGCTCGTGCATGGCGGCGCGCTCGCGTCCCTTCTGCAAGCACGCGGCGGCGCTGCTGGTGGCGTGGGCGCGGGCGCCGCAGGCCTTCGTCACCGCGGAGGCCGCCCCGGTCGCGCCGGCGGGGACGGGCGGCGCGAAGAAGAGCGTGAAGAAGGGCAAGGCGGAGACGGGCGAGCTGATGAAGGCGGGCGTGGCGCAGGTGTCCACGCTGGTGCGCGAGCTGGGCCTGTCGGGCGTGGCGTCGCTGGGCGCGGAGCGTCCCGAGCAGGTGCGGGCCCTGGGCGAGGCGCTGCGGGCCAACGGCCTGCGGCGGCTGTCGGCGCGGGCGGTGGAGCTGGCGGGCCTGCTGGACGCGGCGGCGGCCCGCACGGGGACGTTCGAGGCGCCGGTGTACACGGACCTGGTGGCGGACATGCTGCTCACGGCGCGCAAGGTGGAGAAGCACCTGGGCGGCGACGCGCTGGAGCCCCGCCACGTGGAGGAGCTGATTGGAAGGACGTGGACGAAGAAGGACCGGACGCCCGTCACCGGGCTGACGCTGGTGGAGTACGCGTTCTCCTCGCGCGTCACGCCGGACAGGTTCCTCGTCCGGGAGAGCCGCTTCGTGGACCTGGTGTCGGGCGGCCACTACAGCGAGAAGCAGATCCTCCCCGCGTCCCTCAAGACGGTGGAGCCCAAGAAGAGCCGCGCGGGCTTCGTGCTCCAGGGCGCGGTGGGCGGGCAGTACCCGGGCTTCGCGCCGCACCGGCTGGACCTGGAGTCGTGGACAGGCGGGACGCCGGTGGACCGCGCGTCGCTGGAGCGGCTGGTGGAGGTCGCGCTCCCGGACGTAGGCGCGGTGATGGCGGCCTTCCAGGAGCACCGCAAGGACGTGTTCGCGCCGGACCTGCTGCCGGTGGCGGTGCGGGTGGAGACGCTGCTGGCCAGCGGGGCCCGCTCCCAGTTCGTGGACGGCGCGGGGCGGGGGCTCTTCCTGCCCGTGGATGCCTCGCTGGAGGAGCCGCTGGCCGGGGCCCTGGAGGACGCGAAGCTGCTGGCGGTGCTGGGGGACGTGGGCCTGGAGGCGGCGCTCCCCACGCTGTTCCCCACCGCCCTGGTGGTGCGGACGCCGGAGGGCCTGGACCTGCGCCCGCTGGGCCGCTCCGAGGACGCGCCCGTGTCGCCCCGGCGTCGAGGCCGTGTCCGCGCGCCCGCCACGCCGAACGCGCTGCCCCGCAGCGGGTGGGCGGAGGCGGCGCGAGCGGCGGGCGCGTCGCGGGCGGCCATCGCGCTGGCGGAGGTTCGCGACGAGCTGGCGGATGCGTTCGCGAGCGGCCTGTCCGCGGTGGGGCCCCGCGCGGTGGAGCCGCTGGTGGCCCGACTCCAGGAGCTGGGGTTGGAGAAGCCGGGGGCGCTGCTGGACGCGCTGGCGCGGCGGCCGGACCCGGTGGAGCGGCTGGACGACTTCATCAAGGTGTACCAGGTGCTGGGCATCGCGCTGGTGCGGCTGTCGGGCGCGGTGCAGGTGGAGACGTCCGCGCTGGAGTCCGTGCCCACGCACCCGAGCATCCGCGTGCACCGGTCGGAGGAGGTGCTGTCGCCGGGCGAGGCCATGGTGCGCCGGGCGCGCGGGGAGCTGACGCGCTACGAGTCGGCGGCGCACGCGGCGCGCTACTACGCCCGCCTGGGCGCGGACGCCCTCACGCGGGACTACTACCCCGCCTGGAGCGACGGCGCGGCGAGCGCCTTCGTGGCGCGGACGGTGGCGGCGCGGGGCGAGGCGGCGCTGGACGCCGTGCGGGACGCGCTGGCGGAGCACCACAGCCGGATGGTGCGCCGCACCGCCATCCGCGTGCTGGGCGCGATGGGCGGAGTCCAGGCGCGGCGCGAGCTGGACGCGATGACGCGCAAGGGGCATGACGCGGGCCTGCGCCTGTTCGCGAAGGAGACGCTGGAGGACGTGCACGCCCGGGAGACCGGCGAGGCGGCGGTGGCGGAGCTCTTGAAGCGCCGCCGGGAGCGGGCGGTGCCGCTGGTGCAGGCCGCGCTCTCCGAGACGACGAAGGAGGAGCGGGGCGCGGCGGTGGGGCGGCTGGCGGAGCTGGGCTCGGCGGCGATGCCCGCGCTGCGCCAGGTGCTGCATGGAGACCCTTCGCGCGAGGTGCGGCGCGAGGCGGCGGAGGCGCTGGCCCGGATGGGGGACGCGGAGGTCATCGACCGGTTCGTCCAACTGGTGCAGGGCCGGAGCCACGACGACACCGAGGCCAAGCACGCGGTGTACGCGCTGGGCATGCTGGGCGATGTGCGTGGCGCGGAGGCCCTGCTGGTGGCGTTCGCGGACGGGTGGAAGCCCGGCGTGGTCGCGGAGGCCATGCGCACGCTGGGGCTGGCCCTCCTCCAGCCCGCGCTGAACCTGGCGGAGACGCGCCCGGAGGTGCTGGAGCGGCAGGCGCTGCGCGGCCTCTTCGAGAAGTTCAACACGGCCGCCCTGGCGAAGGAGCTGCTCGCGCGCGTGGAGGCGTCGCGCGAAAGCACGGACCTCGTCGACCGCGCGGCGGTGTACCTGAAGGTCGCGGCCCAGAACGCGGCGGTGGGAAAGCAGGTGGCCGCGCGCCTCCTGGCCCTGCCCGCCGTGGCGGACGACAAGGCCCTGTCCAAGCTGGCGAAGAAGCTGCTCTGAGGCGTTCGAGTCCGCCGCCGCCCTGCCCGCGGCGGCGGGCTCCACCCGCGCGCAGGTGTTCCGCTGGGAGCTGAGCGCGGGGCATTGCATGGGCTCCCGAATCCCGCCAGCCTCCGCGGCGCATGACGGACAACGCCCCTCCCCCTGTACCCGGCCCGCGTCACGACGACGCGCTGGACGCGTACGACCTGCCGTTCCTGGAGCGGCTCTCGCTCCAGCTCCAGGGCGTCGTCATCGCCGTCGTGCTGCGGGTCACCGACCTGCTGCTGCTCCACTTTCGACCCCGGCTCCTGCGGCCGTACCTGGGGCTGTGGTGGCAGCGCATCCTGCGCACGCCCTACCGCGCGCGGCGCACCTTCGAGATGGCCCGCGTGCTCCAGGCGTCGGGCCAGTCGTTCCGCGAGCTGATGTACGGCGAGACGCCGCTCGTGACGGCGCTGCGCTTCTTGAAGCAGGCGGGCGTGGGTCCTGGCAGCCGGGTGGTGGACCTGGGCGCGGGGCGAGGGCGGGTGCTGCTCGCCGCGCGCTGGCTGGGCGCCGGGGCGCATGGCGTGGAGCTGCTCGCGGACCACGTGGCGCGCGTGGAGCCCTGGCTGAGGCCCGCGGGCATCACCCTGACCGTGGGCGACATGACCCGCGAACCGCTCACGGATGCGACCCATGTCTTCTGCAACTGGGTGGCGTTCAGCCCGGAGACGAAGGCTCGCCTCGTCTCCCACCTTCGCACCTGCTCACCCGGAACCCGCATCATCACGGTCACGCGCCCCATCCTGGCGGAAGGCTTCACCAGACAGGTTCACCACTGGATGCTCTTCACCTGGGGCTTCGAGAAAGTCTGGCTTCAAGAATACCGCCCGGACGCAATCACAGCGCCGCGACAGTGATTGTCAGACGTTACTTATAGTCTGCCGCCCTTCACTCGAAGTCGCAGGAAAGGCAGGCAGTCATGCACCTCTTGTCGAAATGCCGTACCGCCTTCACCGCCGCGGTGTTCGTGCTGGGAGTGGCGGGGGGCGCGGCCCACGCGGCGCCGGGGGCTTCGGCGGACCCCTCGGACAACGCGGGTTCGCGCACGTTCGCGGCGCAGTCGGAGATCGCCGCGGTGCTCGCGTACTGGACGCCGGAGCGGATGGCCGCCGCCATCCCCGCGGACGTGCCGGCCACGTCGGGGACGGCGCCCATCAGCCTGCGGCGGACGCCGGAGGACAAGGCGGTGGGGGTCGTGGACGGCGCGGAGCCTCGCGGTGGCGTGCCCATGGGGGCGGCGGACATCCACTCGATGAGCGGCCGCATCTTCTACACGGGCGACCAGGGCGGGAACTATTCCTGTTCGGGCAGCACGGTGAACAGCAATGGCAAGCGGGTGGTCTTCACCGCGGGCCACTGCGTGCACGGCGGCGGGGCGGGGCGGGGCTGGCACACCAACTGGGTCTTCGTGCCGGCGTACCACGCGGGGTCGCCGTACGGCGTCTGGACGTCGTACCAGCTGTGGGCGAAGAACGGGTGGATCAACAACGGGGACCGCGCCTACGACGTGGCGGCGGTGGTGATGAACCCGCGCAACGGCGTGCGCATCGTGGACGCGGTGGGCGGCCAGGGCATCAAGTGGGGCATCGGCTACGGGCAATACATCTACCAGTTCGGCTACCCGTCGAACCCGCCCTATGACGGCTCGCAGCTCTATTACTGCAATGGCAGCACCTGGAACGAAGGGGGCTTCCCCACCATCAGCTGCACCATGACGGGCGGCGCCAGCGGCGGTCCGTGGCTGGAGAGCTATGGGCAGACGTTCTGGGCGTATCTGTATTCGGTCAACAGCTGGCTGTTCTGGAACCCGGACCCCAGCCACGTCTACAAGTGGCAGGGCCCGTACTTCAGCTACGACACGGCCGGCAGCCTCTTCGACACCGTGAAGGACATGTAGACCGACGGGAGGTGGAGTCCGTGTGGCCCGAGTCCCAGGGCCGCACGGCTTCCGCCCCCTCAGCGCGTCAGGTGCTTCAGCGTGAGGTAGACGAACTCCGCGCCGGGCTGGAGCGACGCCACGGGGACGCGCTCGTTGGGGGCGTGGGCGGTGCGCGCGTCCTCGGGCGTGAGGGCGAACAGGTCGATGCCATAGGCGTGGATGCCCGCGCGGCGCAGCGTGGCGGATTCGGTGGTGCCGGTGGACATGCGCGGCAGCACCGGCGCCTTCGGCCACACCTGCGCCGCGGCGGCCTTCACCGCGCGGAACATCGCGTTGTCACCCACGGGCGACATGGGCGAGTCCGGCGGCGACACGTCCATCTCCACCTGGATGTCCGGGTCGTTCACCGCGCCGACGATGCGCTCGCGCACGGCCTGCGCGTCCGCGTCCGGCAGGAGGCGGCAGTTGACGGTGGCCTCGGCGGTGGCGGGGATGACGTTGGCGCGCGTGCCCGCCTTGAACACGGTGGGCACGCAGGTGGTGCGCAGCACGGCCCCCAGCGCGGGCTCCAGCCTCGCCACCGTGGCCACCGCCTCCTCCGGCGGTGCGTCCGGCGCGGCCGCGATGCGGCGCAGGGCCTCTCCCAGCTCCCCCGGCGTCGAAGGCGCTCGGCCCTGCACGTGGAGCCGCGCGGCGGGCGTGAGGTGGGCGGGGAAGGTGAGGGCCCCCACGCGCGCCACCGCCGCGGCCACGCGCACCAGCGGCCCCGCGTCCACGGGCGGCGCGGAGGAGTGACCTCCAGGTCCCGTGGCCTTGAGCGTCACGTTGCGGGACACGCGCTCCGCGGCCTGGAGCGCCACGAAGCGCACCGCCCCGCGGTCCGGGGACAGCTCCGTGAGGCCGCCTTCGTTGAGCGCGAACTCCGCCTCCTTCAGCTCCGGGCGGTGCTCCATCATCCAGTCCAGTCCCTGCCCCGAACCCACCTCCTCGTCCGCGCCCAGGTACAGGAGGATGTCGCGCGAGCGCGGGCCGCCCTCCTGCTTCAGGCGGCGCAGCGCGAGGATGCTCGCCGCCGCCATGCCCTTGTTGTCCTGCACGCCGCGCCCGTGGAGCAGGCCGTCCTTCTCCGTGAGCTTCCATGGGTCGGTGGCCCACTCGGCGGGCACGGCGGGCACCGTGTCCAGGTGCGCGAGCACGAGGACCGGCCTGCCCTGTCCATTCCCCTTCAGGCGCACCAGCAGGTTGCCGCGTCCGGGCGAGGGCTCGATGAGCTCCGACTCGATGCCCGCGTCGCGCAGCCAGCGCGCCGCCACCTGGGCCGCGGCCGTCTCGTTGCCGGGCGGGTTGGACGTGTCCGCGGCGACCAGCTCCGCGAGCAGGGTCCGCAGCGCGTCCTTCGGCGCCGGGCGGGATGACGCGGCGTGGCTTGGACCCAGCGCGAGCAGGACGGCGACGAGGGGCAGGAGACGCATGCGCGGGAGGCTCGCGCCTCGGGACCTGGAAGGCAACGGAAGCGGCGTTTACCGGGAGTGCCATGTTAAGGGTGCGGCCCTGGAGGGAGTCCGCCCATGGCCTCGCCGTTGAGCTTTCGCACCGTGGAACTGCCGCTGCGCCACGCCTGGACCATCTCCCGAGGCACGAGCACGGTGAAGCGCAACGTGTTCGTGGAGCTGCGCGCGGAGGGACACGTGGGCCACGGCGAGGCCGCGCCCAACGTGCGCTATGGCGAGTCGTGGGAGACGGTGGAGGCGGCGCTCCACCAGCTGGCGCCGGTGCTGGAGGGCCGCGACCTGCGCGCCTTCCGCGACGTGTCCGAGGCGCTGGACGCGGCGCTGCCGGACAACCCCGCGGCGAAGGCGGCGGTGGACCTGGCGCTGCATGACCTGGCGGGCAAGGTGCTGGGCGTGCCGCTGTACCGGATGCTGGGCGTCGATCCCCGCCGGCAGCCGGTGACGAGCATGTCCATTGGCATCGACGCGCCGGAGACGCTGGCGGTGAAGGTGCGCGAGGCGGCGGACTTTCCCGTGCTCAAGGTGAAGCTGGGCTCGGACCGCGTGCGGGAGGTGTTCGGCACGGTGCGCGCGCTGACGGCGCAGGCGATCCGCGTGGACGCGAACGAGGCGTGGACGCCGGACGCGGCGCTGGCGCACATCCAGTGGCTGTCCACGCAGGGCGTGGAGCTGGTGGAGCAGCCGCTGCCGGCGGCGGACGTGGACGGGGCGAAGTGGCTGCGCGCGCGCTCGCCGCTGCCGCTGGTGGCGGACGAGTCGCTGACGAAGGCGTCGGACGTGCCGAAGCTGGCGGAGGGCTTTCACGGCATCAACGTGAAGCTCCAGAAGAGCGGCGGCATCCGCGAGGCGCTGCGCATCATCGAGACGGCGCGCGCGTGCGGCTTGAAGGTGATGCTGGGCTGCATGGTGGAGACGGGCCTGGGCATCGCGGCGGGCGCGCAGCTGGCGCCGCTGGTGGACTGGGTGGACCTGGACGGAAACCTGCTGCTCGCGGATGACCCGTACCGCGCGCACCCGGTGGTGGCGGGCCGCATCCAGCTGGGGGACGGCGCGGGCCTGGGCGTGGAGCTCCGGTGACGCCGCCGCTCATCCAGGACCCGATGGCGGTCCTCGCCGTGCTGCTCGCGGTGCTGGCGGGGCTGTATGCCTTGCAGCGCCTCCCGGCGGTGGAGCGGTTCTTCAACGTCGTGCCGCTGCTGGTGTTCGCGTATTTCGTGCCGACGCTGCTGTCGAACACGGGCGTCATCCCCACGGAGTCGGAGCTGTACCGCTTCACGCGCGTGTACCTCCTGCCGGCGAGCCTGGTGTTGCTGGTGCTGTCGGTGGACCTGCCCGCCATCGCCCGGTTGGGGCGCGACGCGCTGGGGGTGTTCCTGGCGGGCTCCGTGGGCATCATGGTGGGCGGGCCGCTGGCGTATCTGGCGTTGGGGTGGCTGGTGCCGGCGGAGCTGGGAGAGCAGGCGTGGAAGGGATTGGCGGCCCTCAGCGGGTCGTGGATTGGCGGCAGCGCGAACTTCGTGGCCATTGGCCAGAGCGTGGGGGCGCTGGACAGCACGTTGAGCATGCTGGTGGTGGTGGACGTGGGCGTGTCCAACGTGTGGACGGCGGTGCTGCTGTCCTTCGCCGGGAGGGAGAAGGCGATGGATGCGAGCATCGGCGCGGACCGGACGGCGCTGGACCGGGTGCGGGAGGAGTCCGCGCGGATCCAGGCGGCCACCGCCCGGCCCGCGAGCCTGTCGGACCTGCTGTCGATGCTGGCGGTGGCCTTTGGCGTGACGGTGGCGTGCACGGCGCTGGCGAAGCGGCTGCCGGACCTGGGCAGCGTGGTGACGGGCTTCACCTGGGTGGTGCTGCTGGTGACGACGGTGGGCGTGGTGCTGTCGTTCACGCCCGTGCGTCGGCTGGAGGGCGCGGGGGCCAGCCGCATGGGCTCGCTGTTCCTGTACCTGCTGGTGGCGACGATTGGCGCGCAAGCGGAGTTCCGGCGGCTGTGGGACGCGCCCGCGCTGGTGGCGGTGGGCGCGGTGTGGATGTGCATCCACGCGGCGGTGACGATGGGCGCGCGGCGGTGGCTGAGGGCGCCGGTGTTCTTCGCGGCGGTGGGCTCGCAGGCGAACGTGGGCGGCACCGCCTCCGCGTCGGTGGTGGCGGCGGCCTTCCACCCCGCGCTCGCCCCGGTGGGCGTGCTGCTGGCGGTGCTGGGGTACGTGCTGGGGACCTACTGCGGGCTGGTGACGGCCCTGATGCTGGAGCAGGTGTACCGGTGGATCCACTGACGTGGGCGAGGAGTCGTTGATGCGGAAGGTGCTGCTCGCGGCGGGGCTGCTGGCGATGGGCGGTTGCGCGACGGCGCCGGAGGCGGGAGCGCCTCGGGAGACCCTGCGGACGGTGGTGGAGTCGCTGGGGCAGGAGGCCGCGCGGCTGTCGCCCGGGACGGACCTGGCGCTGGCGGTGACGGACCTGCGCACGGGGGAGTCCGCGAGCTTCGCGGGCGCCACGCCCCACATCTCCGCCAGCTCCGCGAAGGTGTTCTGGGTGGCGGCGGCCCTGAGGCAGCATGACGTGGAGACGGTCGCGCCGCTCGCGGAGAAGGTGTTCCGGACGTCGGACAACGAGGCGTCCGGAGAGGTCATCGACCGGGTGGGCGGGCCGGATGCCATCAATGTCTATCTCCAGGGCCTGGGGCTTCGGAACACGGCGCTGACGAAGTGGAACTACGGCAAGCCCCGGTGGGCGACGAACTCCCCGCGCGTGATGCAGAACGACAACTACTTCTGCGCGGAGGACATGGTGTCGTTCCTCGCGCGGCTGGACCGGCGGGAGCTGTTGACGCCGGAGCCCACGGCGCGGCTGCTGGGCTGGATGGAGCTGACACCCCGCGAGGGCTGCGGCGGCTGGCTGGGAACGCGCCTGCCCGCGAGCGCCCGCGCGTCGCTCCAGCACAAGGGCGGGTGGCTGCCGCCGGGGTGCTGCTCGGATGACGCGCGCTACAACGTGCTCAATGCGGTGGGGCTGGTGACGCTGCCGGACGGCGGCCGGTACGCGGTGGCCATCCTGGCCTCGCGCGGGCCGGACTGGCCGAAGCAGGCGTTCGTCGTGGAGCGCGCGTCGTGCGTCCTCTACCGGCACCTGTCGAAGCAGCCGGCGCTGGACTGTGGGGACGCGTTGGCGAAGGCGGGAGGCCCCGCGCCGGTGGTGCTGGAACCAGGGGCGCCCGTGCCGGACTACGACTGCGAATGACGCAGGGAAGTGCACGGCGCTGAACGGACCTGCCCGCGACCCCGGACGAAGCGCGCGGGAGCCATCGCCATCCCGTGGCGCGCGGTGGATCATGGCTCGCGGAAGCGAGACTGATGCTCCCGACGCGAACGGGGTGCCCCCGTGGCGCCAGACCGTTACGGCGGACAGGGACACGGGAGGTGTCGCGATGAGGAATCCCCAGACCTGGCGCGGGTTCGCGGAGCGGCTCGGCGTGGAGCACCCGCTCATCCAGGCACCGATGGCGGGCGGGCTGACCCCGCCGGAACTGGTCGCGGCGGTGGCGGAGGCCGGCGGGCTGGGCTCATTGGGCGCCGCCTACGTGTCACCGGAGGACATCGTCCAGCAGGCCCGGGCGGTGCGTGCGCGGACGTCGCGGCCGTACGCCATCAACCTCTTCGCGCCGGTGCCCGCCGTCGCGCCCGAGGACCCGGGACGCGCGCTGGCGGTCCTCGAGCGCTTCCACGCGGCGCTGGGTCTGCCCGCTCCTCAGGTCCCCGCGGTGGTGATGCCGGACTTCGCGAAGCAGGTGGAGGCGGTGCTCGAAGCGGCGCCCACCGTGTTCAGCTTCACGTTCGGCATCCCGCCCGCGCCGGTGCTGGAGGCGTTCCGGTCACGCGGCATCCTCATCGTGGGCACGGCGACGAACGTGCGTGAGGGATTGGCGCTGGAGGCCGCGGGCGTGGACGCGGTGGTCGCGCAGGGCTCGGAGGCCGGAGGGCACCGCGGCTCCTTCGGTGGCTCCTTCGAGGCGGGCATGGTGGGGACGATGGCGCTGGTGCCGCAGCTGGTCGACGCGGTGCGGGTGCCGGTCATCGCCAGCGGCGGCATCATGGATGGGCGCGGCATCGCGGCGGCGCGGATGCTGGGCGCGGTGGGGGTGCAGCTGGGCACGGCGTTCCTGCGGTGCCAGGAGTCCAGCGCTGCGGCGGCGCACAAGGCGCTGCTGCGGGACGCGCGGGACGAGTCGTCGCGCATCACGCGCGCCTTCTCCGGACGGCCCGCCCGCGCGATCCCGAACGAGCTCACGACCACGCTGGAGGAGGCCGGCGTCATCCTGCCGTTCCCCCAGCAGCACGGGGCCACGCGCGCGCTGCGGGCCGCGGCGTCGAAGCAGAACGACACGCGCTTCATGGCCTTGTGGGCGGGGCAGGGCGTGGGGCTGTCGCGGGAGGGGCCGGCGGCGGAGCTGGTGCGGACCCTGGTGGCGGAGACGGAGGCCGCGCTGGCGGCCGTGCGCGGCTGACGCTCCGGGCCTACGACGGCGAGGGCGGGCCCATGCTCCGGCCCGACAGCCGCTGCCGCAGCGCCACGAAGTACATGCTGCAGAAGGTCGCCACGAGGACGGCGATCTCATCCCAGTAGTCCAGCGGGTCCTCGTTCTCGTCGAGCAGGGACAGGCTGAGCAGGCACAGCACGACGTGGACGGCGAACACGGGCAGCGACGCCTGTCCCAGCGCCTCCAGCACCCTGGGGCGCAGCCAGAGGAACACCCGGGGCATGAGCCAGCTCGCGAGCAGGGCCACGGCCAGGAAGTTCACGAGGCGCAGCGGCGCGAGCGACCACTTGTCGAACAACACCGACGCGGCGCCCAGGTCCACGTCCAGGTGGCGCACGACGAAGAACCCGGCGCTGACGACGAGCGCCCCCGTCAGCAGCCTGCGGGACACGGGCTCGCGCTGCTCCGGCGCGGTGGCGCGGGCGACGCCCAGCCAGACGCCCAGCACCCAGAGGAACTGCCACGCGAACAGGTCGAACGCGCCCGACAGGTCGATGCTCAGGGGCGGCCACGGCAGCACGGGGATGGCGACGAGCAGGTCGTAGAGGGCGCGCTTGAGGCCCACCTGCGCCCAGACCCAGATGAGCGCGCTCAGGCCCAGCACCCGGGACCAGCCCTCCTTGCGCGCGCCCAGCAGCACCGCGGGCGTGAGCAGGAGCAGCACGACGTAGAGCGGGAGGATGTCCAGCAGCGGGGGGCAGTAGAGGAGGAAGAGGCTGCTCCACAGGGCGGTGAACGGATCCTGATGGAAGAACCCGAGCAGGTTGTGGATGGCCGGCCTGCGCGCGGCGACGCCGAGCGCCGCGATGATGGTGAACGCGAAGCCGAGCAGGGCGACGTGGTAGCCGTACACCTTGAGGGCCCGCGCCCAGAGGCTCCTCACCATCGCCACGGGGCTGGACGTGCCCAGCTTCTTCGCGTGCACCACGCCGACGAGGAACGCGGAGAGGAACACGAAGCCCTCCGCGGCGGACACGAAGCCGAAGGGCTGGTTGCCCAGGACGCTCAACCGGGTGGGCAGGTGCGTCAGCGTCATCAGGACGAGGAGCACTCCGCGCAGGCTGTCGAATTCGGGGCGGCGTTTCATGGCGGGCCAGGAGTTTTCCACCCATGCCACATCCCCACGCGCCGGGTAAACCTCACCGCCCCCCGGAGCCGCTGTCGTATTTCCGCTGATTTCGCGCCTCCGGCCGTCACGGCGGCTGCTCGCCAGGCCGCTCGTTTTCCCAGGGTCGGTTGCATTCAGGGACGGCGCGGCTACATTCAGGGCTTCACGCGTTCGCGTTCCCCCGGGTCCCTCGTCAGATGACGGTTTCGCTCACAGCCTGCATGCAGCGTGCTCCGCGCCGGACTTCTGTCCGCCGGACGCTGCCCGCGCACGGCCGAGCCACCGCCTGGCTTGTCACCCACGCCGCCCGTCTCGCGTAGTTCTCGACGGACGGCGTTCCGCTTCTCCCCGCTGAACCCGCGCCACGCGCTCCCGTCCTTCCGGGAATGCGTTTCGCCGCCATTCCTTTCCCACGCTGGAGGCAGCCCATGACCATGACCCACGACCATCCCCTCCTTGTCACCGACACCGACCTCCAGCGCCTGGAGCGCGTCGTCGAACAGTACGGCAACGCTCGCAACGCCGACGTCGTGGAGCAGCTGGAGTCCGAGCTGGCCCGCGCCGTCGTCACGTCCTCCGCCGCCATCCCCCGGGATGTCGTCACCATGAACAGCACCGTCGTCTTCGAGGACGAAGAGGCCGGCGAGACGCGCGAGGTGACGCTCGTCTATCCCAAGGACGCCAACAGCGACGCGGGCCGCATCTCCATCCTGGCGCCCGTGGGCAGCGCGCTGATTGGCCTGTCCGTGGGCCAGACCGTGGAGTGGCCCCTGCCCAACGGCCGCACCCGGCGCCTGCGCATCGTCGCCGTGCCCTACCAGCCCGAAGCCGCCGGCCACTTCGACCTGTGACCTACCCTGTGCGTCGCTGACGCGTCAGCGGGAAGGGGCCGTGTGTCAGCGCCCCATTCCTGACGTGTCAGCCGCCCGGGGCCGCGGCCCCTTCGCCGCCGCATCCCCGCGCATTTCCTCACTGTCTTCCTCCCAACATCCCCTGGCCCCTGGCGTGCAACCGCCCGCGCACCATCGCGGGCATTCCTACGCCCGCGTGTGGATGTGGAGGAACGCTTGTTCGCACGAAGGCATCACCTTGGGCTCGGAGGACTGGCCGTCCTCTGCGCCTTCAGCGCCCAGGCCCAGAGCACCATTCCGGGCATCGAACTGGAGCGCCTGCAGCTCAACCCCGGCATGCGCGACAGCCTGGTGCTGTCCACCGGGGACCTGCTCTCCGCGGGCCAGTTCCGCGTCGGGCTCACCGCGCACTACGAGAACCGCCCCCTGGTCGTCGTGGAGGACGACCAGCGGCAGGGCGACGTCATCTCCAACCGCGTGACGGCGCACGTGAGCGCCGCGTACGCGCTCACGAACTGGTTGGAGGTGGGCGCGCAGGTGCCCATCGTGGCGCAGTGGGGCCCGGAGACCGCCGGACTGGGCCTGACCCGTCCCACCACCAGCGCGCTGGGCACGCCGTGGCTCCAGGCCCGCCTGGGCTTCCTCGCCGAGAACCGGGGCGGACCGCTGGACCTGGGGCTGCACCTGGGCGCGGCCCTGCCCCTGGGCAGCAAGGCCGCCCTCACCCGCGACGAGGGCTTCACCTTCTCCCCGCGCCTGGGCGCCGGGAAGCAGCTGGGCGGCACCTTCCGCGTGGGCGCCGACGTGGGCGCGCTCGTGCGCACCAAGACGTACGCGCTGACGCCGCAGACGCGGCCCTATCTCGATGAGATGGGCGTGGAGCTCAACGGCGGCGTCAACCTGTCCGCCGCCCTCTGGGGCCTGCGCGAGGAAGTCATCGTGCGCGGCACCGTGCCCACGCAGGACTCGCCCAGCTCGATGGAGGTCCTAGCGGGCCTGCGCGCCCCCACCGCCGACGGCACCGAGGTGTACGTCATGGGCGGTCCCGGCTTTGGCCGGACGCCGGGCACGCCGCGCTTCCGCGTGCTCGCGGGGGTGTCCTTCGGCACGCCCCCCGCGTCCCCGGCCCCCGTCTGTGTCGAGGGCAAGCCGTACGTGATGGCCGACTGTCCCGACCTGGACGCCGACGGCGATGGCGTGCGCAACGGCGTGGACCAGTGCCCCACGACCGCGGGCGTCGCGCAGCTCCAGGGCTGCCCGGACCAGGACGACGACCACGACGGCATCCCCAACCTGGCGGACAAGTGCCCCACCCAGCCGGAGAACAAGAACGGCTTCGAGGACGAGGACGGCTGCCCGGACGACCCTGACTCCGACGGGGACGGCATCGTCGACTCCAAGGACCAGTGCCCGCACGAGCCGGAGACCTTCAACCGCTACAAGGACGACGACGGCTGCCCGGACGTGGAGCCCGACCGCGACGGTGACGGCATCGTCGACCGGCTGGACAACTGCCCGGACGAGCCCGGCACCGAGGCCAACGGCGGCTGCAAGCAGGCGCCGCTCGCGCGCATCGACTCGGGGAGCATCCGCATCCTGGAGGCCGTCTTCTTCGAGAACAACCAGGCCGTCATCCAGAAGCGCAGCAACGCCGTGCTGGACAAGGTCGCGGCCATCCTCGTGTCCCATCCGGACATCGCGAAGGTGCGCGTCGAGGGCCACACCGACAACACCGGCAAGGCCCAGTACAACCTGGACCTGTCCCAGCGGCGCTCCGAGGCGGTGGTGGACTACCTCGTAGGCAAGGGCGTACAGCGCGAGCGGTTGGAGGCGAAGGGCTTCGGGCCCACGCAGCCCATCGCGGACAACGCCAAGGCGGACGGACGCGCGAAGAACCGCCGCGTCGAGTTCAAGATCATCGGAGAGGCCGAAGGCGTCCAGACGGCGCCGGCCTCCTCCGCTTCCCCGGAAACCCTTCAGAAGTAAGGCAGACCCTTCATGTTCATGACCGTGATGGATTCCCTCTTCCGGGGACAGACGGCACGCATGGCCTTGCGCGCGGGCTTCAGCGCCGCGGCCCTGTGTTCGCTGTTCCTCCTCAGCGGGTGCGAGTCGAACCCCTCGCACCCCTCCACGCCCGAGCCCGTCCTCGCGCGCCAGTCGTCGGCGCTCATGGGCGACGGCCGGCTCCAGCCCGGCGAGCAGTGCGACGACGGCAACACGGTGAGCGGGGACGGCTGTTCGTCCACCGGCACCGTGGAGCCGGGCTACCTGTGCAACGTGCCCGGCAACCCGTGCTCGCTGGCCAGCCTGTGCGGCAACAACGTCACCGACTCCGGCGAGCTGTGTGACGACGGCAACACGGTGGACAACGGCAACGGCTGTTCGGCCACGTGCGACCTGTCCCTGTGTGGCAACGGCACGTTCGACAACCGCCAGTACCCGTCCTTCGCGCAGGAGGTCTGCGACGACGGCAACCGCTTCGAGGGCGACGGGTGCAGCCGGCAGTGCGAGGTGGAGCCCGGCTTCGCCTGCGCGGGCAGCCCCAGCCGCTGCGTGAGGGCGGGCGTGGCGGTGTTCAACACCGGCGTGGACGCGCACAACCGCCGCCTGCCCACGGGCGGGGTGGACTCGCACTGGTTCTACGCGGGCACCTCCACCGGCGCGGACACCGGCGTGCGCAACGCCAACGACTGGCCGCTGGAGATGCAGACCGCGCGCTTCATGTCGCCCAAGGGCGCGCAGACGTGCGTCTACCAGGACTTCCTCGTCCCCTCGACGACGACCATCTCCCAGTTCCGCCTGCGCCTGGCGACCTTCAATGACAACGCGTTCGACAGCGCGAAGGTGAACGGCGTGTCCGTGACCCCCGTCACCGTGAGCGAGCCTCCGGGCCAGCCCTGGCAGAAGAACATCTTCCGCGAGTTCGGCACCAGCGCCCCCTGGCACGCGGGCATCAACCGCATCGAGCTGTGCAACGAGAACGCGGCCTCGCCCCCGAACGCCTTCCGCTACCTCTTCGTGGACGCGTTCGACGACCACTGCGGCGACGGCGTCATCTCCCCGCGCGAGGAGTGCGACGACGGCAACAGCGCCAACGGCGACGGGTGCAGCGCCACCTGCGGCATCGAGCCCGGCTATGGCTGCGCGGGCCAGCCCAGCGCCTGCGCGAAGACGTGCGGCAACGGCAACCTGAACCCGGGCGAGCAGTGCGACGACGGCAACACCCAGGCCAACGACGGCTGCAACGCGAGCTGCCGCGTGGAGGCCGGCTACGCCTGCCCCACGCCGGGGCAGGCCTGCGTGAAGACCTGCGGCGACGGCGTCATCAACGCCGGGGAGCAGTGCGACGACGGCAACACGTACGACTCCGACGGCTGCTCGGCGTCGTGCCGCATCGAGTCCGGCTACGCCTGCACCGGCGCCCCGTCCACCTGCGCCCCGCTGTGCGGCAACGGCGTGCTGGACCCGGGCGAGCTGTGCGACGACGGCAACACCACCCTGGGCGACGGCTGCTCCAACGCCTGCACCCTGGAGGCGGGCTACGCCTGCGCCGCGCCGGGCCAGCCCTGCGCGAAGACCTGCGGCAACGGCAACGTGGACCCCGGTGAGCAGTGCGACGACGGCAACCTCGTGTCGGGCGACGGCTGCGCCACCGAGTGCCGCGTGGAGACGGGCTACGCCTGCACCGCGCCCGCGGCGGGACCCTCCGTGTGCGCCCAGACGTGCGGCAACGGCACCCTGGAGACGGGCGAGACCTGCGACGACGCCGCCACGCAGTCCGGCGACGGCTGCTCCAACGGCTGCCGCGTCGAGCCGGGCTGGAGCTGCTCGGGGATGCCCAGCACCTGCGTCACCCTCTGCGGCGACGGCATCCGCGCGGGCGCCGAGGCGTGCGACGACGGCAACGCCGTCAATGGCGACGGCTGCTCGACCGCGTGCGCGGTGGAGCCGGGCTGGAGCTGCCCCGCGCCCGGCACCGCGTGCTTCAACACCTGCGGCAACGGCGTGGTGGACCCCGGCGAGACGTGTGACGACGGCAACGCCGTCAACGGCGACGGCTGCACCAGCGCCTGCACGGTGGAGAGCGGCTACACGTGCAGCGGCGCGCCCAGCCTCTGCGGCACGACGTGCGGCGACGGCATCCGCGCGGGCGCGGAGGTCTGCGACGACGGCAACCTGGTGGGCGGCGACACCTGCTCGCCGCGCTGCTTGCTGGAGGTGGGCCAGGCGTGCACCGCGTCCAACGTCTGCGAGGGGGCCTGCAACCCCAACACCCAGCTGTGCGTGGCGGCGGACGTGTGCGGCAACGGCTTCCTCGACGAGGGCGAGCAGTGCGACGACGCCAACACCACGAACGGCGACGGCTGCGACGCGGCCTGTGGCATCGAGGCGGGTTACAGCTGCGCGGGCAGCAACCCGTCCGCGTGCGCGGTGACGTGCGGCGACGGCGTCCGCGCGGGCGCCGAGGCGTGCGACGACGGCAACACCGCGAATGGTGATGGCTGCTCGGCCACGTGCACCGTGGAGGCGGGGTCCGGCTGCAAGAACCGCGACGTGCACGTCTTCTACTCGCGGCTGGGGCGCACGGACTGCACCAACGTGTCCAACATCAACATGCCCGTCCTCCCGCCGGGCGCGGCGCGGCCGGAGCTGACCGTGCCGGGCCGCTACCGCATGGCCTATGTCTCCGGCGCGGTGCAGTACTCCGGCGGCGCGTCCTGGCACCCCGGCATCCTCGGGGCGCAGTCCAACCCCGGCACGGGCGTGCAGGGCTTCTCGCTGGGCTACAGCCAGCCCGCGTACGCCTCCTTCCAGGAGGCCGTGGCGCAGGGCTTCGGCAAGCGCCGGGACTTCGACGCGGCCTCGGGTGACGTGCGCGTGGCGCTCATCGACGTCGACTGCGCGAACGGGAACAACTCCGACACGGAGGTCATCTACCGCGTGGACGCGCTGTCCATCTGCCAGCGGCTGCCCGCCATCACCCACCCGACGCAGGGCGGCGGCACGGGGCCGGACATCGGCGGCACCGCGTCCCCGGGCGCGTCCGTGTCCGTCTACGTGGATGGCTCCCCGACGCCCGCGTGCACCGCCATCGCGGACGACCGCGGCCAGTGGACGTGCACGCTCTCCGGTGTGGCGGATGGCGACCACTCGGCCACCGTCACCTCCACGGTGCTGGGCGCCACGGAGCACGGGACGCCGGTGGACTTCGTGCTCGGCCAGGAGCCCGCGCCCCAGGCCCCGGTCATCGCGGGCCCCACGGCGAACAGCACCGTGAACACCGCCACGCCCGCCATCTCCGGCACCGGCCAGCCCGGCAGCCAGGTGACGGTGCGCGAAGGCACCACGGTCCTCTGCACCGCCACCGTCGACGCGGCGGGCGCCTGGAGCTGCGTGCCCACGGCGCCGCTGGCGCAGGGCCCGCACGCCGTGACGGCGACGGCGGAGACCCCGTTCGGTGGGACCAGCCCCGTGTCCAATACCCTGCCGTTCATCGTGGACACCCAGGCCCCCGAGACCTTCATCGTGAAGGGCCCGGCGCCCACCACCTCCAGCCGCACGGCGGAGTTCGAGTACGGCTCCTCCGACGCGGACGCGACGTTCCAGTGCAGCCTGGATGGGGGCCCCTGGGTCCCGTGCCAGGACCGCTACACCGTGGCGCCAGGGGAGCACACCCTGCGCGTGCGCGCGGTGGACGGGGTAGGCAACACGGATACCTCGCCCGCGGAGCACACGTGGACGGTGACGAACACGCGCGCCCTCGCGGGTGGCGGGTGCAGCGCCGCGCCGGATGCCTCCTGGCTGGCCCTCCTGGGCCTCCTGGGGGTGCCGGGGCTGCGCCGCCGTCGGCGACACGTCGCATAGCGTCTCGCGGAGACCGCCGGAGGGGCTGCCCGAGTCCCCCCTGGGGGCGCCCCCTCGCCCCCTTCCATGGGCACCCTTCCGGCGGTGCTCCCGCGTTCCCCGGCCTTCCCCGTATGCTCCGTCCGTGCACGGGGCAGGCCATCAGGAGTCGTATGAGGAGGAGGTCCTCCTCGCGCTGGACGAAGGGCTCTTGTCCTCCGATGAGGCGGCGGCCCTGCGCGAGGAAGCCCTCCGCCTTCACCGCGGGCCCTTGGAGCTCCTGAAGGAGCGAGGCCGGCTGACGGAGCACACCCTGGACCTCTTGCGGCAGGACCTGGGCCGGGGTCGCACGGACCGGGGGGGCGCCATCGAGGCTCCGACGCTGTCGTCCTCGCCCCCGTCGGCGCTGGCCGCGGAGGCGGTGCCCTCCTTCCCGGTGCCCGGCTGGGACCGCTACGAGCCGGTGCGCTTCCTGGGGCAGGGCGGCATGGGGCAGGTGTTCCTGGCCTATGACCCGCTGCTGCGCCGCAACGTGGCCCTCAAGTTCGTGCGCGACGGGGACCCGGAGCTGGCCCGCCGCTTCCTGTCGGAGGCCCGGGCCCAGGCCCGCGTGCGCCACGAGCGCGTGTGCGAGGTCTACGAAGTGGGCGAGGTGCGTGGGCAGGCCTTCATCGCCATGCGCTACGTGGAGGGCCCGTCGCTGGGGCACCTCTCCAACACGCTCACGCTGGAGCAGCGGGTGTGGGTGCTGTGCCAGGCCGCGGAGGGCGTGCACGCGGCGCACCGCGTGGGGCTGGTCCACCGCGACCTGAAGCCCGGCAACATCCTGGTGGAGCGCACGGAGGACGGCGGCTTCCTGCCGTTCGTGATGGACTTCGGACTCGCGCGGGACTGGCGCGAACAGGGCGCCAACCCGAACGCCATCCTGGGCACGCCGCACTACATGCCGCCGGAGCAGGCCCGGGGCGAGGGTCACCGGCTGGACCGCCGCGCGGACGTCTACGCGCTGGGCGCGACCCTGTACGCGCTGCTCACCGGGCAGCCGCCCTTCACCGGCGACACGGAGAAGCAGGTCCTCGCGCGGCTCCAATCCGAAGCGCCGCTGCGCCCGTGCGCCCTGGAGCCGAACATCCCGGAGGACCTGGAGGCCATCGTCCTCAAGTGCCTGGAGAAGGAGCGGGCCCTCCGCTACGACTCCGTGCGCTCCTTCACCGAGGACCTGGAGCGCTTCCTGTCGGGCGAGCCCGTGCGCGCGCGCCACGGGGCGCGCTACTGGCTGCGCAAGAAGGTCCGCAAGCACCGCGCGCTGCTGGCGCTGGGCGGCGTGGTGGTCGCGGTGGTGGCCGGAGCGCTCACGCAGGCGGAGCTGGCGCGCGCCGAGGTGGCGGAGCGCGAGCGGCTGGCCCGGGCGTTCACCGAGCGCGTGGAGCGCATCGAGTCCTCCGCGCGCTACTCCGCCCTGTCGCGCCTGCACGACACGCGCGAGGACCGGAAGGCCCTGCGCGCGAGCATGGCCTCGCTGGAGGAGGAGATCCGCCGCGCGGGCGTGCAGGCGGAGGGGCCCGGGCAGTACGCGCTGGGTCGCGCCCTCTTCGCGCTGGATGACCTGGACGGCGCCCGGACCCGGCTGGAGTCCGCGTGGGCGCTGGGCTACCGCGAGCCCCGCGTGGCGTGGGCGCTGGCGCAGGTGCTGGGCCACCTCTACCGCGAACAGCTGCTGCTGGACGTGGAGCGCCGGGCCCCCGAGCAGCGCGAGGCCCGCCTGAAGGAGCTGAACGGACGCTACCGCGACCCCGCGCTCGCGTACCTGCGTCAGGCGGAGGGGCCGGACGTGCCGGCGCCGCCCTCGTTCGTGCAGGCCCTGTTCGCCTTCTACGAGGACCGCCCGGAGGAGGCGCTGGCCCTGCTGGACGCGCCCGGAACGCAGGCGCCGTGGTTCTACGAAGCGCCGCTCTTGCGCGGCGACATCCTGCTCGCGCGAGCCATGCGCCGGTGGAATGGCGGCGACCGCGCGGGCTCGCAGGCGGACCTGGCGCTGAGCCGCGAGGCGTACTCCGCCGCGGTCGCCACCGCGGAGAGCCAGCCCGTCGTGCACTCGGTGCTGGGCCGGCTGGAGCTGGCCGCGCTGGTGATGGAGCTGTACGGCGAGGGCCATGTCCTGCCGCACTACGAGCGCGGCCTGGAGGCGCTGTCGCGCGCGCTCGCCGCCGCGCCGGACCACGCGCGCTCGCTGGTGCTGGTGGCGCGCTTCCACCGCCGGCTCGCGGAGCAGCGCATCATCCAGGGCGGGGAGGGCGTGGAGGCGCTCCTGGAGAAGGCCCTGGCCGCGCTCGGCGCCGCGGAGGCCGTGGCCACGACGAGCGACCGCGTCCCGCTGGAGCGGGCCCTCACGTACCGGCTGTGGGCGCGCCACCAGCTGATGCACGGACAGGATCCGCGCGAGCAGTTCCGGCTCGCCGTCGCCGCCTTCGAACAGCTGCGCCCCGAGGAGCGCGACTACGCCTACCACGCCAACCTGGGCCTCACGTGGCAGGGGCAGGCGGACGCGGAGGCCGCGCGCGGCGGGGACGTGCTGCCCCTGCTGGACAAGGCCATCGACGCGTACCAGGCGGCCCTCAAGCTGAGCGAGCAGCAGCCCTACACGTGGATCAACCTGGGGGTCGCGTACCGCAAGCGGGCCGACGCGCCGGACGCCCCCGACGCGGCGGGGGACCTGCGCCGCGCGAACAGCGCGCTGACCCGGGCCCTGTCCCTCAACCCGGACAACTTCGGGGCCTGCTTCAACGGCGCGGAGGTGGCCGAGCAGCTCGCGCGCGCCCGCTACCTGAAGGGCGAGGACGTGGGCGTGGACCTGGAGCGCGCCCTGTCGCTGTACCGGCAGGGGCTGGCGCTCAACGCGAAGCAGCCCGCGCTCCACAACGCCCTGGGCTCCGCGGTGTTCTGGCAGGCGGAGCTGCGCGCGGAGGAGGGCGGGGACACGAAGGCCCTGCTCGACGAGGCGAGGGCGTCCTTCGAGCGGGCCCGCGCCCTGGCGCCCACGCAGGGCTTCGCCTTCAACAACCTGGGGGAGTGGGAGGTCTTCCGCGCGGAGCTGCTGCTGGAGAAGGGCGCGGACCCGGGGACCGCGCTGCGCGCCGCGGTGGACGACTACTCGGAGGCGCTGAAGCGGCTGCCAGACGACGCGGACCTGCTGGCGAACCTGGGCAAGGCGTGGGTGCGTCAGGCGCAGTGGGCGCTGCTCCAGGGGCGCGACCCCGCGGCGGACCTCACGAAGGCGGACACGGCGCTGAGCCGGGCGCGCGAACTCAACCCCCGGCTGGGCAATGCGTGGCGCTACCTGGCGGAGGCCGACAGCCTCCGGGCGCGCTGGACGGCGCGTGGCCACGGCGAGGCGGAGGGGGACTTCGCGCGCGCGGCCCAGTCCTTCGAGGAGGCCCTGAAGCGCGACCCCCGGCTGGAGTACCGGCTGGCGGCGGCGGACCTCCACGGCGCGTGGGCCCGGTGGCGCCTGGGCGAGGGGCGGGACGCGACCGCCGGGGTGGCGCGGGGGCTGGAGCTGGCTGAAGCGGTGGTGGCGGCCCGTCCCCGGTGGGTCCGGGCTCGCGAGGTGAGGGACGGTCTGCTGAAGCTCCGCGACGGCGGGCGCGCCCCGGTGCGGGAGCGCGCGGCGGACGCCCGGGAGCCTTGAGCACGGCCTACCGGAGGAACTCCTCCGGCGGATCGCTGGTCACCTCGATGCCGCCGTTCTTCCGGTCCCGCTCGTGGGGGTGGGCGCGCGCGGCGTCCTCCTTCGCGCCATCGCGGGTCTCCACGTCGAAGAGGTAGGGGCCCCGGCGCGCGGTGGGGGAGACGGTCAGCGGGTCCGTCCGCAGGGTGTGGCCGCCCAGGCTGTACGGGCCCGTCGTGGTGAAGCACGAGCCGATCGGGAACGTGATGGTGGCGCTGGCGGTGGGGCCGGCGCCCAGCTCGAAGATGACCTCGTCGCCATGCTTCACTTCCCGGCCCGGGTCGTAGGTGATGGGGGTCGCCGATACATCGATGGTGATGGTTGCCATGGTGCACCCGAGCATTGCAGCGCCCGTACCAGCGAGGATGCCAGTACGGGCGCCGGGTGCTTCAAAGGTGCGGCAGGTGACACGGGCGCCCGGACGCGTCAATGGCACGTCACGGTCCGGGGCTGACGTGTCGGGCCCGCCTAGCGGAGGAACTCCGTCGGCGGGTCACTGGTCACTTCGATGCCGCCGTTCTTCCGGTCCCACTCATGGCGGTGGTTCGCCCGGGTGTTCAGCTCCCGGTCATCGTTGGAGACCACGTCGAAGTCGTAGGTGCCTCGCGGCGCCGTGGCGGAGACGGTCAACGGCGACGTCGCCAGGGTGGCGCCCCCCAGGTCGTACGGGCCGGGCGTGGTGAGGCAGTTGCCGCGGGGGAACGTCACCGTGGCGCTGAGGAGGGTGGCGGTGCCCAGGGTGAAGACCACCGTGTCGCCGTGCTTCACCTCCGGGCCGGGGAGATAGGTGACGGGGGTCGTGGAGATATCAATGGTGATGTTTGCCATGGTGCCCCCGAGCATTGCAGCGCCCGTACCAGAGCGCATGCTTTTACGGCGCCCCTGCGTGTTTCATGCGTGAGACACGCATGAGACAGGTGATACATGTCCACTGACGTGTCAGTGACACGTCACCGACCAGGGCTGACGCGTCGGATCAGGTGCCCTCCAGGCCCAGCTCGCGCACGCGCCGCTGGAGCGCGCGGCGGGAGACCTCCAGCTTCTGCACCATGCGGTCCAGGTCGCCTTCGCATTCGTGGAAGCAGCGGGTGATCTCCTCCGGGCTCAGGTCGCGCGCGGTGCGCAGCAGCGAGCTCTTGTCGATGAGCACGTACACGGAGGAGCGCGGGATGCCCAGCCAGTCCGCGGTGGCCTTCAGGTCCCACGCGCAGGCGCGCAGGGCCTCCAGCACCTCCTGTTCGCTCACGTCCGCGGGCTTGCGCCGCGCGGGCGTGCGGACCCCCGCCGGGGTGTTCTCCGCCGCCGGAGCGCCCCCGTCCACGGGCAGGACCTGCCCCGGGATGGGGAGGGCGTCCGCGTCCAGCGCCTGCTCCAGCCGGGCGTCCACGCGCAGCCCGGGCAGGCCCCGGCTGCCGATGACGAGCTGCCGCGCGACGTTGCGGAGCTGGCGCACGTTGCCGGGCCACGCGGAGCGCACCAGCCGCACGGCGAGGGACGCGGGCAGCCACGGTTCGGCCCGTGCGTCCGCGGACGTCAGGCGCTCCGCCTCGCCGGTGGACTCCAGCTCCTGGCGCGCGAAGTGGAGGAACAGCGAAGCGATGTCCGCGCGGCGCTCGCGCAGCGGGGGCACGACGATTTCAAAGCCCGCCAGCCGGTGCAACAGCGGCGCCTTGAAGCGGCCGTCCTGGATGCGCGCCTCCAGGTCCGCGTCCGTGGCGGTGACCAGCCGCACGTCGACGCGCACGGGGGCGTGTCCGCCCACGGGGTGCACCTCGCCCGTCTCCAGCACGCGCAGGAGCGCGGCCTGGACCTCCGGGGGCGCCTCGGCCACCTCGTCCAGGAAGAGGGTGCCGCCGTGGGCCGCGCGGAAGAAGCCGTCGCGGTCGCGCGTGGCGCCGGTGAAGGCCCCCCGGAGCGCGCCGAACAGCTCCGCGGCGATGAGGTCCCGGGACAGGGCGCCCAGGTTGACGCTGACGAAGGGGCCGGCGCGGCGGGGGCTGTGCGCATGGAGCGCGCGCGCCACCAGCTCCTTGCCCGTGCCCGTCTCACCCCGCACCAGCACGGGGACCTGGAGGTCCGCCACGCGCAGCACGTCCTCGCGCACGCGGACGATGCCCTCGCTGTCGCCCACCATGCCCAGCGCCGCCAGCTCCGCCGCGCTCTGGGTGCTGGGGCCGCGCGCGCGGGCCTGATGCAGCAGCAGGGCCACGCGCCCGGCCAGCACCAGCGGCACGCCCGCGACCAGCGCCTCGGCCGGGAACTCCCGCCCGCCGCGCACCGGCTCTCCGCCCACCAGCACGGGCGTCCCATCCTGCGGCACGAGCAGCCGCACCCCGCCACGCGTCCCCGCCTCGAAGCGCACCGGCGTGCGGCTCAGGAACGGGTCCCCCAGGGGCAGCGACAGCACGCCACCCGGGCGGCTGAAGTCCGGGGCGTTGCGCGACAGCTCCACCGCGCGCTCCCCCGACAGCAGCCCCTCCAGCAGCAGCCGTTCCCCCACGCGCTGGGGCTGGGCATGGCCAATGAGCGTCAACGCGGGCACCGCCTGGGCGGTCTGCGAGGGCGTTCCGTGCGTGCGGACGGCGGTCGTCGAGAATTCGGCGGGATTCTTGGGCGGCATGGACCTCCGGGGAAGCCTACAACGGGCTGGCTGCACCTGGGCCCACCAGGCGGGTTGCCTCCCTCCTTCTGCTTCATTGGGGATGGTCCTTTCCGGTGGGACCGGCCAGGGGGCTTCCCCATGGCTGCCCGTCCGGTGGGCCCAGGCCCGTGGGGGCGAGGAGCGCGCCCGCGCCCCACCCCGTGAATAGTGTTGAACCGTCCGCCGTGTGGATCTTCGAGAGAGCCCGAACTCCATGTCCCCATCGACCTCGAACAGCGCCCTCTTCGATGCCGTCCTGTTCGACCTGGACGGCGTCGTCATCGACACGACCGAGCTGCACTACCGCGTCTGGGAGGAGTTCTCCCGGGACCGGGGCTACGCGCCCACGCGGGAGGAGCTGCTCGCCACCAACGGGCGGCGGGCGGGCGAGACGCTGCGCGCGTGGTTCGGCACGGAGCTGAGCGACGAGGAGGTGGAGGCGCTCACGAACGACCGGGAGCGGGCCTTCCACCGCCTGCTCGCCCACGAGCCGGTGGTCGCGGTCCCCGGGGTGGAGGCCTATCTGCGCTCCCTGCGTCAGGCCGGAGTGCCCTGGGCCCTGGGCACCAGCGCCCTGGCGGAGAACGCGGAGCTGGCCCTGGAGCGCGTGGGGCTGGAGGACCTGTTCCCCGTGCGCGTGACCTCCCGGGACGTCACCTGGGGCAAGCCGCATCCGGAGGTGTACCTCAAGGCGGCCTCCGCGCTGGGCGTCGCCCCCGAGGCGTGCGTGGTGTTCGAGGACGCGGTGGCGGGCCTCAGGGCCGCGCGGGCCGCGGGCGCGGCGTGCGTCGCCGTGGCCACCTCGTTCCCGCGCCACGTCCTGGCGCGGGAGAAGCCGGACTGGCTGGTGAAGGACTTCCGGGACCTGCCCGCGGCGCTGCGCCCCGGAGGTCAGGGCCTCATGGCGCCGACGGGACCTCACCCGTGAGCACGCAGATGAACGCGTCCGGGTCGCACTTCACGGGGAAGAGCGGGTTGATGCCGGAGCCGCGCAGCCGGCCCGCGTCGTAGTCCGCGTACGGGTCGCACAGCGTGTCGTCCGGCAGCTTCGTCTTGCTGTTCTGGCACTTCACCACGGGCCAGATGCCCTTCACGTCGTAGGCGGCGGTGCAGCCGTTCTCCGTGTAGACAAGCTCCGCGGTGAACTGCGTGCCCGGAATCTCCGGCGTGTTGTAGATGCGCAGGTGGCTCCACGCGTAGCCGTACTCCTGCGCGGGCAGCACGCCGCCGTCGGACGCCTGGGCCGCGGCCACCTCCAGCCGCGTGGGCGTCAGCTCCGGCACCGAGCAGAAGTGGTCCGCCCCGGGCGTCGGGGACGCGAAGGCGCCCACCGCCGTGGCGGAGGCGGTGGAGTCCGCCGACAACCGGGACGCGAAGTCCTCCAGCAGCTTGCCCAGCCGCGCGCTGCGCACGCCCACCGTGTCGGGGGCCTCCGGCGCGGGGCTGAAGAACTTCTGCAGGCCCAGCGGCTCCGGCTTGAGCCGCGAGCAGACCAGGTCCGGGTTCTGCCCGGCCTTGAGCTGGTACGTCGCGGCGAACGAGCCGGTGGAGCCGTCCGACACGGCGCGCGCCACCACGCACTCGGGCTCCGGTTCGCTGCCGCACGCGCCCACGGCGACAGCGGCGGCCGCGAGCCCTGCACTGATTGCCATCCATCGAAGCTTCATCGCGGGGGTCCTCATGGGCGGTGGCCTAGAAGCTCAGCTCCGCGCCCAGGCGGATGGAGCGCGGGGCCTGGTAGGCGGTGGGCCGCTTGAAGTTGGGGTTGATGTCCTGCACGCCGATGGGCAGGCCCGTGGCGGTGGAGATGACCTTGCAGTGGGGGTTCTTCGCGCTGAGGCAGGCGGTGAGGTCATCCGGCGTGCCGCCCTGCTCGATGGCGTACACCCGCGTGAAGGTGAAGGTCTGGTCCACGTCCGTGTACTGCTGGAAGTTGAAGAGGTTGAACACGTCCAGGGACACCGTGAGGGCGTAGCCCTTGGACAGCCCCTGCACGAGGCCCACGTGGCCGTCCACGCCGTGCACCCAGGGCAGCCGGCCCGCGCTGCCGCGCGGCAGGATGAACGTCTCCGAACCGCTGCGGCGCGGGTGCGCGCCCAGGTAGTTGAGCGGCGTGCCGGAGCGCGCCCGGTAGTTGCCGCCCACCACGAACCGGGTCTTCGACGTGAGGATCAGCTCCTTGGCGGCGTACAGCTTGAACGCGTGGGTGCGGTCGCCGGGCAGCGGGCCCTCGCGGTTGATGGTGAGCGACACCAGGTCGAAGTCGCGCGTGAGGTTGGGGGACAGCTGGCCGGTGTCCGCGCGGAACAGCCCCGAGTAGTTCCCGCGCAGGGTGGACCATGTGTAGCTGGCCTGGGCGAGCCATCCATCCGTGAAGTTGCGCTGGAAGTAGACGTTGACGGCGTCGTACTTGCGCTTCGCCAGCGGGAAGTCCGTGGAGTAGCCCTTGCCCGGGTTGCCCAGGAAGAAGGTGCTGCCGTCGTCGCGGCTCATGTCCTCGATGACGTCGTTGAGGTAGCGCCGGGTGTACGTGGTGCCCAGGCGGCTGGCGGCCAGCAGCTCGTACTCACCGCCCAGCACGAACTCGTCCGCGGACTGGGCGCGGATCTTCGGATCCACCGGCACGCGGTCGCCGCCCTGCGCGTCCCAGAGCTGGTTGGGGCTCTCGCGGTTGCCAATGGGCTGGCGGTTGGCGTCCAGGGTGCAGTCCACGAGCAGCGACCCCTCGCGGGACGGGTTGCACGGAGGGGCCGCGTAGGTGGCGGACAGCAGCTGCTGCTGGGGGAAGGACAGGTCCGCCATGTCCAGGGGGACGTTCTCGAAGAAGCGCGCGTAGTTGGCGAAGAGCTTGGCGCGGCCCTTCTGCGTCGGGTCGTAGATGACGCCCAGGCGCGGGGACCACTGGTTGGGCAGGTGCAGGCCCACCTGTCCATCCAGGCCGTAGATGGTCTGCACGTCGTAGCGCACGCCCACGTTGACGGTGACCTTGTCCAGGATGGACCAGCTGTCCTGGAGGAAGCCGCCCACGGTGGTGGACGTGGAGGTGCCCTCCTTGCTGGCCAGGAACACGGGCTGGTCCGGGCCCTCCAGGTAGCCGTACTGGTTGAGGCTGAAGAAGCAGTCGCCGCCGGTGCACTCCTGCCAGGGCGTGAGGCCGGTGCGCGCGCGGTTGTTGTAGAAGCTCATGCGCTCGAGGTCCGCGCCGGCCTTGAGGATGTGGTGGCCCAGGGCCTCCACCAGGTAGGTGCCCAGCACCTTGCCCTGCACGCGGTCCAGCCGCTGGATGCTGATGGTGCCGGGGCCGCCGGTGGAGTAGGCGGCGACGGGACAGCGCACGGCCTGTTCGGCGGGCGTGGTGCCGCAGGCGTCGGGGTCGGGCAGCGTCTCGAACTCGTTGATGGTGTGGAAGCCGGGGTTGCGGGTGCGGCGCCACGCGATGTTGGACTTCGCGGACAGGCCCTCGCCGGAGCCCAGGCCGGAGCCGTCCGACGGGAGGATGGAGTCCGCCTGGTGGTGCCAGCCGAGCGTCGCGTCCACGAGCAGCTTCTTGTCGAAGAAGGCCGACGTCTGCTTCGCCACCAGGTCCAGCGTGCTGTTGCTGCGCCGGGTGGCGATGGCTTCATAGGCGCCCTGCACGAAGGCGGTGCATGACAGGCTCAAGCACACCTCGGGCTCGCCGTCGTCGCTGAAGGAGTACTTGCCGCTGCCGCCGGACGTGCGCGGCGTGCCGAAGATGGAGACGGCGAGGCTGTGGTCCGGGTTGAAGTTGTAGGTGAGCTTGCCCAGGTACTGGATGCTGCGCTCGTCCGCGAAGCGGCTGACGCGGCTGCCGTCGATGGGTGTCACCCGCGAGAAGCCGGTGGTGGGGTCCTTGCGGCGCGCGCCCACGGCGGAGCAGCCCTGGGCGGGGTCCACCTCCGTGCACACCTCATAGCTGCTCAGCTGCCGGTCCACCTGGATGCGATTGAAGGACGGCGCGACGCCCACGTAGAACCAGAGCTTGTCCTTGAGCAGCGGGCCGCCCAGGTCGAAGCCGAAGTCTCCCAGGTTGTGGGCGCTGCCCTGCGCGGAGATGACGCTGCCCTCCCGCAGGATCTCCCTTCCGGGCGCTTGGAGGCCGCCGGGCGCCATGTTGGCGAAGACGGAGCCGTGGAACTCATTGGAGCCGGACTTGGTGGTGACGTTGAGCACGCCGCCGGTGGAGCGGCCGTACTCCGGCATGTAGCCGCTGGTGATGATGTTGGCCTCCTTCACGAACTGCACGGACAGGGGCGTGCCCAGCGTCCCCACGCCGGGGTCGTTCACGGACAGGCCGTCCACGACGTACTGGCTCTCCGGTGAGGAGCTGCCGCTGATGCTCACGCCGTAGCGGTCCTCGGTGGCGCCGGGGGCCAGCTCCGCCAGGCTCTCGAAGGAGCGGGACGCGGCGCCCTTGGTGCCGGGCCGGATGACGGCGATGTTGCGGATGAACTCCTGGTCCACGGTGATGCCCGCGGCGCTGGAGCCCACGTCCAGCGTGGGCGGCGAGCCCACCACCTCGACGTCCAGGCTCAGCGTGTCCGGGACCAGCTCCGCGTTGAAGCGGATGGTCCGGTCGATGCGCAGCAGGATTCCCGTGCGCGCATAGGGCTGGAAGCCCTGGCCTTCGAAGCGCAGCGTGTACGTGCCCGAGGGCAGCTGCGGGAGGCGGTAGAGGCCGGTCTTGTCGCTGAGCACCGTGCGCTCGCCCTGCAACTGCGGCGAGGTGGCGGTGACGACGACGTCCGCCAGCGGCTGCTTGTCGAGCGTGTTCACCAGGGTCCCGGTGATGACCGAGTTGCCCTGGGCGAACGCCCCGGTTCCCCACAGCAGGACCATGAGCCACAGCCCACGGATGACACGGACACGACTGGACACGTTGAGGCCCCTCCCGGCGAAGGCGGCGCACTCTGTCGCAAAACGTGAGAAATCCACCAGACCTAAAGAACTGGATTTTGCTGTCAGGGCCGCGAAGTCCTGGCCGGGTGCGTCAGGCACTGGAGGGCAGCGGGCCGTGTCCGCGGGGTGATGGCGGCGGGAGTGGCGAGGTCGCATCCATCCGGGGCCGCGATGGGAGTCGCGGCGCTTCGATGTGGGAACGAGGAGAACGGCGATGCGATTGGATGGGGTGCGGCAGGTGATGATGGGCGTGGTGTTGGCGGTGGTGATGGCGACGGGGGCGCAGGCGGAGACGGTGCTGTTGACGTGTCCGGTGGGGACCTCGGTCTCGAAGTTCACGCCGGGGGTGACGCTGACGCCGCGTCAGACGGCGTCGGAGGAGAAGGCGCTCTTCGGGCCGTGCGTGGGGCTCCCGGTGGACCTGGTCTACGCGAGCTTCGACTTCCAGGGGACGGGCCTGGTCTCGTGTCTGTCGAATGGGAGCGCGGGCCGCTTCACGGTGACCTGGAGTGACGGCAGCACGAGCACGGTGGACCAGGCCACCGTCATCACGGCGCGGGCGGGCGCGTCCGTATCCTCGGTGTCCGGGACGGTCACGAGCGGCACCCGGTTCGTGGGTGCCTTCATCGAGCACACGGTGGCGCTGGCGCAGCTGGACCTGACGAAGTGCCTGAGCCCCCTGGGCTTCACGGCCGCGGCGGGGCCCGGGACGCTGACCGTGCTGGGGCTCTAGCGCGGGACGGCTGGCCCTTCAGCAGGGGGCACACCGTGGGGCGCGGAACTGTTCTTCCGCGCCCCTTCCTGGCTGACCGCGCGGCACACGGCGCTCAGGGGATGTTCCAGGGCTCCGAGGTGAAGAGGGCGTGGAAGAGCGTCGTCCGCGGCGGCTTCATGAAGTTGACGTAGAGGGGAACGGGCGCCTGAGCGACGTCGAGGGGCAGCGGGGTCGCGCCGTAGTCCGCTTCGATGCGTTGGGCGACGGTGTCCGCGATGCTACGCAGCTCCAGGGGGATGGGGCCCAGGAACACCTTGGAGTCCATGAGCTGCTTCCCCAGGAACACCCGGCGGATGGAGTGCACGGTGTAGACCGGGGCGAGGATGCTGAGATAGCCGGCGACCGTCCAGGCAGTCTGGGGGCGGTGCGCAATCACGTCCCGCGGCGGATAGACAAGCGCACCGAAGCTGGGGTTCGCCGTGGGCGGTGTGTAATCCCAGACGTCGCAGTCAGGGAGGGACTTCCTCAGTGCCTTGAGCAGGGCCCCCCAACGAGGCCCGTCCTTGTTCTTCTCATCCCAGAGCGCTTCGTACCGGAGGGACTCCGGGCTGGGCTCTGGCCGGACGGAATAGAGGTCGTCGTCACGCCAATAGCGACGCGCGATCTCCAGCAGCTCTTTGGCGGAGGGTCTCATGGCTCCTGGAACCCGGGCAGGACAGGCGTGGTTTGTTCGTGGCACCGCTGTCCAACCCGTGAGCCGATGACGGCTCCGGAGAGCGCGATGCCGAAGGTGCTCCTGAACTCCGTGCAGGCAAGGCCGAGCGCCGTGACGGGGGTGGTCGAGCTGAACACCGCTTGGGCCGCCAGGTTCGCGCAGTCCGCGGAGATGCGCTGCGCCAGTCGGGTGGGGATGAGTCCCATTCTCGTTGTTTGCAGGGGCATGCCGATGCCCAGCGTGCACAGGAAGACCTCTCCCGTGTCGCGCCGGAGGGGGACCTGGAGGCAGGCCTCGCGCCAGCCTCCTTCCTCGGGCTCCGTCTTGCTCACGACCGTGACGAACCGGAAGTGACGCGGTTGGAGGCTTCCCTCCACCACGGTACCCGAACGGGTCGCGCACCCCGTGAGCAGCCATCCCAGTCCCAGGCACACCGCCCGCGACGTCGCGTCCATGTCCTTCCCCCCGGAAGGACACGGACGTCACCTCAGAAGCCCTTCAGCGCTCCACCGTCGCAGGCGATGGACTGTCCGCTGATATACGCGGCCGGCTCCGACGCCAGGAACGTCACCAGCGCCGCGAACTCCTCGGGCCTCCCCAGCCGGCGCGCGGGGATGTTCGGCGCCACCTTCTCGTCGGACAGGCCCAGGTCCTTCATCCGGTCCGTCGCGTGGTAGCCCGGCAGCGCCGCGTTCACCGTGATGCCATACGGCGCCACCTCGTTGCTCAGGCTCTTCACCAGCCCCAGCAGGCCCGCGCGCAAGCCATTGGACACCGTCAGGTTGTTCATCGCCTCACGCGCCGCCGTGGACGTCACCAGCACGATGCGGCCCCAGCCCTGCGCCTTCATGCCCGGCAGCGCCGCCTGAATCGCCTCCACCGTGGACAGCCACAGGCTCTGGAAGGACGCCTGCCATTGCTCGCCCGTGATGGCCTCGAAGCCACCGGACGGCGGCCCGCCCGTGTTCACCACCAGCACGTCCAGCCCGCCCAGCTTCTCCGTCACCTCGCGCACCAGCTCGCGCGCCGTCCCGGCTTGCGTCAAGTCACACGGCACCGCCAGCGCCGCGCCCAGCTCCTTCGCCGCCTTCTGGAGCTTCTCCCCACCGCGCGACGACACCGCCACCGTCGCCCGCTCCTGCACCAGCGTCTGCGCGATGGCGCGCCCCAACCCGGACGACGCGCCCGTCACCAACGCCCGCCTACCCTTCAAGCCGAAATCCATCCGCGTGCTCCTTCATGAAAGGGGTCAGCCGGCCGCGGATCAGCTTCGCCGCCGCGTCCAGGTCCACGTCCTCGGGGCGCTTCAGCGCCCGCGACAGCTCCGCCACGATGCCGCCCGCGATGGTGCCCACCTCGTACGCCAACCGGTAGGGCGCGCGGCTGAAGCTCACCAGCGTGTAGCGATTGACGAACTCCCCCGGGAAGGCGTTGAGCAACACCTTCTCCACGCCCTTCTCCAACAGGAAGCGCGGATCCCCGGTGCTGTCGCGCATCTCGATGAAGTTCTCCACCGCCATGTCCGCGATGGCATCCGCGTTCGTCTTGCGCAGCGCCTCGAACGCGCGGAACGCCTGCTCCCAGTCCGGCCGCGCCTCCAGGAGCGAGTCCAGCACCACGCAGTCCTCGAAGCCGCAGTTCATCCCCTGCCCGTAGAAGGGGACCATCGCGTGCGCCGCGTCGCCCAACAGCAGCGTGCGCCCGCCCACGCGCCACGGCGCGCACTTCACCGTCACCATCTGCCCCGTGGGCCGGGAGAAGAACTCCTCCACCAGCCCGGGGATCAGCGCCTTCACGTCCGGGAACTGCTCCTGGAAGAACGCCTCCAGCGACTCGGGCGTCTGGAGCGCCGCGAAGCTCATGGGCCCCTGCCACGGCAGGAACAGCGTGCAGGTGAAGCTGCCGTCCTCGTTGGGCAGCGCGATGAGCATGTACGAACCGCGCGGCCAGATGTGCAGCGCGTGCTTCTCCATCTGGAAGCGCCCGCCCTCGCCCGGCGGAATCGTCAGCTCCTTGTAGCCATGCCCCAGCGTCTCCTGGGACGCGTGGAAGCCCGGCTGGGGCTGAAGGGCCTGCCGCACCGCGGAGCCGGAGCCGTCCGTGCCGAACACCACCGCGTCCCGCACCTCGCGCGTCTCGCCCGTGGCCTCGTCCTGCACCGTCAGGTTCCCCGCAGCCGGGTCGGCGTGCGTCACCCGCTGGCGGAAGCGCAGGTGCACCCGGCCCGTCTCCTCCGCGCGCGTCATCAGGAACCGGTTCAGCCACCCGCGCGACAGCGAGTTGATGTGCTGCGAGTCGTCCTTCCCATAGGGCTGGTACGCCAGCTCGCCGCGCACCGGATGGATGACCCGCCCGCGCATGGGGATGGCGTGCTTCAGCGCCTCCTCCTCCAGCCCCACCTGCCGCAGCGCGTGCAGGCCGCGCGTGGAGATGGCCAGGTTGATGGAGCGCCCCGCGTCCAGCGTCTCGCGGCGCATGTCCGGGCGGCGCTCCAGCACCTCCACCGTGTGTCCGCGGCGGGCCAGGTACAGCGACAGGAGCGACCCCACGAGCCCCGCCCCCACCACCGTCAGCTTGGACTCATTCGAGGGCATGGGCCTCCAGCGTCCGCACGAAGCGGAAGACGTCCAGGTACGTGTTGTAGAGCGGCGCGGGCGCGGCGCGGATGATGTCCGGCTCGCGGAAGTCGCAGAGGATGCCGGCCGCGGCCAGCCGCTGGAGCAGCCGCTTGGGCTCGCCCCGGAAGCGCAGCGACAGCTGCGCTCCGCGCTGCTTCGGATCGCGCGGCGTGGTGATGGTGACGAACCCCGCGGGCAACCGGTCCAGCAGGAACTCCAGGAAGCCGGTCAGCTTCACGCTCTTGGCGTGAAGGGCCTCCATCGTCGCCTTGTCGAACAGCTCCAGCGACGAGCGCAGCGCCGCCAGCTGGAAGATGGGCGGGTTGGACAGCTGCCACCCCTCCGCGCCCGGCAGCGGGTCGAACGTGGGGCCCATCTCGAAGCGCGTGGCCTTGTTGTGCCCCCACCAGCCCTCGAAGCGCGGCAGCTGTGGCGAGTGCGCGTGCCGCTCGTGCACGAACACGCCGCCCAGGCTGCCCGGCCCGCCGTTGAGGTACTTGTATGAACACCACACCGCGAAGTCCGGCCCGTCGTCGTGCAGGGACAGCTTCAGGTTGCCCGCGCCGTGCGCCAGGTCGAAGCCCACCTTGCAGCCCTGCGCGTGCGCCACGCGGGTGATGGCCTTCAGGTCGAACGCCTGCCCGGTGAGGTAGTTCACGCTGCCCAGCATCACCAGCGCGACCTCCTTCCCGTGCCGCTCCACCGCCTCCAGGACGTCCTCGGGGCGCAGCGTGTCCTCGCCCGCGCGCGGCATCAGCCGGATGATGGCGTCCTTCGGGTCGTAGCCGTGGAAGCGCGCCTGCGACGCCACCGCGTACTGGTCCGACGGGAAGGCGCCCCCCTCCACCAGGATCTTGTAGCGCTCGCGCGTGGGCCGGTAGAACGACACCATCATCAGGTGCAGGTTCACCGACAGGGTGTTCATCACCACGACTTCCAGGGGCTGCGCGCCGACCAGCCGCGCCACCTGTTCGGTCAGCAGCTCGTGGTAGGGGAGCCAGGGGTGGCGGCCGTGCACGTGGCCCTCCACGCCCAGCCGCTCCCAGTCCTCCATCTCCATCTGCACGTACTTGCGCGCCTTGCGCGGCTGCAACCCCAGGGAGTTGCCCGCCAGGTAGATGGCCGGCGCGCCGGAGGGGGCGGCCAGGTGGAGGAACTCGTCGCGGAACGGCCGCAGCGGATCCTCGGCGTCCAGCCGGTGCGCGAACGCGTCGGAGCTTTCGTAGACAGGGGCCGTCATGGTGCGAAGTCCTCGTGCGAGCGCCCCAGCCACTCCAGGGCGTTACGATAGAGCAGCCGCTCACGGACCGGGGGGGAGAGGTCCGTCAGCGATTCGATGAGCGTGCCGGGCCGCTCCTCGCCCAGCGGGAAGGGGTAGTCACTGCCCAGCGCCACCTTGTCCGCGCCGAACAGCTTCACGATGGCGCGCAGGGTCTCCGCGTCGTGCACCAGCGAGTCCACCCAGAAGCGCCCCAGGTAGTCGCGCGGCGCCACCGGGTTGTCCACCGCGACCAGGTCCGGGCGCACCTCGAAGCCGTGCTGGATGCGGCCCAGCGTGCCGGGGAACGCGCCGCCGCCGTGCGCGAACGCGAGCCGCAGCTTCGGCAGCCGCTCCATCACCCCGCCGAAGATGAGCGAGCAGATGGCCAGCGACACCTCCGCCGGCATCCCCACCAGCCACGGCAGCCAGTACTTCGCCATCTTCGCCTCACCCATCATGTCCCACGGGTGCACGAAGACGGCGGCGCCCAGGTCGCTCGCCGCCTGGAAGAAGGGGAAGAGGGTCGGGTCGGAGAGGTTCAGGTCGTTGACGTGGCTGCCAATCTGCACGCCCGCGAAGCCCAGCGTGCGCACGCAGCGCTCCAATTCCTTGACCGCCAGGTCGGTGGATTGGAGCGGCACCGTGCCCAGGCCCACGAAGCGCCTGGGCGCCGCGGCGACCGCGGAGGCCAGGTGGTCGTTGAGGAAGCGCGCCACCTCCAGGCCGTCCTGCGGCTTCGCCCAGTAGCTGAAGAGCACCGGCACCGTGGACAGCACCTGCACCTGGACGCCGTGCGCGTCGCACTCCACGACGCGCTGCTTCGGGTCCCAGCAGTTGCTTTCGATCTCGCGGAAGAACTTCCCGTCATCCCGCAGCATCCGCGCGCGGCACGGCGCGTGGTGGTCCAGCGTGATGAAGCCGCCGTAGCCGAAGCGCTCGGCGAAGCGGGGCAGCTCCGGGGGCAGGAGGTGCGTGTGGATGTCGACCTTCACTGGGGCGCACCACCCCGCGTCACCTGCGTGCCGCACCGCTTGCAGGTGCAGTGCTCGGGGTTGCCGTAGAAGTGTTCGAACACCGGCGGCAGCTGCGTCACCAGGTTGGTGACGTGCAGGGACTCCTCGTACAGCTTGTCGCCGCACTTCGGGCACAGCCACAGGAACGAGTCCAGCTCCCGCGGCTGGCGGCGGCGCTCCAGCACCAGGCCCACCGTGCCCGCGGGCCGCTGCGGCGAGTGCGGCACCTTGGGGGGCAACAGGAAGATCTCCCCCTCGCGGATGGGGATGTCCTGCACCTGCCCCTCGTCGATGACGCGCAGGGTGATGTCCCCCTCCAGCTGGTAGAAGAACTCCTCGCCCTCGTTGACGTGGAAGTCCGTGCGCGAGTTGGGGCCGCCCACCACCGTGACCATGAAGTCCCGGTCCGCCCACACCTGCTGGTTGCCCACCGGGGGCTTGAGCAGCGGGCGGTGCTCGTCGATCCACTTCTTGAAGTTGATGGGGGTCAGTCGGCCCATGTCATTCGTCTCCAATGGTGGCGATGCACTTGAGTTCAATGGCGATGGGCGTGGGCAGCCGGTTGATCTCCAGCGTGGTGCGGCACGGCGGGTCGTTCTTGAAGTACTCGGCCCACAGCCGGTTGTACGTGGGGAAGTCCCGCTTCATGTCCGTGAGGTACACGGTCACGTCCACCAGCCGCTCCCACGACGAGCCCGCGTCCTCCAGGATGTAGCGCACGTTGCGGAACACGGAGTGGCACTGCGTCTCGATGTCGTAGGAGACGACGTCGCCCCGCGCGTCCAGCTCCACGCCGGGGATGGCCTTGCTGCCGCGCTCCCGCGGGCCCACGCCGGAGAGGAACAGGAGGTTCCCCACGCGGCGCGCGTGCGGGTAGAGCCCCACGGGCTCCGGGGCCTTCTTCGAATCAATCCGCTCGCCAGCGCTCACTGTGTCGCTCCTGGGGTCAAAGCTTGATGCAGACGTTCTTGGGCTCGGTGAAGAAGCGCAGCGCGTCCCAGCCGCCCTCGCGGCCCACGCCCGACTCCTTCACCCCGCCGAACGGCGTGCGCAGGTCCCGCAGCATCCAGGTGTTCACCCAGACGATGCCGCTGTGCAGCCGCGAGGCGAACCGGTGCGCGCGCGCCAGGTCCTTCGTCCACACGCTGCCCGCCAGCCCATAGCGCGTGGAGTTGGCCCACGACAGCACCTCCTCCTCGTCGTCGAAGGGCATGAGCGTGGCCACCGGGCCGAAGATCTCCTCCTGGTTCGTGCGGCAGGTGGGTGTCAGGCCCTCCACCAGCGTGGGCTCCACGAACCAGCCGTTCTCGCAGCGGCCGGGGACGCTGGCGCGCTTGCCGCCGGTGAGGATGCTGCCGCCCTCCTGCTTCGCGAGCGCGATGTAGCCCATCACCTTGTCGAAGTGCTCGCGCGACACCAGGGCGCCCTGGTTCGTGCCCGCCTCCAGCGGGTCGCCCACCTTGAGGGCCCGCGTGCGCGCGACCAGCGCCTCCTGGAAGCGCGCGTAGAGGGGGCGCTGCACGAAGATGCGCGGGCCGCACAGGCAGATCTGCCCCTGGTTCGCGAACGAGGAGCGCAGCGTGGTGGCCAGCGCCTCGTCGAAGTCGCAGTCCGCGAAGATGACGTTGGGGTTCTTCCCGCCCATCTCCAGCGAGAGCTTCTTGAACGCGGGCGCCGCGACGCGGGCGATCTCCGCGCCGGTGCGGGTGCTGCCGGTGAAGGAGATGGCGCTGACGTCCGGGTGGCGCGTGAGCGGGCCGCCCACGTGGGGACCCAGGCCGTGCACCAGGTTGAGCACGCCCGGCGGCAGGCCCGCGTCGCGGCATACCTGGGACAGGAGGAAGGCCGTCATCGGCGTCACCTCCGACGGCTTCGCCACCACGCAGTTGCCCGCCGCCAGCGCGGGGGCGATCTTCCACGTGAGCAGGTACAGCGGCAGGTTCCACGGCGAGATGCAGCCCACCACGCCCAGCGGCGAGCGCAGCGTGTAGTTGAGCGCGACGCCGTCCATCGGGTGCGCTTCGCTGGCGAACTGCGTCGCCGCGTCCGCGAAGAACTCGAAGTTGAGCACGCTGCGCGGGATGTCCACCGTGCGCGCCACCGCCAGCGGCTTGCCCGTGTCGATGGACTCCGCCCGAGCGAACGCGTCCAGGCGCTCGTGGATGAGGCCCGCGACGCGGCGGAGCATCCGCGAGCGCTCCACCGCGGGCAGCGCGGACCACGCGGGGAAGGCCCGGCCCGCGGCCTCCACGGCGGACTGCACGTCCGCCTCGCGCGAGTCCGGCACATACGCGTACAGCCGGCCCGTCGCTGGCTCCGGCTTGTCCAGCCACTGGCCGCCCGCCGCGGGCACCAGCTCGCCACCGATGTAGTTGAGGACCTTTTCCAAGGCAGCTCCCTCCTGGGCAGACGCGCGGCAATGTATGTCGCGCCCGTCCACCGCCTCCAGGATTCCGAGCGCTGGACGTCGGGTGGCGCTCGCTTGCGCGGTCGTTCGCCTCCCAGCGACTCCGGGACCCGCTCCACCGGTGAATCCTTGGTGGAATTGCGGGCCGGGCATGGAAATGTTCCGCGTCATGACCTCGACAGCGGACGTGGTGGCCCTGGCTCGGATTCTGGACGCGGCGCGGCGCGAGCGGCGGGAGGTGCCTCCCTTGACGCATGCGCACCCCCAGCTGTCCGTGCCGGACGGCTACGCGGTGCAGGCGGAGGGCATCCGGCTGCGCGAGGCCCAGGGCGAGCGGGTGGTGGGCCTGAAGATGGGCTTCACGTCGGAGGCGAAGCGCCAGCAGATGAACCTGGGCTCGCCCATCTTCGGCGTGCTCACGGACCGGATGCGCGTGCGGGCGGGGGGGACGGTGAGCGTGGGCGCGGGCATCCACCCGCGCATCGAGCCGGAGATCGCCTTCCGCACGTCGCGCGAGCTGAAGGGGGCCGTGACGCGCGACGAGGTGCTGGACGCGTGCGACGCCGTCTTCGCGGCGATGGAGGTGCTGGACTCGCGCTTCGTGGGCTTCAAGTACTTCAGCCTGCCGGACGTGGTGGCGGACAACGCGTCGTCGTCGCTGTTCGTGCCCGGCACCCTGGAGCGCGGCCCGCGCGACCTGGACCTCACGCGGCTCCAGATGCGCATGGAGGTGAACGGGAAGGTGGAGGGCGAGGCGCGCTCGGACGCCATCTCCGGAGACCCGGTGGTGTCCCTCATCCAGCTGTGCGCGCTGCTGGCGGAGCGCGGTCAGGTGCTGCCCGCGGGGAGCCTGGTGCTGTCGGGCGCGGCCACCGCCGCCTACCTGATGAAGCCCGGCGACCAGGTGCGGCTCACCGTGGACGGGCTGGGCACGGTGGAGGTGTCCGCGGTGGAGTAGGGCGGCCCTTCAATACAGCAGGCCGTTCCGCGGCTGGAGGGGCGGGGGCAGCGCTGACTCGCCCAGCATCTGGCGCAGGTTGATCTCGATGGTGCGGCACAGCGCCGTCATGGGCGTGTCGCTGACGCCATCCTCGAAGGGGTCCTCCACGTCGCGTCCCACCGCGTCCAGGGCGATGAAGAGGAACGCGATGATGGCGGTGACGAGCGGCGTGAGCACGCCCAGGTCCGCGACGACGCCCAGGGGCAGCAGGGTGAGGTAGGCGCGCACCATGGCGCGCGGGAGGATGTCGTACTGGCGGGGGAGGGGCGTGTTCTTGATGCGCTCGCACGCGCCCAGCTGGTCGGTCAGGTCCGAGAGCGTCTTGTCCATCGCCACGCGCATGTAGACCTTCTCCGGGTGCTGGACGTCGCTGTAGATGCGGCGCAGGCGCGTGCCCATCCACAGCAGGATGGAGGCGGGCACGTTCTGCTCGCCGCGCAGCGCCTCCAGCACGGACGGGCGGAAGAACGGCGTGATCTCCGGGAAGGGGTCCTGCCGCCGCAGGTGGCAGCGCAGCGCGTTCACGAAGCCCATCTGCGCGTAGACCAGCTCGCGGGCGTCCTCGGTGATGCCGGTGATGATGCCCCGGGGCGCGTTCCACTCCGACGGTGGGTGGATGAACGAGGCCAGATGCGGGCGGGGGGCGTCCGGGTCGCGCAGGTCGCGCGCGCGGCCGGAGTGGTCGCGCACGGCGCCGTCACCCACCTTGGCCCAGGCGGGGGCCAGGGCGGGCCCGTCTGGCTGCACGGCCGTCCGGACCAGCCGCGACGCGGTGGAGGGCGTCTCCGGGGTGCCGTCGCTGCGCTGGGCCCGGGGCGCGGGCAGGAAGGTCAGGACCTGCCGGGCGAGCGTGCGCGAGGAGTTCACCAGCCCTCCCCAGAGGGTGCGCGCCTCCCACCAGCGCTCGTAGGCGGAGTTGTTGCGGAAGGCGAGCAGCACGCCCAGCGCCGCGGCGAGCAGCGACACCGGCAGCGCGGGGACCGACAGCCACTTGGCGCCCAGCACCTCGTAGCCCAGGGCGATGGCCAGCGCGACGATGACGTGGGTGACGACGGGGCGTCCCGTGTAGCGGAGGATGATCCGCCAGGACAACATCCGACCGACGATCATCGCGCGGGGTTCCTTGCCGGGGCGTGCTGCGTGCGGCTTCGGATCTAGTGATGCCCCCGGGGCGCGGCAACGCGGCGCCTTTCGTGCGCGTCCACCAGCTCCTCCACGCTTCGTCCGCACGCCCGGCGAGCGTGCGGAACCCGACGGACCGCCCGCGCCGGCGTCAGGCCCGTGACTTGGAGAACACGAGGTTCGTGCCCGCCCCCGGCACCGTCACGGTGAAGGTGCGCTCCACCGTCGCCAGGCCGTTGCCCCCGCGCGCCGCCAGCTCCAGGAAGAACGCGCCGGTCGCCTTGAGATGGAAGGACTGGGCCCACGACTGGGACAGGGCCTTGAACGCGCCGTTGAAGACCGCGGGCGAGCGCTGCTCGTTGTTGCGCAGGTCCAGGAGTCCCGCGCGCAGGTCGCGCCACTTGGACACCGTGCCGGGGTTCTTCTGGATGACCTCCGCGAACGTCAGCATCCCGTCGCCCAGCTGCCCTTCGGTGTGGGCGAAGCGTCCGACGAGGGGGTTGTTCTTGAGGGACGCGGCGGCCGTCCTGGCCGCGTCGGCCGCGGACCAGTTCTGCTCCAGGTAGGACTTCCAGAGGGGCGCGTAGATCGACTCGCGCACGGCGGGGCGGTCGCGGCACGGCACGGCGTACCAGGGCAGCGCCCGTCCCAGCGCGCGGGCGAAGGCGGAGGGCGCGTCGGGATCCGCCGCGTGGGTGATGACGTCGCGCAGCGTCCGGTTGTCCAGCTTCAGCTCCACGCGCGTCTCGAACGCCTGTCCCGCGGCGGCGGCGCGGATGCGCTTGAGGACCTCCTCCTCCTCCGCGTCATCCAGCGCGCCCCAGATGATGGCCTCGTCCACGGCCTGCCGCAGATCGTCGTCTCCCTGCTTGCGCGCGTCGTGGCGCAGGAGCAGGTACAGGCCCAGGTCGAAGTCCGCCACGGTGGGCGACTTGCGGTGCTCCGCCATGTCCGCCTTGAAGTCCGCCGTCCAGTGCGAGTACGGCGTGAGCAGCGCGCCGGTGTAGGAGCGCACGCCCAGGAACGAGATGCGCTGGGGCGCCTCCTTCTCCAGGCTGTTGCGCTGCACCACCTGGGTGAGCTCGCGCGTGTCACTGCCGCCCAGCGCCCACGTCCCCAGCTTCAAGGAGAAGCCCCACGCGTTGGACTCCTTGTTGACCTCCTTGAGCAGGCACTGCTCCAGCGTCAGGCCGTCCGCCTGCATCCGCTGCGTCGCGCTGTCCATCCGCCCCGTCACCAGCAGCGGGTGCAGGGCTCTCGCCTGGGCGTCGGTGCACACGGCGGACAGGAGCGCGGTCTGCTCCTTCAGGCGCAGGTATTCGTAGCGGAAGCCCGCCTCGAACTTCGACTCGGCCAGGGCCTGGATGCGCGCGCGCGTGTCCGCTCGCAGCTTGTCCCAGCGCGCGCGCAGCGCGGTGAGGTTGACCTCCAGCTCCTGGAAGCCCAGCCGGTCCAGGATGATGCGCAGCACCTTCGTCTCGTTCTCCGACAGGGCATGCGCCTCCAGCTTCGTCAGCAGGGACTCGAAGGTGCCCAGCGGCACCGACAGGAGCCCTTCCAGGACGCGCTCCACCTGGGTGACGAGGGCGGCCGGGTCGGTGAGGCGGGCCTCCACGTGCAGGGCGGCCGTCACGCCCGCCTCGCGCGCCACGGCCTTCTTCACCTGCACGCGCACGCGGCCCGCTTCGGGACGGGAGAAGATGACGGCGTAGTCGTCCGTCACCTTCACCTTCGCGGACACGGTGGCGCCCGCCTTGGCCTCGAAGGAGAGCAGGGTGCTGGCGGACAGCAGCTTCGTCAGCGTCTGGAGGTTGGACGTGTAGACGTCCGTCCAGTCCAGCGTCGCGGTGACGGACAGCTCGCCGCGCGCCTGGAAGGCGATGGCGTCGCCCACGCCCAGCGCGTCCAGCGACGACGTGAGCAGGGGCAGCCGGAGCGAAGGGGCGTCCTCTTTCAGCGCGGCGCGCGCGTTCATCCGCTGGGGGTGCCGATGGTAGTCCGCCAGCAGCACGCGCACGTCGCCGTTGGCCGAGAGCGCCACGTAGGGCAGGGGGACGCCGACGTCCGCCTTCACGCGCGTCTCCACCGCGTACTTGAGCCACGCCGCGTCCCCGCCGTAGACGAGCGGCGGGGCCAGCTGCGCCGTCGGGTCGCTCGGGGCCTCGCCCACCACGCCCGCCGCGTCCACGTCCGCCGGGGCGTCATAGCCTTCGACGAAGCCTCGCGCCGACACGTCGAACGCGAACGTCAGGGCGCCCAGCTTCTCTCCGGCGGGCAGCGCGTAGCTGGCGGTCGGCAATTCCACGCGGATGTCGGAGCCCTGCAAGGGCGCGTCCGGTAGCACCTTCGACACTTCGTCCAGCAGCACCAGCTTCCACGACATGACGGCTCCCTCCCACGACGTCCATGGAAAGGCGGCATCGTACAACGCCCGTCCCCCTCGACGGGGGATGCCGCGCCAGACGAGGCCGCGGAGGGCGGCGGGTGGGGCGCCAGTCGGGCGCGGAGTCGGTGGAGCGCGGCGTCGGCGGAGCGCGGTGTCGGCGCAGCGCGGCGTCGGCGGAGCGCGGAGTCGGCGGAGCGCGGTGTCGGTGGAGCGCGGAGTCGGCGGAGCGCGGCGTCGGCGGGTGGGGCGCCAGTCGGGCGCGGCGTCGGTGGAGCGCGGCGTCGGCGGAGCGCGGAGTCGGCGCAGCGCGGCGTCGGCGGAGCGCGGCGCCAACGGTGCGGAGCGTCAGGGCTGGTCGCGGACCTGCTGGAGCGCGGCCGGGCGGTCCGCGGTCACGAGCAGCGCCTCGGGCGTCAGGCCCCGCACGCACGAGCGGATGACGACCTGGGCGTCGTCCACGGGCTCCAGCACCAGCGACGTCGTCCGGGTCATCAGCGCGCGGGGCCACTGGCCCTTCTCCGCCCGGGCCGCGTCGACCTCCGCCAGGGCGATGAGCGCCTCGGAGCGCAGCGCGCGCAGGTCCAGCGCCTCGGCGTCCTCGGGGGACAGGCGCACCGCGGGGGCCTCCGCGTGGCGGAAGCGCTCCGTGGCCTTCTGGGCGTCCAGGGACTCCAGCGCGCGGCGGCGCTCCTCGGAGGGTTGATCCACCACGGCGCGCAGCCGGTCCGCGTCCTCCACCCACTGCCGCCACTGGTGGCGGCGCGACAGGGCGCCCGGCAGCGGGGGCGCGTCGAACCACGTGGGCGGAAGCTGGCTGCGGGCGTCGTCGGACAGCAGGTCGCGGAAGGCCACGAGCTGCGAGGCGACGGCCTCCTCGTGCAGGGTCAGCGACACCGGCGGGAACCCTTCATGCAGCCGGGTGAGCTGGGAGATCGCCCGGCGCTTGCGGACCAGGGAGGCCGCGTCGAGCGCGTCCGCGCAGGCCCTCCAGGTGCGCGCGTAACCCTGGGCGGACAGCCGCTGTCCCACCAGCCCACCGCCCAGGGCCAGCTCCCGGCCCAGCGCGAGCGCGTCCACGCACGTGTCCACCGCGCCGTCCGCCTCGCCCCGGGCCACCTGGAGCCGCGTCTCCAGCGCCGCCTGCTCCATCACCTGCCGCAGGGCCTGGGTCAGCGCGTCGCGCCGGGACATGTCCGGTCCGGACAGGGGACGCAGGTCCTCCGGAAGGCCGCCCCCTTCCGCGTGGGTGGCGGCGAGCACCTGCCGCATCAGCGGGCGGCCCTGCTCCAGCGCCTCGCGGCACGTGGCGGGGAGGTCCGTCACCGGCGCGCGGCCCTCGGTCACCGCCTCGCGGAGCGCCGCCTCCTGCGCGGTGGGGGCCGGCGTGTCGTGGGTCTGGCGGAGCAGCGTGGGCAGCAGCGGCGACAGGGCGTCACCGAACGTGCCAGGCCGCGAAGGGATGACGTGGGACGGACGCGGATGCTCCGCGTGGATCAACGTGTTCACCTCGCGCAGCAGCCGTGCTTCGAGCGCGTCCGTGCGCAGGTGTTGGTACGCCACCGCCCCGAGGCTCGCGAGGACGGACAGGGACACGCCTCCCATGAGTGCGGGGAGGGGGCGCTTCAGGGGCATGGGGGAGGCACTCCAGGAGGGGGACCCGGAATGTCGCATGAATCCCCGCCCCCCACACCCTTCCGCTGGGGTGAACCGTTGCCTGCCTGTCGGCAGGGCCCGGTCTCCAGGTCATGGCGCCTGTCAGGTCCTCTACCGGGCAGGCAGGCGTGCGGCCCCGCTCAATGGGGCGCGGCGGGGGCCGGGTCGGAGGCGGTCCGGGACATGCCGGGGCCGCGCAGCAGGTGGTCCGCCAGCTCCCGGGCCTGGGCGCGGATCTCCGGCACGGCGGTGGTCTCCCAGAGGTCGCCCCGGCGCGGTGGCCCCAGCGTGAAGAGGTGGGCCGAGGGCCGGCCGAGCGCATCCAGCACCGCGCCGTCCGGCGCCGTGGCCAGCCCCATGCCCAGGGAATCCGCGCGAGCCTGCCCCGCTTCCAGCAGGCCGCGCAGCAGCGGCTGGCTGCGCGAGGACAGGCTCGACTCGGGGCCGGTGCAGTTGATGACGTGGCCCACGCGCAACACCCGGGCCTCGCGCTCGCCGCGGGGGCGCAGGCGGACCGCCACCGCGTCCGGCTCCAGCTGGAAGTCGAGCACGCGGCCCGCGTGGAGCACCAGCCGCCCATCCCGTCGCCACGCCTCCAGCGCGGCGTTGATCTCCGGCGCCATGCGGTGGCGGTGCACCTCCCAGTGCGCGCGCAGGTGGCGCAGGAAGCGCTGTCGCTCCGCGTCCGTCAGCCGCTGCCACAGGGGCGTGGTCACCGGGCGCAGCGCGTCCACCGCCGCGCGCCAGTCCGCGCCCGCGGCCACCTGCGCGTCGACCTCCAGGCGCACCGAGCGGAGCACGTCGCGGATGCGCAGCGTGCTGAAGGGGGGCGTGCCCGGCGCGGAGGGCGAGGCCGCGTGCGCCGCCGCCTCCGCGTCGCGACAGCGGTCCATCTCCCGGCGCACCGAGCGCAGCAGCTCGCGGATCCGCAGGGGCTCCGCGGCGGCGGGCACCTTCGCTCCGGCCGGGCGGTGCGCGTGTGGCAGCAGGCCGTGCCGGGACAGCGCGTGCACCGTCCCCACGTGGCCGCGCTCGCCCAGCGACAGCACCGTGTCCACCATGGTGAGGCCCGAGCCGATGAGCAGCACCGGCTCCTCGGGCTGGATGCCCTCGAGCGCCCCGGCTGCCCACGGCGAGCGGTGGTAGCGCGGGCTCGAGTACAGCCCGCCGTCCGGCACGCGCAGGTCCGCGGGCAGCGCGTTGCCCAGCGCCAGCACCGCGCCGCGCGCCTCCAGACGGGCGCCGCTCGCGAGCGACACCGTGACGCCGCTGGCCGTGTCCACCACCGCGGTCACTTCGTCGCGCAGCGTCTCCAACTGGACGCCCGGCGCGGCGCGCGCGGCCGCCTCCTTCAGCACCGCCTCCAGGTACTGGCCATAGCGGCGGCGCTCGGCGAACACGGACGGGAGCGTGTCCGGGGCGTCCACGCGCAGCCAGCGCAGGAAGTGCTCCGGGTCCTCCACCCAGGCGCTCATGCGGCCGGCCGGGACGTTGAGCAGGTGACGCGCGCTGGTGGTGGAGTACGCGACCCCCCGCCCGACCCGCTCCGCCTTCTCCACGAGGGCCACGCGCAGGGGCGAACGGGCCCCTCGCAAGAGACAGGCCGCCAGCAGCGTACCGCTGGCCCCCGCGCCGATGATGATCACGTCCTGCTGGGAGTGCACCGCTCGATTCTAGGTCCGGCCCCACCGGATGCCATCCCTCCCGGGCCGCGCCACCCGCGCCCAGTGTCCGTCGGCCCACGCCCGCGCGGGGCCCGGCCCACCGTGGGACGTCGGGGCCCGGTGGACCTCAGAGCGCCTGCCGCGCCTCGGGCACGGCCGGGACCTCCGCGGACGGCGGGACGGGCAGCCGCTCTCCGATGCGCGTGAGGCCCGCACCGTCACGGGCGCGGGCGTGCACGAGCGGGTAGTCGTCGAACGCGGTGCCCAGCCACCGGTCCAGCACCACGGTGTAGAGGCCGTAATGTCCCTGGTAGCGCGCGTGATGCAGCGCGTGGAACGTGGGCGTGAAGAAGACGCGGCCCACCCAGGACGTCACGAAGCGCTTGGGCAGCCACTCCGAATTGCCGTGCCCGAAGGCGTTGAGGGCGTAGTTGGTCAGCATGTAGGCCAGGATTCCGACCTGCGTCCCGGGCTTCAGCTGGAGGGCCAGGAAGTGGATGCCCAGCCCGCCGCTCATCAGCACCAGCCGCTCCACCACGGAGAACGACAGCGCGGTGAGCGGCTCCGTCACCTGCGCCACGTGGTGCTGCGCGTGGAAGCGGTAGAAGCGCGGCAGGTGCAGCAGCCGGTGCGTCACGTAGAACCACACCTCGAAGCCCACGAACATCCACGCGTAGGACCAGAGCGCCGTGGACAGGCGGAAGGGCCCCATCATCGGTTCGGCGAAATAGCGGAAGGTGGCGATGAGCACCGCGTCCGTCAGCACCACGCCCACCGCCGCCACCGCCTCGCTGCGCAGCTGCCCCTTCGCCAGCTCCCGCCGGTACACCCGGATGCGCTCCGCCAGCCGCGTGCGCCACACCAGCCACCCGGTCGTCACCGTCAGCAGCTTGATGCTCCCCGAGATGACCAGCACCAGCACGAACAACACCGGCAGGGACGGATGAAGCGGCAGCATCACGGACCTCGCAAGGGCCAGCACACCCCGGGCACGCGCGCCCGGTGGTCCATGGATAGTGACCGTCGGGATTTGTTGTCAAGTTTGACAATAGCCGGGGCGGGGCCGGAAGCGGCGCGTTGAATGGCCGCGCGCGGTGGGTAGGATGGCCGCGATGGCACCCAGGCGTCCCACGGGCCGGGCTCCGGTCCGGCGCACCGCTCCCCGTCGTTCCGCGAAGCCCTCTTCGCCCCGCAGGCGGCGCACCCCGGAGGAGGCGAGGGAGGCCATCCTCCAGGCGGCGGAGCCGTTGCTCGTGGAGCAGGGGCCGGACCGGGTGGGGCTCCAGGCGGTGGCGAAGGCGGCGGGGGTGAGCCACGCGCTCGTCACGCACTACTTCGGCACCTACGAGGCGCTGGTGCGCGAGGTGCTGGTGCGGCGCAACGAGCTGCTGGCGGAGTCCTTCCGCCAGCACCTGCTCGCGGCGCGGACGCCTCCGGGCGCGGGGGAGCTGCTGGAGCGCTTCTTCTCCGTGCTCCAGCAGGAGAAGCATGGCCGCTTGATGGCGTGGGCGCTGCTCACCGGCCGCGCGGAGCACATGCCGCTGGCGCGCGCGCAGGGGCTGAGGCTGCTGGCGGATGCGCTGGAGCTCCAGGCGGGCCGCGTGGCTGTCGCCCAGGGCGCGCCGCCGCCGTCGCGCGACGTGGTGGACATGACGCTGCTCGTGGCGCTGTGCGCGTCGCAGTGGTTCGTGCTCGCGCGCGAGGTGCTGCTGCCCGTGCTGGGCCGCCCCGTGGACGCGGCCTCGGATGCGCGCTTCCGCGAGGTGCTGGGCGGGATGCTCCAGGGGGCGCTGGGCGTGACGCCGCCCGGCGGAGGCTGAAGGGGCGGGCCTCAGGTCCAGTCGGCCTGCGAGCGAGGCGTCTGCACGAAGGCGCCCGCCACCGGCAGGGACACGCGGAAGATGGTGCCCCGGCCAGGGGTGCTCTCCATGGTCAGGGTCCCCCCCAGCGAGGTGACGATGCCATGGCACACCGCGAGCCCCAGGCCCGTGCCCACGCCCAGGGGCTTGGTGGTGAAGAAGGGGTCGAAGATGCGCTCGCGGTGCTCGGGCGCGATGCCGCAGCCGGTGTCGCGCACCTCCACCAGCACCTGGCCGGGGCCGCCGGGGCGGGCCACCACGCGCACCTCGTTGGCCTCCGCGTTGCCCGGGGAGATGGCCTGCGCCGCGTTGAGCAGCAGGTTGAGGAACACCTGGCCCAGCCGGGAGCCGTTGCCCTGCACCGGCGGCACGCCGTCGCACTCCACGACCAGCCGCGCGCGGTGCCGCAGCTCGTGCATGGCCATCTTCGCCGCCGTGCGCACCACCGCGGCCAGCTCCGCGGGCCCGCTGCCCACGTCCTCCGCGCGCGACAGCGTCTGCAGGTCCCTCACGATGAGCCGGATGCGCTCCGCGCCGTCGCGCGTCTCCGCCAGCGCCTCCAATATCTCCTGCCGGTCCTGCTCCGACAGGCGCTCCTTCTGCTGGAGCTCCTGGTGGATGTACTCCAGGTTGCTCAGGATGAAGGCCAGCGGGTTGTTGATTTCATGGCCCACGCCCGCCGCGATGCGCCCCAGCGCGATGAGCCGGTCCGCGAAGAGCAGCTGGGCCTGGGTCGCGTGCAGCTGCTCCAGGCTGCTGGACAGCTTCGCGTTGGCGGCCTCCAGCGCGGCGGTGCGCTCGCGCACCGTCTCCTCCAGCAGGTGGTTGTCCGCGCGCGAGGCGTCCTGGGAGGCCCGGGGGCCGGAGCCCAGGCGCTCGAAGGCCTGTCGCAGCGAGCCCCGCCGCCGCGTCATCGCCTCCAACCGCCCCACCTTCGCTCGTAACGTCATCGCGGCCCGCTCCAACCCAACTTCCATCCGCGGCCGTCACCGCACCTCGTGGCGGTGGTCCCCATGGCGGTGGTCCCTGCTGTCGGGCCGGCCTGCGGAGGGCCATCCAACACCGACGCCCCGTGCCCGGCAAGGTGCGCGCGGGTATGCGACACCGTCAGGCGACACCGCCCGGCTCGTGCTCCGCCCTTCTTTCCATTTCAGGACTCGGGCGCGCGGAAGGCTCACACCGCTCGCCCGGAGGCTCGGGCAGGGGCCCCTGGGGGAGGCCTCTCATGCCCGGTGCGTCATCGTCAGCTCCACCCCGGGTGCGATCAGGAACAGGTGCCACAGTCGGCGCGGCAGCTGTCCGCCGTGGTGCCGTTGCCACAGTGCTCGGTGAACTGACAGACGCCGTCGCCGCAGCGGTAGAGCTCCGCGGGCTGCACGCGCGTGGTGATGGCCGGGTACGTCTTCCCGTTGTACGTGCACTGCGTGTAGTAGGGCTGGCTCGCGTCGCCGCGCGTGCAGAACTGCGCGCAGCTGCCCACGTTGGTGATGGGCGCGCAGTTATCCGCCTTCAGGGTGAGGCCACACGCCCGGGTGGAGCTCTCCGCCGTGCTGAAGTCGCGATCGCGCGCCGCGAACACGCCCTCGTTGGTGAACAGGTTGCCAAAGAAGCAGGCCTCCTTCGTGTTGAACTGGGTCAGCTCCTCGGCGGAGTAGGGGACCTCCACGCCGTCCGCGGCGCGGCCCAGCACGGACAGCGCGATGTGCAGGCCGTACTTGTTCGCGTGCGCGGCCAGGCACGCGCTCACCGCCTGCTGCTCCAGCACCGTCGCGGCCTTGCCCCCGGCCCAGCCCGGCGCGAGCCCCAGGCTCCCCTGCCACGTGTACTTCACGCCCGTGGACGTGGCCTGGAACGTGCGCGTCTGCCCCGCCGGCACCGCGCACTTCACGATGTACGCCATCAGCGTCGGCGCGGAGGAAGCGTTCTGGTTGAACCAGTCGTTGAACCCGTTCGTGGACAGGCCGTTCGTGGACAGGCCGTTGGTCGACAGGCCGTTCGTGGACAGGCCATTCGTGGACAGTCCGTTGGTCGACAGTCCGTTGTCCCCCGCCTGGGCCTGATCCACCGAAGCCCACGCCGCGTCCGGGACGGCGTCCTCGGGCAGCGCGCCGCAACCCACGAGGGCGAGCAGCGCCCCCGTCATCAACACCGCCTTCAGGGGTTGGCGTGAGGCACTTCGGTTCCACCACTCACTGCATCCACTTCCAGGCCGAAAAGCAGGGGTGAGGCGCATGTAGGGGGCTCCCGCTCGAGGGAAGTCGGAGGTCCGACTTCCAGAATGTCAGGCAGTCCAGGCTTTCAGCCAGAAAGGTGCTGAAACTGTCAGACAGGGGAATCGTGACGGATTCAGGATCGGAAAGAAATACGGCTTAGTCAAAAAATTATGGTGTGGGTCCAATTCTCACGGAGCCAGAGGTAGGCCGGTGAACGGCATGGAGCCACAGCGCATGCGGGTGTCGCAGGGGGGCGGGCGGGAGGCTGGGGGGCGGCGGGGACGGCTCACTGCGGGGGAGGACTCTCGAGGAACTGGGACGCGGGACGGGTGATGGCGAAACCACCCGGCTCCCTTACGTTCCAGGTTGCCACATGCGTGACGGGGCCGCCTACCACCTCGGCCTCACCGGCCTCGCCGCGGGTCTCCGCCTCGCCATGGTGGAGACAGAGGTGGACGCGGGCCTGCGCGGAGTCCGCCAGCCGCTGCGCCTCCGAGTGAAGTTCCCTCAAGGCGTGGAGCGCGTGCGCGGCGTCGGCGGCGGAGGAGACGGGCCGCACGCCCAGCAGCGTGGTGCCGGTCTGCAGCGCCAGGAGGAAGCCCTGGGCGCGCAATCCCTGCTCCAGCGTGTCCAGCACGCCCGCGAGCGCGGCGTAGACGGTGTCGTCGTCCTGTTCGGCGGTGGGCAACAGCACCTCCGCGTTCACCGCGAGCACCATGCGCGTCTGGCCCTCCACCTGGCCGGGCTCCTCGGCGGCCTCGCGCAGGGCGGTGAGGAAGGCGTTCACGCTGGGGTAGCGGCGGGTGGAGTCCTTGTCCAGGCACCGGAGCACCACCGCGTCCATGGCGGGCGACACCGGGGCCCTCACGCTGGGGCGCGGCGGCGGGGCCTCCAGGTGCATGCGCTCCAGCTCCAGCCGGTCGTCGGATTGGAAGGGGTAGCGGCCGGTGAGCAACTGGTAGAGGAGCACGCCCAGCGCGTACACGTCCGTGGGCGGACCGATGCGGCCGCCCCGGAACTGCTCGGGCGCCATCGCGTGCGCGGTGCCCAGGCGCTGGCCCGCGGTGGTGAGCCCCTCCTGGCCGGGCTCCTGCTGAATCAGCTTGGCGATGCCGAAGTCGAGCAGCTTCAGCCGGGGCTTCTCCCCCTCCTCCACGACCAGGATGTTGCTGGACTTCAGGTCGCGGTGGACGACGCCCGCGCGGTGCGCCGCCTCCAGCGCGCCGCAGATGGGCTCCAGGTACGCCAGCGCGCGCGACGCGGACAGCCGCCCGCGCTCCTGCACCACCTGGCTCAGGGTGCGCCCCGACAGCAGCTCCATCACGTAGTAGGGGCTGCCGTCCGGCATCAGCCCGAAGTCGTAGACGTCCACGATGTTCGGGTGGTGGATTTGATTGACGACGCGCGCCTCGCGCACGAAGCGCTGGAGCATCTCCCCCTGGTCCGCCAGGTGCGCGTGCAGCACCTTCACCGCGGCGTGCCGCCCCAGGATGCGGTGCTCCGCCTCGTAGACGCTGCCGTGGCCGCCGGCGGCCAGCATCGCCTTGAGGACGTACTCGCCCGCCAGCGTGCCCGGTCCCCGTTCAGCACGGGTGGGTGTGTCGTGCCCCTTGTCCGTGGCGTTCGCGGCCGCGCGCGCCTGGATGCGGAAGGTGCTCTCGGAGTCCGCCGCCATGAATACTTCGCACCCTACCACCCGCGGGTGGGTCGCGTGTGCCCGTGCCCGGCGGGGCCTCCCTGCCTGCCTGTCTGCCCGTTCACCAGCAGTCAGCCTCCCTGTCCCATGGGGGGAGGGGACGTTCATTGGAGGCCGTTGGGGTATGGTTGCGGTCCGGGCCAAGGCTTCTGGCCATCACGGAGCGCGGCGTCATGCACGACAGGCGGCGAGCAGACTGCCGTCCCGAGCGCAGGGGAACGCCAGGGGGCTGGCATACATGATGACGTTGTTGGACGAGCTCACGACCTGCGCGGGCCAGTCGGTGACGGCCCCGTCCTCGACCGGGGCGTGCCTCATCCTCATCAGCACCACGACGCCGGCCGCCATTGGCAAGGCGTACCGGCTGGAGCAGGGCGAGCACGTCATCGGACGGGGCTCGGAGGCGGAGGTGCGCATCGACGACCACGGGGTGTCGCGCAAGCACGCGCGCATCCTGCGCGCCGGGGATGGCACCTGCCACGTCACCGACCTGGAATCCACGAATGGCACGTTCCTCAACGGCCTGCCGGTGTCCACGGCGGAGCTGCAGGAGGGCGACCGGCTCCAGGTGGGCACCGTCACGGTGTTCCGCTTCTCCAAGCGCGAGGTGCTGGAGCAGCGCGAGGAGCAGCTGCGGCAGGCGCTGTCCGCCGCGCGCGTGGGCATCTGGGACTGGAACGCGAAGAGCGGGCAGGTGACGTGGAGCGAGCACGTGGACCGGCTCCTGGGGCTGGCGGTGGGCAAGCTGTCCGGCCGCGCCATGGACCTGGAGGAGGTGGTGCACCCGGCGGACCTGCCCCGGCTGCGCGCGGGGCTGGCCACGGCGCTCCAGCAGAAGTCGCAGGTGGACGTGGAGTACCGCATCGAGCCCGCGGGCAGCGGCTACCGCTGGATTTCGTGCAAGGGCGACGTGCTCTGCGACGCGGCGGGGCAGCCCGCGCGGGTGACGGGCACGGTGATGGACATCACCGCGCGCAAGCAGGCGGAGCAGGAGCTGCACCGTCAGGCGCTCATCTTCGAGAGCATCTCCGACGGCGTCGTCATCACGGACCTGGCGGGCGGGGTCATCGACTGGAACACCAGCGCGGAGCGGATGTTCGGCCGCAGCCGCAAGGAGGCCATGGGGCAGACGCTCTTCAGCGTGCTGCACCCGGGCGAGCAGGACCGGCTGACGGGCGCCATCCTCACCGCGCTGGAGGTGCACGGGCGCTGGAGCGGCGAGCTGGAGTTCCGGCGCGCGGACGGCATGGCGTGCGTCTGCGAGTCCGTGGTGGTGCCGCTGCGCGACGCGGAGGGGCGCATCATCGCGAACATCATGGTGCACCGCGACCTGAGCGAGCGCCGGCAGCTGCAGGCGCGGCTGGTGGTGGCGGACCGGCTGGCCAGCGTGGGCACGCTGGGCGCGGGCGTGGCGCATGAAATCAACAACCCGCTGGCGTACATGCTGGTGAACCTGCACCTCATCCGCGAGGGGCTGGACAAGCTGGAGGCGCAGGGCGCGCCGTCGCAGCCGGTGGCCTCCATCCAGCAGCTGGTGCGCGAGACGACGGAGGGCGCGGAGCGCATCGCGACCATCGTGCGGGACCTGAAGGTGTTCGCGCGCGGCGAGCAGGAGTCGCGGCCGATGCCGGTGGACGTGCGCCGCTCGGTGGAGCTGGCGTGCAAGATGGCGGACAACGTCATCCGCCACCGCGCGCGGCTGGTCACGGAGTTCGAGCCGGTGCCCGCGGTGGAGGCGAGCGAGGCGCGGCTGTGCCAGGTGTTCCTCAACCTGCTGCTCAACGCGGCGCAGGCGATTCCGGAGGCCCCGTCGTCCGTCACGGAGCATGAGATTCGCGCCATCATCCGGCCGGGCGAGCCGGGCAAGGTGGTGGTGGAGGTGCGCGACACCGGCGTGGGGATGACGCCGGAGGTGCTGGGGCGCATCTTCGACCCGTTCTTCACCACCAAGGCGGTGGGCGTGGGCACGGGGCTGGGGCTGTCCATCTGCCACGGCATCGTGGAGTCCATGGGCGGCTCCATTCACGCGGAGAGCACGCCGGGGCAGGGCAGCACCTTCCGCGTCGTCCTGCGCTCGGCGGCGCATGAACCGGACCTCTACCCGCGCCTGTCGGCGACGGCGCAGGCGGGGGCGCGGGCGCGCATCCTGGTGGTGGATGACGAGCCCAACGTGACGGTGGCGCTGCAGCGCTCGCTGGCGACGGAGCACGAGGTGGCCACGGCGAACAGCGCGCAGGCGGCGCTGCGGCTGGTGAACGAGGGCGGACGCTTCGACCTCATCCTCTGCGACGTGATGATGCCGGGGATGACGGGCATGGACCTGTACTTCGAGCTGGGGCGCTCGGCGCCGGAGCAGGCGGGGCGCATGGTGTTCATGACGGGTGGGGCCTTCACGCCGCGCACGACGTCGTTCCTGCGCGACGTGCCGAACCTCAAGTTGAGCAAGCCGTTGGACCTGGCGCAGCTGCGGGAGCTGGTGGGCCGCTCGGCGGAGGCGTCTCGATGAGCGCCGCCTCCGGTCACCCCGCGGCTCCTCCCGAGGTCGCGGCGGGACCGGAGGCCCCTCGGCCCGCGGTGGACGCGCCGGGCCCGGTGATGGTGGCCGCGCTCGCGTCCCAGGGCCGCGAGTGGACGGCCCGGTCGCTGGGGATGGGGCTGCTGATCGGCGCGCTCCTGGCCGTCACCAACCTCTACATGGGGATGAAGACGGGCTTCTGGGACAGCGGCTCCATCACCGCGACGGTGCTGGGGTTCAGCGGGCTCGCGGCCTACGGGCGCAGGCGGGGCGTGCCGTACACGCCGCTGGAGAACAACCTCACGCAGACGGCCGCGTCGGCGGTGGGCGCGATGCCCGCGTCGGCGGGGCTGCTGGGCGCGCTGCCGGCGCTGGCCCTGTGGGGCACGGGCGTGCCGGGCTGGGGCATCGCGGCGTGGGGCATCGCGCTGGGCGCGGTGGGCGTGCTGGTGGCGGGGCTGTTGCGGCGGCGGCTGCTGGAGCAGGAGGCGCTGCCGTTCCCCACGGGCATCGCCACCGCGGAGCTCATCTCCACGCTGCACGCGGCCACGCCCGCGCGGGACGCGCCCGCGGGGCGGGGCCGGACGCTGGTGGGGGCCGGGCTCGTGGCGATGGGGCTGACCTGGCTCCGCGACGCGCGCGGGTGGCTGCCGGCGATGGTGGCGCTGCCGGGCCGCGTGGGCGGTGTCCCGCTGGAGTCGCTGACGTGGGGCGTGGGGATGAGCCCCATGCTGCTGGCGGTGGGGATGATGACGGGCCTGCAGCTGGCGCTGAGCATGTTGTTGGGCTCGGGGCTGGCGTGGGGCGTGCTGGCGCCGGGGCTGCTGGGGAAGGGCGTGGTGACGGGGGCGGGGTACGAGTCGCTGTCCGCGTGGCTGATGTGGCCCGGCGTGGGGTTGATGGTGGGGGCGGCGGTGGTGTCGCTGGGCGCGCAGGCGCGGGACTTCCTGGGCGCGGCGAAGGACCTGCGCTCGGTGGGCGCGAGCGGGGGGAGCCTGCCCCGGTGGAGCCTGTGGGTGGCGGCGGTCGCGTGCGGGCTGACGGTGGTGCTGGGCGGGGTTTTGTTCGGCCTGGGGGTGCCGTCGATGTTGCTGGCGCTCGCGCTGCTGGTGCCGCTGTGCGCGGTGTGCGCGCGTGGCGCGGGACAGACGGACGTGTCGCCGGTGAGCCAGATGGGGAACCTCACGCAGGTCGTCTTTGGCGTGGTGCGGCCGGGGGAGCTCTCGCCCAACGTGGCGGCGGGTTCGGTGGTGGCGGGCGCGGCGGCGCAGACGGGCGTGAGCTTGTGGTCGCTGAAGGCGGGGTACCTGCTGGGCGCCTCGGCGCCGCGGCAGCTGGGCGCGCAATTGGTGGGCGTGGTGGTGGGCGCGGTGGTGGCGGTTCCGGCCTACCTGTCGCTGGTGGAGGTGTACGGGCTGGGGACGGCGGCGCTGCCGGTGCCCGCGGCGGCGCAGTTCCGCGCGGTGGCGGAGGTGTCCGTGCGCGGCCTGGCGGGCCTGCCGCCGTACGCGGCGTGGGGCGCGCTGGTGGGGTGCGGGGTGGGTGCGTTGCTGACGCTGGCCGCGAAGGGGCGGGCCGCGCGGTGGATGCCGTCGCCGGTGGCGATGGGCATCGGCTTCATCACGCCCGCCTTCTTCGCGGTGACGCTGTGCCTGGGCGCGGGGCTGGTGGCGCTCGCGCGGCGGTGGTCGCCGAAGGCGATGGATGCGCACGTGCCCGCGCTGGGTTCAGGCGCGCTGGTGGGCGAGTCGCTGATGGGGCTCATCATCGCCGCCACGACGGCGCTTCAGCGCTCGGCATAGCGCGCGGCTGGGCGTGGGTCGGCGGGACCACGCTGCTCCGCCACGATGGCACCGTGGTGGGTGTCGCGAGCGGTTCGGACATGCTGGCGGGACGATGCCGCTCCGCCACGATGGCACCGTGGTGGGTGTCGCGTCGGCGCTATGCCGCGGGCGTGAGGTCCCTCACGCGCTCCAGGGAGCGGCGGATGCGGTCCTCCATCAGGTTCGGCACGTGCGCCGCCCGGGCCAGCGCCTCGCCGAGCGCGAGCATCGCCTCCGCGAAGTCGCCCCGGCGCCACGCCGCGAGGCCCATCATCTCCAGCACCTCCAGCGGCTCCTGCTCCACGGACGCCTGGGCGGAGCGCTCGCGCAGCGCGTGCCACTCCTCCGCCGTCGCGTCGCGCGCGGACAGCTCCACCATGGAGAAGAGCACCTCCTCCGACGGGCTCAGGTTCACGCCGTGCCGGTTGTTCGCCATCGTCTGCCGCACCTGCTCCAGCAGGTCTCGCGCCCGGTCGCTCCGGCCCGTCCAGGCCATGGCGCGCGCCTGGAGCAACAGCGCCCACGGGCGGTGCGCCACCTCCGGATGGCGGCGCTCCAGCACGATGGCGCGCGCGATGTGCGGCGCCGCCGCCTCCACGTCGCCGGCCTGGTAGTACAGCTCGCCCATGTTGTGCTCGGCGAAGTACTCCCAGCCCACCACGCCCAGCTCGCGCCCCAGCTGCATGAAGCGCTCCTGGTCCTTCAGCGCGTGCGTCAAATCCCTCCGCGCCACCCACAGGTTGCGGCGGTTGTTGATGGCCGAGCCCAGATGGAAGCGGTCGCCACGCTCCGTGCACGCGCTGATGACCTCGTCCATCACGCGCTCCGCGCCGTCGATGTCGCCCAGGTTCGGGAGGATGACCGCCATCAGCAGCAGCGCCACCACCAGCGTCTCGTAGCCCGCGTCGCCCAGCTTCCGGGCCCGCTCCGCCGCGGCCTCCAAGGGCATGAGCGCGTCCAGCCACTCGCCCTTGCGGAACTGCGCGCGGCCCAGCGCCAGCAGCAGCCGCGCCTGCACGTAGGGCGAGGACACCGTCTCCGCCAGGTGCTGCGCCTCCTGGGCCCGCACCTCGCTGCGCGCGTAGTCGTTCACCCAGTCGAGCGCCATCGCCTCGTCGAGCAGCAGCTCCACCTCCGCGCGCGAATCCCCCAACCCCCGCGCCCGCTCCCGCGCGATGGCGAAGTCCGTGAGCGAGTCCTCGTACCGGCCAATGCGGTAGCGCATCAGGCCCCGGCCCCGCAGCGCCGTGAGGCCGCGCAGCTCGTCCTCGGGCTCCAGCAGCTCCAGGGCGCGCGTGTACATGGCCTCCGCGTCCAGGAACGCGTGACGGCCGCGCGCGGACTCCGCCAGGTCGATGGTCAGCGCCGCCGCCTCGTCGCGCAGCCCCGCCGCCGCCGCGTGGATCGCGAGCCGGGCCAGCCGCTGGCGCTCCTGCGTCCCCGCGGGGCTCAGGTAGTGGCGGTACGCGGCGCGGTGGATGCGCGCCTTCTCCTCCGCGGGGAGGCCCGCGACCACGGCCTCGCGCACCAGCTCGTTGCGGAAGCTCAAGCCCTCCAGCCGGTGCTCCACCAGCAGCCCCGAATCCAGGAGCCGCCGCGTCGCATGGCCCACATCCAGCGGGAACTGCGCCGCCGCGCCATCCCGCTCCAGCTCCCGCACCACGCCGTCCGCGGCCGTGGCGGTGAAGGCCGCGCCCAGCAGCGCGCACAGGCGGGCATGCGCGGCGAGCGCCGGAGGCAGCGCGCCCAGCTCGCGGTCCGCCAGCCACTCCACCAGCCGCAGCTCGGGGACGCGGTCCAGCTCGTCCGTGACGAGGTACCAGTTGCCGCCCGGCGAGCGCTGCCGCACGAGCCCCTGCCGCTTCAGTCCCCGCACCAGCTCCACCAGGAACAGGGGCACGCGCTGCGCGCGCTCGACGATGCGCTCCACCGCCTGCGCCGGCACGTTCTCCACCGGCTTGAGCAGCGCGCGGCACAGCGCCTGCGCATCCCCGGGAGACAGGCCGGACAGGGGCAGGTCCAGCTGGCGCGCGGCGCGGGCGCCCCAGGACGGGCGGCTCTGCTCGAAGCCCGGGCGCACCAGCACGCAGACCCACAAGGGGACGCGCGTCTCCGCGAGCGCCGCGTACTCCAGCGCGTCCAGCGCCGTCTCCTCGGCGAAGTGCGCGTCGTCCACGATGAGGCACAGCGGACGCTCGCGGGCGCTCGCCGCCAGCAGCTCACCCGTGGCGCGCAGGGCCAGGGAGCGCAGCGCGCCCGGCGCCGCGGCCCAGCTGTGCAGCTCCGGCCCACCGGGCGCGTACCACCCGAGCGTCGCGGCCACGCCCGGCCACAGCTCCATGCCCAGCCGGGGCCCCAGCCGGTCGAGGATGGCGGTGCGGCCGTCCTCCTGCGTGTCGGTGTCGTCGCGGTCGAAGCCGTGCAGCGCGAGGCGCAGGAGCGTGCGCAGCGTTCCTTCCGGGTCGCCCTGCACGGGCTCGCGGGAGCGCATGGAGTAGACGCGCGCGTGCGGCAGCGCGGCCCTCAGGCGCAGGCCCAGGGTGGAGGCCAGGTGGCTCTTGCCGTGGCCCCGGTCCCCGCGCACGGTGACGATGGTGGGCGCCGCTTCGGACACCGCGGACCGGGCGCTCTCCAGCAGCTGCTCCAGCTCCACGTCGCGGCCCACCAGCATCTCGCTGCCCAGCTGCAGCACGGTGACGTCGGGCCTGGGCGCGGCGCCCGACGGCGCGGGACGCATCAACCCGGGGCGTCCCGGCACGGGCAGGCACGGCACCTCCGGCACGGCCTCCGCGGCGGCGGGTGACATCAGGGGGCCGCGCACGTCCGGCACGCCGGGGTAGCGGTCCTCGCGAGCGAAGATGGCGCCCAGGTAGCGGGGCGCGCCATCGCGGCGGCGCTGCACCGTGACGGTGGCCACGTCCACGAGCGCGGCGGGCGCGAGCCCTCTTTCGGCCAGTCCTTCCGCGGCGCGCAGGGCGCGGCGCACGGGGTTCTCTCCCACGTCGGGGTCGAAGACGCCCGCGAAGCGCACGCCGTCGGTGAAGGCCATGTGGCCTCCGTAGGCGGCCAGCGCCTTCTGCACGGCGACGGGGTTGGCGCGGGAGGAGATGAACAGCACCGACACGGACCGGCGCGTCTGGGCGGGCCGCACTTCGGGCAGCAGGGTGAGGCGGGGCGCGGGCGGCACCGCGGCCTGGCCCGCGTGCTCCAGCGCCGCGCGCAGCGCCTGGGCCACGGCGGACGCGTCGCGGGGACGGCGCGCGGGCTCCTTGGCCAGACAGCGCAGCACGACCTCCTCCACCGGCGGCGCGACGGGCGCGTACTCCGACGGGGGCGGCGGCCGCAGTGACAGGTGCGCCTGGAGCACCTCCGTGAGCGAGCCGAAGAAGGGCGGCCGGCCGGTGATGAGCTCGTAGAGGATGATGCCCAGCGCGTACACGTCCGTGCGCGCGTCCAGGGCGGCGTGGCCGGCGCACTGCTCGGGCGCCATGTATTCGGCGGTGCCAGCGAAGGAGGAGGTGTCGCCGGGCGTGCCGTCCTCGGCGGGCGCGCCGGGGGCGGGGCGCTGCACCAGGCCGAAGTCGAAGACGCGGGCGCGGCCGTGGGCGTCGTCCAGGAAGACGTGCTCGGGCTTGAGGTCGCAGTGCACCAGCCCGTGCGCGTGCACGTGGGCCACCGCCTCCAGGAGCGCGCTGGCGCGCGGCCCGAACTCCTGCGGCGACAGGGGCCCGGACACCTGGGCGAGCCAGTCCGCCAGCGTCGGCAGCGGGACGAACTCCATCGCGACGAAGCGCTGGCCGCCGGGCAGCGTGCCCGTGTCATAAAGGGCGGGCACGGTGGGCGGCCCGATGGTCCGCAGGGCCACCGCTTCGCGGGCGAGCTGCGCCTCCGCGAGCGCGATGCCAGGGCGGGCCAGCTTCAGGGCGATGCGCTCCCCTTCGCCGCCGTCCGCGGAGCGCTTGTGCGCGGCCAGCAGGACGCCGAAGCCACCGCGCGCGATGACCTTCTCACAGCGGTAGCCCGGCACGTCGGGCACGAGGAGTGAAGCTTCGGACGGCGAGGCGATGGGAGGCGAGGCGCCGGGCGGGCACGGCGCGTGAGAGCCTTCCCAACGTCGCCCGCATGTGAGGCAGCGCGGCACGGGTGCCACTCTATGCCAGCGTCCCGTCGATTTCCGAACCCCTGGCGGCACTCAAGTGGCGGACGCGTGAAGCATTCGTCAGAAGCCCTCCCGTGCCCGGAGGGCGTCCAGGCGCCGCGCCTGGGAAAACGCGCGACACCGGACACCCCAAGCGGCCAGAAAAGCAGCGGGTCGCCCGCGCACCGTCCGCGTCATTTCGCACCGCGTTGCGCCTTTCCTCTCCATGTCAGGATTGCCTGTTAGTCCAGTTCGACTGGAGGAGCGGGCATGGAAGGAGTTCAGGCTCCACGTGGCTGGGAGCGGCCACGGCAGGCGTGGCCGGGTCTGGTGCTCGTCGTGGGGCGCATGGGCTGCGCGGGAGGGCGTGCGGGAGCGTTGCCGGTGGGGCCTCAGGGTTGTGCGCGCTCCACCGGAGCCTCCCGGCGGAGCGCGCACGGAGGACCGCTACCGCTGGGGCACTTCAATCGCTCGCAGCAGTGAGCCGTCCTGACCGGGCACCCGCGCGCGCAGCAGCAGCGCGGCCCCTGGCTCCGCGGCCGTCAGCGCCCGCGCGGCCTCGGAGACGCCGGACACCTTCTGGTCGCCCACCTGCGTCAGCACCATCCCGGGCGCCAGTCCCGCGCGCTCGGCGGGGCTGCCGGACTCCACCGCGACCACCTGCGCGCCCGCGTTGCCGTCCTGCGCCTCCGACAGCCGCAGGCCCAGCCGCTTCGACAGGGGCGCGGGCGTCGCGTCCCGAGGCGTCATCTCCTCCTCACCCCGCTGCGTCGGCCGGGTGCCCAGCTTCACCGGCACCTCCATCGCCTTGCCGCCGCGCACGAGGCTCACCTTCACCTCGCTGCCCGGCTTGAGCAGCGCCACCGCGCGGGTCAGCGAGCCGGCGGAGTCCACCGCGCGCTCGCCCACCGACGTGATGACGTCCTCCTCGCGCAGGCCCGCCTTGGCGCCCGGACCGCCCGCGCTCACGCCGGCCACCACCGCGCCCCTCGCCGCATCCACGCGCAGCGCGCGCGCCAGCTCGGGCGTGAGGTCCTGCACCGCCAACCCCACCCAGCCCCGGCGCACCACGCCTGTCTCCTGCAACTGCGGCAGGAGCGCCTGGATGAGGTTCGCCGGCACCGCGAAGCCAATGCCCGTCGCGCCGCCGATGATGGCCGTGTTCATGCCCACCACCTCGCCCTTCATGTTGAAGAGCGGGCCGCCGGAGTTGCCCGGGTTGATGGCCGCGTCCGTCTGCAGGAAGTCGTCATAGGGGCCCGCGTGGATGTCGCGCGCCCTGGCGGACAGGATGCCCGCGCTCACGCTCGACGCGAGCCCGAACGGATTGCCAATGGCCATCACCGGGTCGCCCACGCGCAGGCCGTCGGAGTCCCCCAGCTTCACGAAGGGCAGCTTGCCGGACACGCCCTTCAGCTGGATCAGCGCCACGTCCGTGAGCGCGTCGCGGCCCAGCACCTCCGCGTCGAACGAACGCCCGTCCTCCAACTTCACCCGCACGCTGTCCGCGCCCTCCACCACGTGGTTGTTGGTGAGCACCAGTCCGGCGGGATCAATGACGAAGCCCGACCCCAGGCCCTGCTTCGCGGGCGCGCCGCCCTCGCCGAAGGGGTTCTGTCCGCCCTGCATGCCGAAGCGCTCGGCGAGCCCGGGAGGAAGGCCTTGCATCATCCCGCCCATCGCGGGCCGTGCGCGGGCCTGCACCTCCACGTTCACCACCGCGCCCTTCACGGTGTCCACGAGCGGTGCCAGGGATGTGAGCGCGCCGGGTGCGGAGAGCGCGGGCGAATAGACCGCGGGCTCCACCTTCGCGCCCGAGGGCGTGGTGGCCGTCTTCAGCGACAGCGTGGGACGGTCTGGAGGGGCCACGTCCGGCGACGGCTTGCACGCTCCCAGCGCGACCAGGGGCGTGAGCATCAGTGCGCGGGCAAGGCGGCGGCGGGACGGAAGGGTGCGGACCATCGTGCGTTCTCCTTGAGGTGGCGGCCGGAAGCGACCTTCCGGGCGGAGGGGAAAGAGTCGAACCGGATGCGGTGGGCACCCTGGGAAGGAGGCAGCGGTCCCGTTCCACCAGCGACACCGGGAGCCACCAGTGGCCCAGCTGCCTGAAGGGAGCTCTGAAGAGGAAGCCCCGCATCCGGTCCGACGCCGGGACCTCAATGCAGTCCGTGGGCCAAGTCCCCCATCACCCCGTTCCAGAGGGGAGTCGTGTCCCAAACGCCCCCGGGAGGCGGGGCAAAGTGCCCCAACCGGGGCATTTCGCCCGGGGACAGGCTGCCCCACGCCCCATCCCCCTGGCTCCCCGGGACCCCCCGGGCCGCGTGCATGGCACGGCGGATGCTCTTGCAGCGGCCTGTCCCACCGCCGCGACACCGCCGTGTCGGGGAAGGCCCTCGCGTCGCGCGGGGTCCTCCGTGCGAGGCGTCAGGCGCACCTTCAACCCTCCAGGAGCCCACTCCCCCATGGTGCACGAGCAGACGGAAGGGGTCGCGCGCGGCGCGGCCTGGGAAGACCCCACCTCGGAGCCCGCGAGGGTCCCGCGCATCCTGGTCGCGGATGATCAGTCGGAGATGCGCACGCTCATCCGCAAGATGCTCATGCGGCGCGGCTATGAGGTGGTGGAGGCGTCGGACGGGCCGGACCTGGTGCGCGTCCTCATCGAGGGGCTGACCGCGGATGAGTCGCGCGCGCCCGACCTCATCATCACGGATGTGCGCATGCCGGGCTTCACCGGCCTGGAGGTGCTCGCCCGCCTGCGGCGCGAGCAGTGGACCACGCCCGTCATCCTCATCACCGCCTTCGGCGACGCGCAGCTGCACCGCGAGGCGTTGCGCCTGGGGGCCACCTGCGTGCTCAACAAGCCGTTCGACATGGACGAGCTGCGAGGCGCGGTGGAGGTGGCGCTCACGATGACGCGCGGCTGAAAGGCCCGCGCGGGGCGTGGGCGCGGTAAGGTGGCCGCCGCTCGCGACGAAGTCGCCTGCTTGCAAGGAAGCCCATGCGCCGCATCCCCTGGTTCCTGCCGTGGTCCCTGCTGTGCCTGGGGTGTGCGCCCACGCAGCGACAGACGCCGGACGCGGGCGTCACCGACAGCACGCCGCGCAAGCTGGTGGCGCGCATCGTCCACACGTATCCGCACGACCCCACGGCCTTCACGCAGGGGCTCCAGTTCCACCAGGGCCAGCTCTACGAGAGCACGGGGGAGGACGGCGACCTGCGCCGCATCTCCCTGGAGCAGGCGTCGCCCCTGTGGACGCAGGACCTGCCGGACGTGTTCCCGGAAGGGCTCGCGAGCGACGGCGAGCGCCTGTACCAGCTCACCTGGAAGGACGAGACGCTCTACGTGTGGAATGGCCAGAGTGGCCATCCCCCCGCGCAGGAGAAGCAGGTGGCCTACACGGGCGAGGGCTGGGGCCTGTGCTACTGGCGAGGGCAATTGGTGCGCAGCGACGGCACGTCCACGTTGCGCTTTCACGATCCAAAGGACTTCCACGTGAAGTCCCAGGTGCAGGTGACGTCACAGGGCGTCCCGCAGGACATGCTCAACGAGCTGGAGTGCGCGGAGGACGGCGTCTACGCCAACGTCTGGCACACCGACCACGTGTTGAAGATTGATTACGCCACGGGCCGTGTGCTGGCGATCATCGACGCGTCGGCCCTGGTGCGAGCGGTGCGTGGGCGGGTGCACAGCTACGAGGCGGTGCTCAACGGCATCGCGCTGGAGCCCGGCACCGGCCGGCTGTTCTTCACCGGCAAGCTGTGGCCCGACCTCTTCGAGGTGGCGCTGGAGCCCGCGACCTCGCAGGAGTCGCGTCAGCGCGAGTAGCGGAAGGACACCGCGCCGGTGCTCGCCGGGGGCACCAGCAGGTCCCAGGTGAGCGTCGCCGTTTCGTCGTCGCGGTGGGCTCCGGGAGTGATGCGAATGAGCCGGGCCCCGCGCGGCAAGGTGTCCACCACGCGTACGCGCATGGGTTCGGCGTAGGGGTTGGGCACCCGCACGGTCACGTCCTGGACCTCACGGGCATTCCATTCCACCGGGCCGCGCTGCACGCGCCGCACGGCCCGGACCTTGGGGTCGGTGCCCAGGGGAAGCGTGAAGGTGTTGTCCGGAGGGCGGGGCCACAGCTTCAGAAATTTTTGCTGTTTGCCGTCCACGACGGGCTGGATCCAGTGGTGCATCAGAAGCGCAACCTCAGCGGATGGGTGCACCTCTCCGACGAGATACGTGGCCGCGTCCTTCTCGAGGAAGACCTGGCGGTGGAGGGTCACGGGCCAGGTCTCGGTGAGGAGGGGGATCCGGGGCGCGGTATTGTCGAGCACGATGTGCCGCCCGGGTGCGGTGAAGCGCCTGTCCGGACTCTTCCAGACGCCGTGCGGAGGGCCGGCAGGGCGCGCGAAGTCCTGGGGCGGAGCGATGAGTTCGGACTCGCGGGGACCGAGTCCCGCCACGAGGTAGTCGATGATCACGGGGTCGACTGAGCCCCCGAGGTAGCAGCCGCCTTCCACGGGAGGTTCGGGCGGGTCTGGATCCGGCCCGGCCCCGGTCCAAAGCCGTTCATCGAAACGCAGGGACCCGCCGTTAGGGGCTGGAACCGCTTCGTGGACCCGCGTCCTGGCTCTCGGGTGCTCGAAGACCAGTCGGTAGCCAGCGGGGTCGGGTGGCAGGTCGGTGATGCGGTACTCGCCGTGCGCATTCGTGAATGCGTACACCCGGGATTGGAGCCGGTTGGTGGCGACGGTGACCACCGCGTCCTTCAGCGGCGCTCCCGTGTTCACGTCCACGACCGTTCCAATGAGGACGACGGGGATGTCCCTCTGGCGGGAGGCCCGGGCATTCCAGTTCGCCGTGGTGGGCTGCCCGATGTTGTTGAAGATCAGGCGGCGCAGGGCCGTCTCTTCCTCCAGCATGTCGGGCCGGTTGATCCGCTCCGGGAGGGGACCCGTTGCCTCGAAGGGGGGCATCTTCCGAGACAGATCGAAGTGGAGAATGACGTCCTTCCAGTCGACGCCTGTCCGCTGAAGGATGTGCCCAAGGAAAGTCGCCTCCACCTGGGGTGGCTGACTCCGCACGGTAAGCTCGACCCGGTAGCGCCCGCGCGCGCCGGACAGCACGTAGCGCAGCACCACCTTCGCGAGGCCTTCGCCCTTCAAGGTGGCCATGACATCCACCGCAGGAGGTGAGCCTCGCTCCGCCATGATGGAGAGCTCCGTGAAGGCGTCCGACTGGCTGCGAGAGTACGACAGGGATTCGCTTGGGGGTCTGGGAGGGCCCAGGCGCTGCAGTGCCGAATGGACCTCTTCAGCGGTGAAGGCAGGCACATAGGTGGGCCGCACCTCGACGCGCTGGACCTCGGCGCCCTCGGCCTCCACTTGGATGGATGCCGGGTCCACCTGCCCCGTCAAGAGTGGCCACTGCACCTGCTCCGTGCCCGCGACCTTCACCGTGGCCGTCCGCACGACCAGCGTCTTGTCCTTGTAGAGCGTGACCGTGGTGTCCGGGACCTCTATCGCCACGGCCAGCGTTCCCGCGAGGAACAATCCCAGACCCATCAAGACCATGTCTGCATTCTGCGCAGGTCCTCGCCAGGGCTGTCACCCTGGGCTCCTGGCCGCCAGGAGATGCTTTCAGTTTGAGGGCGATTGGGATTCGGGCTGCCTGGAAAAGCGCCGCCGCACGGTGCGGGTCACCTCCGCGTCCCAGCGCGGCGACAGCACCTCCACGAAGGTCCGCCGGAAGGGCAGGGCGCACGCCAGACACGCCAGCGTCGCCGCCAGCCCGATGAGCGTGTTCTGCCATGAGCCCAGGTTCCACTGGCCGGACCAGGACCACGCCTCCAGGCTCTGAGGCCACAGGTAGTGGATGGGCCAGTCCGGTCCGCTGCCCGCGAGGTCGCACAGCAGATGACCGTGGAACGCAGCCACCGACAGGAGCGCCACGGCCACGCGCCGCCGTGCCAGCGTGGCGCAGACCGCCATCGTGACCAGCGCCCCCACGTAGCCGTGAAAAATCACATGGTGATAACGCGAATAGAACTCTTCACCCGCCAGCAATGACAATCCATCCAGATCCGGCGCGAGCCCCGCGCAGACCACCAGGACGCGGTCCCTGCGCTCCCTCAGCCCCTGCGAGATGAGCCAGGACAGTTCGGCGTGGACAATGGGGTTCATGGGTGTGCACTAGCGTACGGCATGCCAGGGCGGGTGCGAAGGTTTCTGGCACTGCGCGTTGAGGAGATGGGGGCAATGATTCGTCATGACTTTCTTCTCCGCGCACCCTGGCCCGGATATCGCCACGCTGTTTGAAGCGCATGCACGTGAAACACCGGATGCGGTGGCGGTGCATTTCGAGGGTGGCGTGCTGGCGTACGACACACTCAACCGCCGCGCGAACCGGCTGGCACGGCGGCTCCAGGCCCTGGGGGTCGGGCTGGATCAACCCGTGGGCATCCACGTCGACCGCACTCCGGAGACCCTGGTGGGGCTGCTGGGCATCCTGAAGGCAGGCGGCGCCTATCTGCCATTGGACCCGAGCCATCCTCCAGAGCGGCTCGCCGGGATGATCGAAGACTCCGGGATACAGGTCCTGGTGGGCCGGAGGGACGCGGCCCAGGGCCTGCGCTTCCAGGGCTCCATCGTGGAGCCTCCCGCGCCGGATGAACCCCCGGAGGAGCGCGACGCCGTGAACGTGAAGGGCGGCGCGGGCCCTGACTCCCTGGCCTATGTGCTCTACACGTCCGGCTCCACCGGCAGACCCAAGGGGGTGTGCATCCCGCACCGGGGCGTGGCCCGGCTGGTGCTGGATGAAGGCTTCATGGGCTTCCGGCGCGAAGACCGCGTCCTCCAGGCCGCGTCGTTCGCGTTCGATGCGTCGACGCTGGAGGTCTGGGGCGCGCTCCTGAACGGAGCGGCGTTGTGCCTCACCTCGCGGGAGACGTTGCTGTCGCCGCCGCTCCTCGCGGCGAAGCTGAGGCGCGACGCGGTGTCCGTCGCGGTGCTGAGCACGTCGCTGTTCCATCAACTGGCCGCGGCCATCCCGGACGCATTCGGAGGGCTCCGGGTGCTGATGGTGGGCGGTGACGTGCTGGACCCCAAGTGGGTGTCGGAGGTCATCGCGCACGGGAAGCCAGTGCGGCTGCTCAACAGCTATGGGCCCACGGAGTGCACCACCTCCGCGACGGCGTATGAAATCCGCGCGCCCCCGTCCCTGGAGCGGTCCATTCCCATCGGCGGGGCGCTCGCGAACCTCCAGCTGCATGTGCTGGATGACGCGCTGACGCCAACGCCCGCGGGCGAAGCGGGGGAGCTGTACCTGGGCGGCGTGGGGCTCGCGCGCGGCTACCTGAACCGGCCCGGCCTGACCGGTGAGCGGTTCGTCCCGGATCCCTTCAGCGCCGCGCCCGGCGCCCGGATGTATCGAACGGGAGATCGGGTGCGACGGCTCGAGGACGGCGACCTGGAGTTCCTGGGGCGGGTGGACCATCAGGTGAAGATCCGTGGCGCCCGGGTCGAGCTGGCGGAGATTGAGAGCGTCCTGCGCGCCCACGGACAGGTCGCTGACGCGGTGGTGCGGGTGCACGAGGTGTCTCCCGGGGACAAGCGGCTGGTCGCCTATGTCTCGCGTCGCGACGGCGCGGCGCCGGACGGCGCGATGCTGCGCGCGCACCTGCGCTCGAAGCTGCCGGCCTTCATGGTGCCTCACGCCGTGATGGTGCTGGACCAACTGCCGCTCAATCCCAGCGGGAAGGTGGAGCTCCAGAAGCTGCCGCCGCCGCGACTGGGTTCAGGAGAGGGGGATGCGCCACGCACGCCGCTGGAGCAGGCGGTCGCGCGCGTCTGGTCGGAGGTGCTGGGGACGGAGCAGGCGGGGACACAGGACCGGTTCATGGAATCGGGCGGGGACTCGCTGCTCGCGATCCGCTTCATCGAACGGCTGGAGCAGGCGCTGTCAGTCCGTCTGCCCGTGGGGGCGCTCTTCGACAGTCCGAACATCGAGGAGCTGGCGCGGCGCGTGGAAGCCGCGAGGGGGGCGGTCCGGAGCCCCGCCCTGCCTCCCATCGTCCCCGTGGATCGGAGCCGGCTCCTGCCGCTGTCGGATGCCCAGCAGCAGCTCTGGCTGCTGGAGCAGGTGGCCCCTGGCCGTGCTGTCTACAACGAGCCCTTCACGCTGTACCTGCCGGGAGACCTCCAGCCCGAAGCGCTGGAGCGGGCGTTCCAGTCGCTCATCGCCCGGCATGAAGTGCTTCGGACGACCTTCGTCTCCACTCCGGAGGGGCCTCGCCAACGGGTGGAATCCGCGATGCCGTTCCACCTGCGAAGCGTGGACCTGCGTCCTGTGCCCCAGGGCCTCCGGAGCGCGAAGGCGTTGCAGGTGGCTACGCAGGAGGCGCGCGAGCCCTTCGACCTGGCGCGGGGGCCGCTGTTGCGCGCGACGTGGATGCGGCTGAGCGAAGAGGAGAGCCGCCTCGCCCTGGTGATGCACCACCTCATCGTGGATGGCTTCACGATGGCGGCGTTCCTCCAGGAGGTGAACCGGTTCTACATGGCGGACCTCCAGGGCGAGCCGCCCGCGCTCACGCCGCTGCCGCTCCAGTATGGCGATGCCTCCGCCTGGCAGGAGGGGCCTCGTTACCAGGAAGCCATTGCGCCACACCTCGACTGGTGGAAGCAGGCGCTCGCGGGGGCTCCGCACCTGGAGCTGCCCATGCAGCATGCCCGTCCTCCGGTCCCGAGCTTCCGGGGGGCCAAGCACGTCGTGCGAATCCCCCGGGACCTCCTGGACACGGTGAGGGCGCTGGGGCGCGCCGAGGACGCCACGCTCTTCATGACGCTGATCTCGGCGTTCGGCGCGCTGCTGCATCGCTACTCCGGCGCGCAGGACCTGGTCATCGGTGGCGCCTTCTCCGGGCGGAGCCGCGAGGAGTCCCTCGCCATCTCCGGGCACTTCGTGAACCTGCTGCCCCTGCGGCTGCGGTTCTCCCCCGGATGGAGCTTCCGGAGGGTGCTGGCGCACGTTCGCCGGGTCTGCCTGGAGGCGCTGGAACACCAGGACGCGCCGCTCCTACGCATCGTGGAGGCGGTGAACCCGGCGCGCATCCCCGGGGCCAATCCGCTCCTCCAGGTGTCGTGCACGCTGGAGCCGCGCATCGCGGTGCCGGAGTCGAGCTGGCGTGTGGAGCCCCACGACGTCGACACGGGCACCTCGAAGCTGGACCTCTCCATCGAAATGGATGAGCGGCCGGACGGCATGTCCGTGCGGTGGGAGTACGCGCTGGACCTCTTCGAGCCGTGGATGATCTCCCAACTGGGAGAACACTTCGTGACGCTGCTCCGCGAAGCCGTGCGGGATCCGGAGCAGCCGGTCGCGGCGCTGCCGCTGCTGTCGGAAGCGGAGCAGACGCGGCTGCTGACCTGGGCCCAGGGACCCGCGGAGGACAGGACCTTCGCGGAGTGTCTGCATCATCCGTTCGAGGCGCAGGCCGAACGCACGCCGGATGCGCCGGCCCTGGTCTTCCAGGGGCGGACCCTGCGCTACCAGACGCTGAACGCGGAGGCGAACCGGCTGGCCCATCACCTCCTGTCGCTGGGAGTCGGCCCCGGGGACCTGGTGGGCCTGTGCCTCCAGCGCTCCTTCGAGCTGATCATCGCCGTGCTGGCGACGCTGAAGGCGGGCGCGGCCTACGTCCCGTTGGACCCCTCCTACCCGAAGGCACGGCTGGAGTTCATGGCGCGAGATGCGGGACTGAAGTGGATCCTCACGCAGGACGCGACGCGCGGGCTCGTGGACGGCGCGGGCATCCCGGAGGTCCCGTTGGAGCAGGTGCGCGGCGGCTCCGAGTCCAACCCCCGGGTGTCCGTCACGGGAAGTCACCTCGCGTATGTCATCTACACCTCGGGTTCGACGGGCCAGCCCAAGGGCGTGCGCATTGGCCACCGGAGCGCGGTACACCTCTGCGAGACGGTGGCCTCCCGCTTCGGCTTCGCGCCGGGCCAGCGCGTGTCGCAGTTCTCCCGCTTCGGCTTCGACTTCTCCGTCGCGGAGATCTTCCCGACGCTGTCCTCAGGCGCCACGCTGTATCTGCTGGCCCAGGAGGAGGTGCTGCCCGGTGAGGAGCTGGCTGACTTCCTGGAGTCACGGCGCATCCACACCGCGATGCTCACGCCCTCGGCGCTGGGCTCCATGGCGTGGCGGGCGCTTCCTGACCTGAAGACCGTCGTGCTCGGAGGCGAGGAGCTCCCCGCGCGGCTCGTGGACCGCTGGGCTCCTGGCCAGCGGCTCATCAACGGCTATGGCCCCACCGAGACCACGGTCTTCGCGACGAGCGCGGACTGCGTGGCGGGAGCGGGCACCCCCACCCTGGGGACGCCGCTTCCGGGCTACGAGGTCCACCTGTTGGATGACGCCCTGGCGCCCGTCCCCGTGGGCGTGCGAGGCGCGCTCTACATCGGCGGCGTGGGGCTGGCGCACGGCTACCTGCACCATCCCGAGCTCGACGCGGAGCGGTTCATTCCGCATCCGTTCAGCGCGGAGCCGGGAGCGCGGCTCTACAAGAGCGGCGACATCGCCAGCCGTCGCCCGGATGGCGTCCTGGTGTTCCACGGCCGGTCGGATCGACAGCTCAAGCTGCGGGGCTTCCGCATCGAGCTGGGCGAAATCGAAGCCGCGCTGCTGAAGCACCCGGAGGTCCGGGAGGCGGTCGTCGAACCCCGATGGCTCGCGGGCGAGCCGCACCTCGTGGGCTATGTCATTCCCCGGGACGCGGACGCGGCGACGCGACTCCTGACGCCAGGATTCAGGGACGGGCTGGGTGAGTCCCTTCCCCCGCACATGGTGCCGCGCGAGCTGGTGGTGCTGGAGGCGTTCCCGTTGGGCGCCACCGGGAAGCTCGACCGGAGCGCGCTTCCGCTGCCTCCGTCCCGCGCCCTGCCTCCTGAAGCTCCCGCGTCCACGGAGCGCGAGAAGGCGCTGGAGCGCATCTGGTGCCGGATCCTCGGCGTGGAGCGCGTGGGCCGGCGAGAGGGCTTCTTCGACGCGGGAGGCAACTCATTGCTGCTCGCGCGGGTCCAGTCCGCGCTGGCTTCGGAGCTGGGCCTCTCGTTGAGCATGGCCACGCTGTTCCAGTTTCCGACCCTGGAGTCGCTGGCGCGGCACCTGGATGAAACCACCGAGGCTCCGTCCGTCCCGGTGCCGTCGAAGCCTGTCCGGAGTTCGGAGCGCTCGGACCGCATCGCCATCATCGGCATGGCGGGCCGGTTCCCGGGAGCACCCGACATCGAGTCACTGTGGCGGCTGCTGGTGGAAGGACGTGAAGGGCTCTCCCGCTTCGATCGGGAGACGCTGCTGGCGGCGGGCGAGGAGCCGCGACTCCTGGATGACCCTGCCTATGTCCGGGTGTCGGGCCTCTTGGACGACGTCGAAGCCTTCGACGCCGCCTTCTTCGGCTACAGCCCACAGGACGCGCGGCTGATGGATCCCCAGCAGCGCGTGTTCCTGGAGTGTGCCTGGGAGGCGCTCGAGGCCGCCGGCTACGACCCGAAGCGGCTGTCGGGAAGGGCGGGCCTGTTCGCGGGTTCGGGAGTCCCGCGCTACTGGCTGGACCACGTCGTGCCGCGCTTCCGCTCCTTGTCCGTGGCCTCCGACATGTATCGCTCCATCCTGGGCAATCCGTGGCAGTTCCTCGCCACGACGACCGCGTACAAGCTGGGGCTGCGCGGTCCCGCGCTCACGGTGCAGACCGCGTGCTCCACGTCGCTCGTGGCCGTGCACCTGGCCTGCCAGAGCCTGCGGACAGGGGAGTGCGACATGGCGCTGGCGGGGGGCGTGTCCCTCTTCGCGTCGGGTCCCTCCGGCTACCTCCATGAGGAAGGGGGCATCACGTCGCCGGATGGTCACTGCCGCCCCTTCGACGCGAAGGGGCAGGGCACGGTGCCCTCCAGCGGCGTGGCGCTCGTGGTGCTCAAGCGCCTGGAGGACGCGCTGCGGGATGGGGACTCCATCCACGCGGTCATCCGGGGCTCGGCCATCAACAACGACGGCGCCGACAAGGTTGGCTTCACCGCCCCGAGCGTGCAGGGCCAGCGCGACGTCATCGCGCGAGCACACGCCGCGGCGGGGGTGTCGCCGCGCCACATCACCTACGTCGAGGCCCACGGCACGGCGACACCGCTGGGGGATCCGCTCGAAGTCCAGGCGCTGCGGCTGGCCTTTGGTGACCGAGCGCCTTCGGACCCGCCCTGTGTGCTGGGGGCGCTCAAGAGCAACGTGGGGCACCTGGACTCGGCGGCCGGTGTGGCGGGGTTGATCAAGGCGACGCTGGCCCTGGAGCGCCACTTCCTTCCCGGGACCGTCCACTTCGAACATCCCCATCCGGAGTCGGGCCTGGAGCATTCGCCCTTCGTGGTGAGCCGGGAAGGGCGACCGTGGGATGCTCCTGGTGCGCTGCCGCGTCTGGCCGGGGTGAGCGCGTTTGGCATTGGCGGAACCAATGCCCACGTGGTCCTGGAAGAAGCCCCGCCTGTTCCCGCCCTCTCCCCCATGAACGAGGAGGCATCGGTCCTGGTGCTCTCCGCCCGGAGCGCGGAGGCGCTAGGCGCGGCATCCCTGCGGCTCGCGGAGCACCTGGAGCGTACGCGCGCGCGCTCACTGGCGGAGGCCGCGTACACGTTGCAGGAGGGCCGCACCGTCTTCGCGCACCGGCGCGCGGTCACCTGCGAGACTCCCGAGGAGGCCATCGCGAAGCTCCGGCGGGAGGGGCCCGCGCGGCGCGCCTCGCCCGAGCCTCCGGAGGTGGCCTTCCTGTTTCCCGGGACGGGCACGCAGGAGGCCGGCATGGGCGCGGCGTGGTACCGGCGTGCCCCCGCGTATCGCGAAGCTTTCGATGCATGCGTCAGCGCCTTCGGCCGCGACGTGGAGCGGGAGCTGCGGAGCGCACTGCTCGCGGACGAGCACGGAGGCCGCGCGGAGGAGATGCTTCGCGCACCCTCGCTGGGCATGGCCGCGATCTTCACGACGGAGTACGCGCTGTCGCGGCTGTTGGGTGTCTGGGGCGTCCGCCCGTCGAGCCTCATGGGGCACAGCCTGGGCGAATACGCCGCCGCCTGCCTCGCGGGAGTCCTGTCATTGGAGCAGGCCGTGGCGCTGGTGTCGCTGCGAGGCCGGCTCTGCGATGCGCTGCCGCCCTCCGGCATGCTGGCCGTGCCGCTGCCGGAGGATGAACTGACACAGGCGCTTCCCGTCGGACTGTCCCTGGCCGCGGTCAACGGGCCCGGTCAGTGCGTGGTGTCGGGCGCGCTGGAGGCGCTGGAGGACTTCGCGGCGCGATTGCAGGAGAAGGGCGTGCGGTCGAAGCGGCTGCCACGCTCCAGTGGGTTCCACTCCGTCCTCGTCGAACCCGTGATGGAGCCCCTGACCGCCCTGGCCCGGTCGATGACTCCCAACGCCCCGGCGATCCCCATGGTCTCCAACGTCTCGGGACGCTGGCTGACCGAGGACGACGCGCGCGATGCCTCCTACTGGGCCCGGCATCTTCGGCGCACGGTGCGTTTCGCCGATGGACTGGAGCTGCTGCTGGAGGACCGGGAGCGGATCCTCGTGGAGGTGGGGCCGGGACGAACGCTCTCCACGCTGGCGTCGCTGCACCCGGGCGCGGGCCGGGAGCGGCTGGTGGTGCCTACGCTCGGAGTGCCCGCCGGGAGACGTCAGCCTCGGGAGAGCGATGAGAAGGCCCTGCTCGACGCCGTGGGGCAGCTCTGGTCCGCGGGCGTCCCCGTGGACTGGAGCGGGCCGCGAGGAGCCGCGCCGCGCGCGCGCGGCGCGCTGCCAACGTATCCCTTCGAGCGGAAGCCGTACGCGTTGGGGCGCCCGGAGCCTCGGCCCTCTCCGACGCCACCCCCTTCGCACCGGGCCCTGGACCGCGACGAGGTGTGGGCGGCCATGGAGGCCCTCTGGAAGGAACTGCTCGGCGTGGAGTCGCTGACCCCCGACAGCCACTTCTTCGAGCTGGGGGGAACCTCGCTCCTGGTCGTGCAGCTCAACCACGAGCTCAAGTCGCGCCTGTCGATCAGCCTGTCGCTGCACGCGGTGCTGGAGCACCCGACGCTGGGCGCATGGGTGCAAGCGGTCCAGGAGGCGTTGGAGCGGGCGGGGAGGCCGCTCCGCAAGGCACCTTCGCTGCGGATCCGGCTCCAGGAGGGACGGCCGGAGCGGACGCCGCTGTTCCTGGTGCAGCCCATTGGTGGCACGGTCTACACGTACCTGCCGCTGACCCGGCGGTTGGGGGCCGACAGGCCCGTGCATGCGTTCCGCGCATCGGGGCTGGAGCCCGGTGAGAGGCTCTACCGGGACGTGCCCGAGATGGCGCGCCAGTACGTGGACGAGTTGCTGGAGTTCCAACCCCAGGGGCCCTTCTGGCTGGGAGGCCATTCCTCCGGAGGCGTCATCGCATATGAGATGGCGGGCATCCTGCTGGAGCGCGGCCATGCCGTGGCGGGCGTCATCCAGATCGACACGGTGACGGTGGATGACTCGCGCAGGCTGGGGATCCGGAGCGTGGGGGACGTGCTCCAGCTCATCGACGCGTTCCGGGAGATCTCCCCGCGCGCGGCGGAGGGACTGCGGGCCGCGATGGAGGTCGACACACGGCTGCGGGACGTGGTGCTCGCCACCAACGAAGCCATCGCCGCGTACTCGCCCGGTCGTCACGCGGTCCCCCTCGTGTACCTGCGGGCCACGGAGCGGGACGCGGTCCTGGACGGCCACGCGGAGGCATGGTGGAAGGCGTTGACGACCGCTTCGTTCCGCGCCCATGAGGTGCGGGGCAATCACTTCACCGTCATGGAGGAGCCCTTCGTGGCGGAGGTGGCGCGGATCCTCCGGGACTGTCTGTCCGGGGAGAAGGGTGCCGGGGACGATGACGCCGACGCAGGATGAGTGGAAGGCCGCGCTGTCACGCCGCTTCACCGCGTTCGTGGAGGCCTATGAGCGCGGGAGCCTGGAGGCCATGAGCGAGCTGTTCTGGCACGACGACGACATCGTGGTCGTGGGCACCCACTCCAACCTGCACTTCAGGGGTTGGGAGCAGGTGGAGCACTCCTTCCGCACCCAGTTCGGCAGCCTGCGCGACATCCGCGTGACGCTGCGCTCCGAACAGCTCTGGCACGGCGGAGCCCCGCCCTCCACGATGGCGTGCCTCACGGTGCCCGCGATGGACATCGCCCTGGTCGCGGGCGGAAGGCCCGTCACCTTCGAGGGGATTCGCGTGACGTGCGCGTTCGAGCGCCGGGGCGCCGAGTGGCGGATGGTCCAACTGCACTGGTCGCTCCCGCGCACGGAGGTGCTGGTCGACCACAAGTACCGGTGATCACCCCGGAGGCAACGGCGAGCGCCGAGGCGTGCCCAGCAGCTCCAGCGTGCGCATCGCCACGTCCGCCAGCGTGGACGTGCAGGGCATGCAGCCTCCGCCGCAGCACGGAGGCCAGTCCCCTTCCGGGTCGCGCAGGAGCGGATACACGCAGCCCCGCAGGGACTGGGGCAGTCCCGCTTCATCGCAAGCCTGGAGCAGCGCCGCCTGCACGGTGGCATCCTTCACGTCCATCGCTTCTGACTTCCTAACCCGGCCCCTCCCACGCCGCCCAGCTCCAGCAAGGAAGCCTCGTGCGCCCCGAGTCCCCGACCCGCCCGTTCGCATCCAGCACGCAAGCCGGGGCCGCCGCCTGGAGGGCCCGCGTGTGGCTGCTGGCGGTCCTTGGCTGCGCGTGCGCGGGGCCCGCCACCCGCGCGCGAGCAACCGACCCCACGGTGCGCCTGATGGACGCCGCGCGAGCGCACGCCATCTCCCGCGGATCCACCCAGGCCCCCGTCTGCTCTCCGGATGTCGCGTTGCTTCGGCCAGGAGGTGGCGTCGACCTGGAGCGGCTTCACGCCGCGGGCCACCCGGTGGTCGTCTGGACCGTGAACGACCTGCCCACGATGCAGGCCCTGCTCCGGCGAGGCGTGGACGGCATCATCAGCGACCGGCCGGACCTCCTCGCGCGAGCGGTGCGTGACTTCGACGCCGACGCGGACGGCATCCCCGGAGACCTGCTGGACGCGGATGGGCTCATCAACCTCAAGCGCTTCGATGCGCAGGGCCACCGGGGCGCGCGGGGCCTGCGTCCGGAGAACACGCTGCCCGCGTTCGAGGCCGCGCTGGACTTCCAGATGACCACCCTGGAGCTGGACACCGTGCTCACCGCCGACGGTGTCCCGGTGCTCTCCCACGACCCGGACCTCTCACCCGCGAAGTGCCGCCACTTGGATGGAAGCCCTCTCCCGGAGCCCATCCCCCTCGCGTCCCTCACCGCCGCCCGGCTCCAGGCCACCTTCGTCTGCGACCAGCTCCTCGCGGACCGTCCGGAACAGACGAGGGAGCGCGCCCGCTCGCCGGAAGCCGTCGCGTTCGCTGCCCGCGAGGGCCTCCCGGACCCCTACACCCTCCCCACGTTGCGCCAGGTGTTTGCCTTCGCGCGAAGTCAGGCGGACGCCGAACATCAGGCCCGCGACCCGCTCCGCGCCCGGAATGCCCGGCGCGTCCGCTTCAATGTCGAACTCAAGCGGGTGTCCGCCAGGACAGACATCGAACCGGCCCATGGAGATGCGGTCGCCGCGGTCATTCGCGAGGCCGGGCTCGTCGACCGCGTGGACGTGCAGTCCTTCGACTCGCGGGCCCTGCGCTCGGTCCAGGACAGGCATCCGGACCTGCGGACCGTCTTCCTCCTGGAGTCGGGGCGTGGGCCCGCCCAGGAGGAAGGTGGAAGGGGCTCAGGTGGTGGAGGACCGTGAGCCCATCCGCTTGGGCCTCAAGCCTGCTTTCCTCGCGCTACGCCTTCACCTCGCGCGTCAGCGTCGAAGACCACGGGCACCAATGGTTGCCCGGGAGGAAGGCGCCGCCCGCCTCGTCCAGGTTCTCCTCGACATAGGTCATGTCGGCGTCGCACACCTCGATGGCCATCTGGAAGAAGTTGATGGTCGCCGGGTCGATGTGGAACGAGAACTTCGGGTTGTAGGGGACGGTCCTCTTGATGATGCGCCCATGGATGTGGATCTCGTTCTTCTCCTCGCCGGAGAGAATGCGGCGCGCGTGGGCGATCTTCGCCTCGTCGGTCAGCTCGATGATGAACTCGGCTCCACGTGAGCTGGGCTGCGTGAAGGCGAAGCGGACAGGGTTTGCCATGGGTAAGGCTCCTTCCTGGGTGGAGGCGCCTGTCTAGTTGATTGGCTTCTACCCACAATTGAATCGACGTCTGGGTTGGGTGTGGCGGACCCGACAACCGCTGCCTCCGCCCCCCGGACGGTCCGGCGGACCGCGTGGTCCTTCGAAGCCCAGGCGAGGAGCCGGGCAACCCTCCAGATTCCGAGGTTTTAGTCGGTCGACGAATCGACTTGCGCAAAATCGTTAGGGGCCTTACTAGACGCCCGCCTTGGTTCCTCCGCGCGCCAGAAACGCCACGTTGGTGAAGCTCGTGCCCCGGTACGAGCGGCTGCAGCAGCTGTCCCTGCGCTTCCCGGAGCTGGACCCGAGCGCCATCGAGACGTGCATCACGATGCTGCACCTGTCCAACGAGCTGACCGGCGCCTACGAAGCCCACTTCGCGCGGCACGGGCTGTCGCACGGGCGCTTCGTGGTGCTCGTCCAGCTGCTCATGGCGGAGGACGCGGGAGAGACCCTGCGGCCCGGGGAGCTCGCCGAGCTGTCCCGGTGCACCCGCGCCACCGTGACGGGCCTCCTGGACACGCTGGAGAAGGACGGCCTCGTGTCCCGCGTGGACCACCCCGAGGACCGGCGCATGTACTCCGTGCACCTCACCGCGCGGGGCCGCGAAATCATCCAGGGCATCCTGCCCGACCATTACCGCCGCATCGCCTCGCTCATGGCGCCCTTGAGCCATGCCGAACGCGACACCCTGCGTGCCCTGTTGGCCAAGGTGTCCTCCGGCATCCCCGCCCTGCGGGACCCCTGATCCGCATCCCACTTCCCTTCTTCCATCACCGTTGCGAGCAACAACCATGACGACCCGCACAGCCCCCTCCCTGGAAGCCGCTCCCTCGACCGATACCCCCGCCGCCGCGAAGCCCGCGAAGCGCTCCCGCGCCAAGCAGGTGCTCCCCGTCCTGGTGGGCGTGGCGGTGTTGGGCGCGGGCGTGCGCTTCTTCCTCACCCACGGCCACGAGTCCACCGACGACGCCCAGGTCGAAGGCCGCATCGCCAACGTGTCGCCGCGCGTGGCGGGGCAGGTGGCCCGCGTGCTGGTGCACGACAACCAGGCGGTGAAGGCCGGTGACGTGGTGGTGGAGCTGGACCACTCGGACCTGGACGCCCGGCTGGAGGTGGCCCGCGCCGACGTGATGAGCGCGGAGGCCCAGCTGTCCAACGCCCAGGCCCAGCTCACCCTCACGGAGGCCAACGCGGGCGCCAACCTGCGGCAGGCCCGCGCGGGCGTCACCCAGGCCTCCAGCGGCATCAGCTCCTCCAAGGCCGCCCTGGACCAGTCCCGCGCGGACGTGGCCGCCTCCGAGGCGCGCTTCAAGCTGGCGGAGACGGACCTGGGCCGCGTGAAGCAGCTTCGCGAGCAGGGCGCGCTGTCGCAGGCGGACCTGGACAGCCGGCAGGCCGCGTATGACCAGGCCAAGGCCGCGCTGGACCAGTCCCGCGCCCGGCTGACCTCCACCGAGGCGGGCATCCAGAGCTCGTCCGGTGGCCTGGAGGCCGCGCAGGGCAAGCTCTCCGCCGCGGAGACGGGCCCCGTGCAGGTGCAGTCCGCGCAGGCCGCGCTGAAGCTGGCGGAGGCCCGCCTCAAGCAGACGCGCGCCGCGCTGACGCTCGCGGAGCTGAGTGTGTCCTACGCCCAGGTGCGCGCCCCGGTGTCCGGCGTGGTGAGCCGCCGCACGGTGGAGGTGGGGCAGATGGTGGGCCCGGAGCGCCCGCTGATGGCCGTCGTTCCGCAGGACGACATCTGGGTGGTGGCCAACTTCAAGGAGGACCAGGTCGGTGAGATGCGCGCGGGCCAGCCGGTGGACGTGAAGGTGGACGCCTTCGGCGGCCACACCTTCCGCGGCCACGTGGACAGCCTCGCGGGCGCCAGCGGCGCGCGCTTCGCCCTGCTGCCCCCCGACAACGCGTCCGGCAACTTCGTGAAGGTGGTGCAGCGCATCCCGGTCCTCATCCGCTTCGACGGGGACCTGAAGGAGCTGCCCATCAAGCCGGGCATGAGCGTCTACGTCACCGTGGACACCGGCGCGAAGGCCGCGCCGCAGAAGACCGCCGCGGTGGACGTCCGGAAGGCGGAGTAGCCCCCCGTGGACGCACGCCGCGACGTCATCCAAGGTTCCAAGACGGGCATCACCATCGCGGCCATGGCCGCGGCGCTGATGTCCGTGCTGGACATCTCCATCGTCAACGTGGCCCTGAGCGACATCCGCGCGAGCTTCGGCACGCCGTTGGATCAAATCGCCTGGGTGTCCACGGGCTACATGATGGCCAACGTGGTGGTCATCCCGATGACGGGCTGGCTCCAGCGCCGCTTTGGCTACCGGAAGTACTTCACCTTCTCCGTGCTGCTCTTCACGCTGGCCAGCGTGCTGTGCGGCCTGTCGTGGAACCTGCCCTCGCTGGTGGCCTTCCGCATCCTCCAGGGCATGGGCGGCGGCGCCATCATCCCCACCTCCCAGGCCATCCTCTTCGCCCGCTACCCGCGCGAGGAGCACGGCATGGCGGGCGCCCTCTTCGGTCTGGGCGCCGTCACCGGGCCGCTGCTGGGGCCCACCGTGGGCGGGCTCCTCATCGAGGCGGCGAGCTGGCACTGGATCTTCCTCATCAACGTGCCGGTGGGTCTCTTCGCCGCGTACATGGCGTGGCGCTACATCGAGCAGCCCCACTTCGAGCCCTCCACGGAGAAGGTGGACCGCAACGGCATCGCGCTCCTGGCCGTGGGCATGGCGTGCCTCCAGTACGTGCTGGAGGAGGGCAACCGCGAGGACTGGTTCGACAGCCGGCTCATCACCTTGCTGGCGGTGGTGGCGGCCATCGCGCTCATCACCTTCGTCGTCCATGAGCTGGAGACACCCAGTCCCGTGGTGGACCTGCGGGTGTTCGCCAACCGCTCCTACTCCGCGGCCACGGGGGTGAACTTCCTCGTGGGCACGGCGCTGTTCTCCGGCTCGTTCCTCTTCAGCCTCTTCTGCGGCTCCGTGATGCGCTACGAGGCGTTGGACATCGGGCTCATCTTCCTGAAGGGCAGCGCCATCCAGATCCTCCTGATGCCGCTCATCGGGAAGTTCGGCGGCAAGGTGGACGGCCGCTACCTCATCGGCTTCGGCGTGCTGGGGATGAGCCTGTCGCTGTGGACCAACGGGCACCTGGCCACCCGGGTGGATGAAATCACGCTCATCACCCCGGTGTTCATCCGCGCCTGCTCGCTGGGCTTCATCTTCGTGCCGCTGTCGGTGATGGCGCTCAGCAACCTGCGCCCGGAGCAGCGAGGCAACGCGGCGGGCCTCTTCAACCTCACCCGCGAGCTGGGCGGCTCCATTGGCACCGCGTGGATGAGCAGCGCGCTCAGCCGCTCCACCCAGGCCAACGCCACCGCCCTCACCTCGCACGTGGACGTCTACGGGCAGGTGGCGCAGGAGCAGTTCGCCCAGCTGAAGGCCGCCATGGCCGCGCGGGGCGTGTTGGATCCGACGGGCGCCGCCTACGGCCTGCTGGGTCAGCGCATCAACGCGCAGGCCCTGGTGCGGGCCTTCAACACGAACTTCCTCATCCTCGCCGCGATCTTCGTCTGCGCCCTGGTGCTGGTGGCCATGCTCCAGCGGGCGGATCCGACCGTGAAGGTGGAGGGCGCGCACTAGCAGGCGCCCCGCCGCCGCTGGAGATGACGAAGCGCGGGTCCCCGGCGTGGGGGCCCGCGCTTCTTCACTTCAGGAGGGGAGGGGGACGGCTACCGGCGCCACTTCTGCGCGCTGGTGCCGTTGCACTCCCAGAGCTGCAGGACCGTGCCGCTGGCGGGGTTGCCGTTCTGCACGTCCACGCACTTGTTGGCCTGGGGGTTCACCAGGTCCCCGGCGCCGGAGAGGATGAACTGCTGCGCCGGGTTGCCGGAGCAGGTGACGAGCTGGATGGCCGCGCCGTTGTCGCGCGAGCCCCAGGCCACGTCCATGCACTTGCCGAAGGCGCGCACGGTGCCGTCCGACATGAAGGTCCAGTTCTGCGCGTTGGTGCCGTTGCAGTCCCAGAGCTGCAGGCGGGTGCCGTCGGTGCTGTTGGAGTTCGGCACGTCGATGCACTTGTTGGCCAGGCCGATGATGGGGCCGCCCGTGCCGCCGCTGCCGGACGTGGTGAGCGACAGGCCGTAGGCGCCCAGGATGGGGTTGAGCGGCTGGAAGAAGGTGTTGCCGCCGGTGGAGCAGTTGCCGGAGCCGCCGGACGTCACGCCCTGCGCCTGGTTGCCGGACATCCACGAGCCGCCGGAGTCACCGCCCTCCGCGCACGCGTTCGTCTGCGTGAGGCCGTACACCAGCCCCGCCGAGTAGCTCACCGTGACGTTCTTCTGCTGGATGACGCCACAGCGCCAGCCGGTGGTGGAGCCCGAGCGACAGATGGACGCGTTGATGCCCGCCTCCTGTGAGCCGTACACCAGCACGTTGCCGCCCGCGTAGTTGTTCACCCACGGCTGCGACACCCAGGAGCCGTTGGTGCGCACCCACGCGAAGTCGTTGCCGGGGAAGGTGGACGCCACCACCGTGCCCTGCGCCACGCCGCTGCCGCTGGTGCCCGTGCCCGCGCCACCGCAGTGGCCCGCCGTCACGAAGCCGCCCGCCACCGGGAAGCCGATGGAGCAGCGCGCGTTGCCCGGGTAGTACGCGTCACCGCCGCGCAGGTCGTACAGCGGCTTGAACTCCTCGCGCGACGGCACCACCCGCACCGCGTCGTGCTTCACGCCCGCCTTCGCCAGGAAGTCCGTGCCGCCCGTCAGCGCGGAGTCCTGCGCCAGCACCACCACGCTGTTGGTCATCACGTCCACGTACCAGGCGTGCACGGTGCGGCCCGCGGACTCGCCATGCAGGTCCAGCCGCGCCTTCACCGCGTCCAGCGCCGCCTGCGTGTACTTCACCTTCTGGGGCACCGCCCCCGCGCGGCGCACCGCGTCCGCGTCCGCGTCCGTGGTGACGCCCACCACCAGCGCGCTGCCGTCCGCGTTCATCCACGCGCCGCCCATGCGCTCGCCCAGCTCCGCGCGCAGCGCGCCCTCCACCCGCACCGCCGCCGCCTCCGCCGCCAGCCGCCGCTTCGCGCCGTCCGCGGTCAGGCCCAGGTCCCGCTGCATCGCGAAGAGGATGTCCGGCGAGACGTCGTGCGCGAGCGCCGCCTCCGCCTGGGAGGGGGCCGCGAGCGCCACGGAAGGAACGACGCCCAGCGAGGCACCAGCGAACAGCGCCGTCGCGGTGGAGAACAGACCGAAGCTCCGCTTCATCGGGTCCTGCCTTTCTTGCTGCGGGGGAAGCCCGGAGCGAAGCCCGACAGAGCCCGGAAGGTCAATCAATTCAAGAAATGCTTAAAATCTCCGACATATTTGTGTGGTCGAAGAAAGTCCCGGGAAACAAGAAGGCCCGGTGCGTCACAAGGGCGCACCGGGCCACGAGACTTGTTTCGGTGACGGACGGAAGTCAGCGCTTCACGAGCGGGACCGGGGCGGGGGCCCGGCGGCGGCGCAGCGCCACGGCGCCCAGCAGCAGCGCGGCGGCGGCGAAGGGCAGGGTGCCGGACGCCCCGGACGCGCTGCATCCGCCGGACGCGCCGTCGGAGGCTTCCGGCAGGCCGTTGGGGTTGTTGGAGATGGGCGTGGTGGTGCCGGTGGGCGTCTGGCCGCTCGGGGTGGGCAGCGGGATGCTGGGGAGGTCGGGCGTGGTCGTCGCCGGGGTCTCCACCACCGGGGGGGAGGGGGTGGTGTCGCCCGTCGAGCCGCCCGTCGTCGGCGTTTCGGCTGGCGGGGTCGTGGGCTCCTCCACGGGCTTGGGGGCCGGGGGCATCACGTCCTCGAGCGACGTCGCCATGATGAAGCCGTCGTGGAAGATGCTCGCTTCGGGCTTGATGGCGTCGTCGCGGTACAGGCCCATCTTCAGGTAGTTCAGCTCCTTGCCGAACTGGTTGGCCCCGTAGGTCTTCGGCAGCACGTGCTTGCCGTTGTGCCACAGCTCCACGAAGCCGGCCTTCTTGTCGGACGACCACTTCACATGCAGCACGAAGTCGTGCCAGTTGCCCTTGTCGATGGAGGTCTGCCAGAGCACCGGGGCGGTGTCGCCGCCCACGCGCAGGTGGATCTGATCTCCTCGCACGAAGAACTCCAGGGGCGGTGAGCCACAGCAGCTCTCCTGGTGCCACTGGGTGATGACCTGCCACGAGTCATGGACGGGGTAGCTGGAAGGGAAGAGCGTGCTCCACTTGTAGTAGTACTCCTTCCCCTGCGTCTCATGGGTCACGTACAGCAGTTCGTTGCGGTTGCCGCTGGCGCCAATGGGATCATCGCCCTGCCGCACCGTGGCCTTGAGCGCATAGCGGCCGTCGCGCACCACGTCCGTCACGATCTGCAGGCGGCTGTTGGCGACACTCTGCTGCCGCGTCCACTGGGACGTGTTGCCGGTCTCGAAGTCGCCCTTCCAGAGGATGCTGGCGGAGGCAATGGCCGGCATCATGGAGGCCGCGGCAACGAGCTGAAGGAGTCGCTTCAAACAGGGGTCCTTTCGGTCCGGGTTGGGCCCAGGGGACACCTGACGCGGAAAAAGCCTTCCCGTGCGCTCCTGCCTGCCAACCCCCTGTCGCTCGCACGCTCGACGGGACGCTCGTCGGGGCAAGAGGGGGACAGGGCCCTGCCGCCCGTCACTTCCCCAGGCATGCCGAAGTGCGTGATTCCGGAGGGATGCGGGCGCTCAAACCATCGGGTGAAGGCAGACGTGCAGGCGAGCCCCCGAGCGTCATCCCCTCAACAGCCTGACGGCCCGGCGTCCCGTCTCTGCCTCGCGCCAGACCTGGGAAGTGGGGCCTTTTTTCAAGAACGGCGGGTATGGCCGTCTATTGGTGCGTGTGGAGCCAAAAACATCCGATGCGCCTGTTTTCTCACCACCCTGCTGCCCAGCGCGTCATGGGACGCCTGGAGGGTGGGGGCGAGGCCGGGTCGGCGTTCGTCGGGTGTTGGTGTAGAACGAGAAGCAGGGGCGGCAGGGGGGAGGCGCCCGAGGGGACCGCATGGTGAAGCCGGCGAAGAAGAAGCTCTGGGCGCTGGCGCTGGCCATCCCCGTGATGGCGGCCGGTGTCGCGGCCCTGAAGCCCCGGGCGCAGGCCCCCGCCGTCGCGGACACCTTCTGGGTGGAGCGTCGCGCCGCGGCCCGCATCGAGGCCCGCCTCACGCACGCGGAGGCGGATCGCTACCGCTCCCGCGCGCCCGCGGGTGGCTGCCCCGTGCCCGCCGAGCCGATGCCCCTGGGCCCGCTCGCCCGCATGGAGGCCCGTGAGGACTGGGGCGGCATCGCGGCGGCGTACGGGCTGGAAGGGGAGTGGAACCAGGCGGCCTCCTTCCTGGAGCGCACGCCGGCCTCGCCGGAGCGCGACAGCGACCTGGCGGCGGTGGCGCTGGCCAAGGGCGACTTCGAGCGGGCGCTGCGCCTGCTGGATGGCGTGCTCGCGGTGAAGCCGGCCCTGCCGCAGGCCCTGTGGAACCGCGCGCTGGTGTTCCGGGAGATGGGCCTGACGCTGCGGGCCTCGGAGCTCTTCGAGCAGGTGGCGAAGCTGGGCGAGCAGGGCTGGGGCCGCGAAGCCCACGCCCAGGCGCTGGCCCTGCGCGAGGCCACGCTGGAGCGCCAGCGTCAGTGGACGGCCGCTCGCGAGGCGACGCTGGCCCTGGTGCGGGACTCCCAGGCGCCGCTGCCCATGGACGCGGCCCGCCAGATGCCCGGCACCGTGCGCGGCGTCTTCTATGAGGTGGTCCGCGCCGCGGAGTCGAAGGAGCGCGCGGTGGCGCTGCTGCCGCTGGCGAAGGAGCTGGACCGGGTCCATGGCGGCAGCGTGCTCACGGACTACGTGCAGCGCGTGGTGAAGCGCGACTTCTCCCGCCGCGGCGCGCTGGCGCGCCAGTACGCGGAGTCGCTGCGAGAGGGCCAGGGGGTCCCGGAGGTGCTCCTGGACAAGGCGCGCATGACCGGGGACGAGGACATCTACCTGGGCGCGCTGATGCGCACCCGCAACGGCCCCCTGCGCACCCTCCAGGACACGCTCACCAGCATCCAGCGCGCCAACGACCCGTGGTTCACGGACGTCGCGGAGCGCGACCAGGCCCGCAGGGAAATCAACGACGGCACGTGGTGGAAGGCCGAGCAGCGCTACTTCGGCGCCCTCCAGCGCTGCCGGGAGACGACGTTGTCCGTGCGCTGCCTGGAGCTGGAGCGGCGGCTGGCCATGTTCTACGGCGACATGCAGCGGGTCTCCGAGGCGGAGCAGCATGCGCGCGTGCTGTGGGCGGGCGCCCGCCAGCTGCGCGAGTGGGACCTGGAGCTCAACGCGCTGGAGATCCTCAGCCATACCTCGCGCTCCCGCAACGACCTGGGCAGCGCCCGCGCGTACCTGGAGGAGTGGATGGCGCGCGGGGCGTCCATCAGCTGCTCCTGGCCCCATGTGCAGCTGGCGCACCTGCTCTACCTGGACCTGCGGCCCGACGCGGCCCGGCGAGAGCTGGACCTCGCCGACGCCTGCTCCGACAACCCGATGGACCCCATGTTCGGCGCGACGCTCGCGGAGCTGGAGCGTACGAACTCCGGCCCCCGGGACGCGGCGTGGATGAAGGCCGTCTCCTCCAACATGAGCACCGGCGCCACCCTGGGGCGCAGCGACCACGTCTACAGCCGCTACCTGGAGGGCCGCTTCCTCCTGGAGAAGGACCGGGCCCAGGGCGAGGCGCTGCTGCGCGACACCCTCGCGCAGGCGGATGCCCTGCCGCGCGGCGACGCGCTGGCGCGCGAGGCCTGGGCCCTCGGCTATTCGTCGCTGGCGACGGACGCGGGCCGCGCCGGAGAGTTCTCCAAGGTGGTGGCGCTGATGGCCGCGCAGCTGGGCACGCCCGTGCCCACCCGGTGCGCGCTGGCCGCCAGCGTCCACGCGGAGCGCACCGTGCTGGTGGCGCTGGGCCCCCAGGGCGAGGTGAAGGGCCACTACGATGCTTCGCGCAAGGAGGCCTTCTTCCACGCGGACTCGTCCCGGCTGGTGCCGGAGGCGCTGCGCCAGACGCTCGCGAGCTGCGAGCGCGTGGACGTGCTCGCGTGGGCCCCCGTCTTCGGACGGACGGACCTGCTTCCCCCGGAGCTGGCGTGGAGCTTCCGACTGGGCCGCGTCACCGGGCCCCGCCCGCCTCCCGCGGCCACGCGCCGCCTGGTGGTGGCCGGCGTGGAGACGCCGTCGCTGCTGCAGCTGCCCCGGCTGCCCACGTGGACGCCGGACGCGGAGCCGGGAAGCGCGCCGCCGGACGTGCTGTCCGGCTCGGACGCCACGCCCTCGCGGGTGCTGGCGCGCATGGCGGACGCGACGGAGATTGAAATCCACGCGCACGGCATCACCGACCCCACGCTCTCCGGCGCCTCGCTGGTGGTGCTGTCGCCGGAGGTCAACGGCCGCTACGCGCTCACCGCGGACGTCGTGCGCGAGCACCGGCTCACCGGAGCGCCCACGGTGTTCCTGGCCGCGTGCAGCGCGGGCCGCACCACGGCCCTGCAGAGCACGGAGCCCTTCAGCCTGCCGGCGGCCTTCATCGACTCAGGGGCTCGCGCGGTGCTGGCCTCCACCGTGGACATCCCGGACGCGGCGGGCCGCTTCTTCGACGGCGTGCGCCGGCGCATTCACGCCGGGACGCCCGCCGCCGTCGCGCTGCGCGACGAGCGGCAGGCGTGGCTGGCCCGCGATACCCGCGCCGGGTGGACCCGCTTCGTGCTGCTGGTGGAGAACGCGGATTGAGGTGACGGAAGGGTCAGACAGGGGGCTCCAGGTGCGTGTTGCCGCCGGGAACACGGAAGTGGTGGAAGGTGACGCTGGCGCTCACGTCCAGCGCCTTCACCCAGTGCCACCAGCCCACGGGCAGGAACACCATGTCCCCGGGCTCCAGCACCGCCTCCAGCACCGTGGCCTCCGCGAAGAGGGGGTGCGCGTCCAGGTCCGGCGCGTCCGCGTCCACGTGGCTGAAGGTGCCCCGGTGCGGGTACACGCGGTGCCGCTCGAAGGAGGGCACCAGCCGCACGTGCTTGCGGCCCATCACCTGCCCCAACAGGATGTTCATGTTGTCGTGGTGCAGCGGGGTGACGGTGCCCGCGGGCCCCAGCAGCAGCGTGAGCATGTCCTCCCTCAGGTCCGGTTCGATGATTCCCGCCGGGGCCCGCAGGTCCTCGCGCAGCGGCGACAAGCCGCCCTGCCGCCAGTTCTCGTTGCGCGGCACCATGTAGTAGTCGTTCGTCTCCGCCCCCTTCTCCAGCAAGGTGAGGAAGTCGGAGAAGGGCATCCGCGCGCGGTGGCGGTCCTGGAAGGCCGCGTGATCCGGATCGGCGTCGCGGCCCACCATCACCTCCACCTCCACGCCGCCCAACCGCTCGCGGAAGTAGGACAGCGACCAGCGCCGCATCGCGGGCCAGTCCGCCATCATCCCGCGCAGCACCACCGGCCGGTGGCCGAAGTAGTAGCGGTGGAAGAACTCCTCGGGCGTCACCCCCTGGCGCACCTCCAGCGCGCGGCCCCCGTCCTGGGCCCGCAGCGCGCTGTAGACGTCCATCAGCGACTCCATCCAGCCGAAGTGCCGGGCCACCTGACGGCAGGCCCGGAAGTACGGGTGCTCACCCACCGCCCGCATCTCCGCCTGCGCCAGCGCCGGGTCCACACCGGACGACACGAGGACCCGCTGTACGTCTTCCTCCGCGACCCCCAGGGCCAGGTTCTCCGCCAGCCACTGCCGCCACTCCGGCCGCAGGGGGGACTTGTCTTCGCTCATTCGGAACTCCTTGAAATCCTTGGAGACATGGGCGGGGGGGCCCCTGCTGCCAGTGCGTCAGTCCATGTTATGGACGGCGCATCAGTCCCATTCCACCCAGCCTCGGTTTACGCAGGACTCCCCTCGTAGCAGGAGAAAACGACCCCATGACCTCCGGAAACGTGTCGTCGGTTTCCCCCGGTGCCTTTGAGCCGGACACCAGCGCGCCCCATGTGAAGAACTCGTACCCCACGTGCAGCGAGCAGGCGCCGCGTCGCCGCCGCCCGCTGCCGCCGCCCTCGGTGCCCCCCTTGCTGGAGGGCGCGGAAGGCGCTCGCTGAGGCCCCCTGCCCGGCGGGCTTGTCTGCCCTTCCGGGCATTTTTCTCTCAAGAAACGAACCGCTCGGCGTCTTTAGTCAGGAAGCCCACCAGTCACTTCGGGTCCTAGCGTCATGGCCAACCTCTTCAACCGGGAACGGCGCCACTTCGAGGCCTTCATCCGACGCCACCGGCCGAGCTTGCTGGCCGTGGCGCGCCGGTTGTGCGCCCGCGGCATCCTGGACCCGGAGGACCTGGTCCAAGAGGCCTTCGAGCGGGCGTTGCCTGAGTTTGGCCACCTGAAGGACCGGACGGAGGCGGCGTGCGCGGCGTGGCTGTGCACGACGATGACCAACCGGTTCCTGGACCACTGCCGTCGGCAGCGCACGGAGACGCGGGGGCTGCCGCACCTGGCGCTGGTGCAGGACGCGCCGGTGACGGGGGATGGCGACCGGGAGAACTGGGAGCTGGTGGGCAACGATGCCTTCCAGGCCGCCATCGAGCAGCTCAAGCCGCACCTGCGGGACGCCTACAAGCTGCACGCGGAAGGCCGCCGCTACCAGGCCATCGCCGAACATTTCAACGTTCCCGTGGGAACCGTGGGCAGCTGGCTGACGCTGGCGCGCAGGGACCTGAGGGAATTGCTCCTTCCGAGCGTCGCGGTGGCTCGGGAGCGGGGGGTCCAGTCATGAACGCGCATTGCACCCGGTTGCATCTCTTCATGGACGGCGAGCTGTCCGAGTCCGACGCCGAAGGCTTCCGGAACCACCTGCCACGCTGCGCCGCCTGCGAAGGGGGCCTGCGGGACCTGCTCCAGCTGGAGCTGCTGGCGGCGCGGGCGCTGGGCGTGGGCGCGGCGGAGCAGCCCGCCTCCAACCCCGGGGGCAACGTGGTGGCGCTGGGCGCGTGGGTGCGCCGCAACGCCCGCGTGGTGGCGCCGCTGGCCCTGGCCGCCAGCCTCTGCGCCATCGTCGTGCCGCGGATGATGCCGGTCGCGCAGGTCCCGGCGGTCGTCTTCCTGGAGAACCAGTCCACCCGCGAGCTGGAGGCCCGCTTGTCGGATCCTCGCGCGGATCAGTGGCGCCGCTACAGCCCCATGAGGGGCGGCGCGGAGGGCACGGAGGCGGTGCAGGCGCCGCTGCCGCTGCGCCCGCTGGCGGAGATGGAGGAGCGCAAGGACTTCCGCGGCATCGTCGCGGCCTACGTGCTGCACGGTCAGTGGCAGCAGGCGCAGGCGGTGCTGGCGCGCGAGCCCGCGTCGCTGGCGCGCGACAACGACCTGGCGGTGGTGGCGCTGCAGGACGGCCGTCACCAGGACGCGCTGGCGCTGCTGGACTCCGTGGTGCGCGCGGATCCGCGCAACGCGCAGGCCCTGTGGAACCGCGGCCTCGCGCTGCGCTCCCTGCACCAGGACGCGCGGGCCGCCCGCGACTTCGACCAGGTGGCCGCGCTGGGTGAGCCGGGCTGGAGCGACGAGGCCCGCAAGCTGGCCGACGAGCTGCGCGCCGCCGCCGCCCACTGACGGCGCCGGAGCAGCCCCGGAGCTTCCCTGCCCGCGCGAGCGTCCACCACCGGGCGCCCCGCGCGGGCTTTTCGTCTCCGGGGCTGGGATGACGTGTCAGGCTGCTGGGGTTGACGGAACACTCCAGGAGCCTGCCCATGCCCGAGTCGCTTCCCTCCGCTTCCTCCGACTACGCGTCCGCCCGCCGTGACTTCCGGTGGGAGCGTCCGGAGCACTTCAACTTCGCCACGGACGTCATCGACCGGCACGCGGCCGAGCGGCCCCAGGCCCCCGCGCTCCAGTGGTCCGACGAGTCCGGGCGCTCGCGGTGCTTCACCTTCCAGGAGCTGAAGGAGCGCTCGCTGCACGCGGCGCGCTTCCTCACCGGGCTGGGCCTGAAGCGCGGCGACCGGGCCTTCATCCTGATGCCGCGCGTGCCGGAGTGGTGGTTCCTGGTGCTGGGCTGCATCCGCGCCGGCATCGTCTTCATGCCCGGCACGCCCATGCTCACCGCCAAGGACATCCGCTACCGGCTGGAGGCGTCCGGCGCGAAGGCGGTGCTCACGGACTTCAGCTGCCTGGACCGCTTCGAGGGCGTGGTGGGCGCCTCCCCCGGCGTGACGACGTGGGTGTCCACCGGCGAGCCTCCCTCGCCCTGGGCGCGCTACGCGTCGGAGGCCCTGGCGGAGGCCCAGGCTCCGGCGTTCCCTCCGACGCGCGCGGAGGATCCGCTGCTCATCTACTTCACGTCCGGCACCACCGGCATGCCGAAGATGGTGCTGCACACGCAGGCCAGCTACGGCCAGGGGCACCAGATTACCGGCCGCTACTGGTTGGACCTGAAGCCGGAGGACCGGCACCTGACGCTCAGCGACACCGGCTGGGCGAAGTGCGCGTGGGGCAAGCTCTTCGGGCCGTGGAGCCAAGGGGCGTGCAACGTCGTCCATGACTTCCGTGGCCGGTTCGACGCGGCGGCCTTCTTGAAGGTGTTGGAGCGCGAGAAGGTCACCACCTTCTGCGCGCCGCCCACCGCGTGGCGGGCGCTGGTGCTCCAGGACCTGAAGGCGGTGGACCTGTCCTCGCTGCGCCACGCGCTGAGCGCGGGCGAGCCGCTCAACCCGGAGGTCATCGAGACGTGGAAGGAGGCCACCGGGCTGCACATCCGCGAGGGCTACGGCCAGACGGAGACGGTGGTCATCGTGGGCATGTTCCCGTCGCTTCCGCCGCGCGTGGGCTCCATGGGCAAGCCGTCCCCGGGCTTCACCGTGGGCGTCATCGACGAGCACGGCCAGGAGGTCGCGGACGGGCAGGAGGGCGACATCGCCGTGCGCGTGAAGCCGGAGCGGCCGGTGGGCCTGTTCCAGGGCTACCTCAACGACGACGCGGCCAACGCGGCCAGCAGCCGGGGGGACTGGTACGTCACCGGCGACCGCGCGGTGCGCGACGCGGACGGCTACCTGTGGTTCGTGGGGCGCTCCGACGACGTCATCAAGACGTCCGGCTACCGCGTGGGCCCCTTCGAGGTGGAGTCCGCGCTGATTGAGCACCCCGCGGTGGCCGAGTCCGCCGTCATCGGCGTGCCGGACGACAAGCTGGGCCAGCGCATCAAGGCGTACGTGCTGCTCACGCCGGGCCACGCCCCGTCGCCCGCGCTCGCGCAGGAGCTGCAGGACTTCGTGAAGAAGACCACGGCGCCCTACAAGTACCCGCGGGAGATCGAGTTCGTCACGGAGCTGCCCAAGACGGTGAGCGGGAAGATCCGCCGCGCCGAGCTGCGCGCCACCCAGAAGAAGTAGGCGGCGCGCAGGGGCGGGCTACTTCAGCCAGTCCGAGTGCACGAAGCCGGCGTCGGGCTTGTCCCGGCGCTGGTACGTGTGCGCGCCGAACGCGTCGCGCTGGGCCTGGGTGAGGTTCTGCGGCAGCTCCGGGCTGCGGTAGCTGTCCATGTACGCCAGGCTGCTGCTGAACACCGGCACGGGGATGCCGACCTTCGTCGCGGTGCCCACCAGCTTGCGCCACGACGGGGCCATCTTCTCCAGCACCGGCGCGAACGCCTCCGACACCATCAGGTTGGGCAGCGTGGGCTGCCGCTGGAAGGCCTCGCGCAGCGGGGTGAGGAGCTTCGCGCGGATGATGCAGCCGCCCCGCCAGATGCGCGCCATCTCCGCCAGCGACACGCCCCACTTGTCCTGGTCCGACGCCGCCTGGATGAGCCGCATGCCCTGCGCGTACGTCACCACGCGCGCCGCGTAGAGCGCGTCGTGCGCCCACTGGGCCAGGTCCTTCTGCTCCTCCGATGACAGGGAGATTGCGGGGCCGTGGAGCTTCTTGCTGGCCGCCACGCGCTCCTCCTTGTGCGCGGACAGGTTGCGCGCGTCCAGCGCGGACGCGATGGAGGGCACCGGCACGCCCATGTCCAGCGCCACCTGCACCGTCCACTTGCCCGTGCCCTTCTGGCCGGCCTTGTCCAGCACCAGGTCCACCAGGGGCTTGCCCGTCTCCGGGTCGCGCTTGCGCAGCACCTTGATGGTGGTCTCCAGCAGGAACGACTCCGCGATGCCCTCGTTCCACTTGGAGAACAGGTCGGCCAGCACCGCGGTGTCCAGGCCCAGGCCTCGGCGCAGCACGTCATACGTCTCCGCGAGCAGCTGCATGTCCGCGTACTCGATGCCGTTGTGCACCATCTTCACGAAGTGGCCCGCGCCCTCCGGGCCCACGTGGGTGACGCACAGGCCCTCCTCGCTGCGCGCGGCGATGGCCTCCAGCACCGGCTGCACCAGCGCGTACGCGTCCTTGGGACCGCCGGGCATGATGGACGGGCCGTGGCGCGCGCCCTCCTCGCCGCCGGACACGCCGATGCCCAGGAAGTGGAAGCCCTTCTCCTTGCAGAGGGCTTCGCGGCGCCGCGTGTCCAGGTACCAGGAGTTGCCCGCGTCCATGATGACGTCGCCGGGCGACAGCAGCGGGAACAGCCGCGCCATCATCTCGTCCACGGGGGCGCCCGCGGTGATCATCAAGAGGATGCGGCGCGGGCGCTCCAGGCCGGCGACGAACTTCTCCAGCTCCGGGAAGCCCGCCAGGGCCTGCTTCGGGTTGTCCTCCAGGACCTTCTGGATGCTCTCCGGGTGGCGGTCCCACACCGCGACGCGGAAGCCGTGGTCCGCGATGTTGAGGGCGAGGCTCGCTCCCATGACGCCCATGCCCGCCACGCCGAACTGCGCCAGCTTCGTCTGTGTGCTCATCATTCCCTCCGGGGACCCGCCTACCCTCCGGCGGCGGGGTCCAGCATCCACTGCGTGTTCGTCACGTGCGACGCGGGCAGGGACATATCGCCCGCGAGCACCCGCCGCATGGCGTCCCGCTTGCCCTCGCCCGTCACCAGTCCCAGCACCGCCCCCGCGCCTTGGAGCACGGGGAAGGTCAACGTCATCCGCCACGGCGGCGGCTTGGAGCCCTGCTCCACGGCCAGCACCCGCCGGGTGTGCTCCTTCAGCGCCGGGTGGCCGGGGAAGAGGCTCGCGGTGTGGCCGTCCTCGCCCAGGCCGATGAGCACCACGTCCAGCCGCGCGGGCAGCGCCTTCTCATAGTCGCGCGCGGCGGCGTCGTGGTCCTCGCGCTCGCCCTGCATGCGGAACACCTGCGCGTCCGGCAGCTTCAGGGGGTCGAGCAGCGTCTGCTTCACCAGCTGGTAGTTGCTGTCCGGGTGGTCGGGCGGCACGAAGCGCTCGTCCACGAAGTACACGTCCACCCGCTCCCACGGGAGCGGGTGCTCCGCGAGCGCGCGGTACGCGGCCTTCGGCGTGTTGCCGCCGGACAGCGCCAGGCTCACCCGGGACTTCCTCGCGAGCGCCTGGGTGAGCTCGCGCGCGAGCCAGTCCGCGGCCTCCCGGGGCAGCTTCTCCGGAGGGACGATGACGGGCGGGTTCATAGCGGGGACCACCGCCGGCCATTCTTCGCGGGCAGCGCGTCCGCGGCGTCCGGCCCCTTGCTGCCCTTCGCGTACGGGTACAGCTTGCCCCCCGCTTCCGTCTCCAGCGCTTGCAGGATGGGCGTGATGTAGCCCCACGCCTGCTCCACGCTGTCCTGCCGGGCGAAGAGGGTGGCGTTGCCGCGCATGCAGTCCAGCAGCAGCCGCTCGTACGCCTCCGGCACGGGCTTCTGGAAGCTCTCCGCGTAGTCCATGTCCATGGTGACGCCGCCGATGTTGACGTCCTCGCCGGGCACCTTGGATTCGAAGGACAGCGCGATGCCCTCGTGCGGCTGGATGCGCAGCGTGAGCACGTTGGGCTGGAGCCGCTGGCAGGTGTCCCCGCCGCCGCTGAACAGGCCGATGGGCACCGACTTGAAGTGGATGGACACCTCCGTCATGCGCCGCTTCAGGTTCTTGCCCGCGCGCAGATAGAAGGGCACGCCCTGCCAGCGCCACGAGTCCACGTTCAGCTTCAGCGCGACGTACGTGGGCGTGCGCGAGCCCTTCTTCACGCCCTTCTCGTCCTGGTAGCCCTGGTACTGGCCCACGACCACGTGCTCGGGCACCGCGCTGCCCTCCACCGGGCGCAGCGCGCGGAACACCTTGGTCTTCTCATCGCGGATGTCCTCCGCGCCAAAGGACACCGGCGGCTCCATGGCGCACAGGGCCAGCACCTGGAGCAGGTGGTTCTGCACCATGTCCCGGATGACGCCCGTCTCGTCGTAGAAGCCGCCGCGGCCCTCCACGCCAATCGTCTCCGCCGCGGTGATCTCCACGTGGTCGATGTGCTGGCGGTTCCACAGCGGCTCGAAGATGGCGTTGGCGAAGCGGAACACCAGGATGTTCTGCACCGTCTCCTTGCCCAGGTAGTGGTCGATGCGGAAGATCTGCTTCTCGTCCACCACCGCGCCCAGCTCCTTGTTGAGGGCTCGCGCGCTCTCCAGGTCGTGGCCGAAGGGCTTCTCGATGATGATCCGCCGCCAGGGCTTCTGCCCGGGCTTCTCCTCGCGCGTGAGCAGCCCCGCGCCGGCCAGGCTGTGGATGATCTGCGGGAAGGTGGAGGCGGGCGTCGCCATGTAATAGAGCTGGTTGTCGCCCGTCTTGTGGCGCTTGGAGATGTCCTGGAGCTTCAGGCCCAGGCGCTTGAAGGCCTCCGGGTCGTCGTAGCCGCCGGAGACGCACTCGATGCTCTGGGCGAAGCGCTTCCAGGTGGCCTCGTCCACGGGCTGCGTGCGGGCGAACTTCTGGAGGCCCTCCTTCACGTGCTCCCGGAAGGCCCCGTCCTCCAGCTTGGAGCGGCTGAAGGCGACGATGGCGAAGTGCTCCGGGAGCAGGCCGGAGCGGGCGAGCTCGAAGAGGGCCGGGAATAGCTTGCGTTCGGCCAGGTCGCCCGTGGCGCCGAAGAGGACCAGCGTGCAAGGGTCCGGGCGGCCTGCGCTGAACACCGGTTCGCCTTCACGGGGATGGGTTTCGATGTGCACTCCCTGCGCGTCCATGCGGTGTCTCCCTCCGGGTTCGACCGGGCACCTTAAGGCGCTAATCTGGCGGCCCTGCAAGCGCATTGCAGGAGAATGACGCGGGCCTGACGTCTTGCCTGCCCCGGCGGTGCGGCGCCGCCGTCGCCACGCGCCGCGCGGACCCGGGGGGCCCGCACCGGCTCCGCCGAGGAGCGCACGGGCGGCCGGGCGCGAGCCGGGGCCCGGGAACATGGTATCCCTGGGCGCCATGACGACTTCTCCCGTGGCGCTCATCACCGGGGGTTCGCGCGGCGTGGGCCGCGCGGTCTCCCTGCGGCTGGCCCGTGCCGGCTATGACATCGTCTCCACCTACCGCCGGGACGCGGAGGCCGCGGCGACGCTGGTGGGAGAGGTGGAGGCGCTGGGCCGCCGCTGCCGCACCGTGATGGCGGATCAGCTGGAGCCCGCGAGCCTCCACGGCGTGTTCGACGTCATCCAGGAGGAGTTCAAGGGCCTGGACGTGTTCGTCGCCAACGCGGCCTCCACGGTCTTCACGCCGCTGATGCAGACGAAGCTGCACCAGATGGACAAGACCTTCAACGTGACGGTGAAGAGCTTCCTGCTGGGCGCGCAGCGCGCGGTGCCGCTGATGGACGGGCGCAAGGGGCGCATCGTCGCGGTGTCCGGCATGGACTCGCGGATGCCGCTGCCGTTCCACGGGCTGCTGGGCGCGATGAAGGGCTCCATGGAGATCCTGGTGAAGTACCTGGCGGCGGAGCTGTCCGGCACGGGCATCCGCGTCAACGCGGTCAACCCGGGCTACATCGACACGGACTCCAGCCGCTTCTACATGGGCGACGCGTGGGCGGGCCTGGAGGCGAAGGTGCAGGAGCAGGTGCCCGCGGGCCACGTGGCCCACGTGGATGAGATTGCCCGGCCCATCGAGTGGCTGTGTTCGGAGGGCTCCGCGTACGTGAACGGCCAGACGCTGGTCGTGGACGGCGGCCTGGAGGTCAACTACGCGATGAACTTCGCGGCGAACATGACCCCGCCGGCCCAGCGCTGAAGCGCGCCGTCCTCCCCATGCGCTACGTCGTCTCGCTGTGGTTCTTCGTGTTGTTCCTGCTCACCGCGCCCCTGCTCTTCACGCTGGGCGCGGTGCTGTTCGTGGTGGCGTACCCGCTGGACCCCGACCGGCGGTGGCTGCACGCGCTGGTGTGCCGGTGGTGCCACGGGCTGTGGCTGCACGCCTCGCCCGGCTGGCGCGTGCGCGTGGAGGGCCGGGAGCTGCTGCCCCAGGGGCCGTGTGTCTACGTCGTCAACCACCAGTCCTTCGCGGACATCCTGGCGGTGATGGGGCTGTTCACGCCGTACAAGTTCGTGGCGAAGGCGTCGCTGTTCCGCGCGCCGCTGGTGGGCTGGATGATGACGCTGCTGGGGTACGTGCCCATCGTGCGCGGCAGCTCCACGTCCATGGAGCAGCTGTTGCGCCCGTGCCGCCGCTGGCTGCGCCGGGGCATCCCGGTGCTCATCTTCCCGGAGGGCACCTATTCGTCCGGGGAGCTGCTGCCGTTCAAGCGCGGCGCGTTCCAGCTGGCGCTGGAGGAGCACGTGCCGGTGGTGCCGGTGCTGGTGCGTGGCACGCGCGAGCTGGTGGACGGGGACGGGCCATGGATGAGCCCGCGCGCGAACATCACCGTGCGCGTGATGCCGGCGCTGCCGCCGGAGAGCTTCGGGCCGGACTCGGCGGAGCTGGCCACGCGCGTGCGCGAGCAGTACGTGGAGGCGCTCGCGCGCGCGGGTTGAGGGGGCGCCGGATGGGGTAGCGTCCGGGCCATGCGCCACCTGCTCCTGTTCTGGCTCGGGGTCTGTCTGACTTCCACCGCGTGGGCGGGGGCTCCTTCCCGGCCGCTTCCCTTGCCGGAGGCGGGCATTCCCGACCCCGCGCGCCTCGTGCTGCCCGTGTCGGCGCTGACGGTGGTGGAGGGGGGCACCGCGTCCTTCAGCGTGGCGTTGTCCCGAGACCCGTTCGTGCCGGTCACCGTCACGGTGGAGCGGACGGACGGCGACGAGGACCTCACGGTGCGGGAAGGGGCGTCGCTCACGTTCGATTCGGCGACCTGGAGCACCCCCCAGCAGGTGGTGTTGGCGGCAGCGAAGGACGCGGACAGTGAGGATGGCACGGCCACCTTCACGCTGTCCGCGCCGTACCTGGAGTCACGCACCGTCATCGCGACGGAAGCGGACCAGGATCCCCTGGCCCCGGTCTTCACCACCGTGCCTGTCACCCAGGCCGTGGTGGCCGCGCCCTATCGGCTCGTCGTGCACGCGAAGGGGCGGCCCGCGGCGACGTATGCCCTGCGCACCGCGCCTCCGGGGATGAGCCTGGATGCGCTGGGCCACCTCACGTGGACGCCTTCCCAGACGGGCGAGGTGGACGTGGCGGTGGTGGCCAGCAACGGGCAGCAGCCGGATGCGGAGCTGGCCTTCCGGCTCGTCGTGGGGCGGGATCAGCCCCCCGTGGCGCGCATCACCGCCCCGTTCGAGGGGGCCCGGGTGCCAGCGGGATGGGCGGATTACTCCTGCGGGTGCGCGGATGACGTGGGCTGCGTGAGCGCGGAGTTCTGGGTGGATGGCCAGCGGCTGCAGACGCAGGAGGGACCCGGTCCGTCCTACTCCTTCGGTGGCGCGCCGGGCCGGTGGGACACGACGGGCCTCGCGCCGGGCGAGCACCTGCTGTACGTCCTCGTCACGGACACGCTGGGGCAGCAGGCCTCAAGTGTCATCATGGTGTGTGTCGCCTGTCCCGAGCCCGACGCGGGGACCGCCACGGACGGGGGGACGCTTCCGCGTGGCGACGACGAAGGCGATGACGTCGTCGCCTGTGGTTGCGGCGCCGGCGCGCTGGCGCCCGCGGTGTGGACGGTGCTGGGGCTGCTGGGCTTGCGAGCGCGGCGGCGGCGGAGCTGAGCGGGGAGTGCTCGGTGGAGCACCGCTTCACTTCGGGCTGCGGGGGCCTCGTGTTCACAGCGGGCGTCCGGCGTGCTCGGCGGAGCACTGCTTCACTTCGGGCGGGGGCCTCGTGTTCACAGCGGGCGTCCGGCGTGCTCGGCGGAGCACTGCCTCACTTCGGGCGGGGGCCTCGTGTTCACAGCGGGCGTCCGGCGTGCTCGGCGGAGCACTGCTTCACTTCGGGCGGGGGCCTCGTGTTCACAGCGGGCGTCCGGCGTGCTCGGCGGAGCACTGCCTCACTTCGGGCGGGGGCCTCGTGTTCACAGCGGGCGTCCGGCGTGCTCGGCGGAGCACTGCTTCACTTCGGGCGGGGGCCTCGTGTTCACAGCGGGCGTCCGGCGTGCTCGGTGGAGCACTGCCTCACTTCGTCGGGCGGAGGCCCGCGTTCGGCGCGCTTCAGGCGTGCTCGGAGCCGGGCAGCTCTTCGTCCGGCGGTGCCTCCGCGTGCAGCGCGGCTTCCACGGAGTGGGATGCGGGCAGGGCGGGGGCGGCCTCGGTGACGGCTCGGGCCAGGTCGTGGGGCGCGCGGATCAACGCCTCCAGGGTGGCGCTGCTCGCGGGCACACCGCGCTGCTCCACCTGGAGCCAGCCGCCCTTGATGCTGACGCGCCGGTGGCCGCGCAGGCCCAGCAGGCGCTGGCGCACCCCGGGGTCCAGCAGCACGGGGCGCGCCTCGGGAGCCAGGTTCTCCACCTGGAAGGTCGCGTCCAGCTCCGCGTCGCCCAGGGCCTCCTCGCGCGGGGTGGCGGCGCCGGGGACCTTGTCCTCCGGGCGCTCGTGCTCCACCAGGAGATCCGCGGGCAGCGCGCCCTCCAGGTCCAGCCGCAGCACCGTGACGGTCTGGCGCTTCTTGCCGCCCGCGCCGCGCTTGCCCGTGGCCAGGAGCAACGTGCGCCCCTGGTAGCGCCCCTGCACCTCCAGCCGCCGCTCCGCGACGGTGAGGCCGTGCGCCTTCGCGAACGCCTCCCACGCGGCGCGCTGGCGGCGCTTGAGCTGGAACAGGGTGGCGAGGACCAGGGTGCCCACGACGAGCAGGGACCCGAGGATGCCGAGCGGAGAAAAGACACCGGGAAGCATGGCGGTGCATTGTGCACTGGCGCGCGGCGCGTGGACCATCAATCCGAACGCATCCGCACCGCCCGCGCGCAGGGCAGGCTTGCTCCATGGGGTGCTTGGACCCGGGGGAAGGGCCTGCGCCCGGATGCAAACGCGTGGAATCCCGAGTGCCCGCGCTCCCTCGCGTCCCGGAGGCCAGGGACGGGCGGTGGCCCCTTGTCCGTGGGGCCCTCGCGACGCGCTGCTCGCACCGTCCGGGTGCGCCTCCACGGGTGGGCGCTCCGCGCGCTGGAGGCGCCGTGGCGCGTGGGGCGGGATGCATGGGACGCGGGGCGCAGGGCTTGGATGCAACCACGCGGAATGACGCCCTTTTTCGACAATGTCAGAGGGGGCGGGTAAGGGAGCGGGGGCTTGCCGCTTGGAGTCGGGGTCGGGACCGGGGGAGGCTGCCCGGCTCGCACCCGCCACCGGGCCACGAGGGAGGGTGAACGCCGGATGCGCCTGCTGCACACGTCGGACTGGCACCTGGGACACACGCTGTATGACGTCTCGCGCGAAGCGGAGCACGCCGCGTTCCTGACGTGGCTGCTGGGCACCCTGGAGTCCCAGGAGGTGGACGCGCTCCTGGTGGCCGGGGACATCTTCGACACGGCCAACCCCAGCGCGGAGGCGCAGGCGGCCTGGTACCACTTCATCGCGCGGGCGCGGCGCACGCTCCCCAAGCTGGACGTGGTGGTGGTGGGCGGCAACCACGACTCCGCGGCGCGGCTGGACGCGCCGGATCCGCTCTTCAGCGCGCTGGGCGTGCGCGTGGTGGGTGGGCTGCCTCGCCACCGGGGCGGCCTGGAGATGGAGCGGCTGGTGGTGCCGGTGCACGACGCGCGTGGGAAGGTGGGCGCGTGGGTGGCGGCGGTGCCGTACCTGCGGCCCTCGGATCTGCCCCCCGTGCCGGACGGCGAGGGGGACCGGCTGGTGGAGGGCGTGCGCTCCGTGTACGCGGAGGTGCTGGCCGCGGCGCGCAGGCGGCGCCGGTCCGGGCAGGCGCTGGTGGCCATGGGCCATTGCTACATGACGGGCTCGGAGCTGTCGGAGCTGAGCGAACGCAAGATCTTGGGCGGCAACCAGCACGCGCTGCCGGTGGAGCTGTTCCCGGAGGACGTCGCGTACGCGGCGCTGGGACACCTGCACAAGGCCCAGCGCGTGGGGGGCCGCGAGGGCGTGCGCTACAGCGGCTCTCCCCTGCCGCTGTCCCTGTCGGAGGCGCACTACCGGCATCAGGTGCTGGTGCTGGACGTGGAGGATGGGGCGCTCCAGCAGGTGCGTCCGCTGTCGGTGCCGCGCACCACGGACATGATGCGGGTGCCCGCGAGGGATGCGGCGCCGCTGGTGGAGGTGCTGGAGTTGCTGGCGGCGCTGCCCGCCCACGAGGCGGGGATGCCGGAGGCGATGCGGCCGTACCTGGAGGTCTGCGTGTCGCTGCCCCGGCCGGAGCCGGCGCTGCGCCACAAGGTGGAGAAGGCGCTGGAGGGCCGCGCGGCGCGCCTGGTGAAGCTGACGCCCTTCTACACCGGGACGGGCGGCGCGCTGGCGGACGCGCGGCCGGGGCTGTCCCTGCGCGAGCGCACGCCGGAGGACGTGTTCCTGGCCCGCTACGCGCGGGACTTCAAGGAGGCGCCCTCGCCGGTGTTGCTGGAGTCCTTTCACGCGTTGCTCACGCAGGTGCAGGAGGACGCGTCGTGAAGATCCTCGCGATTCGCGGCAGCAACCTCACGAGCTTCGCGGGGGACTTCGCGCTGGAGCTGGACCGGGCGCCGTTGGACCGGCTGGGGCTGTTCGCCATCTCCGGCGCGACGGGCGCGGGGAAGAGCACGCTGTTGGATGCGCTGTGCCTGGCGCTGTTCGACCGCACGCCCCGGCTGGGCGGACCCAGCAAGGTGCTGGTGGGCCGCGCGGACGAGGACGAGGAGGCGCGGCTGTCGGCCTACGACGTGCGCGGCATGCTGCGGCGCGGGGCGGGCAAGGGCCACGCGGAGGTGGACTTCCTGGGCAAGGACGGACGGCGCTACCGGGCGCGCTGGAACGTGTGGCGGGCGCGCGAGCGCGCGGAGGGCCGCTTCCGGCCGCAGGAGCTGAGCCTGACGGACGTGGCCTCGGGGCAGCTGTTCGGCCGCACCAAGGGCGAGGTGCTCCAGGCCATCCAGGAGCGGCTGGGGTTGTCGTTCGACCAGTTCCGCCGCTCGGCGCTGCTGGCGCAGGGGGAGTTCGCGGCGTTCCTGCGCGCGGACGCGAACGAGCGCGCGGAGCTGCTGGAGCGGATGACGGGCACGGAGGTGTACAGCCGGGTGTCCGTCGCGGCGCACGAGAAGAACGCGCAGGAGCAGGAGGAGCTGAAGCGGCTGTCGCAGGGGCTCGCGGCCATCGCGCTGATGTCGGACGCGGACCGCGAGGGCGCACGCGGGCGGCTGGGCGAGGAGGAGGCGGCGCGGGCGCGGGAGGAGGCGCGGCTGCGCGAGGCGGAAGGGGCCCGGTCCTGGTACGCGCAGCGCGCGGAGTTCATGGGGCAGGAGCAGCAGGCCGCGAGCGCGCTGACCCGGGCGGAGGCGGAGCGGGAGGCGGCGGCGCCGAGGGAGGCGCTGCTGGAGTCGGTGCGCGCGGCGGAGGGCTTCCGCGCGGTGGTGTCCGCGGTGGAGACCGCGGAGCAGCGCTGCGCGCGGGCGGAGGCCGACCAACTCGAACGGGCCTCCCAGGCGGAAGTGGCGCTCGCGGCGGCCGGGGCGCAGCGCCAGGCGCGGATGCAGGCGGAGGCCGTGCGGGCGGCGGCGCTGGAGGCGGAGGCCGCGGTGCGCCCGGCGCTGGAGGAGGCCGCGACGCTGGACACGCGCCGCGCGGAGGCCGAGCGCGAGGCCCGCGAGGCCTCGGAGCTGGCGAAGCAGGCGGTGCGGGGGGAGGAGTCCGCGCGCGACGCGCTGGCGGTGGTGCAGGCGGCGGAAGCGAAGGCCCAGGCGCTGGTGGAGGGGGCGGAGGCCTGGCGCGCGTCGCATGCGAGCTGGGAGACCCTGGCGGCCGAATGGCCTCGCTGGCAGCGCGAGCTGGAGCGCTACGCGGTGGCGCTGAAGGAGGAGCAGGCCGCGGGCTCGGACGTGGAGCGGCTGGGGAAGGACGCGGACCGGCTGGACGGTGAGGCCCGGGCTCGGCGCGAGGAGCATCAGGGCGCGGCCGACTCGGAAGCGCAGGCGCAGGCCCTGGCCACGCACGCGGAAGGTGCGCTGAGGGAGGACGGCGGCGCGGCGCGGCGGGCGCTTCGTGAAGCGCTGCTCGCGCGTCAGGAGGCGCTGGGCGCGCTGTCGCTCGCGGACGAAGGCGCGCGGGGAGAGGGGGCGGCGGAAGGGGAGGCGGCGGCGGAGGTGACGGCGCACCGCGAAGCGTCCGCGCGCGCGGCGCAAGAGGCGAGGGACGCGGGGGCACGGCGCGCGCTGCACGAGGCGATGCTCCAGGAGGCGCGGCGTGCGCAGTCGCGCGCGGAGGCGACCCAGGGGCTGGCCTCGCACCGGGCCGCGCTGCATGACGGGGAGGCGTGTCCGCTGTGCGGTGCGCTCGAACATCCGTATGCCCGCGAGGGTTCGGCGCTGGAGGGGCTGGTCGCGGAGGCGGCGGCCCGGGTGGTGGAGCTGGAGTCGGCGCGTGACGCCGCGGCGAAGCAAGAGGGCGCCGCGAGCGTGCGGCAGGCGACGGCGGACACGGCCGCGACCCAGGCCGAAGGCAGGCGTGACACGGCCGCACGCAGGCGCAAGGGCCACCACGAGTCCTGGCGCGCGGCCCGCGAGCGGTGGACCCGCGCGGTGCTTCCAGGAGAAGGCCCAGCCGACGCGAGAGCGCTGTCGCGCGGGCGGGATGCTGCCCGGAGCCCAGCCGACGCACCGCCTCCCGACGACGCGGAAGGTCCCATGGCGCGGGCGTGGATCCGCGCCGCCCAGGAAGGACAGGGCCCGACCGACGCGAGAGCGCTGTCGCTCGGAGGGGACGCCGAGCGGAGCCCAGCTGACGCACCGCCTCCCGATGACGCGGAAGGTCCCATGGCGCGGGCGTGGATCCGCGCCGCCCAGGAGGACGTGCGCGTCCGGCTCGCGACGGTGCGCGAGGAAGAGGCCTCCGCTGAGCTGCGGGCCAGCGCGGCGCGCGAGGCTCGGGCCCTGTTGGAGACCCGGCGGACCCGGCGCGAGGCCGCGGCCGAGGCGCTGCGCAAGGCCGAGGACGCCCAGGCCCGCGCGACGCAGTCCCACCGGGACGCGCTCCTGCGCCGCGACATCGCAAGCGACGCCCGGCGGCGCGCGCTCCTCGAGGTGTCCCCGCCCTTCGCCAGCGAGGTCTCCTGGGAGGAGAAGCTCGCGGCGGACCCCGTGCGCTTCCAGGGGCGCTGCCTGGAGCGCGTGACGAAGTGGCGCGACAAGCTCGCGGAGCTGGAGTCCGCGCGCAAGCGCCTGGACGAGGAACAGGGCCGCCGCGCCCGCGAGGAGGTCCGCCTCCAGGCCCGGCACGAGGAAGCCCAGACGGCCGCCGACCGCGCGCGCCTCAAGGACGCCGCCTTCCTGGACGCTTCGAAGCTCCGCGCCCGGCTCCTCCAGGGCCGCCCCACGCAGGAGGTGCGCGCGGAGCTCCAGGCCCGCATCGACGCGGCCCAGGACACCTACGAGCGCGCCCGCGAGGACTCCGAAGCCCTCCAGCAGGCGGAGAAGGTGGCCACCGCGCGCGCCGAGGACGCCGTGCGGTTGCGCACCGAAGCCCTCCGCGCGCTCGACAGCGCCCGGTCCGTCCTCATGGAACGCCTCTCCGGACGCGGCACCACGCTGGAGGAGCTCAAGGCCCTGCTGGCGCGCGACGCCACCTGGTGCGACGCGGAAGGCCGCGCGCTCACCGCCCTGCGTGAAGCCGTGGCCCAGGCCCGCGCCGTGCTCGTGGAGCGCCGCGAGCGCCGCGCTCGTCATGAGGCCTCCGGACTTCCCTCCCTGGTGGAGGCGGACGTCGCGGCCCTCTGCGACACGCTGCGCACCGACGTGGAGGTGCGCCGCCGCGCGGAGGCCCTGCTGCGCGCCCGGCTGGACTCCGACGACGCCGCCCGCGCGCGCCATGGCGCGGAGGCCCGGGCCCTGGAGGTCCGCCGGGGCGAGGCGGAGGTGTGGAAGACCCTGGGCGACCTCATCGGTTCGCACGACGGGAAGAAGTTCAAGGTCTTCGCCCAGAGCCTCACGCTGGACGCGCTGCTGCTGCACGCCAACGCGCATCTGCGCGAGCTGGCCCGCCGCTACCGCCTGGAGCGCGTCCCCGGCCACGACCTGGACCTCCAGGTCGTGGACCGCGACATGGGCGACGAGGTGCGAAGCGTGGCCAGCCTCTCCGGCGGCGAGAGCTTCCTCGTGTCCCTGGCGCTCGCGCTGGGCCTGGCCTCCCTGTCATCGGAGACGACGCAGGTGGAGACCCTCTTCATCGACGAAGGCTTCGGCACGTTGGACCCGGAGACGCTGGAGGTGGCGCTGGCCACGCTCGACGCGCTCCAGGCCACCGGCCGCCAGGTGGGCATCATCTCCCACGTCAGCGGGCTGGCGGAGCGCATCGGCGTGCAGGTGCGCGTGGTCAAGCAGGGCGGCGGGCGCAGCCGGCTCGTGGTGGAGGGCGAAGCGGGCCTCGTCGCGCCAGCGGAACATCAGGTGGCGTGACGGCCCGGCCAGCTCAGCCCGTCACCGGCTCCGCGCTCATCAGCCCGCGCACGACGGCGGCCACGGCCAGCGGGGTCGCCACGCGGTCGTCGCTCAGCGCCGCCAGCGCCCGGGCGAACTGCTCCGCCGACGAGAAGCGCTGCGACGGATGCGGCGCGAGCGCCCGGTCCAACACCAGCGCCAGGGCGTCGGACACCTCGGGGGCCAGCATGCGCACGGGCGTCACCCGCAGGCCCCGGATGGAGGCCTCCACCTCCTCGGCCGTGCCCTCCGGGAAGGGCGACGCCAGCGACAACAGCTCGTACAGCAGCACCGCCGCCGCCCACAGGTCCACCGCCACGGACACCTCGCCCGCCAGCAGCTCCGGGGAGCGGTAGTGCTGCTTGCCCACGCGCCGTGGATCCACCGCCATGCCCGCGCGCGAGCGGGCCGCGCCGAAGTCCGCCAGCTTCACCTCGCCGCCGCGGGACAGCAGCACGTTGCTCGGGGACACATCGCAGTGCACCACCGCCAGCGGCCGGCCCTTGGAGTTGGTGGCCGCGTGCGCGTACGCCAGCGCCTCCAGCACGTGGCGCACCATCATCACCGACAGGTCGATGGGCAATTCGATGCGCCGGCGGCGGCACTGCGCCAGCACCCGCCCCAGGTCCGTGCCGTCCACCAGCTCCAGCGCCAGGTAGGGCCCATCCTCCAGCTCGCCGTACTCCCGGAAGCCCACGATGTGCGGGTGCTCCAGGCACCGCGCCAGCTCCGCCTCGTGCAGCAGCTGCTCGCGCGCCTCCGGGTCCCGCGCGCGCTCCGGCCGCACGCGCTTGAGCGCCACGTCCTCGCCCGCCATCGGCCCCTGGCGCATCCGCGCGCGGAACACCTCCGCGTTGCCGCCGCGCCCCAGCCGCGACAGCAATTGGAAGCGCCCCAGGTCGCGCGGCCACTCCGGTGTCTGGCCTTCCTCCAGCGTCACGCCTTGTCCCCCACCAGGCTCGCCAGGTATTCGTCGAGCGTCGCCGAGAAGGTGGCGTCGTCGCTCAGGAAGGCCAGCCCCACGCCTCCGGTATAGGGCGCGTCCACCACGTGGACCACCAGCGCCTCGCCCTGCAGGCGCTGGCCGTTGGGCAGCTTCACGTCCACCGTGACGACGCTGTCCTGCGGCGGACGGTGGGCCGTGCGCACGAAGAGGCCGCCGTTGGAGATGTTCAGCGCGTGCTCGCGCACGAAGTCCAGCTCCGTGCGGAACTCCAGCTCCAGCTTCACCGCGAACCTGCGGCCCCGCCGCTGGGGCTCCTCCGCGGAGGCTTCGCCCTCCGGCCTCCGGAACGACTCGCCTTCCGGCCGGGCGGGAGGGGCCACTGTCGCGGGCGGCGCTCCAGGCGCGGGCGCTTGGGGCAGGGGGCCTCGCGCGGCCAGCGCCTCCAGGTGCTGTTGAAGCTCCTGCGCGGCCTGCGCGCGCTCCTCGCCGGTGAAGGGCGTGCCGCCCGCCAGCGTCCGCGAGCGCAGCGCGTCCCGCTCCGCCTTGGGCAGGCGCCACAGCTCCACGAAGGTGCCGCCGCTCTTGCGCACCTCCTCACCCAGCCGCTCCACCGCCGCGCGCGGATAGCCGGGCACTTCGACCTTCACCTCCAACGCGCCGGCCTCGTCGCGGAACGCCACCAGCAACTGCATGGATTGCGCGGAGGGCAACAGCGCGCCCAACCCCTGCACCACGGCCGCCGCCTTCTCAGGCGAAGCTGCTTCCCCCCAGACCGCCGCAAGACCGAAGACTGGCACGGGCGGAAGATAGCCGAGCCCTCCTGGCCCTCGTAAAGACAGTGCAGTCGGAATCAGGCGACGACGGCGGACTCAGAACTTCCAAAATCACGATGCGATCTGCGTCCGAGGACGGACCTACATCGGAATCCCGCGCGCGGGCTTCTATGCTGGCGGGTGTTCTCCGTAACCCCCCTTCTCGGAGTGCACCTCTGTATGCGCAATTGGATCCGACTCTGCTCTGGCACGCTGCTCGCCGCCACGCTCCTCACAGGCTGTGGTGGCACCGACCCTGACCCCGACCCGGGACCCGGTCCTGAAACCATCACCGACGGAGGCACTGACGCGGGCTCCGATGCGGGCTTCGACGCGGGCTTCGACGCGGGCTATGTCGAGGACGCTGGCGTCATCGTCGACCCCGACCCCGACCCCGGCAAAGTCCCCACCGACCCATATGATCCGAACAACTCGAAGAAGGACTCGGACTGCGACGGCCTGACGGACGAGGAGGAGTACTCCACGGTCTACGCCGGAGGCCTGAAGACGGACCCCGGCCTGCGCGACACGGACGGCGACGGCATCCGCGACGGCGTGGAGGTGGGCCGCACGTCCAGCGTGGATCCCAACTGCTCGTTCTACCCGGACCAGGATCCGTCCACGCGCACCTCGCCGGTGAAGGCGGACACGGACGAGGACGGCCTGCCGGACGGCCTGGAGGACGCCAACCGCAACGGCAAGCGCGACGCCACGGAGACGGACCCCAACACCGCGGACACGGACGGCGACGGCATCCCGGATGGCGTGGAGGACGCGAACAAGAACGGCTCGGTGAGCCCCGGTGAGACGGACCCGCGCCTGCGCGACACCGACGGCGACGGGCTGCCGGACGGCCTGGAGAAGCAGACCGGCACGGATCCGCTCAACCCCGACACCGACGGAGACACCTGCTCCGACGGCGCCGAGGACGTGAACAAGAACGGCAAGGTGGACCCCGGCGAGACGGATCCGCGCAAGGCGGACTGCGCCGCGTCCGTCCTGGACTCGGACTTCGACGGCATCCCCGACGCGGTGGAGGACGCCACCGGCACCGACAAGTACAAGGCCGACACCGACGGCGACGGCGTGGCGGACGGCGTGGAGGACAAGAACAAGAACGGCCGCGTGGACTCCGGTGAGACGGACCCCCGCCTGACGGACTCCGACTGCGACGGGCTCCAGGACGGCCCCGGCCGCGACGGCTTCCTGGGCGAGGACTTCAACTCCAACGGCAAGGTGGACCCGGGCGAGACGGACCCCACCAACCCGGACACGGACGGCGACGGCCTGCTGGACGGCCTGGAGCGGGGCGTGACGACGGCGGCGGCCCCGCGCACCAACTGCGGCTACTCGGGCGACATGGACCCGACCACGAAGACGGACCCCACCAAGGCGGACACCGACGGTGACGGCATCTCCGACGGCGCGGAGGACTCCAACCAGAACGGCCGTGTCGACCCCGGCGAGCTCAACCCGCTGGACCCCACGGACGGCGCGGCCAGCACGCCCGCGGGCAAGGCGTGCAGCGAGCAGAACCTGCGCACGGTGACGTTCAAGGAGGACAGCGGCGCGGACATCCGGCTGGCGCTGCCCAACACCTTCAAGAACGCCAACCTGGTCAACCTCACCGTCAACAACCAGACCGTGGGCGTGATGGGGTGGGATGACACGAAGCAGGTGACGTTCATCGCGTACAAGCGCGGCCAGGTGACGGGCTCCACCACGCCCTCCGGGGACGAGGTGGGCATCCGCTCCGGCACGGCGCTGCTGTCGCCCGCGGACGTGGAGTTCACCCAGACCTTCAGCACCTGGGACGGCTTCCCCGCGGTGGTGGCGCGGTACGGGCTCGCCGGCACCACGGACCTGAAGGCGTTCACCAACTCGCTGGCGCGGCAGCTGGTGCCCTCCAGCCAGGGCACGCTGGCCAACAACGCGGGCATCACCGGGCCGTTCAAGGTCCAGGCGCAGTACGTGCACCGCTCCAACCAGAGCGTCGTGGCGATCATCGCCCTCACGCCCGCGGCCCGCTACAACGAGGCGAACAGCCTCTTCACGATGTCGGACACGGCGGGCGGCTCCGCGCTGGCGCAGTTCGGCGACGCGGACGCGGTGCAGTGCGAGGTCTTCACCGGCAACACGGCGGTGGTGGACTTCCTCTTCGTCGTGGACGACAGCGGCTCCATGGCCACGTCGCAGACCTTCCTCGCCGGCGCGGCGAGCGCGGTGGCCAACAAGCTGGCCAACGCCACGCTGGACTGGCGCCTGGGCATGGTCACCACCGCGTACACCGGCACCGGTCCGAACAAGGGCGTGCTCCGGGCCTTCACGCAGAACGTCGACCAGTTCAAGTCGTGGCTGACCGAGAACGCGGTGTGCAGGAGTTCCGTGTGCGCGGTGACGGACAGCTCGAGCTCCACGCCGTTGCCCAACACCACCTGCGGCAGCGACAAGGAGTGCTGGGTGGGCATCACCGGTGACGGCACCGAGCGTCCGCTGGAGGCGGCGCGCAAGGCCATCAACGACCTGACCGCGACGGGCGGCACCACGGCGACGCGGATCCGGCCGGGCGCGAAGGTGGTGGTCGTCGTGCTGACCGACACCCGCGACCAGTCCAGCAGCTCCCTGGAGGAATACACGGCGTACTTCCTCAACACCGGCACGACGGCGGGGACGACGAAGAACCCGCTCAACACGGTCATCCAGATGCACGGCATCATCTGCCCGCCGGAGAAGGCCACCGCGGACAAGAGCACGTGGTGCCGCACGGATGAGGACCCGCGCATCCCGCGCCACCTGGACGTCATCCAGGCCTCGGGCGGCGTCGCGGGCAGCATCCGGGACAGCACCTCCATCACCAACACCATCAACGCCATCGTGGACAGCGTCATCGCGTCCGTGGGCTACAAGACGCTCAAGCCGCCCATTGGCGCGTCGTTGAAGGTGGCGGTGGCGGAGGTGGCGAACGCCACCCTGTGCCCCAGCATCGGAGACCTGCCGCGCAGCCGCACCAACGGCTTCGACGTGGACGGCATCAACCGCACCGTGTCCTTCTACGGCGCGTGCCGTCCGAAGGAGTCCGGCAAGACGCAGGCGGCGGTGTCGTACCGCTACTGGATCGACCGCACGAGCAAGCCCAACGGCAACCCGCCCCCGTGCTCGTCCGACACCCAGTACTACGACCCCAGCGACCCGGACTTCTGCGCGGGCAAGCTCGTCTGCAATCGCACCACGGACAAGTGCGAGTGCCCGTCGGACTGCGGCGGCACGGCGCCTCCGGGACAGGTGTGCAACACCGACCGCGCGGTGTGTAACTTCACCTGCGCGCCGGACTGCGGCGGCGCGTGCGGCACGTTCGAGACGTGCAACACGGCCACCTGCTCGTGCAGCTGCGTGCAGTCCGCGTCCTGCGCGGCGGGCTACAAGTTCGACAGCGCGTCCTGCGGCTGCGTCTGCGACACGGCCGCGCTCAACTGCGGCCCTGGCTTCGGCTCCAACCCGAGCCTGTGCGCCTGCGTCTGCAAGCCGGACTGCGGCGGCTGCGCGCCGGGCTACACGTGCAACGTCAGCGCGTGCGCCTGCGAGAAGCCCATCGGCTAGGTCGCCTCCGAAACGAAGACGCGCTCCCGGTGCCACGAGGACCGGGAGCGCGGCGGTGAGGCAAGCCCGCTGGACCTGAAGCCCCCGGTGCCCCACGCCCCTTCACGGGGCCACGGGCCGGGGGCTTCTTCTTTTCGTTACTTCACCGGCGCGAGCCCCGGGGGCGCGCTGTCGGCGCGGTACACGGGGTAGAGGCCCAGGCGTTCGTCCCAGGCCGGGTGCCGCTCGGCGAAGAAGCGCAGGCGGGCGTTCGGGTCCTTCGCGAACGCGGGGTCCTTCAGGCGCTCCTGGAACGCGGCCTTCACGCCGGGGTCCTTCGCCAGCAGCTCCCGGGCGAAGGGCTCCACCACGTAGTCCTCGATGTATTCCTTCTGCTCGAAGTGGGCGTTGAAGAAGCCCCACGCCAGGAGCGAGTCCGGCCCCGCGGGCTCGAACAGGTGCGCGACCAGCTCCACGTTCCTCTGCGCCACCGGCACGTAGAGCGTGCCCGCCGGCAGGTCCTGCGTGTCCGGCTTCCACGTGCCCTTGGCGGCGAGGCCCTGGTGGCCTTCGTTGGAGCGCGCCTGGAACTGGAAGTCCTTGGAGTGGAACGACTCCACCTTCGCGGCGGAAACCGCGCGCGTGAGGCGCTGGAACGCGATGTGGTGCGCGGCGAGCTTCGGCGCCACCCACGCGGCGTGCGCGGCGGACACCAGGTAGCCGCCCGTGGGGAGCGTGGCGGTGAGCGCGGGCTGGATGTCCGGCGCGTACGGCACGCTCCACGTCTGGGGCTTCGTGTCGTCGTAGTGGATCCACGGCTGGCCGGAGATGTCCGATGGCGCGCGCTCGTAGGCGTAGCCCTTGAACTGGAGCGTCTCCCGCTTCGCCGTGTTCTCCCAGCCGAGCACCACCTCCCGCACCTGGCCGGACGCGGCCTTCTGGTCCTCCGCCTTCACCGCGGCCAGGAGCGCCGCGCCGTCGCGGGCGACGAGGCGCAAGAGGCCGTCCATCACGTCGCGGGTGGCCTTCACGCGCTGGGCGTGGGTCTTCCAGGAGTGTGTCTCCACGAGCACGCCGAAGCGGTGGTGGATGGACCAGAAGCCATGGCTGAAGCGCGGCGGGGGGACGCCGTAGGCGAAGCCGCTCGTGGGGTCGTCGTTCTGGAGGAAGGACGGATAGAAGCCGAGCGGCTGGTGCCCCTGCGCGGTGAGCCCGGTGAAGAGCTCCCCCAGCAGCTTCGTGCCCAGCGCCTGGAGCGCGGGCGGGCCGGACTTCTGCGGCTCCAGGCCCACGGACACGTCGGGTTCGAACTTCGCGCCGTCCGTGACGTGCAGGTCCACGTAGACGAGCGGATCCCACGCGTTGAGGTACTGGAGCAGCAGCACCATCTCCGGCGCGTCCGCCTTCACGTAGTCGCGGTTGAGGTTGAGGTTGCGCGCGGTGGTGCGGAAGCCCATCTCCTCCGGGCCCACCTGGTTGGGGCGGTGGTTGGGGCTGAAGCGCTCATGTCCGTCCACGTTGAAGACGGGCACGAAGACGGCGGTGACGCCCTTGAGCACGTCCGGCAGCGCCTTGCCCTGGAGCGCGTCGCGCAAGAGCCAGTAGCCGGCGTCCTTGCCGTCGATCTCGCCCGCGTGGATGCCGCCCTGGAAGAACACCACGGGGCGCTTCTTCCCGCGCGCGGCGTCGGCGGTGAGGGTGCCGTCCTGGCTCACGACGAGCGCCACCAGCGGGCGCCCCTCCGGGGACACGCCCAGCGTGTCGCAGCGGGCCTTGCCGGGGAACGCCTTGGGGAAGGCGCGGCAGAGCGCCTCCGCTTCGGCGTAGCGGCCGGTGCGCGTCCAGCCGCTCTGCTCGGACGTGGAGGTGAGGGGTGGGGCCTGCGTGAGGATCAGGGCGGTGAGCGTGGGCAGGAGCATGGCTCTGCTTGAGACCACAAGCCCCGCCAGCGCTCAACCGTGGCGCACGGTGTGTGTACCTCCCACGGGCAACACGTGCACGCGGTCGCGCGGCCAGCCCCGGCGCACCCACTCCGCGTCCAGGCGGGCGGGAGGCTCGTCGAGCGGCTCGTCGGTGAGCTTGAACGTGCCCCAGTGCATGGCGAAGAAGGCGAGCGCGCCCAGGTCCTCGAAGGCCTGCACCGCCTCCTCCGGGTTCATGTGCTGGAAGCGCATGAACCACGCCGGGTCGTAGGCGCCAATGGGCAGCAGCGCCGCGTCCAGGTGGGGGAAGCGCGCGCCAATCTCCTTGAAGCCCTGGAAGTAGGCGGTGTCGCCGGAGTGGTAGACGCGCGCGCTGGAGCCCTCCACCACGAAGCCCCCCCAGAGCATCTGGTTCGCGTCGTTCAGGCCCCGGCGGCTCCAGTGCTGGGACGGCACGTAGTGCACGCGCACCGGGCCCACCTGCGTGGACTCCCACCAGTCCAGCTCGTGGAAGGGCAGGCCCTCGCCCTGGAACACCGGCGCGTGGCCCAGGCCGGTGATGACGCGGGCGCCCACCTGCTTGAGCGTGGGCAGGTCCAGGTGGTCGTAGTGGTTGTGGGACACGAGGCTCGCGTCGATGGGCGGCAGCTTCTCCGCCGGCACGCCAGGCGGCACGTTGCGCCGGATGACGACGTTGATGGCGTCGCGCAGCACCGGGTCGATGAGGAGCGACACGCCATCCAACTGCACCAGCCAGCTCGCGTGCCCCAGCCAGGTCAGGCGCGCGCCCTCGCCCGGCGCGGGCGGGGTGGCGAGCACCGCCAGGTCCGGCTCCACACGAGGCACCGCGGCGTGCGCGGGCGACTTGCGGCGCCTGCCCGCGAGCTTGTCCACCACGGCCCACCTGAAGACGTTGGTGAACGGGTGCGGCCCACTGCCATCCAGGTTCTTGAAGCGCATCGTCATGGGCGGCTCCCGGCGACGGGTGTCCCCTCAAGATGGGCCCGCGCCGCTTCGGACGGGGGATGCTCGGCCGGAGGGGGGAGGGGCGCAAGGGGAATGCGGCGCCGGGAGGACTTGGGCGGGACGCGAGGGGAGCGGACGCGGGGGGACGGGCCATATAAGAGGGGTCGCGATGGGTCCTGTCTCCGGCACCACCACCCGCAGGGTGTTGCTCGCGTTCGGCGCGCTGGTGGCGCTGTTCGCGGCGGCGTCGGGGTATGCGCTCGGCCGGCTGGCGGACATCCATGAGGGCACGCGTGCGCTGCGCGAGGTCGGGGGCCGGGCGCGAGAGGCGCGCGCGCTGGCCACCGCGGTGCGGGACCAGTACGCGCACCTGGCGCACACCATCATCCTGGGCAATGACACCCACCGGCGCTTCCACACCGAGGCCCGCGCGCGCGTGGAGGCGCTGACGCGGCGGCTGGCGGAGCAGGCGCGCGACGCGGAGGAGCGCGCGGCGGTGGCGGACATCCAGGCCTCCGGCGACGCGCTGGACACGCTCTACCGGGACACGCTCCTGCCCGCGGTGATGGCGAAGGACGCGCACGCGGTGGAGGCCGCCCACGGGCGCGCGCTGGAGTGGGTGTCGCGCATCCAGACGCGGGTGGACGCGCTGACGGAGCGCTCGGACGCGTCGATGGCGGCCTTCGAGGCGCACGTGGGCGCGGTGGAGCGCGACAGCTTCCGCTGGGCGCTGCTGCTGCTGGGCGGGGCCACGCTGTTCGCGGCCGGGGTGGGGGTCTACATCGGCAACTCGGTGGCCCGGCCGGTGGCGCGCCTGTCGGAGGGCGCGGCGCGGCTGGCGCGCGGGGACCTGGACGCGCGCATCCCGGAGGATGATCCCGGGGAGCTGGGCCACCTGGCCGCGCAGCTCAACCGGATGACGGGGGCGCTGCGGGAGCACCAGGCGCGGCTCGTCCAGCACGAGAAGCTGGCGGGCATTGGACGGCTGGCGGCGGGCGTGGCGCACGAAATCAACAACCCCCTGGGCGTCATCCTGGGATACGTGCGGCTGTTGCAGCGGCGGGCGGAGGGCGCGCTCGCGGAGGACCTGCGCGTGGTGGAGGAGGAGGCGGTGCGCTGCCAGGACATCGTGGAGGGGTTGCTGGACGTGGCGCGTCCGGGGCGCGGGCCGCTGGAGCCGGTGGCGCTGCGCGAGGCGTGCGAGGAGGTCGTGTCCCGCCTGCGCGAGTCCGCGCGGCTGGCCCCGGTGTCGGTGGAGCTGCACGGGGAAGGCACCGCGTGGGCGCAGGCGCCGCGCCTGCGGCAGGTGCTGCTCAACCTGGTGAAGAACGCGGCGGAGGCGGCGGGCGAGGGCGGACGGGTGGAGGTGCGCATCGCGGTGGACGCGCAGGGCGGCGCCCGGGTGGCGGTGTCCGACTCCGGGCCCGGGATGACGGCGGAGGCGCGGGCGCGGCTGTTCGAGCCGTTCTTCACGACCAAGCCCTCCGGCACGGGGCTGGGGCTCGCGGTGAGCCAGTCCATCGCGGAGGCGCACGGCGGACGCATCGACGTGGACACGGGCCCGTGGGGCGGCGCGCGCTTCACGCTGTCCCTGCCCGCGCCCTCGCGCGAACAGGAGGCGGCGGCATGAGCGGCGCGGAGCCCCGGCCGTCCGTCCTCGTGGTGGACGACAAGGAGAACATGCTCAAGCTGTTCGCGCGCATCCTCGGCGACGCGTACGCGGTGACGACGGCGCCGGACGGGGCGCGGGCGCTGGCCCTGCTGTCCGCGCGGCCCTTCGACGTGGTGGTGACGGACATCCAGATGCCCGGCGCGGATGGCTTCACGGTGCTGCGCGAGGTGAAGCGGCGCGCGCCGGACACGGAGGTGGTGCTCGTCACCGCCTACGCCAGCATCCCCAAGGCGGTGGAGGCCATCAAGGAGGGCGCGTACGACTACCTGTCCAAGCCCTTCGACCCGGACGAGGTGGCGCTGGTGGTGGCCCGCGCGCTGGAGCGCCAGCGCCAGCACCGGGACGCGCGGGGGCTGGCGGGCCGCGTGGCGCGCATGCCGGACTTCCACGGCCTGCGCGGCACCAGCCCCGCGCTCCAGAAGACGCACGCGCTGCTCGCGCAGCTGGCGGCGCGCGACCTCACGGTGGTGCTCACCGGCGAGACGGGCACGGGCAAGGAGCTGGCCGCCCGCGCGCTGCACCGGGAGAGCCCCCGCCGCGACAGGCCCTTCGTCGCGGTGAACTGCGGCGCGCTGCCGGCGGAGCTGGTGGAGAGCGAGCTCTTCGGCCACGCGAAGGGGGCCTTCACCGGCGCCACGGGCGCGAAGGCGGGCCTCTTCGAGGAGGCCCACGGCGGCACGCTCTTCCTGGACGAGGTGGGGGACCTGCCGCTCCCCGTGCAGGTGAAGCTCAACCGCGCGCTCCAGGAGAAGGAGGTGCGCCGCGTGGGCACCACCACGCCGGTGACGGTGGACGTGCGCGTGGTGGCGGCGACGCACCGGGACCTCGCGGTGGAGGTGGCGCAAGGGCGCTTCCGCGAGGACCTCTACTACCGGTTGGGCGGCGTGACGGTGCGCATGCCCGCGCTGCGCGAGCGGCGCGAGGACATCGCGCTGCTGGCCATGCACTTCCTCGCCGCCGCGAACCGGCCGGAGCTGGAGGGCTTCACGCCCCCGGCGCTCCACGCGCTCACCGCCGCGCCCTGGCCGGGCAACGTGCGGCAGCTCCAGAACGCGGTCGCGCGCGCGGCCGCGGTGGCGGCGGGCCCACGCATCACGCCGGAGGACCTGCCGCCGGAGCTCGACGTGCCCGGCTCCCTCGCGGCCCCGGGCCCGCTGCCCGCGGAGGCGCTGGCGAAGCAGCCCTACCGCGAGACGGTGGACCGCGTTCGCGACGCCGTGTCCCGCGACTACCTCACCGCGCTGATGCAGGAGTTCTCCGGCAACGTCACCCACGCGGCCGAGCGCGCGGGCATGGAGCGCGAGAGCCTGCACCGCCTGCTCAAGCGCTACGGGGTTCGCACGGAGGACTTCAAGCGCGGCGAGTCACCCTAGCGGGGCTCGTGCTCCGCCAGCACCTTGTCCAGCGCCTCCGCCTGCTGACGGACGTCCGCGTCCGTGTCCTTCATCGCCTTGGCGGCGTGCGCCCGGGCCTTGCCGGCCTCCGTCTTCGCCAGCGCCATGGCCATACACAGGTTCGCCTTGGGGTGCTCGGGAGATGCCGTCAGCGCCGCCTTGAGGACCTCCACCGCCTGGGCGTCCTCCTGCTTCTCCAGGTGGAACATCGCCAGGACACAGGCCGGCTCCGCGGCGGAGGGCTGCTGCTTGAGCGCCTCCTGCAGCAGCTCCGTGGCGAAGCCCCGCTGGCCGTGCCCGTCCATCGCGAAGGCCATGGCGTGGAGCTCTTCCACGGAGGCGTCCCCCTGCTGCTTCGCCTGCTCCACGAGACGCTGCGCGTTCTCGAAGTTGCCTGCGCGTAGCTCCTTGATTCCCTCGGAATACAGGTAGTTCCCCACGGTGTCCTCCAGTGCACCACGCGGTGCGTTGGCGCATTCTGCGCGACTTTGGGAGTGGATCCGCAACTTTGGGCAGGCGGATTCCGAAAAATCGAGAAGACTTCTCTCCCAGGCGCCCCATGCTCATCCGCAACGCCCCCGTCCGCCAGCCGCTGACCTCCGGTACGGAGTCCCCCACCGCCCGCCCCGCGGCCCCCGCCGCGCGCAACGCGGTGAAGGACTCCTTCGCTTCCGGCACCACCGCCGCCCAGCGCACGGGGGCCGTGTCCAGCGCGCCTCCGGGCGACAACGGCAAGCTGATGAGCGAGTACCTCACCGGCGCGCGCCCGCCCCCGGCGGACTTCGAGCAGGTGATGGGTTACAAGCCCTACGCCATCCAGACGCCGCACGGCCAGCGCATGCAGGACCCGCTCGGCTACGCGTCGGTGCCCGGCCAGATTGGCCCGGTGAAGGAGTTCGACAAGGCGGCCAAGACGCACGACTACGGCTACGACATGCTGCGTTACTACGACCGCAAGGGCACGCCGCTGAAGCCCGAGGCCCGCAAGGCCGCGGACGCGCAGTTCCGCAAGGACATGTTCGACTACGCGAACGACCAGAAGGGCACGCTGGACCGCTTCAAGTACCGCGCGTGGGCGCAGATCTACGCCACCGCGGTGGAGCTGAACTCGCGCGTGCAGGGCTACGGCCCTCCGTAACCGCATGGACGCTGAAGGGCCAGAGGCGGGGCTGCCCCCGGACCGCGAGGACGTGATGGCGGCGCTCCTGGCCCATCAGCGCCGCTTCCTCGCGTTCCTGGAGCGGCGCGTGGGCAGCCGGGCCGCCGCGGAGGACCTGCTCCAGACGGCCTTCGCCCGCACCCTGGAGAAGGGCGGGGCGCTGAAGGATGGCGAGGGCGCGGTGGCGTGGGTCTACCGCCTGCTGCGCAACGCCCTGGTGGACCACCACCGCCGGCAGGCCGCGGAGGGACGCGCGCTGGCGGTGGAGGCCCGCGACGCGGAGGGCGCCGCGTCGGAGGATCCGGAGCTGAAGGCCACCGTGTGCGCGTGCCTGAACGACCTCCTGCCCACGCTCAAGCCTGAGTACGCAAAGCTGGTGCACCAGGTGGACCTGGAGGGGCGCGCGGTGCCGGACGTGGCGCGCGAGGTGGGCATCACCGCCAACAACGCGGGTGTGCGGCTGCACCGCGCGCGGCTGGCGCTCAAGCGTTCGCTGGAGCGCGGCTGCGGCGCGTGCGCGGCGCACGGCTGCCTGGACTGCACCTGCAAGCCCCGGCGGTGAGCCGCGCCCTCAGGGGCACGGGGTCGCGTCGTCGTTGTTGAAGATGTGCACGCCCCCCAGCGGGTCGCCCTGGAAGACGTTCGCCGCGAGCGTGGTGGCCAGGCACGTGGGCAGCTTCGCGTTGTCCACGACGACGAAGTCGTCCGTCACGCGGGCCAGCTCTCCCAGGTTGAAGCCGGTGAGCGCCGGGTTGCCCTGGAGGTTGAGGAATCTCAACTCGCGCAGCGCAGAGAGGTCGCCCAGCGTCGCGAGCTGCTTGTTGCCCAGCACCTCCAGCGTATGGAGCCATGTCACCCGGCTGAAGCCTTCCAGCGACGTCAGCGCGTCGTTGACGGTGAGGGTCACCGCTCCGGTGCCACGCAGCTGGGGCAGGCGGTGCACGCGCTGGAGCTGCGCGTTGAATCTCACGAAGAAGCCCTCATCCACCCGCTGCAACAGGGGCATGTCCCCGGCGCTCAAGAGCCCCGTGTTGCCCTGGAGATGGATGCTGCCCGCGAAGGTGAGCTTGTCGAGCCCCACGGTGTTCTCCAGGCGCGGGTTGCCGATGAGCTCCAGCTGGCCCACGGAGGTGAGCTGGCCCAGGGGTGCCAACTGCTCGAGCAACGCGTTGTTCTTCAACTCCAGCGTGCCGTCCACGGAGGTCAGCTGCTCCAGCCCGAAGGGAGCCGTCAGCAAGCTGTTGTTCGTGATGCGCACGTCTCCGTGGACCCGGGTCAGGTGGACAAAGGGCGTCCGCTTCACCTGGAGGTTGTCCTGGAAGAGGACCGACCCCTGGAGCACGGTGACGAAGGACAGCTGGCCGGGCTCCACCAGCGAGTCGTTCGCGCGCAGGGTGATGCTGTCGCGAGGCTGCACCGCCGCCAGCCCCTCCAGGGTGGGGAGCAGGGGGTTGTCCTCGACGAGGAGGCTGCGCTCGACCCACAGGGGGGCGCTCGCCGCGGTGCCCAGCGTCAATGAATCCAGCAGGGCGTTGGAGCGCACCGCCACGTCGCCGCCCACGAAGCGCAGGGCGGGCAGGGACAACCGCCGCAGGCTGGAGTTGGCAACCACCGTCAGCGCCCCCTGGATGACCGACAGGGCGGGGAGCGAGGCGTCGGTCAGCGTGGGCGCGGAGATGCGCAGCTCGCCCCTCAGGTGGGTGACGCCCTCGAGCGCCACCAGGTCCACGGGGCTCGTCACGACGAACATCCCGTCGTGCACGCGGATGGAATGACACACGTACACGGTCGACGTGAAGCCGCCGGGGTCGGGCGTACCGTCGTGGTTCGAGTCCTGGAAGAAGTCCACGCGCGTGCCACCGCGAGCGCAGTGGGAGCCCGCGGGCTCTGTCTGGTGACGGGCCTTCAGCTCGGAGGGCTCGATGCCGCAGGCGTAGCCGGTGGCCTCGACCTCGGACGGCTCGAGCGCGGTGTCTCCATTGAGGTCGACCCCGGCCTCCACCGCGCTTCCGCCGTTCCCGTCGCCATCGCACGGGGCGGTGAAGGCGGGAATCGAGCGCATGCGTGAGAGCACGGAGGCCGGCTCGTCGCAGGCCAGGACCTCGCGGGAGACCTCCTCGTCCTCCAGCAGGCCGTTGGCGTTGGCGTCATGTCCGGCGTGCGTCACCTGCCCGCCCAGGGCGCACTGCGCGCCGGGGGACACCGGCCGCACGCGCAGGAGCACGTTGGCGACCGTGGTGGCGCAGACGTAGTCGGTGGCGGTGACCTCCGCGTCGTCCAGCTGTCCGTTCGCGTCCAGGTCCAGGCCGGACTGAATCGCCTGTCCTCCGAGCGCGCAGTTCGCTCCGTGGGGCTCGGGCCGCGTGCGGGTGCTCACCTCGGGGAGGGCTGCCGCGCAGATGTAGTCGGTGGCCGTGACCTCCGCGTCGTCCAGCAGCCCGTCGCGGTCCAGGTCCAGGCCGGACTGCACCGCCTGACCGCCGAAGCGGCAGTGCTCGCCCGGGGGCTCCGGGCGCACCCGGGTCTTCGCGTTGCGCTGGGTGACACCCGAGAGGTCGATGGCATCACAGCCGCCGCCGAGGAGCGCCAGCACCGCCCCCCATGCGCTCCACATGCGTCGCATTCGATGCCCTCTCCAGGTCGGGCCCCGACCTTGTCTCCCAGGGAATACGGATGCGGGAGACTTTCCGGGCTGCTGTTCGTAGGGGAGGTCACCCGGCGCCGCAACCCCCTGGAACTCCAGTCACTCCGACGACCCCTTGCGCGCCCTCCTACCGGAAAAATGCCTCGGCCGGGCAGGCGCCGGGCCCGCCTGACGCCCCTCCCTTCAACGGACGGAGCGGGGCGGGTGCCCTTCCGCCGCCGCGCCAGGGGTTTACGCATGTGTAAGAGCGCGCCGGGTGCCGCGTTGGCCTGGGGAAAGGAGGCTTCACCATGGCGCATTCGCATCCGCATTCCCCTGTCTCCGCTTCACCCAGGCCACCGCCCTTCCCGGAGGATGGGGGGCCCGCCATCGACCCCGTGTGCGGCATGGAGGTGGACCCGCGCGCGCCGAAGGGCGGGCAGTGGGAGCACGCCGGGCACACCTGGTCCTTCTGCGGGCCGAAGTGCCGCCAGCGCTTCCAGGCGGACCCCGGGCACTTCCTCCAGCCTCGGACCCCACCTCCCGCCGCCGCGCGGGGCACGGTGTACGTGTGCCCCATGGATCCGGAGGTGCGGCGGGACGCGCCGGGGGCCTGCCCGAAGTGCGGCATGGCGCTGGAGCCCGAGTCGCCGCCCGAGCTGGAGACGCGCGTCGAGTACACCTGCCCCATGCACCCGGAGGTGGTGCGCGACGGGCCCGGCACCTGCCCGAAGTGCGGCATGGCGCTGGAGCCGCGCACGGTGACGGCGCGGGCGCCGGCGGATCCCGAGCTGCGCTCGATGACGCGGCGGTTCTGGGTGGGCCTCGCGCTGAGCGTGCCGCTGATGCTGCTGGGCATGTCGGACATGCTGCCGGGCCAGCCGGTGCAGCACGCGCTGTCGCCCGCGGCGCTGCTGTGGGCGCAGTTCGCGCTGGCGACGCCGGTGGTGCTGTGGGTGGGCGCGCCGTTCTTCCAGCGGGGCTGGGCGTCGGTGCGGAACCGGCACCTGAACATGTTCACGCTCATCGCGCTGGGCGCGGGCGCGGCGTATGTCTTCAGCGTGGGGGCCACGCTGTTCCCGCACCTGTTGCCCGAAGGCGCGCGGACGGGGCACGGCGGCACCGCGCCCGTGTACTACGAAGCCGCCGCCATCATCCTCACGCTGGTGGCGCTGGGGCAGGTGCTGGAGTTGCGCGCCCGCCACGCGACGTCCGGCGCGCTGCGGGCCCTGCTGTCGCTGGCCCCCGCCACCGCGAGGCGCATCGGCGATGACGGCCACGAAGAGGACGTCCCGCTGGCCCAGGTGCACGTGGGCCAGCGGCTGCGCGTGCGCCCGGGTGAGAAGGTGCCGGTGGACGGCGAGGTGCTGGAGGGCGCGAGCGCGGTGGACGAATCGCTCGTCACCGGCGAGCCGGTGCCGGTGGAGAAGGGCCCGGGCGCGAAGGTGACGGGCGGCACGGTGAATGGCACGGGGACGCTGGTGATGCTCGCGGAGCGCGTGGGACGCGACACGCTGCTGTCGCGCATCGTCCAGCGCGTGGCCGAGGCGCAGCGCACGCGGGCCCCCATCCAGCGCCTGGCGGACCGCGTGGCCAGCGTCTTCGTGCCCGCGGTCATCGCGGTGGCGCTGCTGACGGCGGCCGTGTGGGCGGTGTGGGGACCGGAGCCGAAGCTCGCGCACGCGCTGGTGAACGCGGTGGCGGTGCTGATCATCGCCTGCCCGTGCGCGCTGGGGCTGGCCACGCCGATGTCCGTGATGGTGGGGACCGGGCAGGGCGCGCGCATGGGCGTCCTCATCCGCGACGCGGCGGCCCTGGAGCGGATGGCGGCGGTGGACACGCTGGTGGTGGACAAGACGGGCACGCTCACGGAGGGCAAGCCGCGCCTCGTGTCGGTGGAGCCCGCGCCGGGCGTGGACGCGGCCGTGCTCCTGCGGCAGGCCGCGAGCCTGGAGCGCGGCAGCGAGCACCCCCTGGCCGAGGCCCTGGTCGCGGGCGCGAGGGAGCGAGGCGTCGCGCTCGGAGCCGTGGACGGCTTCCAGTCCCACCCGGGCCAGGGCGTCCGGGGCCGCGTGGACGGCCGCGACATCGCGCTGGGCAACGCGGCGCTGATGCGGAGCCTGGGCGTGGAGGCGGACGCGCTGACCTCTCGCGCGGAGGCGCTGCGTGAGGAAGGGCAGACCGTGGTGCTGATGGCGGTGGACGGCCGCGCGGCGGGCCTGCTGGGCGTGGAGGACCCCGTGAAGGCGTCCACGCTGGAGGCCCTGGCGCGGCTGCGCGAGGAGGGCCTGCGGGTGGTGATGCTGACCGGCGACAGCCCCACCACGGCCCACGCGGTGGCGCGCAGGCTGGGCATCACCGAGGTGCTCGCGGGCGTGCAGCCGGACGCGAAGGGCGACGCGGTGAAGCAGCTCCAGGCACAGGGCCGCGTGGTGGCGATGGCGGGCGACGGCGTGAACGACGCACCGGCGCTGGCCCGGGCGGACGTGGGCATCGCGATGGGGACGGGCACGGACATCGCCATGGAGAGCGCGGGCGTGACGCTGGTGAAGGGCGACCTGCGGGGCATCGCGCGCGCGCGCCGGTTGAGCCAGGGCGTTCTGCGCAACATCCGACAGAACCTCTTCTTCGCCTTTGTCTACAACCTGCTGGGCGTGCCGCTGGCGGCGGGGGTGCTCTACCCCGTCTTCGGCCTGCTCTTGAGCCCGCTGTTCGCGAGCGCGGCGATGAGCCTCTCGTCGGTCTCCGTCATCGGCAACGCCCTGCGGTTGCGCCGGCTGGAGCCGTAGTCCTCCCTGCTCCGGAGCGGCGTCCGGGCAGGCGGCCCCGCGGGGCCGGAGGGTCGCGGCCCCGCGCATGCCCACCGTGAAGGGGGAACGGCTTTCTGGCCCGAAAGGACCCCCCATGGCGAACGCCGAATCAGAGCGGGACAACGACGAGCTGCATGAGTGCATCGACCAATGTCTGGCCTGCCACCGCATCTGTCTGGTGACGCTGGCGGACTGTCTGCACCAGGGAGGCAGGCACGCCGAGTCGAAGGACCTCCAACTGCTGATGGACTGCGCGGACATCTGTGAGACGAACGCGCGCTTCATGCTGCGCAACTCCGACCTCTATTCGCGCACCTGCTTCGCCTGCGCGGAGGTGTGCGAGGCCTGCGCCGACGCCTGTGAGCAGCGGAGCGAAGAGGGGCTGATGAAGGCCTGCGCGGAGGCGTGCCGCCGCTGCGAGGCGTCCTGCCGGCGGATGAGCGGTGGGATGATGTCCCAGCCCATCAACCCGGAGGCCGCTCAGCACGCCGCTGACCTGCCCGCCTGAAGGGGGGCGTGCATGGAACCCCAGGCCCATTAGACTGGGAGCATGAATGCCCGCGAGGAAGGCCGCGCCCCCGGTGCGTCCCCCAGTCACATCTCGGTCGTCCGGCTGCCGCACTCGTGGTTCATCCTGTGCACGTCGCGCGAGCTGAAGGACCAGCCGCTCGCGCGCACGCTCCAGGGCACCCCCCTGGTGCTGTTCCGGGGCGAGGGCGGCAAGCCCGGCGCGCTGGTGGACCGGTGTCCCCATCGCAACGTGCCCTTGTCGCTGGGGCGCGTGCGGGAAGGGCAGCTGGAGTGCGGCTACCACGGCTGGCGCTTCGACTCCGGAGGACAGTGCCGGCTCATCCCCGGGCTCGTGGGGGAACCGGAGGCGAAGTCCCGCTGCGCCACGTCCCACGCGGCGCGAGAGCAGGACGGCTTCGTCTGGGTCTACTCCACGCCCGGCGTGGAGCCCACCACGGAGCCCTTCCGCTTCCCGCTGCTGGACGCGCCGGACTACACCACCGTGCGCCGGGTGCTCCGCGCGCCGGGGTCGCTGCACGCGGTGCTGGAGAACACGCTGGACGTGCCGCACACGGCCTTCCTCCACGGCGGCCTGTTCCGCACCGCGGAGAAGCGCAACGAAATCGACGTGGTGGTGCGCCGGAGCGCGGACCGCGTGGAGGCGGAGTACCTCGGGGAGCCCGCGCCCAAGGGCCTGGTGGGGCGGCTGCTCGCGCCGGGCGGCGGGGTGGTGCAGCACTTCGACCGCTTCCTGATGCCGTCCATCGCGCAGGTGGAGTACCGCATCGGGGAGCGGAGCCACGTCCTGGTCAACTCCGCCATGACGCCGGTGGGGGACTGGGACACGCTCGTGTACGCGGTGGTGACGTTCAAGCTGCCGGTGCCACGCCTGCTCCTGAAGGCCGCGCTGCCCTTCGTCCTGCCGGTGGGGCTGCACATCTTCGGTCAGGACGCGCGCATCCTGGCGAAGCAGACGGACTCCATCCGCCGCTTCGGCACGGAGTCCTACGCCTCCACCGAAATCGACGTGCTGGGCCCGGGCATCCTGCGCCTGATGCGCGCCCAGGAGCGCGAGCGGACCGCCCCTCCGCCGGACACGGTGCACGAGACGCGCGTGCGCATGCGCACGTAGCGCCTGGGCCCCGCTGTCCAGGCCGGGTCAGGTGGGGCGGGCCTGCGGCCGGGGCTGGACGAGCTCCGTGGAGAAGTAGCGCTCCATGCGGTCGGGGAACACCGTCACCACCTGCGCCTGCGGGCCCAGCCGCTTCGCCGCCTCCACCGCCGCCGCGTAGTTGAGCCCGGAGGACGGGCCCACGGGGAAGCCGCGCCGGATGAGCGCGCGCGCGGTGCGCATGGCCAGGTCGTCGGAGACGTCCAGCTCCACGCGCCCCGGCAGGTCCGCTTCGCGGTACAGCTTGGACAGGCCGTCCACCACGCCCGGCACGCGCGCGCTGAAGCTGCAACACTCGATGTCGCAGCCCAGCCCGGCGATGGGCCGCGCGACGAAGGCCGTCACCGGACAGCCCGCCTCCGCGAACGCCTGATACAGCCCCACGATGGTGCCACCCGTGCCCACGCCGCTCACCACGCCGTGCACCAGCCCGCCCGGCACCTGCGCCAGAATCTCCTGCCCCGTCCACACGCGGTGGGCCTCCGCGTTGTCCGGGTTCTCGAACTGGCGGGGCGCGTAGCCCCCGCGCTCCTTCGCCAGGGCCTCCGCGCGCGCGATGGCGCCCCGGATGCCCTCCGCGCGCGGCACCAGCTCCACCTCGCCGCCGTAGGCGCGGATGGCGATGAGCCGCTCCTCCGTCACGCCCTCTGGCATCACCGCCGTGAAGCGGCAGCCCATCTGCGCGCTCGCCAGCGCCATGGCGATGCTCGTGGAGCCGCTGGACGCCTCCACCACGTCGCCGCCCGGGCACAGCTCGCCCAGCCGCCAGGCCTTCTCCAGCATGTACCGCGCGATGCGGTCCTTGGTGGAGCCGCTGGGGTTGAGGAACTCCAGCTTGCACCAGATGGTGGGGCCCTCCGGGTCCAGCCGCACGGGGACGAGCGGCGTGGGCCCCACGGCCTGGAGGAAGCGACCATCAGCGGGGAGCGGGCGGCAGGGAGGGCGCATGGGTCATCCCTATCGCGAAACGCGCCAGGGGGGGAGTCACCCTCTGTTGGCCAGCGAGCGGCGACGACCGCCCGTCCCCCTGGCTGTCCTCCCACGGAAGACATTTTCCCACGCGCGACACTTGGCGCTCCGAGGGCCAGCCATTACGAAGGAGGGCCACGGTTCTCTTCCGCCCGCATGTCGCCTCCAGCGCCCATCATCCTGAACGTCAACGACGACCTGGCCAGCCGCTACGTCACCACCCGCGTCCTCTCCCTGGCGGGCTTCCAGGTGTTGGAGGCCGGCACGGGCGGTGAAACGCTGGCGCTCGCGGACGAGAACACGGACCTCGTCATCCTGGATGTCCGGCTGCCGGACATGAGCGGCCTGGAGGTGTGTCGGCGCCTGAAGTCCTCCTCGCGCACACACAACGCGCTGGTGCTGCACCTGTCCGCGCAGGCGGTGGGGGCCGCGGACCGGGCGCAGGGGCTGGAGCACGGCGCGGACGCGTACCTGGTCGCGCCGGTGGACCCCGAGGAGCTGGTGGCCCAGGTGCACGCGCTCCTGCGCCTGCGCCGCGCCGAACGCGAGGTGCGCGTCCTCTCCGACCAGGTGCAGCGGCAGCGGCGGCTGCTGGACCTGGCCATGTCCGCGGCGGCGGACCCCATCTCCCTCTACGACGGGGACGGCACGCTCATCTTCGCCAACCAGGCGGTGGCCGCGTCGCGCGGGACGCACCACGTGCACCAGCCGGGCCTGAGCATGGACGCGCTGTGCGCGATGGACCCCCAGCTGGAGCCCTACGCGAAGGCGCTGGACGCGGCCCGGCGCACGGGGCAGGTGCAGCGCGGCCGCATCACCCTGTCATCGGACCGGGGCCCGCGGCACTTCGACTACACGATGTCCCCGGCCACCGGGCCCACGGGCGCGGTGGAGGCGGTCATCGCCACCGGGCAGGACGTCACGGAGGTGCGCCACGCGGAGGACTTCCGAGAGCAGTTCCTGGGCATCCTGGGCCACGACCTGCGCAACCCGCTCAACGCGCTGTCCATGTCCGCGCAGCAGCTCCAGCGCCAGGGGGAGCTGTCGGACCGGCAGCGCGTCTTCACCGGGCGCATCCTCACCAGCGCCCAGCGCATGGACCGGATGATCCGCCAGCTCCTGGACTTCGCCCGGGCGCGCCTGGGCGCGGGGCTGCCGGTGGTGCGCGCGGGGTGCGACCTGTTCGACGTGGTGCGCGGCGCGGTGGAGGAGTCGCGCGCCAGCCATCCCCACCGCGAGGTGCTGCTGGAGGTGCGGGGCGACGGGCGCGGCGACTGGGACGCGGATCGGCTGGAGCAGGTGGTGGGCAACCTGATGTCCAACGCGCTCAAGTTCAGTCCCCCAGAGACGCCCGTGCGGGTGGGCGCGGAGGGGCTGGAGGGCGAGGCCGTCGTGTGGGTGCACAACCTGGGCGCGCCCATCGCTCCGGAGCAGCTGCCCCACCTCTTCACCGCGTGGCGCCGCGCCGGCCGCAGTGAACGGGAGCGGGGCGTGTCCGCGGGGTTGGGGTTGGGGCTCTACATCACCGAACAGCTGGTCCGCGCCCACGGCGGCGGCGTGCAGGTGAGCTCCACGGAGGAGCGGGGCACGACCTTCACGGTGAAGCTGCCCCGCCAATGACGCCGGGAGATGTGCCCACTCGTTGACGGATGCGGCGCGTCGGCACTTCCGGATGCGCGGGGGCGACACCACCCTGAGGGCATGGTCCCATCCGAAAAGCGAATCTTCGCCCAGAGCGTGGACGCCCTCTTCGTGCGCGCGTTGGGGCCGCACCTGACACGGGACGGGCGCCAGCGCCTGAAGGCCGTGGGGTTGGACCTGGCGGCGCCGCTGCGCCACAACTATTCGCTGGAGCAGTGGCGGACGTTCCTGGACGTGGCGGCGCGGGACGTGTTCCCGGGCCAGCCAGCGGAGGCCGCCTACCTGGAGCTGGGCGCGCGGTACCTGAAGGGCTTCCAGCAGACGTCCGTGGGGCGGGCGAGCATGCAGCTCGTGACGCACCTGGGGCCGGAGAAGACGCTGGAGCGCGTGCCGTACAACCTGCGCGCCGGCAACAACTTCAACGAGGTGCGGGTGGAGGAGCTGTCGAAGCAGGCCGCCACCCTGTGGGTGAAGGACGTGCTGGCGGACACGCCCTTCTTCGCCTGCGGCTTCCTGGTGGAGACGCTGCGCGCGTCGGGCGCGGGCTCACCGGAGGTGACGCCCCTCGCCTTCGACGGGACGGCGGCGACGTACCGGCTGACGTGGACGGAAGCGAAGGCGCGGCGGCCCACGGGCACGGTCGCGCCGGTCCGCAGGCTCTACGGGTAGCGCACGGGCGCGGGCGGATCATCCGGCGGCAGGGGGATGAACTCCGTCTCCTGCGGGACGGCGGCGAAGCGGCCCTCCTTCCAGTCCGCCTTGGCGGCCTCCAGGCGCTCCTTGGAGGACGACACGAAGTTCCAGAACAGGTAGCGCGGGCCGTCCATGGGCTCGCCGCCCAGGAGCATCATGCGCGCGGGGGCCTCCGCGCTCAGGATGATCTCACTGCCCGGCTTGAACACCAGCAGCTCGCCGGGCTGGAAGCGCGTGCCCTCCACGTCCACGGTGCCTTCGACCAGGTAGAGGCCGCGCTCCTCGTATTCGGTGGGGAGCTTGAGCCGCGCGCCGGCGTCCAGCTTCGCGTCCGCGTAGAAGAGGGCGGAGTGGGCGCGCACGGGGGACTTGCCGCCGTGCACCTCGCCCGCGATGACGTGCAGGTGGACGCCCTCGCCCTCGACGACGGGCAGGGTGTCGGTGGGGTGGTGGACGAAGGCGGGGGCGGTCTCCTCGTGCTGCTTGGGGAGCGCGACCCAGGCCTGGATGCCGAAGAGGCGGCCGCCGGCGGCGCGGGTCTCGGGGTCGGTGCGCTCGGAGTGGGCGATGCCCTGGCCCGCGGTCATCCAGTTCACGGCGCCGGGGCGGATGTGCTGCACGCTGCCCAGCGAGTCGCGGTGGAGGATCTCGCCCTCGAAGAGATAGGTGACGGTGGCCAGCCCGATGTGCGGGTGGGGCCGCACGTCCAGGCCCCGGCCGGGGTCGAAGTCCGCGGGGCCCATCTGGTCCAGGAAGATGAAGGGGCCGACCATGCGGCGGCGCGCGGAGGGCAGCGCGCGGCGCACGTGGAAGCCGTCGCCCAGGTCGCGAATGCGGGGGACGATGAGCGTCTCCAGCGAGGGAGGGGGTTCACGCCCCTGCAGATCCTCTTCCCAGCTCATGGTGTGGCTCCTTTTCGAGGGGGCCCAGTCTGCCTGGGTTCCCGTCCCGCGCGGCCACTTTCTCCCGGACGTTCCACGCTCGGACGCTTCGCTCGGACCCGGGTGGGGCGGCACCGTTGGACGCCGTGCTTTCTCCGGGGTGGATCCGCGTTTAGCCTGGGCCTCACCATGTCCCCTGGGCTCATCGGGCTTGCCGTCGCGGCCGCCGTGGCGCTGACACCGCTGACGCTCCGGGCGTGGCGCCGCGCATGGGCCCGGCGTCGCTGGCGGGCACTGGGCCCCATCCTGGAGCTGTCACCGTTCCCGGCGTCCACGCGCGTGCTGTTGGCCGGCCGCTACCGGGGCCATCCGGTGGAGGTGTCCCTGTCGCGCACGGGGGCCTCACGGCTGCGGCTCATGCTGGGGACGAAGCTGCCTCAGGACTTCGCGCTGCTCCCCCAGGGGCGGGGTCTGCGTTGGCGCGGGGCCTCGAAGGAGCGGGACATCCAGGTGGGCCAGCCCGCGCTGGACGCGGCGTTCCTCATCCAGGGCGCGAACCCAGCGGCGGTCATCCGGCTGCTGGGCGAACCCGGCGTCCGCGACGCGCTGATCCGGCTCCAGGCGCGCGGCGTTCCGTTCCAGCTCCAGGGGCAGGAGCTCATCGCGTCCCCCATGGGCTCGCTCTCCGAGGCGTCCGTCCGGGAGCTCCTGCGGGACCTCGCGGGGGTCGCTTCCGCGCTCCAGTCCACGGCGGAGCACCACCGCGCGCTGGCGGCGTCGGCGCGGGAAGCGGTCCAGGACAGCGCGCCTGCCACGGGGAAGGTGCTGGCTCCGGCCGTCCGGAGGGACTTGGACTTCCAGCAGTTCGTCAGGATCCGCGAGGAGTTCAGCAGGCGGTGGGTGGTGCACAACACCCTGGTGATCGCGAGCGGTGTCGTGGGGCTGCTGGGCGGGGGCCTCTGGCTCGTCCTGCGGCGCGGGCCTCCTCCGGAAGGGTGGGACCTGGCGGGGGTCCCCTTCGCCGCGGCCTTCACCTTCGCCAGCCTGACCTACATGTTCAGCGCGTATTTCCAACTGCTGTGTCCGGGATGCGGGAACGACCTGCACGACTACGACAACACGGACTCGGACGGAGCCCCCAACCTGTCGCTGGACCGCTGTCCGCACTGTGACGTCGTGCTGCGGTGAGCCGTCGCTCCAGCCTGGACCGAGGTTCGTCCTTGGGGGCGGAATCGAACCCCGCCCGACCCATTCGTGAGCGCGCTACCCCAGCTCGGCGTCCAACTGCTGGTAGCAGGCCTCCATGCCCTGGTCCATGCCGGACGCGAGCGCGCCATCACGGGCCACTTTCGTGTCGTACGTTTGCGTGATGCGCATCGTGGTGACGCTGCCTTCCTCGGAGAACTCGTGCTTCTCCAGCAGCGAGCCGATCTCCTGACCCGACCCCAGCGCCATCGTTTCGGTGTGAACGGCCCGTTCGTGCAGGACGACCTCCGTGAATTTGCCCCGGAGCGTCATGGCCGGGTCGGCCTCGTCGCTCTTCCAGGCCATGTCGAGCGCGCCGCCCACGCGAGGCTCGCATTGGCAGGTGGTCAGGGCATAGCCCGGCGGAGGAAGCATCCAACGGCGCATCTTGTCCGGAGTGAACATGGCCTCCCACACCAGGCGACGAGGCGCGTTGAACGCGCGGATGAGGATGATGGTGGTGTCCGTGGGCGTGGAGATGTGCAGGCTTTTGGGGGAGGTGGCGGGGATGGGGCTCATGAGCTGGTCCTTGTGACTGACAGTTGGAAAGTGAGAGCGGCCGCGGCGAGGCGGCGGTGAAAACGCTCAGCGGCGACGAGCCCGCGATTGCTCGTCGGAGCTCATCTCATCGAGCAGCGAGTCCAGCGCCTCGAACCGAGCCTCCCAGCTCCGGCGGAACGACTCGGTCCAGAGCATCGCCTCCTTCAGCGGCGCGGCCTCCAACCGGCAGAAATGCTGCCGCCCGGCGACGCGGCGACGGACGAGCTTGGCGTGCTCCAGCACGCGCACGTGCTTGGTCGCCGCCGGGAAAGTCATTTTGAGGGGTGCGGCAAGCTCGCTGAGGTTGCGCTCCCCGCCCGACAGTTGGCGGATGATCGCGCGCCGAGCGGGGTGGGCCAGGGCGTGAAAAACGACGTCCAGCCGGGGCGAGAGATCTGAAACCATGTGGTTTACTATACCAACTGGTTTCACGAGATCAACCGCGTAGAGCGCATGTGGAGCGCATAAGGAAGGATAGGGGCAGTGTTGAAGGGAACGGGCGAGAGCAGGGAGGCAGGGGAGGGCTGCTGACGAGTGCCGAGTGCCACGCCGATGCGTCCATCACGCGGTCCTCATCCACCGCATCCTCGACAGCGCCTCGGTCCCCTCCGGACTGCTCGCGATCGCCAGCGCTCCGCGAGTCCATCCCTGCACCGCAACGGCCTCGGGCTCATCGCCTGAGGCCGTTCGAGAGCCACGATCGTTGGTTTAGCGCTCGAGCAGTGCCTGCTCGCGCTCGTTCGACTGGAGCCAGGAGGAAGGGCGCTCCTGGAGCTCGGCGATGAAGGGCGGGCGCGAGTTCAGCTCCCAGCGCAACTGGAGCGTCGTCCACTGGCCGTCGGCCTGGAAGTCGTATTCCCAGTGCTCGAACGCGCGCTCCACGTCGTCGGAGAACTCGGTCACGTGATGGATGAGGTCCGGTGCTCCCACCCGTTGGAGGACTTCCCAGGCCGACATCGTCTTCTCCAGGGTCGCTGCCCGCTCGCGCCGGTCCGGCAGGCACTCTGGGACCGCGTACCGCTCATTCTTCGCGTCGAGGAAGGAATAGGCCGCGAAGCCTCGGGGCTGGACCCCCAGCCGCCGGAGGGACTGCTGGACGATGGGGCGGAAGGTCTGCTCCTCCAGGGACGCCTCGCGAAACACGGAGCTGCGCGAGACGCTGCTCCAATCCTCCACGGCTTCCCACTGCTGGAGCAGCGGCAGGCACGCGTGGATGCGGTGCGCTCCCACCAGCACGACGGCGCCCACCACCCGGTCGAGGTCCTTCCGCAGCTCGCTGGAGACCTCCTTCCGCGGAGCGGTGAATGACTTCGACAGGTGCGCTTGAACCTCCTGGAGCCGCTCCGTCAGCATCGCCAGCAGCGCGGTCGCATCGCGCTGCTCCGCGGCATCCCATTCACGCGCCCGGACATCCGCCTCCGGGAGGATGGCCGCGTGGGTGAGGTCGAGCACCAGCCGCTGCCCTCGGTGTGTCCGCCAGATGAAGAAGTCCGTCTCGGCGTCGCGGAAGAAGTAGGGCCACGCATGCTTCGACCAGAACAGCCCCGCGGTCGTGGACGTGGCGTGGTCTGCCCGCCACGCATCGCGTCCCACCTTCCCTGCCCTGGGACCGAGGATGTCCACCCGAAGCACGTCGCGCCCCGACGGAGCCACGGCGATGAGCTGGGGGCCGTGGGTCCGGAGGATGGACCAGCCCGTGTCCGAGACGAACAACTGGTGCGGACTGCTCTCGTTCCACTGCTGCCACCGCTCCCAGACAAGGCGAGGCTCGGCGCTCCCGGGCATGTGTTCGAGCAGCTGGAAGCGGAACTCGTTCTGGAACGCGGTGCGCCTGCCCCACCACCAGGAAGCCTTCCGCCCGCCGCGTCGGAGGATCGTCCCGTTGTGGGGCGAGCGGGCCGTCAGGATGAAGCGCCCGCTGGGCGAGTGGGTCTCCAGGTCGGAGAAGAAGACTCGGGTCATCCGGATGAGGCTATCGCGCCGCGTCCCTTGGCACAGACCCCCGTCTGGAGGGCGGCCCAGGCCGCGGGAGGGAGGCACCGGGCGTACGTTGACGACGCGCTGTACCTGTGTTCAGGCTGGCCTCTGGGAGCCCGCCATGTCCCCTCAAATCCACCTCGACTTCGCGTCCGAGTTCGCGGCCCATCCGGCGCTCGCCGCCTTCCACCCGGTGGTGCGGCGCTGGTTCGCCTCGCGCCTGGGTGAGCCCACCCGTCCGCAGGTGGAGGGCTGGCCGCTCATCCACGCAGGACACGACGTGCTCATCGCCGCGCCCACGGGCAGCGGCAAGACGCTCACGGCGTTCCTCGCCGCGCTGGACTCGCTGTTCCGTCTGGCGCTCGAGGGCACGCTGCCCGACCACACGCAGGTCCTCTACGTGTCGCCGCTCAAGGCGCTGGGCAACGACGTGCAGAAGAACCTCCTCCAGCCGCTGGAGGAGCTGATGACGCTGGCGCGCGAGGAGGGCTACTCGCCCCAGCCGCTGCGCGTGCAGGTGCGCACCGGGGACACGCCCGCGGGCGAGCGCGCGCAGATGGTGCGCCGCCCGCCGCACATCCTCATCACCACGCCGGAGTCGCTCTACCTCTACCTCACCGCGGACCGCGCCCGGGCCACCCTGCGCAACGTGCGCACGGTCATCGTGGACGAAATCCACGCGCTCGCCCGCGACAAGCGCGGCAGCCACTTCACCCTGTCGATGGAGCGGCTGAAGGCCCTCACCGACGTGCGGCCCCAGCTGCTGGGGTTGTCCGCGACGCAGAAGCCGCTGGACGCCATCGCGGGCTTCCTCACGGGCGCGTCGCTCACGGAGTGCAAGCGCGTGGAGGTGGGCCACCAGCGCCCGTGGGACCTGAAGGTGGAGATCCCGGACGCGGAGCTGTCCTCGCTCGCGAGCCACGAGATGTGGGGACAGGTCTATGACCGCCTCATCCAGCTCTCCGGCGAGCACCGCACCACGCTCATCTTCGTCAACACGCGCAAGATGTCGGAGCGCGTGGCGCACGACCTGGGGGAGCGCCTGGGCCAGGAGTGGGTGGCCGCGCACCACGGCAGCATGTCGCGAGAGATGCGCCTGTCGGCCGAGGAGCGGCTGAAGGCGGGCCAGCTGCGCGTGATGGTGGCCACCGCGTCGCTGGAGCTGGGCATCGACGTGGGCAACGTGGACCTGGTGGTGCAGCTGGGCACGACGAAGGCCATCTCCGTGCTGCTCCAGCGCGTGGGCCGTGCGGGCCACCACAAGGCGGGCATCTCCAAGGGCATCCTCTTCGCGATGACGCGCGACGAGCTGGTGGAGTGCGTCGCGCTCCTCAACGCCGTGCGTGAAGGCGATCTGGACGCGGTCCGCATCCCGAAGAAGCCGCTGGACGTGCTGGCGCAGCAGATCGTCGCCGCGTGCGCGTGCGAGGAGTGGGACGAGCGCGCCCTCTTCAGCATCTTCCAGCGCGCGTACCCGTACCAGGACCTCACCTGGGAGGAGTACCAGCAGGTGCTGGAGATGCTGTCGGAGGGCGTGGCCGAGCGCCGGGGCCGCGGCAGCATCCACCTGCACCGCGACCGGGTGAACCAGCGGCTCAAGGGGCGCCGGGGCGTGCGCATCACGGCGCTCACCAACGGCGGCGCCATTCCGGACACGTTCAGCTTCAGCGTCACCGCGCAGCCGGAGGGCAAGGTGGTGGGGACGCTGGACGAGGACTTCGCGGTGGAGTCCTCGCCCGGGGACATCTTCCTGTTGGGCAGCACCGCGTGGCGCATCCAGCGGGTGATGGGCAGCACGGTGATGGTGGAGGACGCGAGGGGGGCTCCGCCCAACGTGCCCTTCTGGCGCGGTGAGGCGCCGGGGCGCACGGATGAGCTGAGCCTCCAGGTGGGGCGCCTGCGTGAGGAGCTGCTGCGCCACGACGACCCCGCGGGCTTCCTGGAGAAGCTGCTCCGGGTGCCGCCGCCGGCGGTGGACGCGCTGTTGGGCTACCTGCGGTTGGGGAAGAAGATGCTGGGCGACGTGGTGCCCAGCCACACGCAGATCGTCGCCGAGCGCTTCTTCGACGAAGCGGGCGGCATGCAGCTCATCATCCACGCGCCGTTTGGCAGTCGCATCAACCGTGCGTGGGGCATGGCGCTGCGCAAGCGGTTCTGCCGCTCGTTCGACTTCGAGTTGCAGGCGGCGGCCACGGAGGACGGCATCCTCCTGAGCCTGGGGGAGCAGCACTCGTTCCCGCTGGCGGACATCTTCGACTTCCTGCACCCGGACAACGTGGAGGAGGTGCTGGTGCAGGCCATCCTCCAGGCGCCCATCTTCGGCACGCGCTTCCGGTGGGTGGCGTCGCGGGCGTTGACGCTGCACCGGATGATGGGGGGCAAGCGCGTGGCGCCGAACCTCCAGCGCGCGCGCAGCGAGGACCTGCTGGCGGCGGTGTTCCCCGCGCAGGTGGGCTGCCAGGACAACCACGGCGGCGGGGACGTGGAGCTGCCGGACCACCCGCTGGTGAAGCAGACGATGGACGACTGTCTGCGCGAGGCGATGGACATCGACGGCCTGCGGGAGGTGCTCCGGCGCATGCGGGACGGGAGCATCCAGCTGGTCGCGCGGGACGTCCCGGAGCCGAGCGTCTTCGCGCACGCGCTCATCAACAGCCAGCCGTACACCTTCCTGGACGACGCGCCGGCCGAGGAGCGCCGCGTGCGCAACGTGGCCTTGCGCCGCGCGATGCCGGCGGAGGACGCGGCGGCGTTCGGAGCGCTGGACGCGAACGCCATCCGGCAGGTGGTGGAGGACGCGGCGCCGCCGATGCGCGACGAGGACGAGCTGCACGACGCGCTGTTGCAGCTGGTGTTGGTGCGGGCGTCGGAGGTGCCGCGGGGCCTGGAGACGGGCCTTTTCGAGCAGGGCCGGGTGGCGTGGCTGGAGCGGCAGGGGGCGCGGTTCCTGGTGTCGGCGGAGCGGGGCAACGCGGTGCGGGTGCTCTTCCCGGACGTGGAGACGCAGCCGGTGTTGCCGGTGCTGGCGCATGACCGGCCGGTGGAGCGCGAGGCGGCGGTGCTCCAGGTGGTGCGTGGGCGGATGGAGATGGTGGGGCCCACGACGGTGACGGAGCTCGCGCGGCTGACGTTGTTGGACCCGGACGACATCAACGTGGCGCTGCACGCGTTGGAGAGTCAGGGCAGCGTGCTCCGAGGCCAGTTCCGCGCGCAGGACGACGTCCCGGTGCCGAGGGACGCGGACGGCGGCCCGGTGTTGGAGTGGTGTGACCGGCGGCTGCTCCAGCGCATCCACCGGCTGACGGTGGGGCGGCTGCGCCGAGAGATTGAACCGCTGAGTCCGCAGGACTTCATGCGCTTCCTGTTCCGGTGGCACCACTTGGAGGACGTGGACGCGCTGCGAGGGTCCACGGGCCTGCTCAAGGCGGTGCGGCTGCTGCAGGGCTACGAGGCGCCAGCCTCCGCGTGGGAGCGCTTCCTGTTGCCCGCGCGCATGAGCGGGTACACGCCGGACCTGATGGAGCGCGCGTGCTACGCGGGCGAGGTGGCGTGGGGGCGGGTGACGCTGAAGGATCCGCCGAAGCCTCCGGGGCCGCGCCGGGGAGCACCGGTGGAGGCGCCGGAGCCGGTCGTGGCGAAGCGGGCGTCGCCCACGCGCAACGCGCCGCTGACGTTCACGGTGCGGGAGGACCTGGAGTGGATGTTGGCGGCGGCGCGTCCGCACACGGTGCTGGCGGACGGGGGTGTGTGGATGCCGTCGGACCTGAGCGCGGCGGCGAAGGACGTGGTGGGGGTGTTGGAGCGGCGGGGCGCGTGCTTCTTCCAGGACCTGGTGTCGCGGGCGCGGCGGTTGCCGGCGGAGGTGGAGGACGCGCTGTGGGAGTTGGTGGCGAAGGGGCTGGTGACGGCGGACGCGGTGCAGAACCTGCGCATCCTGCAGAGCCCGGCGCACCGCAAGCGGCAGAAGCTGCTCAACCGGGGAGGGCCGGGCCGCTGGAGCCTGCTGGCGCCGTCGGAGCCGAAGTCGCAGGAGGAGGTCACGGAGGCGCTGGCGAAGCTGTTCCTCCAGCGCTACGGCATCGTCTGGCGCGACCTGGTGATGCGCGAGTCGTTGGCGCCGACGTGGCGGGAGCTGCTGTTCGTGTACCGGCGCATGGAGGCGCGAGGTGAGCTGCGAGGGGGACGCTTCGTGTCGGGCTTCGTGGGGGAGCAGTTCGCGTTGCCGGAGGCCGTGGACATGGCGCGGGCGGTGCGGCGCGCGCCTCCGTCAGGGGTGCGCGTCCAGCTGTCCGGAGTGGATCCGTTGAACCTCACGGGCGTGGTGACACCGGGGCCGCGAGTGGCCGCGCTGCCGAACAACGTCGTCACCTACGTGGACGGGATTCCGCAGGGCGTGGACGCGGTGGAGGACGCACCGGAGAACGAGGACGCGGAAGTCGACGCGGCGCTCGCGCAGGTGAACTGAACCCCTGCTCTGGAATCGAAAAGGAGATGCTTGATAGACATTCTGCGGTCACTTGGTGTGGCGGGGCCGCGAATGCAGACGCACCTGTACTGGATGCTGTTCCTCGTTGGGCTGGGGTGCTCGGCGCCTCATCCGGACATTCGGGTGCGTCAGCTCTCCAATGGAATGTATGAGGTCGATGGACCCCTCGCAGGGCCTTTCGAGACCCGAGAGGAACTGGCGCAGGTTGCCTGTGAGCGAATGATTCAGATGCCGGGTGCGTCGACCCTGCATGGCCGTCAGGGCAAGGAGTATTGCGCGCTCTGGTACTACTCCCCGCAGCAGCGGGCATACTTCCTCAGCTACTTCTCGGACGTCAGCGGTGATGGCGTAGGCGGAAGAAAGTTCTGCAAGGTGCCGTTGGCCCTCCAGGATGCCAACACCCGTGACCCCGTTATTCTTGGACCCGCGCACCCGCACCCGCACAGCTGGGAGTTCTCACGAGAGGACATGGGCGCGAACCGCGAGCCGAATTGGTCGCCCTGGGGCGCTGCTCGATTCGTGGACAAGTCCGGGCGTATCTGGGAGCACGAGTTGCTGCTCTTCTATGGGCCTCGTAATGGAGGATGCCTTGCATATGATTACAACTATTCCTCCCAGGTCGTGTCGGCCTTGAGAGGTGGGAAGTGGATCCCCATTGGGAAGGCCTCTGGGACGGCAGGGGATTTCAGCTTCGACCTGTTCGAGGGGCAGTCATGGTTGCCGTAGTCGTTCAATGGGAGATCGCGCGATGAGGATGGCCGCGCTTGCTGCGTTGCTCTGCATTTCCCTGACCGGGTGTTCGCTGCTCGGGTATCACAAGGCGAAGAAGGCCTCGTGGGCTCCTCCTGAAGAAGCTGCCGCCGTGGTGTTCCCGAATTCATTCAAGGAGGGAGCCCATTTGAGTGGCCCCATGATGGCCGCGCTCGAAGTGGCGATGAATGAATTCCTGCCGCCCGGAGCGGAACTCAAGACCCAGGACCCCGACAAGCGCATGGCGGAATGTCTCTCCAGGAGGAGCACCTTCGACACCCATGTCCTCCAGGCTGGGAACGATCTGTTCTTTGTGTGGTTCTCCCCGGACACGTCACGCTGCGGCCTGAGCGAGCCCATCCTGGATGGAGGCGCCGTCTACGCGATCGACGGACAGGGAAGGATCTTGGACCGGAGATAGCGGGTACAGGGGGCAAGAGGGTTCGGTTGGACAGCTTCGTTCCGCGCCTGCCGGTCTTCGGACCGGTGCTGGATCCCTCCTGCACTTGCGCCAGACCTCTGAAGGGTGCGGCCATGCTCCGACCGTCTAGGGGCGGCATGAGCCCCAGGGAGCCACCTGGGGCTTGCCTGGGGGGCTGCTCCAGAGGATCCAGGATATATGCTCAATTATCGAAGATTTAATCTTAATCCGTTCGGATTAGAGCCATGTAGATTGAAAATAGTCCATGCCGGATCCATACTGCATTGCGTCAGCTCTTCGGAGAGGTGCGTCGATGCAGAAGTGGATGGCGATGGTCCTGCTGGTGGCGGTGGCGGTGGCGGGACTGGTGGTGGCCCCGGCGGCGCAGGTGAAGCAGGGCGGTCCCATCAACGCGGCGGACACGGCGTGGCTGCTCACGGCCACGGCGCTGGTGCTGCTGATGACGCCCGGCCTGTCGTTCTTCTACGGCGGCATGGTGCGGCTGAAGAACGTGGTCTCCACGCTGATGCAGAGCTTCATCGCGATGGCCGTCATCAGCCTGCTGTGGGTCGTCGTCGGCTTCAGCCTGTGCTTCGGCGACAGCTTCCACGGCCTCATTGGTGACCCGCGGACCTTCTTCATGTTCAGCGGCGTGGGCGGTGAGACCCACCCGGACCTGGCGCCCACGGTGCCGCTGCTGCTCTTCGCGCTCTTCCAGCTCAAGTTCGCCATCATCACCCCGGCGCTCATCACGGGCGCGTTCGCGGAGCGCGTGCGCTTCAAGGCGTACCTGCTCTTCATGGTGCTCTTCAGCCTCTTCATCTACGCGCCCCTGGCCCACTGGACGTGGCACCCGGATGGCTTCCTGCGGCAGTGGGGTGTGCTCGACTTCGCGGGAGGCACCGTGGTGCACATGTCCGCGGGGCTCGCGGCGCTCGCGGGCGCCATCGTCCTGGGCCGCCGTCAGGTGCACCTGACGCACGCCACGCACGCGCCCGCCAACGTGCCCTTCGTGATGCTGGGCACGGGCATGCTGTGGTTCGGCTGGTTCGGCTTCAACGCCGGCTCCGCGCTGTCCGCCTCGTCGCTGGCCACGCTCGCCTTCGCCACCACCAACACCGCCTCCGCCGCCGCGATGCTCGGGTGGATCGCCTTCGACTGGCTGCGCGGCCGCAAGCCCAGCGCCATGGGCGCCTGCGTGGGCGCGGTGGTGGGACTGGTCGCCGTCACGCCCGCCGCGGGCTTCATCACCGTGGGGCAGAGCATCCTCGTGGGCCTCGTCGCCAGCTTCGTCAGCAACGCCGCCGTACACTTCAAGAGCCGCACCGCGCTGGATGACACGCTGGACGTCTTCCCGTGCCACGGCCTGGGCGGCATGGTGGGGATGATCCTCACCGGCGTGCTGGCGAAGGACGTGGGCCTCATCCACGGCAACCCCCGCACCTTCCTCATGCACCTGCTGGCGCTGGTCGTCGTCTCCGTCTTCTCCTTCGTGGGCTCGTACCTCCTCTACAAGCTCGTCGACCGCATCGTCCCGCTGCGCGTCACCCGCGAACAGGAGGAGGAGGGCCTGGACCTGAGCCAGCACGGAGAGACCGTGGGCGAGGTCCCCACCGCGGCGCTGTCCGCACCGCCGCCCGCCGCGACCCCGTCCACCCCGACGGCCTCCACGCCGGAGCACGCCCCTCCTTCGGATCCCGTGCCCGCGTAGCCGGCCGGTCCGAATATCGCTGAAACACAGAAGGCTCCCTCGCCTCACGGCGGGGGAGCCTTCTTCCTTTCAGGCCTCAAGCCCCCGAAGGAGCGCCGCCTTCAGAACGCGCAGTCCTGTCCGCGCGTGGGCAGCGCGGACGCGGTGCCCGCCAGCCACGTGTCCAGTGCGCGCGCCGCCTCTCGGCCATCCGCGAGCGCCCAGACGATGAGGCTCGCGCCCCGGCTCGCGTCGCCCGCGCAGTAGACGCCCGGCGCGGAGGTGGCGAACTTCGCGTCCACGCGCACCGTGCCGCGCGGTGACAGCGCCACGCCCAGCTCCTCCTCCAGGCGCTCTGTCTGGGGCCCGGTGAAGCCCATGGCCAACACCAGCAGGTCCACGTCGAACACCTGCTCGGACCCCGGCACCTCCACCAGCTTCGGTACGCCGCCCGGCTCGCGCAGCACCTCCACCTGGATCGCGTGCAGCCGCTTCAGCTGGCCGTCCTGGCCCTCCAGCCGCTTGGTGAGCAGCGCGAAGGCCCGCTCGCCGCCCTCCTCCTGGCTGGACGACGTGCGGAACACCAGCGGCCAGCGCGGCCACGGGTTCTCCTTCGCGCGCACCGACGGCGGCGCGGGCAGCAGCTCCACCTGCATCACGCTCGCGGCGCCCTGGCGCAGGGCCGTGCCCAGGCAGTCCGAGCCCGTGTCTCCGCCGCCCAGGATGATGATCCGCTTGCCCTTCGCGTCCAGGCGCGCGTCCGTCGCCGCGCCCGCGGTGACGACCCGGTTCTGGTGCTCCAGGTAGTCCATCGCCTGCACCACGCCGGACAGCTCGCGGCCCGGCACGTCCAGCTCCCGTGCCCTCCGGGCGCCCATGGCCAGCACCACGCCGTCGTACTGCTCGCGCAGCGCGCGGTAGCCCGGCGTCACGGCGACGTCCTCGCCCGTGCGGAAGACGATGCCCTCCGCCTCCATCAGCGCGATCCTCCGGTCCAGCACCGACTTCTCCAGCTTGAAGTCCGGGATGCCGTAGCGCAGCAGGCCCCCCACTCGGGCGTCCTTCTCGTACACCGTCACGGCGTGCCCGGCCGCGTTGAGCTGCGCCGCCGCCGCGAGCCCCGCGGGCCCGGAGCCCACCACGGCCACGCGCTTGCCCGTGCGCCGCGCCGGAGGCCGGGCCTTCACCCACCCCTCCGCGAAGGCGCGCTCTGAAATCTCCTTCTCCAGCTGCTCGATGGTCACCGCGTCCCGGTCGATGGCCAGCACGCACGCGGCCTCGCACGGCGCGGGGCACAGCCGTCCGGTGAACTCCGGGAAGGAGTTGGTGCGGCTGAGCACCTGGTACGCCTCCTTCCACTGGCCCCGGTACACCGCGTCGTTGAAGTCCGGGATGAGGTTCCCCAGGGGACAGCCCTGGTGACAGAAGGGGACGCCACAGTCCATGCAGCGCCCCGCCTGCCGCTTCGCTTCCTCTGGCGCCAGCGGCAGGTGCAGCTCGCGCCAGTCCTCCAGGCGCTCCGCCTTGTCCCGCTTGGGTGCGGGGACGCGCGGCCACTCGACGAAACCCGTGGGCTTGCCCATGGCTCAGCTCCCCCCGCCGACGATGTGGAGCTGCTGGACGCCCGCGGTCGGAGGCGGCCTGCGCGCCGCGCGCCGCGCCTGGAGCACGCGCTTGTAATCAGTGGGCATCACCTTCATGAACTGCGGCACCATCAGCTCCCAGTTGTCCAGCACCCGCCGCGCCAGCGCGCTGCCCGTGTGGTGCAGGTGGCGTTCAATCATCCCGTGCACGAGCCAGATCTCCGACTCGTCCACCAGCGACTCCAGCTCCACCATCTCCAGGTTGCAGCGCTCGCGGAAGGTGCGCTCCCGGTCCAGCACGTACGCGGTGCCGCCGCTCATGCCGGCCGCGAAGTTGCGGCCCGTCTGGCCCAGCACCACCACCACGCCGCCCGTCATGTACTCGCACCCGTGGTCGCCCACGCCCTCCACCACCGCCTGCGCGCCGCTGTTGCGCACCGCGAAGCGCTCGCCCGCGAGGCCCCGCAGGTACACCTCGCCAGCCGTCGCGCCGTAGAGCACCGTGTTGCCCACGAGCACGTTCTCCTCGGAGGTGAAGCGGCTGCCCTCCGGCGGATAGACGATGACGCGTCCCCCGGACAGGCCCTTGCCCAGGTAGTCGTTGGTGTCGCCCTCCAGCTCCAGGGTCACGCCCGCCGCGAGGAACGCGCCGAAGCTCTGGCCCGCGGAGCCCTTCAGCTTCACCCGCAGCTTCCCGTCCGGCAGCCCCTGCGCGCCGTGGCGGCGGGCAATCTCGCCGGACAGCATCGCGCCCACCGCGCGGTGCGTGTTCGCCACCGGCAGCGTGAGCAGCAGCGGCGGCCCCCCCGCGAGCACGGACTGCGCCTTCGCGAGCAGCTCGTGGTCCAGGTGGTCCGCCACGTCCTTGCGGTGCGGCGCCTGACAGTGGCGCGGCTCGGTGGCCGGCGCGGCCGGCGCGGTGAGCAGCGCGGACAGGTCCACCTTGCGCGCCTTCCAGTGGTCCACCGCCGCGCGCTGGCGCAGCAGGTCCACCCGGCCCACCAGCTCATCCAGCCGGCGCGCGCCCAGCCTCGCCATCTGCCGGCGCAGGTCCTCCGCCAGCAGCAGGAAGAAGCTCACCACGTTCTCCGGCGTGCCCTGGTAGCGCTCGCGCAGCGCCGGGTCCTGCGTGGCGATGCCCGCCGAGCAGGTGTTGAGGTGGCACTTGCGCAGCATGATGCAGCCCACGGACACCAGGCTCGCGGTGGCGAGCCCGAACTCCTCCGCGCCCAGCAGCGCCGCCACCAGCACGTCGCGCGCGGTGCGCAGGCCGCCGTCCACCTGCACGCGGATGCGCGAGCGCAGGCCGTTGTGCACCAGCACCTGCTGCGTCTCCGCCAGCCCCAGCTCCCACGGCAGGCCCGCGTGCTGGAGGCTGGAGAGGGGAGAGGCGCCCGTGCCGCCCTCGTAGCCCGCCACCACCACGCAGCCCGCGCCCGCCTTGGCGACGCCCGCGGCGATGGTGCCCACGCCCACCTCGCTCACCAGCTTCACGCTCACGCGCGCCTTCGCGTTCACGGACTGGAGGTCGTAGATGAGCTGCGCCAGGTCCTCGATGGAGTAGATGTCGTGGTGCGGCGGCGGGGAGATGAGCGTCACGCCCGGGGTGCTCCAGCGCACGCGGGCGATCCGCTCATCCACCTTGTGGCCCGGCAGCTGGCCGCCCTCGCCGGGCTTGGCGCCCTGGGCCATCTTGATTTGAAGCTCGTCCGCGTTGACCAGGTACTCCGCGGTGACGCCGAAGCGCGCGCTCGCCACCTGCTTGATGGCGCTGCGGCGCGAGTCCCCGTTCGGCTCCTTCGCGTACCGGCGCGACTCCTCGCCGCCCTCGCCGCTGTTGGAGCGGCCCCCCAGCCGGTTCATCGCGATGGCCAGCGTCTCGTGTGCCTCCGCGCTGATGGAGCCGAAGGACATGGCCCCCGTGACGAAGCGGCGCGCCAGCTCCATCGCGGGCTCCACTTCCTCCAGCGGCACCGGCGTGCACCCGTCCGCCACCACGTCCAACAGGCCGCGCAGGTTGCTGTGCTCGCGCGTCTCGTCGTCCGCCAGCCGCGAGTACTCCTGGAACAGCGCCGCGTCGTCCGCGCGCACCGCCGCCTGGAGCTTCGCCACCGTCGCCGGGTTCCACTTGTGCCGCTCGCCCTGGCGGCGCCAGCGGAACTGCCCGCCCACCGGGAGCAGGTCCTCCTCTCCATCCGCCGCGGCGCCGAAGCCGCGCGCGTGCCGCTCGGACACCTCGCGCCCCAGCTCCGGAAGGCCCACGCCCTCCACGCGCGACGGCGTGCCGGTGAAGTGCTTCTCCACGAGCGAGCGCTGGAGCCCCACCGCCTCGAACAGCTGCGAGCCCCGGTACGACTGGAGCGTGCTGATGCCCATCTTGGACATCACCTTGAGCAGGCCCTCCTCCAGTCCGTGGAGGTACTGGGCCTGCGCCTTGTCCGCGTCCGCCTTCAGCTCGCCCGCGTCCGCCAGCGCGCGCAGCGTGTCCAGCGCCAGGTACGGGTTCACCGCGGACACGCCGTAGGCGAACAGGCACGCGAAGTGGTGCACCTCTCGCGCCTCCGCCGTCTCCAGCACCAGGCCCGTGTACATGCGCGTGCCGTCGCGCACCAGCCGCTGGTGCACCGCGGACACGGCCAGCAGCGCCGGGATGGCCGCGTGCGCCGCGTCCACGCCCCGGTCGCTCAGCACCAGGATGCTCGCGCCCGCGTCCACCGCGTCCACCGCCGCCATGCACAGCCGCTCCACCGCGACCTCCAGCGCCGTGGCCGCGCCGCCCGCATGCGGGTACACGAGGCTCAGCGTGCGCGGCTCGAACAGGCCGGTGTCGCCGCGCAGGTTCGCCAGCCGCGCCAACTGCCCGTTGGTGAGGATGGGGCCGGGCAGGGACAGCCGGTGGCACTGCTCGGGCGTCTCCTCGAAGGTGTTGCCCTCCGGGCCCAGCGCCGTGGCCAGCGTCATCACCAGCGCTTCGCGCAGCGGGTCGATGGGCGGGTTGGTCACCTGCGCGAAGAGCTGGTGGAAGTAGTTGAAGAGGGTGGGGGCCTGGTCGCTCAGCACCGCCAGCGGCGTGTCCGTGCCCATGGAGCCCGTGGGCTCCTTGCCCGTCTCCGCCATGGGCACGAGCGTCGTGCGCACGTCCTCGTCCGTGTAGCCGAACGCGCGCTGGAGCCGCCACAGCGCTTCGCCCTTCACGCGCGCGGGCGCGGGGACGGCGGGCAGGTCCTCGAAGGTGAAGACGTTGCGCTGGAGCCACCGGCGGTAGGGCCAGCGCGAGGTGATTTCGCGCTTCACCTCCTCGTCCTCCAGGATGCGCCCCTCGGTGGTGTCCACCAGCAGCATGCGGCCCGGCGTCAGCCGCCCCTTGCGGCGCACCTGCGACGAGGGCACGTCGATGACGCCCGTCTCCGACGCCAGGATGATGCGGTCATCCTCCGTCACCAGGTAGCGCGCGGGGCGCAGGCCGTTGCGGTCCAGCGTCGCGCCAATCAGCTGCCCGTCCGTGAACGCGATGGCGGCGGGGCCGTCCCACGGCTCCAGCAGGGACGCGGAGTACTCGTAGAAGGCGCGGCGCTCGTCGCCCATCTCCTTGTTCCCCTCCCACGCCTCGGGGATCATCATCATCATCGCGTGGGGCAGGGTGCGCCCGCCCAGGTAGAGCAGCTCCACCATGTTGTCGAACTGCGCGGAGTCGCTCTTGCCCGGGACGATGATGGGCCACAGCGGCTCCAGGCTCCCGCCCAGCTTCGCCGTCTGCAGCAGCCCGCGCCGCGCCGTCATCCAGTTGCGGTTGCCACGCAGTGTATTGATTTCGCCGTTGTGCGCGATGAAGCGGAACGGCTGCGCCAGCTCCCACGTGGGGAACGTGTTGGTGGAGAAGCGCGAGTGCACCAGCGCCAGCGCGCTGACGAACTCCGGGTGCCGCAGGTCCGCGTAGAAGCGCGGCAGCTGCCGGGGCAGCAGCAGCCCCTTGTAGATGAGCGTCTCCGACGAACAGCTGGCCACGTGGAAGCGCCCCTGGGGGTCCACGCCGCGCGCCTGCACGCGGTTCTCCACCAGCTTGCGGATCCGGTAGAGCTTGCGCTCGAAGGCGCTGGGCACCACGCGCCGGCGCGCGATGAAGAGCTGCCGGATGACCGGCGCCGCCTCCCGCGCGAGCGGCCCCAGCTCCTCCGGCGCCACCGGCACGTCGCGCCAGCCGAGCAGCCGCTGGCCCTCCTCCTCCACCACGTCCTCGAACAACGCCTCGCACGCGCGGCGCGCCTCGGGCTCCGGCGGCAGGAACACCTGCGCCACGCCGTACTGGCGGCGCGGCGGCAGTTCGAACCCCAGCCGGGGCGCTTCGTGGTTGAAGAAGCGGTGCGGCAACTGCACCAGGATGCCGGCGCCGTCACCCGTCTCCGGGTCTCGCCCCGCGGCGGCGCGGTGGCTGAGCCGGTTGAGCAGCTCCAGCGCGTCCTCCACGATGCCCCGCGAACGCTGCCCCCTCAGGTGGGCCACGAACCCCACGCCGCAGGCGTCGTGCTCGGTCTCCGGCTCGTACAACCCGTAGCGCGGAGGGCGGGTGAACGGCATCGTCTGGACCCCTTTCCCGCGTGACGCGGGAAGCCAAGCTGTGGAGCTTCCAGGCTAACGCGGCGTGTCGCACTCCGTAAAGACAGGGGGCATCAGGGGTTTGGTGGACCGCATGCAGGGGCGGCACGCGACCGGCTCCGCTGAGCGGACGACATTCGCCGTCAAGGGGGTTTCCGGATGCCGCGCTGCGTCCCATCCTCGGAGGGACCTTGGACCTGTTGCGGCGACTGAAGACGGAGACGCGCTCCCATCACGAGCGCACGGAGGGCGCGGTGCGGCTGATGGACGCGCACCTGACGCCCGCGGACTACCAGCGCCAGCTGGAGTCCTTCCATGGCTTCTACCTGCCGGTGGAGGCGCTGCTCGCCGGGCCCCTGTCAGCCCTGGAGCCCGCGCTGAACCTGCCAGCGCGCTGGAAGACGCCGCTCCTGGCGCAGGACCTGCGGGCGCTGGGGCACGACGCGGGCTCGCTCGCGCGGCTGCCTCGCGCCTCCCCGCTGCCGTCCCTGCCGGGGCTGCCCGAGGCGCTGGGGTGCGCGTACGTGCTGGAGGGCTCCACGCTGGGGGGCCAGCTCATCCTGCGCCACCTGACGCGGCACTTCGGTCCGGACGCGCGCGTGGGGAGCTTCGCCTTCTTCCGGGCCTACGGTGAGGAGGTGGGGCCCATGTGGCGCTCCTTCGGCGCCGTCCTCACCCAGGCGTCCGAACGGGCGGCCTCCTCCTCCTTCGACGCGGCCGTCGTGCAGGGCGCCCGCGACACCTTCGATGGCTTCGCCGCCTGGTTGACGCGGGACGCGGGGCCGCTTCAGGACACCGCGGGGACGCCGCCGCGCAGCATGAAGAACACCACCACGCCCGTCACCGACACGTAGAGCCAGATGGGCGCCAGCCACCGCGTCACCTTGCGGTGCCGGGCGAACTGCTGCCGCCAGGAGAAGTAGAAGGCCACGAGCGCCATGGGCAGCACTGGCATGGACAGGAGCACGTGGCTGGCCAGCAGCGTCAGGTACAGCCCCCGGAAGTCGCCCACGTAGCGCGTGTCCCCGTGCACGAAGTGGTACGCGAGGTAGCCCACCAGGAACAGCGAGGACGCGATGAACGCGCTCACCATCAGGTTCTGGTGCACGCGCCGCGCGCCGCGCTTGATGGCCACCCAGCCCCCCAGCAGCAGCGCCGCCGCCGTCGCGTTGAGGGTCGCGTTCACCGCCGGCATGAAGCGCAGGTCCACGCCCGCCGTCCCCGCGCCGCCACGCCGGATGAGCAGCAGCCACGCCAGGAGCGCCAGCGCCCCCGCGGACACCACGCCCGTGGCGATGAAGAAGGACCGGTCACTGGTCGAGGAGGACGACGGGGAAAGCCCGGAAGCGGCGTTGGACATGCCCCCCTTCTGGCTCGCGTCAGGGCCCACTTGCAACCGCTCCTCCGAGGTCGGCCGCACGTGGGCCTACATGTCGGGCGAATGGAATCGGTAAGGTCAACTGGATCTCAAACCGGAAATTCCTTCATACTCGAACACCAGTGCGTCACCCCCGACCCCCCTCTCGGAGGTTTCCCGTGTTCAGCGTGCGTTGCCTTGCCCCCCTGGCGAGCGCCGCCCTCCTGCTCGCCCTGCCCGCAGCCGCTGAAGAAGCGGTGTGCGCGCCCGTGGCGAAAGTCCCCCTGGAGCGGCACCTTCGACAGCTCTCTCTTGATTTGCTGGGACGTCCTCCGACGATGGAGGAGTACAAGACGTTCCAGGCCAAGGGCTCCGTCACCGCGGAAGACGTCCGCAAGATGATGGGTGACGAGTCCTTCTACGCCCGGATGCGCGAGTTCCACCGCGCGCTGCTGCGCTCCAACATCAACTCCAGCGTGCAGGCCAACGGCGACTTCCGCGTCTCCGGGACGCCGCTGAGCTTCGCCGGCAACAACTCCAACAGCCTGCGCGGCGGCCAGAGCCAGCGCTGTGACGGGGAGATTGAACAGGACAACTGCAAGGCGAAGCCGCAGGACGCGCACCAGGACAACTCCACGCCGCCCAACTGCCGCGACCCGCAGGGCGTGCCGCTGCCGGTCAGCTACGACTACGACCCGAACTACTACCAGTGCCGGCTGCTGGACGTGAACTCCACGGCGCCGGAGCTGAAGTTCGCGGACTGCAACGCGCTGAAGGCCGACGCGACGTACGGCAAGTACGTGAACTTCTGCGACAACCGCTTCCTCTCCAGCGCCAACAAGTCCGTGGGCTACCTGTGCCTGCCGGACCCGAGCAAGAACACCACCAACGTGCTGGTGCCTTCGCCGGCCACGGGCGTCATCACCGCGTGGGTGCACCCGACGCCGGAGACGAACCCCAGCCTGAAGCGGTTGGACCGCTGCGGCTTCACCATGGCGCAGCGCAGCGGCATCAACGGCACGTGGGTGCCGCAGCAGGGCTGCGTGCAGCGCGAGGGCTACGTCAACACGGCGGTGCAGCCCTACTGGTCCACCACCACGGACACCGTGAAGGTGTGCGCCGTGGAGGCGCAGAACCGCGCGACGAACCCGTACACCGGCGAGTCCTGTGAGACGGCGCGCTTCAACGGCGACCGCACCTGCGGCTGCGGCGACAAGATGCGCCGCTGCGAAATCGCGGAGGTGCACACCGCGCGCGTCACCGCCTTCAACGAGGAGCCGCTCTTCATCACGGACGCCGTGGTGCGCAACGACGAGCCCTACTTCAACATCCTCACCACCCGCCGCTCCTTCGTGAACGGCACGCTGTCGGAGTTCTTCCGCCAGCGCCAGGGCGTGGGCGTCTTCAGCATCAAGTCCCCCGCGGACACCGCCACGCTGCCCGCCGTGACGTACACGAGCGCCAACCAGTGGAGCGAGTACACCCGCGACACCACCCACTCCGGCGTGCTCACCACCCCGGCGTTCCTCTACCGCTTCCCCACGCAGCGCGCCCGCGTGAACGAGTTCTACGAGGCCTTCCTCTGCAAGCACTTCGCCCCGGCCGCGGACGCGTCGCTGCCGCCCCCGGAGGACGCCTGCAACCGCGAGAACAACCTGGCCAAGCGCTGCGGCTGCAACTACTGCCACGCCACCATCGAGCCCACGGGCGCGCACTGGGGTCGCTTCGCGGAGCGCTCCGCGCTGTTCCTGTCGCCGGACCAGTTCCCCCGCCTGGACGTGAAGTGCCGCGACTGCGCCATCGCCGGTGACACCAACTGCGGCGGCGAGTGCACCCAGTACGTCATGCAGGCCTTCGACGGCGACGGCGCCAACTCGCTGGGCCTCTTGAAGACCTACCTCTACCGCACCGCGGACGAGGAGAAGAACATCGAGGGCGGTCCGCAGACGCTCGTGCAGCGGATGATGGAGACGGGCGACCTGGAGCGCTGCACCGTCAAGCGCATCTGGAACGAGTTCCTGGGCCGGGCGATGACCGCCGAGGAGCAGCGGCTGTACCTGCAGACGCTGTCGCAGGACTTCGCCAAGAACAACCACAGCCTCAAGGGCCTCATCCAGCAGGTGGTGATGTCCGACGCGTACCGGAGGATCGACTGATGCGCCGCCTACTGTTGACCGCGCTGCTCGCGCTCGCCACGGGCTGCACCCAAGGCTCCGTGGACGCCCCCGCCAAGCCCGTCCCGCTGGATGCCCAGCTGGATCCGGTGCCCAACCCGCACGGGGACTCCACCCCCATCGACCCGCTGCCGGACCCGGAGGCCCAGGGCGGCAGCGTGGGCCGCGCCCCCCGGCGCCTCACCGTCGCGCAGCTCAAGGAGTCCATCAAGGTCGCCGTGGGCATGGAGTGGGATGAGCTGGAGGCCCGCGCCCAGTCGCTGGGCCGCGCCGACTACGCGCTCATCACCACGGAGAACACCGAGCCCAACCTCGTCTTCGCCCGCTTCCTGGACGACGGCGCGCGCAAGGTCTGCATCGCCCAGGCGCAGAAGGACATCGCGCAGACGGACGTGGCCCTGCGCACGCTGGGCCGCACGCTGCCCACGCCCATGAGCGACCTGACCAAGCTCACGGACGCGCAGGTGAACGAGACGCTGGTGTACCTGTCCACGCGCTTCTGGGGCGCGCCCCTGTCCGGCGAGGAGCTGTCGCGCTACGCGACGTTCTTCCGCAAGGCCGCGGCCCGTGCCGAAACCCTCAAGAAGCGCGACCAGGCGCTGGCGGTGGTCTGCATCGCCATGCTGACGGACTCGCGCTTCATCACCTACTGACCTTGACGGTGCCTGCGATGAAGAAGACGCCCCAAGACGACCTCTGCTGCCCCGAGCGCCGCACCTTCCTCAAGGCTGGAGCCGGCTTCATGGGCTCCCTGCTGCTGGGAGGCATCCCCTTCAAGGCCGTGGCCCAGGCGACCAACCTGGCGCCGCCCGACCGCTGCTTCGTCTTCGTGTATTTCAACGGAGGGTGGGATCAGCTGCTCGCGTTCGACCCGCGCGACCCGGCGGTGTTCACCGCGGACCGCGTCAGCGAGACGCGCATCATGCCGGGCTACAGCCTGCTCTCCACCGACTCGCGCTTCCAGCAGACGCCCATCATCCCCAAGGAGCGTCCGGGCGCCGGCCCCGCGACGATGACCTTCGGGCCCGCGGTGGGCGCGCTGTCGGACCACTACGACCTGATGACGGTGGTGCGCGGCATCAACATGAGCACGCTCACCCACGAGGTGGGCTACCGCTACTTCCTCACCGGGAAGATGCCCATCGGCAGCGCGGCGCGCGGCTCCTCCACCGCGACGGAGATCGTGGGCCAGATGAAGCCCACGGTGCCCATCCCGTCCATCGCCCAGGGCGTGGAGTCCTACAACGACCGCTACGGCGGCTACGCCAACGCGCTGCGCGTGAGCGGCCTGGCGGACCTGGTCCTCACGCTGGACCCGCCCGTGGCGGCCCGGCAGCTGGACAGCGAAATCGAGAAGAGCCTCATCGACCTGAACGGCATGCCCATCAGCTGCGAGGAGCAGGCGCTCACCGCGCGGGGCGTGGGCACGGCCTACGAGAGCAGCCGCACCCAGATGCAGACGGTGATGGAGAACAAGCTGTCGGACTCGTTCCGCTTCAACCTGGCGGCCAACCAGACCGTGCGCGACTTCTACGGGCTCAACAACCAGGCCTACCCGTACAACAGCGCCGCGGGCCGCGCCGCCATGGTGGCCACCGCCCTGAAGAAGGGCATCAGCCAGTGCGTGTCCATCAACCTGGCCGGCGGCCTGGACACCCACTTCGGCACGCAGGTCACCCAGGCAAGCAACCAGCGGGCGGGATTCGACGCGCTGAACCTGTTGGTGAATGATCTCCGCCAGACGTCGCACCCTGGCGGCGGCAACTTCATGGACCACACCACCATCCTGGTGTTCAGCGAGTTCGCGCGCACGCCCACCATCAACGCCACGGGCGGCCGTGACCACCACCTGTCCAACAGCTGCCTGATGATGGGCGCGGGCATCAAGCACAACCTCGTGGTGGGCCGCAGCGGCGACATCGGCATGTCGCCGGGCACGGTGGACCTGCGCACGGGCGCCAACGACCCCAACGGCTCCAACATCTTCCCCGAGCACATCATCGCCACGGTGCTGGCCTCGGCGAAGCTGGACTACAGCATCACGCGGGTGGACCCGCTGCGGTTCATCCTTGCCTGAACCTTGATGAGCACTCCCTCCTCGCGCCCCTCACCGCGCCACGGTTCCCCCGCCGTGGCGCGCTTCCTCCCCCCTTCGTTCCTGCTCTGCGCCGCGGTGCTGCTCTGCGCGTGCGGCGATGACGCCCCGCCGGGAAGTGACCCGGCGAAGCCCGCGGCGTTCACGGCCACCCAGGTCGCGGCGTCCCAGTCCCTGGCGGAGGCCCCTGGCTTCGCGGACCAGTCCGGCGGCGGCATCTTCGCCACCGCGGCGGGCGGCGCCGTGCGGCTGCGGCTGGATGGCTCGCGGGCCGCGCTGGAGCCGCACCCGCAGAACAAATCCGCGCTGGGCCAGGTGCGCGCCACCTTCCGCCTGGGGCCGCACAGCGCCCTGGTGGAGACGAACAGCGGCCTGTTCCTGGCGAACCAGGGCTGGCTCATCGAACCCTTGTGGCAGGAGGTGCTGGGCACCGGCATCGTCGCCACCGCGCAGACGGCGGACGGCGCCGCGTGGATCGCCCACCCCACGGGTCTCTACCAGATTCAAGGCGGCGTGCTCGCGTCGCTGAAGCTGTCGGGCCAGGCGCTCAGCGGCATCACCACGATGACGGCCGCGCCCGCGGAGGACGGCCTGCCGGGCCTGTGGTTCGCGCGCCAGGGCAAGCTGAACGTGGTGGTGGCCTCCGCGCCGGGCGTCTATCAGGTGCGCGGCACGGACGCGCCCCTGGGCACCGGGGAGACGGTGCGGACGCTCGCGGGGCTGGGCGCCGGCACGGGCAAGGCCGGTGAGGTGTGGCTGCTCACCAGCACCCGCGTGCTGCGCCGGAACGCCGACGGCTGGAGCACCGTGGGGCTGCCGTCGCTGCCGGATCAGCTGATGGGCGCGGGGCGCTACCTCTGGGCCCGCGCGGGCGACAAGCTCTTCACCTTCGACGCGGACCAGGGCCTCTGGGGCTCCGCGGAGGGGCTGCCGGCAGGCGCGCTGTCGCTCCTGGCGGTGGATGAGACGGGCTGCGCGTGGGTGCGCGTGGCCGACGCGGCGATGGCCGTCAGCCGGGCGCCGGTGCCGCGCGTGACGGGGATGCACCAGGGCATGCTGGTGGTGGAGGACGGGCTGGTGGTCCAGGCCCGCCTGCCGCCGGGCGCCGCCCCGCAGCGCGTCGTCTTCCAGCTGGAGGGTCAGGAGTTCGAGGCGACCGGGCCCGCGTACAGCATGGGCGGCCTGGAGGCGGACCATGAGACGCTCAAGGCGTTCTCCTTCGCCAGCCTGACGCCGGGCGGGCACACGCTGGGCGTGGTGTCCCGCTTCGCGGACGGCTCGGAGGCGCTCCGGCAGGTGCCCTTCACCTACCAGCCGCTCACCACCACCCCCAGCTACGCGCGCGACATCCGCCCCATCCACGAGGCCCGCTGCGCCAAGTGCCACACGACCAGCCCCGGCCGTCCGCTCAACACGTACGAGCTGTGGAAGTCCAACGCCCAGCTCATCAACGCGGCGGTGCGCGACCTGCGCATGCCCGCGGACGGGCCGTTGGATCCGCAGGGCATCGCCCTCATCCAGCGGTGGGTGTCGTCCGGCGCGCTCCCCTGACGCCCTCTTCGTGACTTCATTTTTCGAGGCACCCCCATGAAACGTCTCGCCCGCGCGACCCCCCTGCTCGCGCTGTTGACCCTGGCCTGTGATGACGGGCAGCGGCCCGCCGAGGTCCTGCCCTACGTGGGCCCGTGTGAAGGCCTCGCTCCGCTGACGCTGTCGGCGGAGCCCACGACGGTGCGCTCCGGCAGCGTGGCCACGCTGACGGCGGGTGGCGGCAGCGGCCACTACACCTTCCGCGCGGAGGCGGGCGGCTCCGCTGGCGACATGCGCGGCAACCGCTTCGTCGCGGGGCGCACGCCGGCGGACGACACGCTGACGGTGGTGGACGACCAGTGCGGCGGCACCGCGAGCGTGCGGGTGAAGGTGCTGGCGGGCTTCGGCGTCGCGCCCGCGCGGGCCATGCTGCGGCCGGGCGCGTCCTTCCAGATCGCCATCGACGGGCTGGTGGGCACGGCGTCCTTCACGCTCACCAGCAACGGCTCCGGCGCCACGCTCACCGACGCGGGCCTCTACACGGCGGGGCAGGTGGAGGCGCAGGACGTCCTCACCGTGCGCGACACGAAGTCCGGCGACGTGGCGGTGCTCCAGTACACCGTGAGCAAGGCCGCGAAGCTGGTGGGCGACCCGCAGTACCTGGCCCTCCCGTCGGGCGCGTCCGCGCCGCTGGGCACGGCGGGCGGCACGGACCGCGTGGTGTGGACGAAGAAGTCCGGCCCCGGCTCGGTGGTGAACGGGCGCGTGGTGGTGGAGGCGGGCGCCTCCGGCCTCATCTCCCTGGAGGCGAAGGACGCCTTCACCGGCGACGTGGCCCCCGTGGCGGTGCGCGTGCTGGATGAGCTGAAGCGGCCCCTGCTGGCGCACGGCCGGCTGACGGACGCGGCCACGATGGTGACCGCGGACTTCGACGGCGACGGCATCCAGGACCTGGCGGTGGGCCAGCGTGAGAGCGAGCTGTCGCGCCCCACGGGCGGCGCGGTGTTCATCTACAAGGGCAGCGCGTCCGGCCTGCCCTCGAAGCCCACCTGGGTGCTGACGGGCGAGACGGAGGGCGCGCTCTTCGGAGACATGCTGGCCGCGGGCGACCTGGACGGGGACGGGCGCGCGGACCTGGCGGTGTCGTCGCCGGGCGCGGACGTCACCATCGGCGACTCGGGCGCGGTGTACCTCTACACCTTCAAGTCGGGCCAGCCGCCCGCGCTGCTGCGGCCCGCGCTGACCGGCCTGGGCCGAGGCGGGTTCGGCACGGGTCTGGCCATCGCGGACGCGGACGGCGACGGCGACATGGACCTGTTCGTGGGCTCGCCCGCGGGCGACCTGTCCACCATCTCCGGCGTCAGCCGGCGCGGGGTGATCGACATCTTCCTGCTCGCCAAGAACCAGCCCGTCCCGGACCTGCCGGCGGTGCGGTTGGGCGGGCAGGACCTGCTGGTGGACGGCAAGTTCGTGCTGCGCAGCAACACGGAGCTGGGCCGCGCCATCGTGGTCGCGGACCTCAACGACGACGGCCGCCCGGACCTGGCGTCGCTGCACAAGCTGACCCGCTACAAGGCGGACGGCACCACCGACGGGCAGCAGATGGGCGTGGCGGTGTACTTCGCGCGCGCCACCGGGGCGCGCTACCGCTCCGCGCCGGACCTGTACGTGATGGCGTCCAACACCGCCGTGGAGGTCCTGGGCAACGAGGGCACCTGGCGCCTGGGCGCGATCCCCGCCGAGGGCAGCCGGCCTCCGCTCCTGCTGGTGATGGCGGACAAGGCGGACTCGCCGGACCTGAGCAAGGAGGGCGGCGTGGCGGCGCAGGTGGACGCGGGCGGGGCCTACCTGTTCGACCTGCGGGGCGCGACGCTGGTGGACGACCCGTCGCAGGCGGCGCCCGTGAAGGTGCCGCTGGCGGACGCGTACGCGCGCTTCTACGGCGACGCGCGCGGCATCACCGCGACCCGCAGCTGGGCGGTGATGGACGTGGACGGAACGGCGGGGCCGGAGCTGCTCCTGGGCGCGCCGTACGCGTCGGTGACGGCGGGCACGCAGACGCTGGGCAACGCGGGCAAGGTGCTGGCGTTCCCGCTGACGTCCCTGGCGAAGAACACGGTGATGAACAAGCCGCTGGTGGCGCTGGGCGGCGCCGCGAAGGCGGAGGTGCTGGGCGCGGGCCTCTCGGCCTGGACGCTGCCGTCGGGCACGGTGCTGGCGGGCTTCTCCGGCCGCGCCTCGTCCGCCACGGGCGCCTTCACCGGCCGCGTGGACGTCTACCAGAAGGCGGGCGCGAGCCTGTCCGAGTGGACGCGCAGCGGCCTGGAGGTGACGACGAAGGCCAGCATGGAGCGCTTCGGTGAAGGGGTGGCGCTGGCCCGGCTCAACGGCAAGGTGATGGCGCTGGTGGGCGCGCAGGGCTTCTCGGGCCCGGGCCCCAACAACGACGGCGCGGACCTCAACGTGGGCCGCGCGTACACCTTCGACACGGCCACGCCCGGGACGGCCACGGTGTCCGGCGAGGGCGCCAGCTCGCCCTGGTGGGGAGGCCGCAACGTGGGCGTGGACGTGGCCTTCACGGACTTCAACGGCGACGGGCGGCCGGACATGGTGGCGGGCTCCACCGCGCTGGTCATCCCCGGCACGGGGTCCGCCGCGTCGGAGAAGGATCCCTACGTGCAGAACGCGTGCATGCTGGCGGGCACGCAGACGCTGGGCGGCTTCCTGGTGTCGCTGGGACAGGCGGACGGCACCTTCAAGGCGGCCTACCGCGTGTTCGCGCCGTCCGTCGTCACCACCTGCGACGACCCGGCGGCGACCCGCTGCAAGCGCACCACCCTGGGCCGCAACGTGGTGGGCGGCTTCGACTTCAACGGCGACGGCAAGCAGGACGTGGCCGTGCTGCGCGACCGCGGCTTCGACCTGTTCCTGGGCCGCGCGCCGGATGACGCCTCGCTCGCGAAGCTCACCCTGGCCTGTGACGCCCTCTACTCCTGGCCGTCCACGCCCGTCGTCTGGCCCCCCACCCAGTGGAACACCACCGCGCTGCCGCAGACCTCCGCGCCCGCGGCCCTGGGCGACCTGAACGGGGACGGCTGCGACGAGGTGGCGTGGCGCTATTCGGACGGCTCGCACTCGGGCGTGGTCATCCTCTATGGCTACGACCCGGGTGGCAGCCGGTGCGGAGGCCGCACGGCGGCATCCATGGTGCGCATCGCCGCTGACGCGGAGGTGGGCCGCGCGCTGATGAACCTGGGCGTGGCCTCCACGCGCGCGGGCCGCTTCCTGGGCGACACGCGGGACTTCATCGCGGTGTCGGCCAACAACTACCTCGTGGACGGCGTGAGCCAGCCCGCGGTGCTGCTCTTCGACATCGCGAAGCTCAACGGGCTCAGGCCCACGGCGGGTGAGGTGCTGGTGGACGCGCTGAGCGCCACGCTGGCGCCGCCCAACCTGACGTACCGCGCCCGCGCGGTGACCTTTGGCACGGCGCTCTCGGGCGGCAAGGACCTGAACGGCGACGGGGTGCCGGACCTGTGGGTGGGCGCGCCGGGCGCGTCGGTGGCCTCGGACGGCGAGGGCGCGGCGTTCCTCTTCGCCGGCGGCACGAAGTCGCAGGGGCCGCTGTCGCCCTTCCTGCTCGTGGTGGGCGACGGCGCGGAGCGCAGCTCGCTCGGTCAGTCCATCGCGGTCGTCCCTGGCAGCGGAGGCTCGCCGCCGACGGTCGTCATCGGCGCGCCGAAGAGCTACCGCACCGGCACGCAGAACGGCACCGCGTTCTCGCTGCCCCTGCCCTTCTGACGCGGGGGCGGCGCTTCACCCCGGGGTCGCTTCCGGAGGCGCCTTCGCCTCCGGGGCCTCGCCGCGGTTGGCGAGCGCCGCCGCGGTGAGGATGAGCATGCCGCCCGCGAGCAGTGCGGGCGTGAGCGGCTCACCCAGCAGCGCGACGCCCAGCGTCACCGCCACCAGCGTGTCCAGCAGGGCCATGGCGCCCAGGGCCGCCAGGGAGATGCGCGGCAGCAACCAGTACAGGCACTGGTACGTGAGCACCGTCCCGCCCAGCGCCAGGTACAGGAGCGCGCTCACCGAGCGCGTGGTCCAGTGCGCCGGCTGATTCCACTCGGTCATCGCGGAGGCGGACAGCAGCAGCACCGCGCTGCTCAAGGACTGCACCATGGTGAGCAGGTGCGGCGGCACGTGCGTCATGTGCTGGCGCACCAGCACGTTGGCCACCGCCACGGACGCCGCCGCGCCCAGCGTCATCGCGCAGCCAAGCAGCACCATGCCGGAGAAGCTGAGCGAGGCGAGCTCCTGGTGCTGGAGCGCCACCACGCCGGTCAGGCCCAGGCCCGCGGCGAGGAGCTTGCGCCCGGTGAGCAGCTGATCAGGAACCAGCACGCGCCCCACCACCAGCAGCCACACGGGGAAGGTGGAGAAGAGGAGCGCGGCCCAGCTGGACGGGATCCACTGCTGCGCCACGAAGAGCATCCCGAAGGGCAACGCGAGCTGGAGCACGCCCAGCCCCGCGATGCGCCACCCGGTGCCGTTGCCCAGCGCCGCGCCGCGCGAGCGCGCGAAGGGCAGCAGCGCCAGCCCGGCCACGAGCATGCGCGTGCCCACGAAGCGCAGCGGTGGCAGGTCCTCCAGCCCCACCTTCACCGCGGCCCAGGTGGAGCCCCAGAGGATGAAGCAGGTGGCGTAGGCGAGGGACACCTTCCATCGCGGCGCGGACTGCACGGGGAGGCTCACGGCGGGTGCGGACGACATGGCCCGGGGGCACTAGCACGCGCCAGGGCCCTTCGGGGAGACATCCGTTCAGGGCGCGACGCGGAAGCAGGCGACTCACTCCGCCGGCAGCACCTGCTTCACGCGGAGCGCGGGCGCGAACAGGTCTCCTACCGCGTCCAGGCGCTTCTTCAGCGTCTTCAGGCGGAAGCGGTGGGGGTCCAGGCGGCCGTTCACCTCGCTCCAGGCGAGCGGCGCGGAGAAGGGCGCGTCCTCCACTGCGCGCAGCGAGTAGGGCGCCACCACCGTCTTGCCGCGCGCGTTCTGGCCCGCGTCCAGGTAGAGCCGGCCCTCGCGGTCGCGGACGGAGCGCTTCGTGGTGGCGATGCCGCCCAGGTCCTCCTCCAGCTCACGCACCCGCGCGTCCGCGAACGCCTGGGTGCGCGCGTAGGTGTGGCCCGGCGCCAGCGGCACCAGCACGTGCAGGCCTCGCTTGCCGGAGGTCTTCGGGAAGGACTCCAGGCCCAGCTCCTCCAGGCGGGCGTGCAGGGCCTTGGCCACCTTCACCAGGTCCTTCCAGCCGCCGACGCCGGGGTCCAGGTCGAACACCACGAAGTCCGGCTGCGCCAGCCGGGGCGCGTGGCTCAGCCACATGTGCAGCGTGAGCGCGGACTGGTTGGCCAGCCACAGCAGCGCGGCCGTGCTCTTCACGTTCACGTGGCGCAGCGTCTTCGCTTCGTGGCGCACGCGCAGCGTGGGCAGCCACGGGGGGATGCCGGACAGCTCATGGCGGAAGAAGCCCGGGGCCTCGATGCCCGCGGGCCACTGCTGGTGGGCCAGGGGACGATCCGCGAGCACGGGCAACAGCAGCGGTGCCACGTCCCGGTAGTACGCGAACACATCCGCCTTCGTCAGGCCGGCGCCGGGGAACAGCACGCGGTCGCCGTGCGTGAGATGCACCTGCGGGGCGCGCCCGGACACCTCGCGTTCGGGCTTCGTCGTGGTGCGAGCGGAGACCCGCGCCGGAGCCCGACGCGAGCCCCGGCGGGCCGAGCCTTCGACAGGGGCGGGGTGTTCCCGCACGACCTCCTGGGGAACCTTGTCGCCGCGCAGGCCCTGGAACACGGGTTGGCGCAGGCGGCCGTCCTTCGTCCACTCGGTGAACCGCACCTGGGCCACGTACTTCGGCTTCACCCAGACGGTGTCCGTGTTCGCGGGCGCATCCACGGCGGCGGACTTCTTCACGCGCGAGGCGTCCAGCAGCCCGCGCAGCTCGCGGCGGTCCTCGGTGGTGTAGCCCGTGCCCACCTTGCCCACGTCGTGGTAGCCGCCCCGGCCGCGCACGCCCACGCGCAGCGCGCCGATCTCCGACTTCGCCCGGGCGTTCTTGATGGGCAGGTAGCCGAGGATGACGACCTCCTGGCCCGCGACCACCTTCAGCTTCAACCAGTCGCCAGAGCGCGTGCCGGTGTAGGGCGAGTCCCTGCGCTTGGCGATGATGCCCTCCCAGCCCTTGCGGCGCGCTTCCTGTAGGGCCCGCGACAAGGGCAGGTCCAGCTTCTCGGAGAGCTGAAGCGGGAGCGCCGCGTGCGCCATCAGCTTCTCGAGCCGGGCGCGGCGTTCCCCATAGGGGCGCTGGCGCAGGTCCTCGCCGTCCAGCCACAGCAGGTCGAACACCCGGAGGCGCTGCTCCGTGTCCGCCTCCGCGTGCTGGAGGAGCTGGAAGCTGGAGCGCCCCTTCGCGTCGAGCGCCACGATCTCCCCATCCAGCACCAGGTCGCGCGCGGGCAGCTCGCGCAGTGACGAGGTGAGCCGGGGGAAGCGGCTCGACAGGTCGTTGCCCCGGCGGCTCTGGAAGGCGCTCTTGCCGTGCGTGGAGGCGAACATGGCGCGGAAGCCGTCGTACTTCACCTCGTAGGCGTGCGTTTCGTCGTGCACCTCGTCGGAGACGGCCAGCCGCGCGAGCATGGGAGGCCACACCCGCTTCAACAGCGCCTCCGGCGTCGCCGGCGCGCGGGCGGACCTGGCGGGAGCGCGGACGGCCTTCCTGGCGCGCGCCACGCCGGGCTTGCGTGGCCCCTGCGTGCGCACCTGGCCGCTCTTCACGGACTCGGGGCGCTCCACGGTGATGTCGGAGCCAGGGCGGGCGAAGGCATCCTTCGCCTTGAAGAAGAGCCACTGTGCCTTGCCGCTTCGGGGACGGGTGCGCACCAGGTGCCAGCGCCCGTTCAGCTTCGCGCCGTGGAGCACGACCTCCAGGTGGCCACGCTTCAACTGGGCTTCGGCGTCGCCGGGTGGGACCGTCTCGAAGGTGCCGGACTCCCAGAGCAGCGAGTCGCCCCCGCCGTACTGTTCATCCGGGATGTGGCCTTCGAAGTCCGCGTAGGAGCGCGGGTGGTCCTCCGTCTGGACCGCCAGCCGCTTCACCGCGGGGTCCTGGCTGGGTCCCTTGGGGATGGCCCAGCTCACCAGCACGCCGCCGATCTCCAGGCGCAGGTCGTAGTGCAACCGGGTGGCGTCATGCTGGTGCACCACGAAGCGGGGGGCGCTCTCGCTGGGTGCGCCCACGTCCGGCGAGGGCTCCGGCGTGCGGTGGAAGTCCCGCTTCATCCGGTAGCGGCGCAGACGCTTCTGTGTCTGGGAGGTCTTCACCCTCCAACGCTCTGCACAGGAGGGTGGGCGCGCAATTCCTCGTGGCGGCGGGCGGGGGACCAGGAGGGCAGGCGCTCCGGGAGGTGGGGGCTGCTTGTCCGGGGCCATGGACGTGCACGGGCTCGCGACCGACCGCCTGCCCTGGGGGCGGCGGAGGGGTGGGTGCGCGGAAAGGCGGTTGGTTCCGGGAGGAGGGCGCCCCACATTGACCGAGCCTTCACATCCGCCTGTTTCACTCGCCCGTTTCACTCACCTGGAGGAGGCGCCGATGGCCGACAAGTCCGAAGTGGCTCGCTTGCACAGCCTGGCCCAGCTCGACGCGGACGCCGTGGGCGCGTACGACGTCGCCATCGCGCGCATCGGGCCGGCGCTGGTGCGCGAGCGCCTCAACAGCTTCCGCGCGGACCACCTGCGGCACGTGCAGGACCTCAACACGCTCATCCGCCACTTCGGGGGGGACCCGGTGACGCTGCGGCCCGACCTGAAGGGCTCCGCGATGAAGAGCCTGACGGCGATGACGGGACTGATGGGGACGGAGGCCACGCTGTGGGCCATGCTCGGCAACGAGGAGCTGTTCGACCGGGCCTATGAGCTGGCGCTCCAGTTCGAGTGGACTCCGGAGGTGAAGGCCCTCATCCACCAGCACCGCGAGGACGAGCGGCGGCACGGCACGTGGATCCGCGACGCGGTGCGCACCCGTCCCTGGGCGGAGGGCCGCGCGCCCCTCATGGACGGTGCTGAACTGGGCGCCTGAGCTGCTTCCGCGCCCCGCCGGGAACTGGCATACGCTGCCGCGCGTGAGCGACATCACAGTCTACCAACCTGACTTCCTCTTCGCGGAAGGGCGTTTCCACGAAGGCCGCGCGCTGGCGGTGGGCGCGGACGGCCGAGTGCTCGACAAGGTGCCTCCGGACGCGCGCGTGGAGCGGCTCGCGGGCCGGGCGTTGCTTCCGGGACTCGTCAACGGCCACTCGCACGCCTTCCAGCGGCTCATCCGGGGGCGCACCGAATACGTGGCGTCCGGCCGGGGGCAGGACGACTTCTGGTCCTGGCGCGAGGCGATGTACCGCGCCGCGGAGGCCCTCACGCCCGAGGAGGTCTACGCCGCCTCCCGGCAGGTGTTCGTGGAGATGGCGCTCGCGGGCATCACCGCGGTGGGCGAGTTCCACTACCTGCACCACCAGTCCGACGGGACGCCCTACGCGGACCGCAACGCCCTGGCGCACGCGGTCATCCGCGCGGCGACGGACGTGGGGCTGCGCATCTGTCTGCTGCGGGTGGGCTACGCGCGCGCGGGCTTCAACGTGCCGGCGAACCCGCGCCAGCGCCGCTTCATCGACGCGGACGTGGACACGTTCCTCGCCACCACGCAGGACCTGGCCCAGGCGGTGCGTGGCGACGCACGGGTGAACGTGGGGCTCGCGCCGCACAGCGTGCGCGCGGTGTCGCGCGACTGGTTGGAGCAGGTGGCCCGCGCCGCGCCCGCTGTCATGCCCATCCACATGCACGTGGCGGAGCAGCCCAAGGAGATTGAAGCGTGCCTGGCGGAGCACGGCCGCCGTCCCGTGGAGCTGGTGTCGGACGTGGGGCTGCTGGGGCCGCGCTTCACGGCGGTGCACGGGGTGCACCTGACGGACGACGAGGTGGCGCTGCTGGGCCGCGCGGAGGCCACGGTGTGCGCGTGCCCGTCCACGGAGCGCAACCTGGGGGATGGCATCGTGCCTGCGGACGCGCTGGTGAAGGCCGGGGCGCGCGTGAGCTTCGGTTCGGACAGCCAGACGACCGTGGACCTGCTGGAGGAGGCGCGGCAGCTGGAGCAGCACCTGCGCCTGGTGCGTCTGCGCCGCGCGGTGTTGGATCCGGGGACGGGGACGTTGGACGGGCTGGCGGCGCGGCTCTTCGACATGGCCACGGTGCAGGGCGCGCGGAGCCTGGGGATGGACACGGGCGCGTTGGCGCCGGGCGCGCCCGCGGACTTCTTCACGGTGGATCTGCATCACCCGTCGCTGGTGGGCGCGGGCCTCGCGTCGCTGCTGCCGGGCATCGTCTTCGGGGCGACGGCGGGAGCGGTGCGCGAGGTCGCCGTGGCGGGCCGGTGGGTGGTGCGGGACGGCCGGCATCCGCTGATGGACGAGAGCGGCCGGACGTTCCAGCAGCTCGCCCGGCGTCTTTATCCGTGAGGGTGACAGGCGGCCTCGATATGGAGGACCGCCCGAGGCGTTGAAGGCCAGGATGTAGGCTTCCGCGGGAGGATGTGGATGCGTTCAGGACAGTGGCTGTCGCTCGTGGTGCTGATGGGGCTGGCGGTGGGCTGCGCCGGGCGGCAGGACCTGGAGACGCCCGACTACGAAGCCATCTACGACGCGCCGCTGGAGGAGATGTGGCCCGCGGTGCGGGAGTACTTCACGGACGCGCACCTGCCCTACCGTCAGGACCGGGGCAGTCTGGTGTTGGAGACGGATTGGAAGCAGGAGTTCGGTGGCTCGAAGATCGCTGGCTACTGGCACCGGTACATGGTCGTCGGCAAGCGCGAGACGCCGACCAAGAGCAAGTTGTTGATCATCCGCATCACCAAGTCGGTGAACAAGGCGTTGGCCCTGCCCGGACGGCAACTGGACTGGGGCGTCGGCCGGGGACTTGGCGGCGACCCTTCCACACGAGACACCGGAGCCCCGGGGGATCCGTCCTCGACCGCGAGCGGCGCGTACGGCGTCTCCATCGAGGATGACGAGGACCGGCTGGCCTTCCCCGTGGGGGAGAACGCCTTCTACGTGGACTCGGGGCAGGGGACGCGAGACCTGACGATGGAGTGGCGGGTCTTCCGAGGCGTCGCGCCGAAGCTGGCGAAGAAGCAGCAGGTGAGCGCGGAGCAGCAGGTGGCGCGAGCACCGGACGCGAAGGAGACGCCAGCGTTCACCGAGTGCGGGCAGTCCATCCTCGGACTGAAGAAGCAGGCGAAGGTGGG
>NZ_VKLU01000018.1:0-123353 GCF_007352635.1 Corallococcus sp. Z5C101001
TCAACTACCTGGCCCTGGTGCAGGTGGCGCTCATCTTCTCCTACCTGCGCCACCTGCATCCATCAGACACGGCCTAGCGCCGTCAGCAGGATGGCCACGGAGGGGGGCACGCCGGGTCCCTCCGTGCCCTCGCGAGCGTGCGGGCGGTGGCGGGGCGGCCTGGACGCAACGCTCGTTGGAAGACCACCTGATGGGTAGTCTCCAGAGTTCATGCGTCCTCGCTCCCCACTTCACCCAAGGCTGACGCTGGCGGCGCTCCGGGACCTCGCGGGCGAGCCCTTGTTCGACCGGGCCCAGGCGTGGCTCTCGCAGGATGCGGTGAAACTGCAGCCGCCCTCGGAGGATGCCATCCGGGGCACCGTGTCCGAAGGACGCCGGCGCTCCTTCGACGCGGGCATCCGCGTGGATCCCGATTCCGATGGGTTGCTGCTGGACTGTGGATGCGAAGCGTACTGGGACGAAGGCGTCTGCGCGCATTCGGTCGCGGTCGGGCTCGCATGGCTCCAGTCCGTTGCCCCACGGCTTCAGGGCCAGCCGTCACACGCCTCCCCGCGAATGGCGGATGTCCGCGTACGGCCCTCCACGCCGGAAGCCCTTCACGACTGGCTCGTGGAGCACCACGTGGGCCGCGCGAGGAGCGTGCCCGTGGCAGTGCTCGGGCCCCTGTTACCTGACTTCCTCTCGCGCCATCGACTCCACGCCCTGCGCAAGGCCACGGTGGTGGACGCGCTGGAGGGCGGCTCGAAGCTGCGGAGCCTGAAGGTCTCCGAAAAGGAGGCCCTCGCGGAAGCGGCATGGCGGTGGGTGCGCGACGAGGCGGGGCGGGTCTCACGGGGGCTGGCGCTCGAAGCCGCCGCGAAGCCCCTGTCCCCACCCACGGATGCACGCCTCGCCCCCGTGCAGGCGGCGCTCCTGCGCCTGCGCGCGCGCCTCCGGACCCAAGCCCTGCCCCGGCTGCTGGCACCTGCCCCTGTCGCCACCTTGGGGGAAAGCCCCTTGCGGCTTTTCGCGCGGGAGCCGGAGCTCGCGGCGTGGAGCCCTTCTTCTCGTCAGGGGGACCCTTCAGAGGAGCGGGGGCAGGTGGTGCTCGACCCTCGCGCCCTGCTGGAGGGGCGGGCCTGCCTGGCCTGTCCATGCTCGCCCAAGGCCCATGAGGCTTCCTGTGTCCACGCCCTGAGCGCCGTGGACTCGGTGCTGGAGTTGCTGGTGTCACTCCGGCAGACCCCACGCGCCACGAAGCTGTCGGAGTTGCTCTTCGAAGCACCGGGCCGCGAGTTGCTGACGTCGCTGGAGACGTCCCTCCAGGGGCGCGCGCTTCGCGAGGCCGCTGGCACGGAGGACTTCGTCACTTTCAGGCTGGAGCCAGGACCTCCGCGTGGCTGGCGGCTCCAGGCCTACCTGCACCTGCCCGCGAAGAAGGGCGGGTGGACTCCAGGTCGCGCCGTCACCTGGTACGACCGTGACAAGGCGCTCCGGGCCCTCCAGGGATTGGACGAGCGGCAGGCTTTCTCCCTCATCGAGGCGGAGGGCATGGTGGGGCAGGGCTCTCTGCACTTCGGGAGCGATGCCGAGGGGACGAGCGCGTCCTATGCCCTGCTCCTCCAGGCCCTGCGCACGCTCTCCCGAAGCTCCAGCCTCCGTCTCTCCAGCGTCCCGGACGTGCCCGCGCGGGTGCGGGAGTCGCCCCTGGGCTTCGCGCTGGAGCCGGACGGACAGGCCCTGCGCCTGCGGCCGGCGGTGGATGGACGCCCCGTGGCCGCGGAAGACCTGACACCGCCGCCCGCGGGCCCTCGGGCCTCCCAACCCTGGCTGCTCGTGGAGCCCGGTGTTCCCAGCGTCACCCTGGTGTCCGTTCCTCCGGACGCCGTCTCACTGCTCAAGTCGCTGAAGCTCCACGGCACCTACGTGGCCGCTTCCCAGCGCGACGCGCTGCTGGGACACCTCTCCGCGCTGGAGGCGGCCTTCCCGGTAGCGCTGCCACCGGCCCTGGAGGCCCGCCCCGTGGAGGCCTGGCCGGGCCTGCTGGTGCGCCTGCGCGAGGTGGGGGACGCGTCCCTGGAAGGTTCGCTGCTCGTGAGGCCGCTGCCGGAGGCCGGTCCACAGCCCGTGGGCGAGGGGGCCCCCGTGGTGCGTGGCCTGCGAGGCCGGGAGCGGGTCATGGTCCGACGGGACCTGGACGCCGAGCGCGCCCGGGCGGACGCGCTCCTCGAGCGTCTGTCATTGCCTCCAGGGGCCTACCGCTTCACTCGCGACACCGCGGAGGCCGCGCTCCCGCTGCTGGAGGCGCTGGAGCCGCTCGCGGGACCCGAGCTGCGCGTGGAGTGGGCGGAGCAGGCGTGGACGGTGACGCGCCCGGAGACCGCGAACCTCCGGGTCCAGGTGCGGCGGGAGCGCGACTGGTTCGGCGCCAGGGGCGGCGTGGAGCTGGATGGAGCCCGCGTGGAGCTGGCGCTCCTGCTGGACGCCGTGCGCCGCCGCCAGCGCTACATCCCGCTGGGAAAGGGACGCTGGATGCGCCTCACGGAGGCACTGCGCGAGCAACTGACGCCGCTCGCGGACATGGCGCATGCCGGACGGCAGGGGCTGGAGGTGAGCGCCGCGGCGGCGCCCGTCCTGGACACGCTCGAGAAGGCCGGCGTGCGCGTCCAGGCGCCTCCGGATTGGCGCGGGCTGGCGCGGCGCATCCACGAAGCCCACGCGCGCACGGTGCGCGTGCCCCGGAGCCTGAAGGCGGAGCTGCGCGACTACCAGCGCGAGGGCTTCGTGTGGCTCGCCCGGCTGGCCTCATGGGGCGCGGGCGCGTGCCTGGCGGACGACATGGGGCTGGGCAAGACGCTCCAGGCGCTGGCCCTGCTGCTGGCCCGCGCGGCGGACGGGCCCGCCCTGGTGGTGGCGCCTACGTCCCTGCGCGGCAACTGGGCCCGCGAGGCCGCGCGCTTCGCCCCGTCGCTGCGCGTGCACATCTGGCAGGACGCGGACCGGGGCGCCCTGCCATCCCTGCTGGGCCCTCGGGACGTGTTGATCATCAGCTACGGATTGCTGGTCAGGGACGTCCGCAAGCTGGCCTCCGTGACCTTCGCCACGCTGGTGGTGGACGAGGCTCAGGCGGTGAAGAACCCGGACACCGCCCGGGCCCGCGCGCTGCGCACCGTGAAGAGCGACGCCCGCGTGGCCCTGACCGGTACGCCGGTGGAGAACCGCCTGTCGGAGCTGTGGAGCCTCTACGACCTGCTCTTCCCGGGACTGCTGGGCGGGCGTGAGTCCTTCCACGCGCGGTTCGCCGTTCCCATCGAGCGCGACCGGGACCCGGAGGCCCGCGCGTCCCTGGCTCGGCTGGTGCGCCCCTTCCTCCTGCGCCGCACCAAGGCCCAGGTGGCGCGCGAGCTGCCCCCGCGCATGGAGACGGTGGTGCCCGTCACCCTGTCCGACGCCGAGCGGCGCTTGTACGACGACGTCCGGCTGGCGGCGCTGGCGCGGCTGGACAGGGGGACGCCGGACAAGAATCCGCGCTTCGAACTGCTGGCGGCGCTCACACGGCTCCGGCTGGCCGCATGCCATCCCCGGCTGGTGGATCCAGACACGGGCCTCTCCTCCTCCAAGCTGGAGCGCGTGCTGGAGCGGGTGGTCGAACTGTTGGCGGAGGGCGGCCGCGCGCTCGTCTTCAGCCAGTTCGTGCGCCACCTGGGGCTGGTGCGCGAGGCGCTGGAGTCCCGGGGCATCGCGTTCCAGTACCTGGATGGACAGACGCCCGCCGTGGAGCGGCAGGCCCGCGTGGAGGCCTTCCAGCGAGGGGAGGGCGCGCTCTTCCTCATCTCACTCAAGGCGGGTGGCACCGGCCTCAACCTCACCGCCGCGGACCACGTGCTGCACCTGGACCCGTGGTGGAACCCCGCCGTGGAGGACCAGGCCTCCGACCGCGCCCACCGCATCGGGCAGACGCGCCCCGTCACCGTTTCGCGTTTCGTCGCGGAGGGCACCATCGAGGAGGCCATCCTCGCCCTCCACGCGGAGAAGCGGGACCTGGCCGACAGCCTGCTGTCGGAGGCGGATGGCGCCGCCGCGCTGTCGCCCGAACAGTTGTTGGGGTTGCTGCGCTTCGGGGACGGGACCCACGGGCCTTGAGGCGACCCGCGCCTGACGCTCCCCGGAGAGGACACCCGCGCGGCGTTTCTGGAATAGGGTGCGCTCCCGCCCGTTCCCGGGCGCCGCTTGGGTCTCTCTCCAGGAGCGAGGATGTTCCGTCCGCCGTTGTCGTGGTTCGCCTGCGTGGCCCTGCTGGGTGCGTCCCAGTCATGGGCCCAGGCCCCCCAGCCGTCCCCGGAGGCCGCGGCCTCCACCCCCGTCGCGAAGCTGGGCGCCAGCATCCAGGCCCGCACGCTGAAGAACGGGCTCACCGTCGTCGTCTGGCCGGACCACGACATCCCCAACGTGGCCCTGGCCAACTGGTTCCGCGTGGGCAGCCGCAACGAGCGGCCCGGCATCACCGGCCTGTCCCACTTCTTCGAACACATGATGTTCAACGGCGCGAAGAAGTACGGCCCCGGTGAGTTCGACCGCGTGATGGAGGCCCACGGCGGCGCCAACAACGCCTTCACCTCCGAGGACGTCACCGTCTACCTGGACTGGTTCCCCGCCTCCGCGCTGCCCCTCATCCTGGACCTGGAGCAGGACCGGCTCCAGTCGCTCGCGTTCGACCCCAAGGTCATCGAGTCCGAGCGCGGCGTCGTCTACTCCGAGCGCCGCTCCTCCGTGGACAATGACAACACCGGCGCGCTGATGGAGCAGGTGCAGGCCACCGCCTTCGTCGCGCACCCGTACCAGATTCCCGTCATCGGCTGGCCGTCCGACATCGAGTCCTGGCGCATGGAGGACCTCCAGCGCTACTTCAAGACCTACTACGCGCCCAACAACGCCACGCTGGTCATCGCCGGAGACGTGGAGCCCGCCCGCCTCTTCGAGCAGGTGGAGGCCACGCTGGGCACCATCCCCGCCCAGCCCCCGCCGGAGCCCGTGCGCACGAAGGAGCCCGAACAGCAGGGCGAGCGGCGCGTCATCGTGAAGAAGCTGGCCCAGTCCCCGCTGCTCCAGGTCGTCTACCACGGCCTGTCCGGCAATGATCCGGACGCGGAGGCGCTGGAGCTCCTCGGCCTCATCCTCACCCAGGGAGACTCGTCCCGCCTGCACCGCAAGCTGGTGGACGAGGCGCGCGTGGCCATCCGCGTCCGGAGCAGCACCTCCGGCGGCTTCGATCCGTCGCTCGCGTGGTTCCTGGTGGACCTGCCGCCCGGCGGCGACCTGGCGAAGACCGAAGCGCTGCTCACCGCGGAGCTGGCCCGCGTGGCGAAAGAGGGCGTCACCGACGCGGAGCTGCGCAAGGCGCGCAACGTCGCCCTGGCCGCCTTCTGGCGCAAGCTGGAGACGAACGACGGCCGCGCCCGCGAGCTGGGTAGCGCCGCCACCTTCCGAGGGGACTGGAAGGCGCTGCTCGACGCGCCCTCGCGCTACGAGAAGGTCACGCTCGAAGGCGTGCACAAGCTGGCCGCCCGCATCTTCAACTCCGACCACCGCACGGTGGGCTGGCTCGTCCCCACCACCGCCTCCTCCACGCCGGCCTCCAAGGAGGGCTCGCGATGAGCGCCTTCTTCCGCCTCCGCTCCCAAGGACTCCACGCGATGCGCGCGCCCACCCGTCTTCGCACCGCGCTCGCCGCGCTGCTGCTCGCCTCCGGCTGCGCGTCCACCCGGTCATCCGCGCCCGCCGAGCCCCCCGCGCCCGCCGCCTCCATCCCCGCGGCTCCAGCTCCGGCCCCCGCCGAGGCCCCGTCCCCGACGAAGGGCGTGACGCTGCCCGAGACGACCACCGTCACGCTGAAGAACGGGGCGCGGCTGCTGCTCGTGGAGAAGCACGACCTGCCGCTCGTGGCCTTCTCCGCGTGGCTCCGGGGAGGTTCGAGCACCGACCCCGCCGGCAAGGAGGGCCTGGCCGCGCTCACCGCCCAGCTGCTCCAGAAGGGCGCGGGCTCCCGCAACGCCCAGCAGTTCGCCGAGGCCGTGGACGGCGTGGGCGGCGAGCTGGAGGTCGTGCCGAACCGCGAGGCGCTGCTCCTCAACGGCAGCTTCCTGGCTCGCGACTCCGCGCTGATGGTGGAGCTGCTGTCGGACCTGCTCATGCGTCCGCGCTTCGACGCGCAGGAGCTGGAGAAGGCCCGCGCGCTGCGCGTGTCGGAGATCGCCACCGCCAAGGATGGCGACCCGCGCATGCTCATCGGCGTGTACTTCAACGCCTTCCACTTCCCCGCGCACCCCTACGGCCGGCCGCCGCTGGGCAGTGAAGCGTCGCTGCCCACCATCGGCCGGAGCGACGTGCTCGGGTGGGCGAAGGCGAACCTGGGCGCGGACCGGCTCATCCTCTCCGTGGTGGGTGACTTCGACGCGAAGGCGCTCGGCGCGAAGCTGGAGGCCGCCCTGGGAGGCTGGGCTCCCGCGGGCCAGCCGCTCTCCGCCGTGCCCGCCACCGCGCCCACGAAGGGCCGGCGCGTGCTGCTGGTGGACAAGCCCGACGCCACCCAGACCTACTTCGCCATCGGCAACACCGGCATCCGCCGCACCGACCCGGACCGCGTCGTGGCGGAGCTGTCCAACACCGTGCTGGGGGGGCGCTTCACCTCGCTGCTCAACACCGAGCTGCGCGTGAAGACCGGCCTCACCTACGGCGCCCGCTCCAGCCTGGCCCCCGGCCTCCAGGCGGGCCCGGTCACCCTCACGTCCTATACCCAGACGGCCACCACGGGCCGCGCCATCGACCTGGCGCTGGAGGTGCTCGCGCGCTACCGCCAGGACGGCGTGGATGACGCCATGCTCACCTCCGCCCAGGCCTACGTGCAGGGACAGTTTCCCCCCACGCTGGAGACGGGCGAGCAGCTGGCCATGAAGCTGTCGGAGCTGGCCTTCTACGGCCTGGACGCGCAGGACGTGAACGGCTTCGCGAGCGCCGTGGCCGCCACCACCCGCGACAGCGTCCGCGCCGTGAACCAGCGCGTCCTGCCCGCCAACGAGGACCTGACCCTCGTCCTCCTGGGCAAGGCGGACGCCCTGCGCGACGTGGCCCGTAAGTACGGCCCCGTCACGGAGATGAGAATCTCCGACAAGCAATTCGCGCCGCCGCCCGCCCGGTGAAGCCAGACGGAGGTAGGCATAGCGATTGAACCCCGCCTATATAGATTTAACGGTTAAGTCTATATAGACATGAATTGACCCCCTTCGGGTATAGAAGGGGTGTCAGGTCGGGGCCGGGACCGGACAGTCATTCAGTGTTTGTCCTCTGGGCCCATCATGTCCATGCGTCGTTTGTCGTTGTTGCTCGTCCCCGCCTGCGCGGCCTGGTTGGGCTGCGGGGAAGCAGCGCCCTCCTCCGAAGAGAGGAGTCCCCGGGGGCTGCCGGTGCTGACGCCGCGGGAGGGGACCGCGGTCATCTCCCAGGACGACGTCCTGCCCGGCTGTGGTGAACCCGACGCGGGCACTGGTGCGGGGGACGCGGGCACGCCCGACACCTCCGTGCTGGTGACGGCTGACAGCCGCTACCACTCCAGCGCTGGGGTGACGGTGGTCCCGGAGAGCCTGGCTGGCCGCGACCTGGAGATCCTCATCCCCCACGGCATCGACTTCGACCGGCGCACGGGTACTCCGGTGGCAGGGGGCATGCGCTTCGACAACGTGCCGGACGGTGAGTACTTCCTGCGCGCGAACCGGCTCTACTTCCTGACGCGCGCGCGCCACTTCGACCTGGGGCTGAACCGCATCGGCCGTCCGGACGCCGTCTACACGTCCATCATGGAGTCGACCGCGTCCCTGTCCTTCACCCACCTGGAGCCCTGGCAGGACTGGACGTCCGCCTACGACCCGGGCAGCTCGCTCCAGGCCACCAGCGCGGACGTGGACCTGTACGCGCCGCTCTCCCCCAATGAGTACCCGACGGCCGGGGCCACGACGCTCGAGGATCCGGTGGCCTGGGTCTACAGCGGCTCCGGCCGCGGGCTGCCCGCGCTGGATGCCACGAAGGGCGACCGCCTCTACGTGAACCAGCTCAATTCGGTGGGGGCCGGCACCCTCCCGAGCGGCGGGCCCCTGGTCTACTCCACCGTGGTGAGCAGCCTGCACCCGCCGGCCTTCTCCTTCACGCCGGACGGCACCACGTCCCTGCCGTTGTCGGGCGCCTTGCAGCCCGTCGCGCAGCAGCCGTTCTCCATGGAGTGGCGCCTGTCGGAGTTCACCCGCTGGCGCACGGACGCGAACCCCACCGGGACGCTCAGCACGCCTTCGCTGTCGCTGTCGCCCGCGCCGTTCGGCTACCAGGACGGCTGGGTGGGCTACCAAGGCGAGCTGCTCACCCTGACGCTGCCGCGCGGTGAGGACGGCGTCATCGCGCGCCGGCTCGCCTACGGCAATCCCTATCCCTCCAGTTCGGGCGTGGTGGGCACGGTCGGCTATTCGTTCCGCTCCGCGACGCCGGTCGTCGTGGGGACCCGGAACCACTACCCCAGCGGCGGCATCTACGTCATCGACCGGTTGGACCACCTCATCGCGGGTCCCCTCCAACCGTCCATCTCGCCGCCCCGCGAGCTGCGCATCGACGGGGTGGATGCCTACGCGTCGCGCGTGGTGGGCACCACGCAGCCGGTGTTCAGCTGGCGGCCTCCGGTCCAGGGGACGCCCAAGGCCTACGTCCTGTCCGTCATCCAGTTGGTCGGCACCTTCGACGCGAACCCGACGCTGCGCTTCTACGTGCCTGGGGACAGGACGCAGGTCCGGCTGCCGCCCAACCTGCTGCTGCCGGGCACCGTCTACTACGCGCGGGTGACAGCGGATGGCTCTCCGAACTACGAGCCCTGGCGGGCCCCGTACATCACCGCGGAGCTGCTGCCCAACGTCAGCGCGGACACGTACAGCGCTGCCTTCACCACGCCGTAGTCCCGGCGGGAGCCCGCCCGCTACCGCGCGCCCTGGCGGTGGCGGGCGAGGCACTGCTGATAGCGCGCGTCCACCGACTTCGCGAACCACGCGGTGGTGCGCTCGCCGCTCAGCTTCACGCTCTTGAGCAGCACCTGCGGGAGCTGGGCGTAGGCGGGCGCCTCGCCCGTCTGCTTCGCGTACGCGCGCTTCACCGCGAGGTACGTGTCGGTCTTCTCGAAGTCCGCCGTCTTCTCCTGCTCCACGTCCCGGCGCACCCGCCGCTCGCTCAGGTCCGGCGCGTAGCGCTGGCGAAAGAGCAGCAGCGCCTTGAGGCTTTGACTGTCCTCGCTTCGTGGCTGCCCATTCCTGTCATACAGTTGCAAGTCCCCATCCGTCGCGAGGGTGACCCCGGTGAGCTGGCTGACCTGGGCTTGCAGGGCGGCGTTGCGCGAGCTGTAGACACCGCCGTTGTAGTCCGCGAAGCGGTAGAGCGGTTCGTCGTACGCGGCCTCGAAGCCCAGCAGCCGTGACGTGCCGTACCGGACGCCTCCCGCGCGCGTGTAGAGCGACTCGCGCACCTGCACCGGGTCCGCGTCCGGGCCCGCCTTCTCTTGCGCGTACCGCACGCTGACCTGCATGGAGCCGGCGGTGGTGACGGGGTTCTGTCCCGCGAACGACGATGGACCGAACAGGGAGCTGGCCAGGTCCGCGGCCGCGTACGCCGCAGGGTACTCTTCCTCATAGTACGCCAGCATGTCCCGGAAGAGCCGGTCCAGGTCCCGCTCGGTGCGCAGCGCGTCCAGCCGCGCCCCGAAGGTGCGCTTCGCTCCCTTCGCCTTCGACGACAGCACCTCGTCCAGCAGCCGCCGCCCCAAGGGGCCCAACCGTCCCGCCGTCCCGTCCAGCTTCTGACGCACCAGCTTCGCGAGCCCCGGCACCGCCGGGTCCGCCTGGAAGCCCGACTCCTGTTCGATGATGGCCAGCACCTGACACACCACGGGCCCCGACGCCGGAATCGCCTCCGCGTCCAGCGCCGCCAGCACGTCGCGTGCCCAGCCCTCGCGCTCCGCGCCCTTCACCTTCGGGGGCAGCAGCCGCGCCACCTGCGCCACCGTCAACGTGGGCGGCGCCGGCACCTCCGCCACCGCCACCGGCGCCCGCGACGCACAGGCCGTGACAGCCAGCAACAGCCCCAGGCACCACATCCTCCGGTGGCCGACGTTTCGCCTCAGGTCAGCCTGCGGGTGCATGCGGCGCTCCATCCGGTGAAAACATTTTTTTGAGACATCCCGCGCCCACTCCCGTTTCCTCCGCAGGCACCTGAATAAGCAGAATTGTTGATAATTTCGCCTAGCGAGAATTCCATGGCAGGCGAGCTTGTTCAGGGGGATTGTACAAAGCTGCAAAACGTACTTTCCCCAAAAAGTAGTTGCCCTGATGAATTCAAGTGTGTCACGTATCACCCGTTGTTTCTTGATGGAGGTATCGCGTTGGCTCATCGACTGTTGAAGACGATTGGCGCGGCATGGCTCGGCGTGGCTCTTTCGGCGTGCGGTACGCAGGGGTCCACGGGAGACGAGACGCAGGCGCCTGAGCAGGAGAAGTCGGGCGAGGACATCCAGAGCACGTTGAACGCGCTCGGCGGTGCCCAGGTGTTGGGTGTGCACGCGGACGGCATCCCCGACAGCATCCGTGGCGAGCTGGGCCGGATGGATCTGAAGGTCAACACGCTGGCTGGCGGGCGGAATGTGCTCGCGGGCGTGGCGCCGGCCTTCCGCCTGAACGCGGAGGACATGGTGCTGCGCAAGGCGCACACCGACGAGCAGGGCAACCAGCACCTGCGCTTCACGCAGACGAAGAACGGCCTGCAGGTGATTGGCGGCGAGCTGGTCGTGCACGTGCGGCCGGACGGCACGGTGTTCCGGGCCAACGGCTCCGCGCGCGACGGCCTGACCGTCTCCGCGCTGCCGCGCATCGCGGCCCAGTCCGCGCAGGCGGCGGCGGTGGGCGCGACGGTGGGCACGGGCCTGGGGGCCGAGGGCGCGCCCCGGCTGGTGTACGTGCGCACCGAGGACGGCGCGCTGCGTCTGGCGTACGAGGTGACGGTCACGGGTGAGAGCAACCTGATGCCGGTGCGTGACCTCGTGTACGTGAGCGCGGTGGACGGCTCCATCGTGCTGCGCGCTCCGCAGATCCACTCCGCGCTCAACCGCAAGCTCTACAGCGCGAACAACGGCACCAGCACGCCGGGCACGCTCAAGCGCAGCGAGGGCCAGGCGGCCATCGGTGACTCGCATGTCGACATGAACTACGACATGCTGGGCTACACCTACAACTGCTACAAGACGCTCTTCAACCGCGACTCGCTCAACAACGCGGGCCAGACGCTCATCAGCACGGTTCACTACAGCAAGAACTACGTGAACGCCTACTGGGACGGCACCCAGATGGTGTACGGCGACGGCGATGGCGTGAACTCCATCGAGCTGGGCAAGGACGCGGACGTCACCGTCCACGAGCTGACCCACGCGGTGACGGAGAACGAGTCCAACCTGACGTACTCCGGCCAGTCCGGCGGCCTCAACGAGGCGATGTCCGACACGTTCGGCGCCATCTGCGAGAGCTGGTCCAAGGACTGGAGCATCGCCGCGGACGTCTGGATGGTGGGCGAGGACGTCTGGACGCCGAACATCCCGAACGACGCCCTGCGCTACATGGATGACCCGGCGAAGGACGGCGTGTCGCTGGACTGGGCGCCGAACTACAACGGCCAGGACGTGCACTACACCTCCGGCATCCCGAACCTGGCGTTCGCGCTGCTCTCCAAGGGTGGCAAGCACCCGCGCGGCCGCTCCACCATCGAGGTGCCGGCCATCGGCGTCGAGAAGGCCGGCCGCATCTGGTACAAGGCCAACACCGACCTCTACACGGCGAGCACGACGTACGTGCAGGCCAAGGCCTGGACCATCCAGGCGGCGGCGGACCTGGGCTACGACCAGGCCACGCAGGACGCGGTGAAGGCGGCGTGGGAAGCGGTGGGCGTGGGCGTGACGGTTCCGCCCCCGACCTCCATCCCGCTGACCAACGGCACGGCGGTGACGGGCCTGAGCGACAGCGCGGGCAACAAGAAGTACTACTCGCTGGCCGTTCCCGCGGGCGCCACGGCGCTGACGTTCACCATCTCCGGTGGCACGGGTGACGCCGACCTGTACGTGCGCTTCGGCGCCGCGCCGGATGCGTCCACCTACGACTGCCGTCCGTACGTCAGTGGCAACGGGGAGACGTGCACCATCACCAACATCCAGGCGGGCACCTACTACGTGATGCTCAACGCCTACGCCGCCTACTCCGGCGTGACGCTGAAGGGCAGCTTCACGGCTCCGGGCGGCGGCGGCGGCAACGTGCTCCAGAGCAACGTGCCGGTGACGGGCATCTCCGGCGCTTCGGGCTCCTTCAACACGGAGTGGGTCACGCTGGATGTGCCGGCGAACAAGACGGTCTCCATCTCCATCTCTGGCGGCACGGGTGACGCGGACCTGTACGTGCGCTTCGGCTCCTCGCCGACGACCTCCACGTACGACTGCCGTCCGTACTCGGCCGGCAACTCGGAGACGTGCACGCTCACCAAGACGACCGCGGGCAAGTACTACGTGAAGCTGAATGGCTACTCGGCGTACTCGGGCGTGACGCTCAAGGCCATCTACTAGCCACACCCGCTTCACGCCCCGCTCCCCTCGTGAGAGGGGAGCGCGGGACGAAGACAGGCACCCGGGGAGCCTCCATGGCTACCCGGGTGTCGTCGTTTCAGGCATCGAAGCCGCCGGGATGCTAGCGCCGCACCTGCACGTCGCGCGCGACGGTGCGACCGCCCATGAGGACGAACTGCGCGCGCACCGGGGTGCCCTCCTGGAGCTCCTGGAGGGACACGCGCTGGCCCTGGTGGAGGCCCCGGCTGCGCGGGTCGAGCTGGAGCTCGTACACGGTGCCCTCGCCGTCACGCACGTGCAGGCTGTCGCGGCCCACGTGGGTCACCCGGCCGCTCACCGCGCTGGACGCGATGATGACCTGCTCCAGTGGCCGGTTCGCGGACGTGTCCGTCACCGCCGCCTGCGCCGCCTTGGCCGCGCCCTCGTACCAGGCCTCGTCGTCGCGGGCCTGCACGGCCTGGGCGCCAATCATCACCCGGCCCTCGGAGGGGGCCTGCGTCCCGGGCTGTCGAGCGTCCGGGGCCCGCGGCGCGTTGCCCGGGGCGGTGAGGTCTTGTCGCGTGGGGGCGTTCGCGGGCGCCTGCGCGGTCGTGCCGCGCGTGGGCTCAGCCGCCCGGGGAGCTGGCGGGCGTGTCGCTCCGGGAGGGGGGGCCGTGTTCGGGGGCACCTGGGCGTTCGCGTCCGGCGGCGCACCGCCCTGGGGCCGGAGGTTGTCCCCCTGCGCGAGCGCGGGCATGACGGGCACCGTCGGTCCTCCGTTCGCGGAGTCCCGGGCCTGCATCATCGCCGGCGACGCCGCGTCCGCGTTGTTGTCCCCCTGGCACGCGGAGGCCAGCGTGCACAGCGCCACCATCCCCATCCACTTCCACCGTCCACCCATCCGACACCCTCCCGCAGGCGAACCTGCGGACGGCCCCTCGCCGGTGCAAGCGTCCGGCGTCTGGAAGGGGTGTTGCCTTCTGGAAGGGCGGGGCTCGTGGCTGACTACGCGGAGAAGGTGGCGGCCACGGCGCGCACGTGGTCGCGCACCAGGGCCCGCGCGGCGATCAGCTCCGCGGCGCCGGCGGGCGTGTAGCCCAGACAGAGCACCACGTCGTCCTCGGGGGCCGCGCGCGTGCCCAGCGCGGCGTAGTCGAGCGAGCGCGGGACGGGCTCGCCTTCCGTGTCGTGGGTGAAGCGGCCGAACACGGTGGCCTGCCCGTCGCGGCCGGGGGCTGTCTCCTTCAGGGCGAAGAGGCGGCGCATGGCGGCGAGCGAGTCAGGGCGCTCTCTCAGGAGCTCCGGGGAGGCGGGGCCGCCCAACTCCCACTCGAGGAGCTTGAGGCAGCCGCGCACGAACTCCACGTCCGTGATGACCAGCCCGTAGAGGTACCAGTCCGCGCACGCGGCCTGGACCAGCCGCGCCTGCGCGTCGGTGAGCCAACCAAAGGACGGGCAGGTGAAGGTCTCGCAGGTGGTGGCGCGGTAGACACCGCAGTCGCGCAGGTCCGCGCCGCCCGTCACCCAGGGATGGCCCAGGCAGCCCACCCGCTGCTTCTCCGCGTCCAGGAAGCCCAGCAGCGGACACACCCTCACGATGGGGAAGAGCGCGGGGGCGGCCCGGCTCGCGGTCAGCTCTCGCGCGGCCTCCGCGTAGGCCTCCAGGGTGCGAGGCGCGTGGGAGAGCCGCTCCGTCTGCGTCTCCAGTCGCCGGGTCAGCGCCTCGCGCGAGTGGTCGCGGAAGTTGTAGAGGCCGCAGCAGGCGCCGCACGAGGCGCCCCCGCCGGGCTGGCACAGGTGGAAGGAGACCGACATGCGCGCATTCTGGCGGAAGGCCGGGCGTGGCGTCCGCCCTCCCGTCAGAACCAGTCCGGGTGCATGCGGGCGTACGAGTCCTCGCCCGTCCGGCACAGGTGGGCCAGGAGCGGCACGCGCGGCACCTCCACGGCGAACCAGTACTGCGCGGCGGCGAGCTTGCCCTCGTAGAAGGCGGTGTCCTCGCTGGAGGGCGCGCGGGCGAGGCCCTCCTTCGCGGCGGCGGCCTGCGCGAGCCAGCGCCACGCCACGGCCACCACGCTGAAGAGCTCCAGGAAGTCCGTGCTGTGGCGGAGCATCACGTCCACCTCTCCCGCCATGCCCCGCGCGCCGAGCTCCAGGGTGAGGGCGCTGGCCTGCTGGAGCGCGTCCTCTAGCGCGTCGCTCCAGGTGGGGTCCACGCCCGCGGCCCGGGCGCGGCCGGTGGTGGCGCGCACCTCCTGGTCGAGCGCGTGGAGCGCGGCGCCGCCCTCCGCCACCGCCTTGCGGCCGAGCAGGTCCAGGCCCTGGATGCCGGTGGTGCCCTCGTGGATGGTGTTGAGCTTCTGGTCGCGCAGCCACGCTTCGGGCAGGTACTCGCTGGAGTAGCCGTAGCCGCCATGAATCTGGAGCGCGAGCGCGTTGGATTCAAAACCCTTCTCCGCCGGGAACGTCTTGGCGATGGGCGTGAGCAGGTCCAGCAGCAGCTGCGCGCGCTTGCGCGTGGACTCCCCTGGCGCGTGGTTCGCGAGGTCCGCCTGGGTGGAGGTGGCGAGCAGCAGCGACAGGCCGCCCTCCACGATGGCCTTCTGGCGCAGCAGCATGCGCCGCACGTCCGCGTGTTCGATGATGGGGGACTGGGCGCGCGTGGTGTCGCGGATGCCGGTGGGGCGGCCCTGGGGGCGCTCGCGCGCGTAGGAGAGCGACTCCTGGTAGGCGACGGCGGCGGTGGACACGCCGTTGAGGCCCACCATGATGCGCGCCTCGTTCATCATCTGGAACATGCAGGCCAGGCCCCGCCCGGGCTGGCCCACGAGCCAGCCGTGGCAGTCGTTGGCTTCGCCGAAGTTGAGGACGAGGCTGGGCAGGCCGCGCCAGCCAATCTTGTGGATGACGCCGGCCACCTGGACGTCGTTGGGGACCAGCGCTCCTGCCTGGGGCCTGCGCGCGGGCACGGCGAAGAGGGACACGCCGCGCGTGCCGCCCTCCGCGCCCTCGATGCGCGCGAGGGTCAGGTGGACGATGTTGTCGGTGAAGTCCTGGTCGCCGCCGCTGATGAAGATCTTCGAGCCCTGGAGGCGGTAGCCGCCATCCGGCGCGGGCGTGGCGCGCGTCTTCACGTCCGCGAGGCTGCTGCCGGCCTGGGGTTCGGTGAGGGCCATGGTGCCGGTCCACTCACCGCGGTACAGCCGGGCCATGAAGGTGTCGCGCAGGAAGGGCGTGCCAAAGACTTCCAGCAGGTGCGCGGCGCCCAGGGTGAGGCCCAGGTAGCCGTAGGCGCTCAGGTTGGCGGCCATGAGGTAGGCGCTGGCCACGGCGTGCACGGTGAGGGGGAGCTGCTGGCCGCCGACGTCGGGGGGCCGGGTGGCGGTGAGCAGGCCCAGGTCCACCATGCCGGCGTAGAGCGAGCGCATGGCCGGGTGGACGCGCACGCGGCCGTGTTCGAAGACGGGCGGGGCGGCGTCCATGGGCCGGTAGGTGGGGGCGAGCACCTCGCGGGCGAAGCGGCGGGTGCTGTCCAGGAGGAGCGCGAAGGTGTCGCGGGAGTGCTCCTGGAAGGCAGGCAGCGCGCAGAGGCTCGCGGTGTCCAGCGCTTCATAGAGCTGGAACTCCACGTCACGGTCCGACAGCAGCGGGTTGGGGCGGGGCACGCTCATGCCCCGGTTCCCTACCAGGATGCGATGGCGTCGTCGAAGTCGTCGTGGGGTGGACATTCACCGTCGGACGGAGGCGGTGGTGCGTCCGGGCAGGGGGCGTCGTGGCGGGGCGGCTCGGGGGTGGGCATGGGCAGGGAGGGCTGTCCCTTCCAGGTTCGGGGATTGGGGGCGACAGGGGGCTTGCCACACTCAACAACAAGGCCGGTGTCTTGCATTGACGCACCTCCATTTTCGGGAGTCCCGGCGGTCTTTGGACGAAGGTGTGTCCCGTGTCTGTCCATTGCCAGGAGGGGTCCCCGGAGTCGCGGGTGGGGTGGGGCGGGCAGGGGGGCGAGGCTCCGAGGGCCCCGCCGGGTACGGCCTGCGGGAGGGGCAGGCGAGACGCACCGTTGGGAGTGGAGGTGGTCCCGATGGTCATCATGGGTGCGTTGTTGGTGGGGATTGTCGTGATGGGGGTGGTGCTGGGCGGGGTCGTCATGGGCGGAGCGTTGGCGCACAAGAACGCGCGTAAGGATGACGCGCGGTGGGCGAAAGAAGCGGCGGACCGCGCGGCGCGCCGGGAGCGCGACACGTCCGGTCCCGGCCCGATGGGTGGCGAGCCCGTGCACGCGTGAAGGGAGCCTGAGAGGCCGCGGCGCTTCCGCTAGGATGCGCCGCCGTGCGATTCGCGCTGCCCTTCTGGATGTTGGTGCCGCTGCTCGCGGGATGCGCCTCTGGGCCCACGGCTCCGCTCGAGCCGGAGCGTGCCCGGGGGCCCTGGTCCGAGGTCCCCTCCGTTGAGATGCCCACCGGGGAGACGTCCATCCCCATCTCCCTGCTGCGTGACGTGGCGGATGCGTTGCTCCAGCTTCCGGGCGCGAAGGCGTGCGACCCAGGCACTCGAAGGCCCATCCCAGGGCTCTCCACGGAGTACTGCTCGACGGTCTACGTGGCGGGGACCCACCAGTCACTGTCATGGCGAGTGACCGAGCCCGTACGGGAGCGTCACAACCGATGCACGCCCTTCTACGCGGTCCAGGATGCGGATCATCCCCCCACCCAGGTCTGGGTCGTGGGCTACATTCACAACCACCCCTGTGGCGCGGGCCCTTCAGCTCAGGACCTGGTGGCCTGGCCCACGGATGCGTTCAGGCCCGCTGTCGCCATGGCGGAAGTGCGATTGATCCCAGGCAATCCCGCACCCGCCCGGTTCCAGTCGACGTTCCTGGAGATGGCGTCCGCGGTGGTCGCGGAGCGGCAGGATGGAACGCGCATCTTCCTGCGCTACTTTCCGACGGGTGAGATTGAGCAATGGAGCGAGGCCCGGCGTGGATGGGTCCTGCTGGGCCGCTGCGCACCGGCACCCGCCGGAGGCCTCAGTGTCGCGCCCCGGTGTGATGCAGGCTCCCTCCGGTTGCTGCATGAGTAGAGGAGGGTGGATGCGACAGGTGCATGGGTGGCTGGGGCTCCTGCTGGTGATGTCCGGGTGCAGGCACCCCTCGGCCGTGTGGAAGGGGGTCGTCGAATGGCCGGATGCGCGGTCGGCACGGCCCGTGACGAGCCCCATGCCCGCGGGCGCGGCACAGGCCGCGGTGGGGGCGGTCCGCGAGTTCGTCAGGACTCAGCCGCCTCGGCTGTTCTCTGGCTGTTCCCATCCCGAGGATGGCCTCAACGTCTCGCTCTTCACGGGCCCGACGCCCGGGCTGTACTACGTGCTGTTGGATCCCGACTTCGAGCGATGCGAGGGGCCACGAAGGCGCATCCTGGATGGGTGGTTCTTCTACGCAGTCACGCCTCACGGGGACGTGGTCGCGGAGTCCCCAGGTCCTCCCGACGAAGGCGCTGACATCGAGCCACCCCCTCAGGCGCCCGCTCCGCGAAACCCCTCGCAAGAGCCGCCGCCACTTCCAGCGCCCGTGCCTCCAGTGGTGCCTACCGGGGACGGGGAGCGTAGTAGCGGCGCAGCCAGCGGCTGAGGCCATCCAGGCCGGGGAAGAGGACTCGCTCGGTGATGTTCGCCTGGTCCAGCTTGTCCCGGACCTCCCACTTGAGCGCCGCCGGCACCACGAGCCGCCGCACCCCCAGGTGCTGGTGCCCCAGGAACTCGTTCAGGCTCAGCCCCGACCCGTTCATCACCGAGAACAACGCGAACTGGTTCACGATGCGCGCGTCCAGGGACGGCGGCTCGAAGAACAACACGAAGGGATGCCCCGCCAGCCCGTCGAACGTCGGCAGGTCCACCGCCACCGTCGCCAGCATCTCCCCGGTGAACACGTCCGCGCCCTCCAACCGCAACTGCTCACGCAGCGGCTGGGGCAATTGCTCGTTCGTCCGGTGGTAGTCCACGCACCAGACGGCGCCGTCCTCGGACAACAGGTCCTGGCGCTCCGTCATGAAGTGCAGCGCCACGTATGGACTGAACGTCCAGTCCAACAACCGCGTCGGCATCCCGTGATGCTGCGCGAGCGCCAGCCAGTCCCAGATGGACGTGAGCCGCTCCGTGCCCGGCACGCCCCGCGCGTACTTGCGGAAGGCCCGCAGCAGGTCCCGCTCCTGCCGCACGAACGCCCCCTGGCGGTTGAGCGTCGCCGTCAGGTCCAGCTTCGCGTCGGGAACCCCTCGGTAGACGAAGCTCGTCCGGAACCGGCCCAGGGGCTCGTTCCACGAGCCCGCGAACAACAGCTCCTGCAACTCCAACCAGGATGTGACACGACGCTCCTGCATCCGCTGTCCCCTCGCCCCCCGCCAAGGTGGCCCCTGTCCTCCAGGGACGCACCATCGGGAGCGTGGGAGGGGACACCGGGGGGCCGGGGTCCCTCAAGCCTGCTCACTTCCCCAGCGGGGAGGCATGGGCCTGACCGGACGCCCGGCCACCTCAAACACAAACATTCAACACACGACGACTACGGACGCCCGAAGTCCGCCGGCTGGGTGAAGGCATAGGAGCTGGCGCCCGGCGCCTTGTCCTGTTGGAACAGGGGGCACTTGGCGCACGTGAAGCTCTCCCAGTCCTCGCGGACCGCCTTGTCGATGCATCCGCCGTAGAAACGGCAGTGGACATTGCGGTGCTCCTCGATGGAGAACGTATCGGCCCGCAGCGGGAGATGGAACTCGGTGGGACGCGGCTGTGGACAAGGCATTGGGTTCTCTCTAGCCCCCCTCGTGGGTGCTGACTTCCTCTACTGACCGGTGCGTCGCGTCATTCCCGACATTCCCACGCCGGCGCACTGAACGCTTGCACCCTGTCTCATCGCTGCCAGCAGAAGACCGTGTGGGTGTGTGAGACATTGGGAGGCACCACAGCCTAATGATGCCGGGCGTCCCGGGCCCGCCCCGCCAGGGTGTCTGCCTTCACGCGGAGCAACCCGCCGGGCAGGCCGTCGGAATCTTCACCCCTGGAGGACTTTCCCGCGAAGATGCGGGGCGTGAGCCCCCCTGTTCGATCCCCCCTCGACTCCTCCCGCTGGCTGAGCGCCCTGGCCCTGGTGTCGCTCGTGCTGCTCAGCGGCTGTTCCGCCTTCTCCCGCGCGGTGCGTGAAGGTGACGGCGCCGTGAAGGAGCGCCACTGGGCGGAGGCCGAAGCCGCGTACCTGCGCGCCCTGGCCGCCGACCCGGAGGCCTCCGAGATCAAGGTGAAGCTGCGCACGGTGCGCAAGGAGTGGGGCGCGGAGGTGTACCTGGAGGCCGGCGCCGCCCATGCCTCCGGGGACCTGCCATCCGCCACCAAGCTGCTGGTGCGCGTGCTGGAGTTGGATCCAGACCATGAGAACGCCCACGCGCTGCTCGCCCAGACGCTGGAGGCGCGGGTGGGGGTGGCCCTGGGGCTCTTGAAGGAGGAGAAGCTCCAGGACGCCCGCGCCGAGCTGGACGCGGTGCTCGCCGTGGCGCCGGACCACGTGAATGCCCGCAAGGGCGTGGACGCGGTGCAGGTCGCGTGGGCGAAGCGCTTCTTCTCGAGCGCGGAGACGCTGGAGAAGGCCGGCAAGCTGGGCAATGCCCTGCTCGCCTACGTGCGCGCGGACCAGGAGCGCGTGGGCGCCACCGCTGCCCGGGAGCGCGCGGAGGCCGTGCGGCAGCGGCTGCGTGACGAGGTGGCCTTCCTGGTGGTGGCGACCCCCGTGGAGGACAACGCCCAGGCCCCGGACGTCGCCCAGCGCCTGGGCGCGGGACGGCTGGCCGCGGCCCTGCCCACGCAGCTGCCCTTGAAGGTCGTGACGGAGGCGCCGCCGGGCCGGGTGGGCGTGAAGCTGGACCTGGCCCTGGAGCGCGTGCTGCCGCTCAAGTCAGTGGAGGAGTCCCAGCGCAGCCAGCGCTACCTCGCGGGCAACCGCTCCGTGCCCAACCCGAAGCGCGGCCAGTACGAGTCCAAGCTGCTGGAGGCGGAGCGCACCCTGGAGGGCGTGGAGCGCAAGCAGGCCGCGGTGCTGCGCGAGTACCTGCGCGCCCAGGTGGAGCTGGGCACCCTGCGCGACGCCGCCGAGCGCTGCCGCGAGCGGGAGAAGCGCGAGTGCCGCACCGCCCTCCAGGAGTGTGGTGAGGAGGCCCGCGAGGCGAAGAAGCCGGGCAGCTTCCCGGGGGAGTGCAACCCGGAGCGCTGCTCGGGGCAGTGCACCCAGGACGAGGGCCTGTTGTCGCTGAAGTTCAAGGCGGCGCGCGTGTTGGAGGTCGCCGTGCAGGTGGCGCTGGACAAGGCGGAGTCCCAGCGCGTCGAGGTGCAGCGCAACCGCGACGCCGTCTTCCGCGAGCCCATCACCGTGGAGGAGCCCATGTATTCGGACTTCGTCTACGACGTGCAACTGCACCGGCTCACGGTGACGGCCACGGTGACGGCGGTGATGCGCGACCTCTTGTCGCCCCAGCAGGTCGCCGCGCCCAACACGCAGGACTACGCGGTGCTGCACGAGGACCTGGCCCACAAGGGCTATGACCGCTACGGCGTGCTCGCGGACCCCGTGCAGCTGCGCAACGAGCTGGAGCTGCGCGTGGACGCGGGTGACAAGGCGGTCGCGGACCTGGCGAAGCGCGTGAAGGAGCGCTTCGACGTGTATCGCGGCAAGCGCGTGGAGGACGCCCGGCGCGGCATGGTGCGCCCCGGCGCCGAGGACGTGGTGGAGACCGCCGTGCGCGCGCTGCTGCTCACCGCCGACGCGCCTCCGCAGGACATCCTCCAGCCCGTCGCCCGCGCGCGCGGCCTCACGAAGCCCGAGGCGCTTCTGGGCGTCGGGCAGTAGCGTCGCCCGAGCACGCGGCCTCGCGATGTCTTTCCAGGGGGCCGTGGTGTCGCTCGCGCGCGGCCCGTCACGAAGCCCTCCTGGGTGTCGGGCCGTGCCGTCGCTCGCGCGCGGCCGGTCGCGATGTCCTCCTGGGCGTCGGGCCGTGACGTCGCCCGCGCGGCCCGACGATGCCTTCCTGGGCGTCGGGTCGTGGCACGAAGCGCCCCTGCGTCGCGTTGCTCACCGTGCGCGGATCGGAGTCCGGCCTCCGCCCCGGTCCGCGCCCCCTCAGTCCATGCTGGTGCTCATCTCGGGGCGCTCCGTGCGCAGCACCTCCACCCGGCGCCGTCGCGCTCCCGCGATGGCCAGGTGCCACGCGGCCGCGGTCATCCCCACTCCGAAGCAGACCGCCCACAGCGCGTTGGCCCCAGCATGGCCCAGCATCGCGCCGCCCAGCGCGGGCGCGACGCTGGACGCCAGCCCCCACATCATGTGGTACGCGCCCTGATAGCTGCCGCGCAGCTCTGGCGGCGCCAGGTCCGCCACCACCGAGGGCGCCACCGGCGACTGCGCCATCTCCCCCAGCGTCCACACCGCCACGGCGGTCATCGCCCACGGCACGCCCGCTGGGAGCGCGTGCAGCCCGAAGCCCACCCCCGTCAGCACGCCCGCGAGCGCCAGCGCGGTGGAGCGCCGCATCCGACCCACCACGCGCGTGACGAACGGCTGCAGCGCGACGATGAGCACGCCGTTGACCGCCATCACGAGGCCGTAGTCCGCGGGGGACAGGCCCCGCGCGGACAGCGTCACCGGCAGACTCATGGTGCTCTGGAAGAAGAGCAGGGCCAGCGCGAAGACGGGCAGGCAGAAGGACAGGTACACGCCGTCGCGGAACGGCGTCAGCAGGTCCCCCAGCGTGGAGCGCGCCGCCAGGCTGTCCCTCGCCACCTGGGGCCGCGTCTCCGGCACGAACGCCCAGACGCAGCAGCCGTAGACGAACGTGGTCGCCGCGTCCGCGACGAAGAGCAGCCGGTAGCCCAACCCCGCCAGCAGCCCCGCCAGCGGCAGCGCGATGGCGAAGCCCAGGTTGATGACCCAGTAGAGCATCCCGTAGGCGCGCGCCCGGTCCTTTGGTGGCACCAGGTCCGCGACGGCCGCGGACACCGCCGGGCGGTACAGGTCTCCCAGGATGCCCAGGAAGAAGGCCGCCACCGCGATGCGCCCGGGCGTCTCCGAGAAGCCGATGAACAGCATCGCCCCCGACCCCAGCCACAGCCCTCCCGCGAGCGTCAGGCGGCGGCCCACCCGGTCCGCGAGCATGCCCCCCAGCGGGGCCGCGAGCACCGTGCCCGCGCCGTTGAGCGCCACGATGAAGCCCGTCTGCTCCACGCTGAAGCCGCGTTCGCGCGTCAGGTACAGCGCCAGGAAGGGGGCGACGAAGGACCCCAGCCGGTTCACGAAGGTGCCCACCCACAGCACCCAGTACGTGCGAGGCAGACCGCCCCCGCCCAGCGCTCTCAACACCGTGGCAACGGGATTCATGGAGGAGCGCCGACGGCCGCGTGGAGAAGGAACTGACCGGGGGCGCCCGGCGAGCATGCGCGCCCGTCCCCTGCGTTTCCACGGCCTCTCTGTCCTCGCCGGTCGGTTGGAGCCTCACGCATTCCAGTCACGTGGGAACGAGCCCCTTCACGGCGCTGGACTTCTCCGGCGCGCTCCTCCAGGGTGCCCGCCCCCACGAGAAAGGCGGGACGGAGCGCGGGCATGGGTCAGGTCATCGGACTGTTGGGGGCATGCCTGGTGCTGGGGGTGCTCGCGCGCCGCAGCGGCCGGTTCCCCGAGTCCACGGCGCAGGTGCTCAGCGCCTTCATCCTCAACGTGTCGCTGCCGGCGCTGGTGCTGCGCGCCATGCACCGGCTGGAGTTCGCGCCCGGGCTGCTGGTGGCCGCGGCGGCGCCGTGGCTGCTGTACCTGGGGGCGGGGGTGTATCTGCGGCTGCTCGGGCCCCGGCTCGGGCTGTCGCGCGAATCGGTGGCGGCGCTCATCCTCACCGCGGGGCTGGGCAACACGGCCTTCGTGGGCCTCCCCATGGCGACCGCGCTCCTGGGCCCGGACGGCATGGCGGTGGCGGTGGTGGCGGATCAGCTGGGCTCGTTCCTGGTGCTGGCGACGCTCGCCACCCTGACGGCGGCGAAGGCCCGTGCCGGGACGTCGCTGCCCGCGCGCACGCTCGTCCTCAAGGTGCTGCGCTTCGCGCCGTTCCAGGCGCTGGTGCTGGCGCTGGTGTTGCGGCCCTTCGCCTTCCCGGACTGGCTGGACGCGGTGCTGCGCCGGCTGGGTGACCTGCTCACGCCCCTGGCCCTCTTCGTCGTGGGCTTCCAGCTGCGGCTCCAGGGCGTGCGCCCGCGCGTGCCGGCGCTGGCGCTGGGGCTGTCCTATAAGCTGGTGCTCGCTCCGCTGGCGGTGCTGGGGCTGCTGATGTTCGCGCCCGGGCTGGCGCTGGTAGTGAAGCAGGCCACGGTGCTGCAAGTCGCCATGGCGCCCATGGTGACGGCGGCCATCCTCGCCGCCGAGTACGAGCTGGATCCGGAGCTGGGGGTCCTCATGGTGGGGGTGGGCATCCCGCTGTCGTTCTTCACCGCGCCGCTGCTCCTGGCCCAGGTGCGCTGACGCCCGCACGGGCGCTTCCATCCTCGCCGCCCCGGGCGCGTGCTCCGCCCGTGCGGGTTCTCAGGTGGGGAAGAGGCGCCCGGGTTCAGGCGAGCGCCATCGTTTCGAAGGAGAGCTCGACGCCATTGGGCTTCACGCGCATCTGGGGGCGCGACAGCACGTGGCAGTGGGGGCAGTAGCCATGGGCCCCGGCCGGCGTGGCCCGGATGGAGACCGCGCCGCCGCACATCATGCAGCCCTCGGGAAGATCGAAGTCCGCGAACCGCTCTCCGCTCTGGGTCTCGAATTGGGTCATGCCATTGAAGTAACGCAGGATCCGCGCGGCACAAGCAGACCGGTGTGTTCCCGCGAGGACACGGTATGGCGCCCCGCCCCTCCTTTCTGGGACGGCGGGCGGCCCCAGGTGCCTGGCTGCAAACGTTACCGGGGGCAGGCTGACTGCTCACCCCGCGACACCGCAACCCGTTGGCCGGGCTCACGAAGGCTGGCACGGAGATTTCATGGTGCGACCCCCAGGACAGCAACGGGACAGGGGAGGCGTGGGATGGGTGCAGGGACCACAGTGAAGCTCGTGTGCGACCGGAGGGGCTGGCGGGTGGACGTGGCCTGGGAGGGCGGGTCGCGGCGCTACCGCTACGCCAGCGAGGGGCAGGCGCGCTACTTCGCGGCGGTGTTCGCGCTGGGGCCTGGCGTGCTGCCCCCCAAGGACCATGCGCGAAGGCGGCAGGGGCCCCGCTTGCCCCTACCCATGCGGCCTGCTTTCGGAGAGGCTGTGCTGCATGAGTGATGCTCCCAAGCCCAAGCCCTTCATCCTCCCCAACCGGCAGCACGTCACCAAGGAGCCGGACCCCGGCGGCCGCTGGTCCGCGCAGTTCCCGGAAATGATTGGCTACACCAGCCAGGGCGGCGGCAAGGTGCCGGCCGACTTCGGCTGGAACACCAATCCCAAGCAGTGGCAGGAGGAGCTCACGCCGGAGACGCTGGCGGAGCGCTTCGAGGAGCTGCGCGTGCTGCCTCCGAAGAAGGAAGACCCCGCGCTGCCCGCGCCCGCGAAGCCCTGAGCGTCCGTGCGGCGGGGGCCCTGGACTTCCGGGGCTCCTTCAGGCCGCGCTAGCTGAAGGGCAGGCTGGCCAGCCGCTCGCGGAAGCGGGCGAGCAGGTCGCGCGCATTGGCCTCGTTGAGGCCCTCCGCGGCCTCCTGCCGGCCCTTGCGCAGGAAGGCGTCGAAGGGGGCCGAGCGGCCCGTGAGCGCGCCCGCCGCCGCCATCGCCTCCTCCAGGACGCGCGCCGCGCCCGGAGAGCCCAGCTCCAGGTGCATGTCCACCTGCTCCAGCCGGACGCCGCTCGCCGCCCACACCGCGCGGTCGTGCACGGTGAGCCAGTGGCGCGTCAGCTCCTCCATCGCCTCGTCCAGGAGCGCGAGGAAGGGCTCCACCAGGCCGGGCAGCGCGTCCGGGCCCAGCGTGGGCTGCGCGCCCGCCTCCCTCAGCCGGCCCCGCGTCGCGACGATTTCGCGCTTGGTGGGGGTCTTCAGCGCGAGCGACGAGGACAGGGACACGAAGGCCGCGAGGCTCTCCTCCGCCTGCCGCGCCAGCGCGGGCCGCTGCGCGTCCGTCGCCTTCGCGGCGCGCTCCATCCGCCCCAGCAGTGAGCGGCGCAGGTCCGCCGCCGCGCCTCGGAGCGCCACGCGCGCGCCCACCTGGTTCGCGTAGCCGGGCACCACGTCTTCGCGCCGCACGTCCGCGAACGCCGCGGCGGTGAGGTACACGAGGTCGCCGATGCGGTTGCGGAAGTCCGCGCGCGACGCGGCCAGCTCCGACATCAACGTCCAGCGGTCGCTCACCACCTCCGGCCGGCGCATCTGCACGCCCAGCTCCTGCACGCGCTTCGACAGGCGCTCGGCGCTGGCGTGCAGCACGGCCTCCGCTTCCTGGGACAGGCGCTCGTCGGAGCTCGCGGGCGGCGGGGCCCAGCCGCCGTCGCTCGACAGCGCGGGGCGGGCGGGCGGAGGGAACGCGTCGCGGATGGCCAGCACCAGCCGGTTGACGTCCACCAGCGTGTCGCCGATGGCGGGCGCCATGGTCTCCCAGAGCGACAGGTCCGCGGCGTCGTCGGCTTCGGCGGTGGTCGGCTCGTACTTCACGATGTTCAGGTGGCCCAGCCTGTCGATGGCGATGGCGGCCGCCTGGTAGACCTTGCGCAGCCGCGCCGCGAAGTCCCGGTCCATCAGGGACTCGAGCAGCGCATCCAGGCGGGGCGGCAAGGCATCCTGCGGGGGACGGTTCTTCGGCGCGACCATGGCGCGGCACCCTAGCCCACCCACCGCGGGGATACGTCAACGGGGGGAGGCGGGGACCGTCTCCTGGCTTTCCGGCGTACAGTGAAAAGACGGGAGAGGGGAACGCATGACAGGTGGCATCCAGCGCCGACGATGGGTGGCGGGCGGGATCGGGCTGTTGCTTCTGGGCGGAGCACTGGCCGAGGCGGCCTCCGGGCGGTGCCTGTCCGCCTGGGTCTTCCAGGGCGTCGAGGTGCCCCGGTGTCCGGATGGCGCGTTCCGCCAGACGGTGGGGGTGTCCGCTCAAGCCCTGGCGCGAGGCGCCTCCGGCCGGGTGGTGGTCTGGGCGGTCGCGCACGGGGTGGACGCGGAGGGCGACGTGCTCCAGGCCGGCGTGAGCCGGGGCACCGCGGAGCTGTTCCTGGTGGACGCGGCGGGCAAGGCGCTGCCCCTGCCGGTGGACGCCAACGCCCGCTGGCAGCGCGACGGCGACAGCCCGATGTCCGCTCCCGTGACGCTGCCCGCGGTGCCGGACGGGGACTACCGGCTGCGCGCGCGCGTCACCACGCCGCTGGGCAGCGACACGGTGGAGGCGGCGCTGCCCCTGTACGCGCCCGCGCGCGTGCGGGTGCTGACGGACCGGCCCCTCTACGAGCCCGGGCACCGGGTGCGCTTCCGCGCGGTGGCGCTGCGCGCGAAGGACCTGTCGCCGCTGGATGGGCGGCCGGGCACGTGGAAGGTGATGGACCCCTCCGGGGAGGTGGTGCTGGAGGAGCGCGCCCCCGCGGGGCCCTGGGGCGTGGTGGCCGGAGACTTCCCGCTGGACCGGGGCGCGCCCACGGGCACGTGGGCGGTGACGTGGACCAGCGGCGGCGCGTCCGGTGACGCGCTCTTCACGGTGGAGCCCTTCACGCTGCCGCGCATGCGCCTGGAGGCCCAGAGCTCCCGGCCCTTCTGGCGCGCCAACGAGACGCCGGAGGTGACGGGGCAGGTGGAGTACGCGTCCGGGGCGCCGGTGGCGGACACGGAGGTGACGCTGGAGTGGAGCCACGACGGCGCATGGCCGCCGCCCACGGAGTGGCTGCGCGGAGAGCTGCCGAAGCAGGCGCGCACGGACGCCTCGGGTCGCTTCCGGTTGACGCTGCCGCGCGTGCCCCAGGACCTGAGGGGGCAGGCCACGCTGAGCGCGAGCGTGGAGGCGAAGGACGCCACGGGCGAGCCGGTGCGCGGCGCCGTGTCGCTCCTCTTGTCCGAGGACGCGCTGGCCGTGTCCCCGGTGACGGAGCTGGAGGATGGGCTGGTGGCGGGCTTCAGCAACCGCGTCTACCTGCGCGCCACCACCGCCGCGGGCCGCGTGCTGCCGGGCGCGGAGGTGACGGTGACGCGCGCGTGGGACCCCGCCGACAAGGGTGTGAGCGCCGTGGCGGACGAGGACGGCGTGGCCGCCTTCCAACTGGACCCCGGCCCCGCGGTGAACGTGGTGGTGCCGCCCATGCCCGTGCGCCCACAGCCGAGACCGCCGCCCGTGTCGCTCCTGACGTCGCGGGACCTGCTGGGCGCGCAGGCGGGCCAGACGTCGCTCGCGGATCAGCTCGCGCTGGAGCGCCTGCTGCCCGCCCTTCATCCCTGCGCGCGCTTCGTCGCGCCCGGCACCGGCGCGGCCACCGCGGAGTTCGCCATGCGGATCAGCGCGTCCGGGCAGGTGCTGGACGTGGCCGGCGTGGACGAGGGGCTGGAGGGCTGCATGGTGTCCGCGCTGCGCGCGCGTGGATTGCCGGCGGGCACGGAGCGGATGCTCCAACTGCGGTTCCAGGCCATGGATCCGGGCCTGCCCGTGCTGGATTGGAACTTCGAGGCCGCCCACGGGGATTCGCGCGGGGTGAACGAGGGCCTGATGCTCGCGGCGCTGGATGCTCGCGCGTGTCTCCCCCTGATGCTGGACCGCGTCGCGGCCGTGCCCGCCGTGCTGACGTGGCGGCGGTGGTCGGACAAGCCGGAGCTGGCGCTGGCGTGGCTTCCAGTGCCCGCGAAGGAGGACGCGCTGCCCGCGTCGGCGCTGGCGTGCGTGAAGGAGCGCATCGCCCACCTCCGCCAGCCGGCCCGGACGCCCACGGAGGTCCTGTCGGGCCGGACGGTGCCGGAAGCCATGGGCCTGGTGCGCTTCACGGCGCGGCCCGTGTTCGGCGGAGGCCAGACGCGCGCGCCGCAGGCGACCACGTTCCTGGGCTATGAGCTGAAGGTCCGCGCGAAGTCGGATGGCCAGGACGTGGGCGAGACGAAGGTGGTGCTGCGCCCCGCGCGCCTGCCGGCGCTGCGCCTGCGGGCGACGCCGGTGCTGGCGAAGGCGGGCGACACCGTGAAGGTGGAGCTGCTGCGCGGCCCGGACTTCGCGGGGGAGCTGCCCCGGACGTTGGTGCTGGTGGCGGGGCAGGCGCGGCTGAAGGAGGTGTTGGATCCCGCCACGCGCTCGGCGCGCTTCACCCTGCCCAAGGACTTCGAGGGCTGGGCCCAGGTGGAGGGCGTGGCGGCGACGGCGCGCGTGTACGTCGCGCCGCGCGCGAGCCTGTCGGTGGAGGTGTCGCCGGACAAGCCCGCGTACGCACCCGGGGAGCTGGCGCGCCTCCAGGTGCGCACGCGCGTGGACGGCCAGGACGGTGAGGCGGCGGTGGGCCTCTTCGGCGTGGACGAGACGCTCTCGCAGCTCGCGCCGCTGCCGGGCGCGGACGCGCTGGATGGCCTGCGGCCCGCGCCAACGGTGGCCACGCCGGCCTTCGGGGTGCTGGATGGTCAGGCGCTGGCGATGGGGCGCATCCGGGGCGCGAACGCGGCGGCGGCGGCGCTCCTGCGCGTGACGGCGGTGCCCGAGCTGGAGGACGTGGAGACGCCGATGTCCGCGACCGCGACGAGCCCCTTCTCGCCGGACGCGGAGCTGACGGAGCCCTTCTACGCGGTGCTGACGGAGCTGCACGCGCGCACGCGCAAGTGGGAGGAGACCGCTCCCGCGGGAGAGACGTTGGAGCCCGCGGGGCTCGCGCGGCTGTGGGCGGAGTCGCTCGCCGCCTGCGAGAAGCGCGGGGAGAAGGTGACGGATGCATACGGACGCAAGCTGCGGCTGTCGCGCCTGCCCCAGGACCTGCTGGCCCTGACGGATCCCCGCGCGGTGGTGGTGAACGGAACGCGGTTGCCAGAGGACGTCGTGAACTGGGGCGCGTGGGTCGCCCGGGAGGCGCCATGAAGCTGCGCTCACTGTTGACCGGGGCCGGGGGCCTCGGGGTGGGGTTCGTGCTGGGGGCGGTGACCCTCGCGCTGGTGGCCGGGGACCTGGTTCGCCATTCCTTTGGGTCCTCCGCCGCCGCGCTCGCCGGAGCGCCGATGCGGGAGGTCACCGAAGGGAAGACGGCGGTGGACCTCCTGCAGCGCAAGAAGATGCGGAACTTCGGTTCGTCCCACACCTACGACGACGAGGGCGGCGGCGGGCCGGGTGGCGGGGCCGTGGCCGCCGCGCCCAGCGTCCCGGCGGCGGACCTGGCCGGTGCCCCCATGGCGGTGGCCGAGATGGAGGAGGAGCGCTCCTCCGACGGGAACACCTCCGGGGCCTCGCCCGCCCGTGCGTGGTTCCCGGAGACGTTCCTCTTCGAGCCCCTGGTGGTGACGGACGCGACCGGCGCGGCGACGGTGCCGGTGCGCGTGCCGGACCGGCTGACGCAGTGGCGGGTGCTGGCGCTCGCGCACTCGCGCTCCGGCGCGCAGGCGGGGGCGGTGACGTCCTTCGCGGGCACGCTGCCCACCTACGTGGATCCGGTGCTGCCGCCCTTCCTGCGCGCGGGCGACACGGTGCGCCTGCCGGTGCAGGTGGTGAACACCACCGGCGCGCCAGTGGAGGCCGCGCTCAAGGTGGAGGTGAAGGGCGCCCAGGTGGAGGCCGGCGCGCGCACGGTGCGGGTGCCCGCGCGGGGCAGCGTGGTGGAGTGGATGACGGTGCGGGCCGGGGGCGCGGGGCCGGTGACGGTGCGCGCTTCGCTGGGAGACACCGACGCGGTGGTGCGCGACTTCGACGTGTGGGCGACGGGCCAGCCCGTCACCCAGACGCGGGGAGGCTCGCTGGCGGCGCCGCGCACGCTGTCGCTGGACGGACCCGCGGACGCGCAGTCCGGCAGTGAGCGCGTGCGGCTCCAGGTGTACCCAGGCGCGCTGGGCGTGGTGCGCGCGGAGCTGGCGGCGGTGGAGCGCCGGCCGGCGGACGTGGCGGGGGATGCGTACGCGCTGCTGCTCGCGGGGCAGGCGCCGGAGCTGCTCCGGGCCCTGGGCGAGACGCCGGACCCCGAGGCGCTGAAGGCGCTGGCGCTGGTCGCGGGGCAGCGGGTGCTCCGGGCCGCGCGGGCGCCCTCCGTGGAGGTGGCGACGCGGCTGGCGGAGGGCGCGCTGGCCCACCCGGACAACCCGGTGCTCGCGCGGCTGGGCGAGCGGCTCGTGGGCGTGGTGGCCCAGGCGCAGCGGCCGGACGGCACCTGCCAGGGCGGTGAAGGCTGGACGCTCCAGCGGCTGCTGGTGGCCACGGCGGACTGCGCGCGCACGGTGCGCGCGGCGGTGGGCACCCCCGAGGGCAAGCGGCGCGCGTCGGCCTTCACCGTGCGCGCGTCGGGCGTCTTCGAGCGCTACCTGCCGCAGGTGAAGGATGGCTACACGGCGGCGGTGCTGCTGGCGGAAGGCTCGGCGACGGGCGACGTGGCGGAGGCGCTGCGCACCCGTGTGCGGGAGGCGCTGAAGGCCGGGAAGGACGGCGCCGCGTCGCTGCCGGTGGAGCCGGGCACGGAGCGCGCGGACGGCCAGGCCCCCTCCGAAGAGGAGGCCACGGCGATGGCGGTGCTCGCCCTCCAGGGCGATGCGAAGGCGCCGCTCGCGGACCTGGGCGCCTACCTGCTCGCGCACTACACGCCCGGCCTGGGCTGGGGGGATGGGCAGGCGAACCGCGTGGGCCTGCGCGCGGCGCTGGTGCTCTTCAAGGACCCGCTGCCCGCGCAGGTGCGCGTGACGCTCGCGCGCGACGGGCAGACCGTCACCGAGGGCACCTACGACGCGAAGGCGCTGCGCCAGGTGCTGGCGCTGGAGGCCGCCGCGCCGGGCTCGGCGGGGACGCACGCGTGGACGGTGCGCGCGGAGCCCGCGGTGCCCGGGCTGGGCTTCTCCCTCACGCTGGCCGCGGCGGTGCCGTGGAAGGGCGAGGCGAAGGGCGGCCTGCAGCTGGCCGTGACGGGCCCGAAGGAGGCGCGCGTGGGGAAGCTGGCGGACGTGCGGGTCCAGGTGGGGGCGCCCTCGTCCCTGCCGCTCCTGTTCCAGCAGGACCTGCCCGCCGGCGTGCAGGTGGACCCCGCCAGCCTGGACGCGCTGGTGGCCGCGGGGCAGGTGCTGTCGTGGGACGTGCAGGACGGGGCGCTGTCGCTGCGGCTCGCCCCACGTGAGCAGGGGGCGCTGGCGCGGGTGGACTTCCGCGTGCTCCCCACGCTCGCCGGGACGTTGCAGGCGGGCGCGGCGCGACTGGGCGTGCCCGGCCGCCCGGACATCACCGCCTCGCTGCCGCCCACCACCTGGGCGGTGCGCTGAACCTGCCCTCGGGTCCGTGGGGTCATTCTCCACTCACGGCCCGAGTCCAAGGCCCTTCCGTCTGGCGGGGAACGGCGGTCGAATGCCCGCCGGATGCGCGGCAGGGGCCCGGCCCGGCGAGCGCTCCACGCTCAGTGCAATCGCTGCACGCATGCGTACACTGCAAGTCACATGGCGGGTGTGAACATCGCGCGGCCGCGAGAGGAAACGGATGGAGCTTGAAGGCTCCGAACAGGAGGAGTTGACCCACGCCCTCCTGGGCGCGTTCACGTCGGTGGAGGAGCTCTACCGGATGGTCGCCGCGAAATGTGGCCGGACCCTCCTCGTGCCCTCCGTCGAACGGGAGGGGGCGGCGCGGGCTCGGGCGCTCGTGCACACCGCGGAGGCGGAGGGGTGGACGGACGTGCTGGTGCGGGGCGCGCAGGCGGCGGCGCCCGGGCATCCCCGGATCCGCCGCTTCCTCCAGGGCTACCTGTCCTCCGTGCAGCGCAGCGTGTCCGGCAGCGCGCTGGCGCGCATCGTCCAGGCTTCGAGGCAGGCGCTGACGCCGGAGGTCTGGCGTGATCGGCTGACCACGCTGTCCCGGCGCGTGTGCCGCGTGGAGCTGGACGGCGGGCGCGCGCTGGGGACGGGGTTCCTGGTGGCGCCGGACGTGGTGCTCACCAACTCGCACGTCATCGAGAACCGGCTGGTGGAGGCGCTGCGCGTGCGCTTCGACCTGAAGGTGTTGCCTGACCGCATCGCGGTGCACCCCGGCCGGGTGTACGCGGTGACGGCGTGCCTGGCGCAGAGCCCCCACAGCCCGGCGGACCTGATGCACCCGCGCCCGCGCGAGGCCACGCGCGACGAGCTGGACTACGCCTTCCTCCAGATTCAGGACGCCCCCGGCGAGGACCGGCTGGGGGACCGCTCGCGCGGCTTCGTCCCGCTGGCCCCGCCGTCGCCCACGGCCTTCGCGCCCGGCTCGCTGGCGCTCGTCGTGCAGCACCCCAAGGGCCGGCCCATGCAGGTGGCGCTGGACACCTTCCAGGCCATCAACCGCTCCCAGACGCGCGTCACGTACTGCACCAACACGCACCCGGGCTCGTCCGGTTCGCCGTGCTTCACGCCGGACCTGGAGCTGGTCGCGCTGCACCACAGCGGAGATCCGCGCCCCGGTCACGAGGCCGCCGAGGACGACGAGGGCATCCCCCTGGACACCATCCGCGACAGCCTGCCATCGCACGTGCTGCGCCGCCTGGGCTGGGACTAGCCGCCCGCGCGCGGGACGAACATGCGGGGCGCGGGGAGGGGACTGCTATCGTCCCCGCGCATGGGCCTTCCAGCTCGAAACCGCGGCACCTTCCTGGCTCCGCTCCGCTCCGTCGCGGGGCTGACCTGTGCCGTGCTCTGCCTGATGCCGGCGCTCGTGTTCGCGGCGCCGCGCTTCGGCATCGCGGGCGTGTCCTCTCACGGCGAGGTCCGGCTGCGCACGTCCACCGGCCACGTGGAGACGGCGTTGCGGGTGGACCTGCTGCCGGGGCTCGACGCGGGGGCGAGCGGAGCGCCTCCAGGAGCGGACGACACGCGGGTGACGGTCTGGGTGGATCCGCTGCTGGCGGTGGACGGCACGCAGGTGCCGGTGACGGTGCGCGTGGGGACGGCGGGGGACGGCGCGCGGGAGGTGCCCATCTCCGTGCGGCAGCCGGTGACGGTGACGCTGTCCGCGGACCTGCCCTCGCCCGGCGAATACCAGGGCCGCGTGGTGCTGTGGGGGGACGGCGTGCGGGAAGTCACGCCGCTCGTCATCCAGCGCGTGCTGACGGCGCCGACGGTGCAGTTCTATCCGGTGGCGCCCGCGCGAGGCTGGACGCTGGGGCCGTTCTCCGGGAAGGCCACGGTGCGGCTGGCCTTCCGCGAGACGGCGGGCGTGGGCGGCCCGGTGGGGCCCGCGGCGGTGGTGCAGCTGGACCGCAAGGAGGGCGGGGCGGGCAATGGCGCGGCGCCCGTGCAGGCGCAGGATGCGCGCTGGTCCTTCCGCGGGCCGGAGGGCCAGCCCCAGGCTCCCCAGGCTTCGGAGACCCAGGGCGTCATCGAGGTGCCCGCGCACGGCACCGGCCTGCTGAGCCTGGACGTGGACGGCCTGCCGGAGTCCGGCGAATACACCGGGACGGTGCGCCTGCTGGTGCCGCAGGGCGCGGCGGTGGACCAGGCCTTCACCGTCTGGGTGAAGACGCCCGCGATGTTCGGCGCGTTCCTCATCTTCCTGGGCGTGGTGGCGTCCGCGTCCGTGCGCTTCTACGTGCAGCGCGTGCGCCCGCGCGTGGCGCTGCGCGGCCGGGCGGAGGCCGCGCGCCAGAAGCTGCAATCGCTGGTGCCCGCCCGTCCGCTGGAGCGCGAGGCCGCGGTGGCCGCGTCGCTGCGCCGCCAGGTGGACGCGCTCCTCGAGGACATCCAGCGGCCGCTGAGCGGGCTCGTCGTGCAGGACTCCGTGCTGGCGTTGTTCGAGGCACGCCTCCAGCTGTTCTCGCTCTGGTCGGGCCTCCTGCGGCAGTTGGAGGGGCTCAAGGGCGTGGCCCTGCTGGACGCGGAGCGCAAGCTCAAGGCCGTGGAGACGCTGCTCCAGAACGACCAGGCCACCTCCGCGGACTTCACGGAACAGGCGCAGTTCCTGCGCACGCTGGACCTGGAGGCGGTGGCGCGCGCGGTGCTGGAGTCGCGGCTGACGGAGCTGGAGCAGCAATCCCAGACCCTGGCCTCCCAGCGCGGGGATGAGCCGGTGAGCCGCAGGCTCCAGGGCGAGCTGCCCCTGTACCTGCTGCGCGCGCGGCAGCAGCTGCCGGGCCCCGACCTGGAGGCGTCGCGCCGCCTGGTGGAGACCGCGCGCGAGGCGTTCCTGGAGATCCTCCTGTCGGACCTGGAGGACGCCCTCGACGCGAACGAGCTGCCGGGGGGCTTCACGCAGGAGGAGTGGGCGGCGCTGCGCCTGCGCGTGGGCGAACAGCTGGCCCGGGCGCGCGCCCACATGTTCTCCAGCGTGGACGAGGCGTTCCTCTACTACCAGTCCGCGCACGCGCTGTACCTGCGCGAGCTGGTGGACAACCTGGGCGAGGCCCTGGCCCAGGTCCCGGTCCAGGCCCAGGCCGTGGGGGACGGGCACGCCCGGGCGGACTGGCAGCCGGAGGTGGACGCGCGGCTGACGGCGGCGCGCGCGCACCTGGACCGGGGCGAGGCGAACCTGGCCGCGCCGGAGTACCGCGCCGCCCGCGACGACTTCGCCCGCCACGTCGCGCAGCGTCCGCCGCCGCCCGCCGCCATGGGGATGGGGGAGGAGCGGTGGGCGATGGAGTCCGTCACCTCCGCGGTGACGCTGGACCCCTTCGCGATGAAGCCCGAGTCCGCTCCGTCGCCGCTCCCCGGCGGCCCCGTCAGCGGGAACCTCTCTCCCCTGCCGCCCCCGGCGACGAAGGCGAGCACCGACGCGCTGGTGAACCTGGACTGGATCCCCCTGCCACGCTCGCGCGACCTGTGGAAGGTGGAGCTCGCGGTGCTGGGGATGATGTCCATCGTCGCGGTGCTGCTGGGGCTCCAGGTGCTGGATGTGTTCTCCCCCACGTGGGGCGGCTCCGGCGCGTGGATGACCGCCTTCCTCTGGGGCTTCGGCCTGCACCAGGTGGGCAACGCCACCTTCGACGGCCTGTGGGGCATGGTGTCGAAGCTGGAGAAGTAGCCCCGGCGCTATGCCTTCTTGCCGCGGATGGTGCGCGCGGCGATCCGGTCCAGCAGCCCCGGCGCCACCAGCTTGAGCACCATGCCCACGCGGCCGGTGAGCGTCATCACCAGCTCGCGGTCGCGGCGCTCCATGGCGCGCAGGATGAGGGCCACGCAGGTGTCCACGTCCATGGTGGGCTCCTTCTCATCGCGTTGGCTCTGGCCCAGGGGCTGGCCCTCCGGGCCCAGCGCCCGCGCGCGGATGTCCGTGGCGACGAAGCCCGGGGACACCACCAGCACGTCGGTGCCGGTGCCCAGCAGCTCGATGCGCAGCGAATCGAAGAAGCCCTGCATGGCGTGCTTGCTGGCGGCGTAGCCGGTGCGCGTGGGCACGCCCGTCTTGCCCGTCAGGGACGACACGGCGACGAGCAGCCCCTTGCGCTCCCGGAGGTGCGGCAGCGCGTGGAAGGTGCAGTAGACGGCGCCCAGGTAGTTGATGCGCATGATGCGCTCGAAGAGGTCCAGGTCCTTCACGTCCTCGAAGCGCGAGTGCATGGTGATGCCCGCGTTGTTGACGAGCACGTCCACGCCGCCGAACGCCGCCACGGTGCGCTCCACGAGCTGACGGCAGGCCTCCGCGTCGCCCACGTCGGTGGGCACCGCCAGCGCCTTGCCTCCCGCGGCCTCGCAGCGCGCCTTCACGCGCTCCAGCGCCTGGGCATCCCGCGCCGCCAGCGCCACGTTCGCGCCCCGGCCCGCCAGGGCCACCGCCAGCGCCTCGCCGATGCCCGCCGAGGCACCGGTGACAATCACGGACTTTGCTTGCATGGGCCGCATCCTCGCAGGGGCGGGCGGCTTCAGCCATGGCCTCCCGCGAAGGCCTCCGCGACGTGCAGCCCGCCAATGAGCAGCAGCCCGCAGAGGAAGCCCACCACGCGCTGGCGCGAGTCCGGGCCCCGGCGCAGCTCGGGCAGCAGGTCCACCGCGCCGATGTAGAGGAACGAACCGCCGGCGATGGCCAGCACGGTGCCCCGGAGCGAGGGCAGCTGCTCGGTGCCCAGCAGCACGCCCACCGCGCCCACGGCGGCGGTGAGCTGCACCCCGGCCAGCGCCAGGAGCGACCGGACCCGGGACCAGCCCGCGGCGCGCAGCAGCGCGTAGTCGCCCACCTCCTGGGGGAGCTCGTGGACGATGACGGCGAAGGCGGTGGCGAAGCCCGTGTTCGGAGACACGAGGAAGGCGGCCGCGACCGCCGCGCCATCCCCCATGTTGTGCAGCGCATCCGACGCGAGCAGCGTGCTGGGCAGCGTGGGAGCGCCATGGGCGTGGTCATGCGCATGGCCCGCGGCGCCCTCCGCGTGGTGGTGGTGATGGCCCAGGGCCCACTCCAGCAGGGCCAGCGCGACGAAGCTGGCGAAGGCCCAGGTGAAGGCCACGTCACCGCGGGTGGCCACGGCTTCCGGGAGCACCTCCAGGAAGACCGCGCTCAACAAGGTGCCGGCGGCGAAGGCCACCAGCGCGGGCAGCCGCTTCTGCAACCAGCGCTCGGACAGCACTCCGCCCGCGAGCCCCGCCAGCCCGTCCAGCGCCACGGCGATGAAGACGAGCAGGACGGTGGTGGAGTCCATCACGGGGCCATCAGCCACGCGAGCACGGCCTGGGGGCTGTCCACGTGGACGAAGTGGCCCGCGTCCGGGAGGAGGGCCACGGGGCAGCCCGCGGCCTCCAGGCGCCGGGCGCTCTCCTCCGGCACATACCGGCTGCGGCCCCCCCGGATGCAGCGCAGGGGCGGATGGACGGGGCGCTCCACGGCGGGCCAGAGGTCCTCGCCGTTGACGCGCCGGTGCAGGCCGAAGAGGGCGTCGCGGTCGAAGCGCCAGCGCACGCCGTCGCCGTCGGGCACCAGGTTCATGAGGAGCCAGTCCGAGAGGCCCTCGGACAGGCCGTTGCCGGTGAGGTTCGCCTTCAGCTCGCGGCGGCTGTCGGCGCGGGGCGGGGCCTTGAGGAGGATGTCCAGCACGTAGCCGCTCTCCGACAGGTCCAGCGGCACGGGCCCCGGCGCGATGTCGAGCAGTGACACGCTGCCCACCCGGTCGGAGGCCTCCAGGCTGGCGGCGAGCGCCACGCGCCCGCCCAGCGAGTGGCCCACCCAGTCGATGGCGCCGGTGATGCCCTGCGCGTCCAGCGTGTCCACGACGTGGAGCGCGAGCGTGGTCAGGGTGGCGTCCGGGGGCAGGGCGGGGGAGGCGCCGTGGCCCGTGAGGTCGGGCAGGAGGATGCGGCGGCGCGGGTCGGCCTGCGTCCACGCGACGGCGAGCGAGCGCAGGTTGCGGCCCGTGCCCAGGAAGCCGTGCAGCATCACCGTGGGCAGGTCACCCGTGCCTACCTGGAAATTCTCGAGCACCACGCCACCACCACCTTTCGTGGCGTGGCTTGACCGGCGGCACGCCCTGCCGCTTCATACCGCGAACCCCCCTTCCGTCGAGGTGAACCCGATGGCATCCGTCTCCTGGTTGTTGCTGGCGCTTGGCGCCAACCCCGTCGCGCCCGTGGCCCAGGCCCCGGCCGACCCGAAGGTGGCGGTGGCCACGGTGCTGGACGACTGGCACCGCGCGGCGGCGGTGGCGAACGAGGCGCGCTACTTCGCGCTCTTCACGCCGGACGCGGTCTTCATGGGCACGGATGGCGAGGAGCGCTGGACGGTGGACCAGTTCCACGCCTGGGCGAAGCCCTACTTCGCCAAGGGCAAGGCCTGGAGCTTCAAGGCGGTGTCCCGCAACGTGTTCCTGTCGAAGGACGGCCAGGTGGCGTGGTTCGACGAGGCCCTGGACACGCCCAACCTGGGCCCGGCGCGGGGCAGCGGCGTGCTGGTGAAGGAGGCGGCCGGGTGGCGAATCGCCCAGTACAACCTCTCCATCCCCATCCCCAACGACCTGGTGGATGAAGTGACGAACCGCATCGCCACGGACGCGAAGACGAAGCCCGCGCCCGCCACTCCGGCGAAGGCGCCGCCCAAGCCCTGAGGGACGAGCCTCCCGCATGTACACCTGTCCCGCGTGCAAGGAGTTCTCGAGCCCACTCCCCGGCAGGTGCATCGAGTGCGATGCGGTCCTCCAGGTCAGCTCGTCATCGCCGGTCGAGCCGGTGCCCTGGAAGCCCAAGCCGACCATCGATGACAAGAAGAAGGACGGGGACCAGGACCACTTCAGCATCCTCTGGGTGGCCAACGAGTGCATCGTCAACCGGTCCCTGGCGGTGGGCACGGAGGCCTTCGAGCTGGCGCGGAAGAAGTTCGCCCTGAAGTCCCGGGCGATGCCGGTGTCCGACGTGGATGCGCTGGACCTGAAGGTGGATGAGCCCCGGGACATCCTGAAGCAGCTCGAGGTGGAGCTCGGGATGGGCTACCGGCAGTTCATGGTCAACCTGGCCCTGTTCGGATACCGGACGGCGGGAGGCGGCCGGGCCCGGAAGAACGCGAACTGGCTGCGCACCCGCGCGTCGGGAGGCTCCGAGGACGAAGCGGTCGACCTGGATGGCTACGTGCGGCCCTTCGAGGACACGCCGCCGCACATGATCCGCCAGATGTTGAAGTACGTGACAGGCACGCCGCTGGCCTTCGGCATGCCGGACACCCTCACCTTCCGCGCGGGCACCGTCTCCGGGAGGTACGTGCCTCCCAGCCGCTTCACCGCGACCTTCCCGCATCCGCTGACGAACAGCCACCTGTCGCCCGCGCGGCGGACGCTCGTCTTTCCGCAGTTTCCAGACGGGCCCCTCCTGGAGGAGGACCCGCGGATCAAATTCTCCTTCATGGGCTCGTTTGGCTTCTCCGAACCCTCCTACACCTCGTGGCACGAGGAGAAAGGCGGCGCCGAGTACTCCGGGACCCGTCTGTCATTGGGGGCCTATTCGCTGAACGAGACCTATCTCAACCACCTGTTGCGCTTGATGCGGCAGGCGTTGGCGAAGACCTCGGAGGAGCCCCGGAAGGGATACAAGGGATATGGCGGCGCCCGGCTCGGCCATGTCGAGGCGCTGCTGGAGGTGGCGAAGAGGAGCGGTCACAAGCTGGCGGTGGAGTGGATCCGCCAGCTGGTGGAGATCGCCAACGTGCTGGTCCACACCGCGCGCAAGAAGGTGATGGAGGACTCTCAAGAGGGGCTGACGGACTTCTTCGGCTTCGTGCAGGAGCGGATCCACCGGCACGCCCGGAAGCTGGCGGTGCTCCAGCAGAAGCCGGAGGACCTCACCTTCTTCGAATATCTCTGGGTGCTGGAGTCCGCGCTCTGGGAGCTGGCCTTCCTTGGCGCGACGTGCCTGTCGGCCACGGAGCTCAAGGACGCGCTCCAGAAGATTCCAGGGCTGGCGGGGGCCTGGGCACCGTCGGTGGGGTGCTCCGAGACCGCCATCCAGGAGACGCTTCAGAGCGTCCCGACAGGGCAGTTCCCGTGCACCTTCCACCGCATCTACGCGCCCACGGGCATGGCGGCGGGGAAGCGGCTGTGTGACGTCCTCGCGGAGATGGACTTCGAGGTGCATGTCCCGGTCCCCAGCAAGGACAACCTGGATCCGTTCGTGCCCTACTTCGAGTTCTACCTGGGAGGCTTCCTCAGCGAGGAGGTCGGGCTCGACAGCGCCCAGGGCACGCAGGTCTGGGTGAACCTCTCCGACAGCCTGCATTCGAAGCTGGTGAAGCGTGGCACGCAGGGCCTGAAGGCGGGAGAGGAGATCGCCACGCTGTTGCTGGAGTACCTGAGCCGACAACAGCTCAAGGGCTCACAGGACGTGCTCCTGGTCATCGACTTCACGAAGTTCGCCGGGGAGATGCCGAACGCCTTCCTCTATCCCATCCTCGCGCAGCTGGCCCGGGTGGTGATGTCCTCCCAATCGAGCGTCCAGGGCGTCGTGTTCCTTCGCTCGAACCTCAAATACAACACCGGCTCCCTGGACCGGTATCAGTCAGGGGAGCTCCTGGTCTTCAACCAGGGACCGCAGGATCTGATCACCCGGCTGGTCGCCGCGATGCGGGACGTGTTCCGCTCCGGGATGGACCCCATCGGCGTGCGTGACGCGAAGGAGTGGGGGCTTCGCGGTGAATACCTTTCTCTCATGAAGAAGGTGTACCTGCTGTCGGACGCCATCGGCTCATGGCGCTGGGCGGCGTATGTGGCGGAATGGTAGACGCGCCGCGCCAAACCGCCGCGCTTCATGACAGAACCATGACAGAGGCATGAAGTTTCGGAGGCCCTTCATGCGGAGCGCACGCTGTAGGTTGGCTCCGTTCGCCGACCTGCACCGGAGGCTTCTTCCATGCGTGTCATCACCCCCGACCTTCTCGTGGCGGCAGTGACTGAACTTTCACGGGGCGCGAAGTTGATCCGGCTGAAGGATGTGCTCGCCTGGTGTGACTGGAACGGCGTGGACTTCCAGGGAGAGGGCCTCAAGAACCAGGCCCTCTGGGACGCGGATCGCGGGGAAGCGGGAGGAAAGCACCGGCTGCTGAAGTTCAAGAGCGGCGAGTGCAAGCAGTCCCGGCTGGGCTGGGCGCTCATCACCCACGGTGCGAGGGCGCGCGAGGCCGCGTCGCAGCTGGGATGGCGCGAGCAGCTCTGGAACGGCGAGACGTGGGACTGGCTGGGCGGCGTCGCTCCCGTCCCGGCGCGACGCCCCAGTTCGGTGAGGGCCGCGGCCGTTGACGCGCCGTGTGAGGAAGTCCGCCTGCTGGCGGGGTGAGTCGTGTGAAGGGGCAGCCCCCTTCATCGCCCGGGACCTGCTCTTCGTGGACCCCGCCGCATGGGTGGGGTTGGAGCTGACGGGCTCCGCGAAGACGAACCTCTTGCAGCGCAGGGTGGATCCGCTCGACTCCCCGCGTGACTCACGTCACGAGGCGTCCCGGATGTTGTTCAGGTACGTGTTGATGCCGTGCTTGCCGTCCACGTTGAAGACGTCTTCGTTCGTCCCGGCGGAGTCGAAGGTGTGGACGGTCGCTCCCTTGGGAGCCTGGGTCGACGGGCCGCCGTTGATGATGCCGATGCTCGGGAAGAGGCCCGACACGATGCCCGTGACGATGTCCGTCACCGGGTTGAACTCGTGCGTGCCCAGCCACGTGGGCACGGGGTCCTGCTTGTTGACGTAGAACGTGTACTTGGGCCCGTCCGGGAAGGTCTTGCCCGCGCCCGCGAAGGTCGAGACGTTGATGTTCCCGAGCAGCGCCTCGCGCTTCTGCCGGTTGCCTTCGCCGAGGATGGGGAGGTTGCCCCAGAAGCCGCCCATGTCCCCCTTGACGCGGTTGTCCACCGCGCGCAACGCGCTCGACACGACGGCGCCGCCCTGGCTGTAGCCCGTGACGTTGACCTTCTTGCCGGCCTGGAGGTCGTTGTAGACGGCGTCGGCGAGCGTCTGGGCCGCCTTGTTGTTCCCCAGGCCCAGCCGGTCCAGGCCCGTCTGCGCGACGTCCGCGGGCAGGCCCTCCGTGGCGTTGTAGATGGGAACCACGTTCGTGCCCGTCTCGTTCGCCAGCTTCTGGGCCTCGCCCATGTCGTCCTGCGGCTTCGTGAGGATGCCGTTGACGTGGTACGTCGTCGGCGTCGGGGAGGCGATGGGCTTCTCCGGCTTGAACGGCGGGACTTCGGAGATGGAGAACGCGTCCGGCGGATACGCGTAGCCATCCGAACCCAGGTACATGCCGTCGTACGTCTTGGGGTCGGCGCTCGCGTCGACCTTCAGCGCGCCGCGAGCCACCTTCGTCGCTTCGTCCAGCGTCACCGTACCGGCCTGGACCGTTCCCGTGTTGGACTGGACCGGGGGGAGGTTCGCGTTGCCCGCGACAGCGCCGGCGGCCGAGGCGCTCTTCGCCTCGAAGACGTCCGCCTTCACCTGGGCACGGGCGACCGTGTTCCTCGCCGCGACGGGCGTGGACGCTTCGTCAGTGGACCGCGGCGTCGCCGGCCGGATTGCTCCTCGTCCAACACCCTCGATGGCCATGGCTGGGTCCTCCGCGCTCCCGGTTCAGGGAGTTATCGGAGGATGAGAGCAGGAGTTGCCCCCGCCCTCCCGCGCTCAACCCGGCCGCAAGGCGTTCACGTGGAGGGCCGGCGTGCGGTGCTCCGCCGCGTGCTCCACCACCCGTCCCAGTCGCAGCAGCAGGTGCTCCTCGTACGGCCGCCCCATCAGGTGAAAGCCCACGGGCAGGCCCGCGCGGTCGAAGCCCGCGGGCACGGAGAGGGCGGGGCAGCCCGTGAGGTTCGCCAGACGGATGAAGCGCATCAACGCATCCACCACGGGCAGGTTCGACTCGCCGTCGGGGAGCGTCGCTTCGGGGATCGCCGGGGCGGTGCTGGCGGTGGTCGGGGTGACGATGACGTCCACGTCCGCCATGAGGGACAGCAGCTCCCGCGTCAGCCGGTGCCGGTGCCGCAGCGCGTGGACGAAGTCCGTGGCCCGGAAGTGCCGCCCGAGCGCCAGGTTGGTTCGCGAGTCGAGCCCGAACACCGACGCGCTCTCCTTCAGCTGCGGCAGCATCGCCTCCGTCATCTCACTCAAGATGATGCAGCTGTGCGTCCAGAGGATCGTGTTCAGGTCCGGCGGCGGAATCTCCACCACCGTGGCCCCCGCGTCGGTGAGGGCGCGCACGGCCTCCTTGCACCGGGCCACCACGTCCGGGTCGGCGTCCTCGAAGTAGGGCGTGCAGAGCCCCAGGCGGACGCCCTTCAGCGCCCCATCCTCGTAGCCTGACAGGTGATGCGGGGGCTGCTGCCGCGCGACGACGTCATGCCCGTCCGGACCGGCGAGAATCGCATACATCGCCGCGACGTCGTCGACCGTGAGGCCCATGGGGCCGACGTGCGCCACGTTCCAGCACAGCGGCGGAACGCCGGTCTCCGGGATGCGGCCCCACGTGGCCTTCAGTCCGACGATGCCGCAGAGCGCGGCGGGAATGCGGATGGAGCCGCCTCCGTCCGCGCCGATGCTCAGCGGACACAGGCCCGCGGCCACCACGGCCCCGGAGGCGCTGGAGCTGCCGCCGGTGATGTGGCCCCGGTTCCACGGGTTGCGCGCGGCGCCGTGGTGCGGGTTCAACCCGATGGGGTTGATGCCAATCTCATTCATGTTGGCCTTGCCCAGGATGAGCGCGCCCGCGGCCTTCAAGCGCGCGGCGACCGTCGAGTCGGTGGAGACGACCTGGGGGCGGAACGTGGTGCCCAGCGTCGTGGGAAAGCCCGCCAGGTCCACCTCGTCCTTCAGGACCACGGGCACGCCCTCCAGCACGCTCAAGGGCCTGCCCGCGCGCAGGCGCTCCGCTGACGCCTCCGCGGCCCGCAGCACCTCGTCCGGCTTGCGCGCGATGAAGAGGCCCAGGCGGTCCGCGCCGCCGTCCAGCCGCTCGATGGACGCATGGACCTTCCGCACCACGGCCACCGGATCCATCCCGCCTTCGCGGTAGGCGCGAGCGAAGGCCGCGACCGTCTCCCGCGTCGGCTCGCCCGGCGAAGCGGCGACGGCGCGCGCGGCCTGCTCCAGCGGTGTCTGGGTTTCGGTGGCGGGCGCCCCGGGGGGCAGGGGGTACTGGACGGGCGGCGCGTCTCCGGCGGACAGCTCGCGCCACGACACGATGCCGCTGTCCCGCATCAACTTCTCCACCAGCACCGGCCCGACGCCGCCCCGCTCCAGCGTGTGGACCATGGCCTTGAGGGCCACGCCTGAGAGACGCGGCGCCTTCACCGGGGAGCGTTGATAGGGCATGGAGTGCAGCCTACCGCGCCCCCGCGGCCGTTCCATCGCGCGCGGCCAGGGGGAGGCCGGGTCCCGCCGTCCACGGGGCTGCTGCGTCACCCGCGCACGCACGCCGCGTCCCGCTGAAACGCGCTTTGGGCGGGGAGCCCGCGTGTCTGGGAGGGAGCCGTCCCAGCCAGACGACGGCACATGGCGTGCACAGCCCGGAGCCATGCACCCGCGACGCAGGCACACACTCCAAACCCGGGCAGCGCCCGCGTCCGGAAGCGGCCGTGGCGGCGTGATACACCGGTGGAGCCATGGGCCCACACCGTCGCAGTGTCTCTCTCGTCCTGTGCCTCCTGGCGGCCTTCACGGGCTGCAAGAAGGAGGCACCCCCCGCGGGGCCTGAGTCGTCTGACACGCGACCTTCTGGCTCTAAACCCAGCATCGGCCTCGTGCTGGGATTGGGGGGGCGGGGAGATCACGCGTTCAACGACTCGGCCCTGCGGGGGCTGGAGCTGTGGGCGGCTGGCGTGAAGTACGAGAAGGCCGGCTACCAGCAGGCCTCCGCGGCCGAGCGTCAGGACTCGCTGGGGCCAGACCTGGCCGCGCGGGAGCTGGGGCCTCTGGGCATCACGCCCGTGGTCCTCCAGAGCCGGGTGGCGGAGGACTACGAGCCCAACCTGCAGCTGCTCGCGGAGCAGCAGGTGTCGCTGGCGATGGGCGTGGGCTTCATGCTGGAGAACGCGGTGGAGCAGGTGGCCCGGCGCAACCCGTCGCTGCCCTTCCTCCTGGTCGACAGCCCGCTCCTGGACGCGCAGGGTCGGGTCTTCACGCTGCCCAACGTGCGCACGGTCACCTTCCGCGAGGAGGAGGGCTGCTTCCTGGCGGGCGCGCTCGCGGGCCTCGTGACGAAGACGGGCCGGGTGGGGATGGTCGGCGGAATGAAGGTCCCCCTGGTCCAGCGCTACGAGGCGGGCTTCCGCGCCGGCGTCGCCGCGACGAACCCGAAGGCCACGGTGCTCGTCAACTACACCGGCAGCTTCACCGACTTCGCCCTGGGCAAGCAGGTGGGGCAGGACCTGCTGCTGAAGAAGACGGACGTCCTCTTCGCGGCGGCCGGCGTGGACGGGCTGGGCGCCATCCAGGCGGTGAAGGAGGCGCGCGACGCAGGCGGCGCCGTGTATGTCATTGGCGTGGACTCGGATCCGTCCCACCTGGCGCCACAGGCGGTGCTGTCCGCGGTCCTCAAGCACGTGGACCTGGTGGTGTACGAGGCGGTTCGGGACCAGCTCCAGGGCCGCTTGAAGGGCGGGAGCCTGTCGCTGGGGTTGAAGGAGGGAGGCATGGGGCTGGCCCCCGTGCGGCTGGACTTCCCAGGCAAGGCGGAGGCGCTGCGCACGGTGGACGCGCTGCGGGCCCGCATCATCTCCGGGGAGCTGAAGGTCCCCACGCACGTCGCTCCCTCCGAAGCCGCGGGTCCCCTCCCCTGAGAGGGGACGTCCGAGCGTGGGGTCGCGCGGCAGGATGCTAAGTGGAGGACCCGCGTCGGGCCGCTGTCCCCGCCGCGCGCGAAGCCCACTGTAAGCCGAGGAGGAGCCCCCATGTCCGTCGCGCAGAAGATCGCCACCTGTCTGTGGTTCAACGCCAACGCCGAGGAGGCCGTCAACTTCTACACCTCTGTCTTCAAGGACTCGAAGATCTTGTCGGTCGCCCGGTATGGAGGCGAAGCGCCAAGCAAGAAGGGGTCCGTCTTGCTCATCGAGTTCCAGCTCGCGGGACAGCAGCTCCTCGCGCTCAACGGCGGGCAGGACATTCCCTTCACGGATGCCGTCTCGCTGAGCGTGAGCTGTGAGTCGCAGGCGGAGGTGGATGACCTGTGGAGCAAGCTCACGGCGAACGGGGGCCGGCCGGTGCAGTGTGGCTGGCTCAAGGACCGCTTCGGGCTGTCCTGGCAGATCGTGCCCACGCGGATGCAGGAGCTGCTGAAGGACCCGGACGAGGCGAAGCGCAGCCGCGTCATGCTCGCGATGATGAAGATGGTGAAGCTGGACATCGCCACGCTGGAGCGGGCCGCCGAAGGTCGGTAGCGCGAGCAGCGGTCATCGTCGCCCCGAGGCCCTCGTCTCTCGTCGAGACGGGGGCCTTCGTCTCTCCGGGATGGCCAGGCGGGCGGAGGAGCGTGTGAGCAGGCCTGGAGGGCGATTTCCTCGCGGGGAGGGCATGCGCAGCCTGCGGGCAAAGCACTTTGCCTTCAAGGAGCGCAGCGATGGCCTCGAATTGCAGCCATGTGGATCAGGTGGATGACCCGTCGCCCAGGACCGAGGGATGTGAGGAGTGCATGAAGATGGGGGACGACTGGGTGCACCTGCGCCGCTGTCTGTCCTGTGGGCACGTGGGGTGCTGTGACTCGTCGAAGAACAAGCACGCCACCAAGCACTTCCGTCAGACACAGCATCCCATCATCCAGGCCTTCCAGTCCGATGATGACTGGCTGTGGTGCTACGTCGATCAGCTCTTCATGGAGCCGCGGTCTTCTCGCGGCGAGGCGCACCCGTAGCAGGCTGGAGCCTCGCGGCCCCCGGTGACGGGGCATGGACAGATGCCGGACCTCCGATGCTTTGCCGGCCCGGGGTGCATGACGCCCCCGAGCCGGAGTAGACACGGGGCATGTCCGCTCTGCTCGACAGCGGCGTGCGCCGGGGCGCCGAGGTGCGCTGCCCCGGGTGCACCCGCTTCATCCTCTCCGATGCCGCGTGTCCGCAGTGCCTCTGTGGCGCCATCGCGCCGGAGCGCTACGGCTCCGCGCGAGAGCTCCTGAAGTCTGGCGTGGACCGCTTCTCGCTGGCGGCTCGGACCGCCGCGCTGGAGCCCGCCCAGGTGGAGGTGCTGGAAGCACGCTACGCGCGGCAGTGGGGCGTGGTGCGGAGCCTCCTCGCGGACGCGCGGCGCATGGAGGCGCGGCTCATCCAACGCGGCTTCGTGCGCGACATGGAGGACCGCTGGGCGCGGATGCTGCCCATGGACGAAGCGTCCCTGGAGGAGCAGTTCGGTGTCGGCCCCCTGCCGGACTCCCTGGAGTGGCTGTCGAGCAAGGCCCCGGACCCGGACCTGCGTGAGATGGCCGCGCTCGCGTGGGTGCACGAAGGCACCTGGGAGCAGGGCGCCCGCTTCACCGTGCGCCGCCTGCTGATGAACGGGGAGGGCCGCATGTCGGTGGAGGCCATGCTCGCCCTGACGCACTGGCGCAACGGCGTTCCCCCGCGAAGCCGCCCCGAGGAGTCCGAGCAGATCCGCATCCTCGCCCAGGGCGTGCTCGACGTCCCCGAGCTGTCCTCGCGCGCCGCGGTCGCCTGGGCCCGGGTGTCGGACGAGGACGAGTCGCCGCCGGAGGCCGTCACCGCGGCGCTGCGCCGGGGCCTGTACGGCACGGACCCCGAGGTCCGCTTCGAATGCGCCCTCTGCCTGCGGGAAGAGGTAGAGGTCGCCCAGGCGTTGGACTCCTCCGATGCCGACCTCGCCGGCTTCGCCCGGCGCATCCTGAGCCAGTGGGGCTCGCGCCGGCTCCTCACGCGGTTGGAGCGGGACGGCGACGCGGCCTTCGCGAAGGAGGTCCTTCAGGAGCTCGCCTCGCCTCCGCCCGAGGGCGCGCTGGAGGCGCTGCTCACCGTGTCCCTGCGCACGGTCGGGTCGCTCGCGGACGAGCTGCGGTCCTTCGCGAAGCGCCGCCCCTTCCGGGCCTGGGGCGTCGAGGACCAGCGGCGCTGGGCCCGGTGGGCGCGCTCGGTGCTGCGCGACCTGCCCGCGGAGACCGCGCTGGACTTCTTCGAGTGGGCCGCCACGCCTCCCTTCAACGACCCCGAGGGCCCCGACGAGGAAGAGACCGAGGCGATGTGGGCCTTCCTCGAGGAGACGGTGCACGCCATCGACCAGGGCACGGCGAAGGACCGCGATGCCTGCTTCAAGGACTCCGCGTTCGTGCTCTTCCTCCACCACTCCGGCGTGGACGAACAGCGGCGGCTGAACGACTGGGCCCGCGACCCGGACAGCGGCGGGGCCTTGCTGGAGGCGCTGTTGATGTTCCCCTCGCGGGAACAGCACGCGCGGCTTTCTCCCGAGCGGAAGGATGCCGAACCCGGTCATGCGGGCCGCCTGTTGATGGCCATCTGGGACGGTCCGGGCCAGCACCTGCTGGTGGCGCCGTTGGGCAAGCTGGTGCGCTCATGGAGCGCCCTCTCCGGCCGGGAGTCCCTCGTCGAAGCCGTCTGGCGGCGCTTCCAATCACATCCCTCCGAGCGCGGCGCGTTGCTCGCCGCCTTCGCGGGGTGGCGCGACGTGCTCTGGGAGAGGCAGCGCGAAGCGGAGCCGGACGCCCTCGCGCGCTTCCAGACGTGGTGGCGCGTGGATCCCGAAGGGCTCTATCCCCAGGCGGTGAGGCTCCTGGAGGGCGCGCCAGAGGAGGCCCTGCCCCGGAGGCTGCGCGCCCTGTGGGACGCGGCGGAGGAGGTGGTGGGCACGCGTCCGCGCACCGCGTCCCTCTCCGTGTCGAAGGGCGCCATGGCGCTGCGCAACGCGCTGGAGTCCCAGGACCCCGCCATCCTCGGCGTGATGGACGCGGAGTGGGAGCACTTCGAGGCGCGCTTCCCGGCCTTCGAGCAGCGCGTGCTCGCCACGCCGTCTCCGCCGGAGGAGTCGAACATCCACCGCGACTTCCTGGACGACACGCACGACGCGGTGCGGATGATGCGGGAGCGCCGCGAGCGCCGCCGGGCGAATGAAGCCCGCGAGCGGGAGCGGGAGATTGAACGCCAGGTGGCCGAGTCCCGCCGCCGCGACCGGGAGCGCCAGGCCGAGGTCGCCCGCCGCGACGCCGAGGCGCTCGCGGCCAGACAGGCCGCCGCTCGCGAGCAGCAGGAGCTCCACGCGCTCGTGAATGCCCAGCTCGCGCTGTCCACGCTCCAGCCGCGGTTGGACCCGCGTCCCCTGGACAGCGAGGTGCTGTTCCCGGGGGCGGCGCTCCCGACGCTCGTGGACTACGCGCGGATGATCAAGGCGCTCCAGCGGGGAGGGGACGTGCTGAAGCTCTTCGAGACCGCGGGGCTGACGCCCGTCACCTGGGCCGCGCAGGCGACCGCGTGGGGGCAGGCGATGGTGGGCCGGATGGAGCTGGGGATGCGCTTCGCGGAGCTGCTCGGGGCGCCCTGGGAGTGACCTCCCGGGGCGCGGTCGTGGGGCCCCGCGCTACTGCGCGGTGGCGCCGCCGTCGAGGATCATCTCCGCGCCGGTCATCAGCTTGGACTCATCCGACGCGAGGTAGACCACCGCGTTCGCCACGTCGTCCGGCTCACCGAACCGGCCCATGGGGATGCCCTTGAGCATGCGCGCGCGGGTCTTCTCCGCCTGGCCGCTGGCCTGGGACAGCGCCTCCACCATGGCGGTCTCCACGTAGCCGGGGTGGATGGAGTTGCAGCGGATGCCATAGCCCTTGGCCGCGCAGTGCAGCGCCACGGACTTGGACAGGAGGCGCACGCCGCCCTTGCTGGAGCTGTACGCGGGGAACTGGCCCACGCCCACGATGCCCGCGATGGAGGAGATGTTGATGATGGAGCCCTGGGCCCCGCACTGCTTCATCGCGCGGATGCCGTGCTTGCAGCCCAGGAAGACGCCGTCCAGGTTGACCGAGTGCACGAGCTTCCACTCGTCCAGCGTCATCTCCTCCACGTCCTTCACGATGCCCATGCCGGCGTTGTTCACGAGCACGTCCAGGCGCCCGAACTTCTCCACCGTGCGCGCCAGCGCGTGGACCCACTGGTCCTCCTGGGTGACGTCCAGCTGGACGAACAGGCCGGCCTCGCCCAGCGACTCCGCCACCGCGCGCGCTTCGGCTTCGCGCCGGTCGGTGACCACCACCCTGGCGCCCTCGCGCGCGAGCATCCGCGCGGACGCGGCACCCAGCCCCCCCGCGCCGCCAGTCACCAGGGCCACCTTGCCTTCGACTCGCTTCATGGTCGTCGTTCCTTCAAGTGAGCGGCGGAGGCTTCACGCCGCGGGGTTGGGGGTGAGGAGGATCTTCCCGTTGCGGCCCGGCTCCTGCGCGCGCTTCACCGCGTCCTGGATGCGCTCCAGGGGATAGGTGCCGTCCACGGGCGCTTGCAGCACGCCCCCGGCCATCAGCTCCGCCAACCGGGCGAGCGTGGCGTTCTGCTCCTCGCGAGGGGCGTCGCGCAGCCAGCGCGTCAGCCAGAAGCCGCGCAGGGTGACGTCCTTGAAGATGGAGGCCGCGGCGGACAGCTGGGGGCCCTGGCCGCCCATCGCGCCGTAGTTCACCAGCGTGCCGCCGGTGGAAAGACAGTCACCCACCCGGCGGGACGACTCGCCCCCCACCGCGTCGATGCCCAGCCGCACCTTCGCGCCGCCCGTCGCCGCGCGCACCTGCTGGGGCAGCGCATCCGTGTCCAGGAGCACCACGTCCGCGCCCTGGGCCTTGAGGTCGTCCGCCAACTCCTGGCGGCGCACCACGTTGACGGTCTTCAGGCCCATCACCTGCGCCAGCGTGATGAGGTAGCGGCCCACGGCGGAGTTGGCGGCGTTCTGCACCACCCACTCGCCGGGCTGGAGCGTCACGAACTGGCGCAGCATCAGGTACGCGGTGGGCGGGTTGATGAGCAGCATGCTGGCCTGGAGCAGGTCCAGGCCGGGTGGCACGGGCAGCAGCTGCGCGGCGGGGGCGGTGAGGTGGGTGCGCCAGGTGCCCGCGCCCAGGGGGAGGAAGACGAGGTCGCCCACGGAGACGGCATCGGAGCCGGACACCTCCACCACGCGGCCCACGCCCTCGTTGCCGGGCGTCGCGGGCAGCTTGGGCAGCACGCCGTATTCGCCGGAGAGGGTGAGCAGGTCGGAGGGGTTGATGGGCGTGGCGAGCACCGCCAGCCGCGCCTCGCCGGGCTTGAGCGGCGGGGGGGCTTCCTCCACCACCTGGGCGACGTCGGAGGGCGGCCCGAAGGCCGAGAAGCGCACTGCTTTCATGGCGTTGCTCCCGCGCGAAAGAGGTGGCGCCACCCTAACCGCCTTCGGTCCTGCTGCCGAGCGTGCACTCTGGACCCACCCGGGGTGCGCGGCTCCCAGGTGGAGCGATCCCTCATCCCTTCCCCCTGCCCCTGGAGGCAGGTCGCTCTGTCCATCCGTGGACGCGGGGCAGGGGAGGCTGCCAGACGTCGACAGTCGGCCCTCGCCACGGCGCGGAGGGCTGCACAGGTTCTGAAGTGGACCCCTCGGTGGGGCGCGTGGGGATGGGCGAGGAGGGCGAGTGTGAGCAACGTGCACCACGAAGGGGCCCGGTCCGGGTCGGGAAGCGCCGAGGGGGAGGGGCTGTCGGCCGCACCATGCGTCTGGAAGCGCAGGCTGGTGACGGTGCTCAAGCCCGTCTTCGCGATGGGTGGCGTGAGCATGCTGGCCACGATGGTGCACAAGGCGGGCGCCAGCGAGCTGAAGACCACGCTCGTGGGTGCGATGCCATTGCTTCCCTGGGTGGTGCTCATCGAACTGGGCCGGCAGACCTGCGACGCCACGGCGACGCGGCTGTCCTATGGCGCTCGAGCTCGGCAGGTGCCGCTCTCGGTGTTGGTGCGTGCACAGTTGATTGGCACCGCGGTGTCGAGCATGGCTCCCGCGGGCCGGGCGGCGGCGGAGGCGACCAAGGCGACCCTGCTCACGCCCTACACGGGGGGCGCGTCCGCGACGGCGGCGGCGGCCACGTCGCAGTCGGCGTCGCTGGGGGCGGGAGGGCTCATCTCCTTTCCGTGCGCGGTGGCGTCCTTCATGCTGACGGGCTGGAGCGCCTTCACGGTGGCGATGCTGGTGCATGGCTTCGTGTTGTTGATGGCGTCGCTGGGCGTCCGCGCGGGGCTGCGCGCGAAGCGGCTGGGGGCGTGGATGCGCCGGCGGTGCGGCAGGTGGGGTGAGCACGCGGAGGCCTTCCAGGCATCGGTGTGCGCAGGAGGGCTGTGTCCATGGCGGCCGATGCTGGCGTTCCTGGGCAGCCGTGCGTTGCAGGTGATGCAGTACGCGGTGCTGGCGCACGCGGTGGGCATCCACGCGACGGCGGTGCAGGCGCTGTTCACGCAGGGGCTCTACCTGGTGGCGTTGGCCATGGGCTCGCTGGTGCCCGGGCAGGTCGGCGTGACGGACGGGATGTTCTCTCTGGCCGCGGGTGCGATGGGGACGACGGCGGCGAAGGCGATGTCCATCGCGTTGCTCGCGCACTCGGTGCAGGCGGTGTTCGTGCTGGCGGGGACGCTCACGCCGCTGGTGTGGCGCACCCGGAAGACGAAGGCGACGGGGGTGCCCGTGGGGCCGCCGGGCTTGCCCGCGCCGGTGTATCACTGAGGCCGTGAGGGCTTCGGCGGCTCAGGTCGTCGCCAGCCGGACGTGGACGGGAGTGCCGCTGAAGGCCGCGTTGCCGCTGACGGCATCCAGCGCCTGATCATCGGTGAGGTCGTTGATGCTGGCGCCCGCGTGCGCGCCCGCCACCTTCAGGCGGATGCCCGCGCGCTGGTGGCCATAGCCATGCGGCAGGCTGACGACGCCCGGCATGACATCCTCGGTGACGGCGACGGGCACGGTGACTTCACCCACGCGCGAGCGGACGGTGGCCTCCACGCCTTCGGCGAGGCCCAGCCGGGATGCGTCGTCGGGGTGGATCATCAGCGTGCAGCGGGGGCGGCCCTTCACGAGCCCGGGCACGTTGTGCATCCACGAGTTGTTGTCGCGCAGGTGCCGGCGGCCAATGAGCAGCAACTCCCCGTCGCGAGGCGCGGCGTCATCAGGGAAGGCGGCGCGCAGCCGCGCCACGTCCGCGACGAGCAGCTCTGGAGCCAGTTGGATGCGCTTGGAGCGGTGGCGGAGGCGGCCGGGGAGGCTGGGCTTCAACGGGCCCAGGTCGATGCCATGGGGCGCGGCGCGCAGCCTCGCGAGCGACAGGCCGTCCTTCTTGAGCGGATGGAAGCGGGAGCCATAGGGGCCCATGCGGAGGCCCAGGTCGAGGATGCGCTCGGGCCCCAGGCGCTTGAGGGCCTGGTATTTGAGGAGCGCGCGGGGGCCGCGTCCCTGGCGCAGCGTCTCCAGCCGGTGCTGGAGCTCCAGGAGGATCTCCCAGTCCTGGCGCGCATCCGGCGCGGCCTGGAAGACAGGGGGCGAATACTTCGCGGTGTTGCGCACGGCGAGCACGTGGAACGCGAGGTCGTAGTGCCCGCGCTCCAGCACGGACACGGGCGGCAGGATGTAGTGGGCGTGCCGGGTGGTCTCGTTGAGGTACGGGTCGATGCTCACCATGAAGTCGAGCTGCCCCAGCGCGGTGTCCAGCTGTGTGCCATTGGGCGTGGACAGCACGGGGTTGCCGGCCAGGGTGATGAGGGCGCGGATGCGGCCCTCGCCGGGGGTGAGGATCTCCTCCGCGAGCACGGCGACGGGGAGCTCGCCCGCGGTCTCCGGCAGGCCGCGCACGCGGCTCTTCCAGCGTCCATGGCCGCCGCGGCTGACGCCGAGCGCACGGGGGCCACCGATGAGGTCGAAGGCGGGGAGGGTGAAGAGGGCGCCGCCTTCGCGGTCCAGGTTGCCGGTGACGATGTTGAGGACGTTGATGAGCCATTGGCAGAGGGAGCCAAAGGGCTGCGTGGACAGGCCGATGCGGCCGTAGCAGACGGCGCCGTCGGCGGCGAGCAGGTCCCGGGCGATGCCGCGAAGCACGTCTGGCGCGATGCCGGTGTGCGGGGCCGTGCGTTCGGGAGGGAAGTCACGGGTGAGGGGAGCGACGGCGTCCAGGCCCTCGACGAAGGCGGCGAGCCGGCCCATGCGGTGGGGGTTCGCTTCCAGGACGAGGTGGAGCAGGGAGAAGAGGGCGAGCGCGTCGGTGCCAGGGCGGACGAAGACATGCTGGTCGGCGATGGCGGCGGTCTCGGTGCGGCGCGGGTCGATGACGACGACCTTGCCGCCGCGCTCCTGGATGGCGCGCAGGCGGGCGCGCACGTCGGGGGTGGTCATCAGGCTGCCATTGGACGCGAGCGGGTTGGCGCCCAGGATGAGCATGTATCGCGTGCGGTCGATGTCTGGGATGGGGACGAGCAACTGGTGGCCGAACATGAGGTGGGCCACGAGCTGGTGGGGGAGCTGGTCGACGGAGGTGGCGGAGAACAGGTTGCGCGAGCGCAGGGCGCGCAGCAGCCCGGAGCCGAACATCATCGAGCCCAGGTTGTGGACGTTGGGATTGCCCAGGTAGGCGGCCACGCTGTTCGGGCCGTGCTCCTGCTGGAGCGCGTGGAGGCGCTGGCTGATGTCCTGGAGGGCGTCTTCCCAGGACACGCGCTCCCAGCCGGAGGCGGTGCGCTTCATGGGATGGCGGAGCCGGTCCGGGTCTTCGTGCAGGTCGCGAAGCGCCACGGCCTTGGGGCAGAGGTGGCCCCGGCTGAACGGATCCGCGTCGTCGCCCTTGATGGAAGTGATGCGGCCGTCGGCGACCTCGATGCGGACTCCGCACATCGCTTCACAGAGGTTGCAGGTGCGGAAGTGGACCTGGGGCGGGGCGGAAGCGCTCATGGACGTGGAGCCTATCCCCTGGGGTTTGTCCGTGGAGCTTCAGGCCAACATCGGACCCCTCACATGACAACGCCTTGGGCATGGGGGCCCAAGGCGTCGAGGTGGACCGGAATGTTCCAGCGCGTTCAGCGAGGGAGGAGCACCACGGCCTCGCGCACGTTGCGGTAGATGGCCATGTTGCTGTTCTGCTTGTAGTTGAAGACGCCGCCGTTGCGCGCGATGCCCATGTCGCTCCCATACGGCGACTTGCCGTACTGCCAGCCGTGCTTGGTCTGGAACACCACGGCCCCCTCGGGAATCTGGCCGTTTCGGGCGGCTTGCTCAAACGCCTCGCCCGAGAGCACGTGTGCCTGCACCCGTCCGGCGGGGCTGTCGATGGTCCGCACGGAGGAGCCGGGGATCGCCGCGGACTGCCAATGGTTGCTGCGGAGCATCTGCACCATCGTCCCCCGCGAGTGGTTGCCGTCGCCGCCGCTATTGACCGGCAGGCCCTGCATGCCCGCGCGCTGGAGGTTCGCGCGCGTGGTCTTGACGCAAGACTTGTCGGCTCCGGCGCGCAGCGGCGTCGCGTTGATGGCGTCCAGCCTGGGGTTGCCCGACGAGTAGGTGTCGCGGGTCCTGCGTGACGCCGCCGCCGTTTCCGAGGTCGCCGGTGCACGAGGGGTGCGAACAGACCCCGGGGCCCGGACGGTGCCCGCTTCGAAGGTATCGCGCGTGTGACGCGGCAGGCGCTGGGGGGCCGCACGGGTCTGCGGGGTCGCCGGACGCTGGCGGGGGGCGACCTGCGGGGAGGCTGCCGGTCGGGTCTGGGTCGCCGCCGGACGCTGGCGGGAGGCCCCCTGGGGGAGGGCCGCGGTGCGGGCCTGGGGAAGCGGCTGCTCGCGGAGGGTTGAAGGAGTCGACCGAAGGCGGGTGCCGCTGTTGATGGAAACGCGCGTCGTCATGATGAGTGCCTTGATGGGATGCTGATCACCCGATTGTCGGGGTTCCCGGGAGAAGGTTGCGGAAACGCCGCGATATCCAGGTGGGCGCGAGCGAACTTCGTCTGGCGGATGACTCGATGCGTCATTGGTCGAAGGGGAGAGCGCTCCGGTGGAGCTCGGCCACACGTCGAGCGTGTTGTCGTCGAGTCATGCATGCCTGGGGGACGCGCACATCGTGCTGGCCGGAGTGCTAGCCTTTGCAGCTCCAGGATGGGGGGCGCCGTTGGCGAAACCGAGCGGAGCGAATTCCGGAAGCATCGTGGCGGTGGTGCCTCCTGCCCCCACGCCCGCGCCAGCGGGCCCCGTGGCGCTCGTCTCGTTGCGGAACGCGGCCCTCTTCCTCGTCCAGCGGATCTCCGAAGGACTGACGCTCTGCGTGTTGTTGCTGAGCGCGGTCCTGGCCATCTCATCCATCGCGGAGATCTCCTCGCGCCAGCAGGCCCGCACGGAGGTCGACCGTGTCGAGCGGGAGGAGACCGCCCTCATCATGGGCCAGGTCTCCTCCGTCCCCGTGGCACAGGCGGGAGCGGAGGACGCCACGGGCCAGCAGCTCCTGCGTCAGCACCTCCGGGGCGTGTCCCGGATCCACGCCTACTCCATGGAGGCGCGAAACCAGATCGACTCCCTGTCGGTGCGCGGAGCAGGGGAGTCACGGCAGGGCGTCACCCGCATCCTCTCTGACTACCAAGTGAAGGTCTCCGAGGTACGCAATGAACTCATGGACTCCTTCTGGAAAGAGCCGCTGAAGGGCGACGGCCGAACCGCCGTGGGCAAGGTGACCCCCGAAGCCCCGCTTGAAACGCCCTGGGTGGAGCGGCTGTCCCTCCACCTGCGGGGCCTCTGGGCGCAGCTCCCCCTGGAGCAGTCGCGCACCGACTATCTCCTGGCGCTCGTGGTGTCGTGCTGCGCCCTGGTGGGCGCCATCATCGCGATGATGCGGGAGGGCGGCGCCCGGTTCGCCACGAAGCAGATCGTCCTGGGGCTGGCCTCCGGCTTCGTCGCGTTCCTCTCGCTGCGTGGAGGCCGCAGCGTGTTCATGCTGGAGCTGACCGGCGAAGTGCCACACTTCAATCCCTACAGCATGGCCTTCGCGGGCCTGCTCGTCGGACTCTTCACGAGCAAGGCGTATGAGCTGCTGGGAGTCCTGGTCCAGGAACTCGATGGACGCGTGCGCGCGATGGTGCAGGGCCCGTCCGCCGCGAAGGCCGTCCCCCCGAATGAGCCGGAGCAGAATCCCTAGCCCGACCGGGCATTGCCAGTCATGGCCTCACCCGAGGTGAAGTGTGATGAATGAGGGTTCCAGGGAAGGTGTCTATTATGAACTCACCTTCATTGTTGAGGACGGTTGGCGTGTCTTCATCGAGAACGGCGAGTTGATGGTCGAGGCGCCAGCGGACGGAACGGATTTTGTTGGGGAGATCTGGCGTATCGCTCGCTACATCGCCTACTCGGATTTCGTGAGCATCGAGCGGCGGGATGAGGGTGAGGAGTACGTGATTCAATCCCGGTCGAACCGAGGGCTGGAGTTTCGCGTGACCTTCCGGCGGCGGAGCTGAGCGCGCCCCCGCCGCTCAACGGCCGCTGGATGGATGTCTCGCTCTGAAGTCTGCCCGTGTCCCTAGCCCTGCCGGGCATGCCAGTCATGGCCGCACCAGAGGCACTGCCGCGCCTTGGGCGTCTCGACGATGCGCTCACACCGGGGACAGCGGTGGATGAACACCGCGTCCGCGTGTTCCTTCAACACCCGGTCCCGCATGCGCCGCAGGAGGGCCTCCGTGCCCTGCTCCAGCGCCGCGAGCACCGCGAGGTCGTCCAAGCCGTACCACTTCCGGACCAGGGGATGCGCGAGGGGCCCTTCAGCCGGGACGACATCCCAGTGAGGGATGCTGCTGACCCGGTACGCCTTGCGCTCCACGTCGGTGGCGAGGTGCTGGTAGTAGCGCAGCACGTACCGGGTGAGCTCCGCGTCTTCTTCGTAGGTTCGTCGAGGTGGCATGGGCGGCTCCAGACGGGGGCCGCTCGTTCCCATGACCCCCCCCCCGACACATACGGGCTAAGCCCGTCTCTCGGGTTCCATGCCGTCCCGCGCCATCCGACCTCGTTCGCTGGCCAACCGGGGAGTCACTTGTACCCCCAACGGCCTTGCCTTGGGCTTCACGTTGCCGTCCAATGGTGCACAAACCAATGATCGCGGCGGGTGGCGATTCTCCAGGGCATGCGCACTGTTGCGATCACCGGCTCGGAAGAGGGGGAAGGGGAAGGCGATGACGGGGACGGCGTGGAAGAAGGGGGCGCGAGGGTTCGCGTTGGGGATGCTCCTGCTGGCGGGCGGCGTCGCCCACGCGGGACAGGCGGGCGGGGTCAACATGCCGGATTCCCTCCAGGTGGAGGGCCGCACGCTGGCGCTCACCCACATGGAGCTGAAGAAGAAGCTCTTCTTCAACATCTACGTGTGGAGCCTCTACATGGAGCAGGAGCCCACCTGCTTCAAGGAGGCCGTGGCCTCCAACAGCCTGAAACGCCTGCACTTTCGCTTCCTGCGCACCATCACCAAGGACCAACTGGTGGGCAGCTTCCGCGACGGCCTGCGCCAGAACCCGGCCATGCGCGAGGACGCCCTCAGCCAGTCCCTGGAGAAGCTCCTCTCGTCCCTCCACGACGTCCGCAAGGGGGATGACCTGGTCCTCACCTACCTGCCGGGCTCCGGCCTCCACGTCTCCGGGGGCGCCTCCGGCGGCGTCCACATCCCGGGCAAGTCCTTCGCGGATGCCCTCTTCAGCTCCTGGCTGAACACCCACCCCATCTTCCCCAAGTAGCGACCGTGGCCCCGGGCGGCGCGGGCTCCCTGTCCGCCCCCCATGGTCTGTAATTTTGTGCTCAAACTTGATTCGCGTTTCTCCTAGGCAGTGGGCCTGAGAGCGGTAGGCTCGGACCCACCAACATTCTTGTCAGGAGGAATCGCACCTATGCGGACACGTCTGGTTCTGGCTGCGCTCATCGCCCTCTCCACGGGCTGCGTCTCGCAGGGGAAGTTCAACGAGAAGGCCCTGGAGGCGGAGGGGCTGACGAAGAACCTCACGGATGAGAAGGCGGCCCGCGCGGCGGCCGAGGCGAAGATTCAAGAGCTGGAGGCGCAGCAGGCGGCGCTGACGCAGGAGAAGGCGGCGCTGGAGACGCGCCTCAACGCATCCGAGAACCGCCTCACCACCGCCGCGGCCGAGCGCCGCGCGCTGGAAGAGAAGAACGCGCAGCTGGCCGCGCTCAACGACGAGCTGGCGCGCAACTCCAAGAAGCTCGCGCAGGCGAAGGAGGAGCTGGAGAAGAAGAGCTCCGAATACGAGAGCCTGGCCCAGTCCCTCAAGCAGGAGATCTCCGACGGCAAGATTGAACTGTCGGAGATGAAGGGCCGGATGACCGTGCAGCTCAAGGACAAGATCCTCTTCGCGTCCGGCTCCGCGCGCGTGGGCAAGGAAGGGCAGGAGGCGCTGGTGAAGATCGCCGACGCGCTCAAGACGGTGCGCGGCCGCATCGTGCGCGTGGAAGGGCACACGGATGACGTGCCCACCGGCGGCGGGCAGTTCCCCACCAACTGGGAGCTGAGCCTGGCGCGCGCGATGGCGGTGGTGCGCTCGCTGCAGGATTCCGGCGTGGATCCGACGATGCTGTCCGCAGCGGGATACGGGCAGTACCAGCCGCTCGTGCCCAATGACACGCCGGAGCACAAGAGCCAGAACCGGCGCATTGAAATCGTGCTCGCCCCCGGCCTCGGAGGGCGCTAGGACGGTGCGCGGGAGACCCGCGCACCCTTCATGAGAACGCTCTTCTGCGTCGTCTGTCTATTGCTTGCGACCGGGGCCGTGGCCCAGACCCCGGACGCAGGGACCCTCGCTGGCGATGCTGGCGTTCCCACCGGAGTGCTGACGAAGCCGCCCGCCCTGCTCCGTCAGGTCGAGGCGGCCTTCCCGCCAGAAGCCGCCGCCCAGCAGTTGGAGGGCACGGTGGTGATGCTCATCGACATCTCGGAGACGGGCGCCGTCACGAATGTCGAAGTCACCCAGCCCGCGGGCCACGGCTTCGACGAGGCCGCGGTGGAGGCGGTGAAGCAATTCCAGTTCGAGCCCGCGGAGGTGGACAACGTCCCCGCGCCGGTGCGCATCCAGTACGCCTACCAGTTCCTCTTCCGCGCGCCGGAGCCGCCGCCGGAGACCGCCGCGGACGGCGGCGTCGCGGAGCCGCAGGGCCCGGTGAACTTCAGCGGCAGGGCGCTGGAGCGCGGCACGCGCAAGCCGCTGGTGGGCGCGGAGGTGGTGCTCACGGAGATGGACCGCTCCACCGTCACGGACGGGGAGGGGCGCTTCTCCTTCCGCGGCGTCCCGGCGGGCACGCACCCCGTGATTGTCGTCCTGGGCAACTACGACCGCTTCAAGACGCAGGAGACCATCGAGGAAGGCAAGCAGACGCAGGCGACGTACTACGTGCAGAAGCGCATCTTCAGCTCCTTCGAGACGGTCGTGCGCAGCAACCGCGAGCGCAAGGAGGTGACGCGCACCACCATCGAGGTGGCGGAGGTGCAGCGCATCCCGGGCACGCAGGGCGACACGCTGAAGGTGGTGCAGAACCTGCCGGGCGTGGCGCGGCCCGCGTTCAACGGCGGCGCGCTGGTCATCCGAGGCACCAGCCCGCAGGAGTCCGGCGTCTTCCTGGACGGCCTGCGCATCCCCCTGCTGTATCACTTCGGCGGGCTCACCTCCGTGTACAACTCGGAGCTGCTGGAGGCGGTGGACTACCTGCCCGGCAACTTCTCCTCGTACTACGGAGACATCACCGGCGGCGTCATCAACGTGCGCAGCCGCGAGCCGCGCACGGACCGCATCCACGCCACGGTGGGCGTGAGCGTGATTGAGTCCAACGCGGTGGTGGAGGGCCCCATCACGGACACGCTCAGCTTCGCGGTGGGCGGCCGGCGTTCGTACATCGACCTGCTGTTGAAGCTGGTGCCCTTCGACGACAACAGCCTCCAGGTGGCGCCGCGCTACTACGACGCGCAGGCGAAGCTGGTGTGGAAGCCGAACAAGAAGAACACCTTCACGCTCCAGGGGCTCACGTCGCGCGACCGGCTGGCGCTGCTGTTGGACCAGCCCGCGGACGGCGACCCGTCCGTCAACGGCGGCCTGGATGTGACGACGGGCTTCAACCAGCTGCGCCTGCGGCACCAGTTCCGCGAGGGGAAGCTGACGCTCGACACGCACGCGCTCGTGGGCAACACGCTGCTGGACTTCCAGATTGGCGAGCGCGGCCTGCGCATCGCGTCCACGGACCTGTTCCTGCGGCCCACGGTCGAGTACGCCTTCGACGACGCGGTGACGGTGGCGGGCGGCCTGGACGTGGTGGCGAACCTGGCGAAGGTGCGGGCCAGCATCCAGCAGCCGCCGCGCGAGGGTGAGCCGCCCACGCCGCTGGTGACGGAGGACCTGGTCAACATCGACGGGAAGTTCACCCAGTACTACCCGTCCGCCTGGGCGGAGGTGCGGTGGCGGCCGGTGAAGGACCTGCTGGTGGTGCCGGGCGTGCGCACGGAGAGCTACATCTTCACGGAGCAGCAGCACGTGAAGCGCACGGTGAACCCGCGGCTCGCGGTGCGCTATGCGCTCACGGAGACGCTGACCCTGAAGGGCGGCGCGGGCGTCTATCACAGCCCTCCGGTGCAGGATGAGCCGTCGCCGGGGTTCGGCAACCCGGACCTGGGCGCGAAGCGCTCGCTCCAGTACAGCGTGGGCGCGGAGTGGCAGGCGCGGCCGGAGTGGTTCGTGGGCAGCGAGGTCTTCTACAACGACCTGGACGACCTCATCGTGCGCTCGGACGCGCGCATCGAGCGCAACGGCGAGTCGGTGCCGGAGCTGCTGAAGAACGGCGGCGTGGGGCGCATCTATGGCTTCGAGCTGCTGGTGCGCCGGGCGCTGACGGACCGGCTGTTCGGCTGGATCTCCTACACGCTCAGCCGCAGCGAGCGCCGCGACGCGCCGGGGGCGCGCTGGCGCCTGTTCGACAACGACCAGACGCACGTGCTGACGGCCATCGCCAGCTACAAGCTGCCCAAGGGCTGGGAGCTGGGGGCGCGCTTCCGCTTCGCGTCGGGCAACCCGACGACGCCGGTGCTGGGGTCGAAGCGCGACGACACGACGGATGTGTTCATCCCGTACTACGGGTTGATCAACTCGCAGCGGCTGCCATCGTTCAACCAGCTGGACATCCGCGTGGACAAGACCCTGGTCTTCAACACGTGGAGCCTGGACCTCTATCTGGACCTGACGAACGCCTACAACAACCAGTCTGTCGAAGGCGTGGCCTACAACTACAATTACTCTCGGCGGGAGTTCTTCAAGGGACTGCCCATCCTGCCCGTGCTTGGCGCCAAGGGGAGCTTCTGAACACCATGCGCACGCCCTTCCTGCTGTGTGCCACCGCGTTGCTGGGGTTGAGCGCCTGCTCCGGCACTGACTTCGAGGCGCAGAGTGAAATCCGGAGCGTCCGCGTGCTGGCCATCAAGGCGGAGCCCGCGGAGCTGGCGCTGGCCCCCAACGCCACCACGCTGCCGCCGCCGGTGACGTTCAGCGCGCTGGCGGTGACGCCGGACGCCCGGCCGGTGACGGTGACGTACGCGCTGTGCCGGCCGGACGTGAACCCCTACGGAGATACGGCGTGCCCGGGGGACAGCGGCGTGGCGCTGTCCAACGGCGTGCTGTCGTTGAGCGACCCCGCGGTCCAGGCGCTGCTCATCGAGTCGTTCCAGAAGGCCACGGGCAGCACGGGCGGCGGCGGCGGGGGCACGTTCGACTTCAACGACCCGACGGTGCGCGCGGTGCTCCAGGCGGGGCTGCCGCTGTTCGTGGGCTACGAGGCGACGGACGGCAGCGGGACGCCGGAGGGCGTGGAGCGCGGGGTGCGCCGCATCACGCTGCGCTCGACGGACGCGCCCAACCACAACCCGGTGATGCAGGACGTGCTGTGGAACGACGCGCCGCTGGCGGGGCCGCTGCCGCTGGACACGGAGGTGACGTTCACGCCGGTGCTGGGCCCGGGCAGCGAAGAGGTCTACACGACGGCGGACGGGAGCCGGACGGAGCAGGTCTTCTACAGCTGGTTCGCGACGGGGGAGGGCGAGGTGAAGTCGTTCCGTTCGCTGGAGCCGGTGGACGGCAAGCCCGGCGACCCGACGACGACCTACCAGACGCCCGTGGCGCCCGAGCGCATCACCTTCTGGGTGGTGGCCCGCGACGGCCGGGGTGGCACCGACTGGGCCATCCGCACGGTGGACGTGGGGCCCTGAGGCCCGGGGTCTTCACGGCCATGCGCGGGGGGATGGACGCCCCCCGCGCGGAAGGCCCTACCGCCCGAGCCACGCGGACGCGCGGCCCAGGCCCTCCGCCACGGAGGTGAAGGCGTCCGCGGTGCGCACGCGGTCCTCTCCGAAGCGCTTCACGTACAGCTCCCGCACCGCCGGAATCTGCGACGAGCCGCCCGTGAGGAACACCGCGTCGATGTCCTTCGCCTCCGGGTGCTTCGCCAGCAGCCCCTCCGTGCACTGTGATAGCTCGTCCAGCAGCGTGCGGCTCGCCGCCTCGAACTCCGCGCGCGTCATGGGCTCGTGCAGGTGGATGCGCGCCTCGTCGAAGTCGATGGTCGCCACGTCCTCGCTGGACAGGCGCACCTTCGCCGCTTCGATGGCCCGGAACAGCCGGTAGCCCAGGTTGTCCATCACCAGGTCGTAGAGCGCTTCGATCTCCGCCGGATGGTCGCTCGTGTCGAGCATGACCTCCAGCAGCTCCTGCGTGGACTTCTCCCGGATGAAGGACATCTCGTGCCAGTTGAGCAGCTTCGCCAGCACGTGCTGCGGAATGGGCAGCCGCTTGTGGCTGAAGCCCTTCACCTTGTACGTGGAGCCCGCGCCGAAGCGCGGCAGCAGCTTGTGCCGCATGATCTCCGCGTCGAAGCGGTCACCACCGATGCGCACGCCCGTGGAGCCCACCACGTCCGGCCGCCGGTCCAGGTTCCCCCGCCGCGACGGCCCCAGCCGCATCAGCGTCAGGTCGGTCGTGCCGGCGCCGAAGTCCGCCACCAGCACCAGCTCGTCCTTCGTCAGCCGCGCCTCGTACGCGAGCGCCGCCGCGATGGGCTCGATGAGGAACTGCACGTGCGTGAAGCCCGCCAGCTCCGCCGCCTTGCGCAGCCGCTTCTCCGCCAGGGCGTCCGCCTCCGCGTCCGGCGTGAAGACCGCCGGCCGGCCCAGCACCACCGCGTCCGGCGCCTCGCCCAGGTGCGCCCCCGCCGCCTCGCGCACGCGGCGCAGCAGGATGGCCACCAGGTCCTCGATGGTGTACGTGCGCCCCTTCACCTGCGTCGCCCGGAAGGACGAGCTGTGCAGGAAGGACTTCACCGACTGGATGAACCGGCCGTTGTTGTCCTCCAGGTAGCGCTGGATGGCGTCCGCGCCCGCGAAGATGTCCCGCTCCTCCTCCGCGAAGAAGAGCACGGAGCGGAACAGCCGGGGCTCCGGGCTGTGGGGTTGCAGCGGCAACACGGTGCCGTCCGGCAGGGCCAGGGCGGTGTTGCTGGTTCCGAAGTCGAGTCCGCAGGCGCGCATGGGGGGGCGCCCCTTATCGCCAATCCTCGGGACGCGGTAGCCCGAAAGTGACGCCCCACCGCCCGCCGGGCCGTCGGGCGGGGGCTCGCGGCCTGGTGGCTTGGCGCCGCACGGATGCTCGTCATCTTTGCCCTGTCATCCGCTCGACAGGAGAACCCCATGAAATCGCACGCAGCATGGCTGGGCGCTGGCGTCGCCACGGTGGTGATGGGCACCACCGCCTGCCAGGCCCGCGACCCTACCCAGCAGGACGCGGCGAGGACCCCACCCGAACAGCAGGTGGAAAGCGCCCAGGCCAGCGCCTTGGAGGTCCAGCGCCCCCTCGCCCGGGGCTCCAGCCCAGCCCTGACCCTGGCCTCCACCGCGGCGCCGCGGGACGTGAGCACCCAGAGCGCACCCGTGCAGCGGATCTCCGGCGAGGTGCTGAGCGCGAACGCCCGGGAGGTGCTGCTCAGCGAGCGCGGCGAGCCACGGCTGCGCCTCCAGGTGGGCCCCAACACCCAGGTGCGCGTGGATGGCCGGGCCGCGAGCGCGGCGGACATCCGCGAGGGCTCGGAGGTGCGCGCCTCGTACCGCACGGACGAGAGCAGCGGCGAGCCACGAGCGCTCAGCATCGACGCCACGACCCCGACGCGGCCCGCGACCCCCGCCCCCGTGGAGAGCGGCGAGTCCTCGCCGGGCGTGCCCCATCCGCCCTAATCCAGACATGCCACGGCCCCGTGCCTTCGCGCTTCCCAACGCGAGGACCGGGGCCGTGACTGTCGCAGGCAGCGGAAGAGAGGCGTTACGCGGCCAGCTCGGCCTGGTCCAGGCCCGCCTCGGCCATCAGGTTCGCCAGCTCCGCCTTCAGCTTGTCCTTGGCGCGGATCTCCAGCTGACGGGCGCGCTCGCGGGAGAAGCCGAAGTGCTCGCCCAGCTCGCTCAGGGTCATCTCCGAGTCGCTCATCACGCGCTGCTCGATGATGAAGCGCTCGCGCGGATCCAGGCGCATCAGCGCGCGCTGCACCAGCGTGCGGGTGAGGCCCGCCTGCTGCCGGTCGGCGACCTCGTCCGCGTGCGAAGCGGCCTCGGACTCCACGAAGTCCAGGTGCGTGGCGTCCCCGTCCTCACCCACCGGTGCGTCCAGCGACAGGTCGCGGCCGCCCATGCGCTGCTCCATCTCGCGCACCTCGGTGGGCTTCACGTTCAGCTTGCGGGCGATCTCCTCCGCGTTGACGATGTGGCCCTCGCCCGCGCCCAGCTTCTCCAGCTCGCGCCGCGTGCGCGCCAGGCTGAAGAACAGCCGGCGCTGCGCCTGCGTCGTGCCCAGCTTCACCAGGCTCCAGTTGCGCAGCACGTAGTTCTGGATGTACGCGCGGATCCACCACACCGCGTAGGAGATGAGGCGGATGCCCTTCTCCGGGTCGAACTTCTGCACCGCCTTCATCAGGCCGATGTTCGCCTCCTGGATGAGGTCGGACATCTTCAGGCCGTAGGAGCGGTACTCGTACGCAACCTTCACCACGAAGCGCAGGTTGCTCGTCACCAGCCGGTGGCCCGCGGACAGGTCACCGGCGCGGAACGCGCGGGAGAGCGACTGCTCGTCCTGCGGGTTGAGCAGCGGGTACTGGTTGATCTCCGAGAGGTACGTGGAGAGCGAGTCAGCGGAAGAGAAGGAGTTGGAAGCCTGCATGGGGGTCTCTCTCGGGGAAGAGGGCGGTTGTGCATGTCCGCCGTTTGCTGCGACGGAGAGACCATTAGCAACGCACGGGCCAATGCCAGGCGACCGGCGCCTTCAATGATTCCAGGGCGTTGCGCGAAGCCGCAGCAATGCTTAGAGCGGAAGCCAGCAGTTTTTACAGCGCGTGGTTTCGACACTTCTTCCGATTGCCCTGGGGGGAGGGTTGCCTGCCCTCCGACCCGGGCCTAGGGCGGATCACATCCAGCAGGGATGTGGGCACTCCCCGCCCCCCACACCAGGGGCCCTGGGGGGCGAGTGTCCGCTGGCGGCGCGGGGAGGCGGGAGGGGGTCATCAGGTCAACGCCTTGCGCAGCCGCTTGGGGATGGCCTCCGCGTGCCAGCGCTGCACCTCGCGGGCGATTTCGGCGGACCGCTCCGCGCGCTCCTCGCGTGCCTGGGGCAGCAGCTTGCGGGCGGCCTTGCGCTGGCCTGTCGGGGCCTCGGCGGCGGCGCGCTCGAACAGCTCCAGGCGCACGTCCGCGTCGTGCAGCTCGCCCAGCCCGTCCTGCAGGGGCACGAGCACCCCCAGCAGCGCGCCCACGGTGCGGCGGAAGGCGGGCTGGAAGATCTCCAGCTCGTAGCGCAGCTTCTTCAAGTCCCGGCGCAGGGCGTGCGCGGACGCGGCGTCGGGGGCCTCCGCGTAGCGCTCCAGGCGCTTCTCCACGCGGCGCAGGCGCAGGCGCAGGTGGCCCCGCGCGCGCTTGCTGGCGAAGCGGTGCGAGTCCTCCAGGGTGTCCAGCTTCTTGAGCAGCCGCGGCACGGTGCGCTCCGTCCAGCGCCCCAGCTCCGCGCGCAGCGTCTTCTCCCTCTCCTTCAGCCCGGAGCGCTGGGTCCTGCGCAAATCCAGGAGCGCCTTGCCCGCGTCCTTCTGGCCCTTCGCCGCGGCGCCCAACCAGGCATCCTGGACGTGCAGGTCCCGCACGTCGCCCAGCGCGTCCTGGAGGCGCTTCACGTCCACCTCCAGCCGGGTGAGCTTGCCGGTGGCACGGAACACCTGGAGCGCGGCGCGCAGGCGGCGGGTGGCCACGCGCATGTCGTGCACGGCGTCCACGTCCAGCGTCGTCGCGTCCAACTGGGCTTCGGGGTGGCGCGCGTCCGCGAGCCGGCCGGCGAGGATGCGGCGGGCGGCGTCGCCCAGCGCGGAGTCGGGGCCCAGGCCCCGGATGGGAGTGGGAGGGGGCATGGCGGGTCAGTCCTCCTTGACGGCGTATTGGCGGACCATGCGCTCGGCGGCGTCGGGGCCGTCCCAGCCGAGGATGCGCGCGTCCTTGTCCGCGAAGTGCACCACCGCGAGGAAGAAGTGCTCCAACTCCTCGCGCTCTCGCTGGGACAGGTTCTCGTAGGACTGGAGGTCCTCCGAGCGGTTGGCGTTCACGGGGACGAGCAGCAGGCGGTCATTGCGCTCGCGCTCGCCGTTCTTCGCGTCCCGCTTCTTCTGGTCCACCTGGAGTACGCCCAGGGGCCGGCAGGGCAGCACGACGCCGGGCCAGGTGTGTACGTCCCAGTACACCAGCGCATCCAGCGGGTCTCCATCCGGGCCCCGCGTGCTGGGGACGAAGCCCCAGTCGAACGGGTAACGGAACCCGCGCGTCAGGGGCCGGGACAGCGTGAAGGCCTGGAGCTTCGCGTCGTATTTGAGCTTCACCGTCGAACCGCGGGGCGACTCGACGACGACGTGCAGCGCATCCTGGAAGCCGCGCAGGGGCAGGCGGGTGAAGTCGGTGGCCATGAAGCTTCAGGCTGGTGACTGCCTCGCGCTCCCGGCAAGTGCCCGGCCCCGGCGCGTTTCACTCGCCAACCTTGGCGCGGGGCCAGGGGGCGTCTCGCCGGGCATCAGACGTGGAGGTTGCGGAGCGCGACCGTCAGCAACACGCCGATCCCCGTGAGCACGAGTCCGGCGATGGCCTTCCTCCGGTTGAGCTGGGGCGAGTCCGGATGCCGGTTGCGCACCAGGTTCACGGTGTTGAGCACCACCGACACGACCTGGGCGGGGATGCACATGGGAATCACCGAGATGAGTCCCACCCACAAGCCGATGCCCGCCGCCGAGAGGTCGGGGCCCTCGTTCCCCACGGGCTTCGGGACGGTGCGGCCCCTCAGCTCCCAGCAGCCCGGGCACAGCGGAGGTGCGTGACGGCGGACGCGGTTCTCGCACCGGGGACAGATGAAGGCACCGCAGCGGGTGCACACCCAGTTCGCGACGATGTCCGGGTGCCGGGAGCAGACGGCGCGAGCCGGGGCGCCGGTCTCATCCACTTCGACCTCTGGCAGGTCCCCCGTGTAGCGGTCGGACAGGGCGCGGTGCGTGATGCCGAACGCGGCCTCCGCGTTGGGGATGGAGAGCACGATGGCCTCCTTGTCGATGCGCACCACCCGCGGCGCCCGGTCGCGCAGGAAATACATCCACGCCGCCACGGGGAGCGCCACGCTCAGCGCCAGCGAGACGAACCCCAGCGGCGTCGGGTCCTCGCCCAGCAGCAGGGCGAAGCCGCCGAAGAACAGCGCCAGCGCGAGCACGCAGGCGGCGACCATGATGAGCTGCCCCCGCTTCCACCGGCTCCACGCTGCTTCCGTGAAGGGCAGGGTCCCCTTCACGCGCTTCGTCATCACCGAAGCGACGATGAGCGCGATGAGCACGTTGAGGAGCACCAGGAATCCAATCCAGCGCGGATACCAGGCGAACTTCACGGGCTTGAAGACGACGCCCTCCCGTTCACCGGTGATGATGCAGACCGGTGGCAGGTCGAACTCGTTCAGCTCTCCGGCGGGGATGGTGACGTCGGGCATCGCGGCGACTTGTAGTCCACCGCGCGGGGCCTGTTCCAGTCACCCGCCCTCGCCGGGGTGCGCGCTAACCGATGGGCCGCACCAGGGACAGCGCCGGGTCGCGGCGGGCGAGCAGCTTCCGGGTGGCCCGCGCCGCGGCCAGTCCCCCCAGCGTGTACCAGACCACGGTGAGCAGGGACGTGGAGGGCCGGGCCCTGGACGGGGCCTTGCCCAGCCCCAGCCGCGGCGGCAGCACCACCGAGCCCACTCCGGCGAGCAGCCCCAGCACCACCCCGCGCAGATAGGGCCGCTTCGGGCGCCCCAGGGCCACCAGCGAGAAGAAGAGCCCGTTGGACACCAGGTCCCCCGCCAGCGTCTGACGGTGCAGCCTGCGGCCCTTCGCGGGCTCGCCGCCGAAGAAGCGGATGCCCTTCTTCAGGGAGCGCGTGCCGAGCACATCCAGGCGCGGCGGGTGCTGCAACACGCGCCGCGCGCCCTCGTGCACCAGCGTGAGCGCGGTGGCGCCGACGAGGCCGGGACCCAGGGCACGGAACACGATGCGGGGCGGAGTGGGCGGTTCGATCATGCCCTCCAAGCTAGGCACCCGCTCCCGGGATTCCCGCCCGAGCGCGCCCGCCTGCCCGCCCGGCATCCCCCCGGGCCCGGCAGTGCACGCGCCTCAGGAACTGCAACTGACCACGAGGTGCCGGCCCCATGTCGGCGGCGAGGCGGCGTAGGCCTCCATGCCGGGGTGTTCATCGAACGGGGCGGACACCAGCGCGAGCACGCGGTCCACCTCCGCGAAGTCACCCTCCTGGGCTCGGGCGATGGCCTGCTGCGCCACCCAGTTGCGCAGGACGTACTTCGGGTTGACGCGGTCCATGCGCGCGTGGCGGTCCGCGTCCACGCTGCCTTCGGACAAGAGGCGGTCCTGGTAGCGCGCGGCCCAGGCATCGAAGCCCTCCGGAGGCAGGAAGTGGTCGCGGAGCGCGTCGTTGGGGGCGCCGGGCCCCGAGTCGAACCGGTTCAGCGCGCGGAAGAACCGCGGGTAGTCCACGTGGGAGCCGGCCAGCAGCGCGAACAGGTCCTCCACGAGCGGACGGTCCTCCTGGCGGGCCTCCGTCAGGCCCAGCTTCTCGCGCATGCGCGCGAGGAAGTGCGCGGCGAACGTGGGCTGGAAGAGGCCCAGCAGGGCGCGGGCCTCGTCCTCGGTGATGAGCGTGAGCAGCGCCTCGCCCAGGCAGGCCAGGTTCCACAGCGCGACGCGCGGCTGCTGGTCGAACGCGTAGCGGCCGTGGGGGTCGGAGTGGTTGCAGATGAAGCCGGGGTCGAAGTCGTCCATGAACCCATAGGGCCCGTAGTCCAGCGTGAGCCCCAGGATGGACAGGTTGTCGGTGTTCATCACGCCATGCGCGAAGCCCACCGCCTGCCAGCGCGCCACGAGCCGCGCGGTGCGCTCCACCACCTCCGCGAAGAAGCGCGCGTAGCTGCCCTCCTGTCCCACCAGGTGCGGGAAGTGCCCGGCGATGACGTGCTCCGCGAGCGCGGCCACGTGTTCGGGCTGGTCGGTGTGGTGGAAGAACTCGAAGGTGCCGAAGCGCACGTGCGACGGCGCCAGCCGCACCAGCATCGCGCCGGTCTCCACGTCCTCGCGGTACACCGGCGCGCGGCCGCCCAGCACGCACAGCGCCCGGGTGGTGGGGACGCCCAGCGCGTGCAGGGCCTCCGACGCCAGGTACTCGCGCACGGTGGAGCGCAGCACCGCCCGCCCGTCACCGCCGCGCGAGAAGGGCGTGGGCCCGCCGCCCTTCAGGTGCAGGTCCCACTTCGCGCCATCCGGGGTGCGCACCTCGCCCAGGAGCAGCGCGCGGCCGTCCCCCAGGCGTGGCACGTACACGCCGAACTGGTGCCCCGCGTAGACCATGGCCAACGGCTCCATGCCGGGCAGGGGCGTGGCCCCGCCGAACACGCGCACGAACTCCGGGCGCGCGGCCTCCCCCGCGTCCAACCCCAGCAGGCGCAGCGCCGCCGGGTTCGCGCTCACCAGGTGCGCGTCCGGGAAGGGCGCGGGCGCCACCCGGGCGGCGAACCCTGGGGGCAGGCGGGCGTAGGTGTTGTCGAAGACGAGTTGTTCGAGCAGGGCCATGGTCCGCACAACCAGCGTCAGGGGACCTGCATGCCCCGCTGCACGGCGGGACGGCTGCCCACGCGGTGCAGGTACTGGAGCAGGTTGTGCGTCCCGTCCAGCAGGTCGGGGAGCATGTCGCGCGCGACCTTCAGCCAGGGATAGGTGGCGATGTCCGCGATGGAGTAGGTGGTGGCCAGGTAGTCGCGCGACGCGAGCTGCCGGTCCAGCACGCCCAGGATGCGCTTGCTCTCGTTGCGGTAGCGGTCGATGGCGTAGGGAATCTTCGTGTTGGCGTAGACGGCGAAGTGGTTGAGCTGGCCCATCATGGGGCCCACGCCGGCCATCTGGAACATCAGCCACTGCGTCACTTCCGCCCGGCCGCGCGGATCCGAGGGCATCAGCGCGCCCGTCTTCTCCGCCAGATACAGCAGGATGGCGCCGGACTCGAAGAGCGCCAGCGGCCGGCCCCCCGGCGCGTCGTGGTCCACGATGGCCGGAATCTTGTTGTTGGGGTTGATGGCCAGGAAGTCCGGCTTGAACTGCTCGCCCTTGCTGATGTCCACGGTGTGCGTCTTGTACGGGATGCCCAGCTCCTCCAGGGCGATGGAGATCTTGCGGCCGTTGGGGGTCTTGAACGTGTACAGGTCGATCATGCCTTCACTCCGGTGAGCTGTTCGCTCACCTGCCAGAGCCGCTCGGCGAGCGCCTCGTCCCGGGCGGCGGACGACGGCTTCACCTTGCGGCATTTGATGAAGTACTCCCCGCTGACGCCCGCCACCTCCGGCGAGGACGCCAGATAGACGGAGGTCCGCGCGCCCTGCTCCGAGGACAGCATGAACGGCGCGGCCAGCTTCACGAGGTGCCGGAAGAGGCCCTCGCTGTTGTGCCCGAAGCCGGTGCGGACCACCCCCGGGTGCAGCGCGTTCGCGGTCACCTGCGTGCCCTGGAGCCGCTTCGCGAGCCCCTTCGTGAACAGGATGTTGGAGAGCTTGGCGTTGCCGTAGACGCGGATGCCGTCGTACCGGCGGTGCTCCGTCTGCGGGTCGTCCAGGAAGTCCGCGCGCGCGAGCCGGTGGCCCTGCGACGACACGTTGAGGATCCGCGCGGGGCCGCTGGCCACCAGCAGGTCGCGGAGCAGGTGCGTGAGCAGGAAGTGCGACAGGTGGTTCGTGGCGAACGTGGCCTCGTAGCCGTCCACCGTCACCCGCCGCCGGTCGATGATGAGGCCCGCGTTGTTGATGAGCACGTCCAGCCGCGAGTGGCGGGCGCGGAACGCCTGGGCCAGCTCGCGCACCGACGCCAGCGACGACAGGTCCGCGAGCAGCGACTCCACCCGTGCGTCAGGGGCGGCCTCGCGCACGGCGGCGACGGTGGCCGCCGTGCGGGCCTCATCCCTGCCGGAGAGGACCAGCGTGGCGCCCCCGCGCGCCAGCGCCTTCGCCGTCTCCTGGCCAATGCCACCGGTGGCCCCGGTGATGAGGCACACCTTGCCATCCAGACGGTCTTCCCGAAGCTTCGTCGACATGCGCCGCGCCCTCCTGGAATCCGGGGACGCGTTCTATACGCTTCGGCCCCTCCCCGTGCAGGAGAACCTGCCCGGGGAGGTGGCGCGGCCCGCTTCAGGTCGCGGCGTGTCCGATGTCCTCGGCGCGGCCCCGGCGGCCTCCGCCCTTGGTGGGGGTGGCGCCCGTGCGCGCGTCGCCGTTGAGGTGGCTCTCCAGGAACCAGAGGTCCTCCTCGGTCTCGCCCAGGGTCTGGGTGAGGATGTCCGCGGTGACGGGGTCATTGAGCTTGTCGGACCGGGTGATGCCGTCGCGGAGGCTGGCGGCGTAGCGGCCGACGCGCTCGACGAGCGCGCGGATGTGCGATTCGCCGTCCACGGCCTGCAGGTCGTACTCGGGCAGCTGGCTGTTGTGGCTGGCCAGGCGGATGGTGCCCTGGGCATAGCCGCCCAGCGCGCCAGCGCGCTCGGCGTAGGAGTCCGCCTGCTTGCGCGCGTGCTTGGCCACTTCGTCGAAGAGCAGGTGGCGGCTGTAGAAGTGCGTGCCCCGGATGTTCCAGTGCGCCTGCTTCACCTGCCAGTGCAGGTCGATGGCGTTCGCGAGCAAGGTGTTGAGCATGTCGATGAGCTCTTCGCGCGCGGCCTGGGGAAGGTTCACGTGGCTGGTGGAGTACATGGTCCGAGTCCTCATCAGTGGTGGCGCACGGCAGGCCGTCGGCATGACGTCGCGGCGCCCCCCACAGGGTGGGGATGGTCGGCGTCCCTGGCCATGGCGCGGCGTGCTCCGCCTGGCCGCACGGCTGGCTCGCAGGGCAGGCGACCGGGCGTCCCGCCCGCCTATGCCGCGCCGGGAGCGGCCAGCCGGGCGACGACCTCCGTGGCGGCGCGCTCGCCGGACTCCACGGCGCCGTCCAGGTAGCCACGGCCCTCGATGGCCGTCTCGGTGCCGGCCCAGTGCACGCGGCCGAACGGCGCCCGCAGCGCGTCGCCGATGGCGGTGACGGTGCCGGGGCGGGGCAGGCCCACGTAGCAGCCGCTGCTGAACGCCTCCTGCTTCCAGTCCAGCGCCGCGATGGCGACGGGCGCCAGGGCCTGGGGGCCGAAGAAGCGCGTGAAGTCCGCCAGCGCGGCGCGGTGGAGGTCGACCGTGGGGCGGCCGGTCCACGCCCGCGCGGTGTCACCCAGGAAGAAGCCCACGAGCGCGGGGTGGTGTCCCCCGGGGCCGCAGTCGTCGAAGCACAGCCGCACGGGGCCCACGTCGCTGACGGCCTCGCCGGACAGGCCCGCCTCGCGCCAGAACGGCGTGGCGTAGGTGGCCACGACCTTGATGACGCTGCCCATGGGCATGTTCGCGTGCGCGAGGCGGCGGCCCGGGGGCAGGTCCCCGCCGAAGTCGATGCGCTCCGCGAGCGCGGGCGGAGTGGCCACCACGGCGTGGCGCGCGCGCAAGGTCCGGCCGTCCTCCGTGATGGCGGTGACCCCCTCCGCGTCCTGGAGCACGGCCTTCACGGGCGCACGGAGGAAGACGCGGTCCGGGGGCAGGGCCTCCGCCAGCCGGCGTGAGAGGGATTGCGCGCCGTCCACGAAGCGCTCCGCCTGGGCGCCGCCCTCGACCTCGGTCAGGGGCATGAGGCCGCCGCTGGAGTGCACGTAGGAGAGGAAGTCCAGGAACGACAGTTCAGAGGGCTCCGCCGCGAACACCGCGCGGGTGGCGATGTCCAGCGCGGCGCGGGCGCCCCACGTGTGCACGTGGCGCTGCTTCCAGTCCTCCAGGGTGAGGGCGTCCCACGCGGCGGCCTTCGGCGCGGCGGCGGGCTGTTCGCGGGGGACGCGCCTGGCCAGTCCGTCCAGCTTCCAGACGACGCGCTGCAGGTCGAGCAGCGACAGCAGGGGCAGGGCGGGCACCTTGCCCCGGTACGTGCGGCGCTCGCCGCGCAGCTCCAGCACCTTGGTGCCCTGGTGGTGCTGGGGGAAGCGCTGGAGTCCCAGGGTGTCCGCGAGCTTGAGCACGTGGCGCTGCCGGGGCCCCACCCACTGGCCGCCCAGGTCCACGGGGCCGCCCCCCACGTCGCGGGTGAGGGTGCGTCCGCCCACGCGGTCGCGCGCCTCCAGCACGGCCACGGTGGCGCCGGTGCGGACGATGTGCCGGGCGGCGGTGAGTCCCGCGACGCCCGCGCCGATGACGACCACGTCCACGCGCAGGTCCATAGGGCCTCCGACTCTATGCCGGACGCGGCGCGTGGCTAGGATGCGGGCGGGACGTCAGACGGGAAGGGTGGAGGACCGGATGTTCGCGTTGGAGCTGGTGGAGAAGGTGCGGCGGGTGTCACCGGGCGCGGCGAACGCGCTGACGACGCTCGCGGTGAAGAACATCGTCCCGCTGGCGGCGGCCATGGGCTACCGCGTGGAGGAGGTGACGGACGCGCGCGTGAAGGCGACGGTGCCGCTGGACCGCAAGACGAAGAACCACGTGGGCAGCGTGTACCTGGGCGCCCAGGTGACGGTGATGGAGCTGACGATGGGCGTGATGCTCTTCCGCCGGTTTCCCCCCAGTCAGTACAAGATGCTGGTCAACCGCATGGAGGTGGCCTTCCACGCGAAGGCGAAGTCGGCGGTGAGCGCGGTGTGCGAACCGCCGGAGGAGCTGCTCGCGGGGCTCGCGTCCGGGCTCGCGTCGAAGGGCGACAAGGCGGAGGCCTGGATCCCGGTGCGCCTGTCGGGCACCGACGGCCAGTGCGTCGCGGAGGCGCGCTTCCTGGCGGTGTTCAAGCGCGGGTAGCTAGCGCGGCGCCTCCTCTTCCAGGAGGAAGTCGCCGATGGTCTTCCACATCGCCTCGAACTGGGGGCGGCGGAAGCCGGAGCCGGAGATGAGCCAGTCCACGTGCGGAGGCTGGTGCGCCGGCTGGTCGAAGTGGCCAATGGCATCCAGGTGGTCCGCGCGTACGGCCGTCAGCACGCGGCCGTACACCTGCGAGCGCGTGGGCACGATGCCGTCGCACGCGGTGGGGCCGGGCATCGCGCCGTAGGCCTGCACCAGCGCCGCCGTCTGCGCGGGCGTGTGCAGGGGCAGCTGCGTGAGCGGCATCCGCTGGGTCTGCGCGTATACGAACGCGTAGATGGTGTGGGTGAGCTGCGCGTACGGGTCCATGCCCGCCGCCAGCCGCGTGCGGAAGGAGGGCGGCCGGGCCTGCGTCACCACGGAGCCGTACCTCACGCCGGGCCGGTCGTGGGTGCCGCCGTTGAACAGGTCGATGCCCTCCGGCGTGAGCTGGGGGATGAGGGACGTGTCGTGGCCCACGTCCCCCAGGAACTTCGCCACCGCGTCGCGCCGCTCGCTGGAGAAGTCGCCCAGGAGCTGGTCGAAGAGCTGATCCAACAGCGTCGCCTTCCACCCCAGCTGATCATCCGCCCGCGCCATCAGGTGCCCGAAGCGGAACACCACGCTCAAGGGCAGCCGGCCGAAGCGCAGCACGTACATGGTGAACAGCGACAGGAGCTTCAGCAGCTGCTGGCCGAACAGGCCCAGGAAGAACGTGGCCAGCGGCGTGCCCGCGTGCGGCGCGGACACCGTCACCACGCTGCGCACCCGGCGCGCGAAGGGCTCCAGCTCCAGCGCGTCCGACACCTGCGCGCCGGGGCTGACGAACAGCCGGGCGTCCAGCCCGCCGGTGGAGTGGCCCACCAGGTGGATGGGGCCGTCGTCCCCGGAGGCCGTGTCGTGCACGGCCTTGAGCAGGTCCGCGGTGCGCTGACGGATGGAGGCGGTGGGGTGCGAGACGACCGTCACCACCTCCGCGTCCACCCCCCGGCGGGCGAGGTCCTTCTTCAGGAACTCATACGCGTGGCCGAAGTAGAGGAGCTCGCCCAGGTTGGTGAAGCCGAAGAAACCGGGAACGAGGTACACATGGTGCTTCGCGGACATGGGTCGACCAGCATACCCCACGCCTCGCGGACCGGCTTGGAATACCCGGCGCCCCGCGCGGTTGACGCGCGCCCGGGCGCATTGACAAAACCGGTTGCCCGTTCCCCCTACCCAGAAGGAAGACCCTCCGTGTACCGCCGACTGCTCGCGCTTGGCCTGCTGTGGTCCCTCCCCGCCGCCGCGGAAGAGGGCATGTGGACCTATGACGGCTTCCCCGCCGCCCAGGTGAAGAAGGCCTACGGCTTCGAGCCGACCCAAGCCTGGCTGGACAAGGTGCGCCTGGGCTCCGTCCGGCTGGCCAACGGGTGCTCCGCGAGCTTCGTGTCGCCGGACGGCCTGGTGATGACCAACCACCACTGCGTGCGCAGCTGCATCGAGGAGCTGACGACCGCGAAGGACGACCTGCTCGCGAAGGGCTTCCAGGCGAAGAGCGCGAAGGAGGAGCGGCGCTGTCCCAAGATTGAAGCCAACCAGCTGGTGGAGATGACGGACGTCACCGAGCGGATGAACGCGGCGACGAAGGGCCTCACGGGCGCGGCCTTCAACACCGCGCTCAAGAAGGAGACGGCCACGGTGGAGGCCGCGTGCGCCACCGGCAGTGACGTGCGCTGCGACGTGGTGACGCTCTACAACGGCGGCAAGTACCAGCTGTACAAGTACCGCCGCTTCCAGGACGTGCGGCTCGTCTTCGCGCCGGAGTTCTCCATGGCCGCCTTCGGTGGCGATGCGGACAACTTCAACTTCCCGCGCTACGGCTACGACGTGTCCTTCGTGCGCGTGTGGCAGGACGACGCGCCCGCGAAGAGCCCGGACTACCTGCCGTGGGCGAAGGAGGGCGCGAAGGAGGGCGACCTGGTGTTCGTCTCCGGCCACCCCGGCGGCACGGAGCGCAAGAGCACGGTGGCGGAGCTGGAGTTCCAGCGCGACGTGGCGCTGCCCCAGACGCTGCTCCAGCTGGCGGAGATGCGCGGGATGCTGCGTGAGTTCGCCAGCTCCTCGCCGGAGCGCTTCCGGGTGGCGCGCTCCGGCCTGCGCGGCGTGGAGAACGGCCTGAAGGCCCTCAAGGGCCGGCAGGAGATGCTGGCGGACCCCGCGGTGCTCGCGCTCAAGCGGCAGGAGGAGGCGGACCTGCGCAAGCGCATCGAGGCGAACCCCCAGGCGAAGGCCCTCACGCAGGGCATGTGGGAGGAGACGTCGCAGGCGCTGGACGCGTGGCGCCGGATGATGAACGACCACCGCATGAAGGGCGCGGGGGACGCGTTCCGCTCCGACCTCTTCGCCCACGCGCAGGCGCTGGTGCGCGCGGCGGAGGAGCTGCCCAAGCCCAACGCGGAGCGCCTGCGCGAGTACACCGACGGCCAGCTCCCGGGCCTGAAGCAGCGGCTGCTGCGCGAGGTGCCCATCCCCGCGGAGCTGGAGGCGCTGGAGATGACGTTCGGCTTCAACAAGCTGCGCGAGACGCTGGGCGCGGATGATCCCTTCGTGCGGTTGGTGCTGGGCAAGGAGGCGCCCGCGGACCTGGCGCGCGCGCTGGTGCGCGGCACGAAGCTGGGCGACGTGAAGGTGCGCAAGGCGCTGCTGGAGGGCGGCAAGGCCGCGGTGGACGCGTCGCAGGATCCGATGATCGTCCTGGCGCGCAAGGTGGACGCGGAGACGCGCGCGTCGCGCAAGCGCTACGAGGACACGGTGGAGGCGGTGCTCAAGCGCAACGGTGAGCGGCTGGCGAAGGCGTACCTCGCGGTGAACGGGACGGCGGGCGCACCGGACGCGACCTTCACGCTCCGGCTCAACTACGGGCAGGTGAAGGGCTGGGATGACAACGGCAAGGCCGTGCCGGCGCTGACCACGTTCGGCGGCGCGTACGGGCGCGACACCGGCAAGGAGCCCTTCAAGCTGCCGGCGCCGTGGGTGAAGGCGAAGGGGAAGGTGGCGGAGGGGACGCCGCTGGACATGGCGACGACCAACGACATCATCGGCGGCAACTCCGGCTCGCCGGTGGTGAACCGCGACGGCCAGGTGGTGGGGCTCATCTTCGACGGCAACCTGCCGTCGCTGGGGGGCCGCTATGCCTACGTGCCGGAGACGAACCGCGCGGTGGCGGTGCACGGCGACGGCATCCTCGCCGCGCTGGAGCACGTCTACGGGGCCACGCGCGTGGTCAACGAGCTGAAGGGCGCCCAGGTCGCGCCGGCTGCTCCGGCCCGCTGAGGCGGGGGCCATGGGGGGCGGAGGGGCGTCAGCACGCCCTCCGCCTCCAGCGTGGCCCGCAGGGCGGGGAGCCGGCCCCGGTGCTCCTTGAGGCGCTGGAGGAACAGGCGCACCCAGGACGCGGGCGACTCCAACCGTCCCCAGGAGAGAAAGGACGCGCCCCGGGCCTCGAGCTTGATCGAGTCCAGGAACGGGTAGAGGTCATGCGGTCCGTACAGCGGGCGGGGCGGCGGAGGAGGCATGCCGCGGATCCAGGCCAATCGCGACGGCCGTGACGCCCACAGGGCGGTGCAGTCGCGCAGGAAGAGGTTGAGGGTGTCGAGCCCTTCGGGCTGGAGGAGCAGCTCCCGCAGCGCATCGGCCATCTCCCGCCGCTCCCGCTTGAGGACCCTGAGTCGCTGGTAGCGCCAGTGCTCCCTGCTTGCTTCGATTTCATTGGGATCCGTGAAGGCGTTCTCCTGCCGCAGGTGGGACCAGGCGTGCCTCCCAATCACTCCCGGGGGGAGGATTCCGCGCACGTAGCCCTCGCGGGCTTGATGGGGCATGTCGCGCGTGCGGGCCGTGGCCCAGCGGATGAATGGCGCTACCTTGTCCGCGGCGCGCCGGCCGTACACCATCAACTCAATCTCTCCCTTCCTCCAGGGCGCGTTCGGGGGGGCGTCCGCTTCCATGTCGCCGTAGCGCAACCACGTCTCCAGCTCGCGCCGGGCTTCGCGCCGTGCCGTGCGGTTCGCGACGGCCCGCTCCTTGCGCGCCGCCTCCCGGTTCTTGGAAGGCAGCAGCGAGCGCGCCATCTGCAGGACCTTCTCGTCGGAGTGGATCATCGTCCGGGGGCCCTCACGCCTTCAGGGGGCAGTGGCTTCAGCAGCCCTTCCGCCTCCAGCGCGGCGCGCACGGAGGGGATGTGGCCTCGGTGTTCCTTGAAGCGCTGGAGGAACAGGCGCATCCAGTGCACGGGCGGCGTCAACGTGCCCCAGGCGGAGGAGTAGCGGCCGTGCGCGTTGGGCTCCAGCGAGTCCAGGAAGGGGAGCACGTCGTGCGCGCCGAGCAGCGGGCGGTACGGCGGCATCGCTCGGGGGCGGTGGTGGCACGGGGCGGCGGCAGGGGCGGTCAGCGTCCGGGGCCACGGGTGACGCTCGCGCAGGAAGCGATTCAGGGTCCGCTGACCGTCGGCCTCTTCCAGCAGCGCGCGCAGCAGCTGGGCCTGCTCTCCTCGGTCCATCAGGCCCGCCCGGCGGCGCCGCCCATGGCGCAGCCAAGAGCGGTTGCGCCACGCGGCTTCGACCGGGTCCCGGAACGCGGCCGTGTCCTCCAGGTGGCCCAGCGCGTGCTCGCCGATGACGCCCTTGGACACCAGGCTGCGCACGTGGCTCAGGCGATCCTCCCGGCGCAGCCCGCGCGTGCGCACGGTGGCCCAGCGGATGAACGGGTTCACCTTGTCGCCGCCACGTCGCCAGTTCACCGCGTCGCGGATCTCCCGGGCCTCCCACGGCGCGAAGGCCGGCGGGTCCGCCTCCAGGTCCCCGGACTTGGACCACTCCGCCAGCTCTTGATGGATCTCCCGGCGGGCCGCGCGGTGGAGGCGCGCTCGCGCCGAGCGCGCGGCCTCCCGGTTCTTGGATGGCAGCAGCGAGCGCGCCATCTGCCGGACCTTTTCGTCTGAGTGGATCATGGCCCCTGGGCCCCCCGTGCCCGCGCTGGACGTGGAGCGCCCCCATCACCTGACGGGCACCTGACGCCTCCCTCCCCGACGCGTCGGGTGCTGGACACCCACGGCCCAGAACCTCCCGGGTGGTTGGTGCGTTGCGTCAGGGGCGCGCTACGTTGGGAGCGCGGGCGTGGGTCCGCCTCTGTCTTCGCGCGGTTGCGTCCCCCGGGACGCGTCCGCCCGGGCGCCTTCCCGGGGTGGTTGGGAGCCGGTGCCCGTCGTGCGGTAGCATCTCGGTCGTTTCACGCCGGGGGGAGGGAGGATGCACGATGGTGGTGGAGGCCCCGGAGCCCCGGAAGATGTCGGCCATCATGTTCACGGACATGGAGGCCCCCGCAGGTCAACGCTGGCGCGATGAGTCCCTACAACGCGCGTTGCATGAGGAGCACGGGCTGCTCGTGCGCGGCCTGCTGTCGCGCCACGGAGGCCGCGAGGTGAAGCGGATGGAGGAGGGCGGCTTCCTCCTGGAGTTCGAGTCAAGCCTGCCCGCGGTGTCGTTCGCGCTGGAGTGGCGCTCGGCCGTGGACGCGCGCAACCGCGGCGTGCCCACCGAGCGCCGGATCTCCGTTCGCGCCGGCGCGCACCTGGGCATGGTGGTGCACCGCGACGGCGACGTGTTCGGCGAGGGCGTCAACCTGGCGGCCCGCATCGAGTCCCTGGCCCGGCCGGGCACCGTCTACGTCAGCGAGACGGTGGCGGCGCAGGTGGAGGGCCGGCTGAAGGCGCCGCCCGTTCGCCTGGGGCGCAACGAATTGAAGAACATCCGGCTGCCGGTGGCGGTGTTCCGCATCGACGCGCCGGCGGAGGAGCGCGGCGAGGGGGCGCTCCTGTCGCGCGTGCGTTCACTGCTGGGCCGTAAGCGCGTGCCCGTGGACGGTTGAGGCTGACGGACGGGCGCGCGGCGGTATGGTGCCGCGCCATGTCCGAACTCACCCTGGTCGTTGGTTCCAAGAACTTCTCCTCCTGGTCGCTGCGCCCCTACCTGGCCCTGGCGCACACCGGCCAGCCGTTCACCGAGGTGCTGGTGCCGCTGGACACGCCGGAGACGGCGGCGCTCATCGCGTTGCACTCGCCCAGCGGGCGCGTGCCGGTGCTCAAGCACGGCGACACGGTGGTCTGGGATTCGCTGGCCATCTGTGAGTACCTGGCGGAAGCCTTCCCCGCCGCGAAGCTGTGGCCGGAGGACCGCGCGGCGCGGGCGGTGGCGCGCTCCATGACGGCGGAGATGCACGCGGGCTTCCAGGCGCTGCGCACGAACCTCCCCATGGACATCACCGCGCGCAAGTCGGTGCCGGGGCTGGACGCGCCGGGCGTGCACGGGGACATCGCGCGCATCCAGGCGCTGTGGATGGGCTGCCGCGAACGCCACGGCAAGGGCGGGCCCTTCCTCTTCGGCACCTTCTCCATCGCGGATGCGTTCTACGCGCCCGTCGTCACGCGCTTCGTCACCTACGGCGTGCCGTTCCGCCCGGAGATCGCCGCGTACCGCGACGCGGTGCTCGGCCTGCCCGCGATGCTCAAGTGGACGGAGGCCGCCCAGGGCGAGCCGCCCCTGGCCCGCTACCGCTAGCCGCTCACAGCCCCAGCGACTTCAGCTGCGCGTCGAACGCGGGCGCGTCCGTGAAGACGAACCCGCGCAGCCCCAGCGCCCGGGCCGCGTCCACGAACTCCGGCAGGTCGTCGAAGAAGGCGGCCTCCTCCGGAGCGCAGCCCGCCTTCTCCAGCGCGAGCCGGTAGATGGCGGGCTCCGGCTTCACGTGCCCCACCTCGCAGCTGAGCACGAGCGCGTCGAAGCGCTGGAGCAGCGGGAGGAGCGGCTTCACGTACGCCACGTGCAGCGCGTTGGTGTTGGACACCAGCACCCGCTTTACCCGGCCCTGGAGCCCCTCCACGCGCGGCAGCACGGCGTCGTGCACCGTGAAGTGGCTGCTCCACAAGGGCGCGAACTCCTCCATCGGCAGGTCCACGCCCAGCGCGCCGCACACGTCCCGGCGGATGCCCTCCGCGTCCAGCAGGCCCCGGTTCGCCGCGGTCCACCCGGCGCCGGTGAGCCGCCGCGCCGCCTCCGGGGGCTCCAGCCCGGCCCGCGCCGCGAGCCGCGCGAAGAGCAGGGCGTTGTCGTGGAACACCAGCACGTTGCCCAGGTCCAGCAGCACGGCCTTCACGGCGGGGACGGCGGCCACGGTGCGCTCCAGGTCAGATGCGGTAGGACCGCGCGACGCCTTCCATCTGGCCCGCGACTTCCTGCAGCCGCTTCGCCGCGCCGGTGGTGGACCTCAGGCTCGCCTGCGTCTCCGCCATCATCGAGGACAGGTCCGTCACCGCGCTGAAGATCTGCGCGATGCCCGCGTTCTGCTGGTTCACCGCGCCGGCGATCTGCCGCGCCGCCGCGGCGTTGTCCTGGACGATGGTGGCCAGCTCCTTCAGGTGATCGCCGCTGGTGCGCACCTGCTCCAGGCCCTCCGCGACGCTGGAGTGGCTCTGCTCGGTCATCTTCGCCGTGGAGATGATGGCGTGGCCCAGGTCTCCCAGGATGTCGCGCACCTTCTCCGTGGCCTGGATGGACTGGTCCGCCAGGTTGCGGATCTCCCGCGCCACCACGCTGAAGCCCTTGCCGTGCTCGCCGGAGCGCACCGCTTCGATGGCCGCGTTGAGCGCGAGCATGTTGGACTGGTCCGCCAGGTCCTTCACCGTCTGGGTGATGCCGCCAATCTGCTGCGTGCGCTCGTTGAGCTGCACGATGCGCATGGCCATCTCTCCGGACTGTTCATGCAGGCCCTGGAAGCCCCCCAGGCTGTCGCGGATGGCGACCTCGCCCGCGCGGCCCACCTCCTCCGCGCGCGCCGCCACGCCCAGCACCGTCTCCGCCTTCTCCGCGGCCAGGAGCGACGTCTGCTTGATCTCCTGCGCCGTCACCTGCGTCTCCTGGAGCGCCGCGGCCTGCCGGGCCACGTTGCGCTCCTGGACCTCGGAGGCCAGGTTGAGCTCCGCCACGGTTTCGCTGAGCACGCGCGTGCCCTGCTGGAGGCTGGTGGCCGTCTCGTGCAGGTTCTTCATCATCTGCCCGAAGGCCTGCGTCAGCTCCCCCACCTCGTCCCGCCCCGCCTTCACCTCCATCACCTGCGTGAGGTCGCCTTCCTTCACGACGCGGCGGACCACCTCGCTCAGCGCGCGCAGGGGCCGGGTGATGCCGCGCGCCATCACCCACGAGCCCAGGCCCACCGCCGCCACGAAGAGGGCCGCGAGTCCCAGCACCAGCCGGCGCGTCTGGTTGAGGGGCGCGTAGGCCTCCTCCGGGTCCACCTGGGCGATGAACTTCCAGCCGTCCCCCACGTCGCGCACGTCCAGGCCATCCACCGCCACCACGGACACGCGGCCCGCGTCGTCGCGCGCGCCCTTGCCGGAGTTGAACAGCGTCCGGCCGTCCGCGCCCCGCACCTCCAGGGAGAAGCTGCGGTGTCCGCGCTGCTGGGCCCGGGCGAGCGCGGGCTTCACCAGCTCCTTCACCTGGCCCCAGTCGAACGCGGCGAGCAGCACGCCCAGGCGCTGGCCCTGCTCGTCCATCACCGGCACCGCCAGGGGCAGCACGTGCACGCTGAAGATGGGGTCCTCCGCCTCCACGCCTTCCGCCGTGGTGCGGCCGGTCTGGGCCTCGCGGAACCACGCGGCCTGGCGCACCGCCTCCGCGCCCTTCGCGTACGCGTCGCGCAGCGCGGGCGCGCTCGCGGAGACCACCCCGCCCGAGTCGTTGAAGAGCACGATGCCGTTGAGGGTGAGGTAGCGCCGCTGGAGCAGCGCCAGCATCGCGTCGCTCGCGGCCGCGTCCTTCGTGCGCAGCGCGCCCCGGAGCACCGGGTCCTCCGCCCAGCTGTGCGCGCTCGACTCGCGCTCCGCCAGGGTGGACTCCAGCAGGTCCTTGAAGCCCTCCGCCTCCATGCGCAGCGAGGACTCGATCTGCGCCTCCGTCTGCTGGCGCATCAACGCGTCCTGCAACCCGGTGAGCGTCAGGAGCGGCACGCACGACACCAGGGTCATGTACAGCAGCAGCCGCCCACGCAGTGTCAGGGAGCTCAAGGAGGATGGAGACATGGCACGCCAGCGCGAAGAAGGTACCCAGGTCTATACCAGACCCGGGCCCCGAACCCCTCGCCCGGCCGCCTGCCTAGAGCAGCGGGACGCGGTCGGGCAGGTCCCTCGCTGGCAGGTTCGAGTAGTCCGCGTCCAGGTCCAGCCGCACCCGCTGCCTCACGCGCGTGCTGAGCCGCCCCCGCAGCATGCCCAGGAACGCCGGTGGCGCCGCGATGACCAGCTGGTCGAACGCGTGCGAGTCCACGCCCCGGTCCAGGTGCCCGGACAGCTCCCGGGCGAAGCGCTCGTGCTCCAGCTCCCTCCGGCCGTTGGGGTCGTTCTCCGGCACCGGGCCGTGCAGCGTGCCCGCGTTGGGGTTGTCCGCCTGATTGAAGAGATCGACGGGCTTGGTCCGGCTCTCGTCATGCTGGAACTGCTCGATGAGGTCCCACTTCTCCGCCTTCGCATCCGTGGCGAAGAGCCGGGCGCGACTCGCGTTGGCCACCAGGATCCAGAGCCTCTTGTCCGCCATCTTCACGCCTCCTTGTTCTTGAGGGATGCGGAGCCCCCCGGTCCTCGGCAAGCTTCCCCCACCGAGTCATCTCCCCGCCGCGCGGAGGCCAGGCAGCCCGGCCGCCGCTCGATGTGCGCCGGGAACACTCCGCTCGTCCCCGAGGGCGTGACGACCTCCGCCCACGTTGACCAACCGCATCCGAGCAGCGACCATCCTGGGCCGGGGAGAGGACGGGAGTGCGCTGTATGGAGACGTATTTCAATGTCCGTGGAGCCGGGGTGCGCGGTTGTCGCATACGCCACCTGTCCACGCGGCGCGGGGCGGGTGAATCGTCACGTGCCGAAAGTTCTACCCACTCGCGCACGATAGATGCCCTCCCTTGGGTTGCAGGGGCGCCTCGCCATGGAGACCTGATTTCTCCATGGTCACCGACGATCTCCTCGCGCACACAGTCCTGTCCGAATCCGGAGGCGCCGTGACCGACGGGGGCGGGACCCCGGCCGTGATGACGCCGCCCGGGCTGGAGGTCCAGGAGGGCGCGGTGCTGGGGAACTACCAGCTCGAGCGGCTGCTGGGCGAAGGCTCCATGGGGCGGGTGTTCCAGGCGCGGCACGTGCGGCTGGGCCGGCAGGTGGCGCTCAAGGTGCTGCGGCCGGAGCACGCGCGGGACAGCTCGTTCGTGCAGCGCTTCTTCCAGGAGGCGCGCACCGTCAATCAGATCAACCACGAGCACATCGTGGAGATCTTCGACTTCGTGGACGCGTCCCCTGACGGATACGTCTACTGCGTGATGGAGCTCTTGCGCGGGCAGAGCCTGGCCGCGCTCTTGAAGGAGGAGGGGCTGACGCTCGCGCGGGTGCAGCGCATGGGCGTGCAGGTGTGCGCGGCGCTGGGCGCGGCCCATCAGGTGGGCGTGGTGCACCGGGACATCAAGCCGGACAACCTCTTCATCAGCCAGCGCTCCGGACAGCAGGACTTCGTGAAGGTGCTGGACTTCGGCGTCGCCAAGCTCATCACCACGCAGACGGGCGTGAACCTCACCGGCACGCTGGATGGCACCATCGTCGGCACGCCCGCGTACATGGCGCCGGAGCAGGCCGCGGGGCTGCCGGTGGACGCCCGCGCGGACATCTACGCGGTGGGCAACATCCTCTACGAGATGCTCTCCGGCCACCCGCCCTTCCAGGCCGCGGCGTTCGGGCAGCTGGTGGTGCAGATCATCACCCAGCCTCCGCCGCCCCTGCCCTCGCACCTGCCGTCGGGCGAGCCGCTCCCGGAGGAGCTGGCGGCGCTGGTGATGCGCTGCCTGGCGAAGGAGCCGGAGGCTCGGCCGCAGCAGCTGGCGGAGGTCACCACGTCGCTCCTGCTGATGCCCACCCAGCCCCGGGAGGCGCCGCGCACGGAGGTCCTGGAGGAGGCGGAGCGGCCCACCCTGCGCATGCGGGTGCCCGGCGTCTTGCGCGACCGGCGGCTCCAGGTGGTGGTGGGGCTGACGGCGCTCGCGCTGGTGTCCGGCATCACCACGTGGACGGGCCTGCATTCGATGCGCGCGCCCGAGCCCGCGCCCGAGCCCAAGGCGCTGCCGGCGTCCGTCGCGGTGGCTCCGGCCCCGGCCGTCGCGCCACGGATGGGCGCGGTCGACGCGCCGCGGATGGGCGCGGCCGACGCGGTGACGCTGACGGTGCACTCGTCTCCACCGGGCGCGAAGGTGGTCCGCGTGGATACGGGCGAGGAGCTGGGCGTCACGCCGCTGATGAAGGCGCTGAGCCGGCAGGAGGTGCCGCCGCGATTGCGCGTGGAGTTGGCCGGCTACGCGCCGTTGGAGCGTCCGGTGGAGCTGAAGCAGGATGCCTTCGTTGCGGAGCTGACCGTGCCGCTCGTGAAGGCGAGCCCGGGACCGCGCCGTGCGCCGACCCGTGGCACGGGCCGCAAGGGCGGAAGTCGGGGTGCGGTCAATGATCCGTTCGCGTCGCAGTGAGCGCGAGGGGCGCCGTGTGAATGGCCACGGCCCTGGGGACACGACGCTCGGCACCGTGGTGCGGTAGGGGCGCGCCGGCTGGGCCGCCGCCAGCGTGAGGCGTCTGGCGGCGAGCGACCGTCAGCGCTGTGGCGGTGGCGTTCCAGCCTGGGCCAGCACCTGCGCGGCGATGCGAGCGATGCGGGCGTTGAACGACGCGGCATCGTGGAAGGTGAGGCGCACGTCGCCCACCTTCAGCTCGTCGCCTGTCCTCAGGACGCGGGGCTGTTCGGCCTCCAGCACCTCCCCGTTCACCGTCACCGGCCGCGACTGCGCCAGCCGCTCCACCTTCCAGCCGCCGTCCGGGGTGGGGTGCAGGGCGAACTGCTCGCGGGAGACCGTCGCGTCGTTGACGACGAAGGTGTTCTGCGACGCGCGCCCCAGCTTGAGGGGGCCGCGATCCGCCACCCCCATCAGCTCGAAGCACAGCGCGTCGCCCGCGGGCAGGCAGTCGCGCAGGTCCATCATCGGCAGCCGGGTGGCCGCCACGTTCTGCTCCTCGGGGACGTTCCACGCGCCCGCTTCCCACACCAACCACGGGTGCGGATACTTGGCGTTGAACTTCTCCTGGAGTGCCATGTGCTGCCGGATGAGCAGCGAGAGCAACAGAGCTCGCATGGCCTTGTCATAACCCCATCCGCCGTCCCCGTGTCGCCCTGAAGGCCACCCGGGTGTCCACGAGTGGTCGAAAGGCCAGGCGCCGTGCCTACAAGCGGGCGATGACTGCCCTCGCCATCCGCTCCGGTGCGCCCGCGTCGAGCGTCAGGAAGAGGCAGGGCTCCGTCACCTCCACCTCCTGCAGCCGGGGCTTCCCCGCGTTGTCCGTGGCCATGTCCACGCGCGCGTACAACAGCCGCCTTCCCCCCGACGCCTCCATCACGGCGTGCGCGATCTCCCGCTCCTCCGCGTTGTCCGGAGTGAAGCCCGTCGGCTCCGCGAACCCTCGCGGCGCGGATGCGAGCGTGGGCGGGCGGCGCACCGCGTGGCTGAAGTCACCGTTGAAGAAGATGTAGGAGCGCTCGCCCTCGGTTTCGAAGGCGGTGAGGTAGGGCTGCACCATCACATCCCCTTCCTTCGCCAGCTCCGCCACCTTCGCGCTGGCGTCGTGCCACTGCTCGCGCCGGAAGATGAAGACCTTGAGGCCACCGGCGGCCACCGCGGGCTTGAGCACCACCGCGTCCCAGCCGCGCTCCCGCGCCACCGCCGCCACGTCCAGCGTGCCCCCAGGCGCCACCCAGACGGTGGGCGTCAGGGGCAGCCCTCGCGCCTCCAGCGTCTTCAGGTAGCCCTTGTGCGTGTTCCAGGTCAGCACCTCCGCCGGGTTGAAGAGCCGCGTGACCGCGCCCACGCGGTCCGCCCACGCGATGAACTCCTCCCGGCGCAGGTGGCTGTCCCAGGCGTTGCGCACCACCGCCGCGCCAAAGCGGCTCCAGTCCACGGACGGGTCGTCCCAGATGACCGGCTGCGCGTTCATGCCCAGCGCCCGCAGCGCGGGCACCAGCGGCGCGTCCAGTGGATACAGCTGCGGCATCCCTGCGTAGGTGACGATGGCGATGTCCAAGCGAAGGCTCCAGGCGGAGGAAGAACGCCTCGCGTTCTAGCGCGCCCCGCCGCTCCGCGCAGCGCCCACGCTCGTCAGGCCGAGCGCACCGCTGGCACGTTGCGGACGACCGTCTCGTCGGTCTCCTGCAAGAGCTGCCGCGCCAGCTCCTTCGCCTCGCGCGCCACGCGCCCCAGCTCCGCCTGTCCATGCGGGAAGGGGGCCGCGGGACCCTCCAGCGCCAGCAACTGCTGGCGCAGCGCCGCGCCGTTGGGCGTGCGCCGCTGCGGGTCCTTCTGAAGGAGCGACATGACGATCATGTCCAGGGCCAGCGGCACCGCGGGGTTGAGCCGCGAGGGCGGGACGACCTCCTGGTCCACCGCCGCGCGCAGCAGCATCTCCTCCGAGTCGCCGCTCAGCGTGCGCCGCCCCGTGAGGGCCTCGTGCAGCGTGAGCCCCAACGCGAAGAGGTCCGCGCGACCGTCGATGTCCTGGCCCATGGCCTGCTCGGGCGCCATGTAGCCCAGCTTCCCGCGCACGCTGCCGGCCACGGTGAGGTGGGCGCGGGCCGCGTCGCGCGCGATGCCGAAGTCCGACAGCTTCACCTCGCCAATGCGCGACACCAGGATGTTGGGCGGGTTGAGGTCCCGGTGGACCAGCCGCAGCGGCTCTCCGTCCGCGCTCGTGCGACGGTGAAGGTAGTCCAGCGCGGACGCCAGCTCCGCGGCCAGGAACGTCGCGGCGGACAGGGGCAGCGGCTTGCGTCCCTGCGGCTTGAGCACGCCGCTGAGCGGCAGGCCATCCACGTACTCCATCGCCAGGAAGTAGGTGCCACCGTGACGGCCCAGGTCGAACACCTGGACGATGTTGGGGTGGTACAGCGACGAGCACAGCTCCGCCTCGCGGCGGAACAGGGTCACGAAGGCCGCGTCATCCGCGAACGACGGCAGGATGCGCTTCAAGGCGACCTGCTTCTCGAAGCCGCCCTCCGGCGAGTACGTGGCCCGGTACACCTCCGCCATGCCGCCCGCGCCCAGCCGCTCGTGCAGCACGTACTTGCCCATCACCTCCTGCTCGCGCAGCGCCGCGAGCGCGCTCCGCGTGCGCTCCAGGAAGTGCCGCGCCAGCGTCGCCGTCAGCGCCCCGGTGGCCACGAAGAAGAACGCGCGCACGCAGATGAACAGCGGCGCCAGCGTGATGAGCGGCTGCTCCGGCAGCAGCGGCCGCACGAAGCCGAAGTAGAGCGCCAGGTACTCCGCCGCCACCAGCGCGCCCGCCGCCAGCCCCAGCCGCGGGTTGCTGCGCAGGCCCGCCAGCGTCACCAGCGTGCCCCAGATGACCAGCGTGGGCGCCGTGAGGGCGTAGACGGGGCCCTGGTAGCGCAGGTCGAACGTGAGCACCACCGCGGGGATGCTCACCTCGATGAAGACGTTGAGCCACGGGATGGCTGGGTGGAACGCGCCCGAGCGCAGCACCCACCACATGCACGCGTAGTAGCCCGCCAGCACCGCCGCGAGGCCCATCAGCGCCAACGTCAGATCCCAGCCCATCGACGGGCCCAGCGCCGCCGCCACCACCACGCAGAGGCCGGACAGCAGGCTCATGAAGCGCGCCACCGACAGCTCTCGCGCCTGGGCGTCGCGGCGCAGGTGCGTGTCCAGGAAGCGCGACACGGCGCTGGATGGATTCCGGGTAATCATGTTCCCCCCTACTCTAGAACGTGGGCGGCCGCGTCATCCGCTGGCTCCCCCACACGTTGGGTGTGCTCCTACCACACCTTCCGGCACACGGGAGGCCTTTGGGGCTCCACGGAGTGGACTTCACGGGTCAGGTATCGCTGAAATGTTGCACCCCTGTGCCATCCCGCATGCGAGGCACGGTGGGCTTTCACGTCGCTCCGACTCTTCCTTCACGGCTCTGCCTTCGGGCAGGAGGCTTCATGCGCAGCTCACCCCGTTTATTGCTGGCCGCCCTAGGCGCGGTCCTTCTCTTGGCCAATGCCTGTGGTTCCAGCGAACCCGAAGTTCCCAACAAGGTGGTCTGCGGGGACGGGAAGAAGGAGGGCAGCGAGCAATGTGACGATGGCAACACCATCAACGGCGACGGCTGCGAGTCGAACTGCACCATCACGCCCACGACGCCGGGTGGGAAGTGCGGCGACGGCGTCAAGGACGCCAACGAGGCCTGTGACGACGGCAACACGGTGAGCGGCGACGGGTGCGAGGCGGACTGTACCGTCACGCCCACGCAGAATACCCAGTGTTGGTCCACGCCTCCCGCGCCGCTCGCGGACGGCGCCACCTGCGCCGTCACCAAGGTGGGTACGGCGGGCAAGCTCTTCACCGGCGTGGTGCTCAAGGACGGTGAGACGCTGACGGGCGGCCAGGTGCTGGTGAACGCCCAGGGCGTCATCACCTGCGCCGCGTGCGACTGTTCGCAGGCGGCCGGCGCCGCGGAGGCGACCGCGGTGCTGTGCCCCACGGGCGTCATCTCCCCGGGCCTCATCAACCCGCACGACCACATCACCTACCCGGGCTCTCCGCTGGCGAGCACCAGCACGGAGCGCTACGAGCACCGCCACGAGTGGCGCACGGGCGCCAACAGCCACACGCGCCTGAGCAACGGCTCCAATACCAAGGCGGATGCGATCCGCTGGTCGGAGCTGCGCCAGGTGATGTCGGGCACCACGTCCATCGCGGGCGCGGGCGGTCAGCTGGGCTTCCTGCGCAACCTGGACGTGTCCACCGTCGCGCAGCAGGAGGGGCTGGCTGGGGGGTACGCGGACTCGGACACCTTCCCGCTGGGTGACAGCAGCGGCACCCTGTTGACGGAGGGGTGCTCCTACAGCGGCTTCCCGTCGTCGGTGACGCTCACGTCGCGCGTGTCCGCGTACCTGCCGCACATCGCGGAGGGCATCGCGACCACGGCGCTCAACGAGTTCCGCTGCCTGTCCACGGGCTCCGGCAACGTGCTGTTCCCGCGCTCGGCCATCATCCACGGCGTGGGCCTCACCGCCCGGGAGATCTCGGAGATGGCGGCCCACGGCACCGGGCTCATCTGGTCGCCGCGCTCCAACATCTCGCTGTACGGCGACACGGCCATGGTGACGGCGTTCAAGCGGGTGGGCGTGAACATCGCCCTGGGCACGGACTGGATCCGCTCCGGCTCCATGAACCTCCTGCGCGAGCTGCGCTGCGCGGACCACCTCAACGCCACGCGCTACGCCAACACCTTCACCGACGAGGACCTGTGGCGCATGGTGACGTCCAACGCGGCGGACGCGGTGGACTTCTACGCGCGCGTGGGCCGCATCGCGCCGAACAAGGTGGCGGACCTGGCCATCTACCGGCTGGGGACCCACGCCGCCTCGCCGTTCCGCGCGGTCATCGCCGCGGAGCCGCAGGACGTGGTGCTGACGATGCGCGGCGGCAAGCCGCTCTACGGTGACCAGGCGCTGGTGGACGGCCTCAAGGGCACGGACGTCTGTGACGCGCTGGCGGTGTGCGGCACCCAGAAGGCCGCGTGCGTGAAGTCGGAGATCGGCAAGACGCTGGCGGAGTTCCAGGGCTCCACGGACACCCAGGGCCTCTACCCGCTGTTCGCGTGCGGTACGCCCACGAACGAGCCCACGTGCGAGCCCGCGCGCAACGCGGTGAACACGAGCTTCCCGGCCGCCGCCGTCAACGGCTCCACCGTCTATTCGGGCGTGGCGAGCGCGCAGGACGCGGACGCGGACGGCATCCCGGACTCCGTCGACAACTGCCCCACCATCTTCAACCCCGTGCGTCCCATGGACAACGGGCGGCAGCTGGACACGGACGGCGACGGCGTGGGCGACGCGTGCGACCCGTGCCCCCTGGAGGCGGGGACCACCTCGTGCGTGGCCTTCCGCGGCGATGACGACGACCACGACGGCGTGCCCACGTGGCGCGACAACTGCCCGTTCGTGGCCAACGCGGACCAGAAGGACACCGACGGCGACGGCAAGGGCGACGTGTGCGACGGCTGCCCGACGGACGCGAACGCGTGCTCGGTCGCGGACCCGACCGACTTCGACTACGACGGCGTGCTCACCCCCCTGGACAACTGCCCGCTGGTGGCCAACCCGGACCAGAAGGACACGGACGGCGACGGCGTGGGTGACGCGTGCGACGCGTGCCCCGCGGCCAGCCCCGCCGGTGGCGTGTGCAACACCACCGTCTACGACGTGAAGGCGACGCCGTCCTTCGGCAACACGTCGCTCATCGGCACCAAGGTGGCCGTGGACGACGTGGTGGTGACCGCCGTGGACGCGAAGGCGGACCGTGGCTACTGGGTGCAGGTGGCCAACTACCCGGCGGGCAAGGGGGCGGAGAACTCCGGCCTCTTCATCTACTCGCTCAAGTCCGCGGTGTCGGTGGGTGACAACATCCGCGTCGAAGGCACGCTGAAGGACTACTTCGGCCTGCTGGAGGTCACGGACGGCACGGTGACGAAGCACAGCGGTGGCAACGCGCCGCCCGCCCCGGTGGTGGTGCGCACGGAGGCCATCCGCACCGGCGGCCCCAAGGCGAAGGCCCTGGAGGGCGCGCTGGTGGAGGTGCGCGACGTCTTCAACACGCGGCTGGAGAACAGCAACCGCGAGTTCATCGTCGACGAGAACAAGTCCGGCAACCCGGCGTCCTCGGGCCTGATGGTGGATGACCAGGCCTACAGCTACCCCACGCAGGTGCTGGGCACCGAGTACACCGCGCTGCGCGGCGTGCTGACGTTCAACTTCAGCGCCCACAAGCTGGTGCCCCGGAGCGCGGCGGACATGGTCGTTCCGCTGCCGCCCGTGCCGGCGCTGACGGCGTTCACGTCCGGCGGCTTCGTGCGCGTGGGCGGCACCCAGGCCCTCCCGCAGCCCGCCACGGTGACGATGGCTTCCGCCTACCCGGTGGATGTCACCGTGAACATCACGTCCAGCGCCCCGACGGCGCTGGTCGCGGCGAACGGGCAGGTGGTGATTCCCGCTGGCCAGACGAGCGCGGCCGTGACGCTGAGCGCGCTGGCGCAGGCGTCCGCGGTGGAGCTCACCGCGACGCTGGGCACGTCCTCCCAGAGGACCACGCTGCGCGTGCTGGGCACGAACGAGGCGGCGTCCCCCACGGGCCTCACGCCCCAGACGGTGGCCGTGGCCCCGGGCGGCACGGCGCGCTTCACCGTGACGTTCGACCGGCCCGTGCCGGCGGGCACGACGCTGGCCCCGGTGGCGACGCCGTCGGGCTTTGGCGCCTTCACGCTCCAGCCGGTGGTCACGGACGCGCTCACGGCCACCTTCGACCTCACCGTGGATGAGGCCAGCACCGGCTCTGGCACGGTGACGGTGGCCGGCCTGAGCGCCACCGTGAACGTCGCCACGGACGTGCCCCGGCTGGTGGGGCTCACCCCGTCCACCGCGACGGTGAACGCGGGCGCGCAGCAGGCGTACACCGTGACGCTGGACGCCGCTCCGTCGGCCCCGGTGCAGGTGCTGCTGGCGCTGGCCCCGGACGCGGCGAGCACGCCCTTCGGCGCGCTGTCGGCCACGACGGTGACGGTGGCCGCGGGTGCCACGACCGCGACGGTGACGTTCACCGCCGCGGCGGATGGAGAGGGGACGGGCACGGTGTCCGCCTCGCTCAACGGCATCACCCGCACGGCGTCGCTGACCGTGCTGCCGCCGCCCGCGAAGCTCGCCAGCGTCACGCCGGGCACGGTGACGGTGACGACGGGCAAGGAGCAGGTGTTCACCGTGACGCTGGACCGCAAGGCCTCGGTGGGCGGCGCGGCCGTGTCGGTGGCGTTCGCTCCCGCGGCGCAGGGTTCGCTGTCGGCCTCGACGGTGACGGTGCCGGAGGGTCAGACGACCGCCACGGTGACCTTCACCGCCTCGCAGGCGACGGGCAGCGGGCAGCTCACCGCGACCTACGCGGGCGTGACGAAGCAGGCGACCGTCACGGTCGCCTTGCCGCAGGGTCACGTGGTCATCAGTGAGATCGCCGGCCAGGGTCTGACGGTGAACGCGGACGACTTCATCGAGCTGTACAACCCGACCGAGGGCGACGTCGACATCACGGGCTGGAAGCTGCTCTACCGCACCGCGAGCACCACCAGCTCCACGGTGAACTTCTCGGTGCTGGCCACGCTGCCGAACGCGACCATCAAGGCGCACGGCTACTACCTGGTCGCGGGCAGCAGCTACTCCACGACGACGGTGCCCGCGGACTACACCTGGGGCGGCACGGACATCTCCGGCTCCACGGGCAACGTCCGCCTGGGCACGGCGGACGTGACGCTGGACCCCGTGGTCATGACCGGCGTGGTCGACACGGTGGGGTACGGCACGGGCCGCACCGTGGTGGAAGGGGCCGCGGCTCCGGCGCCCCCTGGCAAGGGCGGCAGCGTGGAGCGCAAGGCGCGGGCCTCCTCCACCGTCGCGAGCATGCTCCCGGGCGGCGCGGATGAGTTCGCGGGCAACGGCCAGGACTCGGACAACAACGCGGCGGACTTCCTGCCGCGCACCGAGCGCCAGCCGCAGAACTCGCAGAGCCCCCTGGAGATGCCGTAGCGCGAAGCGCGGCGCACCCCGCTTCCCCTCCCGGGGGAGCGGGGGTGTTCCACCGCTGAAATGAAAAACGCCCGGTCCCACCGCTTCAGGGGGGCCGGGCGTCTTCTTTGGGCGGGTGCCGCGCCGGTCGCTAGCCCAGCGGTCCTCGCACGTGCAAGCCGCCGGAGAGGATTTGATCCAACGACGCCATCAGCGGGTCGTAGTTCACGATGGCGCGGAACAGGTTGTGGTGCAGCAGGATGCCCAGGTAGCCGCCCATCATCGTGTGGGCCATGTGCAGCGGATCCACCTCCGCGCGGAACTCCTGCCGCTTCTGGCCGTAGCGGATCATCCCCGCCAGCACCTGCACGTAGACGGCGATCTTCTCTCGCAGCGTCTCCGCCACCCGGTCGTTGGAGTCCGCGGACTCCGCGGACAGCATCCCGAAGAAGATGCCGTACTCGCGGTGGTAGCGCAGGAACTGCGACGTGCGCGAGACGACGAACACCAGCTGCTCCCGGCCGGACAGGTGGCGGCGCTCGGCGAGCAGCGGCGCGAACTCCGCCAGGTAGCGCTGGTGCAACTCGTCGATGGCCGCCAGCAGCAGGTCCTCCTTGGTGGGAAAGTGCCAGTACAGCGCGCCAGGCGTCATCCGGATGGCCTTCGCCAGGTCCGACATCGTCGTCGACAGGTAGCCCCGCCGGGCGAACAGCGTGATGGCCGCCTCCAGGATCTCGACTCGGGTCCGAGCGGCCCGCTCCTGCTTGATTTCGCGCTTCGCTGGTTCCTTGCCCATTTCCGGGTAAATCTACACCTCACGCCAGAAGCGTCACCTTAACGATTTCGGACGGTGCGGCGACGCGCAGAGGCGGGCCCCAGAAGCCCGTGCCGCGGCTGACGTAGAGGTGGCGGTCGCCCTCCTGGAAGAGGCCGGCGGCGTGCTTCCAGATGGCGGAGACGGCGAGCGTGAAGGGGAAGAACTGCCCGCCGTGGGTGTGTCCGGACAGCTGCAACCCCATGCCCGCCTTGGCCGCGACATCCCAGTTGGAGGGCTGGTGCGCGAGCAGCACCGCGGCGCGGTCCGGCGCGCGTCCGGCGAGCGCGGCGTCCAGGTTGTAGCCCTGGGGGCCGTGGCGCATGGACCAGTCGTCCACGCCCACCAGGTCGAACGCGCCGCCCGCGTCACCAATGGACACGCGGCGGTTGCGCAGCACGCTGATGCCCAGGCCGGTGAGCGCGTCCGACCAGGCGCTCGCGTTCCAGTAGTACTCGTGATTGCCGGTGATGAAGTGCGTGCCCGCGCGCGCCTGGAGGTTCTGGAGCGCCGCGACGGAGTGGCGCAGGTCGCTCACCGTGCCGTCCACCAGGTCGCCGGTGATGGCGACGAGGTCTGGCTTGAGCGCGTTGCAGCGCGACACCAGCTCGTCCATGAAGCGGCGCTGGATGATGGGGCCCACGTGGATGTCGCTCAGGTGGACGAGGGTGAAGCCATCCAGCGCCTTGGGCAGGCCGGGCAGCCGCACCGCGATCTCGTTGACCACCGGCGGATGGAAGGCGCTCCACATGCCGTAGCCCGTCAGCCCGCCAGCCGCGAGCACCGCGCCGCCCGCGGTGGCCCGCGCGAGGAACCGCCGTCGCTCCTCATCCACGGGAGGCGCGGCGGGGGGCGGCACGGTGACGGACAGGTCGGCCAGGGACGGCGTCGCCGAAGGGGCGGTCGCGAGGGAGGCGGGGACGCCGCGCTGGCCCCGGGTGCGCGCGACGAGCCAGCGCGCGCCGCCCACCGCCGCCAGCGCGAGCAGCAGGTACACGGCCACGCCCATCCACGTCCACGCGAACACCGCGACGATGAACGCGGAGGGCGCCACGCGCGTCACCACCCAGGACAGCAGCAGCGGCAGGCACAGCGCCGCCAGCAGCACCCGGCCCCCCCGCCGCCACGCGGGGTGCGTGGACGTGTCACGGAAGAGCCGCCGGTAGAGGTAGATGTGGACGGCGACCGCCGCGACGCTGACCAGGAGGATGAACAGGATGATGCGCAACGGGCTTTCCACCATGGGGCCCATCCTGGCGCGCACGCGTCCCGGCGCAACCCGCGCGCGCGTGAAGAAGCGTGAAGCTGTGGCGGGCGGGCGAGGGGGACCCGGTTATTTCCGGGCGTCACCCAGCGCGGCGCCAATCTGCTGCCACTCCTGGGCGTAGGTGCCACGGGAGAAGGCGCGCAGGTCGTCGCCCGTCACCGTGCCGCGCGTGAGCGCCGTGTCGAGCGCTCGCACGATGGCGGCCTTGTGCGGCTGCTCCACGTAGGGGTTGTCCTCGCGGAACACCTCGCCGAAGAGCGTCTCCAGGCGGCCGTCCTGCTTCAGCCGCTCCACGATGCGGTTCTGCGACGCGGGCGCGTCCGAGTGCGCGTGCAGCATGGCGGACGCGATGCCGCTCTGCGCGTCCGCGTCCGGGAACTCCTCCAGCAGGCCCAGCTCCATGTCGGCCTGGGCGATGGACTCCGCGTCCGCCGCGGAGGGCTGCGCCTTCACCGCCGGCGTCTGTGTCGGCGTGGGGCGCGAGGAGGCGGGCCGCGCGGGCTCGAAGTCGCTGCGACCCTGGAACGAGCGCACCGTGGCGTTGGCGGGCTGGCGGCCCTGGGAGGCAGCCGGCTTGCCGTCGCGCGTGGCGTCGCTCCGCTCGGAGCGCTCGAACTCCGAGCGCTTCGCGGGAACGGACGGGCGGTTGCCACCATCGACGCGGGACATGACGGGACTCCAGGGCGGGGGAAGGCCCGGCGCGGTGCTCGCGCCAGGTGTGCGCACCTACATCCGTTATCGCGCCGGCCTTCCCTCGGGTTGCGTGGCCTGCCCGTCCACAACCCCCGCCCGGCTGCCCGCTTGCCGCCTCGGAGGCCCCTCCCAATCCCGGATCATTTCGCTTTGGTTGCTTTCCTCAACGGCCAACCCCTTGTTTTCATGGGACTTCCGTCGCGGACGGAAGCGACGGGTTTCGCCGCGCCGCGTCACCCGGCGGGTGGGAAGATTTCTTCCAGGCCGCGGGAGAGGTGGGACTGCCAGGCCGGGTAATTATGGCCCCCGCTGTAGGCCTCGTACGTGACGCGGTGGCCGGTGGCCTGGAGGAGGGGCGGCAGGCGCTGGTTGCCGTCCACCAGGGCCTCGAAGCGGCCGCAGTCCATCCAGACATGGAGGGGCGGCTGACCGGTGCGCCGGGCCAGGTCGAAGACGACCATGTCATTGCCGTCGATGGAGAAGGCGCCGGACTGGGACAGCACGTGGCCGAAGACGTGGGGCAGGCGCTGAGCGGTGTAGAGGGCCATCAGCCCGCCCAGGGAGGCGCCCAGCACCGCGTGCACGCCGGGGGTGCGCCGGGTGTCCAGCAGGGACAGCCGCTCGCGCGCCAGCGACAGCACGTGCTGCTCCAGGAAGCCCACGGTGGCCTCGCTGCACGTGTACTCGACGGCGCGTGCCGGGCCGCCGTTGGACACGAAGGCCATGGCCACCGGGCGCATGCGTCCCTGGGCGATCAGGTTGTCCACCAGCGTGGGCAACTGGACGCGCCGCAGGTAGTCGTCGCCGTCCAGCACCACCAGCAGGGGCACGGGCCCGGGCACGGGTGGCGCGTAGAGGGCCACCGCGCGCTTGCGGCCCACGGCCCACTGATGCGTCTCCACCTGGTGCCGCGTCACTCGGCCCCGGGGCACGCCGCGCACGCGCTGGCCCAGCGCGGTGGCCTCTCCCTTCGGCATCCAGAAGCAGGCGTTGACGTCGCCGAAGCCGTTGTCGGAGTGGCGCTCGTTGAAGGGGTCGCGCAGGCGGCGGCCCTTCGCATCCAGGAGCGCATACTCGACATAGGCGTCCTCGGGCAGCGCCAGGGAGCGCACCCACAGGCCCCGGCCCACGCGCTCCAGCGGCAGGGGCGTGCCGCGCCAGTCCTGGAAGTCCCCTTGGAGGAAGACGGGCCGGGAGCCCTTCCACACGAAGGTGGCGGTGTCTCCGTCGATGAGCGGTGTGCCCTCGCGGCGCGCGCGGGCTTCCAGCGTCCGGATGTCATCCATGCGTGGCGGTCACTCTATGCACCGCGCTCGGTGCCGGGCACCCGGACGGTGCTCGTCGTGGAGGCGCGTCCAGCCGACGACATCGCGGGCGGGGCGCTCAGGGGGAGGCGTGGCGCAGCAGGTCGCGCAGCGCTTCGGTCAGCTCGGGGTGGCGGAACTGGAAGCCCGCCTCCAGCGCGCGACGCGGCATCACCCGCTGGCCCTCCAGCGCCACGCGCGCCATCTCTCCGAAGCGCGCCTTGAGGACGAGCCCCGGCACCTGCAGCACCGCGGGCCGCTCGAGCACCGCGCCCAGCGTGTGCGCGAAGGTCGCGTTCGTCACCGGCTCCGGCGACGTGGCGTTCACCGCGCCCGACAGCGTGGCGTGCTCCAGCGTGAAGCGCATCAGCTGGAACAGGTCGTCGCGGTGCACCCAGCTGACGTACTGGTGGCCGTTGCCCACCTTCGCGCCCGCGCCCATGCGGAACACCGGCAGCATCCGGTGCAGCACGCCCCCCGCCGGGTGCAGCACCACGCCGATGCGCAGGCGCACCGTGCGCATGCCCGCCGCCTCCGCGCGCTGGGCTTCGGCCTCCCAGCCCTGGCACACCTGGGCGAGGAAGTCGTCGCCGGGCGTGTCCTCCTCCGTCAGCGTCAGCGCCGCCCGGGCGCCGCCGTAGTAGCCCACCGCCGACGCGCAGACGAAGTGCCGCACGCTCCCCGCCTGCCGCATCGCCTCCACCAACACCCGCGTGCCCTCCACCCGGCTCTGGTGGATGCGCTGCTTGGCCTCGTGCGTCCAGCGCTGGTCCACCGGCTCGCCGGCCAGGTGCATGACCCCCTGCGCCCCCGCGAGCGCGTCCGGCGACAGCGGGGTGCTCCCATCGAAGTAGGAGCCCGTCACCCCGGCGGGCAGCCGCCCCAGGGCGTGTTCAACGTTTCGGCTGAGCACGTGCACGGTGTGGCCGGCGTCCAACAAACCCTGGACAAATCCCGGACCGAGGAAGCCCGTGGCACCCGTGCAGGTCACCCTCACCGTCGAACCTCCTCCTCCTCACGCTCCGCGGACAGGTCCTGCCCCACCAGCTCCCCCAGGACGACGAAGAAGCGCTCCTGGTCCTCCGGCTTCATGCGGCCAGAGGAGCGGAAGACAGGCGTCCCTTCGGAGTCCAGCAGCATCACCGTGGACGTCTTGGTGGGCAGCTTCCACGGCGCCTGCCCCAGGGTGCCACGCAGGTCCACCAGGATGGGCACCCCTGCCTTCTTCTCCTCGTCGCGCACGTATGACAGGGCAATCTCCCTCGCGGGGAAGAAGTCGTACTTCTCCAGGTTGGCGACCGCGACCACGAACGCGCTCTGGAGCAGACCCCGCTCGCGTCCCCGTGTGAAGAGCTCCGCCTTCAGAGGCGCGTTGAGTGTCGTGGAGTCCTTGTCCTCGTAGAAGAGGATGACCGGTTTCCCACGCCAGCGTGACAGCTGGACGCGCTCTCCCTTGGAGGTGCTTAACGTCGCGTCCAACGCCTCTGGACCGGGGGAGGACGCGCCGACCGCGCTCCCCGCCGCCAGGGTCACCGTCAGCGCGCCTGTGAGCCATGCCTTCACCGGGAGCCTCCTATGTTGTCCAAGGTTCTGACAAACATTAGACATAGCCTTGACAATCTCTGGACGCAAACGCTACCTCTACGAGGAAAGGCTGCTGCCGTGCTCCCGACTCCGGAGATCCGCTGAATGGCGACCCTGCTTTCCAACGTGCAGCAGCCTCTCGCGGACGTGGCGCCCCCAGAGCAGGCCTGGCTGCACCTCGTGCAGGCGCGGGTGGAGCGCTCGCTCGCCCAGTTGTTGGAGTTGGAGGACGAGCGGGCGTTGGACGCGCGCTGGACGCGGGCGGCGGAGCATGCGCGCGCCTATGCGCTGAGGCCGGCCAAGCGGCTGCGGCCGGCGCTGGTACTGGCGGGGCATGGGCTGGCGCGCGGGAGCACCGCGGTGCCGCCGGGGCTGTGGCGCTTCGCCGCGGGGCTGGAGCTGTTGCACACGTTCCTGCTCATCCATGACGACGTGGCGGACCAGGCGGAGCTTCGCCGGGGCGGGCCGGTGCTGCACCGGATGCTGGCCCCGGGCCGGACGGGCGAGGACCTGGCCGTCGTCATGGGGGACCACCTCTTCGCGCGCTCGCTGGAGGCGATGCTGGAGTCGGGGCTGCCGGGCGCGTCGCGCGTGGCGCGGTACTACCTGGGGGTGTGCCGTCACACGGCGGCGGGGCAGTACTTGGACCTGGAGCTGGCGCGCGCGCCGCTCGCGGAGGTGACGCTCTTCCAGACGCTGCGCGTGGCCCACCTCAAGACGGCGCGCTATGGCTTCTGCGCTCCGCTGGTGTGCGGCGCGATGCTGGGCGGCGCGGACGCGCGGCTCCAGCAGGGCCTGGAGCGGGTGGGGCGCGCGCTGGGGCTGGCCTACCAGCTCCGCGACGACCTCATCGGCCTGTTCGGCGACGCGTCGCTTTCGGGCAAGGCCTCCGACGGCGACTTCATGCAGGCCAAGCGCACCTTCCCGGTGGTGGCCGCGTACGTGCGCGCGACGCCCGCGGGCCGCGAGGAGCTGGAGCGGCTGTGGGCGCTGCCCGAGGCGTGCAGGGACGGCGCGGCCCTCGCGCGGGCCCGGGAGCTGGTGGAGGACTTCGGAGGCCGCGCCGCGTGTGAGCGCGCGGTGGAGCGGGCGTCGCGTTCGGCGCGGCGGAGCCTGCAGGCGTTGCCCAACCCCCACGGCATGCGGGACCTGCTGGACGCCCTCATCGCCCGGCTCGCGCGTCGTGCTTCCTGAGGACACCGTGATGAGCACACAGCGCAAGCGGGTGGTGGTGGTGGGCGCGGGGGTGGGCGGGCTGGCCGCGGCGGCGCGGCTCGCGCGTCAGGGCTTCGACGTCCAGGTCTTCGAGAAGACGCACGGCCCCGGTGGGCGGTGCAACCGGCTCCAGGTGGACGGGTTCACGTGGGACGTGGGGCCCACCATCGTGTTGATGCCGGAGGTGTTCGAGGAGACCTTCCGCGCGCTGGGCCGCCGCATCGAGGACTCCCTCACGCTGGTGCGCTGCGACCCGAACTACCGGGTGCACTTCCGGGACGGCTCCGACGTGACCTTCACGTCCGAGCTGTGCGCGATGGGCCGCGAGCTGGAGCGCGTGGAGCCGGGCAGCTTCCAGCGCTACCTGTCCTTCATGGCGCGGGGCCGCACCCAGTACCGCGTGAGCCTGGACCACTTCGTGGGACGCAACTTCGAGGGCATCCGCGACTATTTCTCTCCCCGCGTGCTGGCGAGGATCTTCCAGGCCCGCGCGCACCGCCGCATGTACGCGGACGTCAGCCGCTACTTCCGGGACGACCGGCTGCGCGCGGCGATGACGTTCCAGACCATGTACCTGGGCGTGTCTCCCTTCGAGTCGCCCGCGGTGTATGGCCTGCTGCCCTTCACCGAGCTGGGCGTGGGCATCTGGTTCCCGAAGGGCGGCCTGTATGCCATTCCCCTCGCGCTGGAGCGGCTGGCGCGCGAGGAGGGCGTGACGCTGCACTATGGCCGTCCGGTGGAGCGCATCCTCACGAAAGGGGGCCGCGCCACGGGCGTGCGGCTCGCGGGCGGCGAGGAGGTGCAAGCGGATGCCGTGCTGTGCAACGCGGACCTGCCGTACGCGTACGAGCAGCTGCTCGACCCGAAGGACGCGCCCTTCAAGCGCGGGGAGAAGCTGCGCTTCACCTCCAGCGGCTACATGCTCTACCTGGGCATGAAGAAGCAGGTGCCGGGGCTCTTCCACCACAACGTGATGTTCGGCCGCGACTACGCGGGCTCCTTCGATGACATCTTCCAGCGCTTCCGCGTGCCGGAGGACCCCAGTTTCTACGTCAACGTCCCCACGCGCACGGACCCGTCGCTGGCGCCGGAGGGCAAGGACGCGCTCTACGTGCTCGTGCCCGTGCCGCACCAGCACGCGAGTCTGGACTGGAAGGTGGAGGGCCCGAAGGTGCGCGCGAAGGTGTTCCAGCGCATGGCGGAGCTGGGCTACCCGGACCTGGAGGCGGACATCGAGGTGGAGCGCGTGTTCACCCCGGATGACTGGGCGGGCACCTACAACCTGGCGCGCGGCAGCGCGTTCGGGCTGGCGCAGAACTTCTTCCAGATTGGCCCCTTCCGTCCGGCCAACGTGGACCCTCGCGTGAAGAACCTCTTCTTCGTGGGCGCCTCCACGCAGCCGGGCACGGGCCTGCCCACGGTGCTCATCTCCGCGCGGCTCGTCACCGAGCGGCTGGTGGCGTGGGCCCGCAAGGAGGGCGTGGCGCTGTCGCCGCGAGCGGGGACGCCCGCGGCGGTGGAGGTGGCGGCATGAGCGTCACGGAATCCCCCGGCCTCGTCGCGCGGGGCTACCGGCGGGCGCGCACCGTCACGCGCCACCATGCGAAGAGCTTCTTCTTCGCGTCGTACCTGCTCTTCGGTCAGCGGCGGAAGGCGGCCTTCGCGCTGTATGCCTTCTGCCGGCGGCTGGACGACCTGGTGGACGCGGGCGAGAGCGCGCTGCCCCAGGCGGCCTCGCTCGACCTGCCGACGCGCCTGGCCCGCGCGCGCGAGCGCGTGGCGGAGGTGTACCTGCCGCTGCCGGAGCTGGCCTCGCGAGAGCTGGGCCCTCTGTCCGCGCGCCAGCCCTCGGCGGAGGCTCCGTCGCCGTGGGACCCGAGCGAGTTCGCGGCGCTGCGCCACACCATCCACCACTACCGGATTCCGGAGCAGCCCTTCCAGGACCTCATCTCCGGCATGGAGATGGACCTGACGCGCGTCCGGTACGACACGTGGGAGGAGCTGGCGCTGTACTGCCACCGGGTCGCGGGCGTGGTCGGGTGGATGCTCACGCCGGTGCTGGGCTGCGAGGACGTCCGGGCGGTGGAGCCCGCGGCGGACCTGGGCCGCGCGATGCAGCTCACCAACATCCTGCGCGACGTGCGCGAGGACCTGGAGCGCGGCCGGGTGTACCTGCCCGCGGAGGAGCTGCGCGCCTTCGGAATCACGGAGGACGACCTGCGCCAGGGCCGGGTGGACGCGAAGTGGCGCGACTTCATGCGCTTCCAGATTCAACGCGCGCGGGCGTACTACGCGCGGGCGGCGGGAGGGGTGCGCTACCTCACCGGCTTCGGCAGCCAGCGCATGGTGCGGCTGATGGGCTCCATCTACGGCGACATCCTGCGCGACATCGAGGCGCGGGACTTCGACGTGTTCAGCGGCCGGGCCCACACGACGCCGGGCCGCAAGCTGGAGCTGGCGGCGACCGTGTTCCTGCGCCCCCGGGCCGCGCTGCCAGACACCCCCGTGCCGCTGCCCTCCACCCCGGTCGCGCTGCCATCCACGGGCACGGGAGGTCCGCGATGAAGGGCTCGCGCGTGGCGGTGATTGGAGGCGGCATCGGGGGGCTGACCGCCGCGGGCCTGCTGGCCAAGGACGGCCATGCGGTGACGCTGTTCGAAGCGGGGCCGGCGCTGGGAGGCAAGGCGCAGGCCGTCACCGTGGAGGGACTGACGCTGGACACCGGGCCCACGCTGCTCACGTTGCCGGCGCTGGTGCGGAGCACCTTCGAGCAACTGGACGCGCGGGACCTGCTGCCGCCGTTCACGGCGTTGGATCCGCAGTGCACCTACCGCTTCGCGGACGGGTGCGGCTTCACGGCGTACCAGGACCTGGCGCGCATGGCGGACAGCGCCGCGGAGCTGAGGCCCGCCGAGCGCAAGGGCGTGCACTCCTTCTACGCGGAGGCCGCGGCCATCTGGCGCGCCGCGGGCGAGCCCTACCTGGAGGCCCCCTTCGAGGGCATGGCCGGCTTCATGGCGCGCGTGGCCCGCCGGGGCATTGGCGCGATGCTGGCGGGGATGAAGCTGGACACGCTGCACGCGCTGGCGGCGAAGCACTTCCAGACGCATCACCTGCAACAGTACGTGGGCCGCTTCGCCACCTACGCGGGCGGGTCGCCCTATGCGTCCAGCGCGGCCTTCGCGCTCATCCCGCACATCGAACATGCGTACGGCGTGCACCACGTCCGGGGAGGCATTGGCGCGCTGGTGGAGGCGCTGGGGCAGGCGGTGCGACGGCTGGGCGTGACGGTGCACCTGGACACGCGCGCCCGCTTCGAGCGCGTCTCCGGGGGCTACCGCGTGGGGCCGGGCGCGGAGGGAGCGCACTTCGACAGCGTGGTGGTGAACGCGGATCCGCTGGCGTCGCTGCGCCGGGAGTCGGAGCCGCTGTCCCTGTCCGGCTTCGTGTTGCTGCTGGAGGTGGAGGGACGGCCGGCCCTGCCGCACCACACGGTGCTCTTCGGTGGCGACTCCCGGCGCGAATTCGACGAGCTGTTCGCGGGCCAGCTGGCGACGGACCCCACGGTGTACTTCTGCAACCCGTCCGCCACGGACCCGAGCATGGCGCCCCTGGGGCGCACGGGGCTGTTCGTGATGGTGAACGCGCCGGCCATGCCCATGGGCGAAGGCCCGGCGGAGCAGGCCCGGCGCGACTGGGAGGCGCTGGCGGAGCACGTGCGGGTGCAGATGTTCGACAAGCTCTTCCGGCACTACCCGGCGCTGAAGGGCCACGTGCGCGTGGTGGGACAGCGCACGCCGGTGGACCTGGCGGCGCGTGGGGCTCCAGGGGGTTCCATCTACGGCTTCCTGCCGCACGGGCGCTTCGGTCCGTTCCGCAGGCCGCGCATCCGGGGCGGCACGCCGGGGCTGTTCTACGCGGGCGGCGGCACGCACCCGGGCGGCGGGGTGCCGCTGGTGATGTTGTCGGGCCAGTTCGCGGCGCGGATGGCCTCCGCGCACCTGCGGGAGGGCACATGAAGTCCATGCTCGCGCGGAGCATCTCGCGGGAGGTGGCCCTGGCGCCGAGGGTGTCCGGGCTGCCCGCGCTGCCGGACGTGGCGGGGTCCTACCGTTGGTTCTACGCGGACGTGACCGCGGGGCCGTACAGCGCGGTGTGCATCTTCATGCTGGGGTCGCTCTTCTCGCCGCGCTACTCGGTGGCGGCGCGGCGCGGCGGGCATCCGCTCGCGTACAGCGCGGTGAACTTCGCGCTCTATCACCAGGGTGTGCGCCGGCTGTGGGTGCTCAGTGAGTATCCGTGCGTGGAGTCGCAGGGACCGGGGCGGCTGCGCATCGGGCGCTCCACGTTGACGCACGCGCTGGACGGCACGGTGCGCATGGACGTGGAGGACGCGACGGCGCCGTGGGGCCGTCCGGTGCGCGCCAGCCTGACGCTGCGGCCACTGACCGGGCGGGGCGCGGAGGTGCGGCTCGTGCCGGACCTGCCTCACTACTGGCAGGCGTTGGCGCCCCGCGCGGAGGCGCGGCTGGAGGTGTCCTCGCTGGAGGTGATGGCGGAGGGGCTGGGCTATCACGACACCAACCACGGCGAGGAGCCGCTGGGCGCGAGGCTGTCCGGTTGGCATTGGGCGCGCACGCACCACGCGGCCCACACGGAGGTGGACTACCACCTGCCGGACGGCGTGGCGCCGCTGAGGATGAGGGCGGACGTGGATGGCGTGGTGTGCGAGCGGGGCGAGAAGCCGGAGGCTCGGCCCACCCGCATCACCGGTTGGGGCCTGCGGGTGCCCGCGAAGCTGCACACGGGCATGGAGGCGGTGGGCCCGCCGCGTCTGCTGGAGTCGTCTCCCTTCTATGCGCGGCTGGAGTCACGCCGCGACGCGCTGGACACGATGGGCGAGGTGGCGGACTTCCGCCGCTTCCACTCCCCATTCATTCGCTGGATGGCGCACTTCCGGACGCGCATGGGGCGGATGGCATGAACGCGCTCGGGCTCCTGACCTTCGGGTGGGCGACGCTGGCCGGAGGCTTCAGCGCGGTGGCGCTGGCGCGGCTGTCGCGCCGCACGCCCGCCGCCGCAACGCCCGTGCTTCCTTCCGTGCTGCTGCTGCGCCCCGTGGACGCGCCCACGCCACAGGAGCTGGAGAACCTGGCGCGACCCATCGATTACGCGGGTCCGCTGGAGCAGGTGGTGCTGTCGCCCTACCGCCCCCGTCTGGCAGCGGGCGTGCGCTGGCTGCCGAGCGATCCGGTGTGCCCCAATCGCAAGGTGGGCCACCTGCTCTACGCCGTGGACACGCTGCGGGTGCACGGACGCGTGGTGCTCGCGGTGGACGCGGACGTGGCGGTGACGGGAGCGCTGGTGGAGGGACTGGCCGCGCCGCTGGTGGCGGGCGCCGCGCTGAGCACCGCCGCCCCTACGCCCGTCGGCGCGGTGGATGCGGCGGGCCGCGCGATGGCGGGCCTGCTGCGCTACACCCATCACAGCTTCCGTGCGCTCCATGTGATGAGCGCGGGGGCGCAGGCGGTGTGCGGCAAGGCGTTGGGCGTGTCCGCGCGGGCCGTGGAGGAGCTGCGCGGGGTGTCGGACCACATCGGCGAGGACCTGGAGCTGGCCAGACGCCTGCACGCGCACGGCCTGGAGGTGGCCCTGAGCCCCGCGCCCGCATGGGTGCCCGTGGCGCCTGGGACGTCCTGGCGCGTGCCGCTGGAGCGCTTCACGCGGTGGATGCAGGTGCTCGCGAGCCACCGGCCGGCCCTGTACCCCACGGTGCCCCTGCTCTTCACGCCCACCGTGCCGTTGGTGCTGCTGGCCGGCTTCCTCCGGGAGCCTCGGGTGTGGGTGGCGGTGGCGGCCCTGGTCGCCGTGCGCACGCTGCTGGCGCTGCGCCTCTCCGCGCTGAGCCGGGTGCCAGGAGAGGTGGACCGGGGCCACGCGCTGACGGACTGGGTCCGGGGGGAGCTGCTGCTGCTCGGGGCCTTCGCGGCCTCGCTCACGCGGCGGGGACGGGTGACGTGGCGCGGTCACACCTACGCGCTGGAGACGGGAGGACGCATGGTGCGGGTGGCGGCGCGGTGGAGCGGAGGCCCGGGATGACCTACGCGCGCTTCCTGGGGCTGTTCGTGGTGCTGCCCCTCCTGTTCCTCGTCGTGCGCTACCGCCGCACGCTGTCGTGGCGGGGGCTGGCGCCCATGGGCGTGCTGCTCGTCGTCGTCTACGCGGCCACGTCGCCGTGGGACAACCTGGCGGTGAAGTGGGGCCTGTGGGGCTTCGACCCGGAGCGCATCTGGGGCGTGAAGCTGGGCTACCTGCCGCTGGAGGAGTACCTCTTCTTCGGCCTCCAGACGCTGCTCGTGGGCCTGTGGGCGCGCGACCGCCTGGAGCGCGCGCTGGCCCCCGCGCCGCGCGAGCAGGAGCCCGTCCCCACCGGCCGGACCCTGGACCCGCGCGAGGTGTCGCCATGATGGAGACGCGCTGGGCGTACCTCCTCCACCTGCTGGCCTGGACGCTGCCGGTGATTGGCATCCAGCTGGCGCTGCTGGTGGGCCACTACAAGGCGCGCTCGGGAGCGGTGCTGCGCGCGGTGTTGCCGCCGGCGCTCGTCGTGGGCGTGTACCTGTCCGTCGCGGACCACCTGGCCATCTCCACCGGCATCTGGAACTTCGGCGCCGGGCGACACCTGGGCGTGTACGTGGGCGTGGTGCCGCTGGAGGAGGTCCTGTTCTTCCTCATCACCAGCGTGCTGGTGTCACTGGGGCTGGCGCTGTTCACGGCGCTGTGGCGGCCCCGGGAGGCGCGAGCGCCTTGATTCGCGCGGCGAAGGGGGGCCCCTTCGGGTGGGCGGTGGACCGGTACATCGGGTGGAAGGTCCGCTCGACGTTCCGGGGCCTGTGGGTGCGCGGCGAGCTGCCCTCCGACGGCGTGGGGCGGCTCGTCTACCTGAACCACTCCAACTGGTGGGACGGCTTCGTGCTGCACCAGCTCTGCCAGGTGGCGGGTTGGGACGGGTACTGCCTCATGGACGAGGACAACCTGCGCCGCTACCCCTTCCATACGAAGATGGGTGCGTTCAGCATCCGCAAGCAGGACGCGAGGTCGTCGCTGTCCTCGCTGCGGTACGCGAAGGAGCTCCTGCGCAAGCCGAACGCGGCGGTGTGTGTCTTTCCGGAAGGGGAGCACCGGCCCTTCGGTGACTTCCCGCTGCGGCTGGAGCGGGGCGTGGAGCTGCTGGCGAAGGCGGCGAAGGCGCGGTGCGTGCCCGTCGCCATCCGCTACGTCTTCTTCGAGCACGAGCGGCCGGACGTGCTACTGGAGGTGGGGCCCGCGCACGAAGCCGGGCCGCTCGCGCGCTTCCAGAGCGAGCTGGAGGCGGCGGTGCACCGGGTGTCGTCCGTGACGGGATTGGAGGGCTTCACGCGCAAGGTGGCCGGCGCGCGCGGCGTGGCGGAGCGCTGGGACCGGGCCAGGGGCCTGGGCCCATGAGCCTGCGCATCCGCACCATCGCCCGGCTCACCGGCATCCGCGAGGCCACGCTGCGCGCCTGGGAGCGCCGCTATGGCTTCCCGCGTCCGGAGCGCAGCGAGAACAACTACCGCGTCTATTCGCGCGACGAGGTGGAGGCCGTGCGCCGGGTGGCGAAGCTGATGGAGGAGGGCCTGTCGGTGAGCGAGGCCCTCGCCCAGGTGCGCGCGGAGCCCGAGGTGTCCGTCCCCACGGAGTCGCGGTGGATGGACCGCTTCTGGGAGGCGGTGCGGGTGCTGGACGCGGAGGCGGCGGACGCGGTGCTGGACGAGGCCCAGGCGGGACTGGGCGCCACGGTCTACTGCGACACCGTGCTGGTTCCGCTCCTGCGGGAGATGGCCTCGCGGCTGGACGTGGCGCGCGAGCACCTGGCGTCCGCGCTGGTGCGGCAGCGGCTGTGGCGGGTGTTCACGGGCATGGAGCGCGTGGGGGAGGGCCCCCGCGCGCTGTTGGCCTGCCCGGCCCGCGACCACCATGAAGGCGGACTGTTGGCGCTGGGCGTGCACCTGAAGGCCCGGGGCTGGCGGGTGACGCTGCTGGGGGCGGACACGCCCGCGGAGGCGTTGCACGGGGCCTGCGCGCAGGTGCGGCCGGACGTGGTGGCGCTGTCCTTCATCCGGCGCCGGGACGCGGAGGACTTCGTCCCCGTGTTGTCGGAGGCGCTGCGTGCGTGCGCGCCCGCTCCGGTGGTGGTAGGTGGCCCCGGGGCGCGCGAGCACTTGAAAACGGTGTTCACCCTGGGCGCACAGTACGCGGAGTCCGCGGAGGAGCTGATTGCCATCTGGCAACAGGCGAGGAACGCTCAGAACCGACCGTGAACCCCAGGCACCATGGCTGAGCGCACCTATCGCATCCACATCGCCGCGGAGCTGTCAGGTGTCCGCGTGGAGCTCATCCGCGCCTGGGAGCGCCGCTATGGCGTGCTGGTGCCCGACCGCACGCCCTCCGGCTATCGCGTCTACACCGACCGGGACGTGGCCCTCCTCAAGCGGCTGAAGGCGCTGACGGACGAAGGCGTGGCCATCAGCGAGGCGGCGAAGCTGCTGCCGCAGCTGACGGCGGAGCTGGGTGTCCCGCCCCCACCGGTCCGCGAGAGCGGGGCCTCCGCCTCCGGAGCGCAGGCGGACGTCTGGCGCTCGGAGGTGCTGGCGGCGGCGGAGGCGTATGAGCAGCCGCGCGTCTCCCGCATCCTCGACGAGGTGATGGCGGCGCTGTCGCCGCTGAAGGCCCTCGAGGAGGTGCTCGTCCCGGTGCAGCGCGAGGTGGGCGCGCGCTGGCACGCGGGGACGCTGACGGTGGCGCAGGAGCATCTGGTGACGCAGGTGGTGCGCGAGCGGCTGGTGAGCCTGCTGCGAAGCGCACCCGACGGAGGGCGCAGGCACGCGGTGCTCGCGTGCTTCCCGGAGGAGGAGCACGAGGTGGGCCTGCTGGGCGCGGCGCTGCGGCTGCGGTACGCGGGCGTGCGGGTGACGCTGCTGGGGCAGCGCGTGCCGGTGGAGAGCCTGGGAGAGACGGTGGCCAGGGCGAGGCCCGACGTGGTGGGCCTGTCCGCGGTGATGGACCGGGGCGCGACGGTGTTCCAGGACGCGCTCCAGCGGCTCGTGGACGCCCTGCCGAAGGGGCTGCCCATCTGGGTGGGCGGCCCCGCCGCCCTGGCGCATGAGGGCATCTGTGAGCGCCTGGGCGTGACGCTGTTCACGCACGACGAGGACTGGGCGCGGATGGCGGGCTGAGCCCTCCGAAAGAGCCAGGCGCGCCGGGGCTACACGGCCCGCAGGGTCATCGGGATGCCGCCCTTGGGGCGCAGGGTGATGGCGGCGATGAACTCTGGCAGCGGCCCCGGCGGGGACTCGAAGCGGAAGCGCTGGAGGAGCGTGGCCAGCGCCAGGCGGGTCACGACCATCGCGGAGGCCGCGCCAATGCAGAGCCTGGGGCCTCCTCCAAACGGGCAATAGGCGAAGCGCGGGATGCGGCGCTCCAGCCCGTCTGCCCATCGCTCGGGGCGGAAGGCCTCCGGCTCCGGGAAGTGAAGGGGGTTGCGGTGCAGCGCCCACTGCGACCACGCGACCACCGTGCCGGCCGGGACCCGGAAGCCCTCCACGCGGTCCTCCTCCGCCGCGATGCGGCTCATGCCCCACGCGGGCGGGTACAGGCGCAGCGTCTCCTTCACCACCTGCTCGCAGTAGGGCAGCGCTGGCAGGTCCGCCACCGTGGGCTCGCGGCCTCCCAGCACCGTGGCCAGCTCCCGCCGGAGCGCGCCCTCCGCCTCCGGATGGCGCGCCAAGGACAGCAGGCAGAGGGCCAGCGTGGCGGCCGTCGTCTCATGGCCGGCGATCATCAAGGTCATGCACTCGTCGCGCAGCTGCGCGTCCGTCATGTGCGCGCCGTCCTCCGCCTGCGCCTCCAGCATCAGGCCCAGCAAATCGTCCCCGGGGCCGCCCTGTGCCCGGCGCCGCGCCACCACGGCGTCCACGACCGCGTGCAGCGTGCGCATGGCGGCCTGGAAGCGCCGCTGCCCCGGTGTGGGCACCCAGGAGGGCAGGGTGATGGGGTTCTCGAAGAGGAACTTGGCGTGCAGCATCACCGTCTCCATCGCCTGTCCCACCTCCCGCGCCTGCGCGGAGAGGTTCGCGCCGAAGAGCGTCGCCGCCACCACGTCCAGCGTCAGCGCCATCATCTCCGTGTACGCGTCGCAGCGGTCCCCCTCGCGTCGCGGCGCCAGCCACGCCCGCGCGGCCTTCACCGCCACGTCGCCGTGCGTGGCCACCAGCGTCTTGTGGAAGGCGGGCTGCATCATCCGCCGCTGCCGCATCCAGAAGTCACCCTGGCTGGTGATGAGGCTGTTGCCCACCACCGCCGTCAGCGCGCGCTCCTGGAAGAGGTCCTTCGGGTAGTTGCGGAAGTTCTTCACTAGCACGTGCTCGATGGCGTCCGACGTGTTGAACACGTAGATGGGCGTCCCCACCAACCGGGTCCGGAGCACCGGGCCCTGGTTCGCGCAGCGCAGGAAGAAGCCCAGCGGATCCTTCCGGTACTCCAGGCCCAGGCCCACCCATGGCAGCCCCGCGGGGAGGGCGGGAGGAAGGACCGCGGAGGCGGAAGGGGAGACGTTCATGCGGCGGCTCCTGGGAGGGCCGGAGCCCTCCCTGAAGGCCACAATCTATCCGGAGCGCTCCAAGGTGACACTCCGGCGGAACTGACAAGGCTTCTTGTCCTCCCCTTCCACCTCTCAACTCAACGGAAGTAGGGCGAGAGCGCGCTGGTGATGCGCGCCAGCAGGTCCTCGGACTGCAACCGCTCCTCCCCGGCGAGCGCCGGGAGCTGGGCGGTGATGACCTCCCGGGCCTCGCGCAGCGCCGAGTACGCCGCCAGCGTCTGGTGTTGCTTCAGGAGGTCCACCATGGCCCTGCGGGACCGGTAGCCGCGCACGCCGTCCACGTTCAGCAGGATGCCGCGCACGTCCGCGATGATCGCCGCCGTGAGGGCTGGCGTGGCGGGCGCATCCCCGGAGAAGACGCCCCGCTGCCGAACAGGGTCCAGGTAGAGCCGCGAGAGGACGCGGAGGGCGATGTCATCCGCCCGTGCGCCGTAGAACGCGGGAGCGCCCGGGGGGAGGGCGAGCGGTGGCCTCACCGACGCAAGGATGCCCTGGTATGCCTCCAGCTGCGACGCGGCGGGTCCCACCCGCACGAAGTCCAGGACCTTGTTGATGCGGACGCTGAGGGCCGCGTCGAAGTAGGAGGGGACCTGCTCCGTCGTGAGGTACCGCTGCGCGAGGTCATTGAAGTAATACAGACGGAACGGGATGGGATTGGAGCCCCGGTCGTAGGTCGCGCATCTCGGGTCCGTGGCGCGGTCCTGGTCCGTGCAGAACGGCAGGGTGGGCAGTCCGGAGTCCATCCCGTAGAGGTAGCGCACCGCCTGCACGTCGTACGCACCCGGGGTGGTGACCTGGATGGCGTCGTCGTCCAGGCTGTAGTCCATCACGGAGCTGCTCCGCACGGACGTGGGGGAGCCGTCATCCACCAGCGAGCCGGCGAAGTTGTGGCGCAGCCCCAGCGTGTGGCCAATCTCATGCAACACCACGTGGGTGAGGTAGGCCTCCACCTTCTGCTTCTTCGTGAGCGCAGCCCCCACGGCCAGCGTGGAGGGAGTGCCCGTGGCCCGGTCCCCCAGGGCCTGCTGGAGGTCCAGGTCACAGAGCGTCTGGCCTGCCATCCCGGACCACGACAGGCGCAGCGGGGGCGCTGACTTCGGCTGGGCGGCGAACGCACCGGGGTCGCTGTCGAAGACTTCGTCCCCCAACACCAGCCACATGGCCGGCAGGTAGACGCTGGCGCCGCGAATCTCACTGGTGTTGGGGTTGAGCCGGAAGTTCGCGAAGGCGAAGGGCATCCCCTCGTCGGTGTCGAAGAGGATGACGTTCTTCGTGTCATCCGCGAAGTCCAGCCCGGCGTCGCCCACCCGGGCCTCCAGGACCTTGAAGCCGAACGCCTGGTTCCAGTTCTCCACGCCGCGCTTCACCGCGCCCACCACGTCGTAGCCCTGGAAGCGCGGGTCGTTCTGCAGCTTGAGCACGCTGGGCGTGATGAGCCACGGGATGGGCTTCATCCCGGGATGGACGTTCCACTTCATGGCGGCCACCTCCTGCCAGGCCCCGGAGTTGGTGATGAGGCGGGGGGCGCCCTCGAAGTAGAAGGGCGTCGTCGGCATGGGCGTGGGCGAGTAGCCGGCTCCCTCCTTGTAGCGGCGCAGGGACAGGGCGAGGGTGCCGGACAGGCGGTAGCCGTTGGGCTCCAGGAACTCGGAGGCCAGGTCGTCCGGAAGGTCCGAGTAGCCGGTGAACACCTGCTCGAAGGAGATGCCGTCGGAGAGGGTGCGGAAGCGCTGCGCGAAGCTCAGCTCCGTCTGGAAGCGGGTGCTCCACGCATAGAGGTCCGCCACCGCGCCGAAGCGGTTGAGCCCCGCGGAGGGGTCCACGAGCACGTACTGGTCGGAGCCGCGCAGCCGGTTGAAGGGGCCGTAGTCGGTGACGACGGGGTACGCCTCCACCAGGATTTGCGGGTCGAACAGGTCGCTGAGCTTCTTGCGGTCGTCCACGTCCAGCACGAAGAGCTTGCCGTTCTGTTCCTGGAAGCTCACCACGCGCGTGCCCAACGTGGCGCCCGCGCCGTAGAGCACACCTCCGGGGTGCGCCTGCTTGAAGAACGTGGATAGGAACCACTTCTGGTTCAGCTCGCTGCGCTTGATGGCCAGATAGAAGTGGGTGCCCGCGTCCTCCACTACGCCGGAGAGCTGCTGCTCCACCTGCTGCCGCTGCGCTGTGCTCGTGGCACGGGGCACCGCGACGAACGCACCGTCCAGGCTCACCGCCAGGGCCGCCTCGGGGGCTTCGGCGGCTTCGGGAGCAGTGGACTCACATCCTGCTGTCGTCAGCATCACGGCGAGGGACGCCGCGCCCAACCAACGTCGCCGCGAGGACCACTTCCATCCATGCATCGAAGCTCTCCAGGGATAGGGCGGTGAAGGACCTCGCCGCCGGCTTCTCTGGAAACGCGGACTTCGCCAGGGCATGTCGGGCGGAGATTCCCAGACTCCGGATGGCCTCCATGGGGCAACGACCCCGGCGCGTGGGTGATATGGCCCGCGCGCCGGGACGTTGCGACGCCGTCCGTCCACTGGGAGACGGGGGCGTGAAGTTCATGACCGCGGTTGGAAGCGCTTCTTGTCGGTGTTGCCCTCGTCGTTGTTGTGGACGACGGCGTCGGCCCACCGGATGAAGTCCAGTTCGCGATGGGCTGGTTGAAGAACGAGGCGCTGGCGTCTTCCGAACCCTTCAGCCGGCTGGAGCACGTCTTGTGTCATCTCTTCCAGCGCTCGCTGGGTGGCGAGGAGGTCATCCCACGCGAAGAGGAAGCCGAGGAGCGCGATGATGTCCTCGATAGCACCGCCAGCTGCTGGAACAGCGCGCTCCGGGACCTGCGCGCTGGCGGGACGCACCTGCGTCTACGTCACGACGAGGATCCGGAGGGTGTCGTCGAACTCAGCGGCGCCCTCGGGGCGGCGATGTCCGGGCTCGACTCGGCAGGACGCGCGCCCTTTGGCCGAGCCGGCCTGTCAGCCCTTGCGCTTCGGCTCTCGCTTCGCGCCCGGCGCGGCGGGGTCCTTGGGCAGGTGCCGCAATCCCATCCATCCCAGCGCCGCGACATGGCGCGCGACGTTCTCCGTGGAGAAGGACTTTCCGTCGGCGGCCCACCAGTGCCCCACCTGCGTCACCATGCCGACGAGCGCGTTCGCGTAGATGGGCGCGACCTTGGAGGAATAGCCGGCCCGCTCGAACTCGCTGCGGAACACGTCGCCCACGCGCTGGGCCAGGTCGTCGATGACGCGCGTCAGCCCCCGCCGCGCCGCCGCCGTGGGCGAGTCACGCGTCAGCACCGCGAAGCCCGCCGGCTCCTCCTTCACGTACGACATGAACGCCAGCACCGCCTCCTCGAAGCGCTGCCGGGGCGAGCCCTGCGCGATGGGCGCCGACACCCGCGCCACCAGGTCGTCCATCTCCCGATCCACGATGGCCGCGTACAGCCCCTCCTTCGCGCCGAAGTGCTCGTAGACGATGGGCTTCGACACGCCCGCCTTCTGGGCGACCTCTTCAATCGAAGTGGCCTCGTAGCCCTTGGCGGCGAACACCGCCCGCCCGATCTCCATCAACTGGATCCGGCGCTCCGCGCCTGTCAGCCGCTGCTTCTTCTTCACCAAGTTGACCTCGAACCTACTCAACAGTAACTTACCTGACCGAAACCTACCATCCCGTAGGGAAGGCGCGGAGCCGTCACCGTCATGAAATGCCTCGTTTCGCAGGGTGTCGAGTCCAACGCGGTGAAGGGATGACGGCGGCGGCGGTCATGGGCGCGGACAAGCCGAGGCTGCGGGGCGTGCTGCACCAGTGGGCGGCGGCGTTCGCGGTGGGGGCGGGGGTGGTGCTGGTGGCGATGGCGCCCACGCCGCGCACGGCGCTGGCGTCCGCGCTGTACGCGTTGAGCCTGGTGTCGCTGTTCACCATCAGCGCGACGTACCACCGGGTGAACTGGTCGCCGGGGGCGCGGGCGTGGATGCGCCGAGCGGACCACGCGGCCATCTTCCTGCTCATCGCGGGGACCTATACGCCGGTCATCATGCTGGGCCTGCCGCCAGAGGTGGGCAACCCGCTGATGGCCTGGCTCTACGCGGGGGCGCTGGTGGGCATCCTGCAATCGCTGTTCTGGGTGGGGGCGCCCAAGTGGGTGACGGCGGCGCTGGCGATCGCCGTGGGGTGGACGATGATGCCGTACTTCGGCGACGTCTTCCGCGCGGTGGGCAACGCAGCCAGCCTGCTCATCATCGCTGGCGGTCTCGCGTACACGCTGGGCGCGCTGGCCTATGCCTTCAAGCGGCCGAATCCCCGGCCCGGCGTCTTCGGCTACCACGAGGTCTTTCACGCGATGACGCTGGTGGGCGCGGGCCTGCACTTCGCGGTGGTGCTGCGATTGGTGCGCGCGGCGGGGTAGGCCATCTTCAACGGGCCCGCCAGTGTCCGAGGGTCTTCTGCCTCGGATGGTTGCGCGGGGAAGGGTTGTTTTTCCGCATGGCCGGGGCGGGGATAAAGGGGGCCCGGGAGGGGCATGGCCATGCATCTTCGTGGAGTGGTGCTTTTCGCGGTCCTGGCGCTGGGGCAGGGCTGTATGCGTTCGATGGCGCTGAGGGATCCAGAGCTGCGGCGTCGCGCGGCGAACATCACCCTCATCAAGGCGGAGGACCTGTCCGGACGGAGGTTCACGTTCCTGGGTGAGGTTGAAGCCTCCTCCTGCACCAGCGGCATCTACCGGACCAACTACTCGCCCGCGGCCCTCCAGGAGATGCTGAAGGGCGAAGCCGCGAGGCTTCATGCCGACGCCGTGACGAACATCGCGTGCTCCGAGGGCGGCATGCGCTTCCAGTGCTACACGTCCTATGAGTGCCGGGGCGATGCCATCCGCTGGGATGAACCGCCTTCCAAGTCGCACCCGGGCGAGAAGTTCACCCTGCTCTCGCGGGGCTGAAGCAGGGGAGCGAGCGGGCGCGGAGGTCGTGAAGTCCTCCGCGCCTCCCGGTAGACTCGCGGCCTCGTGGCCTTCGTGGAAGACGCAGCTGGAAGCACGTGGCGGAGCTGGGCGAAGCGGGCCGCTGTCTGGTCGGCACCCGCGCTCTTCTCCGCCCTGGAGACATACTCGTTCAGCCGCGACATGCCGCAGGCACCCGCGCCGTGGCGCGTGCTCGCCGCGCAGATGCCCGCCTGGTACGTGTGGCTGCCCCTCACGCCGTGGCTCACCCGGCTCGCGCTGCGCGAGCGCCTGAATCCGCTCCGGGTCCGCCCGGTCCTCGTGCATCTGCTGGCGTGTCTGGGCATGGGGGCCCTCTTCGCTGGCGTGTACGCGACGACGACGGCCGGGTTCATGCCTCCCATGCCTGGACGGGAGTCCGTGACGTGGGCCGCGCGCTGGCTGCGCGCGTGGTGGGGTTGGCTGCCGATGATGGGCATGGCCTACGCGACGGTGCTGGCGGTGGCCTCCGCCAACCAGTCCGCTCTCCGGGCGCGGGACAGCGAGCGTCAAGCGGCGGCGCTCGCGGTGCAGCTGGCCGAGTCCCGGCTGCTCGCGCTCCAGTCGCAGCTTCACCCGCACTTCCTCTTCAACACGCTCAACGCCATCGTCGTGCTGGTGCGCGAGCGCGAGACACAGGAGGCCGCCCGCATGCTGGTGCTGTTGAGCGACCTGCTCCGCCAGCTGCTCCAGAAGGGCGCCACGCAGGAGGTGCCCCTGCGCGACGAGGTGGCGGTGCTGTCGCGCTACCTGGAGCTCCAGCGGCTGCGCTTCGCGGACCGGCTGCGCGTGGAGTGGGCCGTGGACCCGGACGTGCTGGAGGCCTCCGTGCCGCACCTCGTGCTCCAGCCGCTCGCGGAGAACGCCCTCCGCCACGGCATCGGCATGCGCTCCGCGGCCGGGGTGCTGCGCATCGGCGCGCGGCGACTTGGCGACGCGCTGGAGCTGACGGTGGGCGACGACGGGCCGGGGCTCCCCCGGGAGTTCGACCTGGAGGCCTGCCAGGGCATCGGCCTGTCGAACACGCGCGCGCGGCTGTCGCAGCTCTACGGTGACGCGGGACACCTGCGCATCCGCGGTCCGGAGGGCGTGGGCACCGTGGCCACCGTCCTGTTGCCGTGGCGTTGCTCGCCGGACTCCGCCGGGGTCGCGCATGGCTGAGCTGCGGGTGCTGCTGGTGGATGACGAGCCCTTGGCCCGCCGGGGACTGCGGCAGGCCCTGGCCCGCCACCCGGATGTCGTGGTGTGCGGCGAGTGCCGCGACGGCCGCGAGGCGGTGGCCGCCCTGCGCGCCCAGCGGCCCCACCTGGTGCTGCTCGACGTGCAGATGCCGGAGCTGGACGGCTTCGGCGTGCTGCGCGAGGTGGGCGCCGAGCACATGCCCGCCGTCATCTTCGTCACCGCGTTCGACACCTTCGCCGTGAAGGCCTTCACCGTGCATGCGGTGGACTATCTGGTGAAGCCCTTCGACGATGCGCGCTTCGATGAGGCCCTGTCCCGGGCCCGGCAGCGGCTGCGCGCGGGCGAGGCCGCGGAGCTGGGACGACGGCTGGCGGACCTGTTGGCGGACACGGCCCCCGTGCCCAAGCCCACGGAGCCTCCCGTGGACCGGCTGCTGGTGCGCGTGGGCATGCGCTCCGTGCTCGTCCCCGTCGCGGACATCGAGTGGATCGAAGCGGACGACTACTGCGTCACGCTGCACGTGAACGGCAGGGCCCACGTGCTGCGGGAGAGCCTGGCGGCGCTGGAGGCGCGGTTGGACCCGGAGCGCTTCGTGCGCATCCACCGCTCCGCCATCGTGAACGTGGGGTGCATCCAGGAGGTGCACCGGCCCTCGCCCACGGAGCAGGTGGTGGTGCTGGCGAACGGCCAGCGGCTGCGTGTGAGCCGCAGCCGCCGGGAGCACCTGGAGCGGCGGTTGGGCCGGGCCCGGTAGCGCGCGCTCAGGGCGCGCGGGCCTTGTCCACGGCGGTGGTGAGCGCGCTCCAGTCGGTGGGCTTCAGGTGCATGCCGAACACGCGGGCCACGGGGAGCTTCTCGCGCCCGGCCACCTCCACCGTTTCATCCACCTGCTGCACGTTGAAGAACGTGCCGTCCGGCTGGGGCTGCACCAGGTCGGAGGTGTAGAGCAGGCGGGGCTCCGGCAGCCACACGAACAGCATCCGCTCTCCCGTCTCCGTGCGCGCCGGGAGCAGCACCAGCGCGTTCCTTCCGCTGCCCAGCACCCGCCGCGCGCTCACGGTCTGGAGCTTCGCGGCGCGGGGCGCCCGGGCGAGCGCATCCGGCAGCAGGGTGCGCGGCGACGCGACCAGCCGCTCCACCAGCGCGCGGTTGAGGTCCAGCGCGTACACCGGGATGCCGCGTGCCACGTACTCCCGCAGCCCGCCGACGTGGGGCCACGCATCACTGGTGGACACCACGGCCTTCACCTTCAGGCCCGGGAAGCGCTTCGCGGCCTCGTCCAGCACTCGCGCCGAATAGCCCGAGGAGATGGGCCCTTCCACCACCACCACGCCGTCATCCTGCGCCACCAGCGTCACGTTCCACGCGCCCGGGAGCTGCACCACGCCGGACGACACCTCCACCGGCGGAGTCTCCGCACGGGTGACGGGCATGTCCTCCAGCTTCCTCGCGCGGCGTGCCTCGAAGCCCTGCTTCACGTCGTCCGGCACGGTGAAGTCCTCGTCCCTGAGCGGCGGATCCACCGTCACCGCCGTCACCGTCACGGAGTGGTCGGGCTGGCCGTTGCGGGCCCACTCCCAGTGGCGCGGATAGCGCAGGCCGCCCGGCTCCAGCGTCCACGACTGGAAGGACAGCACGGTGCGCACGTCTCCCCAGGCGCTCCAGAACAGATCCTCCGGGTGCGCGTCCACCGTCTCCACCGCCGTGGGCAGGCCCGTGTGGGCGTTGAGGAACAGGCGCACGCTCGCGCGGCCCAGGTGGAAGGCGACGACGTGGTGGGGCACCTCCTGGAGCACCGTGTCCGGTTGTGCGCGCAGGTCCTTCGCGCCCAGGGCCGCGAGCAGCACGTGCTCCGGCGCGAAGGTCAGCCGCTCCTGGAGGTCCTGGAACTGCGCGTTGCCCAGGGGCCTCCATTTGCCCTCGACCTCCGCGGCCACCACGCCGTCGGACAGCCGCACCGTCATGGCCTTCCAGGGGTCCAGCACCGCTCCGCGGCCCTCTGTCTTCTGGTTCAGGCGGCCCTCGCGCAGGTCGCGCACCTCGTCGAACTGCTCGTACATCACCAGGAAGGGCGGCGTGGGCCGTTCGGACTGCTCCAGCAGGTTCCAGTGGCCAATACCCTGCACGCGGAGGCTCGCGAGCGCGCGGAGCCGGGCTTCACCGCCCATGGCCTCGGCGGCGGCGCGGACGCGGGTGCGTCCTGGCTCCTCTCCAGCGGAGGTGGGCAGGGTGAACAACAGGAGGACGGCGACGGCGGACAGCAGGAGGGCTCTTCGCATGACGCCAGGATGTCGCGGGCGAGGCCGCGCCTCCGGGGGCATGCCGCCAGCGACGCGAACGGCGCGGCGAACGGTGGGCAGGTCGCGGCGAATGACCGTCCTTCCCTCGCCGGGCAGCCAGCCTGGCGGCAGGCTGGCGTGTCCGTCCCGTCGCGGAGGGGCGACGCGGTGCACATCTTCGCCCGGGGAGCACCGGCCCAGGCGAGGGGTGGACGATGAAGAAGACGGTGGCGGACCAGTTCGCGGAGGTCCTCGCGCTCGCGGGGGTGAAGCGCATCTATGGGGTGGTGGGCGACAGCCTGAACGCCCTCACGGAAGCGCTGCGCAAGCGCGGGGACATCGAATGGGTCGCCATGCGCAACGAGGAGGCCGCCGCCTTCGCGGCTGGCGCGGAGGCGCACCTCACCGGCCGGCTCGCCGTGTGCGCGGGGAGCTGCGGCCCTGGAAACCTGCACCTCATCAACGGGCTGTATGACTGTCACCGCAGCCGCGTGCCGGTGCTGGCCATCGCCGCGCAGATCCCCTCCGTGGAGCTGGGCACCGGCTACTTCCAGGAGACGCATCCGGAGGTGCTCTTCAAGGAGTGCAGCCACTACTGCGAGCTGGTCTCCGCCCCCCACCAGATGCAGCGCACGGCGGAGATCGCCGTCCGCAACGCGGTGGGGAAGGGCGGCGTGGCGGTGGTGGTGCTCCCCGGCGATGTCGCCACGCAGAAGACGGAAGAGGCGAGGGCCCCCACGCCGGAGTCCCTGCGCGGCACCCTCTCCCAGGTGATGCCCGCTCCCGCGCAGGTGGAGCAGATGGCCGCGCTGCTCAACCGCGGGGCGCGCGTGACGCTCCTGTGCGGCGCGGGTTGCGAGGGCGCGGGGCCGCAGGTGGTGGAGCTGGCGCGGAAGCTCCAGGCGCCTGTCGTCTCCGCGCTCCGGGGCAAGGAGTACGTCGAGAAGGAGAACCCCCACTTCGTGGGGCTCACGGGCCTCATCGGCTACGCGTCCGGGTACTGGGCGATGATCGACTGCGACGTGCTCCTGATGCTGGGCACGGACTTCCCCTACCGGCAGTTCTATCCAGACAGCGCGGACACCCGCATCATCCAGGTGGATGTGCGCGCGGAGAACATCGGCAAGCGCACCCGGGTGGACGTGGGCGTGGTGGGCAGCGTGTCCGCCACGGTCCAGGCGCTGTTGCCCCGCATCGAGGCGAAGCGCGACACGAAGCACCTGGAGCGCGCGCTCGCGCACTACCGCAAGACGCGAGACGAGCTGGACGCGCTGGGGGTGGGGACGGTGGGCAGGAAGCCCATCTATCCGCCGCAGGTGGCGCGGGCGTTCGACCTCCAGGCGTCGGACGACGCCATCTTCACCTGCGACGTGGGCCTGCCCACGGTGTGGGCCGCGCGCTACGCGACCATGCGCGGACGAAGGCGGCTGCTGGGCTCGTTCAACCATGGCTCCATGGCCAGCGCGCTGGCGCAGGCCATTGGCGCGCAGAAGGCGTTCCCGGACCGCCAGGTCGTGGCCTTCTCCGGAGACGGCGGCTTCACGATGTTGATGGGGGACTTCATCAGCCTCGTGCAGCTGGGGCTGCCCATCAAGGTCGTGGTCTTCAACAACAGCTCCCTGGGCTTCGTGGCGATGGAGCAGCAGGTGGCAGGCATGCTCGACGTGGGCACGGCGCTCCGCAACCCCAACTTCGCCGCCCTGGCGGAGGCCGTGGGCATCAAGGGCCTGCGCGTGGAGGACCCGGGCTCCGTCGACGAGGCGGTGCAGCTGGCGCTCGCGACACCCGGCCCCGTGCTGGTGGACGCGGTCGTCAGCAAGGCGGAGTTGGTGATGCCGCCGAAGATCACCGCGTCGATGGCCGCGGGCTTCACCCTCTTCGGCATCAAGGCCCTGCTCAACGGCCGCACCACCGAGGTGCTGGAGCTGGCGCGCACCAACCTCTGGCGCTGATGCCCCTTTTCACGGGGCGCCCCGTGGCGGGAAGGGACGGGGGATGAGCCATTCATGCCCGCGCCATGATGACTCCGTGAAGATGTGAGCAAGCCGCGCTGGCTACCTTGGCGCGA
>NZ_VKLU01000019.1:0-117125 GCF_007352635.1 Corallococcus sp. Z5C101001
ACCTGCACCGAGAGCCCCACGCAACCCGCCAGCGTCGTCACACAGCGACGCGAGCGCCAATCCGCTCGCGTTCTTGCACCGCACGCCTCACAGCGCCGCCGCTCGCTGTCGACCTTCACCTCACGGGTGGCCACGGGGCGAGCCGTCGTCCGAGCCATGGTGCTCCTCCTCTCAGAGGGTCAACACCTGGGGCTCAGGCCATATTTGCTGGCGTCGAAAAATGGGTGGCCTACACCGCGAAGGAGAACGGGTGAAGTTCGAGTTCATCCGTGCGGAGCAGGCCCACTTCTCCATCAGCCTGCTGTGCTGATTGCTGCAGGTGTCCCGTTCAGGCTTCTATGCATGGAGGAGTTGGCCTCCGAGTTCCTGGCACAGCGCCGACGAGCGGCTGAAGGTCTTGGTCCGCGAGGCGCACGAGCAGGGGCGCCGGACCTACGGCAGCCCTCGTGGTGAGCGTCAAGGTAGTTGTCGCGTGAGAGGGTTCAGCCGATGCGCTGCAGCATGAGCCGCCGGGGCAACGGCTACGACAACGCGACCATGGAGAGCTGGTTCAGCACGCTCAAGAACGAGCTGGGTGAGTCCTTCGAGAGCGCCAGCGACACGAAGGTGAAGCTGTTCGACTACATTGAGGTCTTCTACAACCAGCAACGCATGCACTCGGCAATCGGTTACGCTGCGCCAGCCGAGTTCGAACGGGCAGCGGCATAGTCAACCTGTCCACGAGAGCGGATCACGCCCAGCATGGCTGTTTGCGGTTGTGGAGTTAGCGTCAAGGCGCGAGGAGCGCAAATCTGGTGTGACATGTGCGCGCGTCAAAGGGCTGCCGAGCGCAACCGCATCAAGTCGCGCCGCGAGCGCGCTGCTCGCCCGTCGAGTGGGCTGCACGGACAGGCCGAAGCTGCGCGTGTCCCTGGCTGGCGGAAGGCGTTGGGGCTGTGACGACCTGCACCTGCTCCCCCGCGCGCCTCACACTGGAGTTGCCGTGCCCGGTGCGGCGATGCGTCGCCGAACCAACCTCCGCTCTCCACGAACATCCCGTGCGCGTCAGATGGGGCTCGGTGAGGAGCTACTATCCTCCGAGCGCGCCTTGCGCTCCGTCATTTCCTGCGGACCGGGAGTTCCGCCTCCTGCGTGGTGGAGGCAAGCCCACGGGCGAACTGGCGGCGGCCATCAACCGCGACTTCGGATCCTTCGACGCTTCACGAAGACGCCTCAGTCCTTCCCCAGTCCCTCCACAAGGTAGAGTCGGGAGAGCGCTTCGCTGTAGGTGTACGCGTAGGCGCTCCCGTCCGCGGAGATCGCCATCGTCCAAATCGAGATGAGCCCCGGCAGGGTTCCGCGCGCGGGCACCGTCAAGTGCGGCACCGTCGCGCCCGTCTTCACGTGGACCCGGGAGACCTGGACGGGAAGCGAGACACTGCGCAGGTAGAGGGCCGCGCCGCTCGCGTCCCAGCCCACCACCAACTGTCCCGGGAACGCGCCCGGGACCACGGTCTGCGCGTCACCCGTCGCGGCGAACACGCGGAGGTTTCCCGACGCATCCACTGCCGCGAGCCATGCCCCATCGGGGGAGATCGCCGTGTTGAAGCCGGTGCCTTCCTCCGTGATGGGCCGGGGGGCTCCGGCGCCCGGCTCGAACACCCACAAGCGGGCAGGACGCCCCTGCTGGCTCGCGCGCAGGAGCAATCGCTTCCCATCCGGGAACCAGCGCGCCGAAAGCACCGTGGCGACCGGAGCGAGTGACACCGGGCGCGGTTCCCCAGCGCCGGTGGGCTGCAGGAAGAACTCCATCCGCTCCCCCAAACGCTCGATCAGTACATGCTTGCCATCCGGGGACAGCGCCAGGGGATGACCGTCTCCCAGCCGGACCGGAGGCGCGCCATCGGTGGTGCGCAGGTACGCGCCATAGGTGGGGCCTTCGAGCTGTCCTCCTTCGGAGATGAGCATCATCCGGCCATCGTGTGACAGGTCCAAAAGCAACGAGGTGTCCGCCAACGTGAGATCCCGCTCCTCCCCCGCGCGCCCGAACGCAAGCCCCGTCCGGATCACCGGGTGATCCACCAGGACGGTGCCATCGTTCGAGATGTCGTGGAGCGTCATCCGCCCGGCGATCCGATCCACGAGCCGCGTCGTGCCTCGCAGGTTGACCGCGAACAGCGCGGTGTCCCCACCGGTGCGGCTGGCGGTGAACCACACCTCGCTCCCATCCGGAGCCCACGCCAGTCCCCGGGCGCACCCCCAGTCTCCGGAGAGTTCCCGGGGCGGCCCGTCCTTTTCCAGCACCCACACCCCGCCCCGGTCGTCCTTCGGGTGCTCATGAAAGAGGAACGCGATCCGCGCGCCATCGGGGGACACCCGCGCATGGCTGATCCACCCCTGCGACTCGAAGCGCACGGTGCCGGGCGGCCGCTCCAGCCGGAAATTATCGCCCACCCGGCGCACCACCGCGAGCGGTCCCTCGCCGCGCCCCCAGTCCGCCTCCCTCACGCTGTCGAGCACGGCCCGTGGTGCGCCCCCCGCCAGCGGCATCAACCCGAGCATGCCGCCGACATGGTCTGCATCGAAGAACCGGGGGGCGAGCAACACCGCCAGCTCTCCCCGGGACGACACGGCGAGCACATCCGCGTTCTGTCCAAGGGGCTGCGACAGCGGACGTTCCGTGCGCGCGCTGTAGAGCTCCGCGGGCCCTCCCTCCCACGCCGCGCCATAGAGAAACGTGTGTCCATCTGCGGAGAACCGCGCGCTGAGCACATGGCCGCGCCGGAAGGTGGCCGGTTGGTACGTCGGGCGCGATACCGGGGCCGTCCACGGGCGTCCGAACGCCAGGAGCCCACCCGCCACGCAGAGCAGCGCGACCGCCAGGACCGTGAACAGGGCAGGGCGCGGGAGGGCGCGGGGATGCACGGCCCGGGGCCCCCGACTTCCGGAGCGGGACGCGATGGACTCGAGGGCGAACGCCAGGTCCTGCGCGGACTGGAACCGGTCGCCGGGAGCCTTCGCCAGACAGCGGGCGAGGACCGTTCCCAGTTCACCCGGCAGTACGGGGGGCTCATCGCGGAGCGCGGCGCTCATGCGCTCCACCGGGCTGGCACCACCGAAGGGGGCCTGACCGCTCACGGCCTCGTGGAGCACCGTGCCCAGCGAGAACACATCCGCGCGAGGATCCGCAGTCTGCCCGCGGATCTGCTCGGGGGCCATGTATCCGGCGGTGCCCATCACCGTGCCGCTCCGGGTCACTGCCGCGTCCTCACTGCGCTCGGTGAGCCGTGCGAGCCCGAAGTCGAGGATGCGGGCACCGCCCTCCGTGCACAGGAAGATGTTCGCCGGTTTGAGGTCGCGGTGGATGACGCCGCGAGCATGTGCGGCAGCGAGCCCCTGTGCCAGCTGAATGCCCAGCTGCAAAACCTCCTCTAGGGGCAGCGGCCCACGCATCAACCGCGCCCGCAGGGTGACGCCCTCCAGCCACTCGGTGACAAGGTAGGGTGTGCCTTCATGGGCTCCCACGTCGAACAGGGTGAGCAGATGCGGATGGGATAGCGCACCCGCCGCGCGGGCCTCCTGGCGGAAGCGGGCCAGACGCTCGGGGTCCTGGGCGAACTGTGCCGGGAGCACCTTCAGCGCCACGTCCCGTCCGAGTCGCCCATCGCGGGCCCGGTACACGTCGCCCATCGCGCCGCTGCCGGCATGGGCGACGACGGTGTAGGGCCCCACCTGCTCCCCTGGAGCGAGCAGGCGGGGCGGAGGGGCTGCTTCTTCCCTCAGTCGTCCCTCCGCGTGCCAGGTCGCCGCGACGGCGGCGAGCAGCGCCCCACAGGCGTCACAGCGTGAGATGTGGGCCTCGGCCAGGGCCCGCTGCTCGGGAGGCAGGCGGTCCTCAACGAAGGAGAGAATCGTTTCCTCGGAAGGGCAGCCAGCCATAGCGGGAAGCGACTCTAGCCGTTGTCGCGCTCAAGGCAGAAGTGGCGGGACCTCCACCCGGTACGCGCGGACCCGCAGGGAGCGAGTCCCCGACGGACCGGAGCCGAAGCCATGCTGCACCTCCAGCACCCACGCGAAATCGTCGGTGAGCGCGGCGGCGACCAGTTCCGCGAACCCGTTGGAGAGGCCCTCCTGGGCCCCCGCGTTCCCGCTGAGTGTCACCGTGGAGGCATGGCCCGGCGTGCTCTCCACGACCACGAGCCGCCGGGCGTCACTCCATTCCAGACAGCCTGGCGTTTCAAGCGCCGGTGTCTCCGCGAGCATCACCGGCGCCTGCGCGTTCCCCTCCGGTTGGATGTTGATGGAGAACAGAGTGCCCGTGTCGCTCTTCTCGACAAGGAGGGTGAGCGCGGCTCCCTCGGCGGCGAGACGGACGAGCGTGTTCGCGATCAAATCCGTCGCATACACATTGCCCGTGGTGTCGAAGGCGACCTCGTTGCAGGAGCCGCTGTCGCCGGGTCCGGAGGACTCCGGACGGTTCTCGCGGACGGAGAGGTTGTTGGCGAGGGTGTAGAGGGACATCCCGTGGCGGGTGCACATGAGGTTCTCCTCGGGCGGCGTGAACGAGGGGCCGGAAAGAGGCCCTTCGATGCTCTGACACCGGTCGGAGAAACCTTTGCAGCGAAAGTCAGCGCCCCTTTCCGAGCAGGCGCGTGAGGCTGAGGCTCACCTGGCTCACCACCAGGTCGGCGATGCTGTGCACGGATGATTCGCCCACCCCCAGCTGTTCGCAGAGCTGACGCGTGGTCGTCTCCTCTACCTGTTCGCGAGCGCGGCTGAGCCACCGGGAGATGGTGGACAGATGCACACGGTAGAGCGCTGCGATGGCATCCAGCGAAAGTGAGTCCAGGTGGTACAGGCGCAGCAGGGTGCGGTCGCGGTCGGAGAGTTGTCCCAGCGCGTCGCTCACGGCCGCCGCGAATGCCTCGCGGTAGCGTGAGCGCAGGTGGTCGAGCTCCGGCCCCAATTCCGCGCCCAGGGTGGCTTCGACGGAATCCTGAGCGCCCGCGTCCGCCCGCGCTTCGGAGCGTTTGAGATTGAGGGCGATCCGCAGTGCCGCCACCCGGACCCAGCCGCCCAGCGCGCCGCGGCCAGCGAACTCCGCGATCTTGGGCTCGGAACCCGTGAACAGCTTCTCACGCAGTTGCTGACGGACCTCCGCGACGAACGTGGGCGAGCGGTCAACGCCGGAGATGAACGCACCGACTTCGCGCAGAAAGCGGTCCTCGAAGGCATGGAGTGCAATGCGGTCGTGCCGCAGGCACGCGAAAGCCAGGAAGAGCTCTTCGATGGAGGAGGCGGCGTCAAGGGCCTCCGCGATGGGCGCTTCCGCCGGAAGCCGTTCCGCGAGGTACTGGACGAAGTGCACCGACTCCAGTGCGATGCCGGGCCAGCGTGTACGCGCGTGTTCGACGGTAGAGTGGAGCAGGGCCTCGAGTTGCTCGGGCTCGGGGAGGGACGCGGTCGGCCGGCGGATCGACGCAACGAACGCGGAGGCCAGTGGCGTGAGCGATGCGGTCACGTGCAAACACTACCATCATCCTCTGAAAGGGACCGCCGTCTCCAAGTCGTAGGCCCTACCGTTCTGCGGCGCTCGAAGCATTGAGGAGGCGAGCATTCTCCGCGCAGGACTCCTTTAGTGCCTGCTCATCGTCAGGCAGGACGACCTCTGGCCTCTCCAACCAGCAATCGCGATCCGACAGGAACAGGTCCGTGACGAAGCTGTTCGGGAGTCTGGGAAAGTGGAGAACGTTGGGCGAGGGACTTGGGCTAATGCCTGCGTGCGAACACCTCCGAGCCCATCACGGGCGCCTCCGTGGAGACCGCCCTGTCTGACGACAGCGTCCGGCGGAGGTGCAAGCTTTGCCCGGACCGGGAGGAGCCGCGAATCCAGTTCGCCACGACCCACCGCTTGGACATGCACAACGCCAGCAATGGCGGCGACACGTAGAAGTGGCAGCACTTCCCCGAGGTGGGCACGATTCAGAGCTCCGTCGACCGGTGCCGTAGTGCCCGGCCAGCGTGGCGCTCCCGCGCGGCTTCCATGAGGATGCCGATGGGGCCTGCTTCGCCCGGGTCGTTATGCCGGGCGCGCCGTCGCGGTGGGCATTGCGTCCGCGGGCGGCTGTCCCTATGGCCGGTCCGCTGGAAAAGTAGCTGGAGTTGGACCGCCTTGGCCTGCTGATGGGCGAGGGCAGGGAGTCGCGGAATCCGCAGTCGCGAATCCTCCTGTGCTGGCAGTCCGGCACCTCCGAGTCCATCAGCGGCGACTCGCCGACGGACCTCGTCGGGCTGGGGTGAAACTGGTGCTCCTCGCGATGCAGACTAGATGGTTGGGCATGGAACTCACCGAAACGCAGCGTATACTGATTCAGGAACTCGTGAGGCGTCGGTCGCTGCGTACGCTTGTCGGGCTTGCCAGAGGTGGGAAGTTCTACTCTGTGCCGAACGGATTCACGGATGCATTTCCTGGCGCACGCTCTGGCCATGCGTTACCCAGCGAGGGAAGGGCGTATCTCGCAGAACTTGTGGATGCGTTCATCGCTCGAGAGAAGGAGCTAAGGGAACAGCGGGCGCTTCGGTATCAACAGGAGGCGGAATACGAACAGCGCCTGCTGGCGGAATTTCTCAAGGAGAATCCGGAGCCGAAGTACCCACCGTGCGTGGATACCGACTTCCAGCATGGAGACGCCGACGTCGCGTGGAGGGCGATGCTCCCAGATGAAGACCTGCTGCCTTTTCTGAAGCAGCTCAGCAGCGACCTTCGACGCTGGACGTGGTGCGCTCAATTCAATGGCAGCGCCTTCAGTTGGGGTATCGTTGATGCTGAAGCGAAGTATCTGACGTACGACGAGGAGATGAACATCAAGGCTCCGCGTTACTCGCTCCAAGTCGTAGAGTGGGCTCGGCGTCTTGGGGCTCTTGCGCGCGAGAATGGGGCGTTGTTCGAGCACTCACGGCCGCCGCCGACTGGAAGGCCGGATGGGCGAAGCGACACCGCACCTCGCATCAAGAGAATCACTCGCCCAAGGTGACAAGGCGGGAGGAGCGACGGTATCCGCGAGGCATGGGTGTGCCTCACTTCCTTCGCGTGTCTCCGCCTCCCACGTCCAGCGGTTTCCCTGTCGTGGGTCCGCCCTTGTAGTGGCCATGGCGGCCGTGGCCCCAGTGAGAGTGGCTGGCCCCCCAGTGAAGGAGACGGAGGAGGGCGGACCCGGCAATGCCTACCCGCCCTTGTCCTGCTCGCTCAACTCTCGGCGGTCTCGGCTTGCTCGCCGTCCGGGTTCCCCTCGCGACATACCTTGGCGGCTTCGTCGGAGAGCATCACGGAGGTCGTGGACTCGGAGCCCGCGCCGAGCGTGTCGTAGCAGTTGTAGCCCGCCTCGCCGCAGGTCGTGTCGTTGTTGTTGATGCTGCAGACCTCAACGCAGGCGGGCACCCTTCGCGCGCAGAATGTGCTGCAGGGAGGCGCCAAGGCGAGGACCGTGGCGGGGGGCATCAGGAGGAGTGTTGCGGCGAGTAGAGGATGGACGCGCATGCTGGACCCGGGGTGAAGGGGGGAGGGTGAATGCTCATCCCTTACTGGCGGTGCGGGAAATCGTGGCTACCCGCTATACGTCGCCTCACCGCGCACGCATCTCGTGCGGCCAGCCAGTCTCCGCGGCACCGCAGAGGTGTCCACGTCCTTTGTCCGTCCGCGATGGGCATGTCTCTCCCCGAAGGTCGTCTCATCTCGCGCTGCAAGCCCACCCGCCACAAGACGGTCGAGTCCAAGTCAGCCCACCTCATCCGCACGGACGTTGGCCCGAATGGCGAACGGTGGTTCGTGGCCAATGCCAGGGATTACCGGACGGGCAGCGTCATGAAACGTCATTGAAACATATGTAGGCGGATGCTCCGGGTGTCAGGAGGGTGCCGTATGGTGCGCGCCGCAACCTGTCCCGCAACACGGAGGTCCACATGCGCTTCATGTCCCTGTGCCTGGGTGCCGTTCCCCTCTTTGTCGCCACGGCGGCGAACGCCCAGACCATCACCCCCATCGAGGGCAGCCGCTCCGTCTCGGCCTCCATCTCCGCGGTGGATGCCGTGACGAACGTCGTCCAGTCGGACTCGCGCGGCACGAACGGCTTCGCGGCGTTCAACGAGAGCCTCTCCTTCCACGCCAACACCCAGTACGAAGGCTCTCGGAGCCGCGTGGACGCCAACGCCTCCGGCACGCAGCAGTCCACGATCACCGCCTCGCGCATCACCGCGTCCGTGTCCACCTCCGCCGAGGGTGTAGCGCTGGACCGCTCCGCGCGCGGCCAGGGCGTTGGCAACGCGGACTTCTACCTCACCTTCGAGGTCAACCGCCGCGCCCGCTATGTCGTCACGGGGAACGCGCAGGCCACCTCGAACGCCAGCAATGGCGGCACCCGCTTCGGTGGGTCCACCGCGCTGCTCTACATCGCCAACCTGGAGAGCGGGATTCCCGTTCTCTCCATCGACATCGGCGACTCGGACTCCGACTCGGTGAGCCGCACCGGCTGGATGCCGGCGGGCCCGTACACGCTCCAGGGGGATGTCTCCGCGCTGGTGGATGCGAATGGCCGGTTCTCCGGGACCGCCTCCGCGTCCTGGGCCCTGGACCTGAAGCTCTTCTGCGCCTCGGATTTTGACGCGAACGGTGTCGTGAACGCAGCCGACAGCACCGCGTTCCTCAGCGCCTGGAGCGCGGGCCTCCTGACCGCGGACATCGACGGCAATGGCGTCATCAACACCGCCGACCGCGACGTCTTTCAGCTCGCGTACGGCAGGGGCTGCTGAGCAGACAGAGCAGGACCTCCTGACCTCGCCGTGAGAGCGCGCGAAGTCGCCGCGAGCGACTTCGCGCGCCACCGTCGATTGACGCCCCGCCGTCCGTCCGGATGGGCTGTCTCGCGAGTCGTTGCACCCTGACATGGTGAAGAAAGCCATTCGAGTGCCCTGTCCACCTCGTCCTGGCTCGGCGTGCCGTGCCGCAAGTCGTTCCTTGGCTTGGCGATGAGCTTGCGCGGGGGGACGGGCTCGAAGGAGGTGCCAGGTGTTGGGAAATATCGCCAAGGCGAAGCGAGAAACTGACGGGCGGAAGACGGCAGAGTGACGGCGAGCCGCACCTCGAGTTTCGCTGAGCCCTCCATGTACGAGTGAGTCGCGGCGACTCCTCCTCAGTGAGGCCTCCCGCCGAAGAGCGCCAGCATGAACAGGCCGATTTTCGGCAGCGGACGCCAAGAGCCTCGGTGCGAGCCAAGGATGCCTTGGATTCCAAGGATGCTGGCCGATGTTCTACCCGTCCGGCGCCAGACGCTCGCGTGGGCTGGGAACTCGTTGTGTACGATACGTCCTTCACGGGACATGCACCGATAGCCTGGGAGCACGGATCTTGGATGTTCGGCACCGTTGGATCACCCCGTCGCACCTGAAGCGGGTCTGCACTGGAGGCTGGGCACTCCCGAGAGGGTTGCGTGTCCGGCTCGAGCGCGCCTTTGGGGCCGAGCTGAGCGGCGTGCGCCTCCACGAGCATCCTCTGGTCGCGGAGCTGGGGGCCGAGGCCGTGTGCTGGGGAGAGCAGATCCTCATCGCTCCAGGGGCACTGGATCTCGACTCGGCTCACGGGACCCGGATCCTCGCGCATGAGCTGGTGCACGTGCTGCAACAGCGAGCAGGCCGCGTACCTCATGGGAACGGTGGGGCCGGGCTGCTCGTGGATGCGGCCCTGGAAGCGGAGGCCGAAGCCCTGGCGGTGCGGGCCCTCTCGGGGGCGTGTGCGCGCCTCGCGGCTCCGGGGGCAGCCTGGGGACGAAGGGCTTCGCCCACCCCCGCGCTTCAGGCGTACCACGTCATCCCGAACGCCCAGTTCGGGGCCCAGCACGTCAATCTCCACAACGCGACGTTCGAGACGCAGCGGGACGGAGTGCGACCCCACCCCTTCCCGAAGACGCACGGGGACAGCTTCCTCATCGACGCAGGGACGGCGAACGTCATGGTGCGGCCGCACCCGCAAGTCACGCTCCGGGTCTCGGACGACAACGAACTCGCCATCGAGGACACCGACCCCCACCACGCGCAGGCCAAGTACTTCTTCGCCACAGACAGCGCCATCGGCCGGTGCAACCGCGCGTTGAGGTCCGCGGGCTCCAGCTATCGGATCGCCAAGGTCCCCGGTCCGCGCTATCTCGAAATCGGCCCCCCCGGGCAGCCGGGCTGCCTGCCCTTTCTGTCCGGCCCGGGGCCCAGGCGACTGTTCCAGGTGGCGATGTCCGAGGGTGGGCAGCTCGAGCCCGCCGTCTCGCAGAACTGCAATGAGATCTCCGGCAAGGTGATGGGAGAGCAGCAGGACGCGCAGCGCACCGTGAGGTTCAACCCGTCCGGCAATCAGCTCTTCCTCAATCTGCCGCGCTGGCAGCTCGGAGGGTGGGCCCATGCCTATGCGGCCCATGGCGACATTCCCTTCAGGCTGGCGGTACTCATCACCACGTTCCTCTTCCATGGACAAGGAGAGGGACCCAATGCCGCCGCGGCCCGGCAACGCGCGGTCAACGATTACCAGGTGGGATTGCAGAACGCGCTGGTGGGGGCGAATACCCCCAATGCCCAGATGGCGGCGCTCGCGGGCTACTATGGCCCTATCGGTCGCGACTATGGCCGGCTGGTGAACCGGGTCCGCGCCCAGGCTCCCATGACGCTCAACGGCGTGAACCTCAACGGGCCCACGCTCGGCACGCGTTACGAGCAGCTCCTCTTTCGTCTGGGCCTCAATGCCTATGCGGACCCACGGGTGGGCGATGCGTTCCAGACGTACTCCGTGGGCGCCATGGAGCGCTATCAGGACGCCCAGCACCGCAACTGGATGCGGATGCGGGACGAGGTGGCTCCCCGCCCGGCGGCGCTTGTTCCTCCGCCTGTCTACAGTGCACCGGTGTGGGAATATCACTGGGGTGGGGTGGTCGCGGAGAGCGGAGCGGACCGCATCACCTTCGAGAACTACGCCCGCAACTACGAAGACCGCGATGGTCCCCAACTCCATGGCAGCGAATTCCGCTCGTTCTTCCAGATGACCCGTGTGCCCACCCAGCTCAATGATCCGTTGATCGCCCAGTCCTGGCACGAAAGCTGTTACGCCCACGGCTTCGCCAACGCCCTGACGATGACTGTCTCCAAGGTCAATCGCTGTGGGCGCTAGATCGCAGCTCACCGCCGACGATTCAGGATGAGGACATCCGCCGCGCGCCGGGTTCTCTCTTTCGCGGCAACCTGGTACAGCCGCGGGGGGGCGGGCGCAACCGCGCAGGCGACAACAGCTCCGACCGCCCAGCGCACTCAGCCACAACCATCGACGCCATCGATTTTCGCCCCGGTCATGTCAATCCACCCCGTCTGTCCCTTGGCGTCCTTCACCCGGACGTACCAACGGTTCTCTGGGTAGGACTCGGCGACTGCTGTCGGTTTGCCTTCGGCCTTGATGGAGATGCTGGGGGTGTTGACATTCCAGAATGGCTCGACATCGCGGATGACCCTGCCCTTGAACCAGATGTCGAAGGCGTTTTCGCCATTGAAGCGCAGCAGGTAGAGCCGGTCTCCCTTCTGCGCCGTCTCGACTGGACCGTACTTCTCGAAGCCGATGATGGGGCGGAACTTCGTCGGCGCCGTGACTCGCACGACTCCTGCCTTGAGCGTGACGACGTTTCCAGTCAAGGCCACGAACGACTCCCGCGCACCCATCTGACGTATCACCGGAGCATCGCTCGAGGCTTCCGTCCTGAGGGACACTGGCTTGCGGGCCACCCACTTCTTGCCGTACGTCGAGCACTCTCCCGCGAAGACATCCGAGAGGGTGAGCGGAAGCGTCGGCCCCTCGTCGGCCGACGATACCGAGATGAGAAGCGCGGTGACGATACTCCACGAAACCATGGACTCTCCTGTTCCGAACCGAAGATAGGCTGCCTCGGACTCCTTACCCTTCGCTGAGCACGACCGCGAGTTCGGAATCCATTCCACATGGTCGGCGGAGGCTGCTCAGGCTATTTCTGCCGCACGGGGATGTATGGACGCGGGCTGTTCAGATCGCTGGCGGATACTCCCACATCATTCGCGTGCATCTAGACGGGCCGCGTGCCGTGACTCAGCGCTCGCCGACGTGGGCAGGAGAGGAATGGATATGCTGCGATGGCATGGGTGCGCCCTGTTGGGTTTGAGTCTCCTCGCGAGCAGTGCGGCGCCTGGCAATGAAACTCCTGCGCCCGTGGGTTCGACCCTTCGCGACGGCACGGCGCGGGCTTGCCCGGCAGGGACAGCCTCCCTCGTGCGAATCGTTACACCGCCTGGGTCCGGTCCCGGAATCATCCGCGGCCGACTCTACGGAGGGGGCAAGGCCTTGAACACGACCCTGCCCAATCCCTACGAAGGCGAGCCGTATACAAATCCATTCATCCAGCGGAAGACCACGTCCCCGGGTAAGCTCTTCTTCACGGTGGGGGTCTTCAGCGGCGGCCTTGCGCTCCGGGATGTGACCCTGTGGGTGTCGGATGGCACGGCCGCCGGGACGCGCCAGCTCCGCCGCCCGCTCAGCCTGGATCGCGATCCAGCCTCTCCCGTGTTCGCCACCGGCGAAGGTCCGGTCCCCTTCAGCTCGTCCGTGGATCACCTGTCCAGCGAACCTTGGTTCACCTTGGGCTCCGTGGCGACGACCGGGCAAGTCGGGGACCCTCGTCCGGGCAGCTTGGGCTCCTTGCCGGATGGGTTTGCCCGTCTCGGCAATCGCGTCTACTTCTTCGCCCAGGATGCCACGAATGATTACCAACCCTGGTCCGTGCCCGCGAGCTTCACCTGCCCCCCTGGACTGACCGACTCCGAATAGCAGCACCACGGGGAGTTCGCCGTCCCAGAAGCAACGACTCGTGGGACGGCGAACCGCGCGCTGTGCGGAGCGCTTCGCGCTCACACCCCTGCGGCGCGATGCCGCATCCGCGCTGATGGCTCAGCTCTCGGCGGTTGCGCTCCGCGCTGTGTCCGGGTGCTCCTCACTGCAGACCGGGGCGGAGTCCTCGGCTCGCTGGGCTTCCTGCTCCGTGACAGACGCGGAAGAGACGGACTCAGGAGTCGGGTCAAAACAGTAGCCCGCGCCCCGGCAAGTGGTGGGAACGATGCCGTCGCTGCAGCGCTGATCGCAATTTGCCCCGTCGCAGATGTAGCTACATTGAACGGCCGCGAAGCTCGTGACGGGAGCCATCGAGAGGAGGGCGGCAGCGGTGAGGAGGGAACGGATGCGCATGGGGGACTCCTGGGGGAGAAAGTGCACGTGGATGATCGCTGGCGGACGATCGCCAGAAAATCGTGGCTAACCGCTACGTGCCGATGTCGCGGTGCGTGCGGCCAGGGTCTGCTGTTCCTCTCCAGGGCTGTGCATGTGTCGCTGCCGCCATGCGTGGGAGTACCTCGGAGCCGTATCCGCCCCGGCGTGCTCAGCGCACCGTGTCGTCCACGACATGCAGTGGGATGCCAGGCTCGGCGGCCTCTCCGGTGTCATCCTGGAGGTCCAGGGGGCCCGTGGAAACGACCCAGACATCCAGCGTCTCATCGTCGTCTGTATTTCCCGCGCATACCAAGACGATGTCGCAGTCGGGGCACCTGCCCGAGACACCAATCCGGGACTTCACGTGCGCAGGAAGCGACTCGAAGTCGACCGCGCGCGATTCCGTGAACCGGAAAGTGTCCACGCCGATGGACACCGCCTCGTCACGAGCCCCGCTGCGTGCTTCATCGCGGACCTCCATCGGCCCCTGTCCCGCGAAGTACGCGTAGCGGTTGCTCCGCTCGGGCGCGAAGCCCACCTTCGCGAACACAGGCTCGTAGGTCCGCGTGTCTCGGTAGTGGTCCCGCTGCGCCCGGTACCAGGCCTTCAGGTTCGCCTTGCACTCCGCCGCGCGGGTGCGCTGACCGAATCGACTGAACTCACGAATCGTATTGGCGGTCACCCCCCCCAGAAACAGGCACGTCAACAGGCCGAGCACGAAGAAGATCCGCTTCCGGAGGGGGCTCCGCGGGGCGTGTGACTCATACCCGCAGGGGCAGGTGACTCCAGCGCCTGGCTCGAGCCCCGTGCGGTCGAGCGGCGAGCCGCAATCCGGACACCTCATCGTCGCCATCGTCGGTGCTCCCCTGCCATCTCGGTGACGCGACATCGTCCCGCGCCGGCGGGGGACAGTTGATCTTCCCTCGCCGTGCAAAGCAAAGGACTTGCCTCCTCTCACCGCGTGATTCCGGATGCACCCCACGGGCAACCCGCGTGCCGGTATGCTTCGGCCGTGATGTCCCAACGCACACGAACGAGCCCCGCCGCTGGCGACCTTGCTGAATCCGCGCTGGAGGCAGAGCGGGTCCTGGAGGGACGTGCGGAGATCATCTCCGGGGCGCTGCGCCCCCACGCGGAGCTGGAAGCCGTGCTGTCGGCCCGTGGCTGGAAACGCCGGTTCCTGAAGCAGGCGGAGCAGGTGTCCGCGCTCGTGGCTGGGGCCGGGAGGGTGCGGGAGGCGCTGGAGCGTGTGCGCCACCGCGCGGGGGTGGAGGCGTGGGCGGAGGACCTGCCGGTGCTGCGACAGGCACGGGCGCTCTCGGCGCAACGCGAGCGGCTCACCCGGCTCGCGCGGCAACGGCTGGACACCTTGACGGTGGCGCCCGCGGACGTGACCCTCGAGGACGCATTGACGCGGCTGGATGCATTGCTTCGGCAGCCTGTCCGCAAGGCGCTGGCACCAGGCGAAGTGGTCGTCTTCGAGCCGGTCTCCAGCCGTGAGCGTTCAATGCAGCCAGGCCCGGGCCTGGCCGGCTCGAACGTGCCCACGCACTTCGCCCTGCTGGTTCCTCTGGGCGCCTTGCTGTCCATCCTGCTCATGTTCGTGGGGCCTCCCGAGTACCGACAACTGGGAGCGCTGTTCATGGTGCTCACCATGGGATGCGCCGCGCTATGGCCCTTGCTGCGCTCCGGAAGGTTGCGGATCACCAGCGAGCGGCTCCTCTGGACACCGCTCATCGGCGAGGCGCAAGCGGTGCGTCTGGACACCATCGCGAATGACGGCATCCGACTGGACCGCGGCAAGTTCGACTTGGAGGTGAAGGGCGACCGTCGGCTGCTCGCGCGCAGCGTGACGGATGTCACGGGGTTGCTGCTGATGCTGGAGCTGCATCGCCAAGCGCCCCTCCTTGGCGCGGCGCGCTCCGGCGTGCAGTTGGAGGACGTGGCCCTCTTCCCCGCGAAGCTGGGGGAGGCGGAGGGGTTCTGCGTGCTGCGTCCCCAGTCGCTGGCGTTCATCCTCGACCGGCGTGGCCCCCAGGCGTTGCAGGCCGTGACTGGAAAGCCAGCGTCGCTGAAGGGGTTCGAAGCGGACCGGGTGGTGGAGGCGTTGCGCTGGCTGCCCGCGGCCGAGTTCGACGCTTGCGTGGCACGTGTCGCGGAAGCCACGGGAGGAGTGACCTGGGCGGTCGGCGACGCGCATTTCGTTCCGGGGCCGCCGATATGGCTGGCGATCCGGATCAAACGCGGGGAGCAGGTGCTGCTGGGCCGGGCGGAGTTGGGCTATCTCGGTGCCGCCAAGAGGATTCTGGAGGGCTGGACCCGGCCCCCCGAGGTTCCGCCTCTGGATTGACCCTCAGCTCCTCATCGAGGTCTGCCTCAAGGCCGAAGCGTCGTCGTCGTGGAACGGCGCCTGACGGGTTGCCAGCGCCCGACGCAGCACCATCTCCGTCCATTCGAGTTCTTCTCGGGACAGTCCCTCGCCGAGCCACACGAAGCCTTTCCTGTGCTCGATGACGACGCCCAGGTTCTGGAAGAACTTCTCATCCGCCTTGCGCAGGTCGACGTCCTCGATCTGCGACGCTGGGATTCGAGTGATCTCTTGCGAGCGCTTGCTCCCGGTGCGCGAGTACTCAATGCCTCGCGAAGAGGCGGTGAGAGACCAGCCAAGGGTGACTTCCTGAATGACGGTCCACAGCAGGAGGCCTCCCATCGAGAGGAGGGCGAAGAGGATGAGCAGCGGCTGCAGGGAGGCGAGCTGCCGGAATCCTAACGTGCGCGCCCAGAGCAGCGCGAAGACGGTGGAGCAGCCCAAGCTGATGACAAGCGCGATGCCGGCCTTCACCACGAATCGAGGTCTCCAGCCACAGCCAGGCAACCGCAACTCCAATCCCTGCGCCCCGTGTCGGACCCGGATCCGGCTGCCGAGGGGGAGCGAAGGCAGCGCCCGCTCGTCATCAAGCGGTGCTGCTTCGAGACGCGCGGCCGCTGGGCGCGCGTGCCCTCCCTCCACGGTCAAGTCGACGCCCAGGAAACGTGAGAGGGCCTGGGCCAGCTCAAGCGCCTCCTCCCGGTCGTCGCTGCCAGAGACCGGTACCGTTCGTGTCGGGGACTTCAGGTCCACTGAATAGAGTCCCCAGAACCTGGAGCCGTTGCCGGACCCCTTGCCGGGAGAAGAGAGCGCCACGGAGGTGAAGGACTCGAGTGGATGCGTGTTCGATGAGAAGAACACGCTGACACCGGAGTACAGCTTCAAGATGCCTGTTTCCTTGTTGAGCAGCGCCTTCCAGTTGGACATCAGTTGGTAGGCGGCCCCCGTGCCGATGAGCGTCGCCAGGGACCAGGCCTCCCTTGAGTTCCACAGGAAGGTCGAGAAGTAAGCAACGGCGGGGAAGGCGAGCGCCGCTACCAGCGCGACCCTGTACCCCCATCGCTGGATGGGAAGCACCTCGTGCTCAATGGTCAGGTGGGGGCCGAGGGCACTCCACCGATGGGGTCCGCATCGCATCTGGACGAGGTTAGGCGATACCTCCGCTTCGAGAGAAGCGCCGCGCGCCTGCCCTGAACAGGAGCTGCTCCAGTGCGCCAGCAGGCGGGTGAGGTGGTCGTTGCTCGCGAGTGAGAACGCCTGAAACTGATGAGACCTCCGCTCGTCACCGGAGGTCTCGTCACGCCCGCGGTTCAGGGGTGAGCAACCGAGCGGCGGCGTCGTGCAGCGGCCCTGACGGGACCGCGGCCATCACCTGCTGGGCGAGCTTCGTCCCCGCCTCGTGCTCTCCTTGCAACACCAGGGCTCGCGCCAGATTGAGGGCCGGCTCCACCCGGCCGCCGCTGCGCTCCAGGGCGAGCTCCAGGAGACGCCGCGCCTCCTCCAGGGCGGCGGTCTCCACGCCGGGCTCGCGCAGCAGCAGCAGCCCGGCCGCATTCGCCGCGAGCCAGTCGGCCGGGTCCGCCTCCAGCACCTGGCGGTAGAGGGCCAGCGCCTTCTGGGACTGGGAGGGCTCCAGCGACTCCGCCCACGCGAGTCGAGTGGGAGTGGAGCCCCGGCCCGCCCCTTCCAATGCGCCGCAGAAGGCAGCCAGCTCATCGACTCGGCCGAGGCTCAGCAGGACACGCGCCTTGTCCGCGTTGAACCCCGCATGATCTGGATGTGCCGCGAGCGCCCGGTCCAGCAACCGCAAACCCTCTTCGAGCGCGCCTCCGCCCGCCAGCACGGAGCCCTGCAGTCCCTCCACCAGGGCAGGGTCGTCCACGGCTGGCAACGCGGCGTCCAGGAGTTGTCGCGCCTCTTCTCGCCGCCCCTGAAACAGGAGGACACGGGCCAGCGTCGTATAGCTGGCCGTGTGTCTGGGGTTGAGCCGCAAGGCTTGATCAAGGGCATCGATGGCCCCCTGCGGCTCTCCCACCTCCAGCCTCGCCGTGGCGAGAGTGAATGCGCACAGCCAGTGGGACGGTGCGAGCGCCAGGGCTCGCTCCAACAGGGGTAGGGCTTCCTTGGGGCGGCCCGCGGCGGCCAGGAAGTCTCCAAAGGCAAAGGCGACCTCCGCGCGCTCGGGCTGGTCCGCCCAGCACTGGCGCAGCAAGGCCTCGGAGGAGGGCGCCCCCGTGGCGACGTCCAGCAGGGTGCTCACCCAACGCAGCCCCCACTGCGCGCGCTCCTCGGGGGCCGCGCGCGCGAGCGTGCCCCGCGCGGCGGCGAAGTCGCCTCGCTCCAACTGAAGGCTGGCCAGGGCGGCGAGGGCTTCCGCGTCGTGGGGCGCACGCGCGAGTTGCTTCAATGCCTGTTCCTCGGCCTCCACCCGCCGACCCGTGGCGAGCAGCTCCTGCAGGGGCGTGGTCATTGCGCGGACAGCGGCTGCCTCGTGCTGCGCAAGAGCTCTTGTGCCGTGGTGATCTGCCGCCCGGCCCAGTTCGTCGCGGTCCGGGCCGCGCTCCCGGCCAGCTCGGCGGCCCCCTGGGCCACGCGAACCGCGGACTGGAGGTTGACGTCCACCGAGACGCCGGCCCGCACGCCCAGGCCCAGGGCCGCGCCAAACTCAAGGCGTCCCCGCAGCCGGTTGTTCTGGAGTCCCGCCTCCATGCGCGCCGTCAGACCGACGCCCGCCTGGACCGCGAGGCGCCCCGTGACCGAGGCATCCTCGGTGCCGAAGCGGGCCTGCCCCTCGGCGCGAACGCCCGCGAAGTTGTCCACCGTCACGCCCGCGCGGTAGTCGCCCGTCGAGGGGTTGATGTTCAGGGTGCCGGCCATCGACGCGCTCGCCCCCACCGTGACCGACCCGACTTCGCGCCCCTCCGCGGTGCGAACCCGGCCTTCCGCCAGCATCGCCGACGCGCGCACCTCGCCCGAGGCCTGGACGCCCTGGCCGCCCACCGTGGCCGTGCCATGCGCGCCGCCCTCGGCGACCAGCGCGCGGCCCTCCAGCCGGCGCGCCACCGAACCATCGTCATTGCGGAGCACGCCCTCCGCCGACAGCGCCGCGACGGAGCCGCCCACCTGCTGGCGACCGGTCGTCAGGGTCGGAATGGCCGCCGCGGCCGCCCGGCCCTGACCGGGCAATCGGGCGTTGGTGCCCGGGTCGAAGCGGTCGACCCCCATCCGCTCCTGGGCGTACGTCCGCTCGGCTCGAGCCGACCCCGTCACCCCGGCCTGCACGTGGCCCTGGGGCGTGACAGCGGGGGCGGTCCGCTCCGTTGAGCGCGTGACCGTGAGCGGGGGACGGGAACCGCCAGAGACAGGAGTCGTCATGTGCCCATTATCGTCTGAAAGCAGAAATAGTTGTGCTGCCCGGAATGACCTTTATTTCCGAGTCTTGAATTCTGAGAAGAAGAGCCCCCGGGCCGCCGATACGGCGCGCGAGGAGGGGCGTTCCAGGGGGCACCTCGCCTCATCCCACCTGGAGTCTGGAACATGAACCCCAAGACGGCGTCACCCCGTGCGGTCTCCCTGCTGGTCCTCTCCGCCTGGATGCTCACCTGCGCCGGCTGCGCGGCCCAGCGCCAGCAGGTCGCCGTGGAGGACGCGGTCCGCGAGCACGTGTACCCGCTGCCTCTGCACGAGGTGTGGCCCCAGGCCCTCGCCTTGCTCAAGGACAAGGGGTTCACCGTCAAGGCGGACGCGACGCGCTACGAAGCGCGCACCGACTGGGAGCAGATCACCCCTCCGTCCTCGCTGGGCACGGGCTACGCGAACTACTTCGTGGTCGGAACCGAGCGCGGCCCCGGGCAATGCACCGTCCGCTACTTCCGGAACGAGCGGTCGACGGCGACTCCGCCCAGTCAGCCCGGCCGCGTGGACCCCCATCCGGAGTACCAGCGCGACGGCATCCAGGGCTCGGGCCTCGTCCCCATGGACCGGGACCGGCAGCTCGAATGGCAGTTGCTCCAGCGCGTGGAGCCCGAGGTCGCCCGGAACCTCCAAGCGAATCGGTGACGCGCTCCCGGCTCAGACGCCCGTCACCCGGCGGATGAACGCGAGCATCCGGGCGCACGTCGTGTCCAGGTTCATCCGCTCCTCGGCCATGCGGCGGGACTCGCGGCCCATGGTGGCCAGCGTCTCCGGGCTCGCCACCAGCGCGTCCAGCGCGTTCGCCAGCGCCGCGTAGTCACCCACCGGCACGATGCGCCCATCCATGCCGTCGCGCACCAGCTCCCCCACGCCGCCCGCGGGCGTCGCCACCACCGCGAGGCCCGCGGCCTTCGCCTCCGCGATGGCCCAGGACGACATGTCCGCCATCGTCGGCAGCACGAAGAGGTCCGCCGCCTGCGCCAGGCCGATGAGCTCCGGCGAGTTCGGCTGTACGCCCACGTGCACGCGCACGCCGGGCGGCGCTTCGAAGCGCGTCGACGTCACCAGGTCCAACCGCCAGTTCCGCTGTCGGGTCTCCCGCGCCCAGCGCAGGAGCAGCTTGCCTCCCTTGCGCCCCAGGTCCCCACCCACGAAGAGCAGCCGCACCACGCCGTCGCGCGCCTTCCGCTCCGGCGCGGGCCGCCACAGCGTGGTGTCCACGCTGGGCCACACGACGTGGACGCTCGCGGCCGGTACGCCGTACTCCTCCACCAGCGAGCGCTTGGTGAACTCCGAGAAGGACAACATCCCCTTCGCGATGGCGTACGTGCGGCGGTGCAGCGCGTTCTTCGCGCGGCCCACCCAGCCCGCGTGCTGCGTGCGCAGGCCGTAGTAGCGCAGGTAGTCCTCCAGCCCGCTCGGCGTGGCGTCCGTGGAGATGACGCTCGGCACCCGGCGCATGAAGTCGTGCGCCAGGTGCGCCAGCCGCTGCGTGTGCACCACCGCGGCCCGTACCGGCTCCTGCGCGGAGGCCTGCCTCAGCGCGGTGCGGGCCCGGAGCCCACCCCTCACCGACAGCCGAGAGCGCACCAGCGGAAGCTGCTCCCAGACGTCGTCCGCGTGCTCGTCGATGGGCAGCCACACCGGCGTGATGTCGTCGCGCCGCGCCATCGCCCGCTGAAGGTTCTGAAGGAACACCGCGTTGCCGAGAGTCGTCTCGATGGCGAATGCGATCCGGGGTGCCGACGGCGACATCAGCTTCGCGCTCCTCATCCCTCCAGGGCGCTACACCAAGGGGCGCTTCTCGCGGACATCCGCGCGCCTGGAATCCCTCGCTGTCGTTATATCGGCCCACCGCGTCACAATGAACAGGGAGTTTGCGGTGGCTTCCGGATTCCCGTGGACGCGGAGCGCGGCCGTGCGCTCACGCCTCCGACTGCACGGGTTCTTCCGGCAGGTGGACGCGCACCTCGCGCACCCGGCGCGGCGAGGCCTCCACCACCTCCAGCACCGTGCCATCCGGCAGCGACAGCTTCGCGCCGGCCTCGGGGATCGCTCCTCCCGCCAGCGAGATGCACAGGCCCGCGACGGTGGAGTAGTCCTCGCTCTCCTCCAACTGCAGGCCCAACGCGCGGTTCACCTCGCGCAGGCTCGCCTCGCCCTGCACCACCGCGATCGTGGGGCCCTCGCGCCGCACCCGCTCCTCGGGCGTCTCCGACTCACTGAGGATCTCCCCCACGAGCTCCTCCACCAGGTCCTCCACCGTCACCAGCCCCACCACGCCGCCGTGTTCGTCCACCACCACGGCCAGCTGCATCCTCCGGCGCTGCATCTCCTTCATCGCCGCGATGGCCCGCATGGACTCCACCAGGAACAGCGGCGGACGCAGCACGTCCTCCAGCACGATGAGGTTGCCCTCCCAGGCCACGCCCAGCAGGTCCTTGGCCACGATGTAGCCCACCACGTTGTCCAACGTGGTCTCGTACACCGGCATCCGCGAATGCCCGTGCTCCAGCAGCACCTGGCGGATCTCCTCCGTGCCCGCGTGCCGGCGCAGCGCGACGATGTGCTCGCGCGTCACCATCACCTCGCCGAGCGTCAGGTCTCCCAGCTCGAAGGCCCGCGAGGCGATCTCCCCCGCGCGGGGATCCAACGTGCCCTGCTTCGACGCCTCCTCCACCAGCTGCTGCAATTCGTCCGGAGACAGCCGCGACTCGGAGAAGTTGGTCCGGTCCCCGAAGAGCTTCAGCACCAGGTTGGAGCTGGCGGTGAGGAACCACACCAGCGGGCGCATCAGCCACGCGAGCGCCTTGAGCGGCCGCCCCAACGTCAGCGCGTACTGTTCGGAGTAGCGGAGCGCCAGCGACTTGGGGACCAGCTCCCCCAGCACCAGCGACAGGTACGACACCAGCGCGACCACCAGCGCGAACGACACCTGGCTCGCCGTCGCCTCCGGCACGCCCATCCGGGCCAGCACCCCGGACAGCCGCAGCGCGATGCTCGCGCCGCCGAAGGCCGCCGCCGTGGAGCCAATCACCGTGATGCCAATCTGCACCGTGGCGAGCAGCCGCTCGGGATCATCCCGCAGCGCCGACACCGCCTTCGCGGACTTGCTGCCCTGTTCCAGCAGCTCCTTCAGGCGCGTCTTGCGCACCGACAGCAGGCCCAGCTCGGCGCCCGCGAAGACGCCGTTGGCCAGCACCAGCAACAGGATGATGATGAGCTCCGTGACGATGGCGGACCTCCTGGCTGGACCCGCGTGGACACGGGGCGGCGGGTGACGCCTCCTGTCCTACACCCCCAGCGATTGCAGGAGGAGCGACAATTGGTCGCGGCTCGCACCCTTGGGCAGGTAGTAGTGGGGACCGGACATGAGCGCGCTGCCCACATCCTGGGCCGCCGCGGAGGTGAGGAAGACGATGCGCGGAATCACCGACGCGCGCGGCAGCCGCTCCACCACCTCCAGGCCGCTCATTCCCGGCATGTTCAGGTCGAGCAGCATCACCCCGAAGCGCTCCCCCCGCTGGAGCGAGTCCAGCGCCTCCTGGCCGTCCGCCGCCTCGGTCGCCTCATAGCCGAGGTCCTCCAGGCTCACCCGAAGGAACTCCCGCCAGTCCGCGTCGTCGTCCACGACCAGGACCTTCCGAGTACCGTCATCCACCGCGAGTCTCCCCAAGCATCCTCCTGACCTGGGGAGAACCTTCCGGGGGCCCACTGGCATTCGCGGCACTTCGGCCCGGTTTCGGCATTCAGCAGGCAGCCAGGCAGGCCCTAGAACAGCGCCATGCCCAACTGGCCCACCAGGTACTCCAGGGCGGGGCGGACGTTGTGGACCGCCGTGCGCGGCTTCGCGGGCGCCGACGCCTGGCACCACGCCGGCTCACTCACGAGCCGGCCGGCCAGATGGCTGAAGACGCGGAAGCGGCCCAGGTCCGTGCTGCTGCCCGAGTTGAACACCCGCAGCGCGCGCTCACCCGGGCGGCCCAGGTCCGACTCGTTCGGGATGTGCCGGTGTCCGTGCAGCACCAGGTCACAGCGTCCCCCCACGCGCTCCAGCAGCCGGCTTCCCAGCGGCAGCTCCGAGGCGTGCGGGAGGCCCAGCTTCGTCGCGATCCACTCCGGGAAGCTCTCCAGCGGCAGCGGCGTCACGTGGTGGTGCAGGAGCACCGCGACCAGGGCGTCTCGCGGCGCGGCGTCCAGCGCGCGGTCCACCTGCTCCACGACGCCGTCCGTCAGCTCCCCATGGCTGGAGAAATAGTTCCGGTTGTGTTCACCGGTGGAGTCCACGCAGACCAGGAAGAGGCCCGCCTTCTCCACGGTGTGGACCTTGCGCCCGTCCATGAACCCGCTGCCCACGTCCTCGCCGGGGCGGTCGTGGTTGCCCGGGATGAAGGTGAGGCGCCCGGTGTCCATCCACGGGGCGAAGTGTTCACGGAAGCGCTGGAACTCGGCGTGGGAGCCGCGGTGCGTGAGGTCTCCCGTCACGACCACGTGATCCACGTCTTGCGCCACCAGGGCCTTCACCAGTGAGGACGCGGCGGCGTCGCTCTCGCGGCTCATGTCCAGATGGAGGTCCGAAAGATGGGCCAGCTTCAGGAAGGGCATGCTCAAGGAAATAGGCATCGCGGGAGGGCTCGGCGAGGGTCGCTGTTCGAAGGTCCACCGAAAGTTGGGCCCAAGGCGTTCACCCCACCCCGTTGCTGGGGATCCACGCGTCGGCCGCGTCGGTCCGCGCCCGCATCGGCACCAGGCGCGTGCCCGCCACCACGCGCAGCCGCGTGCCGCGCCAGTCCACCGTGCGCCTGAACGCACCGTGCCACCATGCGGCGAAGAGCAGCGCGTCCTTCACCAGCACCGCGGGCGCCGCCCGCAGGCCCACCGGCTGCGGGCGGAGCGCGCGGAACACCGCCACGTCCACCCACACCTTGCCCAGGGCCACCGCCAGCGCCGCCAGCCCGGTGAGGGCGGTGGGGTGGAAGAGGGCGCCCAGCAGCGCGAGGGGCACCGGGTTGAGCAGCGCCTGCGCCACGTACGTCCCGGGCGATACCGCTGTGCGGTGGATGACGCTCCAGCGCAGGTAGCGCTGGAAGAAGGCGTCCACGCTCTTGCGCAGGGACACGTTGAAGACGGGGGCGTGCGCCAGCACCACGCGCTTGCCCAGCTTGCGCGTCACCCACTGGCCGATGACGTAGTCCTCCGCCAGCACGTCCTTCACGGAGAAGAAGCCGCCCAGCGCCTCCACGTCCTCGCGCCGCAGCGCCATGGACTTGCCCACCACGATGTCGCGGTCCGCCGCGTGCTTCGCGGCGATCATCCCCGCCGCCGCGCTGGAGGACAGGTACAGGTTGTCCAGGAGCGAACCGAACGTCCGCTCTCCCACCCCCGCCACCGGGTGCGTCACGCAGCCCACCGTGCGGTCCTCGAAGGCGGCGGCGATCTCCTCCAGATAGCCCGGGCCCACCCGGGTGTTGCTGTCGCTCACCACCCACAGGTCGTGCCGGGCCTCCGCCGACAGCGTCACCAGCTGGTTCACCTTCGGGTTGAGGCCGGGCTCGCCCACCTGGAGCACCACGCGCATCACCTGGGGCCACTTCGCTTCCGCCGCCTTCGCCACCGCGAAGGCAGGGTCGCGCGGGTCCTTCACGCCCAGGAGGACTTCGTAGTGGGGGTAGGGCAGCTGGGCGAACTGCGCCAGGTTCGCCTCCAGGTCGTCATCCACGCCGCACAGCGGCTTGAGGATGGACAGGCCGGGGTACCGGGTGGGGGCGGGAGGCGCCCCGCGGCGGTGGCGGCGCACGAACAGCGCCTGGAGGAGGAGGGCCAGGAGGCCCACTGCGGACGCGGCCAGGAGGAGGCTGGATGCGATGAGCATGTCGCCACCCTAGGGAACCCACAAGGCGGGACCGGGGCGGCGGGGCGGCGGGACGGCCAACTCGCCGTGACACCCCAGTGAAGTCGCGGCACTACTCCAGGTCGCGGCTCCGCGGGTGGCGCACGTCCTTGCCGCGCACCATGTAGATGACCATCTCCGCCACGTTGAGCGCGTGGTCGCCAATGCGCTCCAGGTGCTTCGCGATGAACATCAACGCCGTGGCCCGGCGGATGTTGCGCGAGTCCTCCATCATGTACGCCAGCAGCTCGTTGAAGATCTTCAGGAAGAGGGCATCCAGCAGGTCGTCCCCCTTGAGCACGTCCTCCGCCTTGGTCGCGTCCCCGGACACGAACGCGTCCAGCGCCTTCTTCACCTGCTGCTGCGCCAGCTCCGCCAGCTTCGGCGTGTCGACGTAGGGCGCCAGCGGAGGCACCTGGTTCAGGTCCATGGCGCGCTCGGCGATGTTCACCGCCAGGTCCCCAATGCGCTCCAGGTCGGTGACGATCTTGAGGGCCGTGGTGATGAGGCGCAGGTCGCTGGCGGCCGGCTGGCGCAGGGCGAGGATGCGGCGGCACAGGTCGTCGATGTCGACCTCCAGCCGGTTCACCTCGCGGTCCGCGCCCACCACCTGCTCCGCCAGGGCCGAGTCTCGGTCGGTGAGGGCGCGGGTGCTCTGCGAGATGAGGGCCTCCACCTTGGCCCCCATGGCGAGCAGCTTCTCGCGCAGGTTGCGCAGGTCCTGCTCGAATGCCTTGTCGGTGTGCATGGCCGCCATGTCGGTGCCTTCCGTCGCGCCTTTCAGCCGAACTTCCCGGTGACGTAGTCCTCGGTGCGCTTCTCGTGGGGGTTGGTGAAGATCTGCTCCGTGGCGCCGCACTCCACCAGCTCGCCCATGTAGAAGAAAGCCGTCCGGTCACTCACCCGCGCGGCCTGCTGCATGTTGTGGGTCACGATGGCGATGGTGTACGTGGCCTTGAGCTCGTGGATGAGCTCTTCGATCTTCGCGGTGGCGATGGGGTCCAACGCGGACGCGGGCTCGTCCATCAGCAGCACCTCCGGCTCCACCGCGAGCGCCCGCGCGATGCACAGCCGCTGCTGCTGGCCGCCGGACAGGCCCAGCGCGCTCTCCTCCAGCCGGTCCTTCACCTCGTCCCAGAGCGCCGCGCCCCGCAGGGACTTCTCCACCCGGGCCGCGAGCTTCGCCTTGTCCTTGAGCCCGCCCACGCGCAGCCCGTAGGCGACGTTCTCGAAGATGGACTTGGGGAAGGGGTTGGACTTCTGGAACACCATGCCCACGCGCCGGCGCAGGTCCACCACGTCCAGGGCCCGGTCATGGATGCTGCGGCCGTCCAGGAACACGCTGCCGTCGTGGTTGGTGCCCGGGATGAGGTCGTTCATCCGGTTGAGCGAGCGCAGGAAGGTGGACTTGCCGCAGCCGGACGGGCCGATGAGCGCCGTCACCTTGTTCTCGGGGATGGCCAGGCTCACCTGCTTGATGGCCACCTTGCGGCCGTAGCGCAGGGTGAGCTCGCGGGCTTCCATCTTGTTGCGCGGCGTGGCGGAGGAGAGGGGCATGGGCGAGGAGGACGTCAGTGGCCGGCCGCGGCCTTGCGGCGCGTGCGCGTGCGGATGAGGACCGCGACGAGGTTCAGGGCGAAGGTGAGCAAGAGCAGCACCAGCACCGTCGCGTACAGCAGCGGGCGGGTGGCCTCCACGTCCGGCGACTGCGTGGCCAGCACGTACGTGTGGTAGCCCAGGTGCATGAACTGCGAGTTCAGGCTCGTGGGGAGGTCCGGCAGGAAGTAGGCCGCGCCGGTGAAGAGGATGGGCGCCACCTCGCCCGCGCCACGGGAGATGGCCAGCACCGCGCCCGTGAGGATGCCCGGCAGCGCGCCCGGCAGCACCACCCGCGCCAGCGTCTGCGACTGGGTGGCGCCCAGCGCGAGGCTCGCGGTGCGGTGGTCCAGGGGCACGGCGCGCAGGGCCTCCTCCGTGGACACGATGACGACGGGCAGGGTGAGCACCGCCAGCGTCAGCGACGCCCAGAGGATGCCCGGCTGGGCCCAGTGCAGCTGTTCGTACCCCAGCGCGCGGTCCAGCCCCTTGCCCACGAAGAGGATGAAGAAGCCCAGGCCGAAGAGGCCGAACACGATGGAGGGCACGCCCGCCAGGTTCGCCACCGCCACGCGCACCGCGCGGGCCAGCAGGCTGTGGGGCGCCGCGTATTCATGCAGGTACACCGCCGTCAGCACGCCCACCGGCATCACCGCCAGCGTCATCAGCAGCGTGAGCGCCGCGGTGCCGAAGAGGGCGGGGAAGATGCCGCCGCCCATCATCCCGTCCGAGGGTGGCTGGGTGAGGAACGTCCAGGACAGGTGGCTCCAGCCGCCCTGGACGACGTCCAGGAGGATGAGGGCCAGCATGGCCACGATGACGAAGGCGGCCAGCCCCGTGAGCGACACCAGCGACAGTCCCACCACCCTGCGTGTGGCGTGCTTCACCCCGCACCTCCCTTGAGCCGCTGGATGACCTTCTTCGTCCACACGCCCGCGAGCATGTTGAGCACGAAGGTGAACAGGAACAGCTCCACGCCAATGAAGAAGAGCAGCGCGTAATGCGGGCTGCCCACCACCACCTCGCCCATCTCCGCGGCGATGGTGGCCGACAGCGAGCGCACGGAGTCGCCCAGGCGGGGCGACACGATGGCCGCGTTGCCGGAGGCCATCAGGACGATCATCGTCTCACCGATGGCGCGCCCGAAGCCCAGCACGCACGCGGCGAGGATGCCGGGGGCCGCCGCCGGCAGCACCACCTTCCAGGCCGTCTCCCAGGGCGTGGCGCCCAGCGCCAGGGACGCCTCGCGGTAGCTGCGCGGCACGGCGGTGAGCGCGTCCTCCGTCACCGTGAAGATGACCGGCACGATGGCCAGCGCCAGCCCCAGGCCCGCCACCACCGCGTTGAGCCGGGAGGTGAAGCCGAAGACCTCCTGGAGGAAGCTGGCCATCACCATCAGCGCGAAGAAGCCCAGCACCACGGACGGGATGCCGGCCAGCAGTTCAATGATGGGCTTGAGCACTTCGCGAAGGCGGCGCGGGGCGAACTCCGCGGCGAACAGCGCCGCGAAGATGCCCAGCGGCACCGCCACCAGCATGGACACCGCCGTCGTCTTCAACGTGCCGACGAAGAGCGGAATCATGCTGACCTTGGGCACGCCGGACACCGGCTGCCACACGTAGGCCAGGGGCTTTCCCTTCCGCACCAGCTGCGGCAGGAACATCTTGGAGAAGCTCGCCTCCTCGCGCGCCGTCGCGTCGGTGACGAGCGTCAGCGCCTCCTTCGCCACGAAGACGAGGATGAGCACCAGCGCGGCGATGCCCGTGAAGGCCACCGCCGTGATGAGCGCGGCGATGGCCTTCTCCTTCAGCTGCCGCCGCCGGGCCTCGGGCGACAGCGTGGGCTGCGCCACCGGGGGCGCGAGGTCCTGCTCCTGCATCACGGCCTGTCTATCCAACATGGAGCCCTCGCGCCGGGTGACAATCGTGTGACGGCCACTACTTCACGGGGAAGTAGCCCACCTGGGTGACGATGGCCTGGCCCTCGGCGGACAGCGCGAAGTCGATGAACGCCTTCACGTCCCCGGCGGGCTTGTTGCGCAGGTAGAAGAACAGGTCGCGCGACAGCGGGTACTTGCCGCTCTTCACGTTCTCCGCCGAGGGCGCGAAGGCCTCGGCGCCCTTCTTCACCTTCAGCTCCTTGATGCCCTTGGCGTACGCGGCGCCGCCGTAGCCGATGCCGTTCTTCTCCTTGGCCACCGCGTTGACGACCGCGGCGGTGCCGGGGAGCGTCTGCGCGGCGGAGGCGAAGTCGTCCCCGCCCAGCACGGTGTCCTTCACGAACACGTAGGTGCCAGAGGAGTTCTCGCGCGAGTACAGGACGATGGGGGCATCCGCGCCGCCCACGGCCTTCCACGACGCGGTGTCGCCCAGGTAGATCTCCTTGAGCTGCTCCACCGTGAGCGCGTCCACCTTGTTGGACTCGTTGACGTAGAAGGTGACGCCGTCCTTCGCCACGGCCACGCCGGTGGGCGGGGTGTTGTAGCGGGCGCGGAGCTTCTCCTCCTCCGCCTCCTTGATTTCACGGCTGGACATCGCGATGTCGGTGGTGCCGTTCTGCAGGGCCGCCAGGCCCGTGCCGGAGCCGCCGCCCGTCACTTGAATCTTCATGGACGGGTTCTTCTTCATGAACGCCTCCGCCCAGCGCTGGGCGAGGATGACCATGGTGTCCGAACCCTTCACCGTCACCGTGCCTGCCTGGGCGGAGAGCGGGAGGACGGCGAGGCCGAAGGCGACGAAGCTGGAAAGCAGTGTCTTCTTCATGAGGTGACTCCTCTAGAAACGGGCCTGCATCTGCAGGGTGAACAGGTTGTCGTGGGGGTCCAATGCCTGGGCCACCACGTGCGTCGTCGGGATTTCGTAGGTGGCGGACATCTTCAGGTTCTCCCCGAAGTGGTGCTGCACGACGACGCCCACGGTGTTGATGGTGTTGTCGGCGCCGGGGGCCTCGCCCGCCGCCAGGTCCCGCTGTCCGTTGTGCGGGTCGAAGCTGTCGTAGCGCACGCCCACCGCGTCGTTGAGGCCGATGTTCTGCACCAGCAGCAGGTACCAGCCGTGCGCGGGCACATCCAGGTGGGTGGCGTTGTTGGCGGCCCCGTAGGTGCGGCCCGCGATGAACTCGCCCTTGAGGGACGTGCCGCCCAGGGGCACCACGTCGAAGTAGGCCTGGAGGTCCGCGCCCACGCGGCTGCGCTGGTAGGCGTGGCGGAAGGTGTCCGTGGGCAGCCGGCCCAGCGTGTGGCCGTACCAGCCGGAGATGCCTCCGGCGATCCACTTCAGGTCGAAGCCCAGGTGGCCAACGACGTCCTTCTCCTTGTCGTTGTCCTGGGTGGTGCCGCTGTCCGTGCCGTTGCCGTCGAAGAGGCCCACCGCGAGCCGCAGGAACTTGTAGCGGCCGTTCACCTTCGCGCCGCGGTCGCGCTCGCTGGGGAGCAGGTTGCGCACCACGCGGCTGCGCTCGGGGAACTCGCGGTCGCTGGAGGACTGGGGGCCCTCGTAGCCGAAGGGCCACTTCATCTGGCCCATGGTCAGCGACAGCTGCTGCCGCGTGCCCGGCACGAACAGGGTGGCCTCCGCGTCCTTCAGCGTCACGCCGGCGGGCACCGCGTCAATCTGGAGCATGAACTGCGCCACGTCCGTGGTGTAGGTGGCCTTCAAGCGGCCCCGGCGGACGCCGAAGCGGCTGAAGCCCCCCGCGCCGGTGTCATCCAGCGGCTCCTGGTACTGGTAGCGGGCCTGGATGTAGCCGGAGAAGCGCAGCTTCTTGAGGGCGGACAGGTCGTTCTTCGTCTCCGTGTTCTGCTCCTCCAGGGCCTCCACCCGGTGCTCGTCGGCCGTCAGCCGCTCGTCGATGGAGGGGGACGCCTCCGGCACCGTGGGGGCGTTGGCCCGCGGCGGGAGGGGGGCGGAGGGCTGCGCCACGTCCGTGGTGGAAGGCTCCACGGCCTCGCCCGGCGCGGCGGCCCGCGGCGAGGGGAGGGCTTCCTGGGGCGTGGCGGCCTGGGCCATGGCGGCGCTGGAGCTCAACAGGGAGAGAGCAACAAGGAGAGTGCGCATAGAAGGTCCGCGGGAATCCCGGCGTCGAGAACGCGTGACGATCTATGGGTCGGATATGGCTGTTTGACGGCCCTTTCGTGACAAATGGGTAACGGAAGGAGACTGGGGTACTACCCGGCCGCGGGGTCCACGATGCGGTAGCCCACGCCGCGCACCGTCTCCAGGAGGGCGCGCGCGGGGCCCAGCTTGTCGCGCAGGCGCATCACGTGCGTGTCGATGGTGCGCGTCTCCAGCGCGCTGGACAGGCCCCAGACCTGCTCCAGGAGCTGCTCGCGCGTCTGCACCCGGCCCAGCCGCGCCATCAGGTACTCCAGCAGGCGGAACTCCAGCGCGGTGAGGGGGGTCTCCTTCTCCTCCACGAAGAAGCGGTGCTGGGTGACGTCCAGGCGCAGCGGGCCCAGCGCCAGGGCCGGGGTGCCTTCCTGGGGCGAGGTGCTGCGCCGGAGGATGGCCTTGAGCCGGAGCACCAGCTCGCGCACGGAGAAGGGCTTGACGACGTAGTCATCCGCGCCGACCTCGAAGCCGCGGATGCGATCCGCTTCCTCGCTCTTGGCGGTGAGCATGACGATGAGCACGTCGCGCAGCCGGGGGTTGGCGCGCAGGTGGCGGCAGACCTCGATGCCGGACAGGTCCGGCAGCATCAGGTCCAACAGCACCACGTCCGGGGATTGCTCGCGCGCGGCCGTGATGGCCGCCTCCCCGGTGAAGGCGAGGCGCGTGGTGAAGCCCGCGCCTCGCAGGTTGAAGTCGATGAGTTCCGCTAGGTCGCGCTCGTCGTCGACGATGAGAACATGGGACATGACGGGCACGTACTCTGCGCGCCTCTGTTCGCGGCCACGTGACGCACCGGCAACAAGTGCGTCACGTCCGTCACGCACGCGCGTCAGGCGTCTGACGCACGGGTCGCGTCAGCGCGGAACGCCTGCCATCCCGCACGGAAACGACGGGCGCGGACGGACCCGGGGAGAAGGGGGCCGGGCCGTCCGCGCCCTCTGTCCTCGCCTCCGCCGCGCGAGGCCACCTTCGGCGTGCGCTCCAGCACCTCCGCGCCGTGCGCTTCGCCATGCTGCGCGCCGGGCACCCCCAGCATCGCCGCGTCCACGCTGCGCAGCTCGCCTTCCGCGAAGCCCGTGAAGGCGATGGTGCGGTGCGGGCGGATGAGCGACGGCCGGTACAGCTCCTGGTTGGCGCGCAGCACCTCCGGGGCCCCGCTGAGCGCGTGCAGCGCCTTGCCCACGGCGGCGGGGGACTGGCCCTTCGCCTCCGCGACCATGGCCGCGATGCGCGCGTCCGTCTCCGCCTCCAGCAGCGCCACGCGCTGGCGGCCCTCTTCCTCGATGTCCGCCCTGGCGCGCTCGAGCCGGGCGCAGAGGGTCTCCAGCACCTGGCTGCCCACCTCCGACAGCAGGCTCACGCTGCGGATGAGCGCCGCGTCCACCTGGAGTCCCCAGCGCGCGGTTTCCTGCGCCACGTCGCGCTGGAGCAGCTCGCCCAGCTCCGTGCGGTCGCAGGGGATCTGCTGGAAGTCCCGGTTGCCCAGGATGGAGATGGCCGAGTGGGTGACGAGGTTGTTGAGCGAGCGGTCCCAGTCCGCCGCGTCGAACAGGGCCTTGGCGGGGTCCGCGATGCGGAACTCCAGCCACAGGTCCACGATGACGGTGGTGCCGCGCGCGTCGATGAAACACATGGGAGGGGGGAACGAGGGCCTCGTCCACTCGCCCGCACTCCCACGCCCGCGAGGGTGAGTCAGGGGCGACGAAGGGCGCGCCCGGGCGCCAACATCCATTCCAGGGTGAAGCCGTGCCCTTCAGGCCGCAGAGCCACCGCGCAGCCTTTGCGGAGCTTGTCGGGCAACGCATGGCCCAGCGCGAGCGCGGCGGCGCGCTCCAGAGAGGGATTGTGTCCCACCAGCGCCCAACCCGGACCCACATCGCGCGCCAGCTTCAACACATTGCGAGCCGCGCCCTTCATGGGGACGAGCCCGGGGTGGACCTCCACGTGGGACAGGCCGAGCGCGTCCGCGAGCAGCTCCGCGGTCTGCACCGCGCGCACCAGGGGGCTGGTGATGATGCCCATGAGCGGGGTGAGGCGCGCCAGCTTGCGCGCGTGCTGACGGAAGGCGGCGCGGCCCTGCGGGGTGAGGGCGCGGGCTTCGTCTCCCAGGGCGTGGGAGTCCTCGGCCACGGCGTGGCGCACGAGCAGGAGGGGCAGGTCGCGGTCGGCCATGGACGCGCCTTGTAATGGGTTTCGGGCCCGCGTGGATGTGACGAACGGGTGGACTCCCCCGTTGACTACTCCACGCCGCCCAGGAGGAACGCGAGCAGCAGCAGGGCGAGCACGCTGGTGGTGATGGCGGCGAAGGTGCGGTCCTTCTGCGCGCGGAAGATGCCCAGCGACAGGGCCACGCGCAGCACGGGCACGGTGATCATCACCAAGAGCCCCGCCATCACGAAGGACTGCCCGCGCACCGCCATCACGCCCTCGAAGACATCCGGCAGCCGGTGGGGCGCGGAGTCCGGCGAGGTGAGGCGTTGGAGCGCGTCCGGGGAGGAGAAGTAGTCCGGGTGGCGAAAGAACGTCATCACCATGCCGCAGGTGACGAGCGACAGGCTGAGGAGCACGCCGCCGCGCAAGAGCTGGCTGATGAGCAGCTCCGGCGTGAGGGGCACCCCCTCCGGGACGACGGCGGTGGTCTCCTGCTGGGCGCGGGGCTCGTTGGGTTCGGGACTCATCCGCGGATCCCCTTGGACAGCATCTCGTAGGACACCCACAGCAGGACGGCGACGAAGAGCATGCGCAGGGAGCCGCTCTTGAGCTTCGTCAGGTAGCGCGAGCCGGCGAACGCGCCCAGCGTGACGCCCACGCAGACGGGGCCCGCGATGAAGGGATCGATGTCCCCGCGCGCGAAGTAGATGCCCGCGCTGGCCGCCGCCGTCACGCCAATCATGAAGTTGCTGGTGGCGGTGGACACCTTGATGGGCAGCCCCATCGCCAGGTCCATGGCCGGCACCTTCAGCGCCCCCGAGCCGATGCCGAGCAGGCCGCTCACCGTTCCCGCGATGTACATCAGCCCCAGGCCCGTGAGCGGGCGGTGCACGCGGTAGGACACCTCGCGGTCGGTGGACGCGTCGTAGTAGCTGCCGTGCAGGGCCAGCCGGTCCGCGAGCGCGTTCGGGGGCGGCTCCTCCCGGGGACCGCCGTCCTCGCGCAGCTTGCGCAGCATCGCGAGCGCCGAGTACGCCATCACCGCGCCAAAGAGGAAGTACAGCGCGCGTCCGCCCACCACGCCCGCGAGCATCGCGCCCGTGACGGCGCCGGCCACGGTGGCCAGCTCCAGGAACATGGCCACGCGCATGTTGGCCAGGCCGTCGCGCACGTACGCGGCCGCCGCGCCGCTGGAGGTGGCGATGACGGACACGATGGAGGCCCCCACCGCGTAGCGGATGTCCACCTTGAGCACGAGCGTCAGGACGGGGATGAGGATGAGGCCCCCGCCCAGGCCCAGCAGCGAGCCCAGCAGGCCCGCCCCAATGGAGACGCACAGCACGATGGCGACGAAGTTGAACGGAGTGGCGTCCAAGGCGGCGGCATCTTCCTCCCGCGCCCCCCGCATGCAAGCGGTTCGCTCGGAGCCCGCCTGGTCGCCTGCTTGGGCTCGGCCCCGGGGGAGGGAAGAAGGCGGTGCGTCAACGCTCCGGGTGCTGTTGGGGAGGGGGCTTGCCGCCCGGCGCGGGCTTCGTGTCCGGGGGTTGGGGGATGGGCCAGCCCTGGAACAGCGGCCAGCCCCGGTAGGGGTTGCCCCGGGTGGACTCGTCCGTGTCCTCCGCGGCCTCGCGCTCGCGCTGGCCCGGGCGCGGCGGGGAGCGCAGCAGGACCCACGTCAACACGAGGCACAGCAGGCTCATCACCACGATGCTCCACGCGCGGGCCCGGGGCTCCATCTCCATCTAGAAGCGCCCCCGCTTGAGCAGGTCGCCCTTGGACAGTGAGCCCAGCAGGTGCCGCCGCCCGTCCACCACGGGCAGCCGCTCCAGCTCCGTGTGGCCGAACCGGGCGGCCACCTCCGCCAGGGACAGGTCCGGCGTGATGGGCTGCACGCCGGTGTCCATCACGTCCGCGGCCACAGTGGCCTGGAGCAGCGAGTGGTCCGGCAGGTGGCCCTTGAGCGCCTCCAGGGTGATGACGCCCAGCAGGCGTCCCTCCGCGTCGGTGACGTACAGGTCCGCGCCCGCGGGCTGCTCCAGCAGCAGCACCACCACCTCGTCGAAGGTCGCGGACGGGGGCACGCGCTGCGTCGCCGGCGACAGGAGCGAGCGCACCCCCTCTTCGCGCAGCCAGTGCGGCACGGAGTCCGGCACGCGCACGTCGCGCCTGGCGAGCACGGACGTGTAGAGCGACTCCGGCTCCAGGCGCCGGCTGACCACGGCGGCCACCACGGCGGCCAGCATCAGCGGGAGGATGAAGTCGTAGTCGCCGGTCATCTCGAAGATCATCAGCACCGCGGACACGGAGGCGTGCGTGGTGCCCGCCAGCACCGCGCCCATGCCGAGCAGCGCGTAGGCCCCGCTGGGGGCCGCGCCGCCGGGGAGCGCCTGCTCCACCAGCATCCCGAACGCGCCTCCCAGGAGCGCGCCGAAGAAGAGGGAGGGGGTGAAGAGCCCGCCCGGCACCCCCGCGCCCGCGCACAGCGACGTCACCGCCAGCTTCGCCACGGGCAGCAGGAGCAGGAGCGCGAGGGGCATCGTCCCGTGCAGGGCCATGTTCACGGAGTCGTAGCCGTTGCCCATCAGGTACGGCCCGGCGATCGCGGTGGCGCCCACCACGGTCATCGCCACCAGGGGCATGAAGGGCCGGAGCCACGACGGCAGCCGGTCCAGCAGGTCCGACGCCACGTTGATGCCGCGCACGTAGAGGGCGGAGGCCCCGCCGACGAGCACGCCCAGGAGGATGGCCAGCACCAGCTCGCGCGGATGGGTGAGCGCGTAGTGCGGCATCACGTAGCTGGGGTGATCCGCGATGAGCGTGCGCGACACGAGCGTCGCCACCACGCACGACACGACGATGGGGCCGAAGAGCTCCAGCGCGAAGCTGCCCAGCAGCACCTCCAGGCCGAAGAGCGCGGCGCCAATGGGGACGTTGTACGCGGACGCGATCCCCGCCGAAGCGCCGCAGGCCACCAGCACGCGCGCCTGCCCCGGCCCCAGCCGCAGCCACCCGGACAGCGCGGAGCCACTGGCGGCGCCTGTCTGGAGGAGCGCGCCTTCGCGGCCCAGCGGCGCCCCCAGCGCCACCGCGATGATGGACACGAAGCCGCGCAGGAGCGCGCGGGGGAAGGGGAGCCGGCCGGACTTCACCCAGATGGATTCGATGATGCCCGCGGTGCCGTGGCCGCGCAGGGGTTGGCCCACCAGCAGGGACACCAGCGTCACCAGCGCGCCGCCCAGCACGGGCACGAGGAACCGGCGCCAGCCCGGGGACGCGAGCGCGCCCTCGAGGAAGTGCTCGGTGTTGCTCTGCCAGAACAGGTGCTGCGTGAAGCGCAGCACGGCGAGGAGCGCCACCGCGCCCAGGCCGGAGATGAGCCCCACGCCCACCACCAGCACCCAGAACCGGCGCTCCTGCCCCAGCAGGCCCCGGAGGATCCGCCGCAGCCAGGGCGAGGGCGCTCCCGTCCTCAGGTCGGGATGGACAGCACCAGAGGTGGGTTCGGGCATGGCCTCCACACCTGTCCAATGTAGGAAGGCGCGCGGGGCCTTCCCGGGAGCGTGCGCTGTTCGTGAGGCGTCCCCTGCTCGGCTGGCAGGCCTGCGGGCGGACTACTTGCCGGATGGACCCTTGCCTGCCTTGCCCCCGGCGGTGCGCGCGGGCCGGCGTGCTCCGGAGTCCCCGTCCGCCGCAGCCCCCCCGCCTTCGGGCTCGCCCGAGAGTCCCAGGTGGATGCCAGGCGGTGGCGGGTTCTTCAGGACGGACTCGGTACGGGTCGCGGGCTCGGTGAGGTCCGGCGCGAAGCGGTCCGCCAGCTCCGCGGCGCTGTCGCTCAGGTCGCGGTGCGCGACGATGGTGCGCTCCAGCGTCTTGGCCAGGCGGGCCGACGTGTCGAAGGTCTGCCGCGACTCGTCGGAGGAGGGCAGGGAGTCCTGGTAGGAGAACGCGAGCGTCGCGTCCCGGCGCAGCGCGTCCAGCAACCGGGCCAGCTGCTGTTGCAGCTCCGCGTCCTGTTCACCGCGCGGGCGCTCCAGGAGGCCGCGCTCGCCCCCGAACCAGACCCGGCCCACGCGCCCGAAGCCCTCGTCCGCCGAGGCCATGGGCAGGTCCTCCATCACGATGAGCGGGTGCACCCGTCGCGGGAAGTCCTGGCCGTACAGCGCGAAGAGCAGCGTGCCATCCGCGCGAGGGAACACCGCGGCGGTGCGCGAGCCGAAGGGGAAGAAGGGCGTGGCGGACACCTCCGCGCGCTTCGCCATGCGCGCGCGGGCCAGCGCGTCCAAGGGCGTCGTGCCCTCCTGGACGCGCTTCGGTGTGCGGCGCAGGTTGTTCATCAGGTCGCGCGCCTGGTCGATGCCCACCACCACGTTGAGCGCGCTGCCTCGCGAGTAGCCCGCGTGGAAGACGCCCACCAGCTCGAACTCCCCCGTCTTGCAGGAGATGGCCAGCACCGGCGACCCCGAGTTGCCCTGCGACAGGAGCGCGTCGATGACGAAGTCGTCGTGGTACCAGTCCTTGTACTCGTCGTGGTCATAGGCGGAGATGACCTTGCCCATGTTGGTGGCGTTGAAGACCCCTAGCGGAAAGCCGCGCACGTCCACCACGTCGCGCTCGCGCACGGCGGCGCTCCGGCCCACCTTCCAGGGCATCACCGTGAGCGGCGCGCGGGACTTGACCACGGCCAGGTCCAGCTGCGGATCCACCACCGCCTTGGACAGCGGGATGTCGTCGCGGTCGTACGCGTCCGCCTCGTTCTCCACGATGCTGAGGCCGTCCTTCACGCGCTTGCAGCCGGACGCCACGCCGTCCACCGGGTGCGCGTCGCTGGTGACGTCGGGCCACTCCACGACGTGCTCGTTGGTGAGCAGCAGCGTCTCCCCGGCCTGTTGCCGGTAGGCGAACGCGGTGCCGTGCGAGGACACCGCCGTGCGCGTGCGGCGCACGTTGCCCTCCGCGCCGTAGGACAGGCACTCGTACACGGCGGTGCTGCGCACGCAGTACGTGTACTTCTTCTGCTCCGCCTGCTCGAAGGCGCGGGCCCGGGGGGACAGCGCGCTGTAGCTGTCGGCGTACTCGCCCTCGCAGTAGGGCGCGGCGGCGGGCGGCGCGCTCACCCCGGGCGCTCGCGCCGGCGCCGGCGCGGCGGGGGGCGCCGCTGCTCCGGAGGCGGCCAGGGACAGCGCCACCACCGACAGTCCGACCGTCCACCCGACCATGGCCCCTCCCGCGTGTTGTCGTCGCCTGAGGTCTTGCTAAGGCCCGCGCGGCCCGCGTGCACCTGTGCGGATGGGAGGCCAGGCGGAATTCGCGCGCGAAAAAGCCCGCTGTCCGTCAGAAGGGGCGGCACGCCTGTCCATTCCCGGACGGGCCGGCCCCACGCGCGCGCACCCGGTGGGCGTTCGCCTCACCCGTCCAGGTCGTTGAGCGCGTCGAGCGGCAGCGGAGCGGCGCCCGTCACCGTGCCGTCCATGTCCGTGGGCAGCGTGGACGGATCGACCTCCGGGGGAGGCCCATTCTCGAACGGCGCGGCGAGCGTGGGCCGCGAGCCCGCGGCCCCGGGCGGAGGACGCAGCACGGGCCCCGGCGGTGGCAGCCCCGAGTGCCGCCGGGCGGCCTCCATCAACGCGTTGTGGTGCCGGTAGCGCGCCTCCACGAGCTTGTGGATGAGCAGCGGCCCTCCAGGCACGCGGCGCGCTGTGAGGGCCTGCGTGGCCTTGCGCACCGGGTAGCGCACGCGGCGGATCTGCACGCGCCAGCCCTTGGGGGTGAAGGTGAAGACGCCGTAGGCGGGGCGCAGGTCCCCGTCGCGCGGGATGCCGGCGCTGGCCACGTCCGCGATGAGCATCCGGCCCACGCGCCGCCGGTAGGGGAAGTGCAGGTGCCCGAAGGCGCACGCCGCCGCGTCCAGGTGCGTGAAGAAGCGGCGCACCGCGTGGTCGTCCAGCGTGGGGTCCAGGGACTCTTCCAGGTTGCGCGGGTTCGCGTGGCAGATGAACAGGTCCTGCCCCTTGCGCGGCGTGTAGCGCAGCGAGAAGGGCATCTGTCCCAGCTGCTGCAACAGCGCGTCACCCAGCTGGTCGCGCGTCCAGCGCAAGAGCTCCGTCTTCCAGTGGTCCCGCTCGCGGTACGCGCCGCCCAGGTAGTTGCCGGCCAGGTACGCGTCCGTGTTGCCCATGATGAGCGCGTGGCAGCGGCTGAAGAGCAGCTCCACCGTCTCGCGCGGGTGCGCGCCGCGCAGCGCCAGGTCTCCGGCCGCGACGATGTAATCCGGCGCCACCGACTTGGTGATGTCGTCCAGCACGGCCTCGCAGGCCGGAAGGTTCCCGTGAATGTCCGCGAGGATGGCGACCCGCATGGCCGCCCCCATCCTAGCCCGTCGCCGCCGTCGAGCCAGCCGCCGAGGGTAGAAAAATGACGAAGGTACTGCCCGCGTTCGGCTGGCTCTCCACCTTCACCTCGCCGTCCATCGCGCCCATCAGATGCTTCACGATGGAAAGGCCCAGTCCCGTCCCCCCCATGTCCCGGCTGCGACCCTTGTCCACCCGGTAGAATCGCTCGAAAATCCGGGAAAGATGTTTGGACTCGATTCCCACGCCTGTGTCGCGCACGCGCACGACGCAGCGGCCTCCCTCATACGCTCCGTCCACGTCCACCCGGCCGCCCGCGGGCGTGTACTTCACCGCGTTGTCGAGCAGGTTGAGGAGCACCTGCTCGATGGCCCGCCCATCCCCCATCGCCACCAGCTCCGGCGGCACGTGGAGGCCCAGCTGCTGGTTCTTGCCCTCGGCCTTGGGGCGCACCCCTTCGGCGGCGCGGGAGACGGCCAGGGCCAGGGGGACCTCCGTGCGCTGGAAGATCATCTCGCGCGCCTCCAGGCGCGAGAGCTCCAGCAGGTCCTCCACCAGCTCGGAGAGGCGCTCGGACTGGCGGTGGATGATCTCCACCATCTTCGGGGCCACCTGGGTGTCCTGGAGCGCGCCACCCTGGAGCGTCTCCGCGTAGCCGCGGATGGCGGTGATGGGCGTGCGCAGCTCGTGCGACACGTTGGCCACGAAGTCCTTGCGCACCTTCTCCAGCCTGCGCAGCTCGGTGACGTCATGGAAGACGGCGGCGCTGCCGGGCAGGTCGCGGCCCACGGGCGTCACGCGTACAGCCAGCGTGCGGGAGTACAGGCCCTCGAGCGTCAGCTCCAGCCGCGTGGACGTGCCCTCCTGGCACGCGCGGGCCACCGCGTCGTTGAGGGCTTCGTTGCGGATGAGCGCGAGCGGCCGCTGCCCCACGATGGCTTCGTGCGCGGGCAGCAGCATCTCCGCGAGCGCGTCGTTGTGGCGCACCACGGTGCCCTCCGCGTCCGTCACCCAGAGGCCCTCCGCCATGCCGTCCAGCACGGCGGTGAGGATGCGGGCCTCCTGGTTGAGCGCCGCGGCGCGCGTGGACAGCCGGTCGTCCAGCGTGTCGATGGCGTCTTCCAACTGGGCCAGGTCGTCGGTGCGCTCCAGGCTCGCGGGGGGCGTCACCTGCACGCCCTCCGCCAGCGACTGCGTCTTCTGGGTCAGCGCGCGAAGCTGGCGTTCCATCGCCACGCGGCTGGTGCCCAGCGCCAGCGCGGAGCCCGCGAGCGTGACGAGCCCCGCCGCGAGCGCGCCCGCCGGGTGCCCGAAGAGCACGAGCAGCGTCGCGACCAGGAGAGGCGGAACCAACAGGGAGAGGAGCGTGAAGCGCAGGGGCATGGCGTGGGGCTCACGGAGGGCTGAGCTTGTAGCCCACGCCGCGCACGGTCTCGATGATGTCGCCCGCGGGGCCCAGCTTCTCGCGCAGGCGCTTGATGTGCGTGTCCACGGTGCGGGTGTGGATCTCCGCCTGGATGCCCCAGACGTCGGACAGGAGCACCTCGCGCGTCTGCACGCGGTCGCTGCGCTCCAGCAGCGTGCGCAGCAGGCGGAACTCCAGCGCGGTGAGCACCACCTCCTCGCCCTTCACGCGCACCTGGTGGCGGGACGTGTCCAGGCTGATCTCCCCCGCGACCAGCAGCGCGGCGGGGCCTTCCTCCGCGTCCGCGCGGCGCAGCACGGCCTTCACGCGCAGCAGCAGCTCGCGCACGGAGAAGGGCTTCACCACGTAGTCGTCCGCGCCCAGCTCCAGGCCCTGGATGCGGTCGGCCTCCTGGCCCTTGGCGCTGACGATGACGACCGCGGCCTTCTTCATCTCCGGGTCGCTCTTGAGCATGCGGAGGACCTCCCCGCCCGCCACGTCCGGCAGCATCAGGTCCAGCAGCACCAGGTCCGGAGGGTGGGCCCGGGCCCGGGCGAGTCCCCCCGCGCCGGTGTTCGCGGTGTCGGTTTCAAAGCCCGCCGCGCGGAGGTTGTAGTCGACGAGTCCGGCCAGGTCCTGCTCGTCCTCGATGATGAGGATGCGCGCCATGAAGGGTGCTCCCGCGAAGGGGATGGAGTGCGTGGCGTCCCGTAACAGATTCGTTCCGCCTCGCTCGGGACAACCATGTGACATCCGCGCGCCATGCCCGCTCGCCTCCCCAGCCTGCGACGGGCGGGCGGCCCCGCCCTCAGCGGGGGAACACCGGGTTGCAGTCCTGGGGGTTCAGCTCGATGGGGGCCGCCACCAGGGTCGCGTTCTGTCCCACGTTCACCACGCGCAGGTAGTTGCATGAGCTGCCCAGGAAGCGCGTCGGGGTGTCGGCCGTCAGGGCCTCGATGACGACCGCGTAGTCGCGGCCCACGGGCACGTCCACCGCCAGCCCCATGTCCGCGCCGCCGGCGGCGGCCGGAAAGCGCAGCGTGCGCCCCGACTTCCCGTTCCCATCCTTCAGCTCCAGCAGTGCGTCCGGCTCCACCTGGGTGGAGAGGCAGGTGCGCTGCAGCTCCGCGCAGTTGCGCTTCGTGCCGTCCTTCAGCACGGACACCTGGTAGGCGCCCACCTGGCTGGCCACGGCGCGGCTCAGGGTGACCTCCAGTCCCACCGGCAGCGTGTCCGAACCGGTGTCCGGCCCACAGCCGATGACCAGCGCGACAAGGCCCATGCCCAGGCTTCCAGGTCGTCTCATGGCGCGGCGCCCTCCACGCGGATGGTGATGGGCACCCGGCCGCGCTCCTCCGACGACGACAGGGCCACCACCCCGGCGGTGCCGCCCACGGCCACCGCGCCCACGGCCACCCAGAGCCAGGGGCTCTTGTACCAGGGGCGGCTTGGCCCTTCCGTCAGCGCGGCGGTCGCCGGCGCGGTCCGGGACGCCACCTGGAAGAGCAGGGGATGGAATGGGTCGCCGCGTCCCGCGAGCCGCCGCTGGGCCGCGTCCACGACCTCGAAGTAGTACTCCACCTCGTAGGAGGTGCTCTCCACGGGCAGCTCGTAGGCGGGCAGCACGGCGCTGTAGTGCTCGGCCTGGGCGCGGTCGCGCACGAAGTCCACCGAGGAGAAGCCCTGGGCTCCCGCGCGCCGGTAGAACAGCCGCGCTCGCGCGCCCAGCGCCATGTCGCGGAGGGTGGCGTCCACCTGGACGCGTTCGCCGGGCGCCGGGTCCGGGATGGGATCCACCTCCAGCGTGACGGGATGGACGCGGCGGTGGCGGAGGTCCTCCTTCAGCTTCGCGAAGACGGCGCGGACCTTCGGAGGCGCGGAGCGGGGCAGCTCGAAGTCCGGCCGGGCCTGGAGCAGCTTCTCGTACGCCCCGCGCGCCAGGGCCTCGTCGCCCAGGTAGAGGGCGGTGAGCCCCTGCAGGCGGTAGAGCTCCACCAGCTCGTCGTCCGTGACGTCGGGCGCATCCAGGCCGCGCTGGACCGCGGCCAGGGCTTCCTGGAAGCGGCCTGTCTCCAACAGGTCCTTCGCCTCGCCGATGGCGGGACTCGCCGGGCCAAGCTGGAAGAGCAGGGGTGGAGGGGGAAGGGGCGCACGGGCCTGCGCTGGCAGGGCGAGCATCAGCCCGAGCCCCCAGACGCAGAGTGCGCCCCGCCAACCTTGGGCGGGGGCGCGCATCGGTTGGAAAGCTACCAGAAGCGCTGTTGAAGGGATCCACGCACCGGGGGCTCCGGCCGTGAAGGAGTGGAGGCCGGGCCTGGGGCGGGGTTGTCGAACGCGGCGTGTTGACTGACGGGGGGACTCCCTCTATGTTGCGCGCCCTTTTGCCGGGAAGCCTTGTAGATGGTCGTAAAGATTGAACAAATCAAAGAAGCGGGGCTGAAGCTCGACGAGCCCATCGCTCTCGGACTCCTCAAGGAGGCCCTGGAAGGCTCGGCGTCCGGCGAGGGCACTGGCTTCCAGCCCACCCAGCCGTCGACGCTGCACGCCACCCTGCGCAAGCTCAGCGGCGGCGTGCTGCTGGAGGGTCGTTTCACGGCCCACGTGGCGGCGCCGTGCAAGCGCTGCCTCGCCGACGTGACGCTGGACCTCCCGGTGTCCTTCATCATCAACCTGGTGCCGGAGTCCCTGGCCCGGGGCGACGACTTCAAGGACGACGACGAGAAGTCCATGGAGAAGAAGGAGCGCACCCAGGGTGAATCCGGGGGCACCTTCGAAATGGACGACGCGGACGAGCAGGTTTTCGATGGGAAGACGATCGATCTGGATCCGATCGTCCGGGAACAGGTATTGCTCGCGCTCCCGATGAGCGCGGTCTGTCGGGAAGACTGCCAGGGGCTCTGCTCGCAGTGCGGCCAGAACCTCAACGACAAGAAGTGCGGTTGCGAGCCGAAGGTCGTGGACCCTCGACTGTCGCCGCTGAAGAACATCAAGCTGAACTGACGGTCCCTATGCCCCTCGCAAGGCGCGAGGGGGGACGGGTCCGATGCCGAGGTGAGCCGTGGGAGTTCCCAAGAAGCGGACGTCGAAGATGCGCCGGGACCGTCGTCGGGCCGGCAACAACAACCTGCGGACCCCCGTCCAGGTCATCAAGTGCTCCAAGTGCAAGGAGCCCGTGATGCCGCACCGCGCCTGCGCGGCCTGTGGCAACTACGGGGGCCGTGAGGTCATCGCGACCGCCGCGGAGTAGTTGAAAGCGGAGGCTGCCGGTGCGGCTCGTCCTCGACGCGATGGGTGGCGACCACGCCCCTGACGCGGTCGTGGAAGGGGGCGTGCTGTTCGCGCGAGCGTATCCCGGGCACGAACTCGTGCTGGTCGGGGACGCCACGCGTGTACGCCCCGTGCTGGAGCGCGCCGGTGCACCCGACAACGTCCAGCTCCACCACGCGTCCGAAGTGGTGGAGATGGACGACCCCGCGACCGCCGCGTTCCGGCGCAAGCGGGACTCCTCGCTCCGGGTGGGCTTCGCGCTCGTCCGGCAAGGGGAGGCGTCCGCCCTGGTCTCGGCGGGCAACTCTGGCGCGGTGATGGCCGGTGGCATGTTGACGCTCGGCCGGATCCCCGGCGTGGAGCGCCCCGCCATCGCGGCCCTGTTCCCGGCGCTGAAGGGCGGAGGCCGCTGCCTGCTGCTGGATGCGGGCGCCAACGTGGACTGCCGCGCCTCGCACCTGGCCCAGTTCGCCGTCCTGGGAGAGGCGTACCTGCGCACGCGCCTGGGCGTGAAGCGCCCCCGGGTGGCGGTGCTCTCCAACGGCGAGGAGGAGTCCAAGGGCACGCAGCTCACCCGGGACGCCAGCGCGCTCTTGCGCCGCTCGGACCTGGACTTCGTGGGCTACGTGGAGGGCAAGGACCTGTTCTCCGGAGACGTGGAGGTCGTCGTCACCGACGGCTTCACCGGCAACATCGTCCTCAAGACCTCCGAGGGCGTGGGCATGGGCATCACCGGCCTGCTTCGCCAGGCGATTGAGAAGCGCGGCGGCCTGCCGGAGAAGCTGGGCGCGCTGCTCCTCAAGCCCACCTTGCTGGGGCTGCGCCGCGTCATGGACTACGCCGAATATGGAGGTGCGCCGCTCCTGGGCCTCCAGGGAGTGGGCATCGTCGCGCACGGCCGCTCCTCTCCCCGCGCCATCCACAACGCGCTCGTCACCGCGCTGCAGCATGTTCGCGCGGGCGTGCAGGAAGAGCTGACGCGCTGCATCGCCAATGCCGCCGCCTGGCTTCCTCCCCACCAACGGGGAAGGAAGGCGGACGGGGAAGATGGCGGCGATTAGAGCGCGTCGCCCGGGCGTTGGACTCCGATGACTCCCGGAGGCACGCACCCGTGGCACGCACGCACATCATCGGAACCGGTTCCTACGCGCCCACGCGGGTCCTGACCAACCAGGATCTGGAGCGCCTGGTCGACACGAGCGATGCGTGGATCCGCGAGCGCACCGGCATCCAGGAGCGCCGCCTGGCCGCCCCCGACGAGGCGACGAGCGACCTGGCCGTGGAGGCCTCCCGCCACGCGCTGGAGATGGCGGGCGTGGCGCCCGAGGACCTGGAGCTCATCGTCGTGGGCACCGTCACCGCGGACATGCCCATGCCGTCGTGCGCGGCGCTGGTGCAGGCGAAGCTGGGCGCCCGGCGCGCCTTCGCGTTCGACGTGTCCGCCGCCTGCGCCGGAGGGCTGTACGCGCTGAGCGTGGCGGATCAATTCGTCCGCACCGGCCAGGTGAAGCGCGCGCTCGTCGTGGGCGCGGACGTGCTCACCCGCGCGGTGAACTGGACGGACCGCGACACCTGCGTCCTCTTCGGGGACGGGGCGGGCGCGCTGGTGCTGGGCGCGGGCCCGGAAGGGGAGTCCGACGCCATGGCGCCCCGCGGCATCCTCTCCACCCACCTGCGGACCGACGGTGCGCTGGCGAACCTGCTCTGCATCCCCGCGGGCGGCTCCCGTACCCCCGTCACCGCGGACAACGTGGATGCAAATCTTCACAAGCTCAAGATGAACGGGAGGGAGGTCTTCCGCTTCGCGGTGCGCGCGCTGGTGGAATCCACTCAGGCGTCATTGGAGGCCCACGGGATGGCTCCGACGCAGGTGGACCACGTCATCGCGCATCAGGCCAACCTGCGAATCCTGGAAGCCGTGCTGGAGCGGCTGGAGATTCCTCGGGAAAAATGCTGGCTCAACCTGCACAAGTACGGCAACACGTCGTCCGCCTCGCTGCCCATGTCACTGGACGAGGCGCAGCGCGCCGGCCGCCTCAAGCGCGGGGACGTCATCGCGATGATGGCCATTGGCGCGGGCATGGCGTGGGGCAGCGCGGTGGTGCGCTGGTAGGCAGGACGACACAAGGAAGGACCGCAACATGGCGAAGGTCGCGTTCGTGTTTCCCGGGCAAGGCAGTCAGGCCGTGGGGATGGGCAAGGACCTCTACGAGCAGTTCCCCGAAGCGCGGGCCGTCTTCGACGCCGTGGACGACGCGCTCAACGAGAAGCTCTCCACCACCTGCTTCAGCGGCCCGGAGGACGCGCTGAAGCTCACCGCCACCACCCAGCCGGCCATCCTCACGGTGTCGGCCGCGGTTCACGCGGTGTTCCAGAAGCGCGGCCCCGCCCCGGCGTTCGTCGCGGGCCACTCGCTGGGGGAATACTCCGCGCTGGTGGCCGCGGGCGCGATGGCGCTCCAGGACGCGGCGCGGGCGGTGCGCGCGCGCGGCACGTTCATGCAGGAGGCGGTGCCCGTGGGCGTGGGCGCCATGTCGGTCGTCCTGGGCCTGGGCCCGGACGCGGTGAAGGCGGCCTGCGACGCCGCGGCGGAAGGGGAGGTCGTCTCTCCCGCCAACTACAACTCGCCCGAGCAGACGGTCATCGCCGGCCACGCGGGCGCGGTGGAGCGCGCGGGCGCGAAGTGCAAGGAGGCCGGGGCCAAGCGGGTGATGCCGCTGCCCGTCTCCGCGCCCTTCCACTGCGCGCTGATGGACCCCGTGAAGCCGAAGCTCGCGGAGGTGCTGGCGGGCGTGCGCATCCTGGCCCCGTCCGTGCCGGTGGTGAGCAACGTGGAGGCCACGCCCAACTCGGACGCGTCCCGCGTGGTGCCGCTGCTCCTGGAGCAGGTGAGCGCGCCGGTGCGCTGGATTGAGTGCGTGGAGGCGCTGAAGGCGAACGGCGTCACGCACGTGGTGGAGCTGGGGCCGGGCAAGGTGCTGGGCGGCCTCATCAAGCGAATCACCAAGGACATCGAATCGTTCAACGTCGAGAACGCCGCGACCCTGGAGAAGGTGCTCGCCGCGTTGGGGGCAGCATGAGCGGCTTCAAGGACAAGGTGGTGCTGGTGACGGGCGGCTCGCGCGGCATTGGCCGGGCGTGCGCGCAGGCGTTCGCGAACGCGGGCGCCTCCACCGTGGTCATCAGCTACGTGGGCAACGAGGCCGCCGCGCAGGAGACGGTGGGCCTGCTCCAGCAGGCGGGCGCGAAGGCGGAGGCCGTCCGCTTCGACCTGGCGGACACCGCCGCTTGCGCCAGCGCCCTGGAGGGCATCGTCAAGACGCACGGCCGGCTGGACGTGCTCGTCAACAACGCGGGCATGGCGGTGGATGGCCTGGTCATGCGCGTCAAGGACGAGGACTGGGACCGGCAGCTGGACACCAACCTGCGCGGCGCCTTCGCGCTCATCCGCGCCGCCAGCCGGCCCATGATGAAGCAGAAGGCCGGGGCCATCATCAACATCACCTCCGTGGTGGGCGAGATGGGCAACCCCGGGCAGGCCGCCTACTCGGCCGCCAAGGCGGGGCTTATCGGCCTGACGAAGACGGTGGCCCGGGAGCTGGCCAGCCGGAACATCCGCGTCAACGCCGTCTCCCCGGGCTTCATCGGCACGGACATGACCTCCCACCTCGACGACGAGCTGCGGCAGAAGATGGTGGGCGGCATCGCGCTGGGCCGCCTGGGCAACCCGGAGGAGGTCGCCGGGGCCGTGCTGTTCCTCGCGAGTGATGCGGCGTCCTACATCACCGGCGAGGTCCTGAGGGTCAACGGCGGCATGTACATGTAAGCCAAGGTTGGATTGGCGCCGGGCGTGGGATATACCGCGCCCGCCTTGAAGACGGCCCGCGAGTCAACTGACGGGCCCCATCTGTAGCTGGAGGGTTCTGCACGTATGTCCAACGCAATCGACGTGGAAGCCAAGATCAAGTCCATCATCGCCGACCAGCTCGGCGTGAGTGAGGATGAGATCAAGCCCGAGTCGTCCTTCATCGAGGACCTGGGCGCGGACAGCCTCGACATCGTCGAGCTGGTCATGGCGATGGAAGAGGAGTTCGAGGTCGAGATCCCCGACGACGAGGCGGAGAACATCAAGACCGTCGGCGACGCCGTGAACTACGTGAAAACCCACAAGAAGTAGCAGCCGCGACACCCGGAGTGTCGGGGCCATTGGGAGCGTTCATCACCGGCGCTCCGCGCCCCATCGCGGTCAGCGGAGAAGAACAGTGTCAAACCGTCGAGTCGTCATCACCGGCACCGGCCTGATTTCAGCGCTGGGCACCGGAACCGAGAAGAACTGGCAGGCGATGCTGGCCGGTCAATCCGGTATCGGTACGATCACCCGTTTCGAACTGGGGAAGCTCGACGCGCGCATCGCGGGCGAGGTGAAGGACTTCCAGCCCGAGCAGTTCATCGACAGGCGCGAGGTGCGCCGGATGGACCTGTTCGCCCAGTACGCGATGGCCGCGGCCGACATGGCGGTGAAGGAGTCGGGCCTGCCCATCGGCCCGGACGCGCCCCATGGCTACCGGCCGGAGCGCGTGGGCGTCATCGTGGGCTCTGGCATCGGGGGCATCTCCTCCTTGGAGGAGCAGCACCGCAAGGGGCTGGAGAAGGGGTTCGACCGGCTGTCGCCCTTCTTCATCATCCAGATGATCGTCAACATGGCGCCTGGGCTCATCTCCATGCGCTACAACTGCAAGGGGCCCAACTGGGCTCCGGTGTCCGCGTGCGCCACCAGCGCGCACGCCATCGGCGAGGCCTGGAAGTCCATCCGCCTGGGTGAGACGGACGCGGCCATCGCGGGTGGCGCGGAGGCGGCCATCACGCAGCTGGGCATGGGGGGCTTCTCCGTGATGAAGGCCCTGTCCACGCGCAATGACGACCCCACGGGGGCCAGCCGTCCGTTCGACAAGGAACGCGATGGCTTCGTCATGGGCGAGGGCGCGGGCATCGTCGTGCTGGAGGAGCTGGAGGCCGCGAAGAAGCGCGGCGCCAACATCCTCGCGGAGGTCGTGGGCTACGGGGCCAACTCGGACGCGTACCACGTCACCCAGCCGGCGCCGGAGGGCGAGGGCGCGGCGCGCTGCATGCGGCTGGCGCTCGAGTCCGCGGGCATGCGGCCGGAGCAGGTGGGCTACATCAACGCCCACGGCACCTCCACGCCGTTCAACGACGCCAACGAGACCAAGGCCCTGAAGGCCGTGTTCGGCGACCACGCGCGCAAGCTGGCCGTGTCGTCCACCAAGTCGATGACGGGCCACATGCTCGGCGCGGCGGGTGGCGCGGAGGCGGTGGTGAGCGTGCGGGTGCTCACGCACAACGTGCTGCCGCCCACCATCAACCAGACGACGCCGGACCCGGACTGCGACCTGGACTACGTGCCCAACACGGCGCGCGAGGCCCGCGTCGACGCGGTGATGAGCAACTCGTTCGGCTTCGGTGGCACGAACGCGGTGCTGGTGTTCAAGCGCTTCGCCTGAGGGCTTCCCGCCCGCTGCTCCCCTCAGGGGGCCCAGCGGGCAGGGGGCCGTCCTTCCAGGCCCCGCGCCCATGGAGCGCGGGCGCCGTTGACTGGAGTCCGGCCGTGAAAGTCATCCTCGCCTCCGACCACGCGGGCATCGAGCTGCGCCTGGAGCTGGTGTCGCTCCTGAAGGAGCGTGGCACCCCCTTCGAGGACCTGGGGCCCCAGACGCGTGAGTCCGTGGACTACCCGGACTTCGCCTCCCAGGTGGCCCGGGCCGTGACCGCGGAGGCCGGCGCGCTGGGCGTGCTGGTGTGCGGCACCGGCATCGGGATGAGCATCGTGGCCAACAAGCACCGGGGCGTGCGAGCGGCCCTGTGCTCCACGGAGTTCGAGGCGCGGATGACCCGCGCGCACAACGACGCCAACGTGTTGTGTCTGGGCCAGCGCGTGGTGGGGGCCGGCGTGGCGCGCGGCATCCTGGAGGCCTTCCTCTCCACCGCCTTCGAGGGCGGCCGCCACGAGAAGCGCGTCCAGAAGATTCGCGACGTCGAGTCCCAGCAGCGCTGAGGGGCTGGACGCCCCTTCGCAGTTCCTTTCGTTCGCACGCCAGGAGGCAACCCCATGGAGAACACCCGCACGCTGTCCCAGGTGGATCCTGAAATCGCCCAGGTGCTCCGGCAGGAGACCGAGCGTCAGGAAGAGGGGCTGGAACTCATCGCCTCGGAGAACTTCGTCAGCCCGGCGGTGATGGAGGCGGTGGGCTCGGTGCTCACCAACAAGTACGCCGAAGGCTACCCCGGCAAGCGCTACTATGGCGGCTGCGAGGTGGTGGACGTGGCGGAGAACCTGGCCATCCAGCGCGCGAAGGAGCTGTTCGGCGCGGACGCGGTGAACGTCCAGGCCCACTCCGGCAGCCAGGCCAACATGGGCGCCTTCATGGCGCTGATGAAGCCGGGCGAGACCATGCTGTCCCTGGACCTGAACTCCGGCGGCCACCTCACCCACGGCGCGGCGTTCAACTTCTCCGGCAAGCTCTACAAGGTCGTCCACTACGGCCTGTCGCGCGACACGGAGACCATCGACTTCGCGCAGGTGGAGGCGCTGGCGCTGGAGCACAAGCCCAAGGTGCTGGTGGTGGGCGCGAGCGCGTACCCGCGCACGCTCGACTTCGCGAAGTTCCGGGAGATCGCCGACAAGGTGGGCGCCGCCATGCTGGTGGACATGGCCCACATCGCGGGGCTCGTCGCCGCGGGCGTGCACCCGTCGCCGGTGCCCTTCGCCGAGATCGTCACCACCACCACGCACAAGACGCTGCGCGGCCCGCGCGGCGGCATGGTGCTCAGCCGTGAGGCGTACGCGAAGACCATCAACAGCCAGATCTTCCCCGGCATCCAGGGCGGGCCGCTGATGCACGCCATCGCGGGCAAGGCGGTGGCCTTCAAGGAAGCGCTGTCGCCGGAGTTCAAGGCGTACCAGAAGCAGATCGTCGCCAACGCCCAGGCGCTGGCGGAGGCCCTGAAGAAGGCGGGCCTGCGGCTGTGCTCGGGCGGCACGGACAACCACCTGATGCTGGTGGACCTGCGCGCCAAGAAGCTCACCGGCAAGGTGGCGGAGGAGGTGCTCGGCAAGGCGGGCATCACCGTCAACAAGAACATGATCCCCTTCGACCCGGAGAAGCCGATGACGACCTCCGGCGTCCGGGTGGGCACCCCGGCCATCACCACGCGCGGCATGCGCGAGGCGGAGATGGCGGTGGTGGGCCGGCTCATCGGCGAGGCGCTGGACGCCGCCCAGGACGACGCGGCGCTCGCGCGCGTGAAGGGCCAGGTGAAGGAGTTGAGTCAGGGCTTCCCGCTGTACGCCTCGCGGTTGAAGTAGCCCGCCCGTGCGCTGCCCCTTCTGTCAGGACCCGGAGAACAAGGTCATCGACTCGCGCGAGTCGCACGAGGGCTCCGTCATCCGGCGCCGCCGTGAGTGCCTCTCCTGCAAGCGCCGCTTCACCACGTACGAGCGGGTGGAGGAACTCTACCCGCTCATCGTGAAGAAGGACGGGCGGCGCGAGGCGTTCGACCGCGAGAAGATGCTCAACGGCCTGAAGAAGGCGTGTGAGAAGCGCCCGGTGTCCGCCGCGCAGCTGGAGGCGACGGTGGAGGACATCGAGCGGATGCTCCAGGGGATGGGGGAGAAGGAAGTGCCTTCCTCCTCCATTGGAGAGCAGGTGATGCGGCGGCTGCAGCAACTGGACGAGGTGGCCTATGTGCGCTTCGCGTCCGTGTACCGCAGCTTCCGGGACATCTCCGAGTTCATGCACGAGCTGAAGGACCTGCTCGAGGACCAGGAGCGCGAACGCAAGGCGAAGCCGCCTGCGACCGCGCCCAAGGACGGTTAGGAAGGGCGGTATGCGCTTGCTCACGCGGTCACGGTTGCAGGCGGTGAAGGCACCTCGCTCCAAGCGCGCGGCGGACTTCGACCGCGCGGTGGCCGAGTTCTTCATGCGCATCGCGCTGGAGGAGGCCGCCAAGGGCCTGGGCCGCACCAGCCCCAACCCCGTCGTGGGCGCGGTGCTGGTGAAGGGCGGGCGCATCATCGCGCGCGGCCACCACAGGAAGGCCGGCACGGCGCACGCGGAGGTGGTGGCGCTGGAGGCGGCGGGCTCCAAGGCGCGCGGCGCGGACCTCTACACGACGCTGGAGCCGTGCGACCACTACGGGCGCACCCCGCCGTGCAGCCTGGCGGTGCTGGAGGCCGGCGTGCGGCGCGTGTTCAGCGCGTCGTCGGACCCCAACCCGCTGGTGAGCGGCAAGGGCCTCAACCGGCTCAAGCGCGGCGGCGTGGCGGTGGTGACGCATGTCCTCAAGGACGAGGCGGACGCGCTCAACCGGCCCTTCTTCAAGATGATGCGCACCGGCCTGCCGTGGGTGACGCTCAAGGCCGCGGTGACGCTGGACGGGAAGATCGCCGCGCCTGGCGGGGACTCGCGCTGGGTGACGGGCGAGGCCTCGCGCGCGTGGGTGCACCGGCTGCGCGACCAGGTGGACGCCATCCTCGTGGGGGCGAACACCGTGCGGATGGACGACCCCCAGCTCACCACCCGGCTGCCGGGCGGCGGGGGCAAGGACCCGGTGCGCGTGGTGGTGGACTCGCACCTCAAGCTGTCCCCCAACCACACCGTCTTCACCCAGCGCAGCACCGCGCGCACCGTGGTGGCGACGCTGGAGGATCCGGACGGCAGGAGGGCGCGGCGCTTCCTGGCGCAGGGCGTGGAGGTGTGGAACGTGCGCGCGAAGCAGGACCGCGTGGACCTGAAGGCCGTCCTGCGCCGCGTGGCGAAGGAGGGGCTCAACCACGTGCTCGTGGAGGGTGGCGCGGGCCTGTACGGCACGCTGCTGCGCGAGCACCTGGCGGACGCGCTCGCCCTGTTCCTCGCTCCCAAGCTGGTGGGCGCGGGGGGGCTGTCGTGGGCGGGGGAGCTGGGCGTGAAGACCATGGCCCAGGCCCTGACTGTGAAGGACCTGACCCTGGAGAAGGTGGGGGACGACGTCCTCCTGCGCGCCCTGCTCTGAAGGCCAGCGCTCCGCCGGGGCATCCGTTATAAGTCCCGGTCATGTTCACAGGCCTCATCCAGGACACCGGCACCGTCACCCGCGTCGTCGCCGGCGCGATGACCGACTTCTGGATTCGCACCTCGCTGGGCGCGGAGGCGTTCGCCCTGGGCGAATCCATCGCCGTGGATGGCGCGTGCCTCACGGTGGTGGAGAAGGGCGGGGACACCTTCCGCGTGCAGGCCGCGCCGGAGACGCTGCGGCGCACCACCCTGGGGGCCCGGCGGACGGGCGACCGGGTGAACCTGGAGCGCGCGCTCGCACTGGGAGACCGGCTGGGGGGGCACCTGGTGTCGGGCCACGTGGACGCCGTCAGCGAGGTGCTGGAGACCTTCGCGGAGGGCGGCTCGTGGGTGATGGTGTTCCGGCTGCCTCCGGAGCTCGCGCCCTGCTTCATCGAGAAGGGCTCGGTGACGGTGGACGGCATCAGCCTGACGGTGAACGCGGTGGAGGCGGACCGCTTCCGGGTGCAGCTGATTCCGGAGACGCAGCACCGCACCACGCTGCACGCCAAGAGCCCCGGGGCCCAGGTGAACCTGGAGGGCGACCTGATTGGCAAGTACGTGGCCCGCCTGTTCGACCTCCGGGGCGCTCCGGGGGCCGTCCCGGGGGTGGGCTTGACGGAGGCGGTGGTGCGGGCGGCGGGTTTCACCCCTCGCGGGTAGGGGCGCAGGTGGTGTAAGGAGCGCGCCATGCCTCGCTATTTCGAAGGGGATTTCCTCCCCCCCCAGGGCCGGTTCGCCATCTGTGTGTCCCGGTTCAACAGCTTCATCACGGAGGAGCTCTTGAAGGGCGCCGTGGACACGCTGGTCCGCCATGGCGTGAAGGACGACGCCATCGACGTGTACCGCTGCCCCGGCACCTATGAGCTGCCCGGCCTCACCCGCCGCGTGGCGGAGGGCGGCCAGTACGCGGGCCTGGTCATCCTGGGCGCGGTGATTCGCGGCGGCACCCCCCACTTCGACTACGTGGCCGGAGAGTGCGCCAAGGGCATCGGTTCGGTGGCGTTCAGCGCCGCGGCCGGGCCGAAGCCGGCGGCGGTGACGTTCGGCGTGCTCACGTGCGATACCGTGGAGCAGGCCATCGACCGCGCGGGCGTGAAGGCGGGCAACAAGGGCGCGGAGGCCGCGGTGGCCTGCATCGAGATGGTCAACCTCTTCGCGCGCATGACGGCCGCGGAGCGAAAGGGATAACCGCGATGGGCGCGCGCAGAACGGCACGAGAGCGAGCGCTGCAGGCGCTCTACCAGTTGGAGATGGCTCAGGGCGCCACGCGGGAGGCCCTGGATTCGGCGTGGGCCGCCTCCGCGGAGGAAGGCACCCCGGAGCCCGACGCGGTGAAGTTCGCCAAGGAGCTGGTGGAGGGCGTGCAGGCCCACCGCGAGGAGATCGACGCGCTCATCGAGCGCCACAGCCACAACTGGCGCCTGGACCGCATGTCCCGCATCGACCGGAACGTGCTGCGGCTGGGCATCTTCGAGCTGAAGTACCGCCCGGACATCCCTCGCAAGGTGACCATCAACGAGGCGGTGGAGCTGGGGAAGAACTTCGGCAACGAGGAGTCGAGCGCCTTCGTCAACGGCCTCCTGGACCGCGTCGCGGTGGCGCTCGGGAAGCCGTGAGCCAGACGCAGACCCTGGACGTGGGCCTGGAGGGCCTGGACGCGCTGGCGGGGGTGGACGCCCTGTGCCTCTTCGTGGCCGAGGACGACCGCCCGCTGCCTTCCTCCGCGGGGTACGTGGACTGGCGGCTGTGCGGCGCCCTGTCGCGCGTGCTCCAGGGGGGCTTCTTTACCGGCGTGAAGGATGACTGGCTCCTCCTGCCGTCGGACGGGAAGCTGACCGTGCCGCGCATCTTCGTGGTGGGGTTGGGTTCGCGGAAGCGCCTGGACGGGGCCTCCCTGGGCGAGGCGCTCTCGGGCGCGGCGAAGGTGCTGAGCCGCGCGAAGGTGGAGTCGGTGGCCCTGGAGGTGCCGGGCGGGGTGGGGCTCAGCGACGCGGCTCGGGCGGAGGCGTATCAGAAGCAGTTCCTGCCCGCGTTCAAGGGGGGACGGGTGTCCCTCCTCGCGGACAAGGCGCTTGTCGGGTCGCTGTCATCCCGGAAGGGATGACGCGCAGCGTACCGGCGGGGCTTCTGCTAGCATCCGGCCCCCGAGGCGCGCGCGATGAAGTTCAAGGTGTTGATTGTCGAGGACTCCAAGGTGTCGCGCGAGCACATCGCCGCGACCGTGGAAGCCGTGGACGGCGTCGAGGCCGTCACCACCGCCAGTGGTTTCGAGGCGCTGAAGCTGCTGCCGCGCCAGCGCTTCGACCTCATCATCACCGACATCAACATGCCCGACATCAACGGGCTGGAGCTCATCAACTTCGTCAAGAAGAACCCCAACTACCGGGACGTGCCGCTCATCATCATCACCACCGAGGGGCGTGAGCAGGACCGCTCGCGGGGGCTGGCGCTGGGGGCGGAGGGGTACCTGGTGAAGCCGTTCCTGCCGGAGGACCTGGAGGCGCTCCTCAAGCGCTTCCTGAAGCCGCTGTGACGCCCGGAGGCAAGGCGCTGGCGGAGTTCGTCGCCGAGGCCACGGAGATCCTCGATGCGCTGGGCAGGGATCTGCTCGCGCTGGACGAGGCGCGCGAGCAGGAGGCGGATCCGGAGCACATCAACGGCATCTTCCGCGCGGCGCACTCGCTGAAGGGGTTGTCGGGGCTCTTCGGTCAGGAGCGCATCACCCAGCTGGCGCACGCCGCGGAGGACTTGTTGGACCGGCTGCGGCTGGGGCGCCTCACGCTGGACAACCAGGTCCTGGACACGCTGGTGGACGCGCTGGACACGTTCCAGGCGCTGCTCGGGGAGGCGTCGCGGAGCGAGGAGGGCGCCGAGCTCACCCAGCGCACCCGTGACATGGAGGACCGGTTCGCGCGGCTGGGCTCGCCGCCACCCGCGGTGGAAGAGGATCCGCTGGAGCGGCTGGAGCTGGACGCGGCGGTGCGCGCCGTCTTCACCGAGTACGAAGAGCACCGGCTGCGCGAGAACGTGCGGCGCGGGGTGGCGCTGTGGCGCGTGCGCGCGGCGTTCGACCTCACGGACTTCGACCAGGGGCTCGCGGACCTGAACACGCGGCTCAAGCCCCTGGGAGAGGTGATCAGCACGCTCCCCTCGTCGCGGCCGGGCGGCGTGAACGGCATCGCGTTCGACCTCATCTTCGGCGCGAAGGTGGCTGCGCCGGCGCTGGAGGCGGGGCTCCAGGGCACCCCCGCGGAGCTGGCTCCGCTGGCCGTGCGTCCGCCGCAGCAGGGGCACACCGGGGCCGTATTCGACGTCCCCGCGCCCCCGCCTCCCGAAGCTGTCGAGGCGGAGGCCCGTCCCCCGAAGCGCGGTGGCAAGAAGAAGGGCGGCCGTGCGAAGGCGCCCGCTCCGGGTGCCACGCCTGAGGCGCCGTCAGCGCCCGTGGACTCCCGGACCGCGTGGGCGCCCGGGACCGCGAGCTCCCCATCGCCCGGCGCGGTGCGCGCTGGGGCGCCGATGGTGTCCGGGCCTTCGAATGAGGTCGCGTCCGGGGCTCCGTCCGCCAGACCCGTGAGCACAGGGCTGTCGCTGTCACGGCGGTCAGAGGGCCCAGGCGTGTCGCGGTCGCCGGGCCTCACGGACACCGGCTCCTCACGGCCGCCGCCACAGTTGGAGACCGGGGACCTGGAGGCCGAAGATGGCGCTGGAGCGCCCTCCGCCCTGGCGCCGGTCTCGGGGGGAAATCCTCCGCGCATGCGGGCGGTGGGACCGCCCCCCACGGTGGTCGGACTCCAGGCCGCCGCGTCCGCGCCCCTGCCGGCCACGGGCCGTCCCCGGACGGAAGAGACGTCCCTGCGCTCGCTCACGCAGACGGTGCGCGTGGACATCGGTCGGCTGGACGGGCTCATCAACATGGTGGGCGAGTTGCTGCTCATCAAGGCCAACCTCCAGCGGCTGGCGGAGACGTCCCGGCAGGATGGGACGGTCGCGCTCTCCAAGCTCTTCGGCCAGGAGCTCTCACGCGAGACGCGGCAGCTGGAGCGCAAGCTGGAGGCGCTCCAGGAAGGCCTGCTCGAAGCGCGCATGGTCCCGGTGGGCCAGGTGTTCGACAAGCTCGCGCGGCTGGTGCGCAAGATCGCCCGCGAGGCCGGCAAGGAGATCGACTTCGTCAGCGCTGGCGGCGAGGTGGAGCTGGACAAGCTCATCGTCGAGGAGCTCAGCGACCCCCTGATGCACCTCATCCGCAACGCCATCGACCATGGCGCGGAGGGGCCGGAGGCGCGGCTCGGCGCGGGCAAGCCCCGGCGCGCGGTGGTGCGCCTGCGCGCGGAGCAGAAGGGCAACCACGTCGTCATCAGCGTGAGCGACGACGGCTCCGGCATCGACGAGGTGCGGGTGCGCGAGGTGGCCCTGTCGCGCGGGCTCGTCACCCCGTCCCAGGTGAGCGAGATGACGCGGCGCGAGCTGCTCAACCTCATCTTCCTGCCGGGCTTCTCCACCCGCTCCAGCGTCAGCGCGCTCTCCGGACGGGGCGTCGGCCTGGACGTGGTGAAGAACAACCTGGGCAACCTCTCCGGCATCATCGACGTGTGGAGCGAGCGCGGCCGGGGCACGGCCTTCCACCTGACGCTGCCGGTGACGCTGGCCATCGTGCGCGCGCTGGTGGTGGGCGTCAGCGGCCGCACCTACGCGGTCCCGCTCAACAGCGTGCTGGAGATCCTCTCCGTGCAGCCGCGCGACATCCGCACCGTGGAGCGCCGCGAGGTGTTGGACCTGCGCGGCCAGACGCTGCCCTTCCTGCGGCTGGGGCGGCTCTTCCACCTGCCGGAGCGCGAGGTGAACCGCCACTTCGTCGTGGTGGTGGGCCTGGCGCAGCAGCGCCTGGGCATCGCGGTGGATGAGCTGTTCGGCCAGCAGGACATCGTCACCAAGCCCCTGGGCGGCCGGCTGAGCAACGTGAAGGGCGTCTCCGGCGCCACCGACCTGGGCAACCGGCGCACCGTCCTGGTGCTGGATGTCGCGGAACTCCTGGAAGAAGGCATCGCGCAGGAGCGGCGCCGCGCGTAAGGCACCCGTGCCGGGGGGCTGATATCCTCCGCCGGGTGTCCCGTTTCGAAGCCCTGCTCGACGCGTTCTTCTACCGTCCGGACGAGGACGTCGGCGGTCTGCTGGACTTCGCGGCGGGCAGTGACGGGCTGGCCCCGAGCATCCTGGAGGAGGAGCCCACCGAGTACCTCGCCTTCCGCCTGGAGGCGGAGTGCTACGCGGTGCCCATCCTCGCGGTGCGGGAGATCTGCAAGGTGCCGCTGCTCACGGAGATCCCGCGCGCGCAGCCGCACCTGCTGGGCGTGATGAACCTGCGCGGCGAGCTGCTGCCCGTCTACGACGTCAAGCTGCGGCTGCGGCTCGCGGAGGTGCCTCCCGTGGTCGCGGGGCCGGATGCGGGCCTGCCTCCCCGGGCCGCGCGCATCCTGGTGCTCAAGACGGAGGATGGGCCCGCGGGCGTGTGGGTGGACTCGGTGGCGGGCGTGGTGCGGCTCAAGCCGTCCATGGTGGAGCTGTCACCCGCGGGGCTGCGAGGGGACCGCGACTGCGTGGCGGGGCTGGGGCGCAAGGGCTCGCAGCTCTACATCCTGTTGGACCCGGAGCAGGCGCTCACCCCATGACGGACCCCGTGAACCTGCTGGCCCGCCGTCCTCGCGGTGGCGGGCCCGACGACCCTCCGGCCCCCGACGCGGAGGCGCAGCTGTGCGCCTTCTTCGTGGGCAATGAGGAGTACGTGCTCGACATCATGCGCGTGGAGGAGATTCTTCCTCCCCAGCGCGTCATCCCCATCCCCCACGCCCCGGCCTTCGTGGAGGGGGTGTTGCACCTGCGCGGCGCGATGCTGCCGGTGGTGGACCTGCGCCAGCGCCTGCTGGGACAGGCGACCCCGGAGACCCGGCGCACGCGGATGCTCGTCTGCCGGCTGGGGACGCGACGCGTCGTGGCGCGGGTGGACCGCGTGGCGGAGGTGCTGCGCGTGCGCCGCGGCGACATCAAGCCCGCGCCGGCGCTCATGGCCGCGGGCCGCACGCCCTTCGTGGTGGGCGTGTGCGGGCCGCCGGAGCGGCTGCGGCTGCTGCTGGACCTGAAGGCGCTCCTGCGCGCGGAGCTGGAGCGGGAGTCACGGCCGCCGACAGCGACCTGAGGGGCCCGTTTTCGTCGTGCGTCCCGGCGGTTTAACGGGGACGCCATGCGAGACCTGACCGGGCATCGAAAGGCGTTGGGGCTTCTCTACGTGTTCGTGCACGCGCTGACGCTCCTGGGCGCCGTCGGGCTGGGGGTCGTCACCTGGATGATGGTCCACATCGCCACGGGCCGCGTCGCGCACTCGCCCGCGGGGTATTCGGTCGCGATCTACGGGATGGTGGCGTTCACGGTCGCCGTCTTGTGGGTGGCGCTCGCCGGGCTGTCCCTGGGCATGGGGCTGCTGCGCGGGCAGTCCGTGTCCAGGGGCACGGCCACGGTGCTCGCCATCCTCGCGCTGGCCAACTTTCCGGTGGGGACGGTGCTCGGAATCTACTCCCTCTGGTTCTTCGGGCAGGAGGGGTGGGATTCTGGGCCCGAGGAGGCATGCGCGACCTGAGCGGACACCGGCGGACCCTGAGCCCCTTCTTCGTGGCGGTGCTCGGCCTCCGCCGGTTCGCCAGCTCGCGCCGCGTCATCGGCTGCCTCCGCGCGCCCTCCGTCGGGCAGGCCCGTATCGCGGACGCGGTGGCCATGACCCGCCTCTTGGTCCTCTCGCTGGCGCGGGCCTTCGCGGGGCGTGTCGTGCGCCAGCGGAGCGGCCGCCCCGTGCCCAGGTTGCTCGGACTGGCGCTCTCCGGGCTCTCGCTGACAGGATTCCCGCCAGGGACCGCGCTGGGGCTCGATGCCCCCGGGGCCCGCATCCCAGCGGCGGACCGCTTCTGGGCCCTGCCACCAGAGGAGGACGGCGGATGAGCGACACGGTGCGGTCTCCCGAAGTGCTGGAGGAGGCGCGCTACCGGGCGTTGCAGGCGGTGGATCCGCGCACGCCAGGGGCCCTGGAAACCCTCACGCAGGGACTGCACGACGAGAGCTGGCGCGTGCGGCACGCGGCCGCGGAGGGCTTGCGCCGCGTCCCGGACGCGCCAGGAGTCACCGCCCGGCTCATCTCCGTCCTGGGCGAGCGGGGCGAGACAGGCGCGCGCAACGCGGCGGCCGAGGCGCTTGCCGGCATGGGGCCCGTGGCGCTGCGTCCGCTGGTGCGCCTGCTGGAGCACGAGGATCCGGATCAGCGCAAGCTCGCGGCGGACATCCTGGGACAGCTGGGTCGCCCGGAGGTGGAGGACGTGCTGCTGCGCGCGCTCTCCGACGTGGACCTCAACGTGCGCGTGGCCGCGGCGGAAGCGCTGGGCCGGCTGGGCGGGGACGCCGCGGCGCGGGCGTTGGAGTCACTGCTGGACGCACCCACGGCCCTCTTGCGGCTGGCGGCGCTGGAGGGCCTCGCGTCGCTCAAGCGCGCGCCGCCCCTGGCGCGGGTGATGGCGCTAGTGGAGGACCCGGGCCTGCAACGCAGCGCCTTGCGGCTGTTGGGGCTGCATCCCCCAGGCGTGTCCACGGAGCGCATCTGTCAGGCCCTGGCCTCTCCGGTGCGTTCGGTGCGCGAGGCCGCCTTCGTCGCGTTGGGCACCCAGGCGGGAGGGCTGGGGCCCTATGAGCGGGGCGAACTGGACGCGGTCGCGCGCGCGGTGGTGGGCGGCATTCCGGAAGTGACGGAGCGGGTGGCGCAAGCGCTGGATGGCGAGGACGTGCAGGTGCGGGCCGGCGCGCTGGTGGTCGCGGGGGCGCTGGGAGAAGCGTCGCTCGCGGTGGCGGTGGCGGAGGTGGCGCGCGAGGACCGGCTCCTGCGCGAGGTGCTCTTCACCCTGGGACAGCTGGGGCCGGAGGGACGGCGGCTGCTGCTGGGCAACATGGGGACGCTGTCCCTGCCCGCGCGCACGGTGGCGGCCGAGGCGCTGGTGCTGCTGGTGGATGCGACGTCGGTGCCGGAGCTGTGCGCGCTCCTGGAGTGGGCGGAGGATGACCTGCGCACGGTGGTGGTGCGGGCGCTGGGGCGCACGCGCTCGCCGGACGCCGTGGCGCCGCTGGTGGCGCTGCTCGCGGATCCTTCCCTGTCGGGGATGGCGTCGCGCGCGCTGGAGCAGCTGACCGTGGGCCACCCGCTGGTGGCGCTGGCCGCGCTGGAGGCGGCGGTGGAGCAGCGCACGACGCCCGCGGCGGTGGCGGTGCTGGGGCGGCTGGGCGGTGCGCGGGTGCTGCCCCTCTTGCGGCGGCTGGCGCGCGACGAGGACGCTGCGTGGCGCGCGGCGGCGGTGGAGGCGGCGGGCAGGGCGGATGGCGAGACGGGCCAGGAGCTGGCGCGCGGCGCGCTGGCGGACGAGTCCGCGAAGGTCCGCGTCGCCGCGGTTCGCTCCCTGGGGCAGCAGAAGGGGACGGAGACGTCGAACTTCCTGGCGCTCGCGCTGAAGGACGAGGACCGCGCCGTGCGCCTGGCCGCGGTGGAGGCGGTGGGGGGCGTGGGGGCGAAGGACCGTTCAGAGGACCTGGAGGCGCTGGTGCGCCACGGCGACGGCGCGCTCGCGGTGCTGTCGGTGCGGGCCCTGGCGAAGCTGGGGACGGTGGGGCCGGGCGTGCTGTGGGACGCGCTGAGCCACCCCGACGCGGAGGTGGTGAAGGCGGCGCTCGCGGCGCTGACGTCGGCGGAGGCGAGCGCGGATGGGGCGGCGCTGGCGGTGTCGCTCCTGGGCCACCCCCGGTGGGATGTCCGTGCGGCGGCCGCGCGCGTGCTGGGCGGCCTGGACCGTCCGGAATGCCTGCCCGCGCTCCAGCAGGCCCTCTCGGTGGAGCACGATGGGCTCGCCCGGGTCGCGTTGTCGGACGCGGTGGCCCGGCTGTCGGGGCGTTGAGGAGGGCGCGCGGATGCCACGCTTCGACGAGGGTCGCCCGGAGATGACGCTGGAGGAGTTCCGGCTGCTGCGCGACCACGTCTACGCGCACTGCGGGATCCTCATCCACGAGAACATGAAGTTCGTGATGGAGCGCAGGCTGTGGCCCCGGCTGGAGGCACTGGGGCTCCAGGACTTCGGCGCGTACCACCGCTACCTGCGCTACGACGTCCAGCGCCACGCGGAGCTGGAAGCGGCGGTGGAGTCCCTCACCACGCACGAGACGTACTTCTTCCGCGAGCCCGCGCAGCTCAAGGCCTTCTGCGAGGAGCTGCTTCCCATCCTGGAGAAGCGCAACGCGCACACGCGCCGTCTGCGGTTGTGGTCCGCGGGGTGTTCCTCCGGAGAAGAGGCGTACACGGTGGCGATGCTGTTGAAGGAGAGCGGCCGCTTCGATGACTGGGACGTGGAGGTGTACGGCACGGACCTGTCGCGCCGGGTGCTGACGGTGGCCCGCCGCGCCGAGTACGGCCCCAGCGCCCTGCGCGCGACCCCCCCGGAGCTGCTGGAGCGCTACTTCGTCCCCGCGGGGGTGAACCGCGTCCGTGTGCGCGACGACGTGAAGGCGTGGGTGAGCTTCGGCCATCACAACCTGTCGGACGTGGCGGCGAGCCAGCTGGTGCCGCGCACCGACGTCGTCTTCTGCCGCAACGTGATGATCTACTTCGACCTGGCCGCGCGCCGCCGGGTGTTGGGCGTCATCCGCGACCGGCTCTGTCCGGGGGGCTACCTGCTCCTGGGCCACGCGGAGAACCTGCTCAGCCTGGGCGCGGACTTCGAGCTGGTGCATCTGAAGGGCGACCTGGTGTACCGCCGGCCGGAGCTTCCGTCCTTGGAGGGGCGCTGATGGGGCGTCCGCTCACGGTGCTCGTCATCGACGACTCGGCCACCAACCGCCGAACGCTCACCACGTTGCTGGAGTCCTCCGCGGACGTGGAGGTGCTGGACTGGGCGCAGGACGGCGAGGAAGGCCTCAAGAAGGTCCTGGAGCTGAAGCCGGACGTGGTGACGCTGGACCTGGAGATGCCCCGCCTGGGGGGACACACCTTCCTGCGCCTGCTGATGCGCGTGTCCCCCACGCCCGTCATCGTCATCTCCAGCTACGCGCACAAGTCGGATGTGTTCAAGGCGCTGGAGCTGGGCGCGTTCGACTTCATCGCCAAGCCGCCCCGGGGCACGCCAGAGGCACTGGAGGGCCTGCGGCGCGAGCTGCTGGACAAGGTGCGCGCGGCCCGCCACGTGAAGTCCGGCGGACGCCATGGCGCCGCGCTGCGCAGCGCCGTGCTCTCCGGAGAAGCGCCGCAGGTCATCGCGGTGGGGGCGTCCACGGGCGGACCTCCGGCGGTGCAGCGGCTGCTGGAGGGGCTGTCCGCCGAGCCGGCCGTCAGCGTGCTGGTGGGCCAGCACATGCCCTCGCAGTTCACCCGGGCCTTCGCGGAGCGCCTGGACCGCATCGGGCCCTTCACGGTGACGGAGGCACGCGAAGGCGACGTGGTGGCGCCGGGCCACGTCTACATCGCGCCGGGCGGGCGGCACCTGCTGCTGACGGAGCGCTCGGGGCGGATGGAGCTGCGCACGCCATCGCCCGTGGCCGCGGACAAGTACGCCCCGTCGGTGGACCGGCTCTTCGAGAGCGCGGCGGAGGTGCTGGGTTCACGCGCGGTGGCGGTGGTGCTGACGGGGATGGGGGCGGACGGAGCCCAGGGCGTGCGCGGCGTCCGGCGCGAGGGCGGGGAGACCTGGGCCGAGTCCGAGGACACGGCGGTGGTGTTCGGCATGCCCAAGGAGGCCATCGCCACGGGGGCGGTGACGCGCGTGCTTCCATTGGACGACATCGGCTCGGAGCTGGCCGCGCTGGTGCGCCGCCGCCGTCAGTCGTCCGGCCAGTGAATCGGTGGTTGCCGGACAGGCCGCGTCACAATCCCGGGCCCGGCGGCGCGCGGGTGTTAGTGTCGGGGGCATGTCGCAGCAGCCGATCCGCGCGTTGGTGGTGGATGACTCGCAGGCCATGCGCCGCAGCATCATGTACGCGCTTCAGCGTCTGGCGGGCGTGGTCTGCGTCGAGGCGCAGGATGGCGTGGAGGGGCTGAAGAAGCTCTCCACGCAGGGCCGCTTCGATCTGGTGATGACGGACATCAACATGCCGTTGATGGACGGGCTGAAGCTCATCCACCACATCCGTCAGACGGAGGAGCACCGGGCCGTGCCCATCGTCGTCGTGACGACGGAGGGCGCGGACGCGGACCGCGCGCGGGCCATGGCGCTGGGGGCCACGGCCTACCTGGTGAAGCCCGTGCAGGCCCGGGTGGTGCTGGACACGGTGAAGGAACTGCTGAAGCTCGGCTGAGCTTCGCGAAGGGTCCCAGGGCACGCATGGAACCGGCGCTGGACGTCGAGGGGTTGGAGAAGACGTACGGCGCGGTGCGGGCGGTGCGTGGGCTCACCTTCCAGGTGGCGCCCGGCGAGGTGCTGGGCCTCGTGGGGCCCAACGGCGCGGGGAAGACGTCCACGCTCCGGTGCCTCGCTGGCATCCTGCCGCCGTCCGTGGGGCGCGTGCGGGTGGCGGGGCATGACCTGTCGGAAGCGCCCGTGGAAGCGAAGCGGCGGTTGGCCTTCCTGCCGGACGAGCCGCGCTTCTTCGAGTACCTCACCGTCTGGGAGCACCTGAACTTCACCGCGCGCCTCTACGGCGTGGAGGACTGGGAGGAGCGGGGCCGCGCGCTCCTGGAGGAGATGGAGCTGACGGGCCGGGAGAAGTCGCTGCCCGGCGAGCTGTCGCGCGGGATGAAGCAGAAGCTGTCCATCGCATGCGGCTTCCTGCACCAGCCGCGGCTGATCCTCCTGGACGAACCGCTGACGGGGTTGGATCCGCTGGGCATCCGCCGGATGAAGGCGTCGCTGCGCCGCCGCGCGGAGGAGGGCACTGCGCTGGTGCTGTCGTCGCACCTGCTTCCGCTGGTGGAGGAGCTGTGCCACCGGCTGCTCGTCATCGCCGGAGGCCGCGCGGTGGCGCTGGGCTCGCTGCCGGAGATCCGTGAACAGATGGCGGGTGGCGCGGGGGACGGCGCGTCGCTGGAGGAGCTGTTCGTGCGCATCACCAGCGCGGCCGCGGAAGCGACGGGGCCCGGGGACTCGTGAGCTTTCCGGGCGCGGTGGCGTTCCTCTGGGTGAGGACGTGGCGCAACCGGGTGGTGCGTCAGGTGCGGCGGCTCAAGCACCCGCGCTACCTGCTGGGCGCGCTGGTGGGGCTCGCGTACCTGTACTCGCTCGTGGGCCGCAGCGTGTTCGTGGTGGGGACGGGGCGCGCGGTGTCCCCGAACGCGAAGCTGTTCGCGGAGCTGTCGCTGGAGGTGTCGGTGCTGGGCACGCTGGTGACGGCGTGGGTGCTGGGCGCGGACCGGCCCGCGCTGACCTTCACGCAGACGGAGGTGCAGGCCTTCTTCCCCGCGCCCGTCACGCGCCGGGCGCTGCTGCACTACAAGCTCCTGCGAGGCTTGTTGAGCGCGGGGCTGGCGGCGCTGGCGGCGACGCTCTTCGTGGGGCGCTTCACCAGCTCCCGTCCGGAGCTCTTCTTCCTCGGGGCGTCGCTGGCCATGGGGACGCTGTACCTGCACGGCACGGCGGCGTCGTTCGTGCGCGCCTGGCTCGTGTCCCAGGGGCGCTGGGGCGGCGCCGTGCGCTGGGCGGTGGTGGCGCTGGTGCTCGTGGCGGCGGTGGGGACGCTGCTGTCCACGCTGGATGCGCACCCGTGGCCCGCGGACGCCTCCGCGCCGTTCGCCGTGCGCGAGTGGCTGCGGGATGTCCTCGACGCGCCCGGCCCCCGCGCGGTGCTGTGGCCGGGCCGCGCGCTGGTGGCCCCCGCGATGGCGCACAGCGGACAGGAGTTCCTGCGCTACCTGCCCGCGGCGCTGGCGCTGCTCGCGGCGCACTACGCCTGGGTGCTGGCGGTGGAGGTCCCCTTCGAGGACTCGGCGGTGGCGAGCGCGGACGCGCGGACGCGTCAGCGGGCGGAGCGGGGGAACCGGGCCGCGCGTGTGGGGGCCATCCACGTGGGCCGGGTGCCCTTCGTGCTGGGGCCTCGGGGGCGTCCAGAGGTCGCGCTCCTGTGGAAGAACCTCATCGCGCGCAGGCGGATGGGCAGCGGGCTGGTGATGCTGCTGGCCTTCGTTGTGCTGGGGGCGACCCTCGCGCTGGTGATGGGCGACACGCGCCTGTTCGCCAACAGCCGCGAGTTCCTGGGCCCCATGGCGCTGATGGTCGCGGTGGCCATGGCCGTGATTGGCCCGAGCGCGTTCCGGACGGACCTGCGCATGGACCTGCCCAAGCTGGAGCTGCTGCGCGCGCTGCCGCTCACGGGGCGGCAGGTGGTGGGCGCGGAGCTGGCCGCGTCCGCGCTGACGTTGGGCGCGGCGCAGTGGGTGATGCTGGCCGTGGCGGGCGTGCTGGGCGTGGGCTCGGACGACGTGACGCTCGCGCAGTGGTCCACGCCGGTGGTGCTGGGGCTGCTGTCGGTGTTGCCGGCGCTGGGGCTCGCGGGGCTGTTCGTGCAGAACGCGGCGGTGGTGCTGCTGCCCGCGTGGATTCCGGCGGACTCGGAGCGGGCGCGCGGCGTGGAGGCGCTGGGGCAGCGGCTGCTCACGCTGGTGGGCACGCTGGTGGTGACGTTCCTGGGACTGTTGCCCGCGGGCGTGGTGGCCCTCCTCGTGGGCTACCCGCTGTTCACTGTCGTGGGGCGCTGGGCCGTCCCGCTCGCGGGCCTGGCGGCGGCCGGAGCACTCTTCGCGGAGGTGGCGCTGGGCGTCGCCGTCCTGGGCCGTGCCTTCGAGCGGCTGGACGTCTCCGAAGAGCAGGCGAACGAAGCGTGAACGCGAGCACGAAGGGAGCATCTCCATGAAGGTCGGCTTCATCGGATTGGGAAACATGGGCGAGCCCATGGCGAAGAACCTGCTCGACGCGGGTCATCAGCTCACCGTCTGGAACCGCACCGAGTCCAAGGCCGCGCCGTTGAAGCAGCAGGGCGCGCGCGTGGCGAAGACGCCCGCGGACGCCGCGCGTGACGCGGAGGCCGTGGTGTCGATGCTGGCGGATGACCACGCCGCGGAAGGTGCCGTCCTGGGGAAGGACGGCGTCGCCAGCGCGCTGCCGAAGGGCGCCATCCACGTCTCGTCCAGCACCATCTCCGTCGCGCTGTCGGAGCGGCTGGCGAAGGCGCACGCGGAAGCCGGGCAGGGCTACGTCGCCGCCCCCGTCTTCGGCCGCCCCGAGGCCGCCGCGGGCAAGCAGCTCTGGGTCATCACCGCCGGCCCCAAGGCCCAGGTGGAGCGCGTGCGTCCGCTGCTCACGGCCCTGGGGCGCGGCCTCACGGAACTGGGCGAACGGCCCTCCGCCGCCAACACGGTGAAGCTCTCCGGCAACTTCCTCATCGCGTCGATGATGGAGTCCCTGTCGGAGGCGTTCGCGCTCGCGGAGAAGTGCGGCGTGGAGCGCGCGGCGTTCCTGGACGTCTTCAAGGCCGTCTTCGCCCGCTCGCCCATCTTCGAGAACTACGCGGCCACCATCGCGAAGGGGCAGTACACGCCCGCGGGCTTCGCGCTGCGCCTGGGCCTCAAGGACATGACGCTGGCGCTGGAGGCGGGCCGTGGCGCGGAGGTGCCGCTGCCGTTGGCCAGCCTCCTGCGCGACCACTTCCTCACGGGCGTGGCCCAGGGCCGCGGCGACGAGGACTGGTCCGCGCTGGGCGCGCTCGCGCAGGAGCGCGCGGGCATCCGGAAGAAGGCATGAGGGGGCAGGGGCCCTCCATGTGGGAAGGCCCCTGCTTCTCGGAGGGCCTCACTTCTTCTTTCGCAGCACCTCCGCGGGAAGGTTGCGGCGCTCCGCCGTCAGGAAGACCGACAGCACCATCACCAGGGGGTTGGGCAGCACGACGAGGATGAGGATGAGGATGAGCCGGCAGGCGCGGATGAGCCTGCGCGGCCCCGCCTTGAGGACGCGCCAGCAGGCGCGCCCCGCGTTCGAGAGAAAAGACATGCGGACTCCATGAACGGAGAAACCTTCCAGGGACGGGGCCTCTGGAAGGGCTCAGTGCAGGAGCGCTCGATGGAGGAGGAAGCGCCGCCGGGGCGGCCCGAGGAGCTGGGGCCGCCGGGCGACACGGTGGACGGCTGCCCGTACGCGGGCAGGGCCGGGGCGCGGCGCCGGGGCGCTGAGCCGCGCGGGGGGCTTCACCTCGCGGGGGCGTGCCTGGGGGGCGCGCCGCTCGACCCAGGCCGCGACGGCCGCCTGGGGCACGGGCAGCGGATGCGCTGACGCACCGGCCCCCAGGGCCAGCGCGACGCACGCCAGCGCCAACCTCAGCCAGCGAGCCATCCGGTGCGCATGCCAGGACACGGGACCAACGTAGCCAGGACGCCGCGCGGGTCAAACCCCCCGTCAAGAAAGAAGGGCCTCCCGGGAACGCATCCACGGGAGGCCCTGGGTCATCGGCGCATCCTGCCCACCGGCCGTTAGAAGGCGGCGGAGCCCGGCACGCGCGGGTAGGGGATGGCGTCGCGGATGTTCTGCAGGCCGCACATGTAGACGATGAGCCGCTCGAACCCGAGCCCGAAGCCCGCGTGCGGCACGGTGCCGTAGCGGCGCAGGTCGCGGTACCACTGGTAGTGCTCGGGGTTGAGGCCGAACTTCCGCATGCGCGCATCCAGCACGTCCAGGCGCTCCTCGCGCTGGCTGCCGCCGATGATCTCGCCGATGCCCGGGGCGAGCACGTCCATCGCGGCCACGGTCTTCCCGTCCTCGTTGATGCGCATGTAGAAGGCCTTGATGGCCTCCGGGTAGTTCATCACCACCACGGGCCGGCCCACGTGCTCCTCGGTGAGGTAGCGCTCGTGCTCGGTCTGGAGGTCCTTGCCCCACTCCGGCGTGTACTCGAACTTCTTCTTCGCCTTCTGGAGGATGGAGATGGCGTCCGTGTAGTCGATGCGCTCGAAGCTGGAGCCGATGAACTTCTCCATCCGCTCCGTGACGCCCTTCTGCTGGCGCTCCTCGAAGAACTTCATGTCCGGCGCGCACTCGTCCAGCACGGCCTTGAACACGTACTTGAGGAACCGCTCCGCCAGCGCCGCGTCCTCGTTGAGGTCCGCGAAGGCGATCTCCGGCTCAATCATCCAGAACTCGGCCAGGTGCCGCGTGGTGTTGCTGTTCTCCGCGCGGAACGTGGGGCCGAACGTGTAGACCTTGGACATGGCCAGGCAGTACGCCTCCACGTTCAGCTGCCCGGACACGGTGAGGTAGGCCTCCTTGCCGAAGAAGTCCTTGCCCCAGTCAATCTTGCCGTCCGGACCGCGCGGCGGGTTGCTGGCGTCCAGCGTGGACACGCGGAACATCTGCCCGGCCCCCTCCGCGTCGCTGGCGGTGATGATGGGCGTGTTGACCCAGCAGAAGCCCTCGGTGTGGAAGAAGCGGTGCACCGCCTGCGCGGCCGCGTTGCGCACGCGGGTGATCGCCCCGAAGGTGTTGGTGCGCACGCGCAGGTGCGCCACCTCCCGCAGGAACTCCAGCGAGTGCTGCTTCGGCTGGATGGGGTAGGTGTCCGGATCATCCACCAGGCCCAGCACCTGGACCTCGTCCGCCTGCACCTCGAAGGACTGCCCCTTGCCCTGGGACTGCACGAGCGTGCCGCGGCAGATGACGGAGGCGCCCGCGCTGAGGCGAAGGACCTCCTTCTCGTAGTTGGGCAGCGAATTGGGCGCGACGACCTGGATGGGGTCGAAGACCGACCCGTCGCTCACGTTGACGAAGCTGATGCCCGCCTTGGAGTCGCGGCGCGTCCGCACCCAGCCGCGCACCTCCACCTTCGAGCCCGCCTCGATGGCCCCCGACAGGGCCTTCTTCACACTCACGACCTGCATGGTGCTCTCCCTCTGCTCCAGACCGGGAAGGCGAGTTAGTCGCGCCCGGGCCCGAGGGCAAGCACCGAGCGAGTCCCACCCCACCTTGGGCCCCTCCCACCAGGGCCGCCCGGTCAGGTGGGGGAGGGCGCCGGCCGTCCAGGCCTTCGACGCGCCAAGACTTGTTGCCCGCGTGTCCTACCTCCCGCTAAGAGTCCGAAGAGCCATGGCGATGAACGAGCGTTACGAGCCGCAGTCGATCGAAGGAAAGTGGCAGACCCGCTGGGAGCAGGAGGGCCTCTTCCGGGCAGGCAGGCGCCCGGATGCCCCCAAGAAGTACGTCCTGGAGATGCTGCCGTACCCCAGTGGCCAGATGCACATGGGGCATGTGCGCAACTACCTCATCGGGGACGTCTACGCGCGCTACTACCAGATGCGCGGCTTCGACGTGCTGCACCCCATGGGCTGGGACGCCTTTGGCCTGCCGGCGGAGAACGCGGCCATCAAGGACGGCGTCCACCCGGCCATCCGCACCCGCGAGAACATCGAGTCGTTCAAGGCGGAGATCAAGACGCTCGGCTACAGCTACGACTGGACGCGCGAGGTCAACACCAGCCAGCCGGAGTACTACCGCTGGAACCAGTGGTTCTTCCTCCAGATGCTGGAGCGCGGGCTCGTCTATCGCCGCTTCAGCAAGGTGAACTGGTGTACCGGCTGCCTCACCGTCATCGCCAACGAGCAGGTGAAGGACGGCCGCTGCGAGCGCTGCGACTCGGAGGTGCAGGACAAGGAGATGCCCGAGTGGGCGTTCCGCATCACGCGCTACTCGCAGGACCTGCTCGACGCGCTCGACACGCTGAAGGAGTGGCCGGAGCGCATCACCGCGGCCCAGCGCAACTGGATTGGCCGCTCGGATGGCGCGGAGGTGGACTTCCGCGTGCAGGGGCATGACGCCGCCCTGCGCGTCTTCACCACCCGCGTGGACACGCTCTTCGGCTGCACCTACGTGGTGCTCGCGCCGGACCACAAGCTCGTCGCGCAGGTGACGACGGCGGAGCGCCGCGCGGCCGTGGACGCGTTCGCGAAGAAGATGGCCGCGCAGAACAAGACGGAGCGGCTGGGCGAGGACGCGGAGAAGGAAGGTGTCTTCACCGGTGGCTACGCGGTGAACCCCGTGACGGGCCAGCCGGTGCCCATCTGGATCGCCAACTTCGTGGTGAGCGACTACGGCACCGGCGCGGTGATGAGCGTGCCGGCGCACGACGCGCGCGACTTCGCCTTCGCGCGCAAGTACGCGCTGCCCGTGCGCGTCGTGATCCAGCCGGCGACGGGCGACAAGCTCGGGGCGGGGGAGACGCTGACGGAGGCGTACACGGACGACGGCGTGCTCGCGGACTCCGGTGACTTCACCGGCATGCCGTCCACGGAGGCGCGCAAGAAGCTGGCCGCGAAGCTGGAGTCGCAGGGGCAGGGCAAGGCCACGGTGACGTACCGCCAGAAGGACTGGGGCTTCAGCCGCCAGCGCTACTGGGGCACGCCCATCCCCATCGTCTACTGCGAGAAGTGCGACCCGGAGCGCAAGGGCATCCCCGTGCCGTTGGAGCAGCTCCCGGTGCGGCTGCCGGACATCGACACGCAGGCGGTGCTCACCGGCAAGGGGGAGCCGCCGCTCGCGAAGGTTGCGTCCTTCGCCAACACGACCTGCCCCAAGTGCGGCGGCCCCGCGCGCCGGGAGACGGAGACGATGGACACCTTCGTCGACTCCTGCTGGTACTTCGCGCGCTACCTGTCGCCGAAGTACGACGCCGCGCCCTTCGACCCGAAGGAGGCGCAGCGCTGGCTGCCGGTGGACGTGTACGTGGGCGGCCCCGAGCACGCCGTGATGCACCTGCTCTACTTCCGGTTCTGGACCCGCGTGATGAAGCTGCTCGGGTTGTCGCCGGTGGACGAGCCCGTCACGCGGCTCATCACCCAGGGCATCGTCAACGGCGCGGACGGCCGGAAGATGGGCAAGCGCTACGGCAACGGCGTGGCCCCGTCCACCATCGTGCAGAAGTATGGGGCGGACACCGCGCGCACCTACGTGCTCTTCGCGGGCCCGCCGGAGCGCGACTTCGACTGGTCCCACGAGCAGGTGGAGGGCGTCTTCCGCTTCCTCAAGCGCGTGTGGACGCTGGCCGCGACGCACCAGGCGTCGGTGGCGGGGGCCACGCATGACGGCCCCTACGAGGGCAAGGCGCTGGAGACGCGCCGCGCGGCGCACAAGTGCGTCAAGCGCGTGAGCGAGGCCATCGAGCGCCTGTCCTTCAACACCGCCGTCGCCGGCGTCATGGAGTGCGTGAACGCGCTCTACGCGGTGGGCACGCCGGAGACGCCCGCGGAGAAGGCGGCCATGGCGGAGGCGATGCGGCTGCTCGCGCGCATCCTCACCCCGTTCGCGCCGCACATCGCGGACGAGCTGGCGGAGGCCTACGGCGCGAAGGCGTCCACCGTCACGGAGGCCTGGCCGGAGTTCGACCCCGCGCTCGTGGTGGACGACGTGATTCCGTACGCCGTGCAGGTGAACGGCAAGCTGCGCGCGGAGGTGCGCGTGGCGGCGGACGCGGGTGAGGCGGACGTGCGCGCGGCGGCGGAGGCGGACGACAAGGTGAAGGCCGCCCTCGAAGGCAAGACGCTGCGCAAGTTCGTCTTCGTCCCCAAGCGGCTGGTGAACTTCGTCGTCGGCTGACGAAAGAAGAGAGGGAGGCGCGGTGCCCGCGGAAGTGCTCGTCATGTGCTCCTCCTGCGGGCGCCCCCAGTCGGCGGCCCGGCGCCGCTGTGCCTTCTGTGACGCGGAGCTGCCAGAGGCCCCCCTGCCGCCCCTGGCCCCGCCACCACAGTCCCCGGGTCGTCCCCCGCTGTCGTTGGACCTGGGCAACCGGCGTGCCCTGGTGGTGAGCGGCGATCGCCTGTCATTCCAGGGACGTCCCGGCGGAGGCCCCCCGCTCGACGTGGCGTGGGCGCGGGTGCGGCGGCTGGAGTGGCGCACGCGCCCCTATCTGGAGGCGCTGGGTCTGCTCGCCTTCACCGCGCTGGGGCTCTGGGCGCCAGCGCGGGAGGTGCGGCTCATGGCCCTGGTGGCGGGGGCCCTCGGGCTGCTGCTGACGGCGCTGTACCGCCATCACGGCCTCACCGTGGAGGTGGAGGACGGCACCCGGCTGAGGTGGCCGCTGGGCATGGCGCTGAGGGGCTCGGCCCGCGAGGCGCGCCTCAAGGCGGCCCGGGTGGCGTTGGAGGACACGGGGCGTGAGCGAGGCGTGCCGCTGGCCAGCCCCGGCGCTTGACGGAGGATCGCCGCCGGGTAGGGTGCGCGCCCATGCGGCCCTCGAGGAACGTGGTGCGGGTGGGTGCGGTGAAGGCGTTCCGCTGGGGCGTGGCCGCGGCGGCGCTGCTGGGCGCCGGGTGCGGCTACCGCTTCACGCCGTGGGGCTCGGCACTGCCAGCGGGCGTGGGACAGGTGTGCGCGCCCATCTTCGCCAACGACACGCCAGAGCCCGCGCTGGAGAACCTCTTCACGCGCTACCTGCGCCAGCAGCTCGTTCAGGCGGGCCGGTTGGCCAGCGCTCCAGGCTGCACGTCCACGATTGAAGGGGCGGTGCTGAACGTCTGGGCGTCCCCGACCATCGTCGTCGGCAACTACCGTGTCTCCACGACCGTGCGTCTGCGCCTCTTGAAGGAGGGGCAGCTGCTCGGGGAGACGGTGGTCTCGGGAACGGAGGATTACCTCCAGGGCCGGGGCGGCGTCCTGGAAGCGGAGGCCAACCGTCAGGCCGCGCTCGCACGTCTGGCTGAGACGCTCATGCGCGACGGATACGACCGGTTGGCCAGCACCTGGTGAGGACCGGGGAACCCGGTCCTCGACGCTCGGTGTGCTTCAGGAGACGGCTAGGCCTTCTTCGCGGCGGCCTTCGCCAGCCGGGAGATGCGGCGCGCTGCGGTGCGCTTGTGCAGGACGCCCTTGCTGGCCGCCTTGTTGAGGGTCTTGGAAGCCGCCTTGAGCGCATCCGTCGTCTTCGTACCGTCCTTAGAGGCAATGGCCTCGCGGGCGGACTTGACGGCGTCCTTCACCGAGGTCCGGACATTGACGTTCCGGGCGCGGCGCTTCAGGGACTGGCGGTAACGCTTCTCTGCGGACTTGGTGTTCGCCAAGGCAATGCTCCAGCGGAAGGCAAGGCAAGGAAAAAGAGGGGCCGTCCTTACTGCGATGCCCCCGTTGCGTCAAGGCACGCGTGCGATCGCGATCAGGATTTCCGGTTCCGGAGGGCCCGGGAAGGCCTCCGGAAGGGGCGCGACGCCGCTCGCGGGAAGAATCATGCCGGCGGGGCGGCGTATTCCCACTTCAGCCCGGCGGGATCCAGGAACTGGAAGCCGGAGGGGGTGGCCGACCCCGGCACCAGCCGCTGGGGGTGGTGCGCGAGGAACAGCCCCTGGAGCCGGGCGACGGCCGCCTCCGAGGGGGCCTCCAGCGTCAGGGCCGCCGGGGGCCCACCGGCCCCAGCCGGGGCGCCCGGCGTGAAGACGAGCCCCAGGCCCGCGCCTGTATAGGCCGCCGTGCCCTCGGGGGAGCGGGTGGGGGTCCAGCCCAGCCAGGAGGCCATGGAGTCCCAGAAGGCCCGCTGGGCCTCCACGTCCGGCACGGCCAGGCGCAGGGTGGCCACGGCCGCGCGGGGCAGGTGGGCGGGCGGGGGAAGCGCCTTCTCCACGGCCTTCGCGGCCTGCCAGTGGCGCTCCATGTGATCCAGGGTCGCGCCGCCGAAGGGGACCTGCTCCTCGTGCAGCTTCGCCTCGATGTACTGGAAGCGGCTGGTGAAGCGGCGGGTGGCCATGCGCAGCGCGTCCTCCGCCGGCGTCTTCACGAAGCGGGCGAGGTTCGCGAGCGAGAACAGCACATCCCCCAGCTCGTGCTCGATGGCGTCCCGTCCGCCGGACGCGATGGCCTCGTCCAGCTCGCGCAGCTCCTCGTCCAGCTTGCCGCGCACCCCGGCGAGGTCCGGCCAGTCGAAGCCGATGCGGCTGGCCTTCTCCGTGAGCCGCTCGGCGCGCAGCAGGGAGGGGGCCGCGGTGGGCACTCCGTCCAACACCGAACCCGCACGCCCTGTCTTCTTCTTGCGCTCCTCCGCCTTCAGCTGCGCCCAGTTGGCCAGCACCTGCTCGGCGCCCTTCACCTGCTGATCCCCGAAGACGTGCGGGTGCCGGCTGGTGATCTTGTCGCTGATGGCCGCGCACACGTCCGCCATCGTGAACTCGCCCAGCTCCGCCGCCAGCTGCGCGTGGAAGACGATCTGGAAGAGCAGGTCTCCCAGCTCTTCGCACAACGGCCGCCAGGGGCCGCCGTCGGAGACGCGGTCCATCTCGTCCAGGACCTCGAATGCCTCCTCGGTCAGATAGGGGCGCAGCGAGCGCAGGTCCTGTTCGCGGTCCCACGGGCAGCCGCCCTCGGCCCGCAGCCGCCGCATGATCTCCACCAGCCGTTCCAGCTCATTTCCAGGCGCCGCCATGTATCCACTCCCGTGCAGTCTGCCGCCGCGGGCTCCTGTAGCACGGGGCCCGGGCACGCCATGATTTCGTGTCGTCCGCGCTGTCGCCTATCATCGGACGTCCGGATGCTCCGCTCGTTCCTCGGCCTGTGTTGCAGCCTCGTGCTGCTTGTCCCCGCGCGTGCCCCTGCCTTGACGCAGGACGCGCCCACGCGCATCCAGGAGACCTACCTGGGGGACCCGGAGCCGGACCCCAGCTCCTTCCAGGCCACGGACGATGATCCGGAGACCGACTCGTCCGCCGAGGAGGCCGACGAGCCGGATCCCCGGCCCCGCCCCGACACCCGCCGCCGCGTCATCGCCCCGCCGCCAAAGGCCGCGGCCCCCGCCGCGCCGGAGCCTCCGCCCGTCGTCGTCGCGCCCCGCCCCGCCCTCACCCCGGTGCTGGCGCCGAAGGTGACGGACGCGGACCTGCTGGCCCTGTGGGAGAAGTGGAAGGCGGCCCGCTCGCGCAACGACACCGCCTCCGCGGAGGCCGCCCAGAAGGAGCTGCTCACGCTGCGCGAGGAGGTCCTCGCTTCCGATCTGGAGCCCCTGAGCATGGGCTTCGTGCGCGAGGCGGAGGTCCGCCGCCGCGCCGGAGACCTGACGGGCGCGCTCGCGCTCCTGGACGTGGGCGTGTCCTTGTCGCCAGGGCTGCCCGCCGCCCGCTTCGCCCGGGCGGAGATGTACGTGGTGGAGGATCCGCTCAACGTCTCCCGCGCGCTCGGAGAGTGGAAGGACGCGCTCGTGACGCTGGCGAAGGATGCGCGCTACCGCCGGCCGGCGCTCACGGACCTGGGCGCGGTGGCGCTCGCGGCCTGGGCGGCCACGGCGGTGGCGGTGGTGGCGGTCCTCTTCCTGCGCAGGGTCCGCTACGCGCTGCATGACTTCCACCACGTCTTCCCCCATGCGGTGACTCGCTGGCAGTCCGGACTGCTGGGCCTGTTGCTCCTGGCGCTGCCCGCGGTGCTGGGCGTGGGCCTGGTGCCGCAGCTGCTGCTGCTCTTCGCCGTGTCCGCGCTGTACGTGGGCCGCGCCGAGCGCTGGGTGGCGGCGGCGCTGCTCGTGGGCCTGGGCCTGATGCCGCTCGCCGCGGGGGCGCTCGCGCGCTTCACCGTCTTCGCCGGCACGCCCGCGGAGGACGTCTACCTCCTGGAGCGCGGGGGCCTGTCCGCGGAGGGCGCGGCGGCCCGGGTGCGCGCGCGGGCCGGGGCCCGGACCGCCCGTTTCCAGGAGCTGGGGGCGCTCGCCTTCTACGAGTCGCGTCGCGGCCTGCTGGAGGAGGCCCGGGCGGACTTCAAGGCCGCCTCCGCGCTGCGCGAGGGCGATGCGCGGATGCTCACCCGCTTCGGCAACGCGCTGCTGGGCCTGGGCGACGTGGACGGCGCGGTGCTCCTCTACACCCAGGCCTCCAAGGCCGACCCGTCGATGGCGGCGCCGCACTACAATCTGGGGCAGGTGTACCGGCGGCGGGCCCGGCTGCTGCCAGATGATCAGCTGGGTCCGGAACTGGACCGGTCCACCTCCGCCGTCGCCACCGCGCAGTCCCTGGATGGCTCGCTCATCGCGCGCTCGCCTCCTCCGGAGGACCGCCCGCTGCTCAACCTCCTGCTGCTGTCCCCCCAGGTGCCGGAGCGGGACTGGATGGCGCTGGCGGATGACGCGCAGGAGGGCGCGCGCGTGGAGGCCCAGGTGGGCCGCTGGCTGCTGGGCGGCATGCCGCAGGGCCCGGTGGGCTGGGGGCTCACGGCGGTGCTCGCGGCCCTGGTCGCGCTGTGGGGCGAGGCCGCCTGGCGCATGAAGGCCTCCCGAGGCTGCGAGCGCTGCGGCCACGCCGTCTGCCAGCGCTGCGACAAGGACCTGGGCGTGGGCAGCGCGATGTGCGGCCAGTGCGTGCACGTCTACGCGCGCAAGAGCCAGGTGCCCAAGGAGTTCCGCTCGCGCAAGCAACTGGAGGTGGAGCGCCACCAGGCGTGGACGAAGCGGGTGACGTACGCGCTGGGCGGGCTGGTGTCCGGGGCCGGCCACGTGGGCACGGGCCTGCCGGTGCGCGGGGCCCTCTATGCCTTCGTGTTCAGCTTCGCGGTGGCCGCGCTGGTGCTCCACCGGGGCCTGGTCCGCACTCCCTACGGGGATGCGCCGCTGTACCTCAAGCTGGTGCCCGCGGGCGCCATGCTCTTCTTCGTCTACCTGCTGACGCTGCGCGGCCTGCGCCGCCACCAGCGGGGGGAGGCCTGAGCCATGGCCCTCAAGGGGACCCTCAAGGATTTCGGCATCGGCGACATCCTGCAGCTCATCGGTCAGCAGCAGAAGACGGGCACGCTCCACCTGCGCAACAAGGACCAGGAGGTGCGCGTCGGCTTCCAGGACGGCCACATCATCAAGGCCGAGAGCCTCACCCGGAAGCGCAAGGAGCTCATCGGCGCCATGCTGGTGCGCGCGGAGATCATCACGGAGACCCAGCTGGAGGCCGCGCTGGAGGTCCAGAAGCGCACCCTCAAGCGGCTGGGCGACGTGCTCGTGCAGAGCCACGCCCTCACCGCCGAGCGCTTCCAGCAGATGGCCCAACTCCAGGTGACGGAGACGCTCTACCGCCTCTTCACCTGGAAGGCGGGCACCTACGAGTTCATCCAGGAGCCCGTGGAGCCCGGCCCCGAAGGCATCACCCCGCTGCGCGCGGAGACGGTGCTGATGGAGGGCTTCCGGATGGTGGACGAGTGGCCCGTCATCCGCAAGCGCATCCACCGCGACGACATGACCTTCGAGCGCGTCAAGGCGCTCCCTCCGCCCCGCGCCCACGCCGACGAGGGCGGGGAGCTGGGCGTCATCGGGCCGTCCGAGCGCCACGTCTACGAGGAGATCGCCGTGGGGCGCGACCTGCGCCGGATGGTGGACCTCTGCGGCCTGGGGGAGTTCGAGACCTGCAAGGCGCTCTACACCCTGGTCAAGGGCGACTACGTGCGCGCCATCGACCCGGAAGGTCGCGCCCCCCTCCCCGACGACAGCCGCCTCGTCGCCCGGGTGGCGGGCCCCCTGGGGCGGATCGCCGTCACCATGGCGGTCATCGCGGGGCTCGCCTTCATCGCCTCCCGCTGGGTCGAGGGGCGGGGACCGGAGTCAGGTGCCTCCCGGTTGGGCGATCCCGCCGCCCAGCGTCAGATTGCCCACGCGCAGCGCGTCCGCATCGAGGCCGCCCTGGAGGTATTCCAGTTGGAGAAGGGAACCCTGCCGGAACGCCTGGATGCACTGGTGGATGCCGGATTGTTGACGCAAGAGGAACTGCGTTACCCGTGGCGGGAGGAGTACTATTACCGCCGCACGGCCGCTCGACAGTTCATCCTCCTCCCGCCCGTGCGCTAGCCAGCGGGCAGGCTCGCACCGGAGGGTTGGCGGGCATGGGGGGGAGGGCGGCGTTACGTTGTCGGCGAGCGACCACTGAACGAGGAACCACGCGCATTGCGAAACCCCGCCACGCTGGAAGTGCCCGCTGCTCGCGCTGAATCCACTCCCACCTCCGCCAAGGTGGACGTCCGTGACAACGAGACGACCCAGGCCCTGTGCGGAAACCAGAACGAGAACCTCAAGCTGATGGAGCGGCGCCTGGGCGTCCGGGTGGGGCAGCGCGGTACGGAGCTGCTCCTGTCGGGCCCCGCGGACGCCGTCGCCTTCGCCGTGCGCCTCGTGGAGAACCTGGAAGGGATGATCCGCGCCGGCCGCACCGTCTACCGCGAGGACGTGGAGCAGGCCATCAAGGTCCTGGGCCGCGGCCCGGAGTCGCTGCAGGAGGTCATGCTCGGCACGGTCCTCAAGAGCTCCGGCAACCGGCAGATCGCCCCCAAGAGCATCGCGCAGAAGCGCTACGTGGACGCCATCCGCGCCCACGACATCGTCTTCGGCGTGGGTCCCGCCGGCACCGGCAAGACGTACCTGGCCATGGCCATGGCGGTCGCCTTCCTCCAGGAGCGCAAGGTCAAGCGCATCATCCTGGCGCGCCCCGCCGTGGAGGCCGGTGAGAAGCTCGGCTTCCTCCCGGGCGACCTGGCGGAGAAGGTGAACCCCTACCTGCGCCCGCTCTACGACGCGCTGCACGACATGATGGCCGTGGAGCGCGCCCAGCACCTGGTGGAGCAGGGGGTGGTGGAGGTGGCGCCGCTCGCGTTCATGCGCGGCCGCACCCTCAACGACGCCTTCGTCATCCTCGACGAGGCGCAGAACACCACCGTGGAGCAGATGAAGATGTTCCTCACCCGCCTGGGCTACAACAGCAAGGCGGTCATCACGGGCGACGTCACCCAGGTGGACCTGCCCACGGGCAAGCTGTCCGGCCTGAACCACGCGCGCACCGTGCTGAAGAACATCGAAGGCATCCACTTCTCGGAGTTCTCCGACGTGGACGTCGTGCGCCACCCCCTGGTGCAAGAGGTCATCCGCGCCTACGAGCGCTCCGAGTCCGCCCAGAAAGAGGCCCAGGCCGCCCGCGAGTCCGCCCTGGCTCCGGAGGCCTCGGCCCCCGCGGCCCCGCAGACGGACGGCTCCCAGGCGTGACGTTCCACCCACCACCCCCGCTCCCAGGCTCACGCCGGGACGGGGGTGGAGTCGCTCGATGGCCCACATCCCGGCCTGTTGGCTTACCTGCATTTTTCGCAGAGCGAACTGGCGTCCGGGCGGCGGCTGTCCCACCCTCACGAATTTTCCCCGTCCCTGCTTCCTTGTAGGGAGCCTCGACGTCTTCGCAGGGTGAGGAGTTCCCCCATGGCCGATCCTGAATCACCGACCCCCGGGCCCAGTCCGCTGGACGCGCTCGCGGTCCGCCTGGGGCTGGGGCGCGGCGGGGATTGGGGCCGGCGCGTCGTGCAGGGCCTGCTGTTGCTGGTGGTGTCGGTGGGCGCGGGCTTCGTCATCTCCCCGGGCCTCTACAGCCAGCAGATCCCCGCGCTCACCGAGGAGCACGTGGGCAAGCCCTTCCGGGCCAACTCACCCGCGGGCTTCAAGGCCGCGCGCGACTACGACATCGTCCACCAGGCGATGACGGAGCAGCGCCGCCGCGAGGCCCGGAGCGCCGTCCGCCCGGTGTACGACCTCAACCCCGCGGTGGTGGGCACCCTGCGCGCGTCCGTGCGCGCCGCCTACTCCACCGCGCGAGACCGCCTGGAGGAGGAGAAGGAGGCCCGCGCGGAGGAGGCCCCGCTTGAGGAAGGACAGGGCAAGCGCCGCCGCCCCGCCATCCCCACGCCGGAGGCCCTGGAGCGCCAGCGCCGCGACCGCGAGGAGATGCAGGCGCAGTTCCAGGAGCAGCTCTTCGGCCAGCGGGACGCGGGGCTGGAGGGCGAGGACTTCCAGGCGCTCGTCGCCAACGGGTTCTCCGAGGAGGCGGAGGCCGCCACCCTGGTGCTGTTGGACCGCGCCTACCGCGCGGACCGGGGCCAGGTGTACGTGGCCGGCTCCCGCGACGAGCTGGTGCGCGAGGCCCCCCAGGGCCTCACCGTGCGCGACGTGCAGCGCAAGAACGAGGAGACGCTGCCCGCGGGGGCCGTGCAGGTGGTGGACATCCGTGAAGCGCACCAGGAGCTGGACCGCTTCGCCTCCGTGCCCGGCAACGTGCTGCCGGAGGCCCCGGCGGTGCAGCGCCGCGCGGTGCTGCGCATCGCCAAGCGGCTGGTGCGCCCCAGCCTGACCATCAACATCGCGGAGACGGACCTGCGCCGCCGGCTCGCGGGCGACGCGGTGAAGGACGCCGTCATCGCCATCAAGAAGGGCCAGCGCGTCATCGGCGACGGGGAGCTCGTCAACGAAACGCACCTGGTGGTGCTGCGCGGGATGCGCGCGCAGACGGACCGCCTGGACCTGCTCCAGCTCCAGGTGGGCGGCACGGGGCTCGTGGCCCTGCTGGTGGTGTCGTTCTACGGCTTCTGCCGCGCGGCCTTCCGCCGCTTCCGCCCCACGCGCAAGGACGGTGTCCTGTTGGGCCTCCTGCTGGTGGGCCTGCTGGGCCTGCTCCAGGTCTGGGTGTCCATCGCGGACGCGGTGCAGGACCGGTACACGGCGCTGCCCATCGAGGCGTTCTATTACGCCTTCCCGGTGGCGGCCGGCGCCATGCTGGTGCGCTTCATCCTCGCGCAGGAGCTGGCGCTCTTCTTCGCCATGGTGTTCGCGTGCCTCGCGGGGGTGATGCTGGGCAACTCGCTGGCGTTCGGCATCTACACGCTGGTGGGCTCGCTGGTGGCGGCGGACCGCATCGTGAAGGCGAAGGACCGCGTCGGCATCTTCCGCGCGGGGCTCGTCACCGGCGTCGCCAACCTCATCGCGGTGCTGTTCCTGTTCCTCGTGGAGGGCAAGGGCCTGGCGGGCGACACGCTCGTCACCGGGGTGTGCGCGTTCTTCGGCACCGCGCTGGCCGTCCCGGTGATGGTGATGGCGCTGACGCCGCTCATCGAGGCCACGTTCGGCTACGCGTCGGACATCAAGCTGCTGGAGCTGGCGAACCTGAACCACCCGGCGCTCAAGGAGCTCATCGTCCAGGCGCCCGGCACGTACCACCACTCCATCATCATCGGGACGCTGGTGGAGAACGCGGCGGAGACCATCGGCGCGAACCCGCTCCTGGCGCGCTCGTGCGCGTACTACCACGACATCGGCAAGGGCCGGAATCCGCTCTACTTCGGGGAGAACCAGAAGGGAGAGAACCGGCATGACGGCCTGGCGCCCGCGATGAGCGCGGTCATCATCAAGCGCCACGTGACGGAAGGCCTGGAGATGGCGCGGCAGTACCGCCTGCCCAAGCTGGTGGCGGACGCCATCCCGCAGCACCACGGCACCCGCACGGTGGGCTTCTTCTTCCACAAGGCCCTGAAGGAGCAGGAGGGCAAGGAAGGCGCGCCCCCCATCGACGAGAGCATCTACCGCTACCCGGGCCCCAAGCCGCAGTTCCGCGAGGCGGCGCTGGTGATGATCGCCGACGCGGTGGAGGCCTCCACGCGCTCCATGCCGGACCCGACCAGCGCGAAGCTCCAGGCGCAGGTGCAGAAGATCATCAACATCATCTTCTCCGAGGGCCAGCTCGACGAGTGCGACCTGACGCTCAAGGACCTGAACCTCATCGCCCAGTCCTTCCTGCACACGCTGGAGGGCATCTACCACACGCGTCCCGTCTACCCGGCGGGCGCGATGGGCGGGGGCAAGGCGGGGTCGCCGCTGATGATGGCGCCGGCCCCGGCGAAGACGGACGCCAAGGACTCGAAGGACACGAAGGCGAGAACGGCGGGCATGTCATGAGCCGCAAGGTGGAGGGCGTGAAGCTGCGCAAGGGCAAGGTGATTCCGCGCGACGACGGCAAGCGCATCGAGGAGTTCGTCGGCGTCGCCAGCACGCAGACGGAGTCCGCGTCGGTGGCGCGCATGCGGGCGCCTCCGGGCTGGAGCGAACCCGCGCAGACGCCGGAGTTCGACGAGGTGGTGCTCGTCCTCACGGGCGAGCTGACCCTCGTCGTGGACGGCAAGCGCGAGCGCATCAGCGCGGGCGAGGTGGGCCTGGTGCCGCGCGGCAAGCGGGTCGTGTACCGCAACGACAGCCAGGGCGCGTGCGACTACTGGTCCATCTGCGCGCCGGCGTTCCGCGTGGAACTGGCGCACATCGAGAAGCCGCAGGTGAAGCCGAAGGCGGCGGACAACCAGGTGACGGTGCAGGTGGCGCACGGGCAGGGCGCGGACTACGAGCGCCTCTTGACCACCTGGGGCCGCGACTACCTGAAGCGCCTGGGGCTCACCGGCTGCGAGCTGTCGCTGTCGCTCGTGGGGGACCGGGCCATCCGCCGGCTCAACCGCACCTGGCGCCAGAAGGACAAGGCCACGGACGTGCTGTCCTTCCCCGCGGGGGACCAGCCCAAGGGGACGCCGGGCCCGCGCCCGCTGGGCGACGTGGTCATCTCCCTGGACACGGCGAAGCGGCAGGCGAAGGAGTACGGCCGCACGCTGGAGTCGGAGATGGGCCGCTACCTCGCGCACGGGCTGCTGCACCTGCTGGGGCACGACCATGAGAAGCCGCGCGACGCGAAGCGCATGGCCGCCCTGGAGGAGCAGCTGCTGGGGGAGCGCGGGATGGTGGCGGATTCGCTGACCATCGACTCGCGCGCCCGCCGGGCCAAGCTCATCTGAGGACCCTGACCGGGGGCCTGCCGGGGCCCCGGGCCCACCCCCGGGTGGTCGACACCCTTCCGGCCCCGCCGTTGAGTCAGGGGCCGCGCGTGATAGGTAGTCGGCGCCCGCCTTCCGCGTGTTGGATGGAATGATGCTCCGCCTGCCGTCCCTGATTGTCTCCGCCCTCCTGGGGCTCCTGCTGCTCTCGTCCCCCGCGCGCGCCGCGTCCGTGCCGCCGTGGGGCACGGGCGAGAGCCGGGGCGAGGACCTGTCCATCTGGCTGGTGACGTTCAGCCCTGGCGACGACGTCTTCTCGTGGTGGGGCCACGGCTCGCTGGTGGTGGAGGACCGCGCCCGGCAGATGCAGCGCCTCTACAACTACGGGATGTATTCGTTCGACGACCAGACGGTGGTGCACTTCGCCAAGGGCCGCCTGGAGTTCTGGGTGGGCGAGTCGAGCGTCAACGGCACCTTCCGCTTCTACAAGTCGCTGGGCCGCGACGTGCGCGTGCAGGAGCTGAACCTCACGCCGGAGCAGCGCGTGACGGTGGCGAAGAAGCTGGCGGACAACGTGCTGCCGGAGAACCGCGACTACCTCTACGAGCACTACAGCGACAACTGCGTGACGCGGCTGCGCGACATGATCGACACGGCGGTGGGCGGCCAGCTCTCCCAGGCGGAGAAGGCCCCGGCGCGCATGACGCTGCGCGAGCACACGCGGCGCTACACCGCGGTGAGCCCGCCGATGAGCTTCCTGCTCGACTTCATGATGAACGACTCCATCGACAAGCCCATCACCCGCCGCGAGGAGGCCTTCCTCCCGGACGAGCTGGAGCAGCAGGTCGCGGAGCTGAAGGTGCCGGGGCCGGACGGGCAGCCCGTGCCCCTGGTCGAGAAGCAGTGGGACTACTTCGCGTCGTCGCGCCCACGCCCCCCCGCGGAGCCGCCGAAGTTCGGCCCGTGGATCCTCGCCCTGGGCGTGCTCCTGGGCACAAGCGCGCTGGGGCTCGCCGCCTGGGAGCGCAAGGGCAGCCGCGCGGCGCGCATCCTCCTGGGCCTGGAGAACGCGGTGGTCGGCCTGGTGCTGGGCATCCCGGGGCTGGCGCTCGTCGTCATGTGGGTGGGCACGAACCACGTGGTGACCCACCACAACGAGAACCTCTTCCTCGCCAACCCGCTGACGCTCCTGGCCGTGCCGTACGGCATCCGCCTGACGTGGAACAGCGCGAAGGCGCGGGCGCGGCTCAAGTGGGTGTGGGCCTGCCTCGCGGCCACCGGCGCGCTGGGCCTGGTGCTGAAGGTGCTGCCCTGGTTCGACCAGGACAACTGGCGCTGCATCGCCCTCATCCTGCCCATCTCCCTGGGCATGGCCGGCGCCTTCTGGCTGGACCAGCTCCGAGCCCGCGTGACAGGTACGGCCCGCCCGCCGCCCCGTCAGGACGCGCCGGTGTCATCGCTCAAGGCTTCCTGAACGCCCCCCGACTTCCTCAAACCTCCCGACACACGAAGGACGAACACCATGGCGAACGATTCGATGGAGAAGATCCAGGCCCTGAAGGAGCGCCTCAACGCGCTCCGGGGGCATCTTTGACCTCGACCGCAAGCGGTCCCGCATCGCGCTGATTGAACGTGACTCCACGCAGCCCAACTTCTGGGACGACAACACCAAGGCCCAGGGGCTCCTGAAGGAGAAGTCCACGCTGGAGGCCAGCGTGGGCGCCTTCGACAAGACGATGCGCGGGCTGGACGACGCGCAGACGCTGCTGGAGCTGGCGGCGGAGATGAACGACGAGGCGAGCGCGCAGGAGGCGGAGGGTTCGCTCGCGTCGCTGGAGGCGGAGGTCGCGAAGCTGGAGCTGGCGCGGATGCTCTCCGGCCCGCAGGACCGCAGCAACTGCTTCATGGACATCAACGCGGGCGCTGGCGGCACGGACTCCATGGACTGGGCCGCCATGCTGCTGCGCATGTACTCGCGCTACGGTGAGACGAAGGGCTGGAAGGTCGAGCTCAGCGACGAGGTGCCCGGCGAAGAGGCGGGCTTCAAGAACGTCTCGCTGCGCATCGAGGGCGAGAACGCCTACGGCTACCTGAAGGCGGAGGTGGGCGTGCACCGGCTCGTGCGCATCAGCCCCTTCGACGCCAACGCGCGCCGGCAGACGGCCTTCGCGTCCGTGGACGTGTACCCGGAGGTCGACGACAGCATCCAGATCGACCTGCCGGAGAAGGACATCGAACTGAAGTTCATCCGCGGCGGTGGCGCGGGCGGACAGAAGGTCAACAAGACGTCGTCCACGGCGCAGCTGCGCCACCTGCCCACGGGCATCATCATCACCTGCCAGACGGAGCGCTCGCAGTCGGCCAACAAGGACATGGCCTTCAAGATCCTGCGAGGCCGCCTCTACGAGCTGGAGATGAAGAAGCGCGAGGCCGAGCGCGACGCGGCGGAGGCGGCGAAGAAGGACATCTCCTTCGGTTCGCAGATCCGCAGCTACGTGCTGGCGCCGTACCGCATGGTCAAGGACCTGCGCACCGGCGTGGAGACGGGCAACGTGGACAAGGTGCTGGACGGCGACCTGGACGAGTTCGTCACCGCGCAGCTCCTGGGCGTGAAGAACCCGAACCGCAACGCCTCCGCGGACTGAGGAGCACCCCAAGGGCTTCCGGCGCTCCACCCCTCCCTGGCGAAGGCCGGGGAGGGGTTTTTCGTTTCGGGGAACCTTTTCCCGGAGGCCGGTGTCAGGGGGCGGGGCAGGGGCGTGCGGTAGGATGCGGCCGGGCCCACACGGGCGGGAGGCACGGTGTCACCGGGCGGAGTGCTCGATGTTGGACAGCAGGCCCTGGCCTCCGAGGCCGCCCCGGACGTGCGCCGCGAGGAGCAGGCGCTGGTCTCCCGGCTGCGGCGCGGTGACCCGGAGGCCTTCGAGTCGCTGGTCCGCGAGCACCAGGACCGCCTCTATGACTTCTGCTTCCGCATGCTGGGCGACCGCGAGGAGGCCCACGACCTGGTGCAGGAGATCTTCGTCAGCGTGCACCAGAACGTCCGGCGCTTCCGCGAGGACGCGCGGCTGTCCACCTGGCTGTTCCGCATCTCCAAGAACCACTGCCTCAACCGGCTGAAGTACCTCCAGCGCCGGGGGCGGGGCCGCTCGGACGTGTACGACGAGGCGAGCGCCGCCGCCATCGCGGAAGGAGGAGGCGCGCCCCCGCAGCCGGACGCCGCCCTGGACGCGGCGCGCGAGCGGGCCCGGGTGCAGCGGGCCATTTCCCAACTGGAGCCCGATGCGCGCATGCTGGTGGCGCTGCGCGACATCGAGGGCTTGAGCTACGACGAGATTGTCGACATCACCGAGCTGCCCGAGGGAACCGTGAAGAGTCGGCTCCACCGGGCGCGCGAGAAGCTGGCGGACCTGCTGGGGCGGTTCGAACCATGAACGGCCTGGGGCGAAGGGGAACGGACGTGGAACCGCGATTGGATCATCTCCAGACGAAGGCGCTGTTCCTGGCGCTCGTCGACGAAGCGCTGCCGGCCCCCCAGGAGCAGGCGGTCCGCAGCCACCTGGACGGCTGCGAGGAGTGCCGCCAGGGGTGGGACCAGTACGCACGCACCGTGGAACGCGTGCGCACCGTGGAGCGGGAAAAGGCCCCGCCCGCGCTCGCGTCGCTGATCGCGGGCCGCGTGCGCCGTCAGCGCCGCTTCGGTCTGCGGGGGCTGCACCTGGCCCATGCCCACCACCGCTTCCCGGTGGAAGTGCTCATCCCGCTGCTCCTGGCCGCGGCGGTGGCCGCGTTTCTTTTGATGTCTTCCTGACGTCTCCCGCCGCTCCGTCACCCTCTGGGGAGGCAACCTCCGTCGGAAACACGCCTCCCTGATGCGTTGCGTACCGGGGGCCGCTTGGCTAGCGTGCCGCGCCTTTCACGAGAGCGCGTCATGGCCGAGACCGAAAACAAGACCCCCCCAGGTGAGAAGAGCGGCGAAGCGGCGGATCTCGGCTCCAAGGAGCAGGAGATCTACCAGCAGCGGTTGGACAAGGCCGGCAAGTGGCGCGAGGCCGGCTTCAACCCCTATGGCAACGGCTACGCCCCCAAGCACCAGGCGGCGGAGATCCTGGCCACCCACGCCCAGCACTCCACCGAGGACCTGGAGAAGGACGCCCCCGTCTACGACGTCGCCGGCCGCATCGTGGCCATGCGCTCGTTCGGCAAGGCCGCCTTCATCAAGCTGCGCGACCGCTCCGGAGAGATCCAGGCGCATGTGAAGAAGGACGCGCTGGGGGACCTCTATGAGGTCTTCAAGCAGGTGGACCTGGGCGACTTCGTCGCGGTGCAGGGCCCCGTCTTCCGCAGCAAGACGGGGGAGCTGTCCCTGTCCGCCACGAAGTTCGTGCCGCTCACCAAGTCCCTGCGCCCCATGCCGGAGAAGTGGCACGGCCTGACGGACGTGGAGATCCGCTACCGCCAGCGCTACCTGGACCTCATCTCCAACCCGGACGTGAAGCAGGTCTTCCTCAAGCGCAGCAAGCTGGTGAAGTTCATCCGGAGCTTCCTCGACGGGCGGGACTTCGTCGAGGTCGAGACCCCGATGATGCACCCGCTGGTGACGGGCGCGGCGGCGCGGCCGTTCGTCACGCACCACAACACGTACGACATCGACCTCTTCATGCGCATCGCGCCCGAGCTCTACCTGAAGCGGCTCGTGGTGGGCGGCATGGAGCGCGTCTACGAAATCAACCGCAACTTCCGCAACGAGGGCATCAGCACCCGGCACAACCCGGAGTTCACGATGCTGGAGTTCTATCAGGCGTACGCCACGTACGAGGACCTGATGGACCTCACCGAAGAGATGCTCTCCGAGGCCTCCCGCCACGTCACCGGCGACTCCAAGGTGAAGTACGGCGAGCACACCGTGGACTTCGGCAAGGGGTGGAAGCGCATCCCCATGGTGGAGGCCATCCGCGAGACCGTCCCCGGCCTGTCCGACAAGGACATGGCGGATCCGGACCGGCTGCGGCACGAGCTGCTCAAGACGGTCCACTCGGAGTCGGAGCGCCGCGCCGTGGACGCCATGAATCACGGCGAGCTGGTCGGAGGCCTCTTCGAGGCCCACGTCGAGCACACGATCATCCATCCCACCTTCATCACCCAATATCCCACCGCGGTCTCCCCGCTCGCCCGCCGCAACGACCAGAACCCGGAAATCACGGACCGGTTCGAGCTCTTCGTCGCGGGCCGGGAGATCGCCAACGCCTTCTCCGAGCTGAACGACCCCCTGGACCAGAAGGGCCGCTTCCAGGCCCAGCTGGACGCGAAGCAGCGGGGCCAGGAGGAGACGATGGACTACGACGAGGACTACATCCGCGCGCTGGAACAGGGCATGCCGCCCACGGCCGGTGAAGGCATCGGGATTGATCGCGTCGCCATGTTGTTCACGGACGCGGCCAGCATTCGCGACGTGATTCTCTTCCCTCTCCTCAAGCCGCTGTCGAAGTAGCCACGAGGCCTCGTGCACCCCGCCGAACGGCAGACAGACTATCGCTGGCCCTTCCTCTGGGCCGGTGCCCTCGTGGCTCTCGTGGGAGCCGCCCTCCTGGGCGTGGCCATCTCCGAATCCGAGGCGTGGGCCGAGGTGGCCGGCGCCCTGGGGTTGTCCTTCGTGGGGTGGGGCGGGCTCGTCCATACCCTCGAAGCCGGGGTGCTCGCCCTGGGCGCCAACCCGGCGGGGGCCGTCGCCGGGCCCCGGATGCTGGTGGCCGGGACGCTCGTCTGGCTGGCCGGCTGGAGCCTGATGGCCGCGGGCATCCGCCGCGCGCCGGCCTCCCCGGAAGGGCCCAGCCCCGCCGCGGGTGCCCCCCTGTATCCGCGCCTGGCGCGCTACCGGGACTTCTACTGGAGCACCCTGGGCGCCTACGGCGGCGGCATCCTGCTGGCCGAGCTGGCCATGCTGCTGCTCCAGACGGTGCTCTCCAGCGGCGTGCCGTCCGACCTGGGCGGCGCGGCGCGGGAGGCGGGCGGGGGCCTGTCGCTGCCTCCCACCATCGCCTTCGCCATCGCGCTCGTCATCGGCATGGGCGTGGCGTTCGCGTCGGGCTTCGTGGGCGCCTCGCGGGCCCAGCGGCTGTCCTTCCCGGAAGCCACCATCGGCGTGTTCTACCTGGGCCTGCCGGTGCCCATCCTCCTGTCGCTGATGGAGCGCGTGCCGAGCCTGCAGCTGGCGCTGGGCTACCGGCTGCGGGAGGTGACGTACGTCGCGGGGCTCATCGGCCGGCCGGAGCTGGCGTACTGGCTCGTCTTCGCCGCGCTGGTGCTGGCGTTGGTCCTGGGCATCAACACGGGCTTCATCGCGGCGGGCAGCGGCCGGGTGGACCTGCGCCTGGGCTTCGAGCTCTTCGTGGCGCGCCGGCACGTGGCGGTGTTCCGCCCGTCGCTGCTCCTGGGCGCGCTCGCGGTGCTGATGTTCGGAATCATCCCGCCGCTCATCGTCTACTTCATCATCCGCGGGGCGGAGTCCGCGGTGGAGCGCACGCGGGTCAAGTCCCTGGGCCTGGCGGATCCGCTCGCCGCCGCGTCCGCGCAGCACCGGATGAAGCTGCATGAGCAGTCCCCCACCATGATGATGACCGCGCTGTCGGTGGGCGGCGTGGGCGTGGGCGTGATGGCGCTCATCATCGTGCTCAGCGTGATGAGCGGCTTCGAGGCCGACCTCCAGAAGAAGATCCTCGGCACCAACGCGCACGCGGTGGTGTCCCGGTACGCGGGCGACCTGCCGGACTACGAGAAGGTGATGGAGCAGGTGAAGCGCGTGCCTGGCGTGGTGGGCCAGACGCCCTTCATCATCAACCAGGTGATGATCGCGTCGGAGGGCAACGTCGACGGCGTCATCATCAAGGGCATCGACCCGAAGTCGGTCGGCTCGGTGACGGACCTGCCTGAGAACATCCTGCCCGGCGGCGACCTGGGCCACCTGGAGAAGCCATCCGCGATCCTCCCCAGCAGCGCCGTGGAGGATCGCGAGGGCAAGGGGGCACAGGAGGAGGACCCCATCATCGGCAAGGCGTCCAGGCCGACGAAGGCCCCGGTGCTCCCGGGCATCATCATCGGCCGGGAGCTGGCCGCTTCCTTGCGCGTGGTGGTCGGGGACCGGGTGAACGTCGTCTCGCCGCTCGGCACGGAGCTGAGCCCCTCGGGCCCCATCCCCAAGAGCCGGGCGTTCCGGGTGGCGGGCGTCTTCTACTCGGGCATGTACGAGTACGACTCCAAGTTCGTCTACATCCTGCTCAAGGAAGCGCAGGACTTCTTCGCGGTGAAGGGCGCCACCGGCATCGAACTGAAGGTGGCGGACATCGACGACGCGCGCCGCATCGCCAACCAGGTGGTGCGCGTGCTGGGCGGCTATCCGTACCGCGCGCGCGACTGGGGAGAGATGAACAAGAACCTCTTCTCCGCGCTGCGCCTGGAGAAGCTGGTGATGGGCATCATCCTGTCCATCATCATCATCGTCGCCGCGGGCCTCATCGTCGCCACGGTCATCATGCTGGTGCTGGAGAAGCGCAAGGAGATCTCCGTCCTCAAGGCGCTCGGTGTCCCCGATGGCGGCATCGTGAAGATCTTCCTCGCCGAAGGGCTCCAGATTGGCGTGGCCGGCGGCTTCCTGGGCCTGCTCTCGGGCCTCGCGTGGTGCATCTTCATCGAGAAGGTGGGCATCAAGCTGGACCCGGAGGTGTATTACATCCCCGCGCTGCCGGTGCGCATCGAACCGGTGCAGACGGCGCTGGCGGTGGTCATCGCGGTGCTCGTCACCTACCTGGCGTCCATCTACCCGGCCCTCAAGGCGAGCAGCGTGGAACCGGTGGAAGGTCTGAAGGCGGAGTAGCCATGGCGCTGTTGTCCATTCGCAACGTCTTCAAGAGCTACTTCCTGCACGGCAAGCGCATCGACGTGCTGCGCGGCGTGTCGCTGGACATCCAGTCCGGAGAGCTCGTCTCCATGATTGGCGCGTCCGGCGCGGGCAAGAGCACCTTCCTGCACGTGCTGGGCACGCTGGATGCTCCCGCCGCGGGTGAAGTCCTCTTCGACGGGCGGTCCGTCTTCTCCATGAACGACGCGGAGATCGCCGAGTTCCGAAACCGCACCATCGGCTTCGTCTTCCAGAGCCACTACCTGCTGCCGGAGTTCACCGCGCTGGAGAACGTGGCCATGCCCGCCCTCATCCAGCGCAAGGAGCGCGGGGGGGCGTACACCTATGCCCGCGAACTCCTGGAGCGCGTGGGCCTGGGCAGCCGCGTGGATCACCGCCCCGGGGAGCTGTCCGGCGGCGAGGCCCAGCGCGTGGCCCTGGCGCGCGCGCTGGTGCTCAAGCCCGCGGTGTTGCTCGCGGACGAGCCCACCGGCAACCTGGACCCCACGACGGGTGAGGGCATTCACCAGCTGCTCCGGGACGTCAACCGGGACCTGGGCATCACCGCGGTCGTCGTGACGCACAACGAGACGCTTGCTCGCTCCATGCCCCGCCGCCTGAGACTGGCCGGCGGGCAGGTGTCGGAGGCCTGATGGCCGCTCGCTTTTGGATTGAGGGGCCCTTGCCCCATCCCGTAGATTGCCCCGCCTTTTCCTGGCCGGACTGCACTTGAGGCTCACCGTTCTGCGCAAGTCATTGCTCCCGCTGCTGGCGGTCGCCCTGTGGGCGCTCTGGCCCGGCCCTGCCCACGCCCAATTGGATGTGGACGCGGGCTCCCCCGCCGTTGTCCCTTCGCCCACCCCTGCCGCCACCCCCGTCACCGGTTCGGACGGCGGCCCGGCCACGAGCGGAGACGTCCCGCTCGCCACGCCCGCGGACGACGAGGACGCGAACGTGTCCCCCGCGGACCGCGTGGTGGAGGTCCGCATCGAGGGCAACCGCCGCGTGGAGGCGGAGGCCATCCGCCGCGCCCTGCGCACCAAGGTCGGGGACTCGCTCACCGGCAACCGCTCCGCGGAGGACCTCCGCGCCATCTGGGCCCTGGGCTACTTCTCGGACGTGCAGCTGCTCGTCCAGCGGCTGGCCAACGGCATCGCCTATGTGGTGCGCGTCACCGAGCGCCCCACCATCCGCGCCGTGCAACTGCAGGGCAACGAGGAGCTCAGCGCGGAGGACCTGAAGGAGCAGCTGGATCTCAAGGCCGGCACCATCCTCGACATCGAGGCCGTCCGCGCCACCCAGAAGAAGATCCAGGATAAGTACGTCGAGAAGGGCTACTTCCTCGCGGAGGTGACGTACCGCCTGGACCCGGTGGAGCAGGGCGCCGCGGTCAACGTCGTCTACGTCATCAACGAGCACTCGAAGGTGATGGTGAAGCAGATCACCCTTCAGGGCGCGGAGAAGGTGTCCGCGGATGACCTCAAGGCGGTGATGATCACCCGTGAGGGCGGCTTCCTGTCCTTCTTCACCGGCGAGGGCACCTACCGCGAGGAGGCCTTCCAGCGCGACCTCGCCGTCATCCAGATCGCCTACTACGACCGCGGCTTCATCAACGTGCGCGTGGACAAGCCCACCGTGCAGCTGTCCGCGGACAAGCGCGACATCTACATCACCCTGCACATCACCGAGGGTGAGTCCTACGACATCGGGAAGATCGACTTCGCGGGCGACCTGGAGCGGCCTCCGGAGGAGCTGCTCAAGCTGATGAAGTCGCACGCCAAGGAGCGCTTCAACCGCGGCCAGCTCTCCGAGGACATCACCGCCATCTCCGACGTGTACTTCGACAAGGGGTATGCGTACGCCAACATCAACCCCGTCACCTCCGTCAACGCGGAGACGCGGACGGTGGACCTGACCTTCGACATCCAGAAGGGCCCGCTCGTCAACATCGAGCGCATCGACATCGTCGGCAACTCGAAGACCCGCGACAAGGTCATCCGCCGCGAGCTGCGCGTCTACGAGGGCGAGCTCTACAACGGCACCGGCGTCAAGCGCAGCCGCGAGCGCGTCACCGCGCTGGGCTTCTTCGAGACGGTCGAAATCACCCAGCACCCGGGCAGCTCCGACAACGCCATCGTGTTGCAGGTGGAGGTGAAGGAGAAGGCCACCGGCACCTTCCAGGTGGGCCTGGGCTTCTCCAACGTGGAGAACTTCATCTTCACGGCCCAGGTGTCGCAGAACAACTTCCTCGGCTGGGGCCAGAGCGTGTCCGCGTCCGCGCAGATCTCGGGCCTGCGCTCCCTGGTGCAGCTGTCTTTCTACGATCCGTACTTCCTGGACACGAACTACCTGCTGTCCGCGGAGTTCTTCCGCGTCCAGGCGGACTACGAAGGCTTCATCCGCAACTCCACGGGCGGCACCGTCTCCCTGGGCCGCCAGCTGGTGGACGACGTGCTGGCCACCATCGGGTACACGCGCGAGTACGTGAACGTGACCGCGGGGCAGGGCATTGGCGCGGTGCTGCTCGCCAACCAGTTCCAGTCCGGCGTCACCAGCGCGCTGCGCCTGTCGGTGTCCTTCGACCGGCGCAACAACCGCCTCTTCCCGTCCAAGGGCTTCATCCACTACGGCTCGGTGGAGACGGCGCCCTCGTTCCTGGGCGGCACGTTCCTCTTCAACCGGTACACCGCCTACTCGCGCATGTACTTCCCCATGCCGCTGGGCTTCGTCTTCAAGACGAACGCCACCTTGGGCTACGTGCAGCAGCTGGACTCCAGCAAGCCGCTGCCCATCAGCGAGCTGTACTACGTGGGCGGTATCAACACGATCCGCGGCTACTACCTGCGCAGCATCAGCCCCACGCTGCTGGTGCCGCGCGCGGACAACCCGGACGCCAACGTCACCGAGTTCCGGGTGGGCGGCAACAAGCAGCTCATCTTCAACTTCGAGCTGGAGTTCCCCATCTTCGAGAAGGCCGGCCTCCGCGGCGTGCTCTTCTACGACGCGGGAAATGCCTTCGGCTCAAACGAGAAGTTCTTCCAGGACCGCCAGGACAAGCTGCCCCTGGGCCTCTTCCACTCGGCGGGCTTCGGCTTCCGCTGGTTCTCGCCCATCGGGCCCCTGCGCTTCGAGTGGGGCATCCCGCTGACCAAGCGGCCGTCGGACGACCCCATCCTGTTCGAGTTCACGATCGGTAACTTCTTCTGATAGGCATCGCCCCCAAGGCCCTCCCGGCCCCACTTCCGCCTCCCGAGGGCGGGAGTGAACAGGCCGGGCGGGTGGACGTCGGAGCCTGCAGCACCTTTTCCGAGGAGCCGTAACCCATGTCGCTTCGAAGCACCCTGGCGGTTGCCGCCGCTGTCCTGTCGCTCGCCCTCCCGGTTGCCGCTTCGGCCGCCGACCTCAAGGTGGCCTACGTCGACCTGCAGCGCGTGCTGCTGGAGGTGGATGACGGCAAGGCCGCCAAGGCCCGTCTCCAGAAGTGGCTGGAGGACCGTCAGAAGGAGATCGACAAGGAGCAGGAGACGCTGCGCAAGGAGAAGGAGGTCCTGGACAAGCAGGCCAGCGCGATGAGCGAGGCCACCCGCACCCAGAAGGCCACCGAGCTCCAGAAGAAGGTGATGGAGCTGGCGCAGAAGTACGAGCGCAGCCGCGCCGAGGCGGCCAACAAGGAGCGCCAGGAGATGGAGCCCATCATCAGCCGCATCGACCAGGTCATCGCCAGCATCGCGGAGCGGGACGGCCTGGGCTTCGTGCTGGACAAGCGCGACTCCGGCATCGTCTTCGCGCTGGCCCAGTACGACATCTCCAACGAAGTGGTCCGCAACTACAACAACGCCAAGAAGCCCGCGCCGGTGGCCAAGGACGCCCCGGTCAAGAAGTAGGCGTTGGACGCCCCCGTGCCCTCCGCATCCAACGCGCACCGGCTGGGGGACATCGCCGCCCACGTCCGGGGTGAGCTCCTCGGCGACCCCGGCCTGCTCGTCCACGGCCTGAATGGCCTGGAGGAAGCCGCCCCGGGGGAGGTGTCGTTCTACGGCAACCCCCGCTACCGCCGGCAGTTCGAGGCCACCCGGGCCTCGGCGGTGCTGGTGGGCATGGACGCGCCGGCCCGCGACGGGCTGGCGCTGGTGCGGGTGAACAACCCGCACCTCGCCTACGCGAAGCTCCTCGCGCTGTTCCACCCGTCCGTCCGTCCGGCGGCGGGCATCCATCCGTCCGCCCACGTCCACCCGGAGGCCACGGTGCACCCGGAGGCGTGCGTGCGCGCCGGGGCGGTGGTGGAGCAGGGCGCCCGCGTGGGAGCCCGCACGGTGCTGCACCCCGGGGCCTACGTGGGCGAGGACGCGCGCGTGGGCGACGACTGCGTGCTCTACCCCCACGCCACGGTGCGGGAGCGGTGCGTGGTGGGCTCGCGCGTCATCCTCCACGCCTCGTCGGTGGTGGGCGCGGACGGCTTCGGCTTCGCCTTCGACGCGGAGGCGGAGGACGGGCCCGTCCACTTCAAGATTCCCCAGGTGGGCATCGTCCGCATCGAGGACGACGTGGAGGTGGGTGCTTGCACCTGCATCGACCGCGCGACGGTGGGTGAAACGGTGGTGGGGAAGGGAACGAAGCTCGACAACCTCGTGCAGATCGCCCACAACGTGCGCGTGGGCCCGCTGTCGCTCATCTGCGCGCAGGCGGGCGTGTCGGGTTCGGCGGAGGTGGGCACCGGCGTGGTGCTCGCGGGGCAGGTGGGCGTGGTGGGCCATATCCGCGTGGGAGACCTGGCCAAGGTGGGCGCGCAGTCCGGCGTCGCCCACGATGTCCCGGACGGTCAGGTCGTCAGCGGCAGTCCGGCCATCCCCCACAAGGACTGGCTGCGCGCCAGCGCCGCGTCGGGCCAGCTGGCGGACCTGCTCAAGGAAGTGCGCGCCCTTCGCAAGAGGGTGGAGACGTTGGAGAAGGAGAAGGGCGGATGATGGACATTGGCGAGATCCAGGCGCTGCTCCCGCACCGCTACCCGTTCCTCCTGGTGGACCGGGTGGTGGAAATCGTGCCGGGCCAGAAGCTCACGGCGTACAAGAACGTCACCATCAACGAGCCCTTCTTCAACGGCCACTTCCCGGGGCACCCGGTGATGCCGGGCGTGCTCATCCTGGAAGCGCTCGCGCAGGCCACCGCCATCCTCGCGTACAAGACGGAGAACATGGACCCGTCGCGGCTGGTGACGTACCTGATGGGCGTGGACAACGCGCGCTTCCGCAAGCCGGTGGTGCCCGGGGATCGGCTCCAACTGGACATCGAGGTCATCCGCCACAAGGGCGCCATCTGGAAGACGAAGGGCCTGGCGTCGGTGGATGGCGCCAAGGTGGCGGAGGGCGAGTTCCTCGCCACGGTGGTGGACAAGAACAAGGCCGCCAAGGGCGACGAGGGCGCGGCGCCGTAACCACGGCGCACGCGCTGCTGAGGAGAGAAGGACATGGCGCAGGTTCATCCCACCGCGGTCGTCCATCCGGGGGCCCGCCTCCACGACACCGTCGAGGTGGGGCCGTTCTCGGTCATCGGGCCCCAGGTTGTCATTGGCGCGGGCTCGCGCATCGGGCCTCACGTCGTCATCGAAGGTCGCACGACGCTCGGGGAGCGCAACCACCTCTTCCAGTTCTGCTCGGTGGGCGCGGCGCCCCAGGACTTGAAGTACGCGGGCGAGGACACCGAGCTCGTCATCGGCGACGACAACCAGATTCGCGAGTTCGTCACGGTGAACCTGGGCACGGCCGCGGGCGGTGGGGCCACGCGCCTGGGCCACCGCAACCTGCTGCTGGCCAACAGCCACGTCGCGCATGACTGCGTCATGGGCAACGAAATCCTCCTCGCCAACGGGGCCGCGCTCGCGGGCCACGTGGTGGTGGAGGACGCCGTGAAGATCTCGGGCCTCGTCGCGGTGCACCAGTTCACCCGGCTGGGGCGCTACGCGTTCATCTCCGGCGGCTCCATGGTCACCATGGACGTGCCCCCGTACTGCACGGTGCAGGGGGACCGGGCCACGCTCGTGGGCCTCAACACCGTGGGCCTGGAGCGCGGCGGCTTCACCGAGGAGCAGATTGGCCGCGTCAAGGAGGCCTACCGCATCCTCTTCCGCTCCAAGCTGGGGCTCCAGGACGCGCTCGCGCAGCTTCGCGGGGAGCTGGCCAGCCACCCGGAAGTGGAGCACCTGGTGCGGTTCGTGGAGCAGAGCAAGCGCGGCGTGACGCGCTAGGCGCACCCCTTTCGCGGGAACGGAGTGGAACGGGTGGAGCGCATCGGGCTCATCGCGGGCAACGGCCAGCTTCCCTTCCTCTTCGCGCGGGCCGCCCGGGCACGGGGCCTGGAGGTGGTGGTCGCCGCGCACCGAGGGGAGACGGACCCGGCCCTGGAGCAGGAGGTGGGCCACTTCTCCTGGGTGCGCGTGGGGCAGGTGGCCCGCATCCAGAAGGTCTTCCTCCAGGCGGGCGTCACCCGCGCGGCCATGGCGGGCGGCATCGGCCGCGTGCGGGCGCTCACCGAAGCCCGGCCGGACCTGGGCGCGGTGCGCATCATCTCGCGCCTGCGCAGCTTCCGGGACGACGCGCTCCTGCGCGCGGTGGCCGCGGACTTCGAGGCGCGCGGCATCACCATCATCGCGCCCACGGACTTCCTGGGCGAGGTGCTCTGCCCCGAGGGGCACCTGGCGGGCCCCGCGCTCAAGTCCGCGCAGGAGAAGGACGTGGCCCTGGGCCGCGAGGTGGCCGTGCTCCTGGGCCAGGCGGACGTGGGCCAGACGGTGGTGGTGCGCGACGGCCACGTGCTCGCGCTGGAGGCCGTGGAGGGCACCGACGAGACCATCCGCCGGGGCGGCCGGCTGGGCGGGCCCGGCGCGGTGGTGGTGAAGCGCTGCAAGCCGGAGCAGGACCTGCGCTTCGACCTGCCCGCCGTGGGCCCTCGTACGCTGGAGGTCATGGCGGAGGTGGGCGCCCGGGTGCTGGCGCTGGAGGTAGGGCGCACGGTGCTGCTGGACGCACCCGCCCTCTTCGCCGGGGCCGCCGCGCGAGGCATCACCCTGGTGGGCGTGCGCTAGGCTCCGGGAATCCGTTTCCCCGGGCTGGAGTTGCCTTCCCACCTCCCCCGCGACGCCGAGGCTGACGCCGCATGTCCGTTCGAATCGTACCTCTCGTGGTCCTGCTGGGCCTGCCGCTGCCTGTCTTCGCGGAGGCCATCCGGGTGTCGCTGGAGGGCCGCGCGGCGCTGGGCGAGGGCCTGCCCGCGCTCGTCATCCACATCGAGGAGCCCATCACCGGCTTCGAGGTGAAGCTCAAGCGCAGCGACGGCAAGGCGGTGGAGCTCAAGGGGGGCGGCAAGCCGGGCGTCACCCGGCGCCTCCCCCTGGAGCAGCCGGAGGGGAAGTTCCACTACGAGGGCGAGCTCACGGTGCGCTTCCCGGACGGCGCGGAGCCGGGCGCCATGCCGCTCGCCTTCGACACGGAGCTGTACGGCCCGCTGAAGCTGGAGGTGCGCCGCGAGGACGTGGACGTGGCGGGGCGCACGCTGCGCTTCACGCTGTCCCGCCCGGCCGCGAAGACGGAGGTGACGGTGTTGATGGACACCGGCAAGACGGCCTTCGCGGGCGACGTGGACTTCAAGGGCGCGCCCGCGGGCACGCCCCTGGAGGTGAAGTGGCTGCCGGCGGAGGGCCAGGTGATGCGCATCCGCCTGCGCGCCTACGACACCTCCGACTTCTACACCGGCGTGGACCTCTACCCCTGGCAGGTGGACATCCCGCACGAGGAGGTGGGCTTCGCATCCGGGCGCTCGGACGTCCCCCCGGCGGAGAAGGGCAAGCTGGACGCCAGCTACAAGAGCATCGCGGACGCGTTGAATAAGTATGGCCGCTGGGCGTCGCTGCGGCTGTACGTGCTTGGGCACACCGACACGGTGGGAAAGTCGGACGACAACCGCGAGCTGTCACTCAAGCGGGCGAAGAGCATCGCGTCGTACTTCCGCCAACGCGGGCTGAAGGTACCAGTCTTCTACGAGGGGTTCGGAGAACAGTCCCTGGCGGTGCCCACGCCGGACGAGACGGCGGAGGCGGCCAACCGTCGCGCGGAATACATCATCGCGGTGGAGGACCCGTCCCTGACGAACGCGCCCTTCGCCCCTCGCTGGCGAAAGCCATGAGGTGACACATGGTGGGAACTCCTGGCATCCGGTGGGCGCTCGCCGTGGCGGCCCTGGGCCTCGTGGGCACGGTGGGCTGCGTGCACACGGTGCCGTACGCGGAGCGCGTGGAGGCGGAGGACGAGAAGTGCACGCTCGTCCAGGCGTTGATGCGCCAGCCCGGGCCAGCGCGGGCCATCCAGGAGTTCGTCGCGGAAGGCAAGGAGGCGAAGGCCCCCGTCGTCGTCTACATGCGCCATCCGGAGGAGGCCTCGCTGGAGCGCTTCTTCACTGGCGACACGCAGTGCGCGGACGCCTCGTTCAAGGTCGTGCAGGAGAACGTGGTGGACGCGGTGGTGGTGTACCTGCAGGCGGTCCAGGGCGGCTACGCGTACGACGCCCAGCGCTCCAGCCCGGAGCACCTCAGCATGGACAGCCGGCCCCAGGGCACCGTGCGCAGGGACGGCGCGGTGTGGGTGGCGGGCGCGGACGCTATTTGAGCAGGTCCTTCGCCCCGTCGGCGATGAACTGCACGGCGATGGCGGCCAGGATGAGGCCGGACACGCGCTCCAGGATGGCGACGCCGGACTGACGCAGCACCCGCTGCACCAGGCTGGACGCGTTGAGGATGAAGTAGCTGGCCCCGAAGGTGAGCACCACGGCGGCCACCACCGGCAGGGCGGACACGAAGGACGGCCCCGAGCGCGCCATCAGCACCATGGCGGTCGCGATGGCGCCCGGCCCCGCCAGCAGGGGGATGGCCAGCGGGACGATGGCCACGTCCTCCTTCACCACGCCTTCTTCTTCCTCGGTGGGGCTGGTGCGCGTGGAGGACGGCCGCGCGCGCAGCATGTCCAGGGCCGTGATCAGCAGCAGGATGCCGCCCGCGACGCGGAAGGCGCCCAGCGACACCGCGAACACCTGGAAGATGACGCGGCCGAAGAGGGCGAAGAACAGCATCAGGCCGCACGCCACCAGGCAGGCGCGGAGCGCGGTGCTGCGGATCTGCTGCTTCGAGTCCCCCGCCGTCATCGCCAGGAACAGCGGCACGACGCCAATGGGGTCCACCACGAAGAAGATGGCGGACAGCGACACGAGGAAGGTGGAGACGGCGCCGGACATCGACATGGTGCTCAGACGGTGAAGCGCAGCTTCCAGACCATGCCCAGGGCCTCGACGAAGATCTTCTTGTTCATCTTCGAATGTCCCACGCGGCGGTCCTCGAACACGATGGGGACCTCGCGCACGGTGAAGCCCTTGCGCAGGGTGCGGTAGGTCAGCTCGATCTGGAACGCGTACCCGGTGCTGCGCACCTCATCCAGGTTGATGCTCTCCAGCACGCGGCGGTGGAAGCACTTGAAGCCGCCGGTGAGGTCGCGCACGCCCACGCCCAGGATGCTGCGCGCGTAGAGCGAACCGCCGCGGCTGATGATCTTCCGGCCCACGCCCCAGTTCACCGTGCCGCCGCCCTCCACGTAGCGCGAGCCCAGCACCAGGTCCGCGCCGCCCTCCGCGGTGTCCAGGAAGGTGGGCAGGTAGCGCGGGTCGTGGCTGAAGTCCGCGTCCATCTCCAGGATGAACGTGTAACCCTCGGCGAGCGCCCACCGGAAGGCGGCCAGGTACGCGCGGCCCAGGCCCTCCTTCTTCTCGCGGTGGAGGACGCGCACGCGCGGGTCCTTCGCGGCCAGCTCATCCGCGAGCTGCCCCGTCCCGTCGGGCGAGTTGTCGTCGACGACGAGGATGTCCACACGGGGGTCCGCCGCCAGCACCGCCTGGGTGATGGGGCCGATGTTGTCCCGCTCGTTGTAGGTGGGGATGCAGACCAGCGCACGATTCATGGCCCGGCGGACATACCCCAAACCCGGCGCGGGAACACCAGAAGCGGCTCCCACCCTGTCGGTTAGACGTCTCCCGCCGCGGGGCGAGGGGGCAGGAGCTCCAGCACCGTCTCCGCCGCCCGGTGGGCCGCGCCGGCTTCGCCCAGGCGCCCGCGCACCTCGGCCAGCCCCTGGACCATCGCGTCGCGGGGCCCGCCCGGCAGCCACACCCGGCGCACCTCGGCGGCGATGTTCGCTGGCGTCATGTCGCCCTGAATCAGCTCCGGCACCACGCGCCGGCCCGCCAGCAGGTTGATGAGGGACACGAAGGCCACCTTCAGCATCAGCCGGCCCACCAGGTACGTCACCAGCGACACCCGGTAGACGACCACCAGGGGCCGCTCCATCAGCCCCGCCTCCAGCACCGCCGTGCCGGAGGCGACCACCGCGGCGTCGCTCGCCCCCACCACCTCCGGGGCGCGGCCCTCCACCAGCACCGGCGTCACGCCGCTGCCCTCGAAGCGGGAGGTGATCTCCTCCCGGGCGATGGTGGGGGCCACCGGCACCACGACCTGGAGCCCTGGCCGCTCGGAGGACAGCTGCTTCGCGGCGCCCACCAGGGTGGGCAGGATGCGGCGGATCTCACTCATCCGGCTGCCGGGCAGGAGCGCGAGCGTGGGGGCGTCCGGGGACAGGCCCAGGCGCTGCCGGAACTCACGGGGGCTGGCGGCCGGGGGCATCTGCTCCAGCACGGGGCTGCCCACGTAGCGAGCGGGGACCCCGGCCTCGCGGTAGAAGGCCTCCTCGAACGGGAGGATGCAGAGCATCCGGTCCACCAGCCGCTGGATGGTGCGCACCCGGCCCCGGCGCCAGGCCCAGATCATCGGGGACACGTAGTAGGCCACCGGGATGCCCAGGGCCTTGAGCTTCCGGGCGAGACGCAGGTTGAAGTCCGGGATGTCCACCAGGATGGCGCAGACCGGGCGGCGCTCGGCGGCGGCGGTGGCCAGGTCCTTCATGATCCGCAGGATGCGCGGGATGCGGGGGAGCACCTCGGTGATGCCCATCACCGACACCTCGCGGGCGTCGTGGATGAGCTCTACCCCCCGGGCGGCCAACCGGGCGCCTCCCATGCCGAAGAAGGTGAGGTCGGGGCGCAGCGCCTGGAGGGCAGCGACGAGCTCCGCGGCGTGGGTGTCGCCAGAGGCCTCACCGGCCACGACAAGGATGCGAGGGGAGGGCGGCTGCGTCATGGGAGACAAGGGCCTCGCATCGTAGCTGATGCGCGGGGGGAGGGAGGCTGTAGACTGCGGCCCCCTTGAAGACGCTTCTGCTCGCCGAGAGCCACCCCCCGACATTGGAGCACCTGACGGGCCTGCTCTCGCAGGCCGGGTACACCGTGCGGGCGGTGAACGACGCCGTGATGGCGCTGGAGCACTTCTCGGCGGACAACCCGGACGTGGTGGTGCTGGGAGTGGACCTGCCGCGCGTGGAGGGCCAGCACGTCGTGCACCTCATCCGGGGGCACAGCCAGGGCGGGCGCGTGCCCATCGTGGCCATCGACAAGGGGCACCTGGGCCGGGCACGGGGCGTGGGCTCGGTGTTGGACCTCAAGGTCAACGCCTACATTCCGGATCCGCTCAAGCCGGGGGAGCTGGTGCCGCGCCTGGAGTCGCTGGTGAAGGCCGCCCAGGCCCTCCCGCTGGCGGGCCTTTCTTCCACGCTGTCCAGGCCCGCGGTGGCCGCGGGGGAGCTGAAGGCCTACCCGCTGCCGGCGTTGCTGCACTCGCTCCACCGGCTGCGCCGCGACGGCGTGCTGGTGGTGGCGCACCGGGGGCTTTCGCGGCGGGTGTACTTCCTGCGTGGCGGGCCGGTGAACTTCGACTCCTCCGCCAAGGAGGACGCCCTCCCGCGCTTCCTGCGCGAGCGGCAGGTGCTCACGCAGGCGCAGGAGCAGCCGGTGGTGGAGGCGCTTGCCTCCGGGCTGCGCATCGGCGCGGCCCTGGCGGACGTGGGCGTGGAGGCGGTGGGGGAGGACCTGCTGGCCCTCTTGCGCGACTTCACCCGGGATCGGCTCGGGCGCGTGCTGGGCATGCGGGAGGGCCGGTACGCGTTCTACGCGGGCGACGAGTTCTCCTCCGAAGTGGCCTCGGTGGAGCAGCCCGCGCTGGCCCCCCTGTTGGCGGCCGCCCGACTGCGGGTGCCCCTGCGGGTGGTGGCGGCCGGCCTGCGCGCGCACCTGAACGAATACCCGGTGCGCTCGGCGGACTTCGGTCGCGATCTCCAGGCGATGGCGCTGGACACGGAGGACCTGAAGCTGGCCATGCAGGTGAATGGCCGCATCGTCCTGAGGGATCTGCTGGCGCACGGGCGCGCGGAGCTGCGAGCGGCGTACACGCTCTTGTGGTTCCTGCGGCTGACGGGCGGCGTGACGTTCTCGCCGTCACCGGTGGCGACGGGAACGGACGTGCTGAGCGCGTCGGCGGAGCCGGACGTCATCGCGCCGCGCAAGCGCAAGAGCCTTCCCGTGGAGACGGCGGCGGCGCTGCGCGAGGAGGCGGTGCGGATCATCACCCGCAGCTACTTCGGCGGGCTGGGGCTGGACCTGGCGGCGGACAAGGAGGCGGTGGAGCGCGCGTACCACGAGACGGCGATGCGCTTCCATCCGGACACCTACGCGGAGTTCGACATCTCGGACCTGCGCGACCTGTTGGATCAGGTGCAGGAGAAGCTGTCCGCGTCGTACCGGGTGCTGAGCGTGGACGAGAAGCGCCGCGCCTACCTCCAGTACTTCTTCAGCCGGCAGGAGGTGGTGGGCCGCGCGACCGCCATCAACGTGGACGCGGAGCTCGCGCTGCGCCGGGGCGAGTCCGCGATGAAGCGGGGCGACTACCGCGCGGCCATCCAGGGCTTCGAGGAAGCGGTGTCGCTCAACGCGCACGAGCCCGAGTACTACTCGTACCTCGCCTGGGCGATGTACCGGGGCTCGGCGGGGCCGCTGATGCAGCGGGCGCTCGCGGCGCGCAAGGTGCTCAAGCGGGCGCTGACGTTGGACCCGTACCTGGAGCGCGCGCAGATCATCGCGGCCATCATCGAAATCGACCTGGACGACGTGCCGCTCGCACGCAAGAAGCTGATGAAGGTGCTGGAGCTGAACCCGTATTCGGTGCTCGCGAGGGCGGCATTGCAGAAGGTGGTGAAGTAGTCATGCATCGCGTGCTCTGGCGGTTGTTGCGCTACGCGAAGCCACACGCGGGGATCATCGTCCTGGCCTTCGTGTGCATGGCGGTGTTGGGGCTCGCCACGGGCGCGTACGCGTACCTGCTGGGCCCGGCACTGCGCTTCCTGTTGTCCGGGGGACAGGAGGGCTTCGCGAGCGCGCATCGGGTGCCCTGGCTGTCGGACCTGCCGCGCGAGGCGGCGCTCTGGGGCTTCCCGGTGTTGGTGCTGGGCGTGGGCGCGGTGAAGGGCGTGGGGTATCTGGGCCAGTTCTACTTCATGGGCCTGTTCGCGCAGCGCGTGGTGAAGGATCTGCGCCGCGACCTGTTCCTGCGGCTCACCGCGCTGTCGCCTTCGCAGCTGTCGAAGGAGCGGACGGGCGACCTGCTCAGCCGCTTCTCCTCGGACGTGATGGCAGTGGAACTGGCGGCCATGTACACGGTGGGCTCGTACCTGCGCGACTCCCTCCAGGTGCTGGTGCTCGCGGGCGTGGCGCTGGCGATGAGTCCGCTGCTGGGCGGGCTGATGCTGGCGGTGATTCCGCTGGCGGCGCTGCCCGCGTCGAAGCTCACGCGCAAGGTGCTGAAGGGAACACGCGAAGGCCAGGCCCACCTGGGGCAGCTCGCGGGTCAGCTCCACGAAGGGTTGGGCGGCCTGCGCACGATCCAGGCCTTCAACGGTCAGCAGGCGGAGTTGGCGCGCTTCGAGTCCTACGCGAAGGCGCATGAGGAGGCGGTGGTGGGCGCGGCCTGGGCACGCGGAGGGGTGCCGGGGGTGATGGAGGTGCTGGCGGCGGCGGCGCTGGCGGGTGCGCTGGGCTACGCGGCGGCGACCCGGGCCATGGAGCCGGAAGCGCTCCTATCGCTGCTCACGGCGGTGATTCTGGTTTACCAGCCGGTGAAGGACCTGGGCCGGGTGACGCAGTTCGCGGTGCAGGCGGGAGCGGCGGGGGAGCGCCTCTTCGCGCTGCTCGACTTGAAGCATCCGGTGGAGGACGCGCCAGGGGCCGTGCCCGCTCCGGCGCTGCGCGACTCGCTGCGGATGGAGGACGTGCGCTTCTTCTACGGAGAGCGTCGGGCGCTCGACGGGCTGTCGCTGGAGCTGAAGGTGGGCCAGGTGGCGGCGTTGGTGGGCGGCAGCGGTGGCGGCAAGAGCACGGTGACGTCGCTGCTGCTGCGCTTCGAGCGTCCCCAGCAGGGACGCATCCTGCTGGATGGCGTGGACGCGGACACGTACACGGCGGCGAGCGTCCGAGGTGAGTTCGCGCTGGTGACGCAGGAGCCGCTGCTCTTCCACGGCACGGTGCTGGAGAACCTGCGCCACGCGAGGCCCACGGCGACGCGCGAGGAGGTGGAGGCCGCGGCGAGGGTGGCCAACGCGGACGGCTTCATCCAGGGGCTGCCGCAGGGCTACGACACGCGCATCGGCGAGCGAGGCGTCATCCTGAGCGGCGGCCAGCGTCAGCGGCTGTGCATCGCGAGGGCGGTGCTGTCGAAGGCGCCGGTGCTGGTGCTGGACGAGGCAACCAGCAGCCTGGATCCGGAGAACGAGCGGGAGGTTCAGGCCGCGCTCGCGAAGGTCCTTCCGGGCCGCACGGCGCTGGTGATCGCCCACCGGCTGTCGACGGTGACGAACGCGGACGTCATCCACGTGGTGGAGGCGGGCCGCATCGTGGAGCGCGGAAGTCACTCCGAACTGCTCCAGAAGGAAGGCCGTTACGCCGCCATGTGGCGCCTTCAGACCGCGAGCCCCAGCGAGCGGGGAGCGGCATGACCGGGGTGGGGCCTCCTCGCGTCATGAAGCGCGGGCCGGGACGCGCGGCTGTTCCACCAGGGCCCCTCCCGTGAAGCGGTACGTGTCGCTGGGAGCGCGCGCCGTGTCGGGCCTGGTGCTGCTGCTCGTGGGCATCGCGGGCTTCTTCGCCTTCGCGGCGGGCTTCGCGGACTACCCGGTGGTCGCTCCCGTGCCGGGGGCGAAGCCATGGATCCGTGGCGCGTACCACGTGCACACCACCCGCTCGGACGGGAGAGGGACGCCCGCGAAGGTCGCCGAGGCGGCGAAGGCCGCGGGGCTGGACTTCGTGGTGCTCACCGACCACAACGACCTCAAGCCCTCCGCCGCGACGTGGGTGGACGGCGTGTTGCTGGTCCCTGGTGTGGAGATCTCGACCAGCGCGGGCCATCTGGCCGCGTTCGGGATGCAGCGGCCCATCGAAGGCGTGAAGCCCTGGGGGCCGCCCGAACAGGCGGTGGCCGCGGTCGCGGCGGCCGGAGGCACGGCGGTCCTCGCGCATCCCGTCCAGACGAAGAACCCCTGGAAGGACGAGGCCACCGCGCACCAGGTCCCCGGCTTCGAGCTGTACTCGGCGGACACCTTCTTCCGGCAGGCACTGCGAAGCCCCGTGAGCCGCCTCCTGCCTGCGCTGGGGGCGTCACTGGTCAACCCGGTGCATGGCGTGATGCTGCTCGCGTCCCCCGAACCACGACCCACGGAGCGCTTCCTGGAGCTGGCGCGTGAGCGCGGTCGCATCGCCCTGTGCGGCGCGGACGCGCACGGGCTGCCCGAGTACGAGGACATCTTCAACGCGCTCGACATGGAGCTTCCGCCGGAGGTGTTGCCCGGTCCGCTGTCGAGTGACGCAAGCGAAGCCGCGGCCCAGGTAACGCAGGCCCTGGCGAGCGGCCGGGCCCTGTGTGTCTTCCGGGCCCTGGGAGCGCCCGAGGGCTTCGCCCTGGAGGGCTACGACGAAAGCACGCGGGAAGCCCCCGTGGGGACGGTCCTGACGGTGCGGCTCCCCGAGCACGCCCCTGGAACACTCGAGGTCCGCGTCTGGGGGGACGGCCGCCTGCGCCCCGACGGAGCGCACATCGAGCTGACCGGTCCCGGAGCGGTGCAGGTGGAGGTCTGGGCCCTGGCGCCAGGACGCTTCTTCGGCCACGAGTGGCGGCCCTGGCTGGTCCCCAGTCCGGTGCGAGTGGTGCCGGGACCACCGGGCATCTGATAGAGCGCGGGACGTCGCCCATGCGCCTGCTCTACGTCGTCGCCACCTACGTCCTCTTCGCGCTGCTGTTCCCGGTGCTCTGCCTGCACCGGAAGACGCGGCACGGGCTGAAGCAGCGGTTGGGCTTCTACGCGCCGGGAGATCTCCCTCGTGGAGAGGGCCCCCTGCTGTGGCTGCACGGAGCCAGCGCGGGAGATCTGCTGGCCCTGGCGCCGATGTTCGGCCCCCTGCGCCAGCGCTTCCCCGGCTGCCGCATCGTGCTGTCGACGATGACGGACAGCGGCCACACGATGGCGAGAGAGCGCCTGGCGAAGCAGATCGACGGTGTCGTGTACGCGCCCTACGACCTCTGGGGCGCGACGCGCAGGGCGGTGCGGGCGCTGCGGCCGGACCTCCTGGTGCTGGAGTACACGGAAGTCTGGCCCAACCTCATCCGAGCCGCGAAACGGTCCGGGGCCCGAGTGGTGATGACCAATGGGCGCTTCTCCCCGGCGAACGTGGGGAGGTACCGGGCGCTCTTCGGCCTCATCGGGAACCCGCTGAAGGACATGGACCTGCTGTTGATGCGGCAGGATGAGGAGTCCGAACGTGCCCGTGGCCTGGGCGCTCCCGCCGAGCGGGTCCTCACCAGCGGGAACACCAAGTTCGACGCCCTGGCGGCGGGGCCCGCGCCGGAGGACGAAGCCCTGCGAAGCGCCCTGGGCCTGTCCCCGGAGCACCCCGTGTGGATCGCGGGGAGCACGCACGAAGGGGAAGAGGAGATCCTGTTGCAGGTGTATCAGCGTCTGCGGGAGCGCTGGCCCCTGCTGTCGCTGGTCATCGCCCCGCGCTACGTCAACCGGGCGGAGCGGATCATGACCCTGGCGAGGGAGCGCGACCTGACCGTGGGGCTGCGCTCCCAGGGCAACCCGGAGCGCGCGCCGGTGGTCGTGATGGACTCCATGGGGGAGCTGTCGCGGGCCTACCGGCTGGCGACGGTGGTCTTCGTGGGTGGGTCGTTCACGAAGCGCGGAGGCCAGAACATCCTGGAGCCAGCGGGGCAGGGGAAGCCGGTGCTGTTTGGCCCGCACATGGACAACTTCCGGGACAGCGTCGCGGTGCTGGAAGGAAACGGAGGCATCCAGGTGGCGGACGGAGACGCGCTGCACGCCGCGCTGGAGGGGCTCCTCGCGAAGCCCGAACACCTGCGGGCCCTGGGCGCGAAGGCGGAAGCCACGGTGCGCCGCATCTCCGGGGCCAGCGAACGCAACGCGGAAGCCATGGCTGCCCTGCCGCGTCGGCAGGAAGGAAGCACCTCCTCATGACGCTCATTGTCCATCCCCACTTCCACAAGCGTTACACGGGAGTGACCCGGCACGTGGAGTCCGTGGTGCCGGAGCTCGCGAAGGGCGACGAGACGCGGGTCATCGGCTCGGGCCTGACGGGGGACCTGCCGCGCATCACCTGGGGAGAGCTGATCCGCCGCTCGCACCGCGAGCCCATCGTCTGGCATGCGCACCGGAACAACGAGCTCCTGGCGGGGATGCTCCTGAAGGCATTGGGGGGACGCGTCCGGCTCGTCTTCACCCGGCACACGTCGATGGCTCCGACGGGCTTCACCCGCTGGCTGGCCAGGGGCGCGGACGCGCTCGTCTCCCTCACGGGGCAGATCGCGGAGATCATCGCGCTCCCGTCCACGGTGATTTCCCACGGCATCGACCTCACGCGCTTCCGTCCACCGGAAGACCGGGACGCGGCCTGGGCCCGCCTGAAGCAGGGAGGCCGCCATGGCATCGGCGTCGTTGGACGCATCCGCAAGGAGAAGGGGCAGGGCGACTTCATCGAAGCGCTGAGGCCGCTGTTGCCGGAGAGGCCGGAGTGGCAGGCGGTGCTCGTCGGACTGGCGAAGGGGCCGGACCTCGCGTGGGTGAACGGCCTGCGCCAGGGCATCGAGGACCGCGTACGTCTCGCGGGTGAGCAGTCCACCATCGAGCCCTGGTACCAGGGCCTGAGCATCCTCGTGCATCCGTCCTACGTGGAGGGCTATTCGTTGGTGCATGTGGAGGCGATGGCCTCGGGCTGCTGCGTGGTGGCCTCCAAGCTGCCGTACCTGCACACCCTCATCGAGCACGGCCGCACGGGCTTCTTCTTCGAGCCCGGTGACGTGAAGGGCCTGCGTGAGGTGTTGGACGAACTCACCCGCGAGCCGGAGCGCGCACGTCAGGTGGGACGCAACGCCGAGGAGGAAGCGCGCGGCCGTTGCGGCGTCGAGCACGAGGCACGGGCCCTCGGGGACCTCTACCATTCGCTGGTGAAGCGCTGATGCGCATCCTGCACCTGCTCGCGAGTCCATTCTGGAGCGGCCCGGCGGAGAACGTCGCGCTGCTGGCCATGTCACAGCGGGCGTTGGGGCATGAGGTCACGGTCGCGGTGGACCGCAAGCGCCGGGACATCACCGCGGAGGAGCCCGCCGTCCCCCGGTTCCAGGCGCTGGGCCTGTTGGACGAAGGGGGCCTGGCGTTGTCGGTGAAGTCTCCGCCCTGGGAGATCTGGGGCGACCTGCGCGCCCTCCGGCGCAGGCAGGTGGACGTGGTGCATGCGCACTTCACCCATGATCATCTCGTGGCCCGCTGGGGAATGCCGAAGGATGCGGTGCGGATCCGCTCCATCCACGCGCCGCGTTCCCTGCGCAGGTCCCTGCCGGAAGCGAGCGCCTACACGGTTCCCGCGAGTCACTTGCAAGCGAAGCTCGAGGCCAGGAAGCGTCCCGTCCAGGTGCTGCCTGCCTTGGTGGATCCGCGCTTCGAGCCGCCGGTGGACCGCGAGGCCCTGCGTCGGACCCTGGGCCTTCAGGGCACGTACCTCGTGGGGATGATCTCCACGTTCCAGCAGAGTCGGCGTCACGCGCTGGGCGTCGAGGCCTTCGCCGCGTTCATCCAGCAGCGCCCCGAAGCGCGCCTCGTGCTCGTCGGGGACGGCGCCCTGCTCGAAGCGACCCGGGCGCGGGTCGCGGAGCGAGGCCTCACAGGCAGCGTGACGTTCGCGGGCTACCAGCAGGGCGCTGACTTCACGAAGTGGCTCCAGGCGTTGGACGAGGTCTGGATCCTCGGCTTGGGAAACGACTGGAGCGCGCGGGCCGCGGCCCAGGCGAGGGCCTGCGGTGTCCGGGTGGTCGCGGTGAAGGAGGGGGCGCTCCCGGAGCTCGCGGACGCGCAGGTGGAAGTCCCCACGGTGGAGGCCGTGGTCGCATCCGCCCTGTCCGGAGCGGGGGCGAGCACCGGACACCCGACGAACGAGCGCATCGCCAAGGACATCCTGGCGCTCTACGAGCGGGCCGCGGAGTTCCGCCGATGACCGCGACGGGCCCTGGTGCACCGACCGCGATGGAGCGGCTCTTCTATCCGCCGGCGCCGGAGCCCTGGGGCCGCCGAGCCCTCCTGTCCCCGCTCGCGCTGGTGTCCTGGGCCTACAGCGGTGCCGTGCGTCTGCGGGCCGCCCTCTACGACAGCGGCCTGCTGCGGGCCGAACATGTCGATGGCCTGCGAGTCATCTCCATCGGCAACCTCAACGTGGGAGGCACGGGCAAGACGCCCGCGGTGCTGTACCTCGCGGAGCTGTTGATCCGAGAGGGCCGCAAGGTCGGCATCCTCACGAGAGGCTATGGGCGCGAGTCCACGGAGCCCCTGACCTTCACGGGGACCGAACCACTGCCAGCGGTGGCGGAAGCAGGAGACGAACCCCTGTTGCTCGCGCGGCGGTGTCCCGAGGTCCGGCTGTTCGTGGGCGCGGATCGGGTGGCAGGGGCACGCCGGGCCCGGGACGACTTCGGCCTGGACACGGTGCTCCTGGACGACGGCTTCCAGCATCGACGTCTGCACAGGGACCAGGACCTGGTGGTCGTGGACGAAGCGGTGGGCCTGGGCAACGGCCAGCTGCTCCCACGAGGCCCCCTGCGAGAGCCCCCCACGGCCCTGCGCCGCGCGACGCTCCTCTGGCTCCGAGCCGCCCCGACGTCAGCCTCGCCTCCCGTCGTGAATCCCTGGCTCGAGTCCGTGAGCGCGCCACGAATCAGGACGCGGTATGGCCCCACGGGCTGGTGGGATCCCTCGGGCCGCGAGCACGCGACGAACGCGCTGGAAGGAAAGCCTGTCCTCGCGCTCGCGGGGCTGGCCCGGCCCGGAGGTTTCCTGAGGACGGTGGCCGCGCTTGGCGCGGACGTGCGGGACTCGGCCCTGTTCCCGGATCACCATCGCTTCACCTCGGACGAACTGCGGCAGGTCGAAGCCCGGGCCCGTGAGCAGGGGGCGTGGGTGGTGACGACGGAGAAGGACGCGGCGCGGTTGCCTGCTGGCTTCGAGGCCTGGGTGGTGCGCCTGGGGGTGGAGGTCCTGGAGGGCGGAGCGCATCTGCGGCGGGCCCTCGGGCTTCCGGCGGAGACGCGCGACTTGTGAGGGCAGGAGCGCTGTGGGACAACGCGCGCCCATGGCCGCGGCCCCGTCTTCACGTCCGTCAGCTCCCTCCTCGCGTCTGCCACTCGCGTTCGCGCGCCGTCGAGTGTTGTTGGTAGGGGACCTGGTCGCCGACCACTATCTCTACGGCCAGACGGACCGGGTGAGCCGCGAGGCGCCGGTGCTCATCGTCCGGTATGAGTCCTCGGAGGTGAAGCTCGGTGGCGGCGCCAACGTGGCGGCCAATGTCCGCGCGCTTTCGGGGCAGGTGTCGGCGGTGGGGGCGCTGGGCGTGGATCCGATGGGCCGGTCGCTGCGCAAGCTCTTCGCAGAGGCGGACATCCGGCTGCACGCCGTCAGCAGCCGAGGCATCCAGACAGAGACGAAGACGCGCATCCTCGCGGGTGGCGTGAGCACCACGCGACAGCAGATGCTCCGGGTGGACCGGGGCCAGCGAGGCCCCCTCCCGCCCCGGATGCGCAAGGCGATTGCAAGGCAGGTGGAGGCGGCGGCGAAGGACGCGGACGCGGTGGTGGTCTCGGACTACGGAGCGGGAGTCGTCAGCGACGAGGTCCGGGCCGTGCTGCGGAAGCTCGCCGCGGATGGCCTCCCTGTCTGCGTGGACAGCCGCTACGCGCTCGCGGCCTTCGCGGGCCTGACGGTGTGCAAGCCGAACGAGCCGGAGCTGGAAGCGCTCGCGGGCCATCCGGTGCGCACGCAAGAAGACCTCCTGGCGGCGGGACACGAAGCGGTCCGCAAGCTGGGATGTCAGGCGCTGCTGGTGACGCGAGGCCGGCACGGCATGGCGCTGTTCGACGCGAAGGGCGACGTGGATCTGATCCCCGTTCACGGAGCGCAGTCCGCGGTGGACGTGACGGGAGCGGGTGACACGGTCATCGCGAGCTTCGCGTTGTCGCTCGCGACCGGAGCCTCTTTTGGAGAAGCCGCGAGGCTGGCGAACGTGGCCGGCTCCCTGGTGGTGCAGAAGCCAGGGACGGCGACGGTCTCCAAGGCGGAACTCCTCGAAGCCCTGCGGAGCACACGATGAACACCCTGGACAAGCTTCGCCCCCTGGCCGACATCGCGGAGGAGCGCGAGCGCTGGCGCGAGCAGGGCCGCACGGTCGCCCTGGCCAATGGGGTCTTCGACTTGCTGCATGTCGGCCACGTCCGCTACCTGGAGGGAGCGAAGGCGCTGGCGGACGTGCTGGTGGTGGCGGTGAACTCGGACGCTTCCACGAGGGCCTACAAGGGACCGGGGCGCCCGCACATCCCGGAAGCGGAGCGCGCGGAATTGGTGGCGGCCCTGGCCTGCACGGACCGCGTCGTCGTCTTCGACGAGCCCAACGTGCGAGCCCTGATCCGCGTCCTCAAGCCGGACGTACAGGTGAAGGGGACCGACTACACGCCGGACTCCATTCCAGAGGGCGATGAGGTCCGGGCCTACGGAGGGCGGACCGCCGTGGCCGGAGACCCGAAGGACCACAGCACCACGGAGCTGGCGCGCCGCCTCGGTCGCGAAGGCGCGAAGTAGCCCATGGTCTTGGACCCGGTGCTGCGGTCCATCCTGGGCTGTCCCCACTGCAAGGGACCTGTCGAAGAACACGACGGCCCCCCGCCCGAAGTCCACTGTCGTCGGTGCCTGAGGGCCTGGCCCGTGGAGGACGGCGTCCCGCGGATGGTGAGCGAACGGGAGCGGCCGCTCACCCCGTGAGCGACACACGTCCCGCGACGAACGACCGGACCTCTTCAGCCACGCGCTGTTCCAGGCCGGCCCCGGAGCGCCCATCCACCACGGGCGTCAGGTCCACCATCCGATGGGGCGAATCCGCATGGCCCCATCGCTCCATGTCCATGCGAAGGAAGAACGCCAGCGTCGGAGCGCCAACGGCCACCGACAGGTGCATGGGCCCGGTGTTGTTGCAGAGGGTGAGGCCCGCGGCCCGCATGAGGGCGGCAAGCTCGTCGATGCTGGTCGCCGGGGCCAGCTCCGCGCCCGGAGCGCCCGCGACCACCGCCCGAGCCAGGGGTTCCTCTCCGGGGCCCCACGTGACGACCGGTACGACGCCCAACGACAAGAGCTCGCGGGCCGCGGCCGAGAATGCCTCGGCGGGGATGCGGCGCTCGCCCAGGCGCCCTCCCGGGTTGATGACCGCGCGTCGTGAACCCGTCCCGGAGAACGTCGCCAGGTAGCCGCGGAACGTGTCCCCCAGCACCGGCTCCCGGAAGGAGAGTCCGCGGGCGACCGCCCCACCCGTCAAAGGGGTGAGCAGGTGCGTCCGCTGGACGGCTTCGTGCCGGGTGTCGGAGCGCGAGGGCACGGACACCGACTGAAGCAGGGACACGGGCCAGAGGCCCGGACCGATGACGACCGCCTTCGGCCCCGCCATCCGGGCGACCAGCGCGCTCGTCACCGAGGGGGCGCTCCAGTTGGCGCAATCCACCACCGTGTCGTAGCCCGCGCGGCGGAGTGCGCGGATGCCGGGCGCCAGGGGGCCCAGCCACCGGAGGCGCCGGTCGAACGCCAGGACCGCGTCCGCGTCGGGATGTCCCTGGAGCACTCGGGCCACCTTGGCGTGCACCAGCACATGCACCTCCGGGGGCGGGTGCACGTGGGCCTTGAGCGTCCGCAACAGGGGGGTCGTAAGGAGTGCCTCGCCCACGCGGTTGTCGGGCCGGACGAGCAGGACCCTGCGAGGGTGGGGCAGGGGCGCGCGGGGGGACCGGCGACGCCCGGGGCGCCAGAAGAGAAGGGAGGCCAGGAGCGCCAGTGCCAGCTTCGCCCACGTTTCAAGCCGCTTGTGCCACGCCATCGCGGCGGACCCTACCAGAATTGGAATGGACACAAGACGCTGGCTTGACCTTGGGACGGAAAGCCCCTAGCACCCGGCCCGATGCTCAAGAGCATGACCGGATTTGGTTCGGGCCGCGCCCGCGTAGGAGACGAAGAGGTCTCCGTGGAAGCTCGCTCGCTCAACCACAAGTTCTGTGAAGTGAAGGTTCGGCTGCCGCGGGAGCTGTCCGCGCTGGAGCCCGCGCTCGTGAAGCAGGTGAAGGACCGCCTCGCGCGAGGCTCGGTCGAGATCCTGGTGCGCCGGCAGGCGGCTACCATTTCGGGCAACGTCCCCACGGTGGATGTGGCCCTCGCCCGCGAGTACGCGCGCGCCTTTCGTGAGGTCGCCGACGCCCTGGGCCAGGCGGTGGACCTCGCCTGGTCGCAGGTGGCCAGTCAACCCGGCGTCATCCGGTTGGAAGAGAAGGGCGTGGACGTGGAGTCCGCGACCCAGGCCACGCAGACCGCGCTCCAGCAGGCGCTGGCCGCGCTGGAGGCCATGCGAAACACCGAAGGCGAGTCGATCCACGCGGACCTGGACGCCCGGATGAAGCTCATCGAGGGGTGGAGCCAGGAAGTCGCCCGGCTCGCGCCGCGCGCGGTGAGCGACTACCAGCAGCGGCTCACCGAGCGTGTGGCGGAGCTCGCGCGAGGCGTCGCGGTGGACCCGCAGCGACTGGCGCAGGAAGTGGCCCTGTTCGCCGAGCGCACCGACATCGCCGAGGAGGTGACGCGCCTCGCGACCCACCTAGAGCAGTTCCGGCTCCTGATGGCGAGCCCCGAGCCAGTGGGCCGGCGCATGGATTTCCTCGTGCAGGAGATGCACCGCGAGGTGAACACGACAGGCTCCAAGAGCCAGCACGCGGAGATCTCCGCGCGCGTGGTCTCGATGAAGGCCGAGGTCGAGCGCATCCGCGAACAGGTGCAGAACGTCGAATGAACGAACTCTCTGGACTCCAGCCTGGCCTGCTCCTCGTCCTCTCCGCCCCTTCCGGAGCGGGGAAGACCACCCTCGCGCACCGGCTTCTGAAGGAGATGCCGGATGGCATCTTCTCCACCAGCGTCACCACCCGGCGCCCTCGCGGCAAGGAGCAGGAGGGGGTGGACTACCACTTCGTGGGGGTGGCCACCTTCCAGCAGAAGATCGAGCAGGGCGAGTTCGTGGAGTGGGCCGAAGTGCATGGCCACTTCTATGGCAGCCCGCAGTCCGTGGTGGACGAGGCGCGCACGCGTCGAGGCACGGCCGTCTTCGACATTGACGTCCAGGGCGGGCAGTCCATCAAGCGCAAGCACCCCGATGCGGTCCTCATCTTCGTGCTGCCGCCCTCCATGGAGGAGCTGGAGCGGCGCCTCCGGGACCGCCAGACGGACTCGGATGAGACCATCCGGCGCCGCATGCTGGCCGCCCGCTCGGAGATTGAGCGAGGAATCGCGTCCTACGACTACATCGTGGTGAACGACGACTTCGAGCGCGCATACCAGGAGCTGCGCTCGGTGGTGGTCGCGGAGAAATGTCGGAGGGGAAGGGTGGACCTCGCCAAGCTCAAGCTCGGGAGTTGAGCGGAGCGGGGAATCGGTGGAAGGCGCTCCGGGTTCCCCATTCATCGCGTCGCGCTGCGCTGGCGACCTGCATCAAACTTCTTGCGCAGCTCGGCCGTCTGGTGGATAAGCCGCTCACCTCGCGGCGACACGCAGGCGTCACCCCGGTGACACCTGAACGGCGCAGGGAAGGGGAATGGCGGAGCCGGCTTCAAGGGTGACGCGAAGTTGACATTCTCCGAACCGATTCTTAGATGGTGCCGCAGCAGGGCAGTGGCGGACGGAAATCGGAAGCAGCAAGGTAGTTGACAGTAGGTGCGGTGGTTGTAGATCGCACCTCCTCGCTTCGAAGCCCGCGCACTGGCGCGGAAGGTACTTCGAGGAGAGGTGTATCTCCGACAAGAAAATAGGGCAGTCAACAAGCAAGTTGACGGCGGAAGCGGCGAAGAGGTAGAAGCCGCGCCCCACCGAAAAGAAGTCCGAAATGCAACACTCGGACGAAAAGCGGTGAGGAAAGCTGACAGCAAGCGGTTGACAGCGGAGACGGCGAAGAAGTAGAAGCCGCTCCCCTTCGAAAGAGTCGGCGGAAGTCACTGGACGGCGCCGAGGAAGCGAAGAAGCCCACAGGACGCAAAAGCAGAAGTTGACGGCGGATGCGGACTGAAATAGAAGCTGCAGCCCCGCCGGTCGGAAAGAAACTGGCAAGCGGGACGAAG
>NZ_VKLU01000002.1:0-148691 GCF_007352635.1 Corallococcus sp. Z5C101001
TGGTCGAGGCAGAACGTCGAAGCCGACGCGCAATCGCACGAACTCCGAGGTGCTGGGCGTGGAGAATCGCGACTTCTTCTCGCTCGGCGAACGAGAGGTACCGCCCCGTCAACGGGGCCAACTTGCAGGAGGGCATTCCGCCACCCTCGCGAAACCACCTGCATCCCACCACCGGCGACACGCCAGCCGCTCTGCCGGCATCTTCGCTCGACATCCCCTGGGCGATCGCCCCCCAGAAACGTTGCCGGTGCTCACGCCGTCCCACGGAGGGACGACCGGGCGACGACATAGGAGGGCGGCCAGCTTTGTCAGAGCGTCGACGATTCTTTGCACCCATCGCAACTCCTCGGCATCGAGTGTTGCGACGACCCGTTGAATCCACCCTCCCACTCGAAGGCCTCCGCGACGCACGCCCACTCCGGACTCGCCACCTGTCTCGACATGTCCAAGAGCGTCCGCCGTGCCCCGCTCCCCCGGCAATCCCGCACGGCACATCGTCGGCCGGACGGTTACCGAAGGGCTACCGTATGGAAAGTCTCGCTCCTCCCCCGCCTACTCCTCCAGCAGGAGGATGACTGCGCTCTCTTCCGAACTACAGCCATAGGAGCAACCAAATTTCACCTACAACGCAACACGCCACCACCATTCCAATCAAGAAAGGCTAGGGCTCAGAACTCGCTCAACACCACGAACAACTTCCGTCAAATCCACCTCTCGCTCCAATGAACGCGAACAACTAGCTCGAGCAGCCATCCACGTCTCCAATCGGGCCACAACGACTTGAGCCGCCTCTCTCTCAGTCACAAGCCCATCTCTCGCACACGCCCAGAGCATTCTTGGCCCAAAGAGTATAAAATCAATCTCATCCATCAAGTCGGAATCCGAAACCTCAACAACACCCACAATCTCAGCCATGCCTCTGGCGCAAGCAACCAGCCCCACCATATCAACCCGCTCCCGAAGACCGTCCGGACCACCCATAAGAAAACACCCCTCCAAACAAATACAAAGACACAGCACCGTGAAGCCCCCGTCACCCACCAGCTCAATCTCATCCCCCGCGGCGAGCCCCTCGACCAAACCGGGTGAGTACAACAAGCGGTAGTGTCCCCCCACCTGCTCTATGGGCAGAGTCTCTTTCAACGGCCGAGAACCAGGGCTGACTCGTGCATTCAGCGCAATTTCCACGACCCACCCACACCCTCTCCGACCCCAAGGAACGCCACGACTTCATTCGCCAGGACATGGACCGTTCGCGAGTGGCGAAGGAGGGCAGAGGTCGAGGGCGCAATCGAGCTCCGCAGGCAGCACCGTGAGAGTCTTCTGGCCCGCCACCTGCCGGAGGAACCACTGCGGAGGCAGGGCGCCAATGCTGAAGTCGACCAGCTTCTGGCCATTGTAGGACCACGCCACGAGCATCGCCTTGCCTTCGATTTCAATCACGAGGCCAAACCTGCGCTGATTGTCTTTCGTGCTCACTTCGACTGACTTGAAGGCCAGCTCGACGGCGCGGTCGCACGCGTCGAGCCGGGCGCCCTCGAGACGCTTCGTCGCAAGCTCGACCCGCGCCCTCCACGCCGCTGCAACGGAGTCGGCAACGGGTGCGCCGCCGCGCGTCGGTGTGCTGGGAGCGGAACCGAGCATCAGCAGAGTGGCAACGACGATGAGGGGGCGGATCATTGACGTTCCGGGTGCGTGGAAGAGACGCAGACTCGTCGATGATCGCGGAGTGAAGCCGGGAAGCTCTTGTAGAACCGCGTCAAGCTCGCCTCCCGGCGAACCGCGTGAACGCATCCGTGTCCACGCGGACACCCTCTGCGAACAAAGAGAACCGCGCCCCGCTCCAATTGAGCCAGCACTGGCGGGGTTGATCCGTGCGCACAGGTGGCTTCACCTGCGCTCATTCACGGCGCTCAGCCCTGATGGACCGCCACTGGAACCACGGCGGATTCGACTCCTTGCGCATCCAGTAGCTGCTTCAGCCACTGCATCTCCGCCCGGGTCCCTTCCCGCACGACGCCGGGAATCCGAGCCCGCAGCGCACCTGTTTCAGCGAGAGACAACCGCAACTCCGACCTCAGGAGCCTCATGGCGAGCACGATCCGGCGGCCCGAGTCATGAACAGCCAGTCCCCAAGTCCCCTCCTCCCGGAGCAGCGCCTGGAGGAATGGCTCTGGCGGTATCCCAAAGCCGTCCATCTCGCGCTGCCCCCCACAGGATTCACACCGGGATGAGGCCCAGTACCTGAGACCTCCGAGCGTGGCCTGCCCGCAGTACAGGTCGACGGCGCGACCGCAGTCTCCACATGCGGTCTGCTCCACCTTCGTCGCTGGCATCCGTGCTCTCCCGATGGCGCCGGCATCCCGACGAACGTCTCCGAACCCGCTCACTTGTCGGAGCCGCCGTCCATTCCTGACACCGGGGTGCCCTCACCGCGGAACACTCGCACCGCACCTCCTCACGGCGCAGCCCCAGCGTCGCTGACAGGACTCCCGTGGCTCAGGCCCTCGCGCCGTCGTCGTACGACACGCGCAGGCCCTGGTGCGTCACGGTGATGAACGGACGGCCCCTCCAGCCGCAGTGCGTACAGACCGCGTTCGGGCCGCTCGCCGAGACCCGCACCGGCAGGTCCGACTCGCACACGGGGCACCCTTCCGGCAGGGTGTACTCACGAGGCTTCGCGTGGACTTCGGTCATGTCTTCAGCCGTAACGCAGCCTCCGGACCCTGCAAGGCCAGCGCCCCCCGAACCTGACGCCCACGTGAGCTGCCCCTCTGGCCAGCACCCCGCCATGGCCAACGCCCGCCACCCTGCCTCCCCTTGAAGTCTGTCTTTCGGATGAACGTTGGACGATGAACGGTTGGGCCCCGGTCCCGAATGTCTCGGGCCGGAGGATGCATGGACCGGACGAAGTCCCTTTCGCTCGCCGCCCTGGCTGCCCTGCTTGCCGCGTGCCTCGCCTCGTGTGAGGCGATCGCCCTGCCGCGCGACCCCTATCTCCAGCGCGTGGGCCCCGACACCGCGACCGTGGCCTTCCGGCTGACCGCGAACTGCGCCGCCTCCGAGGTGCGCTATGGCGTGGGCACTCCCACCCAGACAGCCCGGTCCACCGACACCGCGAGAATCCACGCCGTGGTCCTCACCGGCCTCTCGCCCGCCACCACCTATACGTATTCCGTGGAGGCCTGCGGTGAGACAACCCCCGCGAAGACCTTCACCACCGCCCCCGTGCCAGGCACCCGGCATGTGCACTTCGCCGCCGTGGGCGACTTCGGCACCGGCGGCAGCGACCAGAAACAGGTGGCCGCCGCCATGCTCGCCAACAAGCCGGAGCTCTTCGTCGCCCTGGGTGACAACGCCTACTCGTCCGGCACCGAGGCCGAGTTCCAGAACAACCTCTTCACCCCCATGGCCGCCCTGCTCGCGCAGGTGCCCATGTTCGCCACGCCCGGCAACCACGAGTACGTGACCAAGGAGGCCCAGCCGTACCTGGACAACCTCTACCTGCCCACCAACAACCCCGCGGGCTCCGAGCGCTACTACTCGTTCGACTGGGGCCACGTGCACTTCGTGTCCATCGACTCGAACTGCGCCATCGGGCTCGCCTCCGCGTCCAAGTGCACGCTCGACGCTCAGAAGGCCTTCGTGGAGAAGGACCTCGCCTCCACGACGCAGCCGTGGAAGATCGCCTTCTTCCACCACCCGCCCTGGTCCAGCGGCGAGCACGGCTCCCAGCTCACCCTGCGCCGCCAGTTCGGCCCCCTGTTCGAGAAGTACGGCGTGGATCTGGTCCTCACCGGCCATGACCACGACTACGAGCGCAGCAAGCCCATGCTCGGTGACGCCGAGGCCGGCAAGAACGAGCAGGGCGTTCCCTACCTCGTCGTCGGCGGCGGTGGCGCCACGCTGCGCACGTTCACCACGTCGCGCCCGTCCTGGAGCGTCGTGCGCGACGACGCGGCCCACGGCTTCCTCGACGTGAACGTCGTGGGTGGCACCCTCACGGCGAAGCTCGTGAAGACGGACGGCGGCATCCTCGACACGTTCACCCTCGACAAGCAGCTGCCCGCGCAGCCCGAACAGCCCCAGGGCACGCTGAACGTCGCCGTCGACAGCGCCAACGGCACCGCGCCCCACACGGCCTCGTTCACCGCGACGGCCTCCCAGGCGAACGCCACCGTCACCTGGGACTTCGGCGACGGCGCCACCGCGCAGGGCCCCCAGGCACAGCACGTCTTCGCCCAGGCGGGCACCTACACCGTGACCACCACCGCCACCGTCCAGGGCGCATCCCCCCTGACCGCCACCACCGTCGTCACCGTGACGGCCAGCGGCACGCCCGACCCCGGCACCCCCGACCCCGACCCCGGCCAGGACCCCGTCCCCACCCCCTCCGACCCGTCGCCGAGCCCGGAGCTGCCCTCCACGCCCACGACGCCCGGCGTCACGCCAGGGGAGGCCTCGACCCCGACCCCGGGTGGAGGCTGCGCCGCGGGCCCGTCCGTCGCCCTGATTCCCGCGGGCGCGGCCCTGGTCGCGGGGCTCGCCCGCCGTCGGCGCCGGAGCCGCTGACCCCACCCGCCGGGCCCCTCCCTCGGGCCTGGGAGCGCCCTGGCGTCGCGCGAGGCCCGCCCCCGGCCCCCTGGGGTGGACCTCGGTGCCCCAGGGCCCGGGGAAGGCCCCCGGACGCCTCCGCCCGGTCCCTCCAGGGCCTTCCGGGGGCGTCTTTTGCGTTCCCTGCTTGTCAACGTGGCCCAGGGGATGCAAAGGCCCCTGCCACATGGCCACGACTCGCAAGCCTGGACCTTCCCGCGGTGCCGCCTCCAAGCCCGGCGGGCCCCGCTCGTCCCGCCCCGGCGGCCCGAAGCGCAAGGAAGCCGGCGGACGCTCCGACAAACCGAAGATGAGCCGCGCCCAGCACGAACGCGCGCGCCCCAACCCGAACCGCCCCCTGCGCGAGGACCTCATCCTCCAGGCCTGCCTGGAGGCCTACGGCGGCGTGCGCCGCGAGGGCCGCCTGTCCGACCGCGCCCTGGAGTTCGTGCTGCGCCGCAAGACGCTGCTCTACTCCACCGAGCGCCGCGCCGTGGCCGAGCGCGTCTACGCGCTGCTGCGCCGCCAGCGCACCGTGGACTTCCTGCTGGAGCGCTCCCACCGGAACTTCGACGTGCTGGACGGCACCCGCCAGGACGTCATGCGGCTCGCCGCGTCCCGCATCCTCCATGGCGAGGACCCCACCTACGTCGCGCGCACCAGCGGACTCACCGGGCCGGACATCACCGTGCTCGACCGCCTCCCGGATGCCGCCGCGGAGCTGGACGCGCTGCCCGAGGCGAAGCGCTTCCCCATCGCCGCGTCGCTGCCGGACTTCCTCGCCGACCGCTTCCGCGCCGTCTTCGGCAAGGACGCCGCGCGCGCCGCCGAGGCGATGAACGAGCGCGCCCCCCTCATCGCCCGCGTCAACGCGCTCAAGGGCGACCGGGCCCAGCTCCAGGAGCGCCTCGCCCAGGAGGACGTGGAGTCCACGAGGCCCACGGCCCTGTCCCCCTTCGGCATCGTGCTGGAGACGCGGCTCAACATTTTCTCCCTCCAGAACTTCAAGGACGGCTGGATGGAGATCCAAGACGAGGGCAGCCAGCTGCTGGGCATGCTCGTGGACGCGCCGCCCACCCGCGTAGTGGACGCCTGCGCGGGCGCGGGCGGCAAGACGCTGCAGCTGGCCGCGCAGATGAAGAACCGGGGCGACCTGCACGCGCTCGACGTGGACGAAGGCCGCATGGAGGACCTGCGCAAGCGCGCGCGCCGCGCCGGCGTGCACAACGTGCGCACGCAGCTCATCCCCCACGAGGGCCCGGAGGCGGACGCCGCGCTCACGTCCCTCAAGGGCCTGGCGGACCGCGTGCTGGTGGACGCGCCGTGCAGCGGCACCGGCACCTTCCGCCGCAAGCCGGACGCCCGCTACCGCCTCACGCCAGAGGACCTGGAGATGCACGTGGGCCGGCAGAAGGCCCTGCTCGCCCGCTTCGCCATGCTGGTGAAGCCCGGCGGCCGGCTCATCTACGGCACGTGCAGCGTGCTGCGCGAGGAGAACGAAGAGGTGGTGGAGGACTTCCTGTCCAAGCACCCCGACTTCAGCGTGCGCCCGGTGGCGGAGGTCCTGGGCGCGGAGCTGGGCGCGAAGCTCGGCACCGGCCCCTTCCTGCGGCTCGCCCCGCACACCCACGGCACCGACGGCTTCTTCGGCGCCGTGCTCGTCCGCGCGAAGTAACCCCCGCCGTCCCCCCAGAGAAAGGCCCCTGGCCATGTCGCAAGCCGTCCACTACCGCGTCGCCATGCCCCGCCCGCATGCGCACCTGTTCGAGGTGGAGGCGACGTTCCCCGCCGGGCCCGACGTGCTCGAAGCGGTGATGCCGGTGTGGACGCCGGGCAGCTACCTGGTGCGCGAGTACGCCCGCCAGGTGCAGGACGTCACCGCCGTGGGGGCGGACGGCCAGGCCGTGCCGGTGCGCCGCGTGGACAAGCGCACCTGGAGCGTGGACGCGGGGGGGCGGTCCGTCACGCTGCGCTACCGCGTCTACGCGAACGAGCTCACCGTGCGCACCAGCCACCTGGACGGCAGCCACGGCTACTTCAACGGCGCCACCGTGTTCCTCTACACGGAGGGCACGCGCGCCCTGCCCCACCACGTCACCGTGGACGCGCCCCCGGGCTGGCGCACGTTCTGCGCGCTGGACTCCGAGGGGGCCACGTTCCAGGCGCCGGACTACGACTCGCTCGTGGACAGCCCCTTCGAGGTGGGGCCGCACACCCCGCTCACCTTCACCGCCGCGGGCGTACCCCACGAGGTCGTGGTGTGGGGCGACAGCGTGCCGGACGCGGACCGGCTGTGCGCGGACATGCAGCGCATCTGCGAGACGCAGGCGCGCATGTACGAAGGCCTGCCGCTGAAGCGCTACCTCTTCCTCGTCTACCTCACCGACAAGGGCCGCGGAGGGCTGGAGCACCAGGCCTCCACCGCGCTGCTGTTCCCGCGCACCGGGCTGTCCTCGCACCGGGGCTGGGAGGACTTCCTCACGCTGGTGGCGCACGAGTACTTCCACCTGTGGAACATCAAGCGGGTGAAGCCGCGCGCGCTGGTGCCGTTCGACTACTCCCAGGAGAACTACACCACCCTGCTGTGGGCCTTCGAGGGCGGCACCGCCTACTACGACAACCTCCTGGTGCGCCGCGCGGGCCTGATGTCCGCGTCGCGGTACCTGGCGCGGCTGGGGGAGACGTTCAGCCTGCTGCACTCCACCCCGGGCCGCCGCGTGCAGACGCTCACCGAGGCGTCGCTCGTCAGCTGGGTGAAGCACTACCGCCCGGACGAACACTCCACCAACAGCGCCATCTCCTACTACCTCAAGGGAGAGGTGGTGTGCGCGCTCCTGGACCTGGAGCTGCGTCGCGCCACCCACGACGCGAAGAGCCTGGATGATGTCATGCGGTTGCTGTGGCAACGCCATGGCGACGGCTCCGGCGTCCCGGAGGACGGCGTGGAGAAGACCGCGAGCGAGGTCGCGGGCGTGGACCTGACGCCCTTCTTCGACCGCGCGGTGCGCTCCACGGAGGACCTGGACTACGGCGTCTTCGCGCACGTGGGGCTGGAGGTGTCCTTCCGCGTGCGCGAAGCCCCCAACGACAAGGGCGGCACGCCGCCGCGGCTCAAGGGCGAGCCCAAGCCGAAGGGCTGGCTGGGCGTCACCCTGCGCGGCTCCTCCACGCTCTCCACGGTGCCGGAGGGGACGCCCGCGCTGGAGGCCGGCCTGTACCCGGAGGACGACGTGGTGGCGCTGGACGGCTGGCGCGTGGACGGCGCGGGGCTCATCGCCCGCTGCGAGGACAAGCGCCCCGGAGACACCGTGCGGGTGACGCTGTTCCGCCGCGACCGGCTGCTGGAGGTGCCGGTGGTGCTGGGCCAGAAGCCGGCGGACGCCGTGTGGCTCCAGCGCGTGGAGCGCCCCACCGACGCGCAGAAGGCCGCCTTCCAGACCTGGCTGGGCGCCCCCTGGGACGAGACTCCCGGCCCGGCGTAGGCTTGACGGCCGAATGGCCGCCATCCCCCCCACCGCCTGCGCCGCCCACCCCACGGCCACCGCCGGCTGGCGCTGTGAGCACTGCGAGGCCCTGCTGTGCCCCGCGTGCGTGGAGGCCCGCCGCATGGGCCCGGTGGAGTACTTCGCCTGCGGCGGCTGCGGGGGGACGGCGAACGTGCTCCTGCGCCACCGCTCCCACCGCGCCTTCCGGGAGCGCCTCGCGGGCGCGCTGCGCTTTCCCTTCACCGTCCCGGGCCTCCAGCTGCTCATCGCGGTCAGCGGGGTGCTGGCCGTCCTGCGGTCGCTTGGAGGAGGGCTCCGCGTCATCAAGGCATTGCCGCTGACGCTCGCGCTGGGCGTCTTCTGGGCCGCCTTCTTCGCGCTCGTGCGAGGAACGGCCCGGGGCGACTCCGAGCCGGAGTCCCCTGGCTTCACCCACCTCTTCCGGGACAACCTCCAGCCCGGGCTGCGCGGCCTGGGCGTCACCATGGGCGTCTTCCTGCCCGCGCTCATCCGCGCCACCCTCCTGCTGCCCCCGGCGTCCGGAGGCGAGATCTTCGCGAGGCTCACCCACCCGCTGGAGGCCCTGTGGGTGCCGACCGTGTGGGGGGACCCGTTCGTCTGGGGGCTCGCGCTCGTGGGCCTCGCGTGGTTGCCCTGGGCGCTGTTGCTGGCCGCCACGTCCCAGTCGCTCTTCAGCGCGCTGAATCCGCTGCGCACGCTCGCGTGCGTCCGCGCGGTGGGGCGCGACGCGGCCACCGTGACGGGAGTGTTCCTGCTGCTGGCCTTCCTCCAGGGCGTGATGCACTGGGGCGCGGAGGTGCTGCTCGACCTCGACGTCTTCCTCCTGCCCAACCTCGTCGCGGAGGCGCTGACGAGTCTGGTGCCCTTCGCCACCGCGAGCATGCTGGGGCTCGTCCTCTACGTGCACGGCGACACGCTGGGCTACCTGCCCGCGCGCGACTTCCTGGAGCCCACGCTGGGCGACGCCACCCCTCACCGCGCCCCCCCGGCGCTGCGTGAGGCCCCGGCCCCGGAGGCCGACGACCCCGACACGCCCAACACCGCGGCGGCCCGCGCGCGGCAGATGGACGCGCTCGCCGCGGCGGTGGACGCTCGCGATGTGGCGAAGGCGCTGGCGCTGTATGGCGACCTGCACGTTCTGCCCCGCCTGAAGCTTTCGCCTTCGCATCACCTGTTCGTCGGACAGGCCGCGGCGGTGGAAGGAGATTTCCCACTGTCGGTCAAAGCGTTGGAAGCCGCGGCCGACACGGCGCCCGACGACCCCACCGCGCCCCGCGCGCTGGTGCTGCTTGCGCGCGTGCAAGGGGAGAAGATGGGAAACGCGGCGCGCGCGGAGGAAATCTACCGGTACATCCTGCACCGCTATCCGGCCACGGAGGCCGCCCGTTTTGCCCACTCGAGGCTGACGTCCCAAGCGTGAACCACGCATTGCAGCCCCCGTCCCCCGTTATCAGATTCATCGCATGGGACGGGTTGGGGGCGTGGGGATGGGGAAGCGTTGGCGGATGCAGGGGATGGTGGGACTTCTCGCGAGCGTGCTCGTGGCAGGGTGCGATGAGGCCCCCAGCGCGAACCGCCACGAGGACAGCTGCGCGGAGCCGGTGTCGCTGCGCGTGAGCGTGATGTCCTCGGACGGCGCGTTCGTCCAGGGCGCCACCGTGACGGCGACGAACCTGGAGAGCAACGTCAGCATCTCCGGCATGACGGACGAGCGCGGCGTCACCACGGCCGTCAACGAGACGCTCGCGCCCAGCCCCATCCGCGTGATGGCCACGGCGGGCACGCACGTGTCGCGCGCCGAGCGCGTGGAGTGGACGTGTGAGGGCTGTCACTGCACGCCTGTTCCCGACAGCGTGACACTCCAGTTGCAGGACTGATGTCGCTGTTTCATCGGCGGGAACCGGGGCGAGCCTGAAATCCGCCGTCCCGGGCCGTCCGGCGATTGTGCACACCCCACCGTGCGCGGTACCACTTACGCCATGCGTCAAGTCCGCATGCGCGCCTCCGCGTCGGTCAGGCTCTCTCGCAGCCCAGCCGCCCGTCCGTCCGCTCTGACGGCGTGCGGCCATGCGTGTTGTCGCGGCACTGGTGTTCCCCCACTCCAGTAAGCCGTGCAACCGCGCTACCCGCTGGGTAGGCCATCCCGAAGGTCCCCCATGTCCGCAGAGAGTTTGCAGGCGCTGCTCGAATGCTCGGTCTCCGAGCTGACTGGCCGGTACATCACGCAGGCCCAGCCCGTGCCCCAGGGCTTGTTGGAAGCGCTGGAGGCGGATCCCCGCCAGGGGGCGCAGGCGCTCGCGCGCAGGCTGCGGACGCGCCAGGAGAAGAACCGGGCGGAGGGCCAGCGGCTGCGGCACCTGCTGAAGTTCGAGACGGAGCTGTGGGAGCAGGGCCTGCTGAAGGTGGCGGGAGTGGACGAGGCGGGCATGGCCCCGCTCGCGGGCCCCGTCGTCGCGGCGGCGGCCATCCTGCCCAAGGGCTATCGGCTCAAGGGCCTGGACGACTCGAAGAAGATCCTGGACCCGGACAAGCGCGAGGCGCTGGCGGAGGCCCTCAAGCGCGACGTGGTGGCGTGGGCGGTGGGCCGGGCGGAGGTGGAGGAGATTGATCAGCTCAACATCTACCACGCGGGCCTGCTCGCCATGCGCCGCGCGGTGGAGGGGCTGGGGCTGACGCCGGACTACGTGCTGGTGGACGCGCGCACGATTCCCCAGTGCCCGGCTCCGCAGCGGGGCATCATCAAGGGGGACTCGCTGTCGCTGAGCATCGCGGCGGCGTCCGTGCTGGCGAAGACGACGCGCGACCGGCTGATGGCCGAGCTGGACGCGCGCTATCCCGGCTATGGGCTGGCGGCGCACAAGGGCTACCCCACCGCGCAGCATGTGCAGGCCATCCAGGCCTTGGGCGTGCTGCCCATCCACCGCCGGAGCTTCGGTCCGGTGCGCGAGGCGCTCGGGCTGGCGCAGCCCTCCGGGCCCGTCCCGATGCAGTCGGAGCTGTTCGCCGCTACTCCTATCCCGATGGCCAAGCGATGAGCGCGGATCGGGACATCGACGGGTGGCTGGCGGAGCGAGGCGTCACGCTGATGGACGCCCGTGCCCGCGCCCGGGGTGTGCTGGAGGAGGCGGGGCTCACGCGGCCAGGCAAGGCGCGCATGAGCGAGCCCAAGCTGCTGCGCGCGGCCGAGCTGCTGACCGAGCGTTTCTTCCAGGTGTGCGCGGATCCCGCCTGCCTCCAGGTGGCGACGGCGAGCGGCCGGGAGCCCCTGCGGGTGGAGCCCCGCAGCCACTGCGCGCGATGCGGCGGTTCGGCCAACCGTCGCGCGGAGGTGGCGTTCCTGGAGATGTGCCTCCAGCGCGGCGTCCACCGGGTGGTGGTGGTGGGCGGCTCGCCCGCGGTGCGCGAGGAGCTGGAGGCGAAGCTGGGCGCAGACATCTCCCTGCGCATGGTGGACGGCACGGAGCGCCGGACCTCCGACCGCGCGAAGAGCGACCTGGAGTGGGCGGACCTGGTGCTGGTGTGGGGCGCCACGGAGCTGCACCACAAGGTGTCTGGCCACTACACGCACGGCCCCCCCGCGCATCACCACAAGGTGGTGCACGTGGTGCGCCGGGGCGTGGCCGCGCTGCTCGATGAGGCGATGATCCACCTGCAGCGCACGCGCTGAAGCCCGGGGAGGACCGAGGCCAGGGAGGTCGGGGGAGACGCGCTTCCATCTCCTTCCCACCGGGGGGTACGCTCCGGGTGAACACGGGCGTGGGCTCAAGGTGAGCCCCCCGACGCGCGAGCGACCTCCATGCCCCGCATCCAGATCGACAACCTGATCATCTTCGGCGACAGCATGTCGGACATCGGCAACAAGGCCGCCACCGGGCTGGGCGGGTTCGCGAACACCGTCGGGCTCATGCAGGTCAACGAGCTCGGGCGCTTCAGCGACGGGAAGAACTGGACGGACTTCGTCTGGGAGTGGGCTGGCGGCCTCTCGATGTTCCGGGGCGCGGACCCGTTCGACGAGGAGTCCACCGCCAAGAAAGAGAGCGTGGCGGCGACCGTGGTCCACCGTTCGCTCACCGTGGATTCGAACGAGGACTCCGGCTTCGGCCGGCCCATCACCTATGTGAACTACGCCGAGGGCGGCGCGATGGGGGCCTCCGACCGGCCCTCGACCGGGCTCGGAACGTTTCGCCAGCAGGTGCTCCGCTTCCGGGCGGAGCTGACGCGGTGCCCGCTGTCCGGGACGACGCTGTTCATCATCTGGTTCGGGCTGAACGACCTGGTGACCAACAAGCGAGACCCCGCGACGATGAAGCAGGTCGTCCTTGAGATGTTCGGGCTCATCCGGGAGCTCCACATCGCGACCGCGGGCCAGGGCCACTTCCTGTTGATCAACCTGCCGGACCCCGCGGACGCGGCGCGCTACGCGAAGAAGAAGACAGAGAAGCTCGTGTGGGGTTTCACCAAGGGAGCCATGAGCTTCAACGCGCTGCTCGCGGAGTTCGTCGGGGCGGCCAATCCCAATCACTTCCGGCTGGTGGACATGTTCACCGCCCTCAAGATGATCAACGCCTCCCTGGACAGGAACCACCTGACGGCGGGAGCGCAGGCAGGAAGGGTCCCCGTGAACTATCCCCACGTCGGGCCGCTCCCCGCCCCTCCCCTGGTGCCCGGCCCGCCCATTCCCCGGCTCGCGCCCCCTCCCTCCAGTCCCCACGCCCGTTCAAAGCCATTCGTGGCGGTGGACGCCCCCCGGGTCTCATACCGGTACGCCCCGCTGCCCCCGACCCCGGTCGCGACGAGCGACAAGGCGCATCCCACCCAGGCGGTCTACCGGCTCATGGCCCGGGAGATCGCGCGAAACATCGTGGGCCGCTATGAGCTTGGGAAGCTCAGCCAGAGCATCGAGTGCCGGGGAGTCGAACCCGAAGCCGACGCGGCCTGACACATCCCCGCCGGCTCAGCCCTCCCTGCGGAGGATCTGATTCTTGTACCAGCTCATGGACGTGTTCACGATGACGCGCGCGTCGCCCTCCGTGTACTCCGTCATCGTGTTGGGCCGGAAGCACCGTTCGATGCGCATGGTGACCAGGTTGTTGTCGATGCCCGTGATGCGCCCGACGACGTCGTACGCGACCATGTAGTCCACGCGGATCAGATCGCCGACCTGATAGTCCGCGGGGGGAGGCGGCACGACCACCGCGACAGCGCTACCGCCGCCGCCCCCTGAACTCGAGGAGGCGGTGGAAGTGGTCGTCGTCGAGGCCGTGGACGACCCACCCTGGCCCTTCTTCTGGGCGCGCTCACTGCGCTTCGCGGCGATCTCCGACGCCCGGATCGCCCGGTGCTCGTCGAAGCGGAACTGGAAGGAACTGGACGCAGGCATCGTGGCGGAAGGACGTGAAGACGACGCCGTCCCCAGGAGCGTGGCGTACCGGGGATAGACGCTCATCGTGAACCAGAGCATGAAGAGCATCTTCTGCTCCTCCGCGTCCTCCAGCCCTCCGAGCGTGAGCATCTGCCTGCGCAACTCATTGAACTGGTCGGAGGACAGGAAGCCCTTCTGGACGACCTTCTGCTTGAGCTGGTTGTAGTCACGGAGGTGATGCTCCGCGAGCTTTTCAATCATCTTGTTGATTCGGTTTTCGCTGATCGATGAGTATTTGAGGAAGCCCGTGTCCCGGTTTTCGATCTGGAAGAAGAGCGGATAGCCCTTGATGGGATTCGCCGTGTTCATCGCCGCGTCGCAGCGCATGAAGTAGTCCATCAGCTCGGTGAAGCTGTCGCCCTCGAAGAGACACAGCTGCTTGATGCGGGAAGCACCCACCGGGTTGGGAAGGTCCGGGAGGCTCTTGGTCCGGTCGAAGTAGAGCGTCGGAACGCCCAGATACATCAGGCGCTCCATCGAACCGCTCCGCATGCCGACCTGGATGACCCGGTGCTGCGAGGCGAGCTGGAGCAGGAAGTTGATCTGCGCGCCCATGGGCCTGCCCTTGAAGGGTTCGCGCTCGAAGAACTTGATGAGGTTGTGGTCCTTGACGCCCTTCTTGAAGCCGCTGCGCAGGTTCAGCAGCGTGCCGACGTCCTCTTCCGAGTACCCGTAGTGCTTGTTCAGGTACATGCTGAGCCGCTTGTATTCCTCCGCGGTCAGGCGCTTGCTGAGCGAGATGCCGAGGACGAGCGCGGCATGCTCCAGCGCGGTCTTGGACAGCGCCGCGGTGCGGGACGCGTCCGCGACGGTCGAGCCGAAGTCCTCCACGAGCTCATCGCCGATGGGGACGAACAGGATGGGCACCTTCGTTTCGGTGGAGAGCGCCTTCACCATGTGACGGACCTGCTTGTAGAGGGTCACGTTGGTGTGGTGTTGGGGCTTGCCAGGGCTGGGCGCCTTGCCCGAGTCATCCCGCTCGTAGTCCCCCAGGATGGCGCTCGCCTCGTCCTTCTTCGCGCCGCGAATCCAGAACAGCAGGATGATGGGTTCGGGCGCTTCGCCTTCGCGCAGCCCCATCCGGGTGACCGGGTCCTTGCGCCCCAGCAGGTCGGTCATGAACTGCCGGAGGAACAGCTGGTTGGCGTCCGCGTAGTCCCGCGTGCAGTGGAGGACGGCCCGGCGCAGCGCGTCCGCCACGACCGCGAAGCCCCTCGCGGTGATGCATTGGCGAACGTAGTCCGTGGACTTGCTGATGTAGGCGAACTGGACCTCCGCCTCGTCCCCGAGCGAGAACGTCCAGCCCACCAGGGTCTTGAACGCCTCCCGCGTGCGCGGGCCCAGGCTCCTCACGAGGAAACGGAGGGAGTCCTCGGCATAGCCGGAGTGCGCCTTGAGGTAGTCGCGCAGGCGCTCGTGATCCTTCCGGGAGAGGGGCTTCGCCAGTGAGAAGCCGAGGACCCCGGCGGCATACGCGAGGGTGGCCGGGTCCACCTTCACCAGACTGTCGAGCTGGGCATCCAACGACTTGAGCCACAGGCTCGGATCGTTCTCCTCCCCCGTGAGGAAGAGGGACACGAGCCGGGGGTTGCTTTTGAACATCTCCCGGTTGGCGGTGATGATCAGCTCGTTGTCACCGCCCTCGTATTCAACGACGTCGACGTTGTCGCGGAAGCGGCAGCGCGCGAGCACGAGCTGGGGGCCCAGCTGCCCGAAGGACTCGAAGTAGCCCAGCCGCGTCTGGACCTTCCGGGTGTAGTCCTGGACCTCCTGTGAGGCGCCCAGCACGCCGGGTTGATACAGGTCGTCGTTGATCCAGAAGAGGCCGATCCGCAGGGCGTCCACCGCGAGCGCCCGGTTCAACACCAGGGCGTAGATGAGCCCGTAGGTGTCGCCGTCCTGGAACAGATGGTGATTGATGAAGACGACGCGCATGGGCTCACCCCTGCGCTCACTCTCGCGACCCGGGAGAGACCGGTCAATGACCCATGGGGTTTCACGATGACAGGTATTACAGGCCGGTGGTGCGACAGCCGTCCCCAGAAACCAGACATCGCATCCATAAAACAGGCCATCCCATTCTGGCCGACTGGACTCACAATCGTGCGCGCATGCCGCGGCAGCACGGACGCGGTCGGGCCTCCAAGGGCTCACGGCGTCAGACCCTCCAGTTCGACAGGGGGTCCAGAAGCCGGGGCATCAGCGCGGCGTGGAGGCCCACTCCCGGCCGAGCAGCGCGTACTGGAACTCATCGCCCCAGGCGCCCTTGAAGAAGATGTTCTCGATGAAGTGCCCCTCCCGCCGCATGCCCACGCGCTCCAGCACGGTGGCCGCGGCGATGTTCTTCGCGTCCGTCACGGCGAAGACGCGGTGCAGGGACAGGGTTCCAAAGACATACTCCAGCAGGGTTCGCACGGCCTCGGTCCCCAGGCCCTGGCCCTGGTGCTCGCGAGACAGGGTGAAGCCAATCTCTCCCAGCCGTGGATCATCCGCGTCCACCCGCAGCGCGCAGTCCCCCATGAGGACGTCGGTGTCCCTCGACGCGATGGCGAACTGGAACCAGCCGGGCTCGCCGGGCTGCCGGCCGCGCATGTCTTCGATGAGCTGGCGTCCCCGGCTCGCGTCGTAGTCCGTCCAGCTCTGGTACCGCGCCACCTCGGGGTCGTTCCGGTAGGCCACCAGCGCGCCCAGGTCCTCCGCGCGCAGCCGCCTCAACACGAGCCTCCGAGCCACCACCCTCTGGAACTCCGGCACCGCCATGCGCCCCCTCCCGCGTCAGGCCACGGCCTGGAGGGAGGCTTCGCGCGGCACCTTCGCGGCGGCGGCGAGCACCACCTCGGGCCCCGCGCCGTCCTTGTGGGCGTTCTCACTCAGGTGGCGGCGCCAGGCGCGCGCGCCCTGCAGCCCCTGGAAGAGGCCCAGCATGTGCCGGGTGATGGCCCCCAGCGGGGCGCCCTGGCTCCGCTGCGTTTCGATGTACGGCATCATCGCGTCCACCACCTCGTGTCGCGTGAGGGGGACCTGCGTGCTCCCGAAGAAGCGCCGGTCGGCGTCCGCCAGCAGGTACGGCGACTCGTAGGGCGCGCGCCCCATCATCACGCCGTCCACGCGGCCCAGGTGCTCGGCCGCCGCGTCCAGCGTCTTCACGCCGCCGTTGAGCGTGATGTCCAGGTGCGGGTACTCCGCCTTCAGCCGGTGCACCAGCTCGTAGCGCAGCGGCGGCACGTCCCGGTTCTCCTTGGGGCTCAGGCCCTGCAACCACGCCTTGCGCGCGTGCACGATGAAGCGCGTGCAACCGGCCGCGGAGACGCGCCGCACGAAGTCCTCCAGCGTCGGCCACTCCTCCATGTCGTCGATGGCGATGCGCGACTTCACCGTCACCGGGATGCGCACGGCCTCGCGCATGGCGGCCACGCCCCGGGCCACCAGGTCCGGCTCCGCCATCAGGCACGCACCAAACCGGCCGGACTGCACGCGGTCGCTGGGGCAGCCGACATTGAGGTTGATCTCGTCGTAGCCCCACTCCTCGCCAATGCGCGCCGAGGCCGCCAGGTCCGCGGGCTCCGAGCCCCCCAACTGGAGGGCCACCGGGTGCTCGTCCGGCGTGAAGCCCAGCAGGCGGTCGCGCTTGCCGTGCAACACCGCGCCCGTGGTCACCATCTCCGTGTAGAGCAGCGTGCGCCGCGAAATCTGGCGGAAGAAGTACCGGCAGTGCCGGTCCGTCCAGTCCATCATCGGCGCGACACACAGCGGCATGGGGTAGGCCAGGGCAGTCATCGCCCTACCCATATCCGGACTCCCGCCGTCCGCCCAGGGTCTCCCAGGGGCCCCTCCGGAAGCAGGCGGCCGGACAGGCTCCCATGCCCGCCCCACCATGCCCCCTGCCCCGCCATGGCTTCGCGCCGCCCGGAACAACGCGGACGGGTGCGACGCCATCCGCCGCGCCCATGGCCGCCCCGGCCGCTTCGAGGAGCACCGCCCTCAAGCGCGCGGCCTGAGCCGGACGCCGCCGGACCTCAGGCCGGAGGGCCCAGCACCACGCCCTGCTCCGCGAGCCACGCATCCACCAACCGCTGGCCCGCGTCCGTCAGCGTGAAGCCCAGCCCGGCCCACTGCTGGCCGTTGAGCATCACCACCTGCCCCAACGCCCGGCCGAACGCCGCTTCCGGCGCCATGTGCTTGAGCAGCGCGCCCGCGTAGTGGTGGAGGAACAGGTCGAAGTTCTTGGCGAAGTCCGGGTGCCCGGGAATCGAGTCGCTGCGCGTGTCCGCCGCCATGTCATAGCCCTGGATGAGCGCGCCGAACCCCAGCACCTCCACCAGGAACGCATGCATCCGCTCCTGCCCCCGGACCCGGCCCGGCAACCACCGCTCCGGCCCCGAGGGCGTCTGGAACGTCCACAGCCCGCGCTGACGCGTGGCGGCGAAGGGCAGCCCCCTCACCTCTCCCCGGACCGCGCGGCGCTGAACCCGCAGCGGCGTCGCGCCTGAACGCGCGGGGAAGTACACGATGACCGCCGGAGCAGAGCGGGCGCAGTTCATGAGGGGCACGACTCCCGAGGGGGAACACCAGCATCGGAATTATCCGGCGCCAGCGCGCCCGAGTTGCGTCGTGGGCAACACTTTTCAGGGGCCGCCGGGCGGGGGGCCGGCGAGCGCCTCCACGGACGCGGGGAGCATGCCCCGCTCCAGCGCGGCGTGGAGCATGTTCATCTGGGCGGTGACCACCGCGCGCGACACCTTGGCGCCGGCGCCGTCGCGCACCAGCAGCTCCAGCGTGGCCTGGGCCAGCAGCAAGGGCAGCGTGGTGAAGGCGAGCACGTCCCGGGGCGCCCCCGCCAGGTGCAGGGCCCGCACGTAGCGTGCGGCCGCGACCAGGTCCTCGCCCGCCAGCCGCTCCACGTCCTGGAGCCGCACGCGCTCCGGCAGCCACAGGCGGCCCTCCTGGCGGTCCTGCCGCGCGTCCTTGAGGATGTTGACCAGCTGCAAGCCCTCGCCGAACAGCGGGGCCAGCGACCGCAGGTGAGGCGAGAACGGCGCGAGGCGCGGATCCAGGACGAACAGCTCCGTGAGCAGCTCGCCGACCAGTCCCGCCACGATGTAGCAATAGTCACGCAGGGACTGGAGTGAATCGAGCGTCAACTGCCCGCCGGCGGTGGCGCCCGCGAGCACCTTGCGCATGCCCTGCACCGTCTTCAGCACGAAGTGGCGCAGGATGGCGCCGGCCTCCGGGCGCAGCGCATCCAGGCTCGCCAGCAACGAAGGGGTGCGCCCGAGGAGATCCAGGTAGCCCGCGTTCTCGCTGGGGCGGCGGGACAGCCACTCCCGCGACATCGCCCCGGCGTCGGCCTCCGGGGCTTCCTGGAGCAGGGACTCGAAGCCGGCCAGCGCCTCGCGCCGCGCCTCGCGCGTCCAGGGGGCCGCGTCCTCCAGCGTGTCGGCGACGCGCAGGAGCAGGTAGCCCAGGCCCACCTCGCGGCGCAGGGGCTCGTCGAGCAGCGGGATGGCGAGCGCGAACGTGCGGCTCGTCCGAACGAGCAGGTCCGCCAGTTCGTCATCCCGGAACGGCAGGGCCGTCACTGTGGGGGCGTCACTCAAGGAACCGTCCTTCGGGAAGGGGCACGGGGGATTGCCCTGGGCCCTGACTGCCACAAGCCATCCACCGACACACGCGAGAACCGCCGCGCCGCGTGCCAGGGCCACCGCACCGAAGGCGCCCTGCAAGCACCCCGCCCGGCCCCGGCTCCAATACCGGGAGTCACGGCGCCAGGGCGCGCGGGAGGCCACGCCATGTTCCAGACACGCGGACGGGGGCCCGCGCGGCGACGCGCTTCCGGTGCACGGGCCCCGCCGAGGACGGCTCAGGGCGCCGGAGCGACGGTCGGCTTCGGCTGGGCCGGGGCCGCGGGCTGAACCGGCGCCGCGGGCGCGGGGGCGGGAGCCGCCACGGGCTCGGCCTGGGGCTTCGGCTCGGGCTTCTCGTGCGACTCCAGCATCTTGCCGTTGTCGGCCGCGATGCGGCGGTACCACGCGTCCGGGTAGCGGGGGTGGCCGACCTTGCCCGTGGCGTCACGCACGTTGCCGTCGATGTACTTCACCAGCAGCTGCTCGCCCAGCTTGCGCCAGCGCGAGTGCACCTTGTCGCCCTGCTGCAGGGAGTACTCGGTGAGGTACTGGCGGGCCTGCTCCGGCGTGCGCTTGTAGAGCACCTGCGCGATGCTCTCCACGTTGGCCTGGTCCGCCAGGAACTGGCCCTCCAGCTCCCCCTGCGCCTTCTGCACGTCCACGATCATGTCGCTCCAGCGCCCGTAGGCCTGGTTCGACACCCAGTTGAAGACCCAGAAGGACGAGTCCCAGGAGAAGTCACCCCGGCTGGCCACGCCCTGGGCGAAGTTCTTCGGCGCCTGCCGGATGCCCGCGTACATGGGCGTGTAGACGGTGGTGAAGGTGTCATCCACGCCGAACCAGAGCACCCCGCCGATGGCGTCCGGCAGCGACGAGCGCATCTGCGCGACGAACGAGAAGCCCGTCTGCTGCGTGGAGATGGCGCGCTCGTGCACGTAGCTCTTGCCGTCCACATCCCAGGTCATCGGCCGCCAGCGGTAGGGCACCGCGTAGGGGCCCGCGCCCACGTCCTTGGACATGTCCAGCGGCGTGCCTTCGAAGTGGTCGCGCATGAGGGCCATCGCGTCCTGCACGGACACCTTCTTGTCCGGCTTCACCCACAGGGGCAGCCGCTTGCTGGGGTCCGCGCCGTCCGCGAACTCGATGCCCAGCTTCAGCGACGGGGCCGCGCGGCGGAAGATGCTCCACACGCGCGCCTCGCTGAAGCGCTGCCCCCCGAAGTCCAGCGGGTGGTACGTGTCCGCGAAGCTGAAGTCCTTGTCCGCGCCGGTGTACCAGCCCTTCGCGCGCGCGAAGGAGATGACGTCCGGCGAGTACAGCGTCGTGGCGGGGTCATTGAGCGGGAACTGGCGGATGCGCGACTGGTTGGCGTGCGCGGAGATGAAGCCGTCCGGCAGCTTGCGGGCCACCCACACCGCGCCCTTCTGGCCCTCGCCCTTGCCAATCAGCTCCAGGATCCACGCCTCCTTCGGGTCGGCGATGGAGAACGTCTCGCCCGTGGAGGCGTAGCCGTACTCCGCGACCAGCCCGGTCATCACCTGGATGGCCTCGCGCGCCGTCTTCGCGCGCTCCAGCGCGATGTAGATGAGCGAGCCGTAGTCGATGAGGCCCGCGGGCCCCTCCAGCTCCTTGCGGCCCGTGAAGGTGGACTCGCTGATGGAGAGCTGGTGCTCGTTCATGTTGCCCACCACCGAATAGGTGGCGGGCAGCTCCTGGATGCGCCCCAGGAACTTGCCGGTGTCCCACTCCACGACGTCGCGCATGGCGCCGGCCGCGTGGCGGCGCGCGGGCGTGTAGTACAGCTCGCCGTACAGCTCGTGTGCGTCCGCCGCGTAGGTGATGAACGTGGAGCCGTCCGACGTGGCGCCCTTCGTCACCAGCATGCTGGTGCATGCATCCGCGACGGGGGCGACGAGCACCGCCGTGAGCGGCAGCGCGGCGAAGAGGGTCGAGGGGAATCGGGTCATGGCGGCGCAATCTAGCAGGACCTTCGGCCCCTGCCCGCCCGGGCAGGTTGCCCGACCGTCTGGCGCCCGGGCTCCATGCGTGAAGCCAATGGCCGCCGAGCGCCGCGCTACTTCCCGGCCCTCGCGACGCATGGCACCGCCGCCCCGGGGACGATAGGGTTGCCGTTCACAGTCCCTGGGCCGCCCCTGGCCCCAGGACTCCCTTTGGAGGAAGCCGTGACGGAGATCGTGGTGGGCCTGGTGGTGTTCTTCGTCCTCACGGTCGTCCTGGGCCCCGCCCTGTGGAGCTCGCGCATCTGGTGGAGCAAGGCGGACCGGGAAAACGTGCGGGACAAGCACGGCCGCCCCCGCAAGGACGCGTAGGGCAGCCGCTCCGCTGGCCGGGCGCTACTCGTCGCCCTGGCGCAGCGCGGCCAACACGTTGAGGTCCTCCAGCGTGGTGGTGTCCTGTGACGACGGCCTGCCCGCGGCCACGTCGCGCAAGAGCCGGCGCATGATCTTCCCGGAGCGCGTCTTGGGCAGCCCTTCGGCGAAGCGGATCTCATCCGGCCGGGCGATGGCGCCAATCTCCTTGCCCACGTGCGTGGCCAGCTCCTTCTTGAGCGCCTCCGAGGGCGCGTGGCCCTGCTTGAGCGTCACGAAGGCCACGAGCGCCGTGCCCTTCAGGTCGTCCGGGCGACCCACCACCGCGGCCTCGGACACCTTGGGGTGCGCGACGAGCGCGCTCTCCACCTCCGCGGTGCCCAGGCGGTGGCCCGCGACGTTCACCACGTCGTCCACGCGGCCCATCAGCCACACGTAGCCGTCCGCGTCCGTGCGGGCGCCGTCGCCGGTGAAGTACATGCCGGGCAGCTCGCTGAAGTACGTGTTCACGTACCGCTCCGGGTCTCCGTACACGGTGCGCAGCATGGACGGCCAGGGCTTGGTCACGAAGAGCAGGCCCCCCTGCCCCTTCGGCACGCGCTTGCCCTCGCGGTCCAATATCTCCGCGTGGATGCCGGGCAGCGGGAAGGTGGCGGAGCCGGGCTTGGTGGGCGTGGCGCCGGGCAGCGGGGAGATCATGATGCCGCCGGTCTCCGTCTGCCACCACGTGTCCACGACGGGGCAGCGGCCCCCTCCGATGACGTCGCGGTACCACATCCAGGCCTCGGGGTTGATGGGCTCCCCCACGCTGCCCAGCAGGCGCAGCGAGGACAGGTCGTGCTTCTTCACCGGAGCGTCGCCCAGGCGCATGAAGGCGCGGATGGCGGTGGGCGCGGTGTAGAGGATGGTGGCCTTGTAGCGCTCGATGATGTCCCAGAAGCGGTCCGGCCCCGGCTGCGTGGGCGCGCCTTCGTAGATGACCGTGGTGACGCCGTTCATCAGCGGGCCGTAGACGACGTACGTGTGGCCCGTCACCCAGCCCACGTCCGCGGTGCACCAGTAGATGTCGTCGTCGCGCAGGTCGAACACCCAGCGCGTGGTGAGCGACGCGTTCATCGCGTAGCCGCCCGTGGTGTGCAGCACGCCCTTGGGCTTCCCGGTGGAGCCGGAGGTGTAGAGGATGAACAGCGGGTGTTCGCTCTCCACCCACTCGGGCTCGCAGACGTCGGACTGGGCCTTCAGCAGCGCGTCCCACGCCACGAACTTCGGCCCTTGCGGCAGCTTCCCGTCGCCGGTGCGCGTGAGCACGACGACCTTCTCGATGCTGGGGGCCTGCGGGAGCGCGGCCTCCACGTTCTTCATCAGCGGCACCACCGCGCCCTTGCGCCAGCCGCCGTCCGCGGTGAGCAGCACCTTCGCGCCCGCGTCCTTCATGCGGTCCTGGAGCGCTTCGGCGGAGAAGCCGCCGAACACCACCGAGTGCACCGCGCCCACCCGCGCGCACGCGAGCATCGCGACGGCCGCCTCCGGCACCATGGGCATGTAGATGCCCACGCGGTCGCCCTTCTTCACGCCCAGGGACTTGAGGCCATTGGCCAGCCGGTTCACCTGCTGGGACAGCTCGCCGTAGGTGACCGTCCTGCGGTCGCCGGGCTCGCCCTCGAAGAGGATGGCGGGCTTGTCGTGGAGCTTCGGCAGGTGCCGGTCCAGGCAGTTGTAGGCGAGGTTGGTCTTGCCCTCCACGAACCAGCGCGCGTGGGGCGGCTTCCAGTCCAGCACCGTCTGGAAGGGCTGCTTCCAGAAGAGCTCCTCGCGGGCGCGGTCGCCCCAGTACTTCTCCGGATCCTTCGCGGCCTCGTCCCACAGCCGCTGATAGTCCTGCATGCCGCGGATGTGGGCCCGCCGGGAGAAGTCCTCGGGCGGGGGGAAGACGCGGGATTCGGTCAGGACCGAGACGATTTCCTGCGTGTCTGCCATGGACGTCCCTCCAGCTGCGCGTGGGAACCGCCCTCCTGTTCTAGGAACCCCTTGGCGCTATCTCAAGGATTCCCTCCACAGCGGGTGCCGTCCTGAACGCCGTCGAAGCGGAGCCACAGCTCGCAGGTGCAGTTCGTGTCGTTGTTGGCGTCGTAGGTGAGCCGCAGTTGACCACTGAACTGCGTCGAGCAGACAGTGGTGGCGTCCAGGTGCACCCGGACCTGGTCGAGCAGGCACTCCTTGTCCTCCGTCGTGGTGCTGACATTGGCCACGCTGCCGTCGGCGGTGAACGCCTGGCCCTCCTCGAGAAAGAAGCCCAGCAGCTGCATGTTCTCCACGCCGAAGTCGGCGCGCACCACGCGGCCGGAGATTTGAAGGTTCAGCTGGAGCTCGCCCCGGATGCGCGCCAGGAGCCCGCAGTCGTCGCGCAGCGTCTCCGTGGGGATGAGTTCGTACTCGCCCTCGTTCTGGCTGTACGGCAGGCAGCCCGTCAGGAGCGCGGACGCAGCGAGGACCGCGACACAGAGGCGTTGGAGGGTAGACACGGCACGCACCATCGCCCACGGGCGGCATCCGGAGCGGGCGCTCGCGAAGGGGCGGGGGTAGAGTGCGACGCCATGCCTGAATACCGCAACCCCAAACCCACCGTGGACTGCATCATCGAGTTGCCCGGCGAGCGCATCGTCCTCATCCGCCGCGCCAATCCGCCCATGGGCTGGGCGCTGCCAGGCGGCTTCGTGGACGAGGGCGAGCCCTTGGACCATGCGGCCGTCCGCGAGGCGAAGGAGGAGACAGGCCTGGACGTGACGCTGGAGGAGCAGTTCTTCAGCTATTCGGATCCGAAGCGCGACCCGCGGCTGCACACGATTTCGACGGTGTTCATCGCGAAGGCGACGGGCGAGCCGGTGGGCGCGGACGACGCGGCGGAGGCGCGGACGTTCACCGTGGACGCGCTGCCCAAGGACCTGTGCTTCGACCACGGCACCATCCTGTCCGACTACCTGACCTACAAGCGCACCGGGAAGCGCCGCAAGCTGTAGTCGCCCGGGGCCTCGCTGAATGCACTACCTGTTCGTCCTCCTGGCGCTCGGGGCGCTGCTCATCGTGCATGAGCTGGGGCACCTGGTGGCCGCGCGCCTGCTGGGCGTGCGGGTGCCGCGCTTCACCGTGGGCTTCGGGCCGCCGCTCCTGTCGTTCCGGCTGGGCGGGACGCAGTTCGTGCTGGGCGCGGTGCCGCTGGGCGCGTCCGCGAACCTGCAGGGGATGAACCCGCACCGCTCCGCGGACGAGGACACGACGGGGTTCGGCACGCTGGGACCGCTCAAGCGGATGGCCATCATCCTGGCGGGGCCGGTGGCGAACTACGCGGTGGCGCTGGGGCTGCTGTTCGCCCTGTATTCGTCGGGGACGCACGTGGTGGTGCCGCTGACGGTGGGCACGGTGCTGCCGGGGTCGGAAGCGGCGCGGGCACAGCTGTTGCCGGGAGACCGGCTGGTGCGCGTGGACGGCAAGCCGCTGGCGAGCTGGTCGGACTTCGTGTCGCGGGTGGCGGACGGCGTGGGCCGGCAGTTGGAGTTGTCCGTGGAGCGGCACGGCGAGCCGCGCACGGTGACGGTGAAGCCCCGGGCGGATGAGCGCGGCGCGGGGCGCATTGGCGTGAGCCAGCAGTACGTGTTCCGCACGCACGCGCCGGCCGAGGCGTTCACCCAGTCCCTCGTGCACACCGGGCGCGTGGCGTCCGAGGCGATGTCCACGTTGGTGACGATGGTGCGTGGACCGGAGCTCGTGGGCCGGGCTGGACCGGGGGCGCTGATGCGCCAGGAGTCGTCCGACGTCGCGTCGGCCACTTCGTCCGGCCTGGATGCGCTGGTGCGCGCGCTGGTCGCGGCCTCCGTGGCGCTCGCGATGCTGACGCTGGTGCCGGTGCCAGGGCTGGACGGGGGCCGGGTGCTGCTGCTCGCCATCGAGGCGGTGAGCGGCCGGCGCATCCCTCCGCGCGTGGAGACGGTCGCGCAGACGGCGGGGTTCCTCTTCCTGTCGATTGGCATCGTGGCCACGGCGGGCGCGGAGATCCGTCGCGCGCTGCCATCGCCGGCGCCGGAGGCTCCGCGCACCGGGACGGGCGGCGTGGCGGCGTCTGTCTCCGCCCCCGTGCTCACGGGGTCGGACGCGGGGACGAGCCCCGTGCCGCCGAAGCCGGTGGGAGCGACCGCGGTGGCCCTGGCGCCACCGGGGCAGGACGCGGGCACACCTGGGCTCGCCGTGACGCCGCCTGCCGCGGGCACCGGGCTCCTTGTCCAGGACGCGGGCACGCCCGCCAGCGCCGCGGTAGCGCCGCCGGTTCAGGACGCGGGCGCGCCCAGGGTCGCGGTGGTGCCGCCTCAGGACGCAGGGCCCGCTGGAGTCGCGACGAGTGCTCTCCAGGACGCGGGGGCGCTCGGCGTGGCCTCGGCTTCACCCGCACAGGGCACCGGGTCGAACAGCGTGGCCTCGGGTCCTCCGGCGCAGGACGCGGGGGCGCTCGGCGTGGCCTCGGCTTCACCCGCACCGAGCCCGGGGTCGAACAGCGTGGCCTCGGGTTCCGCGGTGCCAGTCGCCGGTCCGCTCGGCGTGGCCTCGGGTCCTCCGGGCCAGGACTCGGGCAGGCCTGGAGTCGCCACTCTCCCTCTCCCGGACGGGGGAGCGCCCGGCGTCGCTTCCGGTTCTCCGGGCCCCAGCGCGGGAAAGCCCGGGCTCGCCTCAAGTCCTCCGGGCCAGGACGCGGGGGCCGCGAGCCCCGTTCGGGAAGCGGCGCCTGTCGCGACGCCAGCCCCGCCCTGACCCACGGGTCCGGCCGCTCCGCTCCCCACCAACCAGGGAGCAGCCGCCCTTGCCAATGGCTGCTGGCTCACGGATGCGATCAACGCCGTTGATTGCGAGCGCCCACGTGCACCAATAGAAGCAGAAGCCGAGGCAGTCCCCCTCACCTCGCGCCGCCAAGAGAACCGCATGCCCCTGCCCTTGCCCCCATCCCGCCCCCCCTCCGAGGAGCACCACTTCGCGGGCGGCGGTGAGATGGGCGCGCTGGTGCGCTCGCTGGACTGGTCCCGGACGCCGCTGGGTCCCTCGCGCGACTGGCCCGTCAGCTTGAAGACGATGGTCGGCGTCGTGCTCAACAACCGGTTCCCCATGCTCATGTGGTGGGGCCCTGAGATGATCCAGGTCTACAACGACGCCTACCGCCCGGTGCTCGGCAACAAGCACCCCGGCTCGCTGGGCGCCCCCGGCGAAGCGATGTGGCGGGAGATCTGGGACGTCGTCGGCCCCATGGCGCGAGGCGTGCTGGAGGGAGGCCCCGCGACGTGGAGCGAGAACCTGGCGCTCTTCATCAACAGCCGGGGCTTCACCGAAGAGACGTTCCACACGTTCTCGTACAGCCCCATCCCCAACGAACAGGGCGGCGTCGGCGGCGTGCTTGTCACCGTGCGCGAAACCACGGAGGAGGTGCAGCACGACCGGCAGCTGCGCATGCTGCGCGACCTGGCGGCCCGCTCCGCCGACGCGAAGTCCCCCGACCAGGCGTGCCGCACCTGCCTGGAGGTGTTCGCGGACAACGACCTGGACCTGCCCTTCACCCTGCTCTACCTGCTGGACGCGAACGGAGACACCGCGCGCCGCGCGGGCAGCAGCCTGCTGCCCGACGCCGTGCTGGAGGCACTGCCCGTCCAGCAATCCCTCTCCGCCGAGTCCGCCGCCGACTGGCCCTTCGCCCAGGCCGCCCGCTCACGCGAGGCCGTCGTCGTGGAGGGGCTGGCCCAGCGCATCGGAGGCCTGCCTGGGGGCCGCTGGAACAGCCCGCCAGCGCTCGCCGTGGTGCGGGCCCTGACGCGGCCCGGCCAATCCCAGCCCTCCGGCTTCCTCGTGGGCGGCGTCAGCCCCCGGCGCCTGCTCGACGCGAACTACCACGCCTTCTTCCAGCTCACCGCCGAGCAGGTCGCCGCCGTGGTCGCCAACGCCCGCGCCTACGAGGAGGAGCGCCAGCGCGCGGAAGCGCTCGCCGCGCTGGACCGCGCGAAGACGGCGTTCTTCAGCAACATCAGCCACGAGCTGCGCACGCCGCTCACGCTCTTGTTGGGGCCCACCGAGGACGCCCTCTCCAGCCCCCAGCGGACGCTCCAGGGCGAGTCGCTGGAGACGGTGCACCGCAACGCCGTGCGCCTGCGCAAGCTGGTCAACACGCTGCTGGACTTCGCGCGCATCGAGGCCGGACGCGTGCGGGCCGCCTACGAACCCACCGACCTCGCGTCCCTCACCGCCGGGCTCGCCAGCGCCTTCCGCTCCGCCATCGAGCGCGCGGGCCTGGTGCTCGACGTGGACTGTCCGCCCCTGCCGGAGCCGGCCTGGGTGGACCACGAGATGTGGGAGAAGATCGTCCTCAACCTGGTGTCCAACGCGCTGAAGTTCACGTTCACGGGCACCATCCGCGTGGCGCAGGCGTGGCGGGACGGGCACATCGAGCTGTGCGTCACCGACACCGGCACGGGCATCCCCGCGCACGAACTGCCCCGGCTCTTCGAGCGCTTCCATCGCGTCCACGGCGCCCGCGCGCGCTCCCACGAAGGCTCCGGCATCGGACTGGCGCTGGTGCATGAGCTGGTGCGCCTGCACGGGGGCACCCTCACCGTCCAGAGCGAGCTGGACCAGGGCACCACCTTCACCGTTCGCATCCCCACCGGCTTCGCGCATCTGCCCTCGGAGCAGGTGACGTCCGCGCGCGGCCACCGTCCGCTCTCGGCGGGCACGGACCCCTACGTGCGCGACGCCCTGGGGTGGCTCGTGGGGACGCCCCCCGTGCCCGACGAGGACACCGGACCGCCGGCGGACGGCGGCGCTTCCGCGCGCGCGCTGGAGGAGCGCGGGCGCGTGCTGCTCGCGGACGACAACGCGGACATGCGCGAGTACGTGAGCCGGCTGCTGGGCGCCCACTGGACGGTGGAGGCGGTCGGGGACGGCGAGGCCGCGCTGGAGGCCGCGCTCGCCCGTCCGCCGGACCTCATCCTGTCCGACGTGATGATGCCGCGCCTGGACGGCTTCGGGCTGCTCCAGGCGCTGCGCGCCGACGAGCGCACCCGCACGGTGCCCGTCATCCTCCTGTCCGCCCGCGCGGGAGAGGAGGCCCAGGAGGAGGGACTGTCCGCGGGCGCGGATGACTACCTGGTGAAGCCCTTCTCCACCCGCGAGCTGCTGTCGCGGGTCACCGCGCAGTTCACCCGCTCCCGGCTGCGCAAGCTGGAGGCCGCGCACGGCGAGCGGCTGGCGCGCATCTTCCAGCACGCGCCCGTGGGCATCGCCATCCTGCGCGGCCCGGAGCACGTCTACGAGTTCGCCAACCAGAACTACCTGAGGCTCATCGCGAACCGCGACGTGATGGGCAAGGGCATCCGGGACGCCCTGCCGGACCTGGCCCACCAGGGCATCTACGAGTTGCTGGACACCGTCTACCGCACGAACGAGCCCTACATCGGGCGCTCCCTGCGCGTCGTCTTCAGCCACTCGCCGGAGCTGGCGTCGCAGGAGATCTTCTTCGACTTCGTCTACCAGCCCATGAGCGACCCCCAGGGGCAGGTGGAGGCCATCATCGTGGTGGTCTTCGACGTGACGGAGCTGGCCACCGCGCGGCGCGAGGCGGAGTCCGCCAACCGCGCCAAGGACGAGTTCCTGGCGATGCTCGGCCACGAGCTGCGCAACCCCCTGGCCCCCATCCTCACCGCGCTCCAGCTCATGCGCCTGCGGGGCGACACCGCCGCGGAGCGCGAGCGCACCCTCATCGAGCGGCAGGTGACGCACCTGGTGCGCATGGTGGACGACCTGCTGGACGTCAGCCGCGTCACCCGGGGCAAGGTCACCCTCAAGCGCGAGCGCACCTCGCTCACCGACGTGGTGGCCAAGGCCATCGAGCAGACGAGCCCCCTCATCGAGCAGCGCCAGCACACGCTGGAGGTGGACCTCCCCGAGCACGGCACCGACCTGGACGCGGACCCCACGCGGCTCGCGCAGGTGTTCGCCAACCTGCTCACCAACGCCGCCAAGTACACCGAGCCGGGCAGCTTCCTGGCCGTGACGGGCACGCGCGAGGGCCAGGAGCTGGTCGTCAGCGTGCGCGACACCGGCGTGGGCATCGCGCCGGAGATGCTGCCGCGCGTGTTCGACCTCTTCGTCCAGGAGCACCAGGCGCTGGACCGCTCCCAGGGCGGGCTGGGGTTGGGGCTCGCCATCGCGCGCAGCCTGGTGACGCTGCACGGGGGAACCATCAGCGCCCAGAGCGCGGGCCGGGGGCGCGGCAGCACCTTCACCGTGCGGCTGCCCGCGCTGGAGGCGGAAGCCCCTGCCGCGCTGCCCACGCTCCAGCCCGGGGCCCGGATGACGCCCGCGCCCGCCCAGGTGAGCGCGCGCGTGCTCATCGTGGATGACAACCGGGACGCGGCGGACGTGCTCTCCGAATCGCTCGAGTTCCTGGGGTGCGCGACGCACGTGGCCTACGACGGCCCCAGCGGCCTGGAGGCGGCGAAGGACTTCCGCCCTGAAATCGCGCTCCTGGACATCGGCTTGCCCGTGATGGACGGCTATGAGCTGGCGAGGCTGTTGCGCCAGCAGGAGGAGCCGCGCCCCCTGAAGCTGGTGGCGGTGACGGGCTACGGCCAGGAATCCGACCGTCAGCGCTCCAAGGCCGCGGGCTTCGACGCGCACCTGGTGAAGCCGCTGCACTTCGAGACGCTGGAGACGCTCCTCAAGGACCTGACGGGGGCCTGAGCGTCCGGCCGCCCGTCGGCCGGGGGACGCCCGGGCGTGGGAAGCCGGGCCCCGAGGCTCCGAAGGCCCTATGCTCCCGCCCGACCATGCCCACCCCTTCCGCGCCCTCCGCCTCCGTGGCGGACGGCGGACTCTTCTGCGAGCTGTACTGGGGCACCTCCCTGGCGGAGGCCTGGAGCTATGGCCCCGAGCTGGGCCAGGTCCACGCCGCGCCCGACGAGACGGCCCCCCTGCCCCTCTACGGCTTCACGCTGCCAGAGGAGCCCTTCCTGCTCGCCGAGCGCACGCCGAAGGGCTGGCGCATCCACGTGCCCCCGTCCGCCCGCGTGGAGAAGCGCCTCAAGGACGACGCCTTCCAGCCGGTGGCCCCGGACGAGCTGACGGGCGCGCCGGGCCGCGCGTCGGTGGAGCTGCGCGAGGGCATGACGCTGCGCCTGATGGAGGGCGAGCTGAGGCTGCTCGTGCAGCCCTCGGTGGTGAAGGAGCGCGCGGGCCGCTTCCGCGTTCGCGACGTGGCGTGGCTCATCACCGTGGCCATCCTCTTCCTGAGCGCGCCCATCGCGTTCCTCGCCATGGGGCCGGACCCGGCGCGCATCGCCGCGAACAACGCGCGGGCGTTGCAGGCCGCCCATGACAAGGAAGAGGCCCGGCGCAAGGCGATGGGCTTGGATCAGCCGCTGCGTCCGCTGACGGAGGCGGAGAAGACGACGCAGAAGCAGGACGGCGGCACGCGCGTCACCGTCCCCGCGAGCTTCGGCGTGCGCTAGCTAGGGCCCCAGCCCCACCCAGACCTCGCCGTCCTCGAAGAACTCCTTCTTCCAGATGGGCACATCCTGCTTGAGCCGCTCGATGGCGTGCTCACAGCCGCGGAAGGCCTCCTTGCGGTGCGCGGAGGCCGCCGCGATGACCACGGCCAGCTCCCCCGGCACGAGCGTGCCCACGCGGTGCACGATGGCCAACCGCGTGCCCGGCCAGGAACGCGCGACCTCCTCGCCAATCTCCTCGAGCTTCGCCTCCGCCATGGGGGCGTAGGCCTCATATTCCAGCCGGAGGACGCGCCGGCCCTGCGTCTGGTTGCGCACGGCGCCGGAGAACGTCACCAGCCCACCGGCCGTCTCCCCCGCCACCGCGTCCACCACCTGGGCGAGCTGGAGCGGACGGTCCACCACCGCGAAGAGGCCCGGAGCCCCGCCGGCCACGGGCGGAATCAGCGCCAGCTCCGCGTTCGGGGACACCGGCGAGTCCAGCCCCACGAACTGCTGCTCCACCGCCACGCGCAGGTGCGGCAGCAGCGGCGCCAGCGACGGGTGCAGCGCGGAGAGCAGCGCGAGCACATCCGCCACGCGAGCGCCGGGCGGCACGTCCAGGGATTCCCGCGACACCCCCGCGCGCTCGCGGGCCGCGGCGAAGTACAGCACCGTGATGGACATGTCCTTGTGCGCCTCCTGGCGTCCCTAGCGCTCGCGCAGCACCACGCGGCCCTGGAGCCGGCCCCCACCCTCCGTGGGAGAGAAGTCGAGGAACCCGTATTCGAACGGCGTGAGCCGCTCCAGCAGCGCCGTCACGAACACCTGGCTCGCCATCAGCTGCGCCGCCCCCACGCCCGGCACCGAACGCGCGCTCGCGAGGTCCGCCTTCAGCTGCCCCATGTCCACCATCAGCGACAGGTGGCCCGGGCCGAACGCATCCCCGCCGAAGCGCGTGCGCAGCGTCCGGCCCACGTCCCCCGACTCGCGGCCGGAGAGCACCTCGCCCGCCTCCAGCGTCGCGCGCTCCGGGGTGAGCGTGAGCGACACCGGCTGCTCCAGCAGCCGCGTGCGGAAGCGCGTGGTGTTGCCCTGCGCCTCCTTCTGGAAGACGAGCGCGTTGTCCTCAAGCTGCTTCTGGACGAGCTTGAGCACGGGCTCGAGACCGGTGAGGCCCGCCTCCATCACCACGGTGCCCTTGGGCGCGGGGCGCGGGTTGCGGACGAAGCTCTGGAAGAAGGCCGCCGCGTCGAAGTAGACGAGCATGGCCACGTCGCCGCGCAGCGCCTTGAGCAGCGGCTCCGCGTCCAGCCCCTGCTTGCGCCAGCGCTCCAGCGTCCGCTCGCGCCGGGGCGACCGCGGCGAGCCGAACACCAGCCTCGCCAGCTCCTCCGGAGGTACCGACAACTGCGCCGCCGCCACCGGCCCCACCGCCGCGCGCCCCAGCAGCGCGGAGGCCGGGCCCCGCGTCTCGCCCAGCAGCGGTCGCGACGACGACAGGAAGCCGTCCAGCTCCGCCTGATCCGCCTGCACCGCCAGCGCGCCGAAGAAGCCGCGCACCGGCATGTCCTCCTTCTCCGCCTCTGGCACCGGCGGCGAGGAGAAGAGGAACACGCTGCCATCGCGCACCTTGGCGCGCAGCTCCGCCAGGAGCACGTTCTCCGCCATGCCCGGCCCGGACAGCGCCTCCACGTGGCGGCGCACGCGCTCCACGTCCGCCGACTCCTCCACCGCCGCCAGCGCCTTCACCGTCTCCCCAGGCGCGGGCGCGTCCGGCGAATCCGGCACCGCGAGGTACACGTAGCCTCGGTCCGCGAACAGCAGCATGGACCGGCCGCCATCCACCGGATCCACCCGCGCGCTTCCGTCCTCGCGGGGCAGCACCTGATGGCCCGCGCTCCGCAGCTCGCGCGACACCGCCGCGATGGCCGCCTTCGGGTCCGTCACCCCCAGCAGCGCCACCACGCCGTCGAAGTCCGGCAGCAGGAAGAAGCCGAAGCCCTCCTCGGGGTCCACCTCCGAGCGGCCGCCGGACACGCCGCGCAGCAAGAGCGGCACCAGCGGCGCGTCCTCCAGCGTGCGGCGGGCATTCGCGGCGCCCACCATCCGCTCGTAGAAGCCCATCAGCCCTTCCACGTTGCCGCGCAGGCGAGGCACCCAGAGCACCGTCTGCGCGTCCGCCGGCACCGCGCGGAGCACCGGACGCGGCACCACCGTGAGCACCACCCGGGCCAGCTCCTTCTGCCCGTCGAGCGCCCGCACCGTGTAGCGGCCCGCGGTGGCCCACGCATGGCGCGCGCCCGCGGCCGTCTGGGGCGGCGTTCCGTCCCCGAAGTCCCAGGTGACCGTGGGCGCCTTCGGGGACTGGGAGCCGAAGGACTCGGGGACGCCCGCCTCCAGCGTGCGCTCCGGCCCCAGGTCGGGCCGGACGCCGTGGCAGGCGGAGGTTCCCAGCCCCACGGCGGCCATCAGCAGGAACAGCGGAAGCGGGGATGGGAGCGCGCGGGGACGGGACGCCATGGGCGTACCGTTAGTAATCCAACGCCAACCCGAAACTCCAGCGCCGGCTCCCCAGGTTCAGGCCCTTGCCGCCGAAGTTGTTCACTTCCGCGTAGGTGTATTCGGCGAAGAGGTACGAGTGGTTGACACCCAGGTCGGAGTCGAAGTCGCGAGCGAAGCGCGGCTCCAGCACGTCCAGGAGGAACGACACGCCGGCGGTGGCCGCGTAGCCCCACTTGGCGCCGCTGGCCTTGTTGCCATCGACGATCTCGGTGCCCGTGCCCTTGGTCATCCACCACGGAGTCAGGACGAGCCCCAGCTTGCCGTACGGCACCAGCGGGATGCCCCAGCGGAAGGCCGCGTAGTCGAACTTGTAGAAGGCGTTGAGCTGCAGGGGCACCACCTTCAGCGCCGACTTGTCCGCGGCCGGGGTGCCGTCATCGAGCAGCGCGTTGGCGTACTTCTCCGCGTAGCCCGCCGACAGCCCGAGGCCCGCCGTGCCGATGCCCTGGTAGAAGAACCGCTGCAGCTCCGCTTCGATGAGCAGCAGCGACGAATCCCCGAAGGTGTCCTCGTACGGCGTCGCGCCGTTGAGGGCCTTCTCGCTGTCGATGCGTGGCTTGTAGCCGCCCCCTCGGAAGAGCACCGCGCCGGTGCGCGGTGAGCGCGTGGGCGTCGTCACCTCCTGCGCCACCGCTGGAACCGCCAAGAGAAGCGCCGCGACTCCCAGGCCCACTGCCCTGCTGCTCATGACACCTTCCTCCGAGACGACAGCCAGAGGCTCAGCGCGGCCAGCACCGCGCCGCCAGCGATGCCTCCACCGGTCGCGGCACAACCGCCGCGCTCCTCGCCGCCGTCCTCGATGTACTTATCGAACAGACCATTGCTCTTCACCGGCGTGGCGTCCACCGTGGCGGAGCCAGGACTCACGTTGCCCGCGGCGTCCGTGACGGTCGCCTGAATCCGGTACGTCACGCCGTTCACCAGGCCGGTGAGCACGACGTTGCCCTCGCCCGCGGCCTTCGTGACGCGCGTCACCGGCCCCGTGGTGCCCTCCACCGCCAGCGCGCCCACCAACCCCTGCCCGCCAGCGTCCGGACCCGCGTCGGCGGTGCCCGCGTCATCCGTTCCGGCATCCTGCGTCCCGGCATCGCCCGTGCCCGCGTCGCCCGTACCCGCGTCGCTGCTCGTCGCCGCCACCATCGCCGCCTCCACCGCGATGGTGGAGTCATCCTCCGCCCCATCCACCTGCACCGACAGCGCCGAGTCACGCACGATGACCTTGGCGATGACGGGGGTCGCGGGCGGTTCAGGGTCGTAATCCACCACGAAGGCCGGCGTGCCGACGCTGGTGTAGGCCGTCTGGCACTCCAGCAGGCTGTTCGTCTGGCGCGCGGACGCGCACAGGTTGAAGGAGATATCCGCCGCCTGCGTGTCGCACGTCGACCCGGCTCCCCTCGCGGCGAGCAGATCCGCCACGCTGAAGATCAACGTGCCGCTCGTCGCGCTGGAGTTTGACAGCGTCTCCAGCTTGAGGTCCGTGGTGCCGGGCTCCGAACCGCAGCTCTTCTCGGTGACATAGATGAAGAGCGATCCGCCACAGATGTTCCCGCTGCGCGTGAAGCTGAAGCGACGCTGTGTGCCGCAATCGCTCTTGGGCACGAGGATGGTCAGGCCCGAGGTGGAGGACGAGCTCGTGAACGTCACGGTAGGCCCACTCTGGGCCACGGCCGTGGACGCGACGAGCAGGAGAGCCGTAATGAGAAGGCGCATGGATGAACGAAGAGGCTAGCAAGGGCGGGGCCACCCACAACCCCCGTCCAGACAGCCCGTTTCCCAGCGAAAACCCCGGGTTCGCGCGCCAAACAGGCAAGGCGTCCCCGGGGGCTTTGCCAAATTGTCAGGCGGGGCGCTCGGCGAGCTTCAGGCCGGCATCCACCAGGTGGGCGGCGGCCCGGCCGGCGTTGTCCACCGACGCGAAGAGCGTCACCCACTCCGGGGCCTGGGGGAAGGCGCGCACCCGGCCCACATGGACGGCCGGGTCGCTCATCACCAGCATGGGCATGGGGTAGATGCGCTCGCCCGGGGCATCCAGGACCTTGAGCGCCGGGGACGTCTTCAGGGCGGCGCGCACCTGCTCCACCGGGCCGGGCTTCTTGAGCTGCACGTTCACGGTGAGGCCGTGGCCGTGGAAGGTGGGCACCTGCACCGCGGTGCCGGCGAGTACGGGCGTCTCCCCCAGGGCGGAGAACAGGCGCGCGGCCTCCAGCGTCCAGCCGCCCTCCTCTTCCGTCCAGGGGCTGTTCACCATGAAGCCGCCCACCTGGGGCACCAGGTTGAAGCCCACGCGGTGCGGGAAGACCTGCGGCTCTGGTTCACGGCCGGACAGCAGGTCCGCCGTCTGCTTCTCCAGCTCCGCGATGCCGCGCACGCCCGCGCTGGAGGCGCCCATCAGCGCCGTCACCTGCGCGCGCACCACGCCGAACGCGCGGCGCAGGGGCTCCACCAGGTGCACGGTGGCGCTGGTGATGATGCCCGGCAGGCTCACCACCCGGCCCTTGAAGCTGAAGCCCGGCCCCAGGGCCTCCAGGTTGAAGCCCGGCAGGATGAGCGGCACGTTGCCGTCGCTCCGGAAGGCGCTGCTCGCGTCCACCACCCAGGCCCCCGCGGCCTGCGCGGCCGGGGCCAGCGTGCGGGACGCCTCGGCCGGCGTGGCCAGCAGGACCACGTGGATGCCGCGGAAGGCGTCCGCGGAGGCCTGCTCCACCTCCAGCGAGTCCTCGCCGTACTCCACCTCCAGGCCCTTGGAGCGCTCCGAACCGAAGGCCCGCACCTGCTCCATGGGCACGTCGCGGGCATACAGCGCGGCCAGCACCTCGCGGCCCACCACGCCCGTGGCGCCCACGACGGCAATCCGAAGGTTCTCTCTCATGATGGGCTCCTTTACGTCACCGCCCCCCAGCGCGCGAGCACGACGCGCACGCCCCTGACGGGCAGCCCTTCAATCTTCCTTGAGCCGCGCGGTGGGCGCGGGGCCCGGCAGCGGCGGGAACTTGGGGTTGCGCTCCGGCTCCGACGCCCGGACGTAGTGCGGCTCCAGGGCGAAGAGCGCCTGCTGGGAGTACGCCTCCGGCAGCCGCGCCAGGCGCCCCACCTCCACCGCGGACGGGAAGGCGGGGCCGGACAGGAGCCGGTGCGGCGCGACGCCGTGCTTCTCCAGCGCCTGCCGGTAGTCCGCGAGGGCCGGCCCCAGCGCCACCGCTTCAGGTTCGGCGGCCATCCGCTGGGCCACCTCCTCCGGCGACATCGCGGTCTCCGGCGCCAGCGCCTCCACGGCGTGGCCCACGCGGCGGTAGGCCCCCAGGTACAGGTCGTCCTTGCGCGCCACCGCCAGGCAGAACAGGGGCACGCCCTCGGGCCCCTCCAGCGCCACCGCCGCCAGCGACGACGCGCCGGCCACCTTGAGGCCCGTGGCGTAGGCGAGCGCCTTCACCGTGGCCAGCCCGATGCGCAGGCCGGTGAAGGACCCCGGCCCCAGGCCCACCGCCAGCCCCTCCAGGTCCTGGAGCTTCAGGCCGTGGCGCTGGAGCAGCTCCCCGACGACACCGGGCAGCGCCTCGCTCTGCTTTTCGGGCGGAGGCACCACCACGTGCTCCACCGCGCGCACGTCCTCCCCCCGGCGTTCCACCAGGGCGAGCGACAAGGTCAGCGTGGAGGTGTCCAGCGCGAGCAACACAGGCGACATCCCTTCTCGAGTTCTTCGTCAGGGGCCCCGGCTCAGGCCGGAGCCACCCAGAAATCCACCGGAAGCTGCGACACGTGCGTGGCGCAGCGGTACAGCCGCACGCGCGCCAGGCCCGTGTCCAGCATGCCCAGCGCCTTCGCCGCGGCCTTCGACACGTCGATGACGCGGCCATCCACGAAGGGGCCGCGGTCATTGACGCGCACCTCCACGTGGCGGCCGTTCTCCATGTTCAGCACCTTCACGCAGGCGCCGAAGCGCTCCGTGCGGTGCGCGGCGGTGAGCGCGTTCTGGTTGAACCGCTCCCCGCTGGCGGTGGGCCGGCCATGGAGGCCGGGGCCGTAGAAGGACGCGAGTCCTTCCCCCAGGTAGTTGCGCGGCATCTTCTCCCGGCGCGTCACCTTCGTGCCGTCATCGCCGCCAGGGGAGGTCTCCGGCGGCTGGGGCTTCGCCGCGCGCGACGCGCAGCCAGCGAGCAGTCCCATCCCCAGGAGCACGAGCGCGGTCCGTCCTCGCATCACCACCTCGCTAGCGGGTCACGTCGTTGGTCACGGCCAGCAGCATCAGCAGGATGAGCAGCGCCAGGCCCACCATGTTCGCCACCTCGCGCACGCGCACGGGGATGGGGCGGCGGCGGATGCCCTCCCACGCCGCGGACAGCAGGTGGAAGCCGTCCAGCACCGGGATGGGCAGCAGGTTCATCACCCCCAGGTTGATGGAGATGATGGCCATCAGGTTGAGGAAGCTGTCCATGCCCTGCTCGGCGCTCTTCGCGGCCAGCTGGTACATCATGATGGGGCCGCCAATCGTGCTGGGCGACACCTTGCCCACCACCAGCCCGCCCAGCACCTGGACCATCTGCCCGACGATCTTCGGGACGATGAGCGCGGCTTCCTTGAACGCCGCCACGGGGCCCAGGTCGATGGTCACCTTCTCCACCGGCGGCAGGTCCGCGGTGCTGAAGCCCCAGGGGCGCACGCCGAACACCAGCGGGGCGCTGGTCTGACCATAGTCATCGCGCGTCTTGAGCGGGGCCTGCGCCAGCTTCTCCGTGCGCTCGCCCTTCTCGCCGCGCCACGTGAGCGTGAAGGGCTGGGCCTGCAGGCCATTGAGCACCGTCGCCAGCTTGTTGAAGGACTTCAGCGGCATGCCGTTGATGGCCACGATGCGGTCGCCCGGAACGAGGCCCGCGCCTTCCGCCACGCTGCCGGGGGCCACGCTCGCCACGTACAGGTCCACCGCCTCCGCGCCCAGCGCCGCCGCGCCCTCTCCGGACTGGCGCGGCAGGGACACCTTCACCACCTCCGGCATCCGGCCGGTGACGGCGCCCACCGACACGGGCTGGAGGCGCGCGACCGTCAGCGCCATGGGGGTGCCTTCCGGCACCTTGGCCACCTCACGGTAGAGGGCGGCCTCGTCCTGGACGTGCACGCCGTTGACGGCGAGCACGCGGTCGAAGGTCTTGAGCCCCGCGGCCGCGGCGGCGGAGTCCTCGGGCACCCCCACCACCGGCGGCTGCGGATAGGGGCTCACGCCAATCATTCCGCGCTCGACGGTGTCCACCGGGGACGTCTCCGAGCTCTTCTCCGGCGTCACCTCCACCACGCGCTGCTGGCCCTCGCGCTCCAGGGTGATGGGCACCGGCCGGTCGAACTTGCCGACGAACGCGTCGCGCATGTCGTCGAAGGTGCGGACGGGCTCGCCCTCCACGGAGAGGATGCGGTCTCCGGGGCGGATGCCCGCGGCGGCGGCGGCCATGTCCGGCGACACCATGCCCACGCGCGTGGACAGCGTCTGCTGGGGGCCCAGGAAGACGAAGAAGTAGACGAGGATGGGGAACAGCAGGTTGAAGGCCGGGCCCGCCAGCACGATGAGGCCGCGCTTCCAGGGCGGCTGCGCCAGGAAGCCCCGCGACGCCTCCTCCGGCGACAGCTCCTCGTGGGGCAGGTCGCCGGCCATCTTCACGAAGCCGCCCAGGGGCAGCAGCGCCACCTGATACTCCGTCTCACCCTTGGTGAAGCCGATGAGCTTCGGCCCGAACCCGATGGAGAACTTGAGGACCTTCACCCCGCAGGCCTTGGCCACGAGGAAGTGGCCAAGCTCGTGCACCGTCACGAGCACGCCCAGCAAGAGGATGAAGTACCCGAGGTTCTGGAGCATGGCCGGAAGAGTAATCGCGCCCCCTGATACCGACAACGCGCAACGCAGGTCGCGCGGCGGGCGGGCAGGCGCGAAATCGGGCACTTACGGCAGCAAGTGCCTCACGAACTGCACATAGACGAACACCAGCGGCGCGTTGAACACCAGCGCGTCGATGCGGTCGAGCACGCCGCCATGTCCGGGGATGAGTTTTCCGGAGTCCTTCACCCCGTAGGCGCGCTTGAGCATGGACTCGCACAGGTCGCCCACGGGTCCCAGCAGGCCGCCGGCGATCCCCAGCAGCACACAGTCCCACACGGTGAAGATGGGGAAGAAGCCCACCTTGGCGATGAACATGCCCAGCACCGAGCCGACCATGCCGCCGAAGAAGCCCTCCCACGTCTTGTTGGGGCTGACCGCGGGGTAGAGCTTGTGCTTCCCGAGGAAGCGCCCCGCGAAGTAGGCGAGCGTGTCGTTGGCCCAGGTGATGGTCAGCGCGCAGATGACCCACGCGAGGCCCTCGCCGGGCAGCAGCCGCAGCGCGGACAGCGCGGTGAGGCCGATGGCGCCGTAGAGGAAGCCCGTGACGAGGTGGGCGGCGCGGACGGGGGCCTCCGCGAGCGCGCCCCGGAACAGGTTGTAGATCCACGCGAAGAAGAAGAAGACGGACGTCACCCAGAAGGCCGTCTCGCCGGTGCGCGCGGCGTCCCGCAGGGGGAGCAGCGGCATGAGGAAGGCGGCGGCCATTCCCACCCAGGCGGCGGCGCCCAGCCGCTTCTGGGTGATGAGGTAGTACTCGCCGGTGCAGACGGCCGCGGCGGCGCCCAGGAGCACGGCGCTGTACCACCCGCCCAGGAACAGCAGCAGGAGCACCAGCGGCAGCAGGGTGACGCCAGTGACGGCCCGGATGAGGAGGTTCTTGTTCTTCTCGTTCACGCCTTGGCCCGCTGGGGGGTGTCGTCCCGGTTGACCTGGGCGGACGTCAGCCCGAAGCGCCGCTCGCGGCCCTGGTACTGCGACAGGCAGCGCAGGAACTCTTCGGTGCGGAAGTCAGGCCACAGGGCGTCGGTGAAGCACAGCTCGGCGTACGCCAGTTGCCAGAGCAGGAAGTTGGAGATCCGAAGCTCGCCGCTGGTGCGCACGATCAGGTCCACCGGCGGCAGCCCGGCGGTCCACAGCCGCGACTCCAGGTCGTGCGCCTCCAGGCGCGCGGGGTCCAGCTCGCCGCGGGCGGCGGCCTCGGCCAGGTCGCGCGCCGCGCGCAGCAGCTCCTCGCGGCCGCCGTAGGAGAGCGCCAGGGTGAGGACCATCCCGGTGTTGTGGGCGGAGTCGGCCCGCAGGCGCTCCAGGGGCTCGCGCACGTAGCGGGGCAGCTTGTCCACCTCGCCAATGGCGTTGAGGCGGATGCCGTTGTCGAGGATCTCCGCGCGCTCGGACTCCAGGTACTCGCGCAGCAGCTCCATCAGCCCGGCGACCTCTTCCGGGGGACGGGCCCAGTTCTGGGAGGAGAAGGCGTAGAGGGTGAGCGCCTGGACTCCCACCCGGCGGGCGGCCCGGGTGACCTCCCGGACGCTCACGCTGCCCTCGCGGTGCCCCTCCAGGCGAGGCTGGCCGCGAAGCTCCGCCCAGCGACCGTTGCCGTCCATGATGATGCCCACGTGGCGCGGGAGTGGCCGGGCCTTGACCTGGACCTCGAGAGCGGTGGGCAACACGGTGGGGCGATCCATGAAGCCGCGCACCCTAGCGGCGGCGTCGCGTCGCGTCCACGGGCGCGTGGCCGCTCGGTCCCTCTCCTGCGGCGAGTGGTCATCTGGCGGGGCTGAATGGTTCAGTGGGGGGAAGAGAGCGGCTAAAGTGGGCTTCCATGAAAACTCCTCATGCCCTTCCCTCCTCCCAGCTGCTGGCCGGGGTGCTGAGCCTGTGCCTCGTCGGAGCGGGCCCGGCCGCGGGGCAGGCGGGGGAGCCCAGGACTTCGGCGGCCCCGGAGTCGTCCCGCGCCTTCCAGGATGCGATGGCGGAGGTCGCCCGGCTCTACGACGCTCTGGAGTATGAACAAGCGCTGTCGGCGGTGACCCGGGCGAAGCGCCTGGCGCGCTCGGAGGGCGAGCGGAGCGCGTCGGCTGTCTATGAAGGGCTGCTGCAGGCGGACCTGGGCCGGAGAGAGAAGGCCCTGGCGTCGTTCCGGGAGGGGCTGTCGCTGGACCCCGAGGCGACGCTGCCGGTGAAGGTCTCGCCGAAGGTGGTGGGCGACTTCGAGGCGGTCCGGCGCGAACTCCAGCGCGCCCGCCCTGCCCTGGCGCGGTCGGCGACCTCGCGTCCCGGAGAGCCGGTCCCGCCCTCCCCGCGCGCGCCAGCCCCCGCTCCGGAGGAGGAGGCCCGCGCCCAGGACGCGCCCATGCGGGTGGCCGCGGCGCCTTCCGTGCTCACGCCCTCGGCGGAGTCCTCCAGGCCGGCAACGCCACCCGGCGTGGACCTGAAGTCGGACGCGCGGCGGTCACCTTCCCACCGGCTCCCCTCCGTGGCCCTGGTGCTGCTGGGCACGGGCGTGGTGGCGGGAGGGGTGGGGAGCTACTTCGGGCTCCAGTCCCGAAGCAACGTGCGCGCCGCGCGCGACGCGGAGCTGACGCAGGACGCGAACAGGAGCCTGGAGGACGCGCGTCCCCAGGCCCTGGTCGCGAACATCCTCTTTGGCGCGGCGATCGCGGCGGCGGCCGGCGCGGTCACCACGTACGTGCTCGGGCAGGGCAGCGTGGCTTCGGAAGGGACGCCATGAAGGCATGGCTCGCGATGGCGGCCGGGGTGTGGCTGGGCCTGGGCTGCACGGTGCCTGGCGACGAGGCGGTCCGGCTCCAAAGGCTTTGCAGGGGGCGCGACCTGGGCGCGCGCGAGGACGTCCTGCGGCTGGCGGATGACGCCACCTGCGACAGGGCGGTGGTGGTGGCCATCGAGGCCCGTGGCTTCAATCCGGGCTGCATCGACCTTTTGCTTCGGGACTCCGCCCACGAAGCGCTGGGGGCCCTCCAGCTGACCGGCCCCTCCCGGGTGACCCGGGAGCTTCCGCGCCAGCTTCGCGTCCTGCTTTCGCCGAGGCAGGGCGATTCGCTGGAGCTGCTCGCCACCGCCCACGAAGGCGCTTGTGGAACCCAAGTCGTGAGCCATTGGACCCAGCGGCTCCAGGTCAGGCCGGGGGCGGTGGGCAGTGAGACCGTCGTGGTGTCCGCGACGGACCAGGACAACGACGGCTACGTCACCGCGGCCGAGGGCGGCACGGACTGCGACGATCAGGATCCCACCGTCCATCCAGGCCAGGCGGAGACCCGCTGTGACGGCAAGGACGAAAACTGCGACGGTGCGAAGGATTCGGAGTTCGGCGTGGGCTCGGCGTGTGTCGAGGGCGCCGCTTGCGCTGGCGTCCGGAGCTGTCGCGCGGATCAGCTCGACGCGGAGTGCGTCAGCTACGAGCGGGGCCCGGCCTGGTTCGTGGATGAGGATGGCGACGGACAGAGCGGGACCTTCGTGGGCAATGCCTGCTCGCCCCCCATCGCGGGCGCGAGCCTCACCGCCGGCGACTGCGATGAGAGCTCCCCCTTCGTGGCCTTGGGCCTCCCAGAGGTGTGCGACCGGTTGGACAACGACTGCGACGGCCAGGTGGACAACACCTTCTGCTCAGGCAACGCGGGCTGGCGGCAGATGCCCGATGCGGGGACCGCGCGGTGGGATGCGGTGGCGGGCTACGGACAGGACCGTGCGTGGGTCGTGGGGGACGGGGGCCGGATGGCCCATGTGGTGGGCAACACGATCGCCGCGCAGACAAGCTGTGCTGGCACCTGGCAGGCCCTGTGGGCCAGTCACACGGGACGACTGTTCCTGGCGGGCGCCGCGGGCTCCCTGGCGATGAGGACGCTCGGTACCGGCTGCACCATCACCCAGGTTCCGGGCGTCACGGGAAACCTTCGAGGGCTCACCGGCTTCGAAGGCGTGGACGGCGAGTCACCCACGATCTACGCCGTATCGGATGACGGGAGCGTCGTGCGCTGGGCGCCGCCGGCGGCCCCGGTGCGGATCAATCAGGTCGTCGGCGAGCTGCGCGCCATCTCAGGCGCCGGAACCGAGGACTCGATGGTCGCCGTGGGCGGGGTGCCGCTGTCCATCGAATTCGATGGCGGGGTGACGTCATACCTCCCGCGGGCCTTCCGCCATGTCCCGGCGTCGGGCGGCTGGCAGGAAGAGCCCCTCGACCCGGATGGGGGCGTGACCGGCATCATCCAGGACGTCCACGTGCTGCATGGAGGCCATGCCTTCGCGACCACCAGCACCGGCCAGATCCTGGCCCGCGACCATGGCGTCTGGCGCCCCCTCCCGAACATCACTGGCAGCGGGGCGTTCAAGGGCACGTTCACCTCCGTGGTCGCCCATTCCAAGAGCGTGGTGTACGTGGCCGCATCGAAGGACATCTACCGCTACAGCGAGGGAGCCTGGAGCCTGGACTTCGACGGTGGAAGCGGGAACCTGCTGTACTCCATCGACGGGCCTTCCCCCACGAACGTCTGGGCGGTCGGCGACAAGGGCACGGTGGTGCACCTGTCCTTCTGACCGAACCGGCTCGGGAGGTGGGGACGCGGCCACGGAGGGCCCCCCTCCCGATCATTCCGTCAGCAAGTTGAGCTTGAAGATGTTGTCCTGCCCCGCCTTCACCTCGAAGCGCTGGCTCAGGTCCTTGCCCAGATCCTTGTTCACGACGCGCACCCAGTGGGTCCCTTCCGGGACCTCGATGGCCGCGAAGGGCGTCTGCCCCATCGGCTTCCCATCCAGGTAGATGCTCGCGTAGGGGCGGATCCGGAACTCCACCCGTCCCCTGGGTCGGTCGATCCGGCGGACCGCCACCGGTCGTGCGGGAGCCGGACTCCCCCGCTCGCGCGTCCCCGCCTCCACCGAGGCAGCCCGCACGGCCGGGGACTCCGCGGCGGGCTGGGCCGTGCGCCCAGCCATGAGCGAGGCCTCCGTCGCGGATGGGGGCCCGTCTCCCTCGCCCGAGACCTGCGCGCCGGGGGGCATCCCCGCGTCGACGTGTTCCACCACGGCCACGGCCGGAGGCTGGACTGGCGGGGCCGCGAGCGCCGGCGGCCCGGCGCGCCTGGAGGGAGCCTCCGAACTGTCGGCCCCGGTCGCCTCCACGGCGCGCGCACCTGGCGCCGGAGCGACGCTCCCGCTCCGCCCCAGGAGCAGCCAGCCCCCCGCCGACACCAGCAGGCCCAACGCCGCGCCCACGACGAGCCGGGCCCGGCGACTGGAGCGCGGCCCGCGCTCGGACACCGAGGGCGTCATCGGAACGGTCGGCGCCGACGAAGCCCGCGGCTCCTCCACCGGCGTCATCGGCACTGTCGGCCGCAACGACAGCGGAAGCCGTGGAGCCGTGGAGCCCTCGGAGGGCGCCGAAGGCGCGGCGACGGGCCCCTGGTCGCCCTGCGGGGCCGCTCCAGCCACGGACCTTCGCGCGGCGCGTCCGCCGTGCCCCTCACGCGGTGACACGGGGGTGGTCAGCGCTCGCGACTGGCTCGGCTCGAGGGGAGCCTCCATCGCCACGGGCGCCGCCGGAGTCTCGCCCGCGGGCTGCAGCACCGCGGTCTCCGGGCCGCGCCCTGGCTGCCTCACGGGGAGCGGCGGCGTGGGCGCCACGGGGACGTGCTCGGACACCCGCACCACCAGCTGGGCGATCTCGTACGCGCCCACCGGCTCCCCCAGAGACATCACGAAGCGCTCCAGGTCCGCCTGGAACGCGCGGCAGTCCGGATACCGCTGGTCCCGGTCCTTCGCGAGGGCCCGCTCCAGGATGCGTTGCAGCGCCTCCGGCAGGTCCGACCTCCGGGCCACCGCGGGCACGAAGGGTTCGAAGAGGATGGCCTGCATCATCCCCACATCCGTCGTCGCCTCGAAGGGGCGCACGCCGGTGAGCAGCTCGTAGAGCACCATCCCCAGCGCGTACACGTCCACGCGCCCGTCCATGGACCGGGCCTGGAGCTGCTCCGGCGGCATGTACGCCACCTTGCCCTTCACCACGCCCGTCTGCGTGCGGGGCCCCTGCCCCGTCACCTTCGCGATGCCGAAGTCCACGACCTTCACCGCGCCCTGCCGGGAGACCAGCACGTTCTCCGGAGAGATGTCGCGGTGGACCAGCCCCAGCGGGGCCCCCGTCTCCGAGTCCTTCAGTGCGTGCGCGAACGCCAGCCCTTCGGCCGCCGCGGCCACCATCTTCGCGCACACGCCCCACGGCAGCGGGACCCCTTGCGCCACCGACCGCTTGATGAGCCGGCGCAGCGTGGGCCCGTCGATGTACTCCATCGCCAGGAAGTAGCTGCCGTCCGCCTCACCGAAGTCGAAGATCTGCACCACGTTCGGGTGGTCCAACTGGGCGGCCAGCTTCGCCTCGCCCAGGAACATCTCCACGAACGCCTCGTCCTCCGCCAGGTGGGGCAGGATGCGCTTGAGCACCAGGGTCTTCTCGAAGCCCCGAGGCCCGGCCGCCTTCGCGAGGAACACCTCCGCCATGCCCCCGGAGGCGAGCTTCCGCACCAGCTGGTACTTCCCCAGTTGCATGACTGGTGAGCTTTCCCATGGTTCGAGGGAAAAGTGAAACGCCCCCGGGGCCCGACGTCGAACCCGAATGACGTCCGGACGAGCCGCGACTTCCAGGTTTACATGACCATGAAGTTCACCCACGGTCCCCCTGAAAAAGTGAACGTCCCCCGAGCCAGGGAGCGAGGGGCGCTCGGGGACCGTTCAGCGTGTTTGACCGTGACGTGACGTGCTCCGTAGGATCCGCGCTCCCATGCCCCCCAAGGCCATTGGTCCCTACCGCGTGCTGGAGACGCTCGGCAGTGGCGGGGCCGGGACCGTCTATCGGGCCCTGGACCGCCGCAGCAACGACGAGGTCGCGCTGAAGCTCCTGTCGACGGGTCCGTCGCTGGACGACCGCGCGGCCCGGAGGCTCGCGCGCGAATTCGAGACGCTGGCGGACCTGGCCCACCCCAACGTGGTGAAGGTCTTCGAGGCGGGCGTCCACGCGGGCCAGCCGTACCTGGCCATGGAGCTCATCGAAGGGCTCACGCTGCGCCACTACCTGGACGTGAGCTTCAACGACCTGCACACGCCCACGCCTTCGTCCCGCGGGCCGCTGTCCATCCGCCGCACCGCGGACGACGACTTCGGCAGCGTCGACGGCCCGGACGACGACTCGGACGAGGACGCCGTCCTGGAGGACGACGGCACCTTCGGACTGGATGCGTTCGCGGAGGAGGCTCCCAGCGAGGACCTGGCCAGCTTCAGCGGAGCGGGGGCCGACGACGACTCGGATTCGGTCGACCTGCCGGTGGATCCGCGCCGTGAGCCCGCGCGCAAGCCCGCGACCCCGCCGCGCCCCGCCGCGCCCCGCATGGCGGACCTCAACCGTCCGGAGCGCATGGGCAAGCTGAAGGACGCGATGCTCCAGGTGTGCGAGGCGCTGGCGTACATCCACGGCCACGGGCTGGTGCACCGCGACTTGAAGCCGTCCAACATCATGGTGGACGACGACCGTCAGGTGCGGCTGATGGACTTCGGGCTGGCGAAGTTCCTCGCGGACGACGCGGGCATCACCGCGGACGGCAAGCTGGTGGGCACCTACCGGTACATGGCCCCGGAGCAGATCCTGGGAGAGCCGCTCGACGGGCGCGCGGACCTGTACAGCCTGGGCGTCATCCTGTACGAGCTGATGAGCGGGCGTCCGCCGTTCGACGCGAAAACGCCGCACGAGCTGTGGCGCCAGGTGCTGGAGACGGAGGCACCGCCACTGCTCGCGCTCAACCTGCATGGCGACCCGCAGCTGGCGCGGGTGGCCCATCGCCTCATCCGCAAGGAGCCGGACGACCGGTTCCAGACGGCCGAGGAAGTCTACGAGGCCCTCTCCGAGTGAGCACCGCGACAACGCACACCCTCACCGTGGACGCCGCGAAGGCGGGCCAGCGCGTGGACCTGTTCGTGGGCGAGGCCCTGGGCCTGTCCCGCGCGCGCATGAAGCGCCTCTTCGAGGAGGGCCAGGTGCGCGTGGATGGCCGCCCCGCGAAGAAGGGCCTCACCGTGACCGCCGGCCAGAAGGTCTCGGTGACGGTGGAGGAGGCGCCGCGCGAGGCCGTGCCGGACACGGACTTCCCGCTCGTCGTGCTGCACGAGGACGCGTCGCTGCTCTTCGTGGACAAGCCCGCGGGCCGGCCCTCGCACCCCCTGCACCCGGGTGAGACGGGCACGGTGGCCAACGCCCTGGTGGCGCGCTACCCCGAGTGCGCCCAGGCCTCGCAGGACCCGCGCGAGGGCGGCCTCTGCCACCGCCTGGACGTGGAGACGTCCGGCGTCGTCGCGGCGGCCCGCACGCGGGAGGCGTGGACCGCCGTGCGCGAGTCCTTCAGCGGCCGCGAGGTGGACAAGCGCTACCTGGCGCTGGTGACGGGCCCGCTGGCGGACGAGGGCGAGGTGGAGGTGCCCCTGCGTCACCACCCGCGCCACCCGGACCGCGTGGAGCCCGCCCCCTACGGCGCCGAGGATGCCCGCGAAGCGCTGTCCCACTTCCGCGTCCTGTCGAGGGCCGGGGACTACAGCCTCGTGGAGGTGCGCATCCTCACCGGCGTGCTGCACCAGGTGCGAGCGCACCTGGCCGGCGTGGGCGCCCCGCTGGTGGGGGACGCGCTCTATGGCGGCCGCGAGGCGCCGGAGCTGGGGCGGTTCTTCCTGCACGCCCGCTCGCTCACCGTGCCGCACCCCGTGACGAAGGCGCCCGTGAAGGTGGAGAGCCCGCTGCCGGGGGAGCTGGTGGCGGAGCTGGGGCGGCATGGCCTGACGTGGCCGGTGGCGGACGGGGCGGCCTAGGCCCCCATCACCTTGACGATGACGCGCTTGCGGCGCTGGCCGTCGAACTCCGCGTAGAACACCTGCTGCCAGGGGCCCAGGTCCAGCTTGCCGGCGGTGACGGGAATCAGCACCTGAGGGTGGACGAGCATGGACTTCAGGTGCGCGTCGCCGTTGTCCTCGCCGGTGCGGTGGTGGCGGTAGTCGGGGCCGGAGGGCGCCAGGTGCTGGAGCCACTCCCAGATGTCCTCGTGGAGGCCGGGCTCGTCGTCGTTGACGAAGACGCCCGCGGTGATGTGCATGGCGGACACCAGCACCATGCCCTCCTGGATGCCGCTCTTCTTCACCAGGGCGGCCACGGTGTCGGTGAGGCGCACCAGTTCACGCCGGGCCTGTGTCTCGAACCAGAGGTATTCGGTAAGGGTCTTCATGGCTCGCACTGTCAGAGGGGGCCACTAGAGTGACTCACGCCATGCGAGCCATCCTCCACGTGGACATGGACGCCTTCTATGCGTCCGTCGAGCAGCGCGACAACCCGTCCCTGAGGGGCAAGCCGGTCATCGTCGGCGGGCATGCGCAGCGCGGCGTGGTGGTGGCCGCGTCCTACGAGGTGCGCCCCTTCGGGGTGAGAAGCGCGATGCCCATGGCCCGGGCGGTGAAGCAGGCCCCGCACGCCATCGTCGTGAAGCCGCGCTTCTCCGCCTACGCCGAAGCGAGCGAGCAGGTCTTCGCCATCTTCGAGCGGTACACGCCGCTCATCGAGCCCCTGTCCCTGGACGAGGCGTTCCTGGACGTCACGGCGTCGGTGGGGCTGTTCGGCGCGGCGGCGGACATCGCGAAGCGGATCCGCAAGGAGATCGCCCACGAGCTGAACCTTCCGGCGTCCGCGGGCATCGCGACGGCGAAGTTCGTGGCGAAGATCGCCTCCGACCTGGCGAAGCCCAACGGCCAGCGCGAGGTGCGGCCGGAGGAGACGGTGGCCTTCCTGGCGGGGCTGCCGGTGTCCCGGCTGTGGGGGGTGGGGCCCAAGACGGAAGAGGCGATGAAGCGCGCGGGGCTCAACAGCATCGGGGACGTGGCCGAGCGGGAGCTGTCCTGGCTGGAGGAGCGCTTCGGCGCGAGCAGCGGCAAGCACCTGTGGGAGCTGTCGCACGGCATCGACGCGCGGGACGTGGTGCCGGACCGGGCGGCCAAGAGCGTGGGCGCGGAGGACACGTTCGAGGAGGACCTGACGGGGCTGGAGGCGCTGAAGCCGCACGTGCACGCGCAGGCGCTGCGGGTGGCGAGGCGGCTGCGGCGGGCGTCCCTGAAGGGCCGCGTGGTGCAGCTCAAGTTGAAGTTCGCGGACTTCACGCTCATCACCCGGCGGACCACGCTGCGCGAGGCCACGGACGACGGTCAGCTGCTCTACCGCGCGGCGCTGGAGCTGCTGGAGCGCGCGCACGAGGGCAAGGCGCTGCGGCTCACGGGCGTGAGCGTGCAGTTGGACGAGGACGAAGCACAGCTGGGGTTGTTCCCCGCGGCGGCGCCCAAGTCATCGAAGCTGAACGAGGCGATGGACCGCATCGCCGCGCGCTTCGGAAGCAAGGCCATCACCATGGCGGACATCGCCGGGGCGGAGGCCTCGGATGACGACCACCACCGCTCCGAGCGACCCGTGGAGAAGCCGAAGCGGTAGGCGCGGGGACCGGCGTCACGCGGCTCGCGTGGCCGCGGATGGACGAACGCATCCGGCCCGAGCTCCTTGTCTCGCGCGTGGCCTCCGGTGGACGCGCGACGGGCCGAAGCGCGGAGGCGCTCCGGCCCGGTGGGAACTATCCTTCGCCCGCGTCGGAGCCCGAGGAGGCCGGACGCTCCGCGCCCGAACCGTTGCCCTCGCCGCTCCCACTGCCGGTGCGACGCCGACGGCGGCGGCGGCGCTTGCGGCGGGGGCCTTCGGAGTCCCCGGCGTTGGCCCCGGCGCGCGGCGGCGGCACCTCTCCGGCCTGCCACGCGTCCAGCGCCTCGCGCCCCTCGCCCGTCGCCTCCACCGTCATCGCGAAGACGGCCAGCGCCTCGTTGAAGAGCGGGTGGCGGCGGAAGGCGCCCGTCTTCTTGCGGCGCTCCCCGGACAGCGTGCGCTGCATCAGGAGCAGCATGCGGCAGCGCTCGGCGATGCGGCGCGGCAGCCTCGCGGCCTCCACGAAGCCCGCGAGCAGGTCCTCGATGACGCGCGACACGGACGCGCGGCCCTCGTCCTGCGACTCCTCCGCGGGCGGCTGCGCGCGGCTGATGGGCACCAGCAGCGTCGCCAGCAGGATCGCGTCGTCCAGCACCTCGCCCGCCGACACGCGCTTATCCAGCGCCTGCGCGAAGGCGTAGAAGGTCTTCTCCCCCTCCTTGCCGTGCACCCGCAGGTACTCGTCCACCGGCGGCAGGAGCAGCTTCAGCGCGTCCAGCGCCGCCAGCAGCTTCAGCGCCGGGGCGGACACCCCGCCGCGGATGAGGCGGAAGGTCTCCTCCAGGAGGCGCGCGGGCGCGCAGCGCGGCAGGTCCTCCACCGCGCCCTCCATCGCCGCGTACGTGCGCGACTCGATGTCCAGGTCCAGCTTCGCCGCGAAGCGCACCGCGCGCAGGATGCGCACCGGGTCCTCGCGCATGCGGATCTCCGGGTCGCCAATCGTCCGGATGAAGCGCTCATCCAGGTCGCGCCGTCCGCGCACGTAGTCGATGACCCGGCCTTCGCTCGCGTCGTAGAACAGGCCGTTGATGGTGAAGTCGCGGCGGCGCGCGTCCTGCTGCGCCGTGCCGAAGACGTTGTCGTGGGTGATGAGCAGGTCTTCGCCGCCCTGCCCCTCGTCCGCCCCCGGCGCCGGCTCCAGCTCCGTCGGGTTGGCGCGGAAGGTGGACACCTCCACGATCTTCCCGCCCTTGAAGTAGACGTGCGCCAGCCGGAAGCGCCGTCCGATGAGGCGGCAGTTGCGGAAGATGGCGCGCACCTCGCCCGGGTGGGCGCTGGTGGCCACGTCGAAGTCCTTTGGCTTGCGCCCCAGGAGCAGGTCGCGCACACAGCCGCCCACCAGGTACGCCTGGTGCCCGTGCTGGTGCAGCCGCAGGACGACCTTGAGCGCGTCCGGATCCATCTCGTCCGGGTCGATCTCCGCAGGCTCGCCCGTGCGCGTGGTGGTGGGCGCCTGCAGCTCCGGCTCGTTCGCGGCGGGCTCCGGCTCCGGCTCCAGGATGACGGCCTCGGGCTCCTCGGCCTCCTCCCCCGCCTCGGCGGCGGCCTGGGCATCCTCGGCCTCGGCGGCCTTCAGGGCTTCGGTGGCGCGCTGGATTTCATCGCTCACCTCGGGCTCGGCCGGGCCAGCGTCCTCGGTGTCGTCATCGTCGTCGAACCCGTCGTCGTCCCCCGCATCCGCGGAGTAGGAGGGCTCGGAAGGGGCCTCGAGGGCCCGGGAAGGGGTTTCGTGTTCGCTGGGGCGCTCGGAGGAGTCCGCCGACGCAGGGGTCGCGGTGCGCTCCTCCTGGCCCGTCAGGTCCAGGGGGGAAGACATGGAAAGAACCTCGTGCGCGGCTCCGGGGCCCTCCGCCGCTGCCGCCTCGAAGGAGGCCTTTCCGCGCGCGTCGTCTCCGGGCGCGGCTGGCAGCGTTCCGCCAGGGGGCGGGGGATGGGTCGGGTCTCGCGTCATTCGCCTCGGAAGGGACAGCCGTCTAGCACGCATCCTCCCACCCATGGGGGTCGCGCTTAAGGACATTCTTCAGGGACATCCGGGGTCCGCCAGGGCCCCCCGCCCGCCCGCCGGGCGCCTGGAACGTCCCAGGCTCCGGAAAAACGCCCCGCTGCCCATCGAAGGCGCTTCCATTGGATAACACCCCGCCCACGCACATGCCGGCCAGGGGCCCGCCATCCAGAGGCCCCGGCCGACGGGACGCCCCCCAGGCGGGCAGGCACCCGGCCCCCTGCGCCCGGCGTCCTTCAGGACGTCGGCGGCTTCAGGGTGCGGCCCTTGTGGGTCCGAGGCAGCGCGTGGGAGATGAGCGACACGTAGTCCACCGCCTGGACGCGCGGCGGGGGGGGCTGGGTGCCCAGCGCGGCCAGGCGCTTGCTGAACGCGGCCAGGATGTCCGGCATGGGGCGCATGGCCTTGAGCAGCGCGTTGGGCCCCTCCATCGCCTGGGACAGCGCGATGGCCGCCTGCTGCAGCGGCAGCCCGCGCCGGAGCAGGTCCTGGAACGAGTTCGACAGCGTGATGATGTTGTGCCCCGCCGTCTGCACCATCTCCACGGCGATCTTCAGCACCTGCGGCGCCGTGAGGTGGCCGTCCGCCAGCAGCACCAGCGCCGCCTGGAAGTAGTTGAAGATGGGCACCACGCGCGGGCCATAGGGCGTGAAGTGCGCGGGCGGGGTCAGCCGGTCCAGGTGGATGAAGATGCGCCGCACCGGGTCCGCGATGGGGATCTTCTTCCACGCCTCCTGCACCCGCGCGGCGTCGTCCGGGTACACCCCGCCCGCCTCCAGCACCTGCGACAGCACGCGCTCGTCCACGCGGCCCGCGATGAGGTCCGCGTAGAGCGAATAGATGAACGCGTCCGCCTCCGCGTCGTCCCCGAAGAGGACCTCCTCGGCCTCCACCGGCGCGTTGACGCGGCTCTCCAGGATGGCCGGCAGCTTGTAGCCCACCTGCCCCCGGAGCGCCCGGAAGCGCCCGCGCAGCAGGTTGCCCACGTTGTCCTTGAGGACGAACTCATCCCACTGGACGCCGTCCAGCTTGAGCTTCTCCTCCAGCACCGCGCGCATCTGCTTGGGGCTGCCGGACACGATGCACAGCCGCGAGTCGCCCTGCTCGGCCAGCTCGCGGATGAGCGCGGACGCCCCCGGCACGGCGACCTTCTCATGGGCCTTCTGGAAGGCGGTGCGGAACAGGTCGCGCAGCGACTCGAAGTCCGTCTGGAGGTACGTCTTGTCCAGGTCCCACCGGTAGATGCGGCGGGGGGGACGCGGGTCGATGCGGTCCGGCAGGCTCACCGCGCGAGACCCTCCTGGATGGCGGTGCCCAGCTCGTTCGCCACCGCCTTCGCCGCCACCTTGCCCGCGTTCGCGATGGCGCGCGCCTTGGAGCGGCCGTGCGCCTTGATGAAGATGCGGTCGAACCCGAGGATGGGCGCGCCGCCGTACTGCTCCCAGTCCGTGATGTCCTTGAGCCGGTCGATGCCACTCGACAGCATGGCCAGGCCCGCCCGCCAGCGCAGGCTCTCCTTGTAGGCGTACTGGGCCAGCTCCATCACCGTGTCGTGCACGCCCTCCAGCATCTTCAGGCACACGTTGCCCACGAAGCCGTCCGTCACGATGACGTCCACCGTGCCGCGCGGAATGTCGATGCCCTCCACGTTCCCCGTGAAGTTGAGCCCCGACATCTGGGACAGCCGCTGGTGCGCCTCCACCACGCGCGGGGGGCCCTTCTGCGGCTCGACGCCGTTGGACAGCAGCGCCACCTTGGGCCGCTCGTTGCGGGAGATGATGCGCGCATAGGCGCTGCCCATCACGGCGAACGCCACCAGGTCCTCCGCGGTGGCCTCCACCGTGGCGCCCACGTCGAGGATGAGGCTGAACGGATCCTGCTTCGCGCCGCGCACGCCCCGCGTCGGGTACACCGTGGCCAGCGCCGCGCGGCGCACGCCGGGAATCAGCTGGAAGTGGCGCTTGCACGCGAGCACGCCCGCGCCCGTGTTGCCCGCGGACACCAGCGCGTGCGCCTCTCCCTCGGCCACCAGCCGGGCGGCCACCGCCACGGAGGACTCGGGTTTGCGCGCCAGCGCCTCGCCGGGCTTCTCGTCCATGCCCACGTAGTCGCCCGCGTGGTGCACGGAGATGCGCTCCCCGTTGTGCTTGATGCCCGCCAGGGCCTCGTCGATGACCGGCCGGTCCCCCACGAGCAACGCGTGGATGTGCGGAGACTCCAGCGAAAGCTGGGCGGCGCCTCGCACCACCTCAACCGGGCCGTGATCGCTCCCCATCACGTCGAACGCGATGGTGATGTGCTGCGGCTTGCCCACCATGGTCCCCATCCTATGAGCTTTGTTCCGCGCCCGCTCCCGACATTCTCACCTGAGTGACCAGTGACAGTGCCAAAAGTCCACCCAACGCCACCAACACCGCGCCCGTCCCGTAGGGGGCCGCCGGGCCCAGCCGGGTGAAGAGCAGCCCGCCCAGCGCCGGCCCGACGATGCGGCCCAGCGACCCGCTCGCCTGGTACGCGCCCAGCACCGCCCCCTGGCGCTCGGAGGGCGCGTGCAGGGACACCAGCGCGGACAGGCACGGCGTGACGAGCGCGGACCCCACCGCCAGCAGCCCCATCACCGGGAACAGCCACCCGTACGACGGGGCCACCGGCAGGAGCGCCAGCCCCGCCGCCGTCAGGCCGAACCCCACCACGGCCACCGGGGCCTCCCGCCCTCCCCTCCCCCCCGCCCCGTCGGACGGCCCGTGCGCGGGCGCCACCAGGCGGCGCACCAGCCCGCCCTGCACCAGCGCGGACAGCACCCCCACCACCGCGAAGAGCGCCCCGGAGCGCAGGCTGGCCTCCCTGAGGGTGGCCGCGTCCGGCAGCGCCGCGTGCACCAGCCACCCGCCCTCCAGCGGCACCGGCCCGGACGACAGGAAGCGCGTCAAGAGGTACACGGAGAAGGTGCCCTCCATCTGCGCGAAGGCCACCGTGTAGAGCAGCACCAGCACCACGCACCGGCCCACGACGGGCAGCGTCATCACGGCCGTGGCGCCCTTCATGGAGCGCACGGTGGCGGACGGCGACCCGGCGTGGCGCGTCTCCGGGAGGAAGAACCAGGTGTTGAGCAGGTTGAGCGCGGACAGCCCCGCCGCGAACAGCCCGATGGCGAGGTTGCCGCCCCACGCCCCCAGGATGCCGCCCAGCGCCGGCCCCAGCACGAAGCCCAGGCCGAACGCCGCGCCGATGATGCCCATGCCCCGCGCGCGCTCGTGCGGCTTCGTGATGTCCGCCACCACCGCCTGCGCCGTGGACACGTTGCCCCCGGACACGCCGTCGATGACGCGCGACAGGAACAGCAGCGGCAGCGTGTGCGCGAAGGCGAACAGCACGTAGCCCAGGAGCGACCCCACCTGGGACACCAGCAGCACCGGCCGCCGGCCGAACCGGTCCGACAGCCGCCCCATCACCGGCGCCGCCACCAGCTGCATCAGCGAATACACCGCGACGAGCAGCCCCACCGCGAACGGCGACGCGCCAAAGCGCACGCCGTACACCCCCAGCTGGGGAATCAGGATGCCGAACCCGATGAGATCCAGGACGGCGATGCCGAACACCACCCGCAGCGACGCCTCCCGAGCCACCCTCGAACTCCCCTCGTCCTGAAGGACCGTTGAAAAAGACAAAACCGCCGGAGCGCACGTGCAGGGCGCTCCGGCGGGCCGGGAAGAATCCCACTGTCAGCCGAAGGCGTCTACATCGCCTCCGCGGACTGGATGTTGCGGTTGGCCGTGTCGCGCTCGATGCAGCCCTTGGTCAGGGTGTACTGGTACGTGCCCAGCTCGTCGCGCCAGTACTCGCCCTCGTACGGCCAGTAGAGCTGGTCGTCCTGCACCGCCACGGAGTACTTGTACTTCTTGACGATGGCCGTGCGGCCGCCCGCCTTGAGCTGCTCCTCCAGGAACTCCTTCTCCTTGGTGGTCGTCTCGAACTTGATGCGCAGGCCGTTGGCGAGCAGCAGCTTGAGCGCGCCCAGCTCCGTCTCCAGCTTGCCCTTGGCCATGATGCCGGCCTTGGCGATGAGGCTGGTGCGCTGGACCTTCAGGCCCTCCAGCAGCTGCTTGGTCAGCTCCGAGTACTTGAACGTGTCGCCCTTGTTGGAGAACAGGTCCATCTCGCCTTCGAGCTCCAGGATGGAGTCGTTGGTCTTCTTCAGGTCCTGGTCCGTGAGGGCCAGCCGCAGGATGCGCTCCAGCAGCACGTCCGTGCCGTTCTTCTCCAGGCCGTCCTTGTTCTTCTTCTGCACCTCGGCGAGCACCGTGTAGTACTCGCTCGCGTCCATGTTCTTCTTCACGAGCGCGTCCAGCTCGTCGTGCACGGGCAGGTAGGTGCGCTCGAAGTCCTGGAGGATGAGGTTGGACTCCCGGTAGCGGCAGTTCTCGTAATAGATGACCGCCTTGAGGATGAGCGCCTCCGGGAAGTACTCCTCGCGGAAGAAGGGCGACGACAGGGTGATGAGGTTGCCCAGCGCCTGCTCGTACTGGCCGATGCGGTAGTTGGCCCAGGAGGACTCGAAGAGGGCCTCCAGCCACTGCGTGTTCCCGCGCTCCACCTTGTTCAGATAGAAGATGGAGAAGCGGTTCTGCTGCATGCCGTAGTGCGTGCGCGCCAGCTGCATGAAGGCCAGCTCGCGCAGCGACTTGTCCAGCTTCGCCTGCTCGCCGGTGCGGCCCACCATGGGACGGGTGAGGCGCACCACCTCCTTCATCGCCTCCACCGACGCCAGCACGTCCGTGTTGCCGCGCTTGAGCGCCGCGTCCTTGTTGCGCGTGCCGTTGCGGAAGAAGGCCAGGCCCTCCAGGTACTTCGCGCGCGGGTAGAACACATCCGTGCGCGGGATGGTCAGCGCCAGGCGCTTCACTTCCTCGAAGGACTTGTCCGCGTTGTCCATCTGGCCCACCTGGTCCAGCGCGCGGCCACGCACGAAGTGGTAGCGCGCCAGCAGGTAGCGGAACTCGTTGCGGAACTTCTCCGGGAACTCGTAGTTCGCGTACCGGGCGATCTCATCCAGGATGACCGTCTCGTTCTGCGTCTTGCGGCTGATGAAGAACAGCCACTCCAGGCTCGACTTGAAGAACTTCGTGGACGGGCCCGCCGCGAGGATCTTCGAGAACTCGCCCAGCGACGAGTGGTACAGCCCCATGCGGTAGAGCGCCTTGGCCAGCACGTAGCGCGCCTCGACGTGCAGGCCCTGGAGCTTCGCGTCCCCCAGGAGCTCGTGCGAGGCCATGGCGGCCTTCTCGTACTCGTCGTTCTTGAACAGCGAGATGGCCGCGTCCAGGCGCTGGCGGTCCGCCGTCTTGCCGGACACGTCCACCGCGTCGAACGTCATCGTGGGCGCGGGCGGCTTGTCGTTGTCGCCCGTGAGGTCCAGGCCCAGGCCCGGGCTGCCCTGGGGAGCGGGCTTCGACGCGGGCGAGGACTTCGCCGCGGGAGTGCCCGACACGGGAGAAGGGGTGACGGCGCTGGGCGGCGTGGCGGGGTTGCCCGCGGGGGCCGCGGTGCTGGAGGAGGCGTTGCCCTCGGTGTCCTCCGCCGGCGCGGCCGTCTTGCCCTTGCCGCGCTTGGTGGAGGTCTTCTTCTTGGCCGAGGACGAACCCTTCTTCTTCTTCTTGGACTGCCCCGAGAGGTCCAGTCCTTCGAAGGACTGCGCCAGCGTGGGGGCCGTGTACGCGAGCGAGAGCCCGAGGACGGCGAGGCGGAGGAACCGGTGGGTGCGCATCATGCTTAGGAACCGGAGGGGAAGAAGAAGGACAGGCCCAGCTCGAACAGGATCTGGTTGCGGAGATAGTTGGGCGTCGGCTCCCGGCCCTTCTCCACGTAGATGAGGTCGCGCAGCTCCGTGCGCAGCGTCATCCAGCGGTTGAAGAAGAAGCGCAGGCCCACGCCCACGTTGCCGCCGCCCGTGAGGTACGCCTTGCTGCCCGCGACCGGGGTCCCGTCCACGAGCGACGTCGCCGGGCCCTTGTACTGGATGACCGACGCGCCAACGACGCCGTACATGTCGAAGTGGACGAACTTCTCCGCCAGCAGGGACAGCTTTCCGTAGATGGGCGCCCACTGGACGTCCAGGCCGCCCATCAGCGTGAGCTGGCCCGGGGCCCGCCCGTCCAGCTCAGCGCGGGTGGGCGCGCGGCAGCCGCGGGTGTCGCCCGCCTCGCCTTCGGTGAAGGTGCAGATCTGCGCGGAGCCCGCCACGCTGTTCAGCGCGTAGCCAGCGCGCAGGCCCACGCCCAGCGTCTCCATGGGGAAGTACGTCACGGTGCCGCCAAAGACGTACTTCTTGTAGAACGCGTCGCGGATGGTGACGGACGCGGAGGGGCTGATTTCGAACCGGCCCTTCTTGAGGAACATGTGGCCGGACACCGGCCGGATGCGCTCGCGAAGGGGCCCCAGGGCGTCCTTGTCGACCTCGGACACGTCGCCGGCTTCCTCCTCCTGGGAGGTGTTCGGCGGCTGCGAATTGGCGGCGGTCTTCGGAGCGGGCGCCGGAGCCGGGGTGGCGGGGCCGGCCGCGGCCGGCGCGGGCGCCGGGTCGGCGGCGCTGGCGAGCGCGGGCACACCCGCGCACAGTGTCAGGAGCAGGCGGACGGCGGGCTTCATTCGGAATCCCTCCCCGTCGAGTGCAGCGGCAGGAAGATGGAGATGCCCGCGTTGAGGGTCATGACGTTCTGGATGGCGCCCTTGCTGCTGCCCAGGGGCTGATCCACATAGGAGGTGTTGATGAGGGCCACGTTGACGGCCAGGTAGTCCTTGGTGACGAACCGCATGCCCAGGCCCAGGTCCGCGGCCGGGTTGAGGCCGCGATCAGGCAGCGCGGAGGTCTCCGTCTTCACCACGCCCAGTCCGCCCAGCAGGTAGCCGTCGAAGTGGAGGATGGAGTTGAGGAACGACACCTTGCCGTAGAGCGGCGCCCACTCGATGTCGCCCATCGCGGACCACTGCGGCACGGAGTTGTAGATCTTGCTGTTGAAGGTGCGCTTCGCCGTGCGGACATCATCCGACGGCACCACCTGCATCAGCGACCCGCGCGCGGAGATGGCCAGCGTGTCCGCCAGGTACCAGGCGCCCCGCAGCGAACCGCCCACCTTCGAATAGAAGGGGTCGTTCACGGAGATGCTCACGAGCGGCGTGAGCTCGAACCGGTGCTTCTTCAGGTACACCTTGCGCTGCACGCTCTTCACCCGGTCATCCTGGGTGATGTCCGTGAGCGGCATCAGCGCCTCGGGCGGTATCTCCTTCACCGTCGTGGCGGCAGGCGGCGACGCGGGGCGGGCTTCGTCGTCCGGCGGCGGCGCGGGGTTCTCTGCGGGAGGTTTGGCCTGGGCGTCCTCGGTCAGATCGAGGCCCATGCCTTCCTGGTTCTGGGCGAGGGCCAGCGCGGGCCACATCAGGCTCAGCGCAAGCAGCAGCGTGGGGCGGTTCAAGTCCGGGCGCTCCGTGGGGGGAGGGAACGTACTGCCACCGGAAGGCAGCATGACATCAGCCGCCCCATCCTATCGGCCGTATTCCCAACCATCAACCGCCTCGACGCGCCTGTCTCCTCTGTAATCCTCCGGTATCCCTTCACAATTCCACCCCACTCGCGTACCGCGGGTCAGGGGTTGGAGTGAGGAGACGCTGTGCTACCGTTTCCGCGTTCCGGGCGTCGTCATCCCCCAAGCCCCGCATCCCTCCCTTCTAGAGGTCTCAACGATGTTCGTGCGATCCGCGCTCTTCCTGTCCGCCGTCCTCCTGATGGGGGGCTGCGACGTCACCACCGAGTTGGGCAAGCCGTGCCGTCTGGTGCGCAAGGCCACGGCCGATGAGCAGGCGCAGGGCCCCACCAAGTTCGTGGAGATCCAGGAGAAGGACATCGCGGCGGATCAGGACTTCATCTCCTTTGGCGCGCTGGACTGCGAGGACCTCATCTGCGTGCGCGATGACTCGAGCCCCCGCAGCGAGGACCCGCAGGCGGTGGCGCTGGGCTACTGCAGCAAGGAGTGCGTGCAGGGCACCACCACGGGCTGCGACATCACCCGCACCGTCGACGACGTGCAGGCGGGCCTCAAGGACCGCATGACGTGCCGGCCCCTGCTCCTGGACCAGGCGACGCTGGACGCCATCCGCGTGGCGGACGAGACCTACTACCGGCGCACCTTCGGCGAGAACAACTCGCCCTACTTCTGCGCGGGCGCGACGCCGGCCTCGCAGGGCACCTGAACGGCGCACTGAACAGTCGCCTCGCGCGAAAGGGTTAGACCTTTTCGCGCACCCCGTACGTAAAGGCAGGGCCCGCGTCTCACACGCCTTCGGAGCCCAGCCATGAATCGTACGGTCCTGTTCCTCGCCCTGGCCGGCGGCCTCGCCCTCACCGCGCTGGTGCTGGGCATGCCCCGGGGGGGCGGCACGCAACCCACGCCCCAGGTCGTCGTCACGACGCCGACCCCGACCCCGCCCTCCCCGCCCGTCCCCGTGGGGCCCCGGTCGTCCTCGGGCAGCCTCCAGGTGACGAGCCGGCTGTCGCACCCGTACGTGCCGGTGGGCCCGTCGGAGATGTACGTGACGGTGGACCTCACCGGCGCGGAGGTGCCCGGCGCGAAGCGCAGCCCCGTGAACCTGGCCGTCGTCATCGACCGGTCCGGGTCCATGAGCGGCTACAAGCTCCAGCAGGCGAAGCAGGCCGCGCGGCACCTGGTGACGCTGCTGCGCGACGAGGACCGGCTGGCCATCGTGCACTACGGCTCGGATGTGAAGAGCCTCCCGTCGCTGCCGGCGACCGCGAGCAACCGCGAGCGGATGATGCAGTTCATCGACGGCATCTGGGATGACGGCGGCACCAACATCAGCGCGGGCCTGAGCGTGGGCCGCACGCAGCTGGCCTCCGCCATGGGGGGCGAGGCCCGCGTCCACCGCCTCATCCTGATGAGCGACGGCCAGCCCACGGAGGGCGTGTCGGACGCGGAGGGCCTGAAGAACGTGGTGAAGGACATCCGCGCCTCCGGCATCACGGTGAGCTCCATTGGCGTGGGCACCGACTTCAACGAGGACCTGATGCAGGCGTTCGCCGAGTACGGCGCCGGCGCGTACGGCTTCCTGGAGGACGCGAGCAAGCTGTCCACCCTCTTCCAGCGCGACCTGCAGCAGGCCACCACCGCGGTGGCGCGCAACGTGGAGCTGTCGTTCGAGCTGCCCCCCGGAACGAGCCTGGACGAGGTGCTGGGCTACCGCGCGCACCAGGCCGGCAACACCGTGCGCGTGGCGCTGCCGGACTTCTCCGCGGGCCAGTCCGAGCGCGTGGTGGCGCGGCTCCACGTGACGGGCACGGCGCCGGGCCAGTCCGTGCAGGTGGCCGGGCTGCGGGTCGCCTACACCGACCTGCTCGTGCAGAAGAACGTGGAGGACGCGTCCACGCTGGCCGCGGTGGCCACCGACGTGCAGGAGGAGGTGGCGCGGCGCCAGGACAAGGAGGCCACGGTGTACGCGGCCCGGGCCCGCAGCGCGCAGAACCTCCAGAAGGCCGCGGAGGCGATGAGCCAGGGCCGGAAGGACGAGGCGAAGGGCTACCTCAGCCAGAACCAGGTGCTCTTCCAGGAGGCGGGCGCCGTGGCGGGCGCCGCGGCGGTGGCCGCGGACCAGGCCGACCAGGCCCGCGCGATGAAGGAATACGACGACGCGGAGACGGAGGAGGCCCAGCGGGCCGCGGTGAAGAGCAGCAAGGTGAAGGCGCTCAAGAGCTTCGGCCGCATGGGCTCCACGTACTGACGCACGAAGGTCTCTCCAGAGCGGGCCCCGCCGTCACGCGAACGTGACGGCGGGGCCTTGGCGTCTGGAAACCCAGGGGCAGGAGGGGGCGGCGCTCGGTCCCCCGCCCTCCGGGTGGCGCGAAGGGGCATCTTCGCGGTTGACCCGAGGAATCGCGTGGCCCTATCTCCGCGTTCTTCCAGGCTTCACTCCCTGGAACACGGAAGCGGCGCACTGGAGGCGCGAGACAGCATGGCGGCGAGCGCGAGCACCCCGTGGGTTGGGGTCATCATGGGCGGCAGAAGCGACCTCGAACACCTGCAACCGGCGATCGACATCCTCGCCGAGCTGCGCATCCCGCATGAGGTGCGCATCGTGTCCGCGCACCGCACCCCGGACTGGATGATGGAGTACGCGTCCACCGCGGAGGGGCGCGGCCTGTCCGTCATCATCGCCGCGGCGGGCGGCGCGGCGCACCTGCCCGGAATGGTGTCCAGCAAGACGCTGCTGCCCGTGCTGGGCGTGCCCATGCCCACCACGGTGCTCTCCGGCTTCGACGCGCTGCTCTCCATCGTGCAGATGCCCAAGGGCGTCCCGGTGGGCACGCAGGCCATCGGGAAGCCGGGGGCCGCCAACGCGGCGCTGCACGCGGCGGCCATCCTGGCGCTGAAGTACCCGGAGGTCCGCGAGCGGCTGGGCACGTGGCGCAAGGCGCGCACCGACGAGGTCCTGGCGCAGCGAGAGGTGGCGGGATGACGGCGCGCGTGGTGCTTCCCGGTGGGACGCTGGGCATCCTGGGCGGCGGCCAGTTGGGGCGCATGATGGCGCTCGCCGCGCGCACGCTGGGCTACCAGGTGCAGGCGTTGGATCCGGACTCGGCGTGCCCTTCGCGCTCGGTGGTGGACCGCTGCATCACCGCGTCCTTCGCCGACGCGGCGGCCGCGGAGGACCTGGCGCGCGCGTGCGACGTGGTGACGCTGGAGATTGAAAAGGTGGCGCTGTCCACGCTCAACGCGGTGGCCCGCCACGCGCCCATGCGGCCCGGCGCCTCCGTGCTGGAGGTGGTGCAGCACCGCGGCCGGCAGAAGGGCTGGCTCGCGAAGGGCGGCTTTCCGCTGGGGCCGTGGCGGGAGGCGAACTCGGAGGCGGAGCTCTCGGAGGCCATCACCGCGCTGGGCGGCAAGTGCTTCATCAAGTCCAGCGAGGGCGGCTACGACGGGCGCGGCCAGTACGAGGTGAAGCAGGCCTCCGAGGCGGGCGTCGCGTGGAAGGAGCTGGGCGAGCGCTCCGTGGTGGTGGAGGCCGCGCTGGACCTGAAGGCGGAGCTGTCCGTGCTGGTCGCCCGGGGGCCGGATGGCCAGCTGGCGGTGTACCCGCCGGCGTTCAACCACCACGAGGAGCGCATCCTCGCGTGGTCGCTTTTGCCAGGACCGCTGCCGGACGCCGTGCTGTCGCAGGCGTCGCAGGTGGCGCGCGACATCACCTCCGCGCTGAAGGTGGAGGGGCTGCTGGTGGTGGAGATGTTCCTCCTGGGCGACGGGGCGCTCCTGGTGAACGAGGTGGCGCCCCGGCCGCACAACAGCTTCCATTCGACGGAGGTGGCGTGCCTGACGAGTCAGTTCGAGCAGGCCGTGCGCGCGGTGTGCAACCTGCCCCTGGGCTCCGTGGAGGTGGTGCGCCCCGCCGCCATCGTGAACCTGCTGGGCGACCTGTGGCTGCGCGAAGGCGGCCCCCGGTTCGCGCAGGCGCTGGCGCTGCCCGGCGTCCGGCTGCACCTGTACGGCAAGCGTGACGCGCGCAAGGGCCGCAAGATGGGCCACCTGTCCGCGGTGGGGCGCACGCCCGAGGACGCGCTCGAGCGCGTGAAGGCCGCCGCCACGCTCCTGGGGATGTAACGCCCGTGAAGACGAACGCCGCCCGCCTCCTGGATTCGCTCGGCATCGCGTACACCCTGCGCGACTACGACCTGGATCCGGACGACCTGTCCGCGGAGACGGTGGCCGCCAAGGTGGGCATGCCCCCGGAGCAGGTCTTCAAGACGCTGGTGGCGAAGGGCGACCGCACCGGCGTGCTGATGGCGGTCGTGCCCGGCAACGCGGAGCTGGACCTGAAGGCCCTCGCGCGGCTCAGCGGCGACCGCAAGGTGGAGACGGTCCCGCTCAAGGAGCTGCAGCCGCTCACCGGCTACATCCGGGGCGGCGTCACCGCGCTGGGGGGCAAGAAGGACTACCCCGTCTTCGTGGATGAGACGCTGGAGCTGTTCGACGCCGTCGCCGTGTCGGCCGGGGTGCGGGGCACGCAACTGGTGCTCGCCCCCGCGGACTACCTGCGCGTGACGAAGGGCCGGACGGGACCCATCTCGCGCCCGAAGGCGTAGACCCTTTTCGCCGCCCGCGCGTTCGAAGGGACATTCCCGGCCCGAGGGCCGTTCCCGGGGTGTCCCGATGAATGCCGCCGTGTTGCAGTTCCACCACCGCGAAGCCTTCGAGCAGACCGTCACGCGCGCGCTGGCGGCAGGCGCCGGGGCGGGCCTCCTGCAGTGGCTCACCCTGCGCGTGGGCATGCCGGTGCCGCTGACGTGGCTGGTCCCCGCCGCGGTGGTGCTGGCGTGCGCCCGCGGCGACCGGTGGGACCGGGGCCTGCTCAGCGGGCTGGGGCTGCTGCTCGTGGGCCTGCCGTATGGCCTGGGCCTTTCGCCCGCGTGGACGGTGGCGACGAGCGGCGCTGCCGCCGGGGCCCTGCTGGTGCGCGCCCGCCTCAACGACCTGGGCGAGGAGGGCCAGGTGGCGGAGGCCCGCCCCACGCTCATCCACTACGGGCTGGGCAGCGTGCTGGGCGCCGGGCTCACCCTGGCGGGCGGCGTGGTGGCGAAGGTCCTGGCGGTGCGGCTGGCCTCCGTGGCCACGCCCACCTTGCTGGCCGCGGTGGTGGTGGGTGGCATCGTGGGGTTGTTCGTGGGGCTGGGGGCCATCGCCGCGCACCTGGGGCTGACGGCCGACCCGGTGGAGGCGCGCGCGGAGGAGCTGCTGCCCCAGCTGTCGGGTGACTTCCACACGCTGTCCGAGCGCGCGCTGTCGCTCTATCGGCAGTGCGGACAGTCGCTGGCGAAGCTGCCCCGGGAGCCCGCGCGCGAGGAGCTGGCCCGCACGCTGGCGCGCATCACCCGCGGCGCGGTGGAGCTGGCGTCCGAGTGGGCCGGCGTGGAGGCCCAGTTGGAGGAGCGCGCCACGGCGGAGCTGCAGGCGGAGCGGGACAGCCTGGAGCGCGGCGCGCGCGCCAGCACCGACCCGGTGGCCCGGCGGCAATTGGAGGTCGCGGCGGCGTCGCTGGCCGAGGAGGTGGAGCGGCTGGGGGGCATGCGCCAGCGCCGGGAGCGCATCCTCGCGAGGCTGCGCGCGGAGGTGGCCCTGCTGGAGCGCGCGCGCGTGTCGCTGCTGTCCTTGCGCAGCGGCCAGGCCCAGCTGAAGGCGGCGGAGCTGGCGTCGCTGGCTCGACGTTTCCGCGCCCTCTCGACCGCCCAGGGAGAGGAAGGTCAGGCGATGGACGCGGTCGCGGCGCAGGTCACGCTGACCCAGGTCGCGCCGGTGGAGGCCCCCCCGCTGGCGCCCGTGGACCCCGCGCCCCTCGCCTCGGAGGGCGCCAACATGCCGGAAACTCAACAGATTCAGGAGAAATAGGCCCCTGGGGGCTCCCCTGGACGGCCCTCTCGGGGGCCAGATGTCACCTGGTGACAAGCGTCCGTTTTGGGTCTTGGACCTGCCGTCAGGTCGGGGGGGCCTGAAGCTTGCCCCGGAGCGCGGTACATTTCGGAGGTCATGAGCCTGCCCTCCCCCAGCAAGCCTGCTCCGCCACCTCCCTGGCTATGGAACGGTGACGAGCCGAGGGTCGCCACCGTCTTCCAACCCATCGTCGATCTGCTCAGCGGCGAGGTGCTCGGCCACGAGGTGTTGTCTCGCGGCCTGGGGCCGGTGGAGTCCCCCAACGAGTTGTTCAACCGCGCGCGAGTGGAAGGCTTCACCTACGAGCTGGAGCGAGCGTGCTGGACGGCGGCGGTGCGCCGCATCGCCACGCTGCCGGAAGCGCAGCGGCGCGGGCCCTTCTTCTTCAACGTCAGCCCCGACGTGCTGAGCGACGAGCGCTTCGGCGGTGCGTCCACGCTGGAGCTCTTGCGCCAGCACGGCTTGAGCCCGCAGCAGCTGGTGCTGGAGATCACCGAGCGCAGCACGTTCGAGGACACGGACCAGCTGCGCATGCTCGCGCGGCGCTACGCGGAGCAGGGCTTTGGCATCGCGCTGGACGACTTCGGCGCGGGGCACTCGGGGTTGGTGACGCTGGTGCACAGCGCGCCGGACTTCATCAAGCTGGACCAGGCGCTGGTGCGCGACATCCACCTGCACACCTACCGGCAGCACCTGGTGAAGTCGCTGGTCGCCTTCGCGCAGCGCGTGGACGCGGTGCTCATCGCCGAGGGCGTGGAGACGTGGAACGAGCTGGCGGTGCTGCTGCGCCTGGGCATCCGGCACGCGCAGGGCTACCTGCTGGCGCGCCCCGTGAGCTCGCCGCAGCGGCCGGGCGCGGACTTCGCGGAGCGCTGCCGCGAGGCCATCCGCGCGCTGCACCACCGGGAGCACGAGGACGACGAGACGGTGGGCAGCATGATCATCCGCCCCCCGTGCGCGCCGGTGTCCTCGTCCGCGGTGGAGCTGGATCGGCTCTTCCGCCGCACCCCAGGCGAGGACCACGTGGTGCTGCTGGAAGGCGAGCAGCCGCACGCGGTGGTGACGCGGCGGAGCTTCTACGCGCGCTTCGGTGGCGTCGCGCCCACCGCGGCGCCGTCGCTGCCGGACGGCCCGCGCGAGGCTCCGATGGTGGTGGAGGACGCCACGGCCATCACCGCCCTGGCACGCATGGCGATGCGCCGTCCGCCCGAGTCCGTCTACGACCCGGTGGTGGTGACGGACGCGAAGGGACACTTCCTGGGCACGGTGACGATGAAGCAGCTCATCGCGCGCGCCTCGGACCTGGAGCAGCACGCCGCCACCGGCGCGCATCCGCTCACGGACCTGCCCGGCAGCCGGATGATCGAGCGGTGGATCCGCGCCGCGCTCCAGGGGCAGGCGTTCACGGTCATCTACGCGGACCTGGACCACTTCGAGACGTACAACGACCGCTACGGCTTCCTCCAGGGCGACCGGGTGATCCGCTACACGGCGAGCCTGTTGTCGGAGTGCCTGCACCTGCTCCCGCCGGGCTCGCACCTGGGGCACGTGGGCGGCGACGACTTCGTGCTCGTGTGTCCCGACGTGGTGGCGCCGGAGGTGTTGCGCACGCTCTGCCAGCGCTTCGACGCGGAGAAGGTGCCCCTCTACGGTCCGGAGGACCTGCGCCGGAGCGGCTTCACCGCGAGCGACGCCGCGGGCAACCCGGAGCGGGTGACGCTGAGCCTCGCGGCGGTGGACAACGGCGGGCTGTCCGCCACGCCCCACGCCGCGGAGCTGTCGTCGGTCGCCGCGTCCCTGCGCAAGCGGGTGAAGGCGGTCTCCGCGCAGACGCACACCAGCACGTTCTTGTTCCAGCCCGGCGCGGCGAAGTAGGCCGCGCCTGCCCCCCGCGCCTCACTCCCAGGTGAGGTGCAGCCGCCCGTCGGTGAAGAGCCGGCCCGTGGCCTCCAGCTCCGTGGAGCCGTTCTCCACCGCGCGGTGCACGTTCGCGGGCGGCGCCAGGAGCGTGTCCCGTCCCAGCGTGAACGCCTGCTCCCGCACCAGCGCCCAGTAGGCCTTGTTCAGTTGGAGCGCGCGCGCCCTCGAGGGCGTCACCAGCCACGCGAGGTCGCGGTCCCCTCCTGGCGCCGCGCGCCGCACCGAAGGCAGGTCCAGGACCCCCTTCGGGAAGAAGCGCGCGAGCAGCTCATCGTTCGCGCGGAACTCATCCCCGCCCCGCACGCGCTCGAAGTACGTCGCGGTCTCCGGCGCGGCATGTCCCGCCTGCGGCACGTCCGGGATGCCGCGCAGGTCCTGGGTCCGCCACCCGTCACGCCCAGGCACCTTGCGCGGGAACGCGAAGGTCTGATCCACCGTGACGCCCAGGTTCGTGTGGCACCCCATGCAGTACACGTGCTCCTCCAGCGTCTGGAGGCGCAGCCGTCCCCGGGCATCCTCGATGAACCCCTGCAGGCGCCAGCCGAACTCGTTGATCAACCCCAGCTCCGGCGTGCCGGGGAACGCGGGGAGCCGGCCGCGCGCCTTCTTCTCCTGCTCCTCCGCGTAGAAGTTCCGCACCCGGTCGTCCTCGGGCGCCTCGTCCTTGCGGGCATAGCGCAGCTCCTTCAACCGCGCGGACAGCAGCGCGGGGGCATCCGGGTCCACGTAGCGCACGGTGTGCAGGAACTCCGTGCCGCGCGGATACGTGTAGCGCCGCACCGGCACCTCCGCCGCGCCGCCCGCGTAGTGGGCCGGGAGCCCGAGCACGACCTCCACGCCAGGGGACAGCCGCCCGTCGCCGTCCAGGTCCATGCCCCCCACGCGCTCATCCACCGGCTCGACACGGCGGCGCGCGGCCTTCGCGTCCAGGAGGCCGGGGTCCACCGTCATCGCCGCTTCCAGCACGGCGAGGTTGAAGCGGTACACCTCGCGCGAGGGCTGTCCCCGCGCGTCCTTCCGAAAGTCCTCCGGGAGCCGGACGTAGACGTCGTCGGTGCTCCCATTCGTGGGCCAGAACGTGCCCAGGAAGGGCTTGTAGCGCACCGCGCGCCACCCGCTCCCGTCGCGGGCGAAGCCCTCCGCGTCGAAGCCGCGCGCCAGGTCCAGGTCCGGCACCCACCCCTTGTAGCCCTCCACGCGCCCCAGGAGCGCGGCCCGGAGCGGCGTGAAGTTGTCCTCGCGGATGTACTCGAGCACCTCGCCGTCGGTGCTCTCGGCGATGGCCTTCGAGCGCTCCGTGAAGAGGTTGGTCCAGTGGTTCGTCAGGGCCACGTCGCTGAAGGCGTACTCCGCCTGGAGCGACTCATCCGCCATCACGTTGTTGCCCACGCCGCCGGTGTGACACGTCCAGCACGGGTTCGAGACCCCGGCCGTCTTCGTGTAACACATGGACGGCACCGGGGCCTCGCGGTTGGCCACGCGGCTGCCCGCCGCCAGGGCCTGCGCGAGCGGATCAAACGGGGCCTCGGCCACGGCGGGCGGGCGCAGACGCCACACGCCCGCCATGGCGGCGAAGGCCCCCAGCGTCAGGACGATGACGGCGGGAATCCGGACCCCGTCGAAATGCGAAGAACGCATGCGTTGAACTCCGTCCTCGTCCTGATGCATGGGTGCGCTACGGCCAGACGCTGAAGTTGTCCTCGCCCGGGTGCTGGACGCTGACGAACAGGCTGGTCATGTCGGAGTTGAACGCCGGCCCCGTGGCCTCCGCGTCGCTGGGCATGGACAGCACGCGGAACGCCTTGCGGAAGTACGGGCTGGCGCGGTGCGCGGGCGCCTGGTCCAGATAGAACACGCCGTCCGCCACCTTGTTGACGCCGAAGTTGCCGTCGGTGCCGAACCACACGCCGCCTTCACGGTCGATGAGCAGGTTGTCCGGCTTGGCCGCCGCGAACTCCGGCATCGGGCTGGTGGCCGCGGTCTCGCCCTTCCACACGCGGAAGAAGTCGAACGTGCGCGAGCCCGCGGGCGCCGCGGCATCCGCTTCGCGAATGGCGAAGAGGGAGCCCACCTTGTCCACCGCGCGGTTGTCCTGCGCGCCGCGCGCCTTCTTCACCCAGGTGCCGTTCTCCAGCGCGGCGGTGGCCACCCGGCCCTGCTGATCCAGCGCCGTGGGGTCGCCGTGCTCGGTGAAGGCCACGTAGAGCAGCGGCGTACCGCTGGGGTCCTTCGGGTTCCACTCCGTGTCCTCCGGGCGGTTGAGCTCCATCACGCCCACCTTGTTCGCCGCCGTCCACAGCAGCTTGCGCACCTGGTCGTCGTTGGTGAAGCCGCCCACCGCGTTGTGGTTCGCGTCACGCAGCGCCGCGCCCACCTGCAGCGTCGGCTGGCCGAACGCCTCGCCATTGGGCGCCAGGTCCGTGCTGTCCAGGCTCAGCTTCACCCAGCGGCCATGGCCCGGGGCCGCGTCCGTGGGCACCGCGCCGCCCACCAGCGTGTCGCCCGTCGCGTTGTCCAGCCCCGCGAAGTGCGCCGCGTAGAGCGTGCCCGCGTCCAGGAGCGCGCGCACCTGCGCCTGCGTCATCCCAGGCGTGTACCGGCCCTGCGACACGAACTTGAAGATGCGTCCGCCGCGCCGGTCGTCGCCGGCGTAGATGACGATGGGCTGGTTCGCGAGCAGCTTCCAGTCCGGGCCGACCACGAAGGAGGCGTTCTCCCAGTGCGCGCGGCCCATCACGCCCAGCTTGCGGTGGCCCGCGCCCGGCTTCTGCGCATCCTTGCCGTACCAGAGCTCCGGCGGCTGGCCCGGATCCACCTCCGTCAGGTAGCCGTACCCATCCTTCAGGTGCGACGAGTTGCGGTCGGAGCTGATGAGGTCGCCGTCCGCCGGGGCCGAGAAGTCAGGCGCGAGCGGCGCACCCGGCGCGAAGCCCAGGGCCGCCGGGATCCAGTCGTTCTTGCCCGTCCACAGCGCGGCCTCGGGGTCTCCGTAGACGCCCTGGACGTTCTCCTCGCCGACGATGAGGGTGCCCCACGGCGTCTGGCCGCCGGAGCAGTTGGAGTGCGTGCCGGGCACCACTCCCGCCTCCAGCGCCACGCCGGAGTCGTCATGATCCCCGGCGGAGAGCGCCACGCCCACCACCTTCGCCAGGGTGGCGCTGCTGGCGTCGTAGCGCACGTTGGCCGCGTTGCGGTCCACCGCCCAGCCCCCCGTCGCGGGGTCCTGCACCACGCGCATCCAGGTGCCGCCCACCTGCTTCTTCCATTCGCGGTTGTAGGTGACGAGCGCGTCCGACTGCCACGACGTGCCATCCGAAACCGTGTTGGAGAGCGTGCCCGTGTTGCGCAGGAAGCGCGCGAAGTCCAGGTGCTGGCCGATGGGCGCCGTGCCCACGCGCGGCTTCGTGCCGGAGATGTACTCGTGGTTGATCCACAGCCAACCCGCGGAGCCCTGGCCGTTGTACTGCGGCGCGCGGCCGTCCTGGGACCAGCCGTCCCCGAAGTAGGCGATGTAGTCCACGTTCGCGCCGAAGCGGGCGGCGCCCTTCGTGTACGCGAGCGGGTCCATCCACTTGATGACCGTGGTGGGGAACAGCCCCGGCACCGAGCGCACCGAGTCCGTGGACGCCGACGACAGCGGGAACATCAGCGGCGAGGGCAGCTTCCCCGTGACGACCTGCTCCACGCGCGCCTTCACGTACTCCGCGACGTTGGTGGCACCCGTGCCCAGGTCCCCGCGGAAGGTGACCGCGATGACGGACGACAGCGGCGTGCCGGGCTCCACGCCCGGCGCCCGCGCCACGGCGCCAGGTCCAGGCTGTCCCAGGGTGCCCGGCCCCTCGGCGCCTGGCTCTCCCTTCGGTCCCTGGACTCCGTCCTGGCCGTTCTGGCCGTTCTGCCCATCCTGACCGTCCCGACCCGCGGCGCCATCATCACCCGCGGGGCCCTGCGAACCCTCGCAGCCCACCCATGTCGCGGTGCCAAGCAGGAGCATCGCGCCAGTGGCGCGGCTCATCAGACGAGAAGCCATGCAGTGCATCCTCCAGAAGGTGGCATGCGCGCACCGCCCGACTTCGGGGCGGCGGCACGCGGACGCATCCTGCGGAGGACAGGTGACGCTGCCTTGAGGAGCGCGTCACTTCTTCATCACGGGCAGGCGGGCCTTGCGACAGCCGCGCGGAGCCCGGGCCCTGCGTGTCACGGAACGATGGGGACGGTGCTCACGCCCTCGAACTCCGCGGTGCCGCCCCGGACGATGCCGTTCGCCTGACACCAGCCGCCCGGCACCTCCAGCACGAACTGGCTGGGGATTCCCACCGAGCGGTTCGTCAGCGTGCGCGGCTCCGCGTTCTCGATGATGCCGACGATGCGGTGGTCGGACGTGATGAAGAGCATGTCCAGCGGGATGAGCGTGTTGCGCATCCAGAAGCCGCGCACCTCCTCCTCCGGGAAGAGGAAGAGCATGCCCTGTCCGGCAGGCAGCGCCTTGCGCCACATGAGGCCGCGCGTGCGCGCCTCCCCCGTGGCGGCCACCTCCACCTCCACGCGGTGCACGCCCCCGTAGGCATCCTTCAGCCGCACGTGCGCGCGCGGCAGGGTTGGCATCACGAAATCCTCCGCCGCCACGTCCTTGGAACGCTCCCGCGCCGGAACGGGCGCGGGCTTGGGGGGCGCGGCGGGCGCTTCCTGGCATGCGCCGCCCGCGAAGGCCAGCGCCGCCAGCACGAACGAGAGGCGCGCCTTCATGGGTGCTGGGGGTGCAGGGGCTTGTTGAGCAGCTTCTCGGTCAGCTCGGAGCCCAGGCTGTCGGACATGAGCCGCTCCACCAGCGTCTCGAAGTCCACACGCTGCGACTCGCTGCTGTAGATGAAGCGGATGCCCATGCCGGGCTCCTCCGCGTCGGCCTTGGACCACACCACTTCGCCCAGCAGCTCGAAGGGCGCCTCGCGGTGGGGCACCGTCAGCTTGAAGAGGAAGCGCGTGCCAATGGGCAGGGGCTTCTTCGTCTTGATGAACGTGCCGCCCTTGCTGATGTTCTTCGTGTAGTCAGCGAAGAACGAATTGAGCTTCTTGTAGTCGACCTTCAGCTCGATGGGCGCACGACCATGGGTGCGCAGTTCGGATCCGCTCTTCTGTTCGGACATGCGGCCGGGGAGTATAGGGGACGCCATGCGGCAAGTCCTCTCCCGTGCCCGCGCCTTGTTGGGCCGTCCGGCCGTCCTGGCCACCGTGCTGCTGCTTGGCGGCGGTGGGGCGGGCCTCGTCCTGCTTCCGCTTTTCGGGGTTCCCGGCTTCGAGCTGGGGCTCGCCCTGGCCATCGCCGTCGGCCTGCTCGGGGGAGGGACGGGCATCGCCGCCGCCGCCCAGGAGCGGCGCATCCTCACCGGCGCCCTGCCCCGGCCCGCCGGGGTGGAAGCCTCCGCCCTGCCCGGAACCGCCGTGGGGCGCGCCCTGGGCGCCAGCGCCGTCCTGAACCTGGGGGTGCTGGTCCCCCCCTTCGTCTGCGCCCTGCTCTTCGCCCGGCTGCGCACCGCGTGCGACCCGTTCGAGCTGGCGGGATTCTACCCCCTGCTCACCGTGCCCAGCGCCCTGCTGGCCTCCGCGGCCGGCGTGTTCCTGGGCTTCGCGACGGCCCGCCCCCGGAGCGCGGCCGGCCTGTACGCGCTGCTCGTCCTCGCGTCGCTGGGCGTCACGGTGTGGCCCATCGTCTTCGGCCCCCAGGTGTTCGCCTTCAACCTCTTCCTGGGTCACCTGCCCGGCCCGCTGTACGACGAGGCCCTCCAGATGACGGCCGCGCTGGGCTGGTTCCGGCTGGAGACACTTCTGTGGGTGGGCGTCTTCGGCGGGCTCTCCATGGCGTTCGTCGACGTGCGCACCGGTCGCCTGGCGCTGAAGGGCGCGCGGCTCGCGAGCCTGCTGGGCTGGGTCCTGCCCTGCGCCCTGGGCATCGCGTTCCTGGAGTCCCGGGCACCCCAGCTGGGGCTGCGCATGACGGACGCGTACCTGGCGGAGCAGCTGGGCGGCGTGCGGGAGACAGAGCACTTCGTCCTGCACTACCCCCGGGGCAAGGCCCGCGAGGACGTGGACCGGATGGCCCGCGACCTGGAGTTCCGCTACGCGCAGACGGAGCACTTCCTGGGCGTCGCGCCCACGGAGCGCGTGCGCGTGTGGCTCTACCGCTCCGAGGAAGAGAAGCAGCGGCTGGTGGGCGCGGGCCGCACCCAGTTCGCCAAGCCGTGGCGCACGGAGCTGCACATCCAGGACAAGCCCTTCCCCCATACGACGCTGCACCACGAGCTGGCGCACGTCATGGCGGGCCCCGCGGGTTCGGGCTTCTTCCGCGTCACCACCCGGCTGGGCGCCTGGCCCCTGATGGGCGTGATTGAAGGGCTCGCGGTGGCCGCGGACGACCCCGTGCAGGGGGAGCTCACGCTGCACCAGTGGGCCGCGGGCATGCGCCGCCAGGGGCTGGCCCCGGACATGCGCGACCTCATGGGCCCCAAGGGCTTCTACCAGTCCGCCCCGGCGCGGGCGTACACCGTGGCGGGCTCGTTCCTGCGCTATCTGGCGGACACCTACGGCGCGGACAAGCTGCGCGCCGTCTACGCGCACGCGGACTTCGACGCGGCCTACGGCCGGCCCCTGGACGAGCTCGTCACCGAATGGGAGCGCACCCTGGACGCGCTGCCCCTGGACGCCTCGACGCTCGCACGCGCGTTCGCCCGCTTCCGCACGGGCAGCCTCTTCTCCCGCGCCTGCGCCCGCGAGGTGGCGCGCCTGTCGGACTCCGCCCGCGACGCGCTCGCCAGCGATCCCCAGGACGCGCTCCAGCGCTACCAGCGCGCCGCGGCGCTCCAGCCGGAGGAGCCGTCCTTCCAGTTGGGGCAGGCCGTGGCGCTGGACGCCCTGGAGCGCACCGCCGACGCGGCCCGGGTGCTGGCCTCGCTCGCGAACCAGGTGAAGGACCGGCCCGCGCTCGCCGCGGAGGTGGCCGTGGCCCGCGCCGACGTGGCCCTCCACCTTCAGGACCTGGAGGGTTCGCGCGCGTTCCTCAACGCCGCGCTGGCGCTGGACCCGGGACCGGAAGTGACGCGCACCGCGCAGGTGAAGCTGGCCGCGCTGGAGACGCCCTCGCGCCGGGCCCCCATCGAGGCCTACTTCCGCGCCCCCCATGAAGAGCTGCGCCTGCTGCTGCTGGACCGGGCCCTGCTCGCCGCGCCGCAGGACCCCTGGCTGCACTACCTGCTGGGGCGGCGCCTGCACCAGGTGGGTGCGCCGGCACTCGCGACCGAGCAACTTCAACGCGCCCTGGCGGACACCGCGCTCCCGGAGGCCATCCGCCGCGAGGCGACACGGCTGAAGATTGAAGCCGCCTACCTCGCGGGCGACTGCGGCGCCGTGCGCCATGAAGTGGGGGCGCTGCCGGACTACGGTGCCGCCTTCCGCGCCTCCGCCACCGAGTGGCGGGACCGATGTGACTTCGAGCAGACGACGTTTCGCGGGCCCCTGGTGCCGCGACAGGCTTTCCGCTAGACGCGGGCCCCGCGGACGACTCACGCATTGACGAAAAGGTGGATGGCGCATGCATTTCGAGAAGCGGCAACGGATTGAGGGCACGGTGGATGAGGTGGAGCGCGCGCTCCTCGACGAGCGCTACTTCCCGTACCTCCTCCAGCACCACGGCGTGCTCCTGGAGCTGCAGCCCCTGGAGGTGCGCGTCGACGGCGACCGCGTGCACCGCCGCGTGCGCTACCGTCCGAAGCCCGTCATCTCCTCCGTCGGCCCCAAGAAGGTGTCTCCGGAGTGGTTCGCCTTCATCGAGACGTCCACCTACGACAAGCGCAAGAAGGAGTTGTCGTTCACCAACACGCCCACGTCCCAGACCATCGCCAAGATGCTGGTGAACACGGGCGTGCTGCGGCTGCGCGACCTGGGCAACGGCCAGACGGAGCGCACCATGGACGGCGAGCTGTCCCTCAAGGTGCCCTTCCTGCTCAAGCCCGTGGCGATGATCGCCGAGCCGCTCATCAAGACGGAGGGCCTGAAGATCCTCGACAACGAGCTGCCCGTCCTCAATCGCTTCATCGCTGAAGTCATCCGCGCCAAATAGTCAAAGCGCACGGTGCGGGCGGGGCCTGGGAATGGGTTGACACAAATGCGGTTGAACCCATAAGGCCCCGCCATGAACAAACGCTTCCTCGCCCTCTGCGCCGTCTTCCTCCTGGCCGCGTGCGCTCCGAAGCGCATCCCCGGCACCGAGCTGGAGGACACCGACGACACCCGCGCCATCCTCGCCGTGATGGAGCGCTACCGCACCGCCCTGGAGGCCCGCGACGTCAAGGCCATCCAGGCCCTGGTGTCCCCGAAGTTCCGCGAGGACGGCGGCACCGAGGACACCTCGGACGACCTCACCGCGGAGAACCTGGGCCCCCACCTCCAGGCGCTCTTCCAGAAGCTGCAGAGCCCCAAGGTGGACTTCAACATCCGCAAGGTGGAGGTCCACGAGAAGGAGAACGTGGCCCGCGCCATCTACTACTGGAACGCGTCCTGGCGCATGCCCGGCCTCACGCCCCGGCCCCAGCAGGACTCGGAGCTGGAGCAGATGGTGTTCCAGAAGATCGACGGCGAGTGGAAGATCCTCTCCGGCATCTAGCCGCTCCGCCTCACACGCCGACGAGCGCCCTGAATCCGTCCGGCCCCATCTCGCCCAGGGCCCGCGCCCGGGCGAGGTAGGTGCGGAAGTCCTTGGGCGCGAGCTTGTCCGCGCCCAGCGGGGACAGGTGGTAGTCCCGGATGCGGCTCGTGGTGAAGCGCACCGCGCCGTAGAGCGCATGGCCATACAGGGCCTGCTTCTCCACGTCCGCCAGCGGCCGGGCGTCCTGATAGCCGCGCAGGAGCGCCTGGCACAGCGCCGGCTGGTACGTCCCCTCGAAGCACCACGCGTTGAGGGTGATGGCCACGTCCAGCGCGTACGCGTCCACGCACGCCATCTCGAAGTCGAAGAAGGCGCCCACCCGGTCGCCCAGCCACTTCACGTTGTCGAGGAAGAGGTCCGCGTGGATGACGCCCCGGGGCTCCAGCCCACGGTGCTCCGCCTCCGCGCGGGACAGGGCCCCCGCCAGTTCCTGCGCCACCGCCACCAGCTCCGGCTCCGGCCGCCGCGTCAGGCCATCGAGCCACCCCTTCACCACCTCCGGGCCGTAGGGGTTCGGCCGCGCGCCACCAAAGGCCAGCGTCACGCGGTGCAGCTTGCCCAGCTCCGCGCCCAGGCGCTCCAGCGCGTCCAGCGTGAGGCGGTCGCGGGTGAGCTCCTCGCCCGCCAGCCACTTGAAGACGCTGATCCTCCCGCCGTGCAGCGCCAGGAAGGGCTCGGGCCCCGGCGGGACGAGCAGCACCGGCGCGGGGAAGTGGGCGCGCGACAGGTGCTCCAGCAGGGACGCCTCGAAGCGCAGGTCATCCTCCGAGCGCACTGTCGTGTGGCGCACGAAGACGCGGCCCGCGTCCGTCTCCATCCGGTGGTTGGTGTTGATGGAGCCCTGCGGGATGGGCGTGACGGCGTGCACGGCCCCCAGGCCGTAGGCGTCCGCCACGCGGGTGAAGGCTTCGGGGGGAAGTGTCGTGTAGACCGCCATGGCGTGCCTCCGGGGCGTGCCGCCCCGCGTGCGTGGTGCCCCACCCGTTGACACCCCAGGGGGCCGGACCTATCTGTCCATGCCCGTCCTACTTCGCATCACGGGCTGACAATCTTCAATCTTTGCGCGTGAGGCCACCCCCATGGAAACGTCGGGCCACGGTGACTGGAAGCGTCGCGAGGGGTTGGGCAGCGCCCTGCTCCAGATTGGCGTCGTCGCCGTGTTGCTCGCGGCGGCGGTGGCGTGGTTCGTCCACCGGGGGCAGGTGCGGCAGGAAGTGGACGCGCACCTGCGCACGGCGCGCACCGCCGTCGTGAGGGGCAACCCCAGCGACCTCCTCATGGCACAGCAGCAGTTGGAGGCGCTCTTCGCGCTCGAGCCGGATCAACGCGACGCGCGGGCGCTGGCCGCGGACCTCCAGACGGAGCTGTGGCTCACGCACCATCAGCCGGGCGCGGACGCCAGGGCCCGTGAGCAGTTGGAGCGCGCCGAGGCCCTGGGCTCCCGCTCCGGCGAACGCTACGGCGCGCGGGCCCTGCAGTTGCTGGGCGCGGGGAAGGACGCCGAGGCGGAGAAGCTCCTGGAGGAGCTCAAGGCCCAGGGCGCCAACAACCCCCGGCTGACGCTGGCCCACGCGTGGTTGTCGCAGCGGCAGGGGCGGCTCTCCGAGGCCCGCCAGGACTTCGCGCGCGCGGCGGAGGCGGCGTGGAGGGACCCGCGCTTCTCCACCGCCTACGGCGAGGCGCTGCTCGACGAGGGGATGTTCCCGCAGGCGGTGGAGGCCTTCGCCCGCGCCACCACCGCGAACCCGGACCACCTGCTGGCGCGGGTGACGTCCGCGCTGGCGCGGCTGTACGCGGGGCGCGCTCCGGACAACGCCCAGGCGACGCTGGACGAGGTGCGCGCCCGCCCCAAGGAGCTGACGCCCGCCATCCAGGCCCGCGTGGAGGTGGCACAGGCGGAGCTGGCGCTGGCGAAGGGAGCCCCCGACGAGGCGCTGTCGCGGGTGGACGCGGCCCTCAAGGCCTGGCCCGACGAGCACTACGCCCTCTTCACCCGGGGCCGCGCGCTGGCGGCGAAGCGCGCTCCGGAGGCCCGTCAGGCCTTCGAGGCCGCCGTGGCGAAGCGGCCCACGGCCCCCCTGTTGACGCTGGAGGGCGCGCGGCTGCTCCAGGCGCAGGGAGACGGCGCGGGCGCGCTGGCGATGCTGGACGCCTACGAGAAGACCTTCCGCGAGGTGAAGGCACGAACGGCGGACGGCAAGGAGATGCCCGCGCTGGACCGCGATGACCGGTACTGGCTCACGCGCGGCGGCGTGATGGAGCTGGCGGGGCGCCAGGACGACGCGCTCGCGGCCTATGACAAGGCGCTCGCGGCGCGCGGCGTGGGTCTGGCCCGGGCGCAGTACGCCAAGGGCGCACTGCTGCTCGCGCGCAAGGACTTCGACGGCGCCCGGGTGCTGCTCACCGCCGTGGCCCCCGACACCGGCGCGGGCAGCATGCCGGAGGCGTACACGGCCCTGGGTGAGCTGCTCTTCGCCCAGGGCGACTTCGCCGCCGGCTGCCAGCAACACTACTTCGCGCTCGTGCGGGCCCGCGCCCAGGGCGCGCCGGTGGAGCAGCTCGCCACGCGCGCCAACGACATCAAGAAGCGCCTGGAGACCTCCGGTCAGCCCGCCATGGCCAAGGCGTGGCTCAACGAAGCGGGGCCGCTCTTCCAGCGGCAGTGAGGCGCGGGAAAAGGTTACTGAAGCGAGGGTTCGCGGTCGGGGTCCATGGTGTGCAGCGGCGCGAAGGCTTCGAAGCGGTCCTTCCGCCCACCCGGATTCCGGGCCCCATCCTGCTTCTGGGCAGTTCGGATGAGGTCGCCCAGCTCCACCACGTCCGGGCGGTCCTTCAGCGGGGCGCCAATGGCCTCCCACAGCGACACGAGCGCCTCGTAGCTCAGTGGACGCACCCAGTACGAGCCGCGCAGCTTCTCCGCGAAGGCCGCCGCGACATAGGACAGGCGCGTGGGCGAGGTGGCCTGGCCGTAGTCCGGGCGCAGCTGCGAGGAGGGCAAGGCCTTCTCGATGAGCTGTGACGGGCCGCCCTCGGGTGGCTGGTAGCGGATGCGCAGTGTTCCGAGGATGGGACGGGACGGGTCGCGCAGCTTCACCTCGTAGAGCGCGGTGACGGAGTGGCCATCAACCACTGCGTCCGGACGCACGCTGTCATCCGGCTCCCGTGGCTCGTTGAGCAGCCGGCGCTCGTAGCCCATCAAGCGGTAGCGGGACACCGTCTCGCGGTCGAACTCCACCTGGAGTTTCACGTCGTGGCCCACCTCCTGTGGCGGGCCACGGAGGTTCAGCACGAAGCCGCGGAGGGCCTCATCCAGCCTGTCCACGGAGAAGGAGTTGCCTCCGCCCTCCCGGGCCAGCCGCTTCATCGATTCGTCGTCGGAGTCGCCTCCCAGGCCGCCGATGCTCACGGTGGACAGGGGGATTCCCGCCGCCGCGCGCTGCTTCACCCGCGCCCAGAATGCAGCATCCTGGGAGCTGTCGTGGGAGGACAGAGCCCCTCTGCCCGCACAGAGGATGACGCGGTTGTTGCCGTCCTCCACCAGGTGGTTCGCCGCGACCTCGTAGCCCAGGTCGATGCCTGCGAAGGTGTCGGAGTGGTAGCGCGCGCCAAGGCTGTCGATGGCGCTCAGCAGGTCCTGCTTCTGGCGAATGTTGCTGGTGCCGAGCACATGCGGCTCGTCGTGCGTGTAGGACACAATGGAAACGCGGTCTCTCTCATCCAGCTCGTCCACGAGCAGCCGGAGTGCTTGCTTCACCAGTTCCAGCCCGCGCTCATTCCTCGCGCTGGAGCTGTCCACGTCGACGACGAACACCAGGTGACTGGGCTTGCGCGGGGCCCGGTTCACCTTTCGCGCCTTCACGCCGACATGCACCACCTGGTAGCCCTTGCGGGCAGGCGACGGAAAGCCCTCCACCGTCACGTGGAAGGGCGTGTCCGGAGAGGTCGCGTCGTCGTAGTCAAAAGCGTTGACGAACTCCTCCACCCGTACCGCCTGCTCACTCGGTGGCGCTCCACCATTCCCCAGGGCATGTCGCGTCAGCACGTACGAGGCGGTGTCCACGTCCACGGAGAAGGTGGAGAAACGCTCTTCCTTCGTGTCCACCGTGGGGTTCACCCCGTAGCCCTTGAAGTACCCGCCGATGATGGACTCGCGCGCCACGTCCCTGGGGTGCGGCTTCCGAAAGATCGGCGTGGTGTAGAAATTGGCGTAGAAAAGCGAGTGGGGTCTGCCGTCGGGGATGGCGATATCCATGTCCCACGGACGCCTGCAAATCGGAAAGGCGACCCTGTAGCCGCGGGTGTCCGGCAACGGGTGCTTGATGGACTTGCCACCTTTGATGAGCACGTCGTACGTGTCGACCTCGCCCTTGATGGAGCGACCCGCCAGCAGGTCGAAGTCGGACTTCGTACTCTCGGGGGCTGTGTAGCAGGGGTCTTCGTGGTCACCGAGCGCCCAGAGGTCGATGTTCACACCCTGGGACGTGGACCCTATGTCGATGCTCGGCCGTGAACCGGTGACCTCGACTGTCTCAGCGAGGAGGAGGGGGGTCGCGATGAGCTGCGTATTCACCCGAAGGATGCGTCGGACGTTGAGTTGGACTCCCTCCCGCGCAGCCGTCTCATACGCCTCCTTCTTGAAGGTCAGGGTGTAGACGCCCGCGGGAAGCAAGGGGATGCGGTAGCGGCCCATCGTGCCCGTGACGGAGGTCAGGCGGAGGTCCGGCCTCGCGCGTGAGGTCACGGTGACGACCACGTCGGGCAAGGGCTCCTTCGTCACCGCGTCGGTGACGGTGCCGAGGATGACGCTCGAGCCCCCGGCCTCCGCGCCAGACTGCGCCAGCACGGGCGAGGTGAACACCACCAGGAGCGCGACCAGGAGACCTGGAAGGTGGACCTTCATCGTGGGCTGCCTCCAAGCAGCAGGGAGCGCCATGATCCCCACGTGCCCTCCATCCAGCCGCATGGAACGCCCAGCGTCCCATCATGGTTTCATCATGATGGGGACGGGGGCGCCCCAGGAGAGGCGCCGCCCTCCTGCTAGAGCAGGTCGGAAGGGTCCAGCTGGCGCTGCTTCGCCTTCACCACGCGCCACTCCCCGTCGGACTCCTTCTCGAAGAGGCCCTCGATGGAATAGGCGTTGAGGACGCTGTCGCGCGCCAGGTCCTCCAGCTTGTCGGCCTGCGAGCGGCCGAAGATGAAGCGCGCCTGGAACTCGCCCTGCGTGGGCGACAGCTCCTGCACGTCGATGTCGGTGGTGAAGATGCGGACCCACTGACCGCGCAGCACCTGCGCGGCCATGATGCGGTGCACGTCCTGCTTGCTCCAGCCCTCCGGGCTCTTGAAGCGGTCGGACACGCCCTCCATCACCTCGCCGACGTCCTTCTCCTCCGCCGCGCGCGTCATCGCGATGATGCGCCGGGTGACGGCCTCCTTCACGCCGGGCTCCTCCCGCGGCCAGAAGTAGAGCACCAGCGCCGCGGCGACCACCGCCGCCATGCCACTCACCACCCGCGCGCGTGTCAGCACCATCTCAGGCGGCCCCGGTCTCCGGCTCCAGCATCATGTCGTCCGCGTCGATGATCTCCAGCGGACGCAGCGCCTCGCCAATCTGCTTCAGCCGCCGGTCGGACAGCTGCTCCAGGTACGTCCGGATGTTGGGGAAGGCCCGCACCAGCTCCTGGAAGGCGCCTCGCTCCAGCCACGCCGCCGCCGTCTTGCGCGGCACCGACACCGTGGCCGTGGCCCGCAGGCCGGTGAGGAGCGAAATCTCCCCGGCCACGTCGCCCTCGCGCAGCACGCCCAGCGTCACCACGCCGCCCGCCGGGTCCTCCTTCTGAACCACCAGCTCGCCCGCCAGCACGAGGAAGAGGCCCTGCGAGTGCTCGCCCTCCACCAGCACCTTCTCCCCCGCCTGGAGCGCGCGGAAGGTGAAGCGCTGGAAGAACGCGCCCCGCTCCGACTCCGGCAGCTGCTGGAACAGGGGGGAGTTCGCCATCAGGTTGCGCATCATGCGCTGCTGCGCGAAGTCCGCCAGCAGCTGCGGCACCGCCGGGTGGCTCTTCGCCACCGCGTTGAGGTGCTCGCGGCGGATCTCGAAGACCTCGGAGTCCGACACCGCCGTCACCGTCGCGGTGGGCGGCGCGCCGGTCAGCAGCGCCAGCTCCCCGAAGATGGAGCCGCCGCCCAGGAAGCCCAGGGTGCGGTCCTCGCCGTCCGTCCTGCGCGTCACCTCCGCCTTGCCGGCGACGAGCACGTGCAGGTGGTCGTCCGGCTCGCCCTCGCGGCTGATGATCTGCTCCGGCTTGATGGTGCGCCACACCATGCGCCCCACCAGGTCCAGGAAGGCGTCCCGGTCCAGGTCCGCGAACAGCGGCAGCGGCGGACGGCTCTGCGGATCCGCGGTGCCGCCGGTGTCCGGCGCGGCCAGCACTTCGATGGCGCGGTTGGACAGCTCCTCGCCGACCAGGCCCATCAGGTCCGTGTCCACCTTGCCGTCATAGAGGTGCTCCGGCGGCAGCGGCGGCGGCACCGCGGCACGGCCCGGCGCGCTGCGGGCCGCGCGCGAGTGCACGCGGAAGAGCGTCTCCTTCAAGCGCCGCTCGTTCGGCGACAGCTCCAGGGCCAGCTTGCACGCGGCCATGGCGCTCAGGAGGTAGTCGCGGCGCAGCAGCCCCTCCGCGCACGCGTGGTACGCGGTGACGGCGCGCTCGCGCTCCCCCAGCTCCGCCAGACACCGGGACGCCAGCATGCGCGAGCGGTGATCCGCGGGCACGCGGCGGACGGCCTCCGCGAAGACGGCGAGGGCGCGCTCGAACTGGCGCTCCTCGAACAGGTCCATGCCCAGCTCCCGCAACGACGACTCGTTCATCCGGTGTCTCCAGACCGCGCACGACGACAGGTGTATCCAGCAATGGAGGCCCCCCTGCCCCGCCCGCGGCGGCGGCCTCCGGCACGCGCTACGAACCCCCGGCCTTCTGCAGGTCGCTCAGCGCCATCTCCGCCTTGCGCTTCACGTCCGAGCCCTCCGCCGACGCCTCGATGACGATCTTGAACGTCTCCGTCGCCATGGCGGGGTCACGGTCACGCGCGATGTAGGCCGACAGGTACAGCTCCTCCACCTTCTTCTGGAGGTCGTCCAGGCCGTCCCGGGCGCGCGAGTCGCCGGGGTTGAGGCGCAGGGCCTCGCGGAAGCTGCGGCCCGCCAACGGGAACTCCTTGCGCTTGAAGGCCGCCTGCCCCGCCGCCACCGACGCGGACGCCAGCTCGTTGTCGAGCGTGTCCCCCAGCGAGCCCGCGAAGCCGATCTGCCGGTACACGTCCGCCGCGCGGCGCAGCGGCTTCACGGACGCCTCCAGCGAGTTGCTCTCGTACTTCTTCTGGCCTTCCTCGAAGGCGGAGCGGAACTGCGGGATGAGCTTCTTGAGGTTGCGCGCCCGGGCCTGGATGTCCGCCTCCGAGCGGAACTTGTCCATCACCCGGTCCACCTCCAGCGTCGCGCGCTGGAAGTCCCCGCCGTTGAAGCGCCGCTCCACGTCCTGGAAGGCCTCGGCCACGAACTCCGCGCGGCGCTGCTTGGCGTTCTCCGCCGCCGCCGCCTGCCGGATGCCCGCCTGCCGCTGCGCCTGCTGCGCCTCCTTCATGAGCAGGTTCTCCAGGTCCGTCAGCTTCTGCTCGTAGATGGGCCGGGTGCCCGGGGGCAGCTCCGCGATGAGCGTCCGGGCGTCGTCCGGACGGCGCTCCGCCAGCGCCGTCTCCACGAGCTTCAGCGAGTACGCCTGCTCCTGGGTGTCCAGATCCTCCTCGAGCTTCTTGCGCGCATCATCCGTGCGCGCGGTGCCCTGCGGCGTGGCGGTCAGCTTCGCGCGCGCGTCCGGGAAGCGGTTCTCCGCCATCAGTCCACGGACCGCCTGGAAGGAGTCCAGGATGTCCTGAAGCTGCTGCGCGGCCTTGGCCACGCCGTCCACGTCGATGCCCACGCGCAGCTTCTCCGCCTCCTGGGCGAAGCGCACCGCGTCCGGGTAGTCACCATCGCGCACCTTGTCGCGCGCGCGCTGCATCAGCTCCTGGGCCCGCTGCAGGTTCGGATCCACCGGCGGCTTGGGCGGCGGCCCGCCTCCGCGCGACATGGCCATGCCCGCGAGGATCAGCACCAGCACCAGGCCGCCCGCGGCCAGGCCCACCTTCGCCTTGAAGTCGAGCCGGAAGCCCTCGCGCGCCGACGAGCGCACCGGGCGCGGCCGGGGCACGCCCGCCTTGCGCGCCTTCTCGTCGCGCATCAGGTCCGCGATCTTGTAGTTCGCGTTGGTCTTTTCATCCAGGCGCGGGTCCTTCTTCTCCTCCTTCTTTTCTTCCTTCTTCTCCTCCGACTCGCCGGACTCCGCCTTGGCGCGCATCTCCTTGATGAGCTCGCCCTCGTCCACGAAGCGCAGACGCGTCTTGCCCACGGAGATCTCATCCCCGTGCTTCAGGATGCACTCGTCGACCTTCTGGTCGTTCACCTGGGTGCCGGAGATGCCGCCCAGGTCGCGCATCACCACGCCCTGCGCGCCGTACACGAGCTCCAGGTGCCGCCGGGACACCGTCTGGTCGCCCAGCGCGAAGTCGCAGTCCTTGCTGCGCCCCAGCACCATGCGCACGCCCTTGAAGCGCTTCTTGCGCCCCTTGTCGGGCCCGTCCAGCACCAGCACCAGCACCGGGGGACCGGCGCGCGTCGTCTCGGAGTTGTCCTCCTCCTCCGCCGGCTCCTCCACCTCCGGGCGGATGTCCCCGACAGAGGCCACCCGCGTCTCGCCCGTGCGCGAGCGCACCGGCTCCGCCTCGCCGTACAGCTCCGGATCGCCCCCGTCCTGTCCCTCGTCCTCGCCGGACAACGGCGCGGACCAGTCTTCGTCCGGGACGGCGGACACACGGCGGGAGTTTCCCCCGGCGGCGGGTTTGGGTCGGCGGTCCGCCGTCGCGCCCCCGGCCGAACGGCCGGTGCCCGAACGCGATGACGGTGATGGACGGCGAGGAGGCATGGGTGGGTCCAGGTTGAAGCGGCCCACATCTTAGAGCGCCCACCTCACGGTGGGAATGCGCTCCGACCGTTCCTTTCAGGGAAGACCGGCCCTCCCTGGACCGTTGCCCCGCACACCATCCCGTCTCCGATGTAGGTTTCCTCCATTCCCATTTCCTCAAGCGCCACGAGCCACCCCATGCCCCGAGCCCCCGCCGCCCCCCGGCGCGCCCGCCCCGCCCAGCTCGCCCCCCTGGCCGCACGGCAGGCCCGCCCCGCCCCGCTCCTGCCCCCCGGTCTGCTCGAACGTCTGCTGGCGGAAGCCATGGGCCGAGGCGCGGACTTCGCGGAAATCTACGTGGAGCGCACGTCCACCACGGCCGTGGTCCTGGAGGAGTCGCGCATCAAGAGCGCCCAGGTGGGGCTGGTGCAGGGCGTGGGCGTGCGGGTCATCGCCGGGGCCAAGGTGGGCTACGCCTACTCCGACGACTGGGACGAGGCGGCGCTCGTCCGGGCCGCGCGCACCGCGGCGATGATCGCCCAGGGGGGCGGCTCCGAGCGCGCCTTCCCCGTCAAGCGCGTGCCAGTGCCCAGCCACTACCGGGTGGCCCAGCCGCTGGAGGACGTGGCCGTGGCGCGCAAGACGGCGCTGCTCACCCGCGCGGACGCCGCCGCCCGAGCCTTCGACGCGCGCATCCAGCAGGTGAACGCCTCCTACGTGGATCAGACCCGGCGCATCGCGGTGGCCAACACCACCGGCCGCTTCAGCGAGGACACCCAGGACCAGTCCCGCCTGAGCGTGCAGGTGGTGGCGCTGGGCCGCAAGGGCGAGCGGCGGACGGGCATGTACGGCAGCGGTGGCCGGGTGTCCTTCAGCTACTGGGACGGCGTGACGCCGGAGTCCGTGGCGGAGGAGGCCGCGCGACAGGCCATCGCCACGCTGGGCGCGGTGGACTGCGTGGCGGGGCCGCAGACGGTGGTGCTGGCGCCGGGCTGGAGCGGGATCCTCCTGCACGAGGCGGTGGGCCACGGCCTGGAGGCGGACTTCATCCGCAAGGGCACGTCGCTCTTCGCGGGAAAGCTGGGGGAGAAGGTGGCCTCCGACCTGGTGACGGTCATCGACGACGGCACGGTGTCCAGCGCCCGAGGCTCCATCAACATCGACGACGAGGGCGTGCCGGGCGAGCGCAAGGTCCTCATCGAGAACGGCGTCCTCAAGGGCTACCTTTATGATCAGCTCAACGCGAAGCTGATGAACCAGCGCTCCACGGGCAGCGGGAGGCGCGAGTCGTTCAAGAGCCTGCCCCTGCCGCGCATGACGAACACCTTCCTGGCGCCCGGGGACCACGCGCCGGAGGACATCCTCAAGGAGGTGAAGCGCGGGCTGTACTGCGCCACCTTCGGCGGGGGTCAGGTGGACATCAGCAACGGCAACTTCGTCTTCGAGGTCAGCGAGGCCTACCAGATTGAAGACGGGAAGCTGGGCCGCCCGGTGAAGAACGCCATCCTCATCGGCGTGGGGCCGGAGGCGCTGAAGAACATCAGCCGCGTGGGCTGCGACCCGCTGCCGGACCCCGGCATGGGCATCTGCGTGAAGGACGGGCAGATGCTGCCCGTGGGGGTGGGCCTGCCCACCGTGCGCATCGACAACGTCACCGTGGGCGGAACCCAGGTCGGCTGAGGACACCGTGAACTACGAACAGCTCGCGAAGAAGATCGTCCAGCGCGCCGTGAAGCGGGGCGCGAAGCAGGCGGAGGCGTACCTGGAGGTGGGCCGCCAGAGCAGCGTGCGCGTCCGCGAGGGCCAGATTGAAGACCTCACGGAGGCCACCAGCAAGGGCGTGGGCGTGCGGGTCATCGTGAAGGACCGGCTGGGCTTCGCGTACACCTCCGACTTCACGCCCGCGGGGCTGGAGCGCGTGGTGGACCTGGCCGTGCAACTGGCGGAGGCCGCCGCGCCCAGCAAGCTCAACGGCCTGCCCTCCGCGAAGGACCTGGGCAGGCGGGGCGACCCCGGCGCCCTCTTCGACCCGAAGGTGGCCCAGCTGCCCGGCGACTGGAAGATCCACGCCGCGCTGGAGGCGGAGCGCGCGGGCCGCGCACAGGACGCGCGCATCGTCACCTTCGACTCCGTGGCCGCGGGCGACTTCGTGTCGGAGGTGTACCTGGCCTCCAGCGAAGGGGCCTCGGGCGGCTACTCCGGCACCTACGTGTACCTGGTCGCCGTGCCGGTGGCGTCCCAGGAGGGGCAGCTCCAGACGGGCTACTGGCTGGACTACAAGCGCTTCTTCGACGACCTGGAGTCGCCCGAGTCCATTGGCCGGGAGGCGGCGAAGCGCGCCGCGCGCATGCTGGGCGCGAAGCCCGTGAAGACACAGCAGGTGCCGGTGGTGTTCGATCCGCTGGTGGCCGCCTCCTTCGTGCAGAACCTGGCCCAGGCCGCGGACGGCAACGCCGTGTACCAGCAGTCCAGCGTGCTCGCGCCCCACGTGGGCCGGAAGCTCGCGGGCCCGCATGTCACGCTGGTGGATGACGGCCTGCTCCGCCGGGGGCTCGCCACCGCGCCCTTCGACGGCGAAGGCGTCCCCACCCGCAGGACGCCCATCCTGGAACAGGGCGTGCTGTCCGGCTTCCTCTATGACGCCTTCACCGCGCGCAAGGCGAAGGCGCGCACCACCGGCAACGCGGCCCGGAGCTACAGCGCGCTGCCCGGGATCGGCAACACCAACCTCTACCTGGAGCCAGGGACCCAGCCACCGGAGGAGCTGATCCGCGAGGTCCCCCGCGGCCTCTACGTCACCGCCCTCCTGGGCCACGGCGCGGATCCGGTGTCCGGCGACATGTCCTGTGGGGCCAACGGCCTCTGGATTGAGAACGGCGAGCTGACGCACCCGGTGCAGGAAGTCACCGTCGCGGGCCACCTCCTCCAGATGTTGAAGGACGTGGACGCGGTGGGCAGCGACCTCCAGTTCCGCGGCGGCAGCGTGGGCGCGCCCACTGTCCGCTTCCGACAGCTCACCGTGTCCGGCGCTTAAGCCCGCCCTCGCCGGTCGCCTACGCTCGCGGACCTCTCCTCCTTGGCACGAGGTCCGCTCCGCATGGCCGCGAAGTCCGCCCGCAAGTCCGCCCCCGCGAAGTCGAAGCCGGCCACGCCGCGCAAGCCGCGCCGCAAGAAGGCCGAACCGAAGTCGCGGGGCCTCACCGCCGGAGAGGTGGCGAGCGAGGCGGTGGCCTTCCCGGACGCGCTCCTCCAGGCGGTGCGCCAGGACGGCGGCGAGGTGCTGGCCGTCTACCGCGACCCGCTGGGCGGCCACCCCGTCGTCTTCGCCGTGCTCCCCATCGACCGGGTGGAGCCCACGCCCTACCAGCGCGACCTGTCCGAGCCCCACGTCAAGCGGCTCGCCACCGCGATGGAGCGCCTGGACCGCTTCCTCGACCCTGTCATCGCCGTGCGAGTGCAGGGCCGCTACTGGACACCCAACGGCAACCACCGCCTCAACGCCAGCCGCATGCTGGGCGCGAAGTCCATCGTCGCGCTGCTCCTGCCCGAAGAGGACGTGGCCTATCAAATCCTGGCCCTCAACACGGAGAAGGCCCACAACCTGAAGGAGCGCTCGCTGGAGGTCATCCGCATGGCCCGGGGCCTGGTGGGCGCGGGCCGGCCGGGGAAGGAGTCCGCCTTCGCCCACCTCTTCGAGGAGCCGTCCTTCCTCACCCTGGGCGCCGCCTACGAGAAGCGCCCCCGCTTCTCCGCGGGCGCCTACCACCCCTTCGTCAAGGTCGTGGACGCCTTCCAGGACGTGCCGCTGCCAGAGGCCCTGGCCGTGCGCGACGCCCGCGCGGAGCGGCTCCTGGAGCTGGACGACGCGGTGGTGGCCGTCGTCTCCGCCCTCAAGGAGCGCGGCCTCCAGAGCCCCTACCTCAAGAACTTCGTCGTCGCCCGCGTCAACTTCCTGCGCTTCCGCAAGGACGGCGCGCCTCCCACCTTCGACGCCACGGTGGACCGCATGCTGGCCGGCGCGCGCCGCTTCAACGTGGACAAGGTGCGCCGCGAGGACATCGGCCGCATGGGCGGGGGGCCGCTGGAGCCGGATGAAGAGCAGGCTTGAGGGAATGCGGATTGCAGGGCAAGGGTAACAGAGGCCCTGCACACCCATGACTTCTCCCACGGTCCTGGTCGTCGACGACGACCGCGCCAACCTCGATTCGGTCGCCCGCATCTTCCAGCGGGAAGGCTTCTCCACGCTGTCCGCCGCGCAGGGCACGGAGGCGCTGGAGCTGCTCCGGCGCTCCGAGGTCAGCGTCATGGTCACCGACCTGATGATGCCCGGCATGGACGGCCAGGAGCTGCTCAAGGCCAGCCGCGCCATCCGCCCGGACGTGGAGGTGGTCCTGATGACCGCCTACGGTACGGTGGAGACGGCCGTGGCCGCCATGAAGGATGGCGCCTACGACTTCATCACCAAGCCCCTCAAGCGCCACGCGCTGGTGAAGGCCGTGCAGAAGGCGCTGGAGAAGCAGGCGCTCGTCCAGGAGAACACCTCCCTCAAGGCGAAGCTCGCGGAGATCAACCCCGCGGGCGGGCGCGCCATGGTGGGGCAGTCCCCCGCGTTCCGCGCCATGCTGGACACCATCCGCCAGGCGGCGCCCTCCACCGCCACCGTGCTCTTGCTGGGTGAGTCCGGCACCGGCAAGGAGCTGGCCGCCCGCGCGCTGCATGAGCACTCCGCCCGGGCGAAGCAGTCCTTCGTCGCCGTCAACTGTGGCGCCATCCCGGAGAGCATCCTGGAGGCGGAGCTCTTCGGCGTGGAGCGGGGCGCGTACACGGGCGCCGTCAGCCGGCGCGAGGGCCGCTTCGAGCGCGCCCACGGCGGCACCCTCTTCCTCGACGAGGTGGGCGAGATGCCCCTCTCCGCCCAGGTGAAGCTGCTGCGCGTGCTCCAGGAGGGCGAGCTGGAGCGGCTGGGCGGCACGCAGACGGTGAAGGTGGACGTGCGGCTCGTCGCCGCCACCAACAAGGACCTCCAGAAGGAGGTGGCCGAAGGGCGCTTCCGCGAGGACCTCTACTACCGCCTCCACGTGGTGGAGATCCGCGTGCCCGCGCTCGCCTCGCGCCGCGAGGACATCCCGCTGCTGGCGGACGCGTTCCTGCGCCGCTTCGCCGCGAAGAACGGCAAGGTGCTGCGCGGCTTCTCGCCCGACGCCCTGGGCGTCCTGGAGAACTACGCGTGGCCCGGCAACGTGCGCGAGCTGGAGCACGCCGTGGAGCGCGCGGTGGTGCTGGCCAAGACGGACGTGCTGGAGGCCAGCGACCTGCCGGAGTCCGTGCGCAAGGGGCCCCTGGGCTCGGCCGGCCAGCTCGTCATCCCCATCGGGACGCCCATGGAGGAGATCGAGCGGCGGGTCATCCACGAGACCCTGCGCCACACCAAGGGCGACAAGACGCTCGCCGCCCGCCTGCTGGGCATCGCCGCGCGCACCATCTACCGCAAGCTGGAGCGCGAGCAGCTGGGCCCGGACGCCCCCCCGGTGCCCCCCTCCCCCCCCACCAGCGCGGACTGACAGGCCGTCACACCGGCCCCCGCCCGCTTTTGACAAATTGTCCGGACGCGTTGTCCCGGCCGCGCCCCGGGCCAGACCCGCGTCCTATTCCGAAATAATTCCGCGGACTTGGCCGTAAGTCCTGGGTTTCCCGCCCGCCCAGCGATGGCACCTGCCTTGCTCAAGGTCCGATGTGGGGCTGGCTTTCTCCCGGAAGCGTGATGGAACTCTTCTTTCGCAAGTACTTCTGGAGCGTGAACCTGTTGTTCATCCTGCTCGTCGCCTTGCTGGCGGCGCGCACGGTGAACCTGTTCGTCGAATCCTCCATCTCCCCTGCCCCCGCGTCGGAGGCCCCGGCGCGCGTCGCGCAGCGCACCCACGCCGCGGACAGCGGCCTGGCCTCCCTCGACGTGGAGCGGCTGTCGCGCCTCACGGGCGTGAAGCTGCCGGAGCCGGAGGTCGCGGTGAAGGAGCCGACGCCGCCGGAGTTCGACGCCAACGCCCCGCCGGCCAAGAGTGGCCTGCGGGTGAAGCTGCTGGGCACGCTCGTCGCCGCCAACCCGGACTGGTCGTTCGCGTCCATCCAGGACATGACCACGCAGCGCTCGCAGACGTACATGGTCGGCAACAACCTGATGGGCGCCACCATCATGGAGATCGAACGCGAGCGCGTGATCATCAACAACAACGGCCGGCGCGAGTTCATCGACGGGCAGCCCGGCGACGGCGCCGTCGCCGCCTACACCCCTCCGCCCGTCACCGCGCCCACCAACACCGCGCCCAACGGCCTGGGCAACGGCATCAAGTCCACCGGGGAGAACGAGTACGAAGTCCCCAAGGCCGAAATCGACAAGACGTTGAGCAACCTCAACGACGTGGCCATGCAGGCGCGCATCGTGCCCGCCTTCAAGGACGGCCAGGCCGTGGGCTTCAAGCTGTTCTCCATCCGCCCGGACTCCATCTATTCGAAGATTGGCGTCCAGAACGGTGACGTGATCCGCCGCATCAACGGCTTCGACCTGAACAGCCCCGAGAAGGCGTTGGAGGTGTACTCGAAGCTGAAGGACTCCTCCCGCATCGAGATCGAGATCGAGCGCAACGGCGCGCCGATCCGCAAATCCTACAACGTCCGTTAAACACCCCCGCTCCGCGCCCGCTCCTCCATGAAGACGACGCTCCCGTCCTGGATGCTCTGTCTGTGCCTCGCGCTCTCGGTCCCCGCGTGGGCCCAGCGCCGTCCCGCCCTGCCCAGTGCTCCGGCCGCCCAGGGCGACCGGACCATCACCCCGCAGGGCACCGCCGCCGCCCCGCCCCCCAGCACCAGCGCGCCTGAGAACCAGGGCCCGCGCCAGGTGCCTTCCTGCGAGGAGGCCCGGCGCCACGCGCGCTACGGCATCTACTTCGACAAGGTGGACATCGAGAAGCTCGTCCAGACCGTGTCGGACGCCACCTGCCGCACGTTCATCCTCCCGGAGAACGTGCGCGGGAAGATCTCCATCATCGGCCCGGAGAACGGCCGCGTGGAGGTGGACGCGGACTCGTTCTACTCCGCGTTCCTCGCCGCGCTCGACGCCAACGGCCTCGCCGTCTACCCGTACGGCCGCTTCCTGAAGATCGTCGACAAGCGCTCGGCGAAGCAGAACCCCATCCCGACCATCGTGGACGACGAGACGCCGTACACGACGAACGAGCAGATGGTCACCAAGCTGTTCAAGATCAAGTACGTGGAGGTGGAGCCGCTGCGCGGCGTCCTCCAGCAGCTCGTGTCCAAGGACGGCGACACCATCCCGTACCCGCCGGACACCATCATCGTCAACGACGTGGGCTCCAACATCCACCGCCTGGAGCGCCTCATCAACCAGCTGGACAGCCGCTCCTCCAGCGACGAGATGCGCATCATCCAGGTGCAGTACGCCACCGCCCAGGACGTGGCCAACACCATCCAGAAGCTCTTCGAGGCCAAGTCCGGCGCGGGCGGCCGCGCGGGCCAGCGCCCCGGCAACTTCACCCAGGGCATCCCCGGACAGCCCCCTGGCGAGGGCGTGGCCTCCGGCGGCACGGACACCGGCGGCGCCGCGACGCTGTCGCAGATCATCCCGGACGAGCGCACCAACAAGCTCATCGTCGTGGCCAGCCCCGCCGCCTTCGGCCGCATCCAGGACCTGGTGCGTGAAATCGACATCCCGTCCGGCAGCGGCAACAAGATCAACGTCTACCCGCTGGAGAACGCCAACTCGGAGGAGCTGGCCAGCACGCTCCAGTCGCTCGCGCAGGGCACCGCCAACCGCCCCCAGCGCGTCCCCATCCCGAACCAGCCGCAGGGCGTGCCGCGCGGGCCCACCCAGGCCGCGGAGCTGTTCAGCGGCGAGGTGAAGATCTCCGCGGACAAGGGCACCAACTCGCTGGTCATCGTCGCCAGCCAGGCGGACTACAAGAACATCGTCCAGATCATCCAGCAGCTGGATCAGCCGCGCCGCCAGGTGTTCGTGGAGGCGGTCATCATGGAAGTGAACCTGGACCGCAACAGCGAGTTCGGCGTCAACTTCCACCAGGGCTTCAGCCTCAAGACGGACAACGGCCCCATCCCCGGCATCTTCGGCACCAACTACTCCGGCAGCGGCGCGCCCCCGTCCTTCTCGCTGGCGGGCCTGGCCGGCATGGGCGGCTTCCTCGCCGGCATCCAGGGCCCCGTCCTCCCGGGGCTCAAGAGCCTGGGCATCGACATCCCGGCCTTCGGCGTGGTGCTCAACGCGATGCAGGCGTCGTCGGACGTGAACGTGCTCTCCACGCCGCATTTGCTCACCAGCGACAACGAGGAGGCGGAGATCACGGTGGGCCAGAACGTGCCCTTCCAGTCCGGCTTCTCCCCGTCCAGCCTGGGCAGCTCGCTGGGCGGCACCGGCACCGCCGCCGGCGGCCTCACCCCGTCGCTGCTGGGCTCGCTGGGAGGCCTGGGGTCGCTGTACGCGCCCATCACCCGCCAGAACGTGGAGCTGAAGCTCACCGTCAAGCCGCAGATCAACGAGAGCGACTTCATCCGCCTGGTCATCACGGAGCAGACGGAGGAGATCGCCTCGACGGACCCCGTGCTGGGCCCCACCACGTCGAAGCGCAGCGCGAAGACGACCGTCATCGCCAAGGACATGGAGACGGTCGTCATCGGCGGCATCATGCAGGACCGCACCCTGGAGTCCGTCTCCAAGGTGCCGGTGCTGGGTGACATCCCGCTCCTGGGCCACCTGTTCCGCGACACCACGCGCCGCAAGACCAAGACGAACCTGCTGCTGTTCCTGACGCCCTACATCATCCGGAGCCAGGACGACTTCCGGCGCATCTTCGAGCGCAAGATGAAGGAGCGTCAGCAGTTCGTGGAGCAGTTCTACGGCCAGGTGCCCGGCTACGACGTGGCGGTGGACTTCAGCCGCAAGCCCGGCCCGCTGTCGCGCATGAACCAGGCCGTCCTCAAGGAAGAGCAGCGCGTGGAGAACGGCGGCAGCGGCACGTCCAACGACCGCGTCATCCGTCCGGTGGGCAGCCCGTCGCCGGCCGGTGGTCCGCCCGCCTCCTCGTCCCATGCCCAGCCTGGCGGGCAGGCGCCCGCCACGCCGAACGGGGCCGCCCACTCCCCCGAGGGCGGGCAGGCTCCGCGAAATACCGAGGCGCCAGCGGGGGGTTCAGACAGATCAGTGCCCGCGACGCCCGCGACGCAACCCGAGGTGACGGCGCCCACTCCGGACGCCAACCCGGAGAGGCTGCGAATCCAGCCGGGAAACGGGGAGTAAACCCATGGACCTGACCGCCGACCCCACGACCCTCCAAGCCTCCGCCGCGACACCCGACGTGGCCGGCGGCCGCAACGACGCCACCCAGGTCGTCGCCCACGGGCAGGCGTACCTGTGTGGCCGGCCGCTCGGGGAGATCCTCCGCGCGCTCGTGCCGGCCCTCACGCCGGAGAAGATCCAGGAGGCGCTCGCCGCGCAGCAGGAGAAGGGCGGCCGGCTGGGTGAGATCCTGGTGGGCATGAAGGCGGTCAGCGACGAGGACGTGGCGCGCGCCCTGGGCCACCAGCTGGACCTGCCCTACCTCCAGCGCATCTTCACGGAGGAAGTGGACGCGGAGCTGGTCAAGCGCATCCCCATCAACTTCGCGCGCCAGACGCAGCTGCTGCCGCTGTCCGTGGAGGGCGACGAGGTCGTCCTCGCGGTGGCGGATCCGCTGGACACCACCTCCCTGGACCACGCGCGGCTGCTGCTGGGCCAGGGCATCCAGCCCCGCATCGCGATGGCGTCCACCATCGTGGACGCCATCAACAGCGTGTACGACCGCTCCGTCAACGAGGCCGAAGCGCTCGTGGACGAGATGGAGACCACGGAGGACCTGGACTCGCTGGCGCACGAGCTGGAGGAGCCCAAGGACCTGCTCGACGCGGATGACGAAGCCCCGGTCATCCGGCTGGTCAACTCCGTGCTCTTCCGCGCGGCCAAGGAGCGGGCGAGCGACATCCACATCGAACCCATGGAGCGCGAGCTCCTGGTGCGCTTCCGCATCGACGGCGTGCTCCAGGAGGTCATCAAGCCGCCCAAGCGCTACCAGAACTCCATCATCGCGCGCGTGAAGGTGATGGGGCAGCTCAACATCGCGGAGAAGCGCCTGCCGCAGGACGGTCGCATCCGCATCAAGCTCGCGGGCCGCGACATCGACATCCGTCTGTCCACCACGCCCACGTCGTTCGGCGAGCGCATCGTCATGCGTCTGCTCGACAAGACGGCGACGCTGCTGGACCTGGCGGAGATCGGCATGAGCCAGCAGGTGCTGGGCAACATGGAGTCCGTCATCAAGCGCTCGCACGGCATCGTCCTGGTGACGGGCCCCACGGGCTCCGGCAAGACGACCACGCTCTACGGCGCGCTCTCCAAGATCAACACGCCCGACCTCAACATCCTCACCGTCGAGGACCCGGTCGAATACCAGCTCAAGGGCATTGGCCAGATGGCCATCGCCCCGAAGATCGGCCTGACGTTCGCGCAAGGCCTGCGCTCCTTCCTGCGCCAGGATCCGGACGTCATCATGGTCGGTGAGATCCGCGACAAGGAGACGGCGGAGATCGCCATCCAGGCGTCCCTCACGGGCCACCTGGTGCTCTCCACGGTGCACACCAACGACGCGGCCGGCGCCGTCACCCGTCTGGTGGACATGGGCGTGCAGCCCTTCCTGGTGGCGTCGTCGCTCACCGGCATCCTCGCCCAGCGCCTCGTGCGCCGGGTGTGCCCGGACTGCCGGCAGGCCTACACGCCCACGGACGCGGACCTGAAGGAGCTCGGCTTCACGGTCAAGAGCTTCAAGGAGCGCTTCAACACCGACCGCATCTACAAGGCGGTGGGCTGCCCGTCTTGCAACCGCAACGGCTACCGAGGCCGCTCCGGCATCTACGAGTTCCTCTTCGTGGACGACGACGTGCGCCAGCTGGTGTTGAAGAACGTGGACGCATCCACCATCAAGAAGTCCGCGCTCGCCAAGGGCATGATCACGCTCCTGGACGACGGCGTGCGGAAGATCGCCCTGGGCGAGACGACCATCGCCGAGGTCCTGAGCATCACGCAGGAGGACATCTAGTCCGCCATGCCCGTCTTCGAATACAGAGGCCTTGATTCCCACGGCAAGCAGAAGAAGGGCTTGCTGGAGGCGGACTCACCCAAGACGCTGCGCTCCAAGCTGCGCGCGGACGGCATCTTCCTGACCGACGTGCTCGGGCAGGCGGAGGGCAGCCGCGCGGGCGTGTCCAAGGGCGCCAACGCGGCGCTCGTGGCGCGCGACGTGGACCTGCGCAAGCTGGCGGGCGGCCGGGTCAGCACCGAGGACGTCGCCATCCTCACCCGCCAGCTCGCGACCCTGCTGGGCGCGGGCGTCACCATCGTGGACTCGCTCAACGCGCTGGTGGACCAGGCGGAGAAGGAGCGGCTCAAGCGCGCCCTCTCCGACATCAAGCAGCGCGTGAACGAAGGCTCGTCCCTGGCGGACGCGTTCAGCCAGCACCCGAAGATCTTCCCCAGCATCTACATCAACATGGTGCGCGCGGGTGAGGCCTCCGGCGCGCTGGACACCGTGCTGCTGCGCCTGGCGGACTTCACGGAGAACCAGGCCAAGCTGCAGCAGAAGATCATCGGCACCATGCTCTACCCCGCCATCATGCTGCTGGTCGGCGGCGGAATCCTGGTGCTGCTGATGGTGTTTGTCGTCCCGAAGGTCACGAAGATCTTCGAAACGATGAAGGCCACCCTGCCGTTGAACACGCGCATCCTCATTGGCGCGTCCAACTTCATGCAGGCCTGGTGGTTCCTGGTGATTCCGTCCATCGTGGCGGGCTTCGTCTTCTTCATGCGCTGGACGAAGAGCCCCAAGGGCAAGCCGAAGTGGGACCGCTTCACCCTCAAGGCGCCCATCTTCGGCAGCCTCGTGCGCCTGTTGGCCATCTCCCGCTTCGCGCGCACGCTGTCCACGCTGCTCAAGAGCGGCGTGCCCATGCTGGCCGCGCTGGACATCGTCAAGGCGGTGATGACGAACTCGGTGCTGGCGGACGCGGTGGAGAACGCCCGCGAGTCCATCCGCGAGGGCGAGAGCATCGCCACCCCCCTCAAGCGGTCCGGCCAGTTCCCGCCGCTCGTGTACCACATGGTCGCCATCGGTGAGAAATCCGGCCAGCTGGAGGACATGCTCCTGTCGGTGGCGGACTCCTATGAAACGCAGGTGAACGTGCGCATCGGCGCGCTCACCAGCCTCCTGGAGCCCATGCTCATCGTGGTGATGGGCGTGATGATTGCATTCGTCGCGCTCTCCATCCTGATGCCGATTCTCCAGGTGAACACGGCCATCCATTAGGTGGAGGGAGTCCGACGATGAACGACACGCTCGACCGGTGGATCCAGCGCGTCACGCTGATGGGGCTCCTGGCCCTGGCCGCCACGCTGGCGACGGTGGGGGCCACCCTCTACACCCACCGGGAGCCGCCTCCCGCCTCCGGGCGTGGCGCTCCTCCCTGAAACCTTCTGACATCCCGACACACCCATGACGCGGTGGCCTGCCAGAAAGTCACCCGAAAGTGAGTGAAGACATGACGACGAACACGCACACGAAGAAGCAGCAGCGCCGCCGCAACCGCGGCATGACCCTGATCGAGATCATGGTGGTCATCACCATCCTCGGGCTCATCGCCGCCGCGGTGGGCGTGGCCGTCATCCCGAAGCTGGAAGAGGCCAAGCAGGACACCGCGCGCCTGGACATCCGCAACATCCAGAGCGCGATGAAGCTCTACTACACGAAGAAGGGCTCCTACCCGGACACCGCCACGGGCCTCAAGGCGCTGGTGGACACCCAGAACCTGGAGCGCATGCCCATGGACCCCTGGGGCCGCGAGTACGTGTACATGAACGAGGGCGGCAAGCCGGTCATCACCAGCTACGGCGCCGACGGCAACCCGGGCGGCGAGGGCTCCGACGCCGACATCTCCTCCAAGGACCAGAACGCGAAGAAGTAGGTCGCGTCCCGTTTCCTGGAGCAAGGCCGCGCCTCCCGCGTGTTGTCGTAGGAATGCCCGAGATGACTCCCGAGCACACTTCCTCTCCGACGTCCGCGCGCGAGGCGCGCTCCGTCTCCGGTGGGCCTCCTCGCGCCCGCTCCACGCGCCTGGGCCGGCTGCTGCTCCTGGGCGTGTTCGGCGGCGCCAGCGTGCTCGCCTTCGCGCTGGTGTGGGCCACCGAGGACAACACCCTCACCCCGACCCAGCGCCAGGCGCGCGAGCAGATCCGCCGCCTGGAGGGCTACTTCAAGGCCTACCACCGGCTGATGGGCTTCTTCCCCAGCCAGGCGCAGGGCTTCACCCCGCTCATCGCCTCCAAGGTGCTGGACGCGCCGCCCATCGACCCGTGGGGCCATCCGTATGTCTACCGGATGGAGGGCAAGACGGGGGCCGTGCTGTCCCTCGGCTCCGACGGCAAGCCCGGCGGCACCGGTGACGCCGCGGACATCTTCAGCGGCGGCATCGTGGCACAGGAGGTGCAGCCATGACGTCCGCCATGCGCCCCCTGCCCGCCCGCCGCCGCCGCGCCCCCCGCGGCCTCACGCTGATTGAGATCTCCATCGCGCTGGCCATCGCGGCGGTGATGTTCGCCGCGGTGACGGTGGGCATCGGCGCGCTCACCGGCGCCAAGGCGAAGGGCTCCGCCACGGAGCTCGCGGGCGTCATCCGGTCGCTGTACGACTCGGCGGCGCTCAGCGGCAAGACGTGCAGGCTGGTGTTTGAAATCCCCGACCCGAAGCGCGAGGAGGCCACGCGCTACCACGCGGAATGCGCCGCGGGCGGCATCACCACCTCGCGCGACCGGGACGCGGTGCTCCGCGACGACAAGCGCAACCGCGAGAAGGCCGCGCGCGCCGGCAACAACGGCGGCGACACGCGCAAGAACTACACGCGCTCCGACAACTCCCAGCCGTCCGCGCAGGAGCTGATGGACGAGGAGAAGGCCCGCATCGAGTCCCTGTCCACCTTCTCCACCTACACCGCGGAGGAGATCACCCCGCGCGAGCTGCCGGCGGGTGTGGCGGTGTCGGTGTGGACGCGGCAACAGCGGGAGCCCGTGGAGAGCGGCGTGGCCTATCTCTACTTCTTCCCGCAGGGGTACACGGAGAAGGCCATGGTGTTCCTGCGCCAGGGCGACAACGCGTGGACCCTGGACGTGTCACCCCTGACAGGCAAGGTGAACATCGCATCCGAGGCCCTGGAGGTGCCCCGCTCATGAGACATCCCAAGCAGCGGCCCCTGGGCTTCACCCTGCTGGAGACGATGGTGGCCCTGGCCATCCTCAGCGTCGCGCTGATGGCCATCTTCGACCTCAACTCCGGCGCGGTGGCCAACCACGTCTACACCAAGCGGCTCACCGTGGCGTCGCTCCTGGCCCGCTCGAAGATGACGGACCTGGAGCAGAAGCTCTACGACGACGGCTTCGACGCCGACGACGACGAACAGTCCGGGGACTTCTCCGACGACGGCTGGCCCCAGTTCAAGTGGCGCGCGCGCATCATCGCGCCCAAGACGGACGGCGTGACGCCGGATCAGCTCATCGGCGCCATCTTCAACCTGCCCATGGGCGGCGGCGACTCCAGCGACCCCATGGGGGGCCTGGCGGGCCTCTTCGGCGGCGGCGGCAGCTCCGGCAAGGGCAGCACGCCCCCCGGCGGCACCACCACCTCCAGCCCCATGGGCGCCTCCGCCATGAGCATGGCGCAGCCCATGTTCACGCAGATGGTGGACCAGCTCACCAAGTCCGTCCGCGAGGTGCACCTCACCGTGTACTGGAAGGAAGGCACCCAGGTGGAGAGCCTGGACGTGGTGACGCACGTGGTCTCCCTGGGGCCCGGCGGCGACCGCAACGGCGGCTTCACGCCCAACGCGGGCTCCACGGCGGGCGCGGAGAACCAGTGGGTGGATGAGAACGGCCGCGTGGTGGACAACCCCATCCCCGGCCCCAACGGGCAGATGCTGGACCCGAACACGCGCCGGCCGCTGCGCAACCGCGCGCAGGTGCTCAACGAGCTCAACGGCGCGGCCGGCCAGCAGCAGCCAGGCAACGGCGGCTTCAACCCGCGCCCGCCGGGCGGCATCTTTGGCGGCGGGGGCCGGGGCACCTTCCCGGGCCTGCCGGGACGTGGAGGCATCCAATGAAGCGACGCGTCCGTGGCTTCACGCTGATGGAGGTGATGGTGGCGGTCTCCATCACCGCGCTGATGGGCACCGTCGTCGCCCTGGCGTTCCAGACGGGCATCAACGCCAAGGAAGTGGTGGAGGGCGAAGCGGAGCGCTACCGCATGGTGCGCGTGTCGCTCAACCGCATGGCGCGCGAGGTGGGCTCCGCCTTCGTGAGCGACCGGTATGACCTGCGCCGCTTCCGCGACCAGAACGACCGGCCCACCAACTTCATCGGTGAGCGCGACAAGCTGACCTTCACCACGTTCTCGCACCAGCGCCTGTACACGGACGTGAAGGAGTCCGACCAGGCGGTGGTGGAGTACTTCGTGGAGAACTCCACCGAGCGGGGCGCCCGGCAGCGCTTGGATTTGAAGCGCCGGGAGGACCCCAACGTGGGCGACCGGATGGACCGGGGCGGCACCACGGACGTGCTCTTCGAAGGCGTCAAGGGCGTGGAGTTCGCCTACTGGGATTCGGAGAAGAAGGAGTGGGACGACGAATGGGATACGCGGCGCACGGAGAAGAAGTCCATCCTCCCCACGCGCGTGCGGATCACCGTCATCGCCCTGGATGAGTCGGGCAAGGAGGCGCGCTACACCACGCAGACGCGCATCCTGCTCAACACGGAACTGCCGAGGTTCAACTGATGCCCTTCCCCTACTTCCAGCAGGCGTCCCGCCGGCGTGGCGGGGCGCGGACCTCCCTTCCCCAGGCGCCGGGCGCGGCCAGCCCCGGCCGTCGCCGGGACAAGCGCTCGCGCGGCGTGGCGCTCATCATCGCGCTCGTCTCCATCGCGCTGCTCACGGTGGTGGCCACCGAGTTCGCGTACAACAGCCGGGTGGACCTGCAGCTCGCCTCCAACCAGCGCGACGAAGTGCGCGCCTACTACATGGCCCGCTCCGGCATCGCGCTGGGGCGGCTGCTCTTGCGCTTCCAGAAGCAGGTGGACCAGACGCCCATCCCCAACCTCTCGGGCCTCATGAACATGATACCGGGCCTCGCGGGCGGCGGGGCCAAGGGACAGGCCGGCGCGCAGAACTTCCAGCCGCAGTCGCTCAACATCCAGCTCTGGAAGCTGGCGCGGGTGGACTGCCACATGCTCAAGGGGCTGGTGAAGAGCGACGGCGCCCAGGGCGTGGACGGCCGCCCCGTGGAGACGGACCCGGTGCAGGTGGACCCGAAGTTCAAGATGGACGACGGGGACGAGAGCCCGGGCGCGGCCACGCAGGTGGCGGCGCAGATGCAGCGCCGCTCCTTCGGCGGCTTCGACGGGTGCTTCCTCGCCACCATCAGCGACGAGGAGGAGAAGCTCAACGTCATGCGCCTGAACACGGGCGGCGCGGAGGCGCAGGCCACCGCGGCGCGCATGCTGGACATGTTCGCCGACAAGCGCTTCGAGTTCCTCTGGCAGCAGGACGACGCGAATCACGTTCGCTCCACGCCGCAGGACACCGTCATCGCGCTGAAGGACTGGGCGGACGAGGACACCACCCAGTCCAGCTTCAACCCCAAGGACCCGACGAACCCGTTCGTCTCCGGCTTCGCGGACGAGGGTTCCCCGTACAGCCGCTACCAGCCGCGCTATGAAGTGAAGAACGCCCGCTTCGACAGCCTGGACGAGCTGTACCGGGTGCACGGCGTCAACGACCGCTTCATGGCGGCCTTCCGCGACCGGCTCACGGTGTACCCGGACATCAACTCCAAGCCGAACATCAACACGGACGACCCCATCATGCTGGGGCTGGCCATCATGTCCGCCGCGGACCCCAACCGGCCGGATCCCCGGCTGACGGATCCGGTGTTCCTCAACGAGCTCATCAGCCGCATCCGCGCCGCGCGCATGTTCAACTTCTTCGGCATGTCGGTGTCGGACTTCGTGGGCGTGGTGGAGCAGGCCGGCATCGCGGTCAATCCGCTCATCAAGGGCAACGTCCAGCAGAACCGCTACCTGGGCGACAAGAGCAAGACATTCACCATCAAGTCCGTGGGAGAAGCGGGCAGCGTCCAGAAGACGCTCACCGCCGTCATCCGCCTGGACGACGGGCTGGGCAAGCTCGTGTATTACAGAGAGGAATAGCATGGCCCGCATTCTTGGCCTGGACCTGGGCAGCCACTCCGTGAAGGGGGTGGTGCTCACCTCCGGAGCGAAAAGCCACACCACGCAGGCGTACGCCGAAGTGCGCCGCGCGCAGGAAGGCGAGCGCGCGGAGACGCTGCGCGCCGCGGTGGAGGAGCTGCTCGGGAAGATGCCCGAAGGGCACGTGGACCAGGTCGTCATCGCCCTGCCCGGACCGTCCCTCACCACGCACGCGGTGAGCCTGCCCTTCTCCGACAGCAAGCGCGTGGAGGCGACGCTGCCCTTCGAGGTCGGCAGCCAGCTGCCCTTCGACATCTCGGAGGTCGTCTACGACTACCAGGTGGTCGGCCAGCGGGACACCCCCGGCAAGGACAAGGCCGCGGACCTGCTGGTGGGCGTGGTGAAGAAGCAGGAGCTCCAGGAGCTGCTGGCGCTGCTGGGCGGCCTCCAGTTGGATCCGCGCGTCATCACCCACCCCGCGCTCGCGTACCAGAACCTCTTCACCCAGCTGCCCGGCCTCTTCGAGAGCGCGGGCGAGGGCGGCTCGGTGGCGGTGGTGGACATTGGCCATGAGCGCACGGCGGTGGCCATCGGACAGCCGGGCAAGGGCGTGGAGTTCGCGCGCACCTTCGCGGGGGGCGGACGCGACCTGACGCGCGCGCTCGCGACCGAGTTCCAGACGACGCTGCCGGAGGCGCACGCGTGGAAGGAGGCGCACGGGGCGCTGGCCAGCGCGGCCCACGGCCCGGACGCCGAGCGCGCCGCGAACGCGTTCGTGCGCGGCCTGCAGCCGGTGCTCCGCGAGCTGCGCCCGTCCTTCAAGTCCTTCACCGCGCGCACCCGCCGGCAGGTCTCCGCGGTGGTGCTGTGCGGCGGCACCGCGCGGATGCCGGGCCTGGCGGAGCAGCTGTCCAAGGACCTGAACCTGCCCGTGCGCGTGCTGGCGCTGCCGGCGGACACCTCCACGTTGATTGGCGCGGCGGAGGCGCCCACGGCCGCGCAGGCGTTCGCGCTGGCGATGCGCGGCAACGCGGCCGGGGTCCGGGCGCCGCGCTTCAACCTGCGCCGGGGCGAGTTCTCCTTCAAGGGCGGCTACGACTACGTGAAGGACCGGCTGGGGCTGCTGGCCTCCTTCGCCGTGACGCTGCTGCTGCTGCTCATCGCCTTCGGGGTGGTGCGCAACACGGTGCTCTCCCGCCGCGAGGCGGAGGTGGACGCGGTGCTCTGCAAGACGACCCAGCGCATCCTGGGTACGTGCGAGCAGAACTACGACCGCGCCCTCAACATGCTCAAGGGCGTGGAGAGCCCCGCCGCGGCGCTGCCCACGATGTCCGCCGTGAACCTGCTGGCGGAGGTCACCCAGCGCATTCCGCCGGAGGTGCCGGTGAAGTTCGACCGCATCCAGGTGGACCTGGACCGCATCATGCTCCAGGGGGAGACGGACAGCTCCAAGCAGATCGACACGCTCTCCGCCGCCTTGAAGGGCCACCGCTGCTTCAAGGACGTGAAGGAGGGCAAGGTGGAGAAGACGCGCGACGGGCAGAAGGTGACCTTCCGCCTGGACGTGCAGGTGCAGTGCCCCGGCGAGCCAAAGGGGGGGGAGACCTGACATGGGAAAGCTTCGGGAAATCTTCGCGCCGCTCCAGACGTGGTTCGAGCGGCTGAGCGACCGCGAGCGCAAGCTCGTGGCGATCGCCGGCTCCGCGGTCCTGGTGTTCGTCCTCTTCGTCACGCTCTTCAGCTTCGCCAACAGCGCGCAGGGCTACCGCCGGCGCACGCAGGACAAGCTGGCGAAGCTGCAGGAGGTCCAGGCCCTGGCCATCAGCTACGGCCAGGCCCAGGCGGAGCGCCAGAGCGTGGAGCAGCAGCTGACGCAGAGCAACGTGCGGCTCATCACGTACATTGAAGACAAGGCCACCGCCGCCGGCCTCACCGTCCCCAACATGACGCCCAAGGGCGACGTGGGCGTGGGGGATGGGAAGATCATCGAGAGCTCCGTGGAGCTGACGTTCACGGACGTGGACCTGCGCAAGCTGACGGACTTCCTGCGCACGGTGGAGACGGGCCCGGGCATCGTGAAGGTGAAGTACCTGCGCGTGGAGCCCCGGCCCGCCACGGACACCCTGACGGCCTGGACCACCGTCGCCACCTACCGGATGAAGCAATAGCCCTATGGCCTCCGAAACGAAGACCGCCCGCTGGAAGCTCATCCTCGGCTACACCGCGTTCGCCCTGGTGGCGTTCGTCCTCTGCCTGATGTTCACCTTCCCGTACGACGCGGTCCGCTCGCGGCTGGTGACGGAAGCCGCGGCCCAGGGGCTCGCGGTGCGCATTGGCGGTCTGAGGCCCGGCCTGTCCGGCGTCACCGCCACCAACGTGCGCGTGAGCAAGCCCCCCTCGCCGCTGGGTGCGGACGCCGTGGCGGCGCTCGCCCGGGGCGAGTCCGGCGGCATGGGCCCCGACGAGCTGGGTGAAGCGCTCACCTTCGACAGCGTGGCGCTGCGCCCGTCCCTCTTTCCGCCCGGCGTGGTGCTGAAGCTCAAGGGCATGGGCGGCACGGTGAACGTCCACGTGGGCGGCCTGAGCGGCACGGCGCTGGACGTGGACGTGGACGGAGTGCAGGCGGGCGGCGGCAACCTGCCCGCGTACACCGGCGTGGACATGGAGGGCACCGTGAACGCGAAGGTGTCGCTCCAGGCGCCCGGCACGATGGTGCGCGGCCAACCGGTGGACTGGTCCCAGGCGACGGGCACCGTGGTGATGGACACCCAGGGGCTCACCATCAAGGGCGGCAAGGCGGCCATCCCCATGGGGGGCGGCCCGGCGATGCCCATGGACCTGCCGCGCGTGCTGCTGGGCGAGCTGAAGGGCGACATCCAGTTCGACAAGGGCCTGGGCACGGTGCGGGACCTGAACCTCAAGAGCGAGGACCTGGAGGGTTCGGGCACCGGCACGGTGAAGCTGGGCCGGAGGCTGGAGTACAGCGAGCTGGCGCTCGACGTGCGGCTGAAGTTCGAGCAGGCCTTCCAGCAGCGCCTGGGGCCCCTGGCGCTCGCGGTGAACATGCTGCCGGCGGACCGGGACAACCCGGGTTGGCGCGGCGGCCGGCTCACCGGCATGGTGGGCAGCCCGCGCTTCGCGCCCAAACACTAGGCAGGTCCACGGGGGTCGGTTTCGGCCCTCCCCTTGTATCGCCCCCCTGGGTTGAAGCCCGCGCATGCGCCGTGTAAAGCGCTGCGCGCGGCCCCCTTCCGGGGGTCCTGGGAGAGGTTGGGAATGCCGGAGCTGGTCTTCTTCCGTCGAGGCGAGGAAGTGCTGCGGGTGGCGGTGGACCGGGCGCGGTTGGTGCTCGGTCGGGGTGACTCGAGCGACGTGGCCATTCCGGATCCGGAGGTGAGCCGCCTGCAGGCGGCCCTCCTGTGGGATGGCCAGACGTGCCGGGTGGAGGACCTGTCCGGCAAGGGCACCAAGGTCGCGGGCGCGTCGGTGGAGCGCGCGGAGCTGCCCGACGGCGCGGACATCGAGCTGGGCCAGTGGCGCGCGGTGTTCCGCCAGCACGGCGCCAGCGAGAACGCGGACGCGGCCACCGAGGCGGGCCACTCCACCGCCGTGCAGGGTCGGGACGCGCAGCGCTGGCAGGCGGCGCAGGTGCGGGTGAAGCAGGGCACCTCGGAGGCCGTGCACCGGCTCACCGGCGACAGCTTCACGGTGGGCAAGGACGCGGGAAACGACCTGGTGCTCCAGGACCGGTTCATCTCCGGCCGGCACCTCAAGGTGACGCGCAAGGACGGCGTCTTCCACGTCGTGGACCTGCGCTCCACCAACGGCACGTGGCTGGGCCCGGTGCGCCTCTTCGAGGCGGAGGTCACGCTGCCCACCTCGCTGCGCGTGGGCGAGGCGGAGCTCATCCTGGAGGCGGTGCCCTCCACGAAGAAGGAGGCCACGACCTTCCACGGCATCCTTGGGAGCGATCCGGCGGTGCGGCAGCTGGCGGACCTCATCCAGCGCGTGGCTCCGTCCACCGCCGCCGTCACCATCCTGGGCGAGTCCGGAACGGGCAAGGAGCTGGTGGCGAACGCGCTGCACGCGTGCTCGCCGCGCGCGAACCGGCCGCTCATCCCGGTCAACTGCGCGGCCATCTCCAAGGAGCTGATTGAGAGCGAGCTGTTCGGCCACGAGAAGGGCGCCTTCACCGGCTCCGTGGGCGCGCGCAAGGGCGCCTTCGAGGAGGCGGACGGCGGCACCCTCTTCCTGGATGAGATTGGCGAGCTGCCGTTGGACCTCCAGGCCAAGCTGCTGCGCGCGCTGGAGAGCGGCGAGATCAAGCGCGTGGGCGCGAGCCGCCCCCTACACGTGGACGTGCGCGTCGTGGCGGCCACCAACCGGGACCTGCTGGCGGCGGCGCGCGAGGGCCGCTTCCGCGAGGACCTCTACTACCGCCTGTGCGTCGTCCCGTTGCACCTGCCGCCCCTGCGCAGCCGCCGGGGGGACGTGGTGGCGCTGGCGGAGCACTTCGTGCGCGCGTTCGCCCCTCGCGGGCAGGTCGTGCGCTTCACCCCGTCCGCGCTGGACAGGCTCCAGCAACACGCCTGGCCGGGCAACATCCGCGAGCTGCGCAACGTGGTGCACCGCGCGCTGCTCCTGCGCAAGGGGCCGTCCATCGACGCGAGCGACCTGTCCTTCGACCAGGAGGTCAACCGCGAGACGGGCATCACCGTGCCGGAGCTGCCGCCGGGCATGACGCTGGAGCAGATGCTGGAGAAGCTGGAGCGGCAGATCATCGAAACCGCGCTGCGCCGCTTCAACAACAACCGCGAGCGCGTGGCCCGTGAGCTGGGCCTCGCGCGCTCCACCCTCTTCAAGCGCCTGAAGGACTGGGGCCTGACGAAGCAGGACGAACAGGAGTAGCGCCGGCCCGCGTCCGCCCCGGCGTCAGCCGTCGTCGGGGTGCGCGGAGTCGGCCCACGCTGAATGCGGCGCGGGGTGCTCCGGCGTGCGCAGGTACCAGGGCACGCTGACCACCACCAGGCGCCGCTCGCCGGACAGGAGCAGCGCGCTGCGCAGCAGCTCCGAGCGGCGGCCGTACAGCATGGCGCGGTACCAGCGCTTCTCCAGCAGCTCCGGCAGCACGATGGCGACGGTGCGTCCGGGGGTCTCCGCGAGCAGCGAGTCCAGGTAGTCCAGCAGCGGCCACACCACCGCGCGGTAGGGCGACGACACGTGCACGAGCGGCGGAGGCCGGCGGCCGGCCTCCAGCAGCGGCCCCTGGACGAAGTGCTGCCACTGCGAGTCCAGCGCGTCCTCGTCGGTGTCGCCGCTGCAGATGTGCACCGCGCGCACGTCGTCGCTCAGCTCCAGCGCGAAGCGCAGCGCCGTCTCCGACGCGTGCGACCAGCGGTCCACCGGCACCACCGCGACGAACGGCGGCCCCGGTGTCAGGTGCAGGGGCCGCTTCAGCTCCGACGCCCGCCGCGTGCGCAGGTAGGCCGCGTGGATGCGCGACAGCAGCACGATGCCCACCGGGATGATGACGAACGCGGCCCAGCCGCCGTGCGTGAACTTGGACACGCCCACGATGACCAGGGTGATGGCCGTCATCACCGCGCCCGCGCCGTTGAGCGCGCGGCGCCACTGCCAGCCCTCGCCCCGGTGGCGGTTCCAGTGCATCACCATGCCCGCCTGCGACAGCGTGAACGCCATCAGCGCGCCAATGGCGAACAGGGGAATCAGCCGGTCGGTGATGCCCTTGCAGGCGATGAGCAGGAGGGCCGCCAGCCCTGACAAGGTGAGGATGCCGCGCGACAGGGCCAGCCTGCGGCCCCGGTGCGCGAAGCCCGGCGGCAGGTAGCGCTCGTGCGCCAGCACCTGGCAGACGAGCGGGAAGCCCGCGTAGCTGGTGTTCGCGGACAGCGCGAGCACGCAGAGGATGGCGCCCATGGCCACGTAGTAGAAGGCGCCGCGCCCCATCACCGCCGCGATGAGCTGCGACAGCACGGTCTGGTAGTGGGCGCCCGTGGGGTCCGTCGCGCCCACGCCATAGACCCGGCACAGCAACGCGATGCCCAGCAGCATCGTGACCAGGATGCCGACGATGAGGCCCAGCGTGACGCGCGCGCGGCGGATGGCCGGGTCGCGGAAGATGGGGACCGCGTTGCTGATGGCCTCCACGCCCGTCATCGCCGTGCAGCCGCTGGCGAAGGCGCGGAGGATGAGCCACGCCCCCACGGGCGCGGCGGGCACGACCAGGGGCGGCGGGGCCTGCACGGGCGTCGCGTGGCCCAGGAGCAGCTTGATGAGGCCCACGCCCAGCACCAGGCCCAGCGACCCGATGAAGAACCACGTGGGCACGACGAACACGGCCCCCGCCTCGCTCACGCCGCGCAGGTTGACCAGCGTGAGCAGCGCCAGCACGCCCAGGGTGATGGGCAGGATGTGGGGCTCGAGCACGGGGAACGCGGACACCAGGGCGCCCGTGCCGGCGGAGATGCCCACGGCCACGTTGAGCATGTAGTCCAGCATCAACGCCGTGGCGGCCAGCAGCCCCGCCCCGCGCCCCAGGTTCTGCCGCGCGACGGTGTACGCCCCGCCGCCGCTCGGGTACGCCGCGATGGTCTGCGCGTACGAGCCCGCGACGACCATCAGGAGCCCGACGATGGCGGCCGTGATGGGCAGGAGCAGCCACAGGCCCGCGGCCCCCAGCGGGCGCAGCACGGTGAGGGCGGCCTCCGGGCCGTACGCGGCGGAGGACAGCGCGTCCAGCCCGAGCAGCGCCACGCCGGTGAGGACCCCCGTCTTCTCCTGTCTCGCCTGGGCGCTGGTGAGCGGGCGCCCCAGGAGCAGGTCCATGGCGCCACTGCCCTCCCGGCGCCGGGGCATGAACGGCCTCCTGCTTCCCACGTTGGCCAGCTGAGCCATGGCGCCTCCCTGGTCCGGAAGGTGCGCACCGGCTGTGCATGCGGGAACACAGGGCCCGGCTCCGTGGATGGGTGCCGGTGGGGCCGTCAGGGGACGGGACGGCCCGGGGCCCCTCCCTCCGGTGCGACGCACTCCAGGGCCATAGACCGTTTCACGCCCCCATTCGTTCCAGGGGAAGACACAGGAGACCGTCCGCCATGGGCCCGCACGCCGCCGTCCTCGCCTTCCCCACCCTGAATGACCTGTACGCCCAGCACCGCTCCCGGGCGCTGGCCATCGCCCGGCGCATCGTGGGCGACACCGACGACGCGGAGGACGTGGTCCAGGACGTCTTCCTGCGCCTGTCACGGCAGCCTCCGGGGCTGGACGGGCGGGCGACCTGGACCACGTGGCTGCACCGGGTGATGGTGAACAGCAGCATCAACTGGCTGCGCGCGCGCCGGCGCCGGGAGCGGCTGACGCACGCCCCCCAGGAGCTGGTGTCCCCGGAAGCGCACGCCGTGGGCACCCAGATGCAGCGCCACTTCCATGAAGCGCTGGAGGAGGTGAACCCCCAGCAGCGCCAGGTGCTCTACCTGCGCGAGGTGCGCGGCCTGGGCTCCGCGGAGATCGCCCGGCTCCTGCGCATCCCGGAGGGCACGGTGAAGAGCGCCCTGCACCGGGGCCGCCAGCGCGCCCTCACCGTGATGGAGGAGCGCGGCCAGCGTCCCTGAGACGGACTACTCGTCGCCCTTGCTGCCCACGAACTGATCCCCCTTCTCCTTGAAGAGGAGGTTGAAGCTGGTGAGCGAGCCGTAGACGCGGGTGATGTAGCCCTGCATCTCCGCCTTCTCCGCGTCCGTGAGCTTCGGGTGGGCATTGAGCTTCTGCTCCAGCACGCGGATGCGGTCGCGCACCATCGTGACCTTGTGGAACAGGTTGTCGATGGGCAGGTCCTTCGCCTGGAGCTCCGGGTTGCCCGGCACGAGCCGCACCGTGCCGCCCTCCCACTTTCCCGCGAGCGGCGGGTCGCTGAGGCCCGCGGCCTCCCGGAAGATGTCCATCAGCTCTTCGCGCGTCATGTTCAGCCCTTCCAGGTCCACCACGGCATGGGGATCCGCGCGGTGGCGCACCACCACGGGGGCCACGCTCCGCACCGTGCGGGTTCGCGTGCTCGAGGCCACGGGCGCCGGGGCGGCGGAGCCCCGGGGCGCGTACTTGTCACAGATGGGGGCGGAGGGCGGGAACATGCCGCGCGAGTTCTGCAGGCGGCACGGCCCCACCCATCCCCGGTGATCCACGGAGTGCGGACTCCAGAGCTTGCAGTTGCCGCACACCCGTTCGTCGGGACGGAAGGTGGGAAGTGGTGGAGACCCCTCACCCGCGTCCGACATGTCAGCGCATCTCCTTCGCCACCGGCGGGCCCTTGCGGATGTTGAGCTCGCGCAGCAGCGCGTCCGCGTCCTCGACCTGGTCGAGGTTCCACAGCAGGTAGCGCACGTCCACGTTGACGTTCCGGGCCACGTCCGGATTGTAGCCGAAATCGTTCGCGACGTTCTCCCACACGCGGTCGAAGTTCACGCCCACCAGCTCGCCCTTGCCGTTCACCGTGGGGCTGCCGGAGTTGCCGCCGGTGGTGTCCGCGTCCGACAGGAAGTCCACCGGCACGTCCTTCAGCCGGGGGTCCGCCCAGGCGCCGAACTTCTTCGCCTCCGCGGCCGCGCGCACCTTCTCTGGCGCGTTGAAGGGCTCCTCGCCGGTGTGCTTCTGGAGCATGCCCGACAGCGTCGTCTGCGGCAGGTACAGCGCGCCGTCGCGCGGCGTGTAGCCCTGCACCTTGGCGAACGTCACGCGCAGCGTGCTGTTGGCGTCCGGCGCGATGGGCTTGCCCGCCTGGGCCATCACCGCCTTGCGCCAGGCCGGCCGCAGGCGCGACGCGGCACCCTGGCGACGGTCGCGCGTGTCATCCAGCGCGGCCTGCTCCTTCGCCAGCGCCATGCCGAACGCCAGCATCGGGTCCTGGCGCGCGGCGAGCTGCGCGACGGACTCGTCCGCCATCTTCATCCGCTCCGCCTGGGTGAGGACCTTCGTGCCCGCGTAGAGCGCGTCGATCTTCGCGGCGACGTCCTTCTCCGAATAGGTCGCGCCAAAGACGGCGTCCACGGACGCGATGCGCTCGTCCGGCTTGAGCGCCTGCGCGCGCTTCACGAACGCGTGGAGGAGCACCTTGTCCGCGGCGAGGAAGAGGTTCTTCTGCTCGCGCTCCAGGCGGTCCTTGATGCGCGGCAGCTCGCGGTCCATGTACTCCGGGCGGCGCTCCAGGTCTGGCTTCGCGCGCTCCATGGCCAGCCGCGACACGGACGTGGCCAGCGCGGGCCCGCGCGCCAGGCGCCCGGACATGCCGAGCAGGAACTCGCGCTCGAAGGTCTTCCCGGCCGCCTGCTGTTCGGTGAGCAGCGCCTCCCGGGCCTTGAGGGCGTCGCCCCACTTCGCGGGGGCCTTCTGGGCCCAGGCGACGGTGGCGGCCTCGGTGTCGCGCTGCTTCGTCACGATGTGGCCGCGCTGGAGGCCCGCGAGCTGGCCGCCCGCGTTCTTGTAGACGTTGTGCAGGCCCTTGAGCTGCGAGGCCACGGCGATCTTCCCGGCCGGATCCTTCTCACCCTCGGCCTCCAGGATGCGGATGGCCTCGCCCAGCACGTCGCGGATGCGCGGGTAGTAGCGCGCCTGGCGCTCCGCCATCTCCTCCGCGAGCAGCGTGCGGTAGGTGCTCCCCGGGTAGCCCAGCACCATCACGAAGTCGCCCGGCTTCACGCCCTGGGTGGACAGCGGGAAGAAGAACTCCGCCTTGTAGGGCACGTTCTTCTCGCTGTACGCGGCGGAGGTCCCGTCCGGCGCGGTGTACGCGCGGATGATGGAGAAGTCACCGGTGTGGCGGGGCCACATCCAGTTGTCCTCCTCGCCGCCGTACTCACCCACCGCGCGCGGCGGCGCGTAGACGAGCCGCACGTCCTGCAGCTCCACGGCGTCCACCAGCGTGTAGTTCACGCCGCCATCGAAGGTGGCGACCTGGCAGCGGGTGGCGGGGCGCTTCTCGCACTCGGCGACCAGCTCCTTCTGCTTGCGGTCGATGGCCTTGTAGCGCGCGAGGTCGTCCGCGCCCTGCGGCACGGCGGCGTTGATCTCCGCCGTCACGTCCTTGAAGCCGCGCGGCACCTGCACCCGGGCTCCCTTGCCCGGAAGCTCCTCGGCCGGGCTCTTGGCGAGGAAGCCGTCGGTGATGAGGTCCTTCTGGGGGGAGCTGTGCTCCTGGATGATGGAGAAGGCGCAGTGGTGGTTGGTGATGATCAGGCCGGAGGCGGAGATGAACGACCCGGAGCAGCCGCCGGTGTTCACCGTGCCCGCCAGCAGGCCCGTGCCGCGCTTGGGGTCCCACAGCTTGTTGGGCGGCAGCTGGAGGCCCTGGGCCTTGAGCCAGGCGGGACTCAGCTCCAGCACCTGCTGGGGGGTCCACTTCCCTTCCCCGGCGAGCGCCGGGGCAGCCACGAGACAGAGGAGAAGGAGCGTCTTCTTCATGGTGTCCCCTCCCTACTCCGTCCGGTGCCCGGGCGCGACCGTTCCGGTGTCCGCGGCGGGCGTTTTCACGGAAGATGGAACGCGCTTGGATGTTCCGGTGTCCAGGCAGGAGGGGACCAGTGATGCGGACCGCGAGCGGAGCGACCCTGGATTTCGGACGGCTGGCGCTGCTCCTCCTGTTGATGGGGGCATCCTGGTACTTCTGGTATTCGCCGGTGCTGTGGCCGGTGAAGGTGCTGGTGGTGATGATGCACGAAAGCGGGCATGCCATCGCCACGCTGCTGGTGGGGGGCTCGGTGGACCGGGTGCACCTCCAGGTGAACGAGGGCGGAAGCTGCCTGTCCCGCCTGCCGCCCGGGGTGTTCAACCGCGTCATCGTGTCATCGGCGGGCTACCTGGGCAGCGCGGTGGCGGGGGCGGCGCTGATGCTGGCCACGTTCCGCTTCCGGCTGGGCCGCGCGGTGATGGGCGCGGCGTCGGTGTGGCTGGCGGTGATGGGCTTCTTCTACGCGGGGGACCTGTTCACGCTGGCGTTCTGCCTGGGCATGGCGCTGGCCATGGGACTGGGCGCGCGCTTCCTGCCCACCGGGCTGGTGGACGCGCTCAACCTGTTCCTCGCGGCCTTCACGGCGCTCTACGTCGTGTTCGATCTGCGGGACGACCTGTGGAACAGCGCGGTGCGCGCCCAGAGCGACGCGGGCATCCTCGCGAGCGAGACGTGGGTGCCGTCCATCGTCTGGGCGGCGCTGTGGACGCTGCTGTCGCTGGTGCTGCTGGGCGTGTCCGCGTACTGGGCCATGCACGCGAAGCCGGCCAGCGGCGTGAAGATGCCGCCCGTGGCCCGCGCCCGGCGGGTGTGAGCCGGCCCCTCCAGCCCCGCGTCACGTCACTTGCGCGGCCGCATGCGGAAGGCCACGAAGGACGCCATGTCCGGGAAGCCGAAGTACGGGTTCTTCTGACGCACGGCCTCCATGCCCGCCACCGGCACGTCCGCGTAGTCGTGCCCGGGGAACAGCCGCGCCGAGTCCGGCACCTTCAGCAGCACCTGTGACAGCGAACGGTACATGTCCTCCGGGTTGCTGCCCGGCAGGTCGCACCGGCCACAGCCGTTGATGAAGACCGTGTCCCCGGACACCAGCGCGTCCTCCGCCAGCAGGCAGTGCGATCCCGGCGTGTGCCCGGGCGTGTGCAGCGCCTGGAACGTGCGCGCGCCCACGGGCACCGCGTCTCCCGCCCTCAGCGGGCGCAGCGCGTCGCCGCCCCACGTGCGCAGCTCGCGTGAAAAGGCCACCTCCTCCGCCTGCGCGTACACCGGCACGTCATGGCGCGACAGCAGCTCCGCCAGGCCGTTGATGTGGTCGCCATGGCAGTGGGACACGAACGCGCCCACCACGCGCTTGCCGTCCTGGGCCACCGCCGCCTCGATGGCCGGCACATCCCAGGCGGGATCCACCACCACCACCTCCGGCCCGTCCACAGGCCCCACGAGGTAGACGAAGTTGTCCATGGGTCCCAGCTTCAGCTGGCGTACGTACGGCGTAGGCATGGTTGTCCTCCGGTCGACCACTCTACGCCCCAGGCTTGCCGGCCCGGGGCCTGTTCCCGTTGAATGGTCCTCTTTGATGTCCCAACCACCAGGAGGTCTCCTTCCGTGAAGCACCTGCCCACCCTGCTCGCCTGCTCGCTCCTGGTCAGCGCGACCGCCTCCGCCGCGAGCCGGGGCACCTCCACCTTCCGCTACAAGCCGACCGGGGACGATGAGCGCCCGGTCATCGTGGACGCCACCATCGGGCCCCAGGGCAGCGACTTCGCCATGCGGCTGAAGTTCGACAAGCCGCCCTTCGGCGACGAGTGCAAGCAGCGCTGCGCCAACGTCACGCTGTTCCTGGACACCGATTCCAGCACCCAGTCCGGCCTCCACCTGTCCGCCAACAAGGCCCCGGAGAACGGCGCCGACCTGGCCGTCGTCATCCAGGGCGTGCGCGAGTACAAGCGCCAGGACGCCCCTCCGGAGCTGGCCCTGCGCGTGAAGGTCCGTCAGCTGGGCTCCGACTCCACCAGCGCGGACTCGGGCGAGCTGCTCGCCGACCTCAACAACCGCCAGGACCCGGAGCGCATCCAGACGGACGGCACCACCGTCTACCTGCTCGTGGACGCCACCAGCGCCCTGCTCCCCTCCGCCCGCAAGGTGCGTGTCATCTACCACCCGCCCGGCGGCAAGGCCCTCACCGCCACCGTCACCGGTATGGCCGGGTCCAGTTCCGGCAAGGGCGTGCAGATCTTCAAGCACGGCAGCGGCAACTGGGGCCGCGCCCCCGACGCCGAGGGCAAGAAGCCCCGCGCCAACGCGGCCGGCGACAACGGCTAGCCGCCCCCTCCGGAATCAGCCCACCCGCCCACCGCGGCCGCGCTCCCCTCGGAATTCCGGGGGGTTGGCGGTGGGTTTCCAACGGGCACAGGACTGTACGGGCGTACAGAATTCCTGCCCCGGAGGCGACGCAACCTCCCGAATTCGTTCTCAATGTCAGAGGCCCATGGTAGTCCCGCCGACCTGACGTTGTCGGTCCGACCCGACTGGTAGTCGCAGCGCGCACGCAGCCCGCGCGTCGCGTCATGCGGTGGGGGCGGTCCCGTGAAACCCATCTGGATTCCATGACCATGCTCGCAGAAGCCGATACGAAGACGCGCAAGAAGCAGGGAGGCCCGGCAGGGGGCGGAGGAAAGGGAGGCGGCGGCGCGTCCGGCGCCGGTGGCGGAGATGGCGTGCCCGCGGGCCTGGCCGAGGAAGCCCGCCGCCGCTACCTGAACTACGCCCTGTCGGTCATCACCTCGCGCGCCCTGCCGGACGTGCGCGACGGCCTCAAGCCCGTGCAGCGCCGCATCCTCTACGGCATGTGGAACGACCTGAACCTGTCGTTCGACACCAAGTACCAGAAGTGCGCCCAGGTCGTCGGCGCCATCATGGGCCGCTACCACCCGCACGGCGACACGGCCATCTACGACGCGCTCGTGCGCATGGCGCAGGACTTCTCCCTGCGCTACCCGCTGGTGGACGGCCACGGCAACTTCGGCTCGCTGGACGGCGACTCGGCCGCCGCCTACCGCTACACCGAGTGCCGCCTGGAGAAGCTGGCCACGGAGCTGTTGGGCGAGCTGGAAAGCAAGACCGTCCGCTTCCGGCCCAACTACGACGGAACCCGGGACGAGCCCGTCGTCATCCCGGCGCGCGTGCCGCAGCTGCTGATGAACGGCACCACCGGCATCGCGGTGGGCATGGCCACCAACATCCCGCCCCACCACCTGGGCGAGCTGGTGGACGCGCTCCTGGCCCTCATCGCGGATCCGGAGCTGCAGACCAAGGACCTGCTCAAGTGGATCAAGGGGCCGGACTTCCCCACCGGCGGGCAGATCCTCAACGACAAGAAGGAGCTGCGGGAGATCTACGAGACGGGCCAGGGCAGCGTCCGCATCCGCGGCGAGTACAAGCTGGAGGAGCTCAAGCGCGGCGGTCAGATGATCGTCGTCACCTCCATCCCCTACACGGTGAACAAGTCCACGCTCGTCGCGAAGATCGGCGAGCTGGTGCGCGAGCGGAAGCTGCCGCTCATCACCGACGTGCGCGACGAATCCACCACGGACGTGCGCATCGTCCTGGAGCTCAAGAAGGACGCCAACCCCGAGCTGGTGATGGCGTACCTCTACAAGCACACGCCGCTGCAGACGAACTTCGGCGTGAACCTCACCTGCCTCGTTCCGTCGGAGAACCCGGACGTCGGCACGCCCAAGCGGTTGGACCTGAAGAGCATCCTCCGCTACTTCCTCGACTTCCGCCTGGAGATCGTCACCAAGCGCTTCGAGCACGAGCTGGCGGAGCTCAAGCGGCGCGTCCACATCCTGGAGGGCTTCGAGAAGGCCTACGACGCGCTGGATGAGATCATCCGGATCATCCGCCAGTCGGAGGGCAAGCAGGACGCCGCCCAGAAGCTGATGGCGCGCTTCAAGATGGATGAGATCCAGGTGGACGCCATCCTGGAGATGCGCCTGTACAAGCTGGCGCGCCTGGAGATCCTCATCGTCCAGAAGGAGCTCAAGGAGAAGCGCGCGGAGATCAAGCGCATCGAGGGCATCCTCAAGGACGTGAAGAAGCGCTGGGCCGTCATCCACGACGAGCTCACCGGGCTCAAGGCCGCGTACACCGACAAGCGCCGCACGCGCATCGGCGGCGCGGGCGCGGAGGAGATGGAGTTCTCCGCGGAGGCGTTCATCGCGGACGAGGATGCCCACGTCGTCATCACCCGGGACGGGTGGATCAAGCGCGTGCGCGAGGTGAAGGACCCGTCCACCACCCGCCTGCGCGAAGGCGACGCGGTGATGGCGGTGCTCGCCGGCAGCCTGAAGGCGAACCTGGTGCTCTTCAGCAACTTCGGCACCGCGTACGTCACCCGCTTCAACGACGTGCCGGCCTCCACCGGCTACGGCGACCCGGTGCAGAAGCTCTTCAAGTTCGACGACGGCGAGCGCGTGGTGGGCGCCCTGTCCCTGGATGCCCGCCTGCCCCAGCCGGAGAAGCTGGTGGCGGTGACGCGTCAGGGCCTGGGCCTCCGGTTCCTGCTCGCGCCGCACACGGAGGTCTCCACCCGCGCCGGCCGCCGCTACGCGAAGACGGGCGAAGGCGACGAGATCATCGGCACGCAGCCGGTGGGCGACCGCGACCTGCTCGCGGTGCTCACGGAGAAGACGAGCGCGCTCGTGTGCAAGGTGGCGGAGGTGAACGAGCTGGCCGGCCCGGGCAAGGGCGTCCAGGTCATCAAGGTGGAGCCGGGCGACAAGGTGGTGGACTTCCTCGCCGCGCCCGCCAGCCAGAAGGACGCCACGCTGGAGTTCGAGACGCAGAAGGGCCGCAAGCTGCACCTGTCACCGTCGAAGTTCACGGTGACGGCGCGCGGCGGCAAGGGCCACGAGATGTCCAAGCGCGACACGGTGAAGGAGGTGGCGCGGCCCGTCACCTTCGTGCCGCTGCCGGAGAAGAAGGAGTAGCGGGAAGGCCATGGCGACCAAGAAGGAAAGCTATACAGGCGCGGACATCCAGGTCCTGGAAGGCCTGGAGCCGGTGCGCAAGCGCCCGGCCATGTACATCGGTGGCACCGACAGCACGGGCTACCACCACCTGCTGTGGGAGATCATCGACAACTCGGTGGACGAGGTCATCAACGGCTACGCCACCACCGTCGAGGTGACGCTGCACAAGGGCGCGAAGTCCATCACCGTCGTGGACAACGGGCGCGGCATCCCGGTGGACATCATGCCCCGGCACAAGAAGCCCGCCGTGGAGGTCATCCTCACGACGCTGCACTCGGGCGGCAAGTTCGAGCAGGGCAACTACATCCACTCGGGCGGTCTGCACGGCGTGGGCAGCTCCGTGGTGAACGCGCTCTCCAGCAAGCTGGTCATGGAGATCAAGCGCGACGGCAAGCGCTACGTGCAGTCCTACGCGCGCGGCAAGGCGACCAGCTCGCTCAAGGTGGAGGGCCCCGCCCGCGGCACCGGCACCTCCACCAGCTTCGAACCGGACGCGGAGATCTTCGGGGAGAAGCAGAAGTTCGACGCGGAGGCGGTGCGCGAGCGCCTGGAGGCGAAGAGCTACCTGCACAAGGGCATGACGGTCGTCTGGAAGGACGAAACCACCACGCCCCACACGGCGGTGACGTTCAAGCACGACGGCGGCATCGCGGAGTACCTCACCAAGGTCGTCTCCGAGCGCCAGAAGCCCATCGTCCCCACCGGCAGCACCCCGTACTACTACTCGCGCGACAACGAGGTCCGGCTGGAGGTCGCCCTGGCGTGGACGGAGGCCACGGACGAGCACATCCGCTCGTACGTCAACGGCATCCCCACGAACCTGGGCGGCACGCACGAGGCGGGCCTCAAGGCCGCCATCGTCAAGGCGATGCGCAACTACATCGAGACGCACGGCCTGTCGCCCAAGGGCGTGACGCTCACCGCGGAGGACATCCGCGAAGGCATCACCGCCATCCTCTCCGTGTACGTGGTGGAGCCCCAGTTCCAGGGGCAGACGAAGGGCCGCCTCAACAACCCGGAGACCACCGCGCAGGTGGACGGCGCCATCCGCCCGGCCCTGGAGAAGTGGCTCAACGACAACAAGTCCATCGCGGAAGCGCTGCTGGCGCGCATCATCCTGGCCGCCCGCGCGCGCGAGGCGTCTCGCGCGGCCTCCGCCGCCATCAACCGCAAGACGGCGGTGAGCCACCGGCTCAACCTCCCCGGGAAGCTGGCGGACTGCTCCTCCACGGATCCTCAGTCGAGCGAGCTGTTCATCGTGGAAGGCGACTCCGCAGGCGGCTCCGCCAAGCAGGGCCGCGACCGTCGCACCCAGGCCATCCTCCCCCTGCGCGGCAAGGTGCTCAACGCGGAGCAGGCCTCCACCGACAAGGTGGCCACCAACAAGGAGCTCCAGGACATCGTCAGCGCGCTGGGGTGCGGCATCGGCTCCGACTTCGACATCACGAAGCTGCGCTACGGGCGCGTCTTCCTGCTGATGGACGCGGACAGCGACGGCCACCACATCGCCACGCTGCTGCTCACGTTCTTCTACCGCCACCTGCGGCCCCTCATCGAGGCGGGCGCGGTGCACATCGCCCAGCCGCCCCTGTACCGGGTGGACATTGGCAAGGAGACGTACTGGGCCCTGGACGAGCCGGACCGCGACCGCATCATCCGCGAGAAGGCCAGGGGCAACGCCAAGCCCAACATCATGCGCTTCAAGGGTCTGGGCGAGATGACCGCCGAAGAGCTGAAGACGACCACGCTCGACGCGAAGAACCGCATCAGCCTGCGCGTCACCATCGACAACGCACTGGAGACCGACCGCATCATCAACGACCTGATGGGGAAGGATGTCTCGGCGCGTTATAAGTTCATCACCGAGCAGGCGGGCGAGGTGCAGGAACTCGACGTCTGAATAAGTGGGAGTCCCCGCACACCCGGGACGGGCCGTTCCCGTCCCGGGCGAGGCATTGGTCTTCCGCCCCGCCGGTCGGCTAGCATCGCCGGCACTGTGAACACCACCCGTCTTGCCCTGACCTTCGCGCTCGCCTGCCTGCTGAGCGCCCCCGCTGCCGACGCCGCCTCCCGGCGCAAGAGCCCCGCCAAGAAGAAGCGCCCCGCCGCGACGAAGACGGCCCCCGTCTCCGAGCCCGACGAGGACACCTTCACCCCGCCGGACGACGCGCCCCCGGCTTCGGACGCGCCTACGGCCGCCACCAGGCCGGCCATCACCCCGGCCGCCACCAAGCCCTCCGCCACGAAGCCCGCTGACGTCGCGACGCAGATCGTGCGCGCGGCGCCCTCGAGCGCGGTGGCGGTGTTCGGCGTGGCCCGCCAGCCGGTCGCGGCGGATTCGGCGGCGAAGCTGGAGGACACGCTGACGCGCAAGCTGGGCACCGCGGGCGACGTGCAGTTCGTGGACCTGGCCACCGCCTTCCCGACGTCGGCGCCGCAGGGCAACCCCAAGGGCGACGCGCTCTTCGACGAAGGCCGCGCCGCGTACGACAACCTGGACCCGGACACCGCGGCGGTGAAGTTCAAGGCGGCCGCGGACGCGTACGTGCAGCGCCCCGGTGACCTGCGCCCGGAGAAGCTGGGCGAGGCGTACCTCTTCCAGGGCGCGTCGCAGCTGCTCAATGGCGACGTGGCGGGCGCGAAGGCCTCCTTCACGAACGCGCTGGTGGCGGAGCCGTCGCTGCGCCCGGACGCGGGCCTGTTCGGCCAGGACGTGCAGCGGGTGTTCGCGGAGGCCCAGAAGGACCTGTCCGCGCAGCCGCAGGGCTCGCTGGTGGTGACGTCCCAGCCCGAGGGCGCGCGCGTGCTGGTGCGCGGCCGCGACGTGGGCGCGACGCCGCTGTCCGGCGTGAAGCTGGCCCCGGGCCACTACCCCGTGCAGGTGGTGCTGCCCGGCTACGCCACGTCCGTGTCGTACTCGGAGGTGAAGCCGGCCACGCCCACGGAGGTGAAGGCGAAGCTGGCCCCCTCGCCCGGCCTGGCCGCGCTGCGCGACGCGGCCACCAAGGGCGGCTCGGCCCAGGCCTTCGACGCGGACGGCGTGCCCCCGGAAGTGGGCGCCATCGGCGAGCGGCTCAACGCGCGCTACGTGGTGCTGGCCGCGGCGTTCCAGGACAAGAAGGGCCGGCTGCACGGCGAGGTCCAGGCGTGGGACCTGCGCACGAAGAACCGGCTCAAGGGCCTGGAGGTGGACTTCACCAAGCGCGACGGCAAGGGCAGCGCGGACGCCGCCGCGGACCAGGTGCACACCTTCCTCACCGGCGCGGCCCTGCCCCAGGGCCGTCAGGACACCAAGGAGCCGGTGGCGTCCTCCAGCGACTCCATCCTGCGCAAGCCCTGGTTCTGGGCCGCGGCCGCGGGCGTGGCGGCGGTGACCGCGGGCGTGGTGTACGTGGCCACGACGGATCGCGGCCCCGGCTTCAACCCCGTGAACGGTCTGCCCGGTGGAATTTCCTTCTAGCTCCAGCGTCAAGCGTCCCGGAGTCTCCATGAAAGCCCTCCTGCTCGCGCTCGTGCTGCTGCCCGCCCTGGCGCTGTCGTCCGCGCCCCCGCCGGGCCGCATCTCCGCGCTGATCATCCCGATGGACCCGTCGTCCGAGTCCTCCGGGGTGCAGATGGAGACCTACATGAATGACGCGCTCGGCAACTTCTCCAACTTCTCCGTGCGCAAGCCGCGCGACCTGTTCGGCCTGCCGGACGACCCCGCCGCGCAGGCGTCGTTCCAGCGCGCGAAGAAGGGCTACGAGGAGAGCGTCAAGGCCTTCGAGGCCCGCGAGTACGAGGACGCGGAGCGCAAGGTGCGCGCCACGCTCAAGGAGCTGGAGGGCTCCGTCGCGGCGATGAACGCCTGCTTCCCGCTGTGCGACGCCCTGGCGCTGCACGGCGCCATCCTCCAGCTGCGAGGGGACGTGGAGGAGGCGAAGCTGCTCCTCATCGACCTGATGGCGCTCAACCCCACGTTCGAACTCAACCCCAAGCGCTTCAGCCGGGAGTTCATGAGCCTGCGCGTACAGGTGGCGACGAGCCGTCCGTCCCAGCTGCGGGGCAGCGCCACCTTCAAGTCGCGGCCCGCGGGCGCGCGCGTCTACGTGGACGGCGAGGCGGTGGGCTACACCCCCGTGACGCTGCCCACGCTGCCGGTGGGCAAGCACCTGGTGCGCCTGGAGCGCCCTGGCTTCCGCCAGTTCGGGCAGATCGCGGAGGTGACGCCGGATGACTCGGAGGTCGTCGCGAACCTCGTCCCGACGGCCACCTACAAGTCCTATGACGAACAGTTGGACAAGGTGGTGCCGGATGTCTCCCGGGCCAGCGACAAGCCGGCCAACGCCATCGTCGCCCTGGGCAAGTCGCTGGGACTGGACCGGACGGTGGTGGGCACCGTGCGCGTCATCCCGGAGCGAGGCACGGAGCTGGCGGTGGGCCTGTTCGACGTGAAGAACGGCAAGCGCCTGGGTTCGCGGCGGCTGGTGCTCCAGGGCGACGAATACGGGCAGCTCAAGTCGGAGATGGAGCGGGTGGTCAACCAGCTCATCAACAGCGAGGGCGAGCAGGTCGTCCGCAAGCGCGACCCGCTGGAGAGCCGCAGCGGCTCGGAGGACTGGGGTTCTGAGGACCGGGGCGGACAGTCCCGACAGTCCGTCAAGAAGCATTCCGGGGATGATCCGTTGGATAACGTGTCGGGAACCGAGGATTGGTGACACGCGGCGCTTGTCCCGGGACTCCCCGCCCCTAGAGTCCCGGGCGTATGCGCCACCTGCCGCTGCTCGCCCTCCTCCCCAGCCTCGCGCTCGCCCAGACGGGCGCCGTCGACAGAGCGACCACCCCGCCCCGGGGCATCACGCTGCCGCCCACCAACTCGGCGCTCGTGGACGAGGCGCCCGCGCTGGCCCTCAACCCCGCCGGCCTGGGCTTCCAGGAAGCGGGGCAGCTCTTCTATCTCCACGAGCGAGACCTGGGGTCCGACACCGTGGGCGACGCCGTCTTCCTGGGCGCGCGCATCCTGGGCCTGGGCGCGGGCTTCTCCCTGGAGTGGATCCGCGGGGAGAACGCGCCGGACTACCGCAAGACGTCCTTCGGCCTGTCGCTGGGCCCCCCCACCCTGAAGCTGGGCGGCGCCGTCCACGACTACAGCTCGGATGACCGCGCCATCGGCCGGTTGACCAGCTGGGACGTGGGCCTCACCGCCCGTCCCTTCCGCTTCCTGTCGCTGGCCGTGGTCGCCCGGGACGCGAACGCGCCCGCGCACGACGACTTCAAGCTGCCGCGCCGCTACAACTTCGGCCTGGGCCTGCGCCCGCTGGATGAGCGCTACACGCTGGGCGTGGACTGGCTCTTCGCGGAAGGGGGCTTCCGGGAGGGACAGGCCACCTACACGCTCCAGGCGGAGGTGGTGCGCGGCGTGAGGCTGGGCGGCGGGTTGTCCCACGGGTTCGTCAGCGGCATCCCGCTGGCGCTCCAGTTCGCGGCCACGGTGGACCTGGGGCACGCGGGCCTGACGTACGCGGCGGGCGGCACGGGCCACGGCCTGGACCACGTGGTGGCGGTGCGCCTGTCGTCGGAGCGCTACCGCTCCGTGCATGGTGGCGGCGGCATCGTGGCGCTCCTGGACCTGGACGACATGCTGGCGGGCGGCGTGAGTCCGGCGCTGTCCCTCCTGGGCGTGAGCGAGTCCGACCCCTACCTGCGCCTGCTGAAGTTCCTGGACCTGGCCACGCACGACACGCGGCTGAAGGGCGTGCTGGTGAAGATGGAGGGCCTGCCCGGCGTGGGCTGGGGCACCGCGGAGGAGCTGCGCCAGGCCTTCCTCAAGCTGCGGGCGGCGGGCAAGAAGGTCGTGGTGGTGATGCTGTCCGGGGATGACCGCTCGTACCTCGTGGCGTCGGCGGCGGACAGCGTGTACGCGCTGACGGAGGCGGCGCTGCCCATCAACGGCCTGTCCGCCACGGTGACGTCGCTGGGCGGCACCATGGACAAGCTGGGCGTGCACTGGGACGTGGCGCGCGTGGGCGAATACAAGACGGCGACGGATCAGCTGACCCGCTCCGACATGAGCCCCGCGGAGAAGGAGACGCTGGACGCGTACCTGGACGCCCAGGTGACGCACTACGAGAAGGCCGTGGAGGCGGGCCGCAAGCTGTCCCCGGAGCGGCTGCGCGCGGCGTGGGCGGGCGGCATCCTGTCCTCCCGGCGGGCGCAGCAGGCGGGCCTGCTGGACGGCGTGGTCTCCGCCACGGACCTGCACACGCAGGTGGCCGACTGGTTTCCGGGCTTGCGCTTCCACCCGACGTACTCGCCGCGCGACGAGCGCGAGGACCGCTGGGGCGTGCGCCGCCGCATCGCCGTGGTGCCGGTGCTGGGCGACATCACCGGGGGCAGCAGCCGCGAGGACCCGCTGGGCTTCGCGCGCATCGCGGGCGCCGAGACGGTGGTGAGCGCGCTGAAGGACGCCCAGGACGACCCGTCCGTGGTGGCCATCGTCCTGCGCGTGGACTCCGGCGGCGGCGACGTGCTGGCGTCGGACCTGATGTACCGCGCGGTGCTGGAGGCGAAGAAGCACAAGCCCGTCGTCGCCTCCATGGGCGACCTGGCGGCCTCCGGCGGCTACTACGCGGCGGTGGGCGCGGACGAGGTCATCGCGGAGCCCACCACGCTGACGGGCAGCATCGGCGTCTTCTACCTGAAGCCCGCGCTGGAGGGCCTGGGCACGAAGCTGGGGGTGAACCAGGAGACCGTCAAGCGCGGCGACATGGCGGACCTGCTGGGGTGGTGGAAGCCGTGGACGCACGAGCAGCAGGCCGCGGTGCAGGCCTGGGTGGACGACTCCTACGACACGTTCATCAGCGAGGTCGCGCGCTGCCGGAAGCTGGACAAGGCGAAGGTGGACGCCATCGCCCGGGGACGCGTGTGGAGCGGCCAGGACGCGCTCGCCCGAGGGCTGGTGGACAAGCTGGGGGGCCTGCAAGACGCGGTCGCGGCCGCCCGCGAGCGCGCCGGGGTGTCCTCCAGGGAGGACCTGGACCTGGACGTCATGGGGGGCGCGCGAGGCTTCCTCTCCAGCCTGGGCGGCGAGCCCGGGGTGCACGCGCTGGCGGGGGTGCTGCTGCCCGCGCTGCCGGAGCGCCCCCCGGAGGCGCTGTCCCTGCTTGCCCGGGAGGTGGGGCTGGGCTCGCCCGAGCTCTTGCGCCCCGGCCTGAAGGCCATGCTCCCCTACAGCATCCGCATCCGCTGAGGGGACGTGGGAGGTCGCCCGGCGAACATGCCACGCGCACGGGCGGCGAAAATGCGGGCGCCCCATCCTGGCGCTCTGTTAGGGTGGTGAGTGCCTCCCGGCCGGCGCTAGGGCCGTCGGGGGGTTTCAGGAACCGGCGGTTTCGGCCTTCTCGCAGGCCCCGCGTCCGGCTTCCTGTCCCAAAACCTGCCTCCTGACGCCCCCGGCGGCCCCCTGTGGCCGCCGCCCTCCAGGGTCGTCACGCGTGGAGCCCCATGAGCGAGAATTCCGACAACCCCGAGACCCGCAACCCGCTGCCCCCGCCCGCGGCCGCCCGCCCACCACCGCCCCCCGAGGCGGACGACGACGGCGGCGACGACGAGGGTGACGACGGTCCCGATGACGGTGACGCCTCCGCGGGCGGAGCCCCCCAGAACGGCGCGCCCGGAGGCCCCGCGGGCCAGGGAGGCCGCCGCCGCCGCCGTCGCCGCCGCCGCCGTGGCGCGCAGGTGCACTTCACCCCGGAGGGTCAGGCCTACCGCATGCAGCCGGGCCCGGACGGCCAGCAGGTGCAGGTCTTCCTGACGCCGCAGGAGCTGGAGCAGTACCGCCAGCGGCAGGCCCAGCAGCAACAGCAGCAGCCCCAGGGCGGTGGCCAGCCGCAGCCCCAGGAGGCCCGCCCGCAGCAGGAGGGCCGCGCCCAGCAGCATGAGCACCCGCGCCACGCGCAGCAGCAGCGCGGCGGCGGACATGCCCAGGGCGCGCCCCAGCAGAACCTGGCGCCGGTGGAAGGCGTGCTGGACACGGAGGCCAAGGGCCCCAACGCGTTCCTGCGTCAGGTGAAGCGCAACCTGCTGGCGTCGCCGGACGACCCGGAGATGCCGAAGAACCTCGTTCAGAAGCTGCGCCTGCGGCAGGGCCAGTACCTCACCGCGTTCGCGCAGATGCGCGGCCACAAGGGCGTCATCCAGAAGGTGGACACCGTGGACGGGCGCCCGCTGGAGGGCGCGCCCCGGCTGCCGCACTTCGCGGACCTCACCTCCGTGGACCCCACCGAGCGGCTGAAGCTGGAGAACGGCCACAAGGAGATGGTCACGCGGGTGCTGGACCTCATCGCGCCCATCGGCAAGGGCCAGCGCGCGCTCATCGTCGCCCCGCCCAAGACGGGCAAGACGATCATGCTCCAGCGCATCGCCCAGGCCGTCATCCAGAACCACCCGGAGTGCCATGTCATGGTGGTGCTCATCGACGAGCGCCCCGAGGAAGTGACGGACATGCGCCGGAGCATCAAGGCGGAGGTCATCGCCTCCAGCTCCGACCGGCCCACGGGCGACCACCTCAAGGTGGCGGAGCTCGCGCTGGAGCGCGCCCGCCGGCTGGTGGAGTCGGGCAAGGACGTGGTCATCCTGCTGGACTCCATCACCCGCCTGGCGCGCGCCTACAACAAAGAGGTGGACAGCTCCGGCCGCACCATGACGGGCGGCGTGGACAGCCGCGCCCTGGAGCGCCCCAAGCGCATCTTCGGCGCCGCGCGCGCGACGGAGGAGGCGGGCTCGCTCACCATCATCGGCACGGCGCTCATCGACACCGGCAGCCGCATGGACGAGGTCATCTTCGAGGAGTTCAAGGGCACGGGGAACTCGGAAGTCACCCTGGACCGCCTGCTCGCGGAGAAGCGCGTCTTCCCGGCCATCAACATCCCCCAGTCCGGCACGCGCAAGGAGGAGAAGCTCTTCACCCTGCGCGAGTACGAGAAGGTGAAGAAGCTGCGGCAGATGCTCTTCTCCGTGAAGCCGGTGGAGGCCATGGAGGCGCTCGTCAAGCGGCTGGGCCGGTACACCTACAACGACGAGTTCTTCGACGAGTTGTAGGCCCCGGATGCCCGCGCGGGGGTGGTGCGGCGAGCCTTGGATTGCGTAAGGTGTGCGCATGATTCAAGGCTCGGGCCGCTGCCACTACCACCCGGACCGCGCGGGCCTGGGCATCTGCGTGGAGTGTCGGCGCGTCATCTGCCGCGAATGCACCACGCAGTTCGAGGGCATCAACCGCTGCGCCAGCTGCCTCGACACGCGACGCAAGGCGCTGGAGGGGCCGCCGCCACGGCGTGAGTGGAGCGTGGCGCACGTGGTGCTGGCGCTGGTGGGCGTCGTCCTGGTGTGGGGCGGCGTCCTGCTGGCCGCGCACGTGGTGAGCTGAGCGATGGCTGTCTCCGCGCTCGAGCTGCGCCCCCGGGGAGCGGTGGCCTTGATGGACGCGGCGCTGCGGCTGTGCGCGCGCGACGCGGGCGTTTGGGCGCTCACGTTGCCGGGCGGCGCGGCGGTGGTGGCCACGCTGCTGCACCTGCTGGACGCGGTGGACCGCGGCCGCTCCCTCACCCTGCCCGCGCTGTACGTCACGCTCGCGTGGTTCCTGCGGGGCCTGGGCCAGGGCGCGGCGTGCCACTACGTGCAGGAGGTGCTGCTGGGCACGAAGGCGGAGCCGGCCCTGGGACCGTCGCTTCGCGCGGCGCTGTCGCGGCTGCCCAGCCTGTTCATCGCGGTGGCGTACCTGGCGTTCTTCAACGTGTTCACGGTGACGCTGTCGCTGGGCATCTCGCTGTTCCTGCTCTCCGCGCAGAGCGTGGGCTACGCGGCCACGATGCAGGGACGGGGCAGTCCGCTGAAGCTCTATTCCGTGGGGTTGCGGCTGCTGGGCCCGTCGCGCGGGACGGCCACGGTCGTGCGGTGGTTGATGGCCGTGCAGGTGCTGGTGTTCCTCAACCTGCACATCGGGATCAACTTCCTGCTGATCCTCGCGCGGAAGCTCGTGGGCATCGACCTGACGTTCGCGGAGCGGTTCGCCTCGCTGGACAACTCGCAGTGGCTGCTGTTCCTCGCGGCGACGACGTTCGCCCTCTTCGAGCCCCTGCGCGCGGCGACCGCCACGCTGCTGCTGGTGGACGGGCGCGTGCGGCAGGAGGGCCTGGATCTGCTGGCCGCCGCGCGGCAGCTTCCGGAGCGCGGCGCGAAGCGCGGCGCGGCTTCAGGCGCGCTGGGAACGAAGGGCATCGCCGCGGCGCTGCTGGTGGCCACGGGCCTGCTGCTCACCGGCCCCACACCGGCTGAAGCGGCACCGCGCGCGGCCCCCGGACAGGGGGCCGCGTCCACGGGGCGCCAGTCGGTGCGCGCGCGTCTGGAGAAGGTCGCGCAGACGTGCGAGCTGCCAGAGCAGGTGGAGGGCACGGCGCTCAAGGACCTCGACGCGCTGAGCACGCGGGAGGACACCAAGCTGGAGCGCTTCGTCCGGCTGCTGGAGAAGCAGGCCTACGACGACGAGGACTGCGACACGGCGGCCTCGACGCTGGAGGCAGGTCTGGCGCAGGTGGCCGCCACGGCCCAGGCGCAGGCCCAGGCGGACGCCCGGGCGGCGACGGACCGGGCGCGGTCCATCCTCTCGCGGCCGGAGTTCCAGGAGCGTCCGGAGCGCGCCCCGGACGCGCCGAAGGAGGAGGACGACGCGCCCTCGGGCCCGAGCTGGTGGCGCCAGTTCATCGACAAGCTGGGTCAGTGGCTGAAGGAACTCTTCAAGCTCAAGAACCCGCCGCCCCGGCCGTCCGAGGCCTCCCTCTTCAGCGGCGGCGCGGTGGCCAATGCCCTGGTCGTGATGCTGGTGGCGCTGACGCTGGCGGTGCTGGTGATGGTGCTGGTGAGGATGCTGCGGCGCGAGCGCACGGACAAGAGCCCGGAGCTGGAGGTGAGCACCATGGACGCGGCGGCGCTCGCGGGCAATCCGGACCATGCCTTGTCCCGTCCCCCCGAGGGCTGGGCGCACCTGGCCGACGCCCTGGCCGCCCGGGGCCAATACCGCGAGGCGGTGCGCAACCTGTACCTCGCGCTCCTGTCGCGCCTGCACCGCGACGGCGCCATCCACTACGACGAGACCCTGTCCAACTGGGACTACCTGCGCGCGTTCCGCGGCCGCCCCGAGGTGAAGGCCCCCTTCCGGGAGCTGACGCGCCGCTTCGACTTCGCGTGGTACGGCAACGAACCCGTGGGCTCCACGGGCTACACGGAGTTCCGCGCCATCACCGCCCCGCTGCTCGCCGCGCCGCCCGCGCAGGAGGCCGCCGGTGCGTGACCGGTTCCCGCTGCTCGTGCTGGGCGGCCTGCTGCTCGCGGGCGTGCTCGGGGCGTTCCTGGTGCGAGGCGCCCAGCGCGGCGGCTTCGCGGATCCCCTGTCCACCTTCCGGGCGGAGCCGGACGGCGCGCGCGCGCTGTACCTGCTCGCGCAGGAGAGCGGCCTGCCGGTGGCGCGCGGCATGTCGGACCTGCGGCTCCTGTCCGGCCCGCAGACGCTGGTGCTGCTCGCCATCGACGTGGAGGGCGCGCACGAGGCGGACCCGGACCAGACGCAGCTCGCGGCGGCTCCGGATGCGGGGCTGGCCGACGAGGTGGCGCCGCACCAGGGCTTCAATGCGCTCCGCGCCCAGCAGTTGGACGACGCGGAGGTCGAACGCGTCCTCGCCCACGTCCGCGCGGGACACTCGCTCGTGTACGTGCCCTGGGGCTCCCGAGAGAACCCGCTCCTCGACGCGCTGGGCATGACGCTGGACAAGGCGGACGCGACGCTGCCCATGCGCACGCTGGTGGCCCCGGTGCCCACCCCGTACACGCTGGGCGTCGAGCGCGTGGAGGCGAAGGTGCAGGCCTACCTCCGGCTCCCGAAGGACGCGGTCACCGTGCTCGAGGACGAGCGCATGGGACGCCCCGTGGCGGCGGTGGTCCCGGTTGGCGCCGGCCGGGTGCTGGTGATGGGCGCGCCGGAGCTCGCGATGAATCGGGCGCTCGCGCGCGCGGACAACGCCCAGTTCTGGCTGAGCGCCCTCAACGCCCTGGGCCCCGGCCCGTACGCCTTCGACGAGTTCCACCACGGCTTCACCAACGAGCGCTCCATCGTGGACTTCGCGCGCCGCTACGGCCTGCACTTCGCCGTGGCGCAGCTGCTGCTGGGCGTCGTGCTGTGGGCGGGCGCGCTGAAGCGCTTCGGTCGTCCCCTCCCGTTGGCCGAAGCCCTTCGCGTCGGCGCCACGGACGCGCTGTTCGCCATGAGCCGCCTGTACCGCGAGGGACAGCACCACGCCTTCGCCGCGGGGCTCATCTCGCGCGGCCTCACGCAGCAGCTGGCGCCGCTCGCGGGCCTGCCCTCCCACGCCACCGCCGCCTCCGTCGCGGAGGGCCTGCGGGCGCGGGGGCGCCAGGACCTGGCGCGGGGGCTGCTCGACGTGGCCCGCCAGTCCGACGCCGTGCGGAAGGACGCCGACCTCCAGGCCCTCGCCACCTCCGCCGCGCACGTGCGCGAGCGCATCCACCCCGCCGGCACCGGCCGGCACCGACCCGGAACCCCATGAACGCCCCGCCCCTCTCCCCTCCTCCCCTTTCGGACGGCGGCAACGCCGTGCGGGCCGCGAACGCCATCCGCGAGAGCGTCCTCTCCGAGGTGCGCAAGGCCGTGGTCGGGCAGGACGAACCGCTGGAGCTGATGCTCTGTGGCCTGGTCGCCGGTGGCCACATCCTGCTGGAGGGCGTGCCCGGCGTGGCCAAGACGCTGATGGCCAAGGCGCTGTCGCGCAGCGTGGGCGCGGACTTCAAGCGCATCCAGTTCACGCCGGACCTGATGCCCGCGGACATCCTGGGCACCAGCGTCTTCGACCTGAAGTCGCAGACCTTCGTGCTGGTGCGCGGCCCCATCTTCACGGACCTGCTGTTGGCGGACGAAATCAACCGCGCCCCGGCGAAGACGCAGTCCGCGCTGCTGGAGGCGATGCAGGAGCGCGCCGTGTCGCTGGAGGGCAAGAACCTCCAGCTGTCCCCCATGTTCACGGTGTTCGCCACGCAGAACCCGGTGGAGTCGGAGGGCACGTACCCGCTGCCCGAGGCGCAGCTCGACCGCTTCCTGCTGAAGATCGACGTGGGCTACCCCGCGCCCGAGGAGGAGGACGCCATCCTCGAATCCGTGCACCGGGGCTTCGACGCGGGAGACCTGGCGCGCGCGGGCGTGAACGCGGCCGTGACGAAGGAGGGCCTGCTCCAGGCGCGCGCGGCGCTCAACGAAGTGAACGTGGAGCCGCCGGTCCTGGGGTACATCCGAAAGCTGGTGGCGGCGACGCGCGCCTCGCCCAACATCCGCCTGGGCGCCGGGCCGCGCGCGGGCGTGCACCTGCTGCTCGCGTCGAAAGCGCTGGCGGCGCTCCGGGGCCGGAACTTCGTCACCCCGGATGACGTGCGCTTCCTCGCGGGCCCCGTGCTGCGCCACCGGCTGCTGCTGTCGCCGGACGCGGAGCTGGATGGAGCCACGCCCGCGGACGTGCTGCGCGAGGTGGTCCAGGCCGTCGAGGTCCCCCGGTGATTCCCTCCGAGCGCCTGTGGGGGCTCGTCGCCCTGCTCGCGCTGCCCATGGCGCTGGCGGGCTTCTTCCCGGGCCTGGGCGGCGCGGTGCTGGCGTTGGACGCGCTGGCCGTGACGCTGGCCGCGTTCGACTTCCTCCAGGCCCGCCGCGTGCGGCTGGAGGTCCAACGCACGCTCCCGGAGCGCCTCAACGTCGGCGTCGCCAACCGGGTGGAGCTGCGGCTGGTGCACCGGGGCGGAGGCACGGTGGAGGTGCGCGTGAAGGACGACGCGCCCCCGTCCTTCGCCACCGAACCAGACGAAGCCACGCTGCGCCTCACGCCGGACAGCCAGACGCAGTGGGTGTACCGGGCCACGCCGGCGAAGCGCGGCAAGTTCAGCTTCGGCGCCGTGCACGTGCGCGTGAAGGGCCCGCTGGGGCTCGTCTCGCATGAGCGCACCTTCGCCGCCGAGCGACAGGTGTCGGTGTACCCGGACCTCCGAGGCGCCCGCAGGCTGCTGCTGTCGGGCGCGGCGCTGGACCTGGTGAACCTGGGCCTGCGCCAGCTGCGGCGCGACGGACGGGGCAGCGAGTTCGCGCGTCTGCGCGACTACGCCCAGGGCGACAGCGTGCGCGACGTGGACTGGAAGGCCACCGCGCGCCGGGGCAGGCCGGTCACGCGCGTGCTGGAGTCGGAGCGCTCGCAGGCGCTGCTCATCTGCGTGGACGCGGGGCGGTCCATGGCCGCGCAGGTGGATGGCCTCACCAAGCTGGACCACGCGGTGAACGCGGCGCTGTTCCTCGCCTTCGTGGCCATCCGCAACGGGGACCGCGTGGGGCTGGCGCTCTTCGCGGACGGCGTGAAGGCGTACCTGCCGCCCGCGGCGGGCCGGGGCCAGTACCGCAAGCTGGTGGACACGCTCTACTCCGCGACGCCCAGCCTCACGTACGTGGACTACCTGGCGCTCTTCAAGGAGCTGAACGTGCGCCTCCACCGGCGCAGCCTGCTGTGCGTCTTCACCGACTTCCTCGACGAGGAGCAGGCCGGAACGCTGGTGGCGCCGCTGCACCGGCTGGCGCGCCGCCACGTCCCGCTGTGCCTGTCCGTGAAGGACACGGCGCTGCAGAAGCTGCTGCACACGCCGCCTTCTGGCCCAGAAGAGGCGTTCCAGCACGCGGTGGCCTCGGAGCTCCTCTCGGACCGCGAAGTCCTCAAGGCCCGCGTGAGCCGGGGCGGCGTGCAGATGCTGGACGTGGCGCCGGACGAGCTGAGCCTCGCGGCGGTGAACCGCTACCTGGACATCAAGGCGCGCGGAGTCCTCTAGGAGAACCATGGCCATCGTGTTCCAGGCAGGCGACCTCGCCGCGGAGGCCATCCCTGACGCGGAGGCAGGGTCCATGCAGCCGCTGCTCGAGCGCTGCGAGGACTTCCTCCAGCTCACCTACGGCCGCCCGGCGCTGCCGGGCCAGGCACGCGACATTCCCAGCGGACGCCCTCCCGGGCTCGCGCCCGGCCAGGGCCATCTGTTGGCCCTGCGGACAGCGGACGGAGGACTCGCGGGCATGATCGAAGCGCTGCGCGACTACCCCGTCCCGGGAGACTGGTACCTGGGCATCCTGCTCCTCGCTCCGGAGGCGCGCGGACAGGGCCGGGGCGAAGCCGTGGTGCGCGCCTACGAAGCCCACGTGCGCGCGCATGGCGGCCGCCGGGTCAGGCTCGCGGTGTTGGAACAGAACACGCCCGCCCACCGCTTCTGGACGCGCATGGGCTACCTGCCGGAGGAGTGGATGGGGCCGAAGCAGCAGGGCCTCAAGTTCAACCGGCTCCTGCGGATGAGCCGGGTGCTGGAGTGAGGCGTCAGGCCTCGGGGCCTTCACGAAGCCAGCCCACGAACCGCGTGTCGGGCACGTCGCCGCGCACGCGGTGCAGGCCGCGCTTGAACAGGGCGTAGACGCGGAAGAAGCGCTCCAGGCCGGCGCGCTCCGCGGGCGTCATCGGGTGCGTCCCGCACACCACCTTCGGGTCGCCCTTCCCCGCGTCGATGAAGCCCAGCACCGCCACTACCGGCACGCGCAAGCGCATCCCCCGCGGCAGGCGCGGCCCCAGCACCACCGCGTCCAACGGGTCCCCGTCATCCGAGCGCAGGCCCGGGATGGAGCCGTAGTTGTAGGGGCATGGCACGGGCGACACGAAGTCCACGGAGCCATCCGCGCGCCGCTTCACCATCGAGAAGCGCGGGCACTCAATCAACACCTCCGGCGCTCGCGGCAACGGAGGCACGGACAGGTCGGCGATGGAACCCGGCGCGCCGCTCATCCCGCCTGCTCCGCCGCCCCACCCGCGCGCGCGCCCTTGCGCATTCCGCGCATCCAGTCCGACAGCAGGTACGCATACACGCCCGCGCCCACGGTGAGCGCGAAGGAGATCTTGAACTCCACCGACAGCTTCGGCGGGTGGATCTGCGACACGGTGCCCTCGATGAAGCCCGCCAGCACGAACAGCACCAGCGTGCCGAAGAGCATCTTCACCGCCGTCACCGCCTCCTTGCGCAGGGCCTGTCCGCGAGTCAGGCCCCCCGGCGCCACCATGCCGCGCGCGATGACGAGCCCCGCCGCGCCCGCGATGCAGATGGCGGAGATCTCCGGGATGCCGTGCGGGAGGATCCACGCCCAGAACCATCCGGCCATCCCCTTGGCCACGTACACCTGCGCGAGCGCCCCCAGGAACAGGCCGTTGACGAACAGCATCACCGCCGTGCCCAGCCCCAGGGTGATGCCCAGCGCGAACGCCAGGAAGGCCACCTCGATGTTGTGCGTGAAGAGGAACGTCGTGAACTGGGCCTGCTCCTCCACGGACGCGTCCTTGCCCACTGCTTCGCTGGCGGCGCGCTTCACCGGGTCCAGGCTCAGGTGGTCCCCGGGCACCAGGTACTGCGCCGCGTCCGGATCCACCACCATGCCCACGTAGCCGAAGCCCATGCCCGCCAGGAGCAGCAGCACCGCCGCCGCGTACATCCGCCACTCATGGCGCAGGAGCGCCGGGAAGCCGCGCGCCACGAACGCCCACACGTCCGCGAGCCGGGGCCGCGTGCCCGGGTAGGTCAACGCGTAGGCCCGGCCCACCAGGTCGTTGAGGTACGCGCTCACCTCCGCGGAGCCGCTCCGCGCGCGCACCCACAGCAGGTCACTGGAGACGGAGCGGTACAGCCGCCCCAGTGAGCGCGCCTCGTCCAGGCTCAGCTTGCGCAGGCCCTTACCCTCGGACTTGTCCAGGAGCGACTCCAGCTGCTGCCAGCGCGGGCGCCGCGTCTCGATGAACTCCGCCATCTCCATGGGGGCCACTCTACCCGAGCCTGGAAACGGCGAAGCGCCGGCCGCCGTCCCCGCGAAGGGAAGGCGCCGGCGCCCCGGTGCTCCGGACAGGCCGCCTGCTACTTGATGAGCTTCTCCAGCGGCTTGGCCTCGGTGGAGGCCTGGGCCTCGGTCCACTCGACGACGGGCGTCTGCCACGCCATGCCCGTCTCCGCCGGGTCCGTGTCCAGCTTCTCGAAGTCGAAGCCGTCACCGCCGAAGTACAGGTACTCCACGGTGGCGACCGAATACTCCTTCTTCGGATCCAGCGGCTTGCCCTTGGCGTCCTTGAACTTGCCCTTGCCCGCCGGGGTGAAGCCGGCCACGAGCGCGTCGGGGTTGGCCAGCTGCTTCGCCAGCTCCTCGCCGTTGAGCTTCACGGTGAGCAGCGAGTTCTCGAACGGCATCACCGAGTACACGCTGCCCAGCGTCACCTCGCCCTTGGGCAGGCTGTTGCGCAGGCCGCCCTTGTTGAGGATGGCCCCGTCGGTGTTGAGCTGCGTGCGCACCGCGCCGGCCACCCACTTCGCCATCAGCGGCGAGTCCTGGGCGATGCCCGTCTTGGTGAAGCCAATCTTCCGGCCCAGCGCCTGGTCCACCTTCGCCTGCCACTCGGCGATGCGCTTCGCCGTCTCCGCGTCCGGCGTCCCGCCCGTCACCTCGACGACCTGGGTCTCCACGCCGGTCAGCTTCTGACCCGCGGGCTTCACCGGATCGAACGTGAAGCGCGCGCGCGCGTACGAATCAAAGCCACGGCTCAGCGACACATAGGTCGTGTCACCCTCCGTCTTGGAGCCGGTGGCCTGGGCGCCGCAGCGGCCACCGGCCACCAGCGAGACCTTCCAGTCCGGGTGCTTCGCGACGACCGGCTGCAGGTCCGTGGGGCACTGGTCCGCCACCACGACGATGACGTCCGCGCCCGCCTTGCGCGCCTCGGGCACCGCGGTCGCCAGCGCGTCCTCGTTGGGCGTCACCTCCAGGCCCTCCGCGCGGCCGGACATCGCCGTGCGCACCGTCTTCTGCGACGTCAGGCCCACCACACCCACCTTCAGGCCCCGGCGGTCGAAGACCTGGAACGCCGGCATGGCCAGGTCCTTCGCCAGCGATTCGTCCGTCACCTTCAGGTTCGCCGCCAGGAAGGGGAAGCCCCCCGCCGCGCGGTTCTTCATGAAGGAGTCCTTGGCGTACGACAGCTCGTGGTTGCCCAGCGCGGAGGCCGCATACCCCATGTGCCCCATCACCTCCGCCGTCGGAGCCCCCAGGAAGAACGAGGAGATGGCCGGGCCCGTCCACAGGTCGCCCGTCGTCAGGGCGAGCGTGCCGGCATCCGGACAGGTCGCCTGGCCACCCTTCAGCGGACCGGCACAGTGCTTCTCGTCATTGACCCAGCGGCCCATCAGCTCCGCGGCGCCGCCCTTGCCCTCGACGGGCAGGAGCTGGCCACGCGCACTGCCGGTGACGAGCACCGTCACCTCGGAGGGCACCGTGGGCTTCGCGGGCTCCGCCGCGGGGGGCGGGGGCGGAGCCGGCGGGGGAGTCTTTTCACAACCCGCGAGGGCTCCCAGGGCGAGGACCAGCGCGCCGGACGACAGCCACAGCTGGCGGGAAGGACGACGGAAGGGACGCAGCGAGGGAAGGTTCGGGTTCACGGCCGGGCCTTTAGCACATCCCCGACGTGGTAGCGTGACGCAATGACGGGCATGAAAGGCAAGGATTTCAAGCCTTTACGAGATGAAACGGACGGCGGGACTCCCACCGGCCAGGAGGCCCCCCACGGCCGGAACCTGGCCTGGAAACTGTGGGGCGAGGTCCGCGGCGGCGCGGAGCATTTCCAGTCCGCGAAGGGGCAGCTGCCCCCGGGGCGGATCCGCCAGTTCTTCTATGGCGTGACGCTGCCATTCCACATCGCCCGGACCACGCTGGCGAACCCCGCCGTGCGCGCGACCTACGTGCGGGTGACGGCGCTGCAGACGGCGTTCCTGCTGGCCATCGCCGGGGCATGGGCCCTCAACGAGGTCGGCGACAGCACGAATCACGAGCGGGTGCCCTCCTCCCACGAGCGGACGCCCCTCAACGAGGAGGCACGCACCCGGGCCGAGGCGCGCATCGAGGCGCGGGCGAAGGCGCTGGACGCCGCGCTGAAGGCCCGCGAGCGCCGGGGCGACGCCATGAAGAAGGACGAGGCGGTGGCCGTGACCAAGGCGGTGGCGGCGCTCATCGCGGAGGCCGTCAATTCGGGCAAGCAGGGCGCCATGCCGCTGGACGAGGCCGCGGAAATCGCGGCGGACGCGGCGGAGGCGGCCGCGAAGAACGCCGCCGAGCATGCCGCGGATCGCGCTGACTCCGAGGAGGCGGCCGACAAGGCCGCGGACGACGGCGACACCCTGGGCGACGAGCTGGCCACCACCATCCGCGCCGCCGTCGCGGAGGCGGCGCGGGACGCGGAAGCGGCACGGGACACCGCGGCCACCAAGGGACCGCGCGTCCAGCGGGAGAAACAGAAGAAGGGGCTCGACATCGACGCGCCCACGCTGCGCGGAGGCGTCTTCTTCCTGGGCAGCTGGGAGTTCTGGGCGCTGTTCTTCGGCTCGTTGAGCGCGGTGCAGTGGATCGTCGTCGCCCTGTCGCGCGACTACCACACGGCCATCTCCCGCGAGGCGAGCCTCGCCACGGGCGTGCCGCCCGAGGACCCGGACATCATCCCGCGCGTGCGCCTCAACTTCCCCTGGATGCGAGCCAAGCTCCAGCGCCGCTGGAGGGCCTTCATGCTCTTCGCGATGGGCTTCCCCGCGCTGGCGCTCATCACCACGCCCGTGCTCTGGGCCAAGCCCGCGTTCACCGCGCTCAGCAGCCTCTGGGGCTTCTGGTGGCTCATCGTCTTCACCGCCGCCAAGAGCGACCGGGCCTGGGTGGCCCCCGTCACGCGCCCCTCCTGGTTCCTGCGCGGCTGGGCCCAGATGGCGCGTGGCCTGCCCTTCCTGCGCTGGGGGCTCTTTCGCTGGTACGCGGCGGTGATGACGCGCAGGACGGAGCCCGTCGCCTCGCCGGTCGCGTGCGTGGAGCGGCAGCCCTGGGTCTTCGCGGGGCTCGCGTTCACCCGCTTCGTGGGGAGCATCCCGCCCTTCCGCTGCTTCACGCGGCCGTTCATCCCGGTGGCCTCGGCCCACCTGATTGGCCTGGATCCTCAGCAGCCCCCCGCGCTCAAGCCCGGCGACTCGCCGCCCCCGCACAGCGCGGGGGACTGAGCTCAGACGTCGGAGGGCGCGTTGCCTTCGGGGGGCAGTCCGCCAATGCCCTCCAGCGGCGCGTGCGGCTGCTGTGGAGCGCCCAGCTCCAGCCGCTGGCCCTCCTCCCGCCGCGCCGGCAGGTCGATGACGCTCTGCAGCTGCTGGCTCACGGAGCGGAAGAAGCCCGTGAGCAGCTCCGGCCGGTCCGCCAGCAGGTCCAGGAAGTCGCGCCGGTCGATGACGAGCACGCGGGAGTCCACCGCGGCCACCATGTCCGTGGGGCGCGGCGCGCCGTCGAGCAGGCTCACCTCGCCGATGGCCTCCTTGGCCTGGAAGCGCAGCACGTGCTCGCCGTTGCGGAACGCGTCCACCGCGCCCTCGACGATGACGTAGAGCGCGTCGCCCGGGTCTCCCTGGCTGTAGAGCCGCTCACCTGTCTTGTATGACGCCTCGCGCGCCACCTCCGCGATGGCGGCGATGTCATCCACGTCGCTCTGCGAGAAGACGCTCACGCCCTCCAGCGCGAACATCCGTTGGACGATGGTATCGCTCATGTCACCTTCCTGCGGGAGCACGTCCAGGCCGTTCACCCGCGCCACGTGGCGGGCGCACGCGCGCAGCACCAGGTCCTCACTCTGCACGAGCCCCGCCAGCCGGCGCCACAGCCGGCCCGGCGCGCCGGGCGGAAGCTCGCGGTGGTGGGCCTCCACCTGCTCCATCACCAGCTCGCGCTCCTCCACCGCCACCAGGTTCTCCAGCAGCTCCAGCGCATAGGCCCGCCGGCGCGAGTCATTGCCCACCAGGTGCTGGTGGATGCGCCGCATCGCCTGGGGCGGATGCAGCAGGCCCAGGAGGAAGAACGACAGCTCCAGCGCCTGGTCCAACCGGTCGCCCACCGCGCGGGTGAGCAGCGACTGCGGCCCCAGCGCCGCCTGCACGTCGCGGAAGGCGCCCACCAGCTGGCGGTACGTGTCGCGGCGGCGGCCCAGGGCCTCGTGGATGCGGTCCACGTCCACCGGATGGTCGGGCTGCTCCTCGCGAAGCCGCGACAGCTGCGCGCCGATGCGGAAGTGCAGCCCCGCGTCGTCGCGCACGTTGGAGAACAGCAGCGCGTTGAGCGCCGCCGACGTCCCGATGCCGCGCAGCACGCGGGGCAGTTGCATCCGCATGGCCAGGGGCGCGGCCTTGTTGTTGAGCTGCAGCTCCAGCAGCGGCGTCACCGCGTCGCCCAGCTGCACCAGCGACTCGCGCGCGGCCGGGCGCTCCTCGCGCCAGGTGAGGAAGGGCAGCAGGCGCGGCGCCAGCTCCACGTAGCCGCCCTCGCCCACCGCCACCAGCGCCACGCGCCGCACGGAGAGGTCCATGTCCTCCAGGTAGAGCGACAGCGGCCCCGCGAAGCGCGGATCCTTCAGCCGGCCCAGGAGCCGCGCCACCTCGCGCCGCTCGGCCACGGGCGCGTGGTCTCCCTTCGACAACAGCTCCCGCAGCGACTCGAGCGCCGCGGAGTTGCCCTGCGTGCGCATCAGCGCGCCAATGGCCGCGGACCGCAGGCCCACGTCGGGGCTCGTCAGCAGCGGCGGCAGGAGCCGCTCCGCGCGCTCCGGCGACAGGCGGGCCAGGGCCCACACGGCCTGGTCGCGGGGGCGCCGGGGCCCCTCCTCCACCAGCCGCTCCAGCATGGGCGCCAGCTCCCGCGCATCCATGGACAGGGCCAGCGTGACGCCGCGCTCCTGCACGCGCTCATGCGGGTGGCTCAAGAGCGCGGCCAGGTGGTGGCGCAGCGGCGCGGCCTCCGCCTGCTCCAGCATGTCCACCGCGCGCAGCACCCGCTCCGGCGTGGACGCGCCCAGCGCCTCCACGAGCAGCTTCTGCGCCTCGCCGCCCAGCTCCACCTCTTCCTCTTCGTGCGCGCCCACCTGCTCGCCCAGCGCCGTGAGGTACGCGGGCTTGAGGCGCACGAGCAACAGGCCCAGCGCGGCGCACAGGAACACCACCGCCACCGCCATGGTGACGCCGGTGGCGGCCCGGCCCGCGCCAATGAGCATCAGGCCCGCCAGCACCACGCCGCCCTTGCGCAACAGGCCGTCCACCGCGCTGCGCAGCCCTTCGCGCTGCTCGTCCGGCACCGCCGCGTACAGCAGCTGGATGCCCACCGGAAGGATGGAGTAGCTCACCGCCGTCTCCACCAGCCGCAACAGGTGCACCGGCCACAGCTGCCCGGTGACGAGCGTGGCGCCCGCCAGCGGCGCGAGCACCAGCGGCACCAGCGCCAGGTACATGAGCAGGCCCATGCGCTTGAGCAGCCGCTCCGCCACCAGCAGCTGGAAGGCCACGCAGAACAGGCCAATCCACAGCTGCAGCGACCCGAAGAGCGCCGCCAGCCCGTCCTCGCTCAGCGTCCCCTCCACGCGTAGCCGGAACAGGTAGTCCACGAAGGACGACACCACCGCGAACGCGATGCCCAGCGCCGCCAGCACCTGCGCGTACGGGCTCTCCCCCAGGTAGCTCCACGCCGGGAACCACGCCGCCTGCGAGCGAGCGCGCGCGGGCACGGGCGGCTCCGACCGGTGCAGGTGGTGGAAGATGGCGCCCGCCGCCAGCAGGCTCACCGCGCCGCTCACCACCACCAGGGGCGTACCCAGCCGCACCGCCAGCGCCTGCACCAGCAGGCCGCCCGCGATGCCACCGCCCATGCCAAAGCCGTTGAGCACCGTGAACGCCCGGCGAGCCTCGCGCGCGTCGAACGCGGACGCCATGCGGCCCCAGAAGCGGAACGACACGAAGGTGCTGAAGCAGTCCGCGAACAGGTACAGCGCCAGCGCCGGCATGCGCTGCCCCGCGGACAGCGCCGCCGCCAGCCCCAGCGCCAGCACCCCACCCACCCCGGTGAGGATTCCCGGGGACTCCGTGGGCGCGTCCGGACGGCCACGCGGCAGCAGCGTGAGCGTCGCCGTCATCAGCGCACCCAGCAGGTAGAGGTACGGCAGCGCCTGCGATTCGAAGCGCGACAACACCAGCGCGTTCGCGGACGTCTTGAGCTGCGTCACCCCGGCGATGAGCGCGAACTGGAAGGCGCCCGCGGGCAACACGCGGCGGTTCCAGGATGAGGTTTCAGAAGAGGCCACGGGCGCGGGAATGCGGACAGGATAGCGTGGGAGCCCGCTATTCACGAATAACACTCTTCCAGTCCGCCCCGCATCTGCCCTCCGGCTGGGCCTGGACGCCTGCCTGCCCGGCGGCGTCCGGGCTCCAGAGTGATTTCGGCTCCCACGGAAAATCCGTCGTGGGAGCGCCCACGGGATGGGGGGCGCGTGGCGTACACTGCCGCCCCGTGACGCCTCCCGACGACACCCTGCTCGACGGCACCCACACGGTGCTGACCCCGGAGTACGTGGAGTTCCGCTTCACCCTGGCGGGGGTGTACGCGCGGTTCCTGGCGTGGCTGCTGGACGCGCTCATCGTCGCCTTCGCCACGGCGTCGGTGCTGCTGGTGTTCCAAGTGGGGATGGTGGCCTTCCCGGGGTTCGCCAGCGCGCTGGGCATCGTCGTGTACTTCCTGGTGGACTGGGGCTACGGCATCGCGCTGGAGACCGCGTGGGCGGGCCAGACGGTGGGCAAGCGCGTGATGTCCCTGCGGGTCATCCAGGAGAGCGGCGTGCGCATCGGCTTCTACCACGCCGCCCTGCGCAACCTGGCGCGCGTCGTGGACCGGCTGCCGCTGCTCTACCTGGTGGGCGGCTCGGTGGCGCTGCTGTCGCGCTCGCACCAGCGGCTGGGGGACCTGCTCGCCGGCACCATCGTCGTGCGCGAGCGGCGCCTCAAGGTGCCCTCCGCGCTGGAGACCCGGGGCGAAGAGGGCCTCCTGGCGGATCCGCTGTTCGTCTCGCGCGTGAAGCGGCTGTCCACCGAGGAGCGGGAGGTGGTGCTGTCCGCGGCCCTGCGGCGAGAGGAGCTCCGGATGGAGGCCCGCCTCACGCTGTTCTCCGCGCTGGGCGCCCGGCTCCAGGACTCGCTCGCGATGGAGAAGCCCGCCCACCTCTCCGATGAGAAGTGGACGCTGCTGGTCGCCGCCACCCTGCTGCCCGCCCCGGCGCAGCGCCCGGGGAGGTCCGCGCCCCCGCCTAGAAGTACGCCGCCGCGCCCACCGAACCCGTCAGCGACTTCTGCGTATCCTCGTTGAGGGCGATGTAGAAGTTGTACTGCACGCGCAGGCCCAGGCTCACGGAGTCGGTGACGAAGAAGTCGACGCCCGCGTTGGGCCCGATGCCCACGAAGTTGCTGATGCTCTCCTTGAACACGATGAGGTAGCTGATGTCCGTGCCGATGTACGGGCGGATGGACTCCTCCATCAGCAGGTAGCGGATGCCCAGCGACGGCGCCAACCCCACCACGCGCTTCTTCGGGCTGGCGTAGGTGTCCGTCGGGAACATCAACTTCGAGAGGGAGACGACCTCGAAGCCGTTCTCGACGTAGAGGCTGGCGTCCAGCCCGAGGAACGGCGTCTTGTCGAGGCCCGCGGTGCGGTTGAAGTCCATGTAGCCCAGGGACACCCCCAGGCTCCGGTTGGAGAACTGCGCGTGAGCAGGAGCCGCTCCCAGGAGGGCGGCGAGCAAGCCAAAGGCACAAAAGTAGGTCCGCATGACGGGGCACTCTACCGCCGGCATAACCCCTGGAAAACAGCGCTGATTCAGCACAAGGCCGCCGTTGCCTGATGGGGTGGCGCTCTCCTACACTCGGTCGGCCATGCGTCTTCGCCGCCTCGTCCTGACCCTGACCGCCGCCGCTGCCCTGACCACCACCACGGGCTGTCTCAGCACGCCCCCGCCGCATGAGCGGGCGCTCATCAACAACGAGCTGTGCGCGCAGGAGATGGCCAACGGGGACCTGCAGAAGGCGGAGACCTACTGCAACCTGGGCCTGGAGTTCTCCCCCCAGTACGCGGACCTGTGGGCCAACAAGGGCCTCATCGCCATGTACTCGGGCAACAAGGGCAAGGCGAAGGAGTTCTTCATCAAGGCCCTGCGCTTCAACCAGGAGCACCTCCAGGCATACCAGAACCTGGGCGTCCTCTACCTGGAGGAAGGCGCCTACGGAAAGGCCCACGACAACTTCAAGCGCGCCTTGCAGGTGAACCCGGACAACCTGGAGTCGCGCTACGACCTGGGCCTCACCTTCATGAAGATGGGCAAGACGAAGCAGGCCCGCAAGGAGTTCGACACCCTGCTCGCCGTCAACCCCAACGTGGCCAACGCCCACCACAACCTGGGCATCATGGCCTACGAGGAGAAGGACCTGGAGACGGCCTTCGAGCACATCTCGCAGGCCGCCCAGCTCACCCCGGACTCCGCGGAGGTGTGGCACGACCTGGGCACGGTGCTGATGGAGCAGAGCCGCTTCGCGGAGGCCCGCGAGGCCTTTGGCAACTGCGCCCGCCTTGATGAGAAGAACTCCAGCTGCCTCAACAACCTCGCCGTCGCCCAGCGCAAGGTGGCGCTGACGGACTCCGCGCTCAAGGAGCTGAAGGACACGCAGACCGCGGAGAACAGCGCCCCGGCCATGTACCTGCTCGCGCGCCAGTACCGCGAGAAGGGCCTGCTCACCGAAGAGGAAGCCGCCTACCGCAAGTGCGTGAAGCTGGACGCCAAGTTCGCGCCCTGCCACTTCGGCCTGTTCCAGATCTTCTCGGAGGCCCACAAGCAGACCCACGCACAGACGGCGTGCAAGAACTTCATGAAGTTTGGTACCTCCGAGGAATTCCCCACCGAGTATCAGGCGTGTGAGAGATTCCTCGCCAACGACTCGTTCTAGCCGTCCCTTCGGGTAGCGACACACGCGATGAGCGTCCGTCTGACCGTCACGCAGCGCAGCGAGGCCGGAGGCGCCTCCGGGAAGGAGGTCGTCCTCGACGACTCCGTCATCACCCTGGGGCGCGACAAGACCTGCCAGGTGGTGCTTCCGCAGCAGGCGGTGTCGCGCAACCACGCGCGCATCAGCCAGGAAGGCACCCTCTACTTCCTGGAGGACCTGGGCAGCGCCTACGGCACGAAGATCAACGGGAAGACGCTGCCCAAGGGCGAGAAGGAGCTGCTGCGCAACGGCGACGTGATCGCCATCGCGCAGTACGACGTCCGCTTCGACAAGGTGGTGGAGATCGCCCCGGACGTGAGTGACAAGACGTCCTTCATCGCGCGCGGCATGGTGAAGGACGTGATGCGCGGCCTCGCGGGCGGCGAGGAGCGCTTCCTGCGCTACATGAACGGCCCGCGCGAGGGCCAGCGCATCGAAATCTCGGAGGCGCAGGAGCACGTCTTCGGCCGCGACGAGAAGGAAGCCGACGTCATCCTCAAGGACGACCTCGTCTCCCGCAAGCACGCCAAGGTGCGCCGCGACTGGTCCGGCACGCACGTGGAGGACCTGGGCAGCCGCAACGGCATCAAGGTCAACAAGAAGCGGGTGAACCGCAAGGCGCTCAAGGACGGCGACGAGCTGGAGATTGGCGCCACCCGCTTCGTCTACGTCGACCCCGCCGAGCCCCCCGACGAGCCGGCGGTGAGCCTCTCCGCGGAGCCGAGCCCCGCCAGCGCGCCGGCTCCATCCCCGCCGCGGCCCTCCCCGCCCCGCCGTGAGGAGCCGCCCCCGCCGGAGCCTGAACCAGAGCCTGCCCCCCCGCCGCCGGAGGAGCCTGCCCCCTCCGAGGATTCATCCGCGGCCTCCTCCGAAGAGCCCTCGCCCGAAGGCGACGGCTCCATGGGCGAAGCCATGCCGGAGCCGGAGCCCGAGCCGGAACCCGCGGCCAGCATGGGAGCGCTGTCGGACAAGAAGAAGCTCGTCCCGCTCATCGTCATGGGCGTGGTGGGACTGAGCTTCCTGGTGTTGATGATCGCCGTGCTCGCGGGCGCCTGAGCGGCGCCGCGGCACGGGCAGGCCCCTGGATGGGGGCCGCCTCCACACAGTGACGGGAAGTCGAGTGGAGCCGCCTCGCGTCCGGGGGTCCCCGGCGGAGGCGGCGCGTCCCGCGCAGGGGCACGAGGCCCCGGCGGACTACCGGCCGGAGGAGATGCGCGCCACCGGCTGGATGTTCAGCTCGGGCGACAGCTCCTGGTAGCTGAGGATCGAGAACGAGGGGTTGAACTCGTACTCCAGCAGCTTGCGCACGTAACGGCGGATGTCCATCGCCGTGAGGATGACGGGGCGCTGGGCGCTGGGCGGCAGGTGTCCGCACTCGGAGCGCACCGCGCCCACGATTTCCTGGGCGATCTCCGGCTCCAGCGCCAGGTGGGCGCCCGCGGAGGTGCGCTTGATGGAGCTGCGGATGGCCTCCTCGATGTTCGGGTCGAGCAGGTACACCACCAGCGTGCCGGTGCCGCGCGCGTACTTGTGGGAGATGTAGCGGCGGAGCGAGGCGCGGACATGCTCCGTGAGCATGACGTTGTCGGCCTCCACCTGCCCGTACTCCGACAAGGCCTGGAGGATGCCGCGCAGGTCGCGGATGGAGATCTCCTCCTCCACCAGGCGCCCGAGGATGTCCGTCAGCTTCAGCACGTTGACGATCTTCGGGACGACCTCCTTCACGATGGCCGGGAACGCCTTCTCCAGCTGCTCCAGCATCGTCTGCGTTTCCTGCACGCCCACGAACTCGCGGGCGTTCTTCCGCAGCACGGCGGCGGTGTGCAGGATGATGTAGCCGGGCACGTCCCAGGTGGTGAGGCCCGCGGACTCGAGCGTCTCCCGGAACTGCTCCGGCACCCACGCGGCGGGCTGGCGCGTCGCGGGGTTGATGGCCTCGAAGCCGGGGATGTTCATCAGCTTGAGGCGATCCACCGTGTCGTTCACCAGGATGTGGCCCAGGGTGGCCTGGCCGGTGACGACGGGGACCTCGTTGATTTGAATCTGGTAGGCCCCGGGCGGCAGGCCGCCGTTGCCACGCGCGCGCACGCCGGGGAAGCGGACGCCCAGCTCCACGAAGAGGCCGTCGCGCATGAACGGGATGAGCTCGAAGAGGAACTTGCCGCCGTCCTGCCGCGAGTCCACGAAGGGCACCAGCGCGTCGGACACCTCCAGGACGATGGGGGTGACGACGGGGATGAACAGCTCCGAGTCCGGGTTGAGCTGCTCCTTGGGCGGAGGCTCGGAGGACACCGGCGTGCCGAAGCTGGACTCCATCGCGGGGCCCGCTTCCTCGGCGGCCAGGGCCTCGTCGCGCTTGCGCATCATGGTCCACGCGCCGAAGCCCGCGCCCGCGCCCAAGAGGAAGAAGGGAATCTTGGGCAGACCGGGGATGAGGCCCAGGCCCACGAGCATGGCCGACGCGATGGCGATGGCCTTCGGGAAGGCGGTGAGCTGGCTGCCCACGTCCTTGCCCAGGTGCGCGCCCTCCTCCTCGCCGCCCACGCGCGTCACCAGGATGCCGGCGCAGGTGGAGATGAGGATGGCCGGGATCATGCCGACGAGGCCGTCACCGATGGTGAGCAGCGTGTACTTCTGCGCGGCGTCGCCGGCGGACAGGCCCTTCTGGGTCACGCCGATGATGAGGCCACCGACGATGTTGATGACCGTGATGATGATGGACGCGATGGCGTCGCCCTTCACGAACTTCATCGCGCCGTCCATGGCGCCGAAGAGCTGGCTCTCACGCTCCAGGTCGCGGCGCTTCTTCTTCATCTGATCCTGATCAATGACGCCCGCGCGCAGGTCCGCGTCGATGGACATCTGCTTGCCAGGCATCGCGTCCAGGGTGAAGCGCGCGGCCACTTCCGCGACGCGCTCCGAGCCCTTGGAGATGACGATGAAGTTCACCACCACCAGGATGAGGAAGAGGATGGCGCCGACGACGAAGTTGCCCTGCACCACGAAGTTACCGAACGCCACCACCACTTCGCCGGGATCGCCGGTCAGCAGGATGAGGCGTGTGGTGGAGATGGTGAGCGACAGGCGGAACATCGTCGTGATCAGCAGGATCGTCGGGAACGACGACAGGTACAGCGCGCTGGGCACGTAGAGGGAGATGAGGAGCAGTACCACCGACAAGCTGATGTTCAGCGTCAGCAAGACGTCCAGGATGAGCGTCGGCAGCGGGACGATCATCATCCCGACGATGGCCACGACGACCACCGCCAGGACAATGTCGGAGTACTTGTTCAGGAAGCTGTTCGGATCGGCGTTGGCCATCGTCGGGCGCCATCCTAGTCCGTGCCCGCCCCCAATCCCAAGGGGGGGATGGCTCCCCCTGGCGAGAGAGGGAGCCTCGGGTCAGGCTACGAGCGGTCGTCGGGGGCTTCGGATTCCGAAGCCTCGTCCGAGCTCTCCAGGGCCGCGGCGGCGAGCATGCGCGCACGACGGCTCAGGGGGTCCTGGTCCTCGGGGTCCAGCGACACGGCATGCTGGAAGTCACGGGCCGCGTCGGAGACCCGGCCCTGGCGAAGGAAGGCTTCGCCCCGGTTGACGAAGGGGGTGATGTCGGTGGGGTCCAGCTCGATGGCGCGGTTGAAGCACGCCACCGCGGTGTCCAGGTCCTCCAGCGCCAGGTGGCAGGCGCCCAGGGCGGTCTGGAAGTAGGCCTCGGTCGGGTCCATCGACGCGAGCTTCTCAAAGAGGCTCAGCGATTCGCTGAAGTGTCCCTCCTGGAAAAGGTTGAAGCCCTCCGTGGCCCGCTCGAGCATCTCCGGGCCAGACAGGGGCTTCGCGTTGTCGTTCGACACCGTGGCCTTGGATTCAGTCGTCATCGGCGCGTTCACCGGGGCGGGGACAGCAGCGGCGGGGAGTCTAGCCCGGGGCCCCCGCCAGTTCCAGACGGGGACCCTTCCAAGGCATGGGCCAGAGGACTACTTCTGATCGTCAATCCGCTCCTGCACCTTCGCCATGATGTCGTTCATCGACTTGTCGATGATGGACTTGAAGATGTACTCGGCGGAGGAGGCCTTGTTGAGCTGGTTCTTGGCCTCGGCCTGGATCTGCTCCGGGGTCGCGTTCGGGTTGGCCGCGACGAACGCGTCGACCTTGCCCTGCGCCGTCTCCAGCGCGCGCTTGCCGGACGTCTCGTTCAGGATGCCCAGGTACTGCTGCGACAGGTCGTTCACGGCCTGGCGGCCCGCCTGCTGCGCGTTCCCAGCCGAGGCCTGCTTCGCGGCCGGCTGCTGCGTGGAGGCCTGCTTGAGCTGCGTGCTGATGGTGTTCAGCTCGCGCATGGCCTGGTTGGAAGCGGCCGGGTTCGCCTGCGTCGGGGCGCTGGTCCGGACCGTGGGGGATGCGGCGGGGGTGCGGGAGATGGTGTTGGAGCCCATGAGGCAACCTCGTTCAAAATGCGGTTTTCAAGGTTATCGGCAGCAAGGCTAGGGAAGTTTCTGGATCTCCACCAGGGGTCCCCAGGTCGCCCAAACGCCGCCGGCCCCGGACCAGTACCCCCGAAGGAGCACCAGCGCGGGGCCGGAGCGAACCACTCAACCTGCCTGCGACTACTTCAGGTTGTTGATGGCCGCCATCGCCATCTCGTCCATCTTCTTCATCAGGTTCGTGATCGTGCTCATGATCTGCGAGTCCTGCTGAACCTTCTTCTGCGCCTCCAGGAAGCCGCGCTGCTCCGGCGG
>NZ_VKLU01000020.1:0-113837 GCF_007352635.1 Corallococcus sp. Z5C101001
GAGCCGATGGTACTCCGCGGGAAACCGCGTGGGAGAGTAGGTCGCTGCCGGATTCTTTTTGAAAGCCCCTGGTGCCTCATGGCACCAGGGGCTTTGTCTTTGCGGGCTTCGGATCGCCTGCCGTGAACGCACGTGTTCGCGTTCGCTCGGCTTCATGCGCTCCTTCCTACGGGATGGCGCGCTGCGTTGTGTCGAATCGACCTCGCTCGGAGTCCGCTGTCCAGAAGGTTCAGGAGCGTCGGGCAATCTCCTCATGTGGCGGTCCAAGAAGCGCGATTCGCTGGGGGTCGAACCTCCCTCGCGGATGCCCCTCGGACTGCTTCACCTGGCCTCTTGGGGCCGCCTGGGAGGGCCGCGATTGTGATCGGATCGGTGACGTTGGCGCGCCCCGCGAATGAGGGGTGGGTCAGCTCCAGGGCGTCTGGACTCCAAGTTCTCGGATTCCTTGGGGAATCGCGTCATTGTGGATGTTTGACCGCCGTTCCTACTGGATCTAGAGTCATTGCTCCCCCCGGTCTGCGCACCGCCTGCCGCGGTTCGTACTCGCCGGCGCCGGGCAGCCCCGCGAGATGAAGAAGCCGACCTTCTTTGGGAAGTACCTGCTCCTCGAGCGCGTCAACGTCGGCGGTATGGCCGAGGTCTTCATCGCGAAGGCCTTTGGCGTCGAGGGCTTCGAGCGCATCCTGGCCATCAAGAAGATCCTCCCGACGATGGCCGAGGATGACGAGTTCATCACGATGTTCATCGATGAGGCGCGAATCAGCGTTCAGCTGAACCACGCCAACATCGTGCACATCCACGAGCTCGGGAAGCACGAGGACGCGTACTTCATCGCCATGGAGTACGTGGCGGGCCGCGACGTTCGCACGCTCCTGGAGCGCTATCGCCGTCGCAAGGAGATCATGCCCACCGCACAGGCGGTGTTCATCGTCTCGAAGATGTGTGAGGGCCTGGACTACGCCCACCGCAAGAAGGACGCGCGCGGCCAGGATCTGCACATCATCCACCGCGACGTGTCTCCGCAGAACATCCTCGTCTCCTACGAAGGCGAGGTGAAGATCATCGACTTTGGCATCGCCAAGGCCGCCAACCGCTCTCAGAAGACCCAGGCCGGCATCCTCAAGGGGAAGTTCGGCTACATGAGCCCGGAGCAGGTCCGGGGCATGCCCATCGACCGGCGCAGCGACATCTTCGCGGTCGGTGTGCTGCTCTACGAGATGCTCACGGGCGAGAAGCTCTTCGTGGGCGAGTCGGACTTCTCCACGCTGGAGAAGGTGCGCAACGCGGACATCCCGTTGCCGCGGGAATTCAACCCGAACATCTCCTCGGGCCTGGAGAAGGTCGTCCTCAAGGCGCTCGCTCGCGAGCCCGAGGACCGCTACCAGTGGGCGTCGGACCTCCAGGAGGACCTGATGCGCTTCCTCCTCGCGGGGGATGCCATCTACTCGTCGAAGCACCTGTCCGGCTTCATGAAAGAGGCCTTCGCCGAGGACATGCTCCGCGAGGCCGAGAAGATGGAGCGCTATGCCTCCGTCGAGCGCCCCGACCAGATTGAGCACTCGGGCGTGACGGTCCCGCCGCCTGCGGCGGCGCCGCCACCCCGCGCGACCGCGCAGAAGAAGTCTCCTGCTCCCTCGGCGTCGGGCTCTCCCGTGGGCCGCGCCTCCACGGCGCCTGCCCAGCCCGCGCCAGGCTACATCCCGCCGCCCACCGCCGAGGAGCTGGCGGAGATGGATGGCGCCGCGGACAAGACGCAGATCGTCGACTCGACGCACACGTTCCGCGCGCCCGAGACCCGCATCGCTGACAGCAGCGTCGTGGTGGATGACAGCATCACGGGCCGTTCGGAGAACCCCATCGACCGGGCCGGGCACCACACCAGTGCTTCTCCGTTCGCTCGCGACGATGCGCCGCGCGGCAAGGGCAAGAGTGGCCCCAAGTCGCAGGTCATCATCGGGGATGAGGGCGGCGAGGCCTATGCCGGCGCGACCATGATCGGTCCGGCTCCAACGGCTCCTCCCTCCCGCGGGCGTGGGGGATCGGCCGCCCCGGTGCTCGACCCCGAGGAAGAGGAGACGACGGGCAACATCACTCTCCCCGTGGGGTCCCGCCACAACGGGCTCCGCGCCCAGGCCGCCGACGAGGAGGACCCGGACGGCGCCTACGACGACCAGGGCGACGAGTTCGACCGTGGAGGCGAGGAAGACTACGGGGACGAAGGGCAGCAGGACGCGGACGAGCCGCCCTATGACGACGAGGCCGACGGCCCGGCGACCATTCCCCAGAAGGCTTCCAAGATGGCGAAGCCGGCCCCGGCCGCCAAGGTCGAGGCCAAGGCCAAGGCCAAGCCGAAGGCACCGGCAGGGCCGAAGAAGCCGCTTCCCAAGCCCGCCATCATCGGCGCGGCCGTCGCGGTGGCACTGCTCCTCATCGGGGGCGTCGTGGTGATGGTCCGTGGCTCGTCCACGGGCTCCGTCAACTTCATCGTGAACGCGATGAACGCCACCGTCCTCGTGGACGGGGAGCCGGTGATCGCCAATCAGGTCATCGAGTTGTCCGCGGGCCTGCACCAGGTGACGGCCTCCGCTCCCGGCTACCAGCCCGTGAAGCAGCAGGTGGAGGTCGTCGCGGGGCAGGCGGCGACCCCCATCCTCCTGGGGCTGACGGCCACCGCGCCCACTCCCAAGGAGCCCGAGCCCAAGCCGCCGGAGCCGAAACAGCCGGAGCCCCAGGTTCCCCCCACGACGCCGCCCCCGGTCGTCGACAACACGCCCCCGCCCACGACGCCGGAGCCCCCGCCGCAGAAGCCTGTCGAGCCGCCAGCGCCGAAGACGTTCACCGCCGTGTTCGAAGGCCAGGAGGGCGCGGAGATCACGGTCAACGGCAAGTCCCTGGGCAAGCTGCCCGGGGCGAAGCTCGCGGACCTGGAGATCGGCAAGAAGTACACCTTCACGGCGAAGCGCTCGGGCTACAAGCCCTTCTCGGGCGACTTCCTGTCCGGCGGTGACACGGAAGTGCGCGTGGCCGTGGACATGGAGGCCGAACCCGCGCCCGAGCCACCCAAGCCCACGCCGCCGAAGCCGAAGCCGCCGCCTCCCGTCGTCGTCGCGACCCCGAAGCCTCCGCCTCCTCCCAAGCCCGTGGCGGCCGCCGCGATGGGCAAGTTCGCCTGCAGCACGTCTCCAGCGGGCGCCCAGATCTGGGTGGATGGAAAGAACACGGGTCGGGTCAGCCCCGTCCCGCTGGGCAATCCGCTGTCGCTCGCCGTGGGCAAGCGCAAGGTCGTCTTCAAGCTCAACGGCAAGTCGACCAAGCCCCAGGTGGTGGTCATCGAGGCGGAGGGCGTGGCCAAGCTCATCAACGTTCCGGTGAACTGAGCGGACGGGCCAGAGGGCATCTTGTGCCCTCCGAGATTGTTGAGCAGGGATGGCAGGGGGCGGGCTATGACGCCCCGCCCACGACGCTCCTTACGTTGAGGTGATGTGTCCATGAACACGATGTCCACTCGAGCCAAGCCCGACGCTGGCCCCGCGCAGCAGCCCTTCACCTATCCACTCCGCAAGGAGTTCGTGGAGCCCGACTGGCGGCGCATCCCCGGCTACAAGGACGTCACCGCGGCGGAGTGGGAGAGCTCGGTGTGGCAGCGCAAGCACACCGTGAAGAACCTGCGCGAGCTGCGGGCGACGCTCGGGGCGCTGCTGCCCGACGACCTGGCGGCGAGCATGGAGCTGGACCAGAAGGAGCGGGCGACGATGTCCATCCTCGTCCCGCCCCAGATGCTCAACACCATGAACCTGGAGGACCTGTGGAGCGACCCGGTCCGCCGGTACATGCTCCCGGCGATCGCCGACCGCCGCACCGACTGGCCCAACCACCCGCGCGCCAGCCGTGACAGCCTCCACGAGGCGGACATGTGGGTCGTCGAGGGCCTGACGCACCGCTATCCGACCAAGGTGCTGGCGGAGATGCTGCCCACCTGCCCGCAGTACTGCGGCCACTGCACGCGCATGGACCTGGTGGGCAACGACGTCCCCCAGGTGTCCAAGCACAAGTTCGCGACCGGTCAGAAGGAGCGCTACGAGCAGATGCTGGACTACCTGCGCCGCACGCCCACCGTGCGCGACGTGGTGGTGTCCGGCGGCGACATCGCGAACCTGCCCATCCAGGCGCTGGAGCCGTTCGTCAGCGCGCTGATGGACATCCCGAACATCCGGGACATCCGCCTGGCCAGCAAGGGGCTCATGGCCCTGCCGCAGCACTTCCTCCAGGACAGCGTCCTGGCGGGCCTGGACCGGCTGGCGAAGAAGGCCGTGGACCGTGGCGTGGACCTGGCGCTGCACACGCACGTCAACCACGCGCAGCAGCTCACGCCGCTGGTGGGCAAGGCCGTGCGCAAGCTGCTCGACATGGGCTTCCGCGACGTGCGCAACCAGGGGGTGTTGCTGCGCGGCGTGAACGACAGTCCCAAGGCGCTGTTGGACCTGTGCTTCACGCTGCTCGACCACGCGAAGATCCTGCCGTACTACTTCTACATGTGCGACATGATCCCCAACAGCGAGCACTGGCGGCTGTCGGTGGCCCAGGCGCAGAAGCTCCAGCACGACATCATGGGGTACATGCCGGGCTTCGCCACGCCGCGCATCGTGTGTGACGTGCCGTTCGTGGGCAAGCGGTGGATCCACCAGGTGTCGGAGTACGACCGCGAGCGCGGCATCTCCTACTGGACCAAGAACTACCGCACGAGCGTCGAGGCGAACGACGCCGACGCACTTGATCGGAAGTACGAGTACTACGATCCCATCGACACGCTGCCGGAGTCCGGTCAGGCGTGGTGGCGGGAGCAGCCCAAGGCCGCGTGATGGATTCCTCCGCGGGCGCGCTGGCGCCCTTGTTCACCCGTCCCTCGCTCAGCGCGGAGGGGCGGGCCCGGTTGTTTCCCTCCGCGACCGACGCGGAGTGGGGCGACTGGCGCTGGCAGCAGCGGCATTCGGTGCGCAACCTGGAGCAACTGGAGCGCTACGTGCGCCTGACCCCGGAGGAGCGCGCCGGGGTGCAGGAGACGTCCTCGCTGTTCCGCGTGGGCATCAGCCCCTACTACCTGTCGCTCATCGATCCCGACCACGCGTCGTGCCCGGTGCGCATGCAGTCCATCCCGGTGCGTGCCGAGGCGCGGGTGCGGCCCGGGGAGCTGGAGGATCCGCTCGGCGAGGACAAGACGCGCCCGGAGGAGTGCATCGTCCATAAGTATCCGGACCGGGTGCTGTTCCTGGCCATCGATACGTGTTCCGTCTACTGCCGGCACTGCACCCGGCGGCGCATCACCAAGGGCGGCGAGGCGGAGCTCACCAAGGATCAGATGCGCCGGGGCATCGACTATGTGCGCAACCACCCCGAGGTGCGCGACGTGCTCATCTCCGGGGGCGATCCGTTCCTGCTGAGCGAGGAGCGGCTGGAGTCGCTGCTCGCGCCGCTGAGCGAGATTCCGCACGTGGAGATGATCCGCATCGGGACGCGCGTTCCGGTGGTGCTGCCCATGCGGGTCACGGATTCGTTGGCGCGCCTGCTGCGCCGCTACGCGCCCGTCTACGTCATCACCCACTTCAACCACCCGAAGGAAGTGACGCCCGAGGCCCGTGAGGCGTGCGAGCGGTTGGTGGACCATGGCGTGCCGGTGGAGAACCAGGCGGTGCTGATGCGGCAGCTCAACTCGGATGCGCGCATCATCAAGGAGCTGTCGCACGTGCTCCTGCGCAGCCGCGTGCGTCCGTACTACCTGCACCAGATGGATGTGGCGGAGGGGTGCGAGCATCTGCGCACGCCCATCGCCAAGGGGTTGGAGATCCTCCAGCAGCTGCGCGGACACACCAGCGGGCTCGCGGTGCCGCACCTCGCCGTGGACCTGCCCGGCGGGGGAGGGAAGGTCACGCTCCAGCCCGACTACGTCATCGAACGGGGCGAGCGGGAGACGCTGTTCCGCAACTACAAGGGGCAGACGTACGCCTACCCCGAGCCCGAAGAGACGGATTGCTCCTGCCCGTACGACGAGGTGTGGCAGGCCCGGGCGCGGGAGCTGCGCGCCGCGGGTCGCTGACGGCCCCGAAGTCCTGGCGCGCGCTGGGAGCTACTTGCCGCGCTTGGAGCCCGACTTGGACGCCTTCCGGCCGGGGGCCGAGTGCGGGGTGCCGCCCGTGTCACCGATGTCCACGGCCGGCGCGGTCTCCAGCTTGGAGTCGACATCGACGACGGGGTCCGCCCCCTCCTCGGCTTCGAGCTCCACGGGGTCCGCGTCGCTGAAGCCCTGCTGGATGTGGACCTCTCCGTCGCCCTTGCGCTTCTTCGCCTCGGCTTCCTTCTCCGCCTTGGCCTTGTCGTCGAGCCGCTTGGACTCGTTGGCGACGCGCTGGTTGTCCTCGGGCGTCATCCGGGCCGTGTAGCCCGCGTACTCCTTCGCGGAGACGCCGTGCTTCTCCATGACCTTGGCCGCCTCCTCCTGCTGGGCGCGGATGGACTTGCCGCGGTCCTCGTTGCTCATCTCCGACGGTTTGCGGTCGCCGTACTCGGCGTTCACCTTGGCCTGGGCCGCGGCCTCATCTCGCTGGATGGCGGCCACCTTCTCCGGCGTCAGTCCTTCCTCCTCCGCGAAGGCAGGGGTCGCCAGCACCAGCGACGAGGCAGTGAGCATCAACGAGAGACGGGGGATCATGGGGAGGCTCCTCAATCGGACCCATCATAGGCATGGAGCCCGAGGGGACGCATGGGCGAGCGCCTCCCGGTGGGCGGTTCTTCGCCGCGCGCCAGCTCAGGGGGCCTGACAGCGGGTGCAGCCGTCTCCGGCGCCCGCGCACTGCTCGCGTGCCTTGGCGCAACGCGGCGGCAGGTCGTCGCGGTCCGCGTTCCGGTCCACGAGCCCGCAGAGCCGCTCCGCCGTCGCGCAGGTCTTCGCGGAGACGTCGCACTGCTCCGCGCAGCTCATGTTGTCTTCCTGCTCGCGTGCCCGGAGCTCGTCGAGGCGCGCCTCGATGCCGTCGATGGCCGCGTCGTCATCTCCGGCCACCCGCGTGTCCACGTGCTTCGCGCAGCCCGTCAGCGCGAATCCCACCAAGACGAAGAGGGCCATCCACGACCGGGTCGCTCGCATGCCCTACCCATATGCGCCCGCTCCGGGCCGCGTCCAGTCGCCCACTCCCTCGGCTGGGTTCGGCAATGGAGAACGGGTCCTGGGGAAGTGGGGGGCGCTCACCGTGGAGGGCGTGGGCCCGGGGTCAGCGTCGTTCCGGTGAGCGCATGCGGCGCTCGGGTCTGGGGTCTGGCTCCGGGGGCCGGGTCCAATACAGCCAGGCCGTCAGGGCCAGGAGCGCGGCCACGGCCAGCCGGCGCAGCCATTCCTCCCGGGCCCTTCGGGGGGAGTCCGCGTCCGCCTGCGCGGCCTGGGCCAGCGCGGCCTCCACCTGCGGCCCTGCTTCATGCATCCGCCGGCACAGCTGGGCCACCGGGGCGAGCGCGACCGGAACAGGGGCGGTGTCTCGCTCCACGGCCGCGGCCAGCATGCGCTCCCAGGCGGCGGCCTCCTCCGCGCTCTCCGGAGGCCTCGCGGGCTGCCCCGCCTGCCGGGCCAGCTCCACGCCCGCTCGCAACAGGAGCACCGAGAAGGCGTCGCTCGAAATCCCGTACCAGGTCGCGCACTCCTCGAGCGGGCGGCGCTCCACGAGCCGGCGGACCAGCACGGCGGACGCGCGGGGCTCCAGCTCGCGCAGGGCCGCGACCAGGGCCTCGGGGGGGAGGCGGGCGGCATCGGGGACGGAGGGGGTCATTCGGGGCTCCATTTTGCGCCATCCGCCGGGGGATTTCGCGGCCTCATCCGCCCTGGCGCGTCCGGGCCCCCGGCCGATTTCTTGAGGCGGATCGCCCCGCCCCTAGACTGTTCAACCATGTTGCAACGTGTGGCATTGCTGCTGCTCCTGCTCGTGTCGTCGCGGGCGTCCGCCGTGGAGACGATGCGCATTGCCATGGACGACCCCGGAGACGAGGTGCGCGTCAGCGGACGCGGCCTGGGCTTCGGACCCGATGCCGAAGACGGTGCCTTCGTCGCCATCACCGCCGGTCAGGCCCAGGTGCGCCGCCGCAATGGGCGGCTGGAGGTCAACGGGGCCCCCGTCATTGGCGACGCCATCCGTTTCCGAGGCGGCATGGAGGCCTCCGACGCGGGCGGGCCCGGCAACGAGCCCCTCAAGGCCGGCAGCGCGCAGGTCCGCGGCGACGTCGTCGTGCGCCTCTACCGGGACAGCCTCCAGCTCATCAACGTCATCCCGCTGGAGGACTACCTCGCCGCCGTGCTGGGCAGCGAGATGCCCGTGTCGTTTCCCCTGGAGGCGCTCAAGGCCCAGGCCGTCGCCGCGCGCACTTACGCGCTCCAGAAGAAGCTGGACTCCTACGGCGCCGCCTTCCACATGGGCAGCAGCGTGCTCCACCAGGTGTACGGCGGGGTGAACCGCGAGGACGCCAAGACGCGCGCCGCCGTCGAGGCCACCCGCGGCGAGGTGCTGACGTACGACCTGGCGCCCATCGAGGCGTACTTCCACGCCTCCTGCGGCGGCCACACGGAGTCCGGCCAGGACGCCCTGCAGCGGAACCTGCCGTACCTCAGGCCCGTCGACTGCCCGTGCGGAAAGCTGCCCGCCAGCCGCTGGTCCGCGACCCTCTCCGAAGCCGAGCTGCGCAAGGCCCTGAAGTCCTCCCCGGAGGGGCTGCGCGTCACCGGCCGCACGTCCACGCACCGGGTGACCCGCGTGACGCTGAAGGACGGCACCGTGGTGGACGGCGTGCTGTTCCGGCGGAAGCTGGGCTACACGCGCCTCAAGAGCCTGGACTTCGACGTGGAGGCGTCCGGCAAGGACTATGTGTTCACCGGCCGTGGGTTCGGTCATGGCGCGGGCCTGTGTCAGTGGGGCGCCAAGGCCTTCGCGGACCAGGGCCGGACGTACCGGGAAATCCTCTCCCACTACTACCCGGGCGCCGAGTTCCAGCAGCTCTACTGACCGCTCTGGATGGGTTCCCCAGGCGGCGCGGGGGCTGCTACAAGCGCTGACCCCGTGTCGTCCCTCCTCTCCGACTACGATTTCGAGCTCCCCGAGGCGCAGATCGCCCAGGCCCCGCTGCCCCACCGGGACGCGTCGCGCCTGATGGTCGTCAGCCGTGCCACCGGCGCCTGGAGCCACCAGCACTTCACCGACCTCGTGGACCTGCTTCGCGAGGGCGACCTGCTCGTGCTCAACGACGCGCGCGTCATCCCCGCTCGCCTGCTGGGCCAGAAGAGCGGCACCGGGGGCCGCGTGGAGCTGCTGGTGGTCCGGCCCGCCGCGGCCGCGACGCTCACCTCCGCCGCGCTGGGCGGCGCGCCCGAATCGCTCGACTGGGTCTGCCTGGGGCAGGCGTCCAAGGGGCTCAAGCCCGGCCAGTCCGTCACCTTCGCCGGAGGCCTGTCCGCCGAGGTCCTGGAGGCCCTGGGGGGAGGGGAGTACCGGGTGCGCTTCCATGCGGCCCCGGGCGCGTCGCTCGCCAGCCTGTTGGAGGCCGCGGGCCGGCTGCCCCTGCCGCCGTACATCACCCGCGAGCCCGGCGCCGCGGACGCGGAGCGCTACCAGACCGTGTACGCCCGCGCGTCCGGCGCCGTGGCCGCGCCCACCGCCGGGCTGCACTTCACCGAGGACGTGTTCGCGCGGCTCGCGGCGAAGGGCGTGGGGCGCGTGGAGGTGACGCTCGACGTGGGGCCCGGCACCTTCCTCCCCGTGCGCGAGGAGGTGCTGGACAAGCACCACATGCACCCGGAGCGCTTCACCGTGCCGGAGGCCACGGCCGCCGCCGTGAACGCCGCGAAGGCGGAGGGCCGCCGGGTGGTCGCGGTGGGCACCACGGTGGTGCGCACGCTGGAGTCCGCCACCGACCCCCAGACGGGCCGGCTGAGGGCCGGGCCCGGGGAGACGGCGATGTTCATCCGCCCCGGCTATGTCTTCCGCCAGGTGGACGTGCTCCTCACGAACTTCCACCTGCCGCGCTCCACGCTGGTGATGCTGGTGAGCGCGCTCCTGGGCCGGGAGCGCACGCTCGCCGCGTACCAGGAGGCCGTGCGCGCGGGCTACCGGTTCTTCAGTTACGGCGATGCCATGTTGGTGAAGGAGTGAGTGCCGTGGTCGACGAGCAGCGCAAGGAGAAGGGCGATACCCGCGTGCCCCCGGGGCTGGTGCGCTTCGAGCTGTTGCACGAGGACGCCGGCACCCAGGCCCGCCGCGGCCGGCTGCACACGCCCCACGGCCCCATCGAGACGCCCATCTTCATGCCCGTGGGCACCGTGGGCAGCGTCAAGGGCGTGGGCCCGGACGACCTGCTCGCCCTGGAGGCGCAGATCATCCTGGGCAACACCTATCACCTGATGCTGCGCCCGGGAGAGCCGCTCATCGGAGAGATGGGCGGCCTGCACCGCTTCATCTCCTGGGACCGCCCCATGCTCACGGACAGCGGCGGCTTCCAGGTGTTCAGCCTGTCGGAGAAGCGGAAGATCACGGAGGAGGGCGCCGCCTTCCAGTCGCACCTGGACGGCTCCCGGCACTCGCTGTCGCCGGAGCGCTCCATCGCCATCCAGGAGACGCTGGGCGCGGACATCATCATGGCGTTCGATGAGTGCCCCCCGTCCACCGAGGACCGCGCCTACCTGGAGAAGTCCCTGGCCCGCACCACGCGCTGGCTGCACCGGTGCGTGAAGGCGTGGAGCCGGGAGCGCTCGTCGCTGTTCGGCATCGTACAGGGCGGCCTCCACGAGGACCTGCGCAAGCGCCACGCGGAGGAGGTGTGCGCGGTGGACCTGCCCGGCTACGCGCTGGGCGGCTACTCCGTGGGCGAGGCGCCCGAGGCGATGCACGCGGGCGTGGCCTACTCCGCGCCGCTCCTGCCCCGCGACCGCCCGCGCTACCTCATGGGCGTGGGCACGCCGCTGGACCTGGTGACGTGCGTGGAGCACGGCGTGGACATGTTCGACTGCGTGCTGCCCACGCGGTGCGCGCGCAACGGCCTGCTCTTCACCTCGGAGGGCAAGCTGGTCATCCGGAACGCGGCATACGCCAGGGACCCGCGTCCCGTGGACCCGGCGTGCTCCTGCTATACCTGCCGCACGTTCAGCCGCTCCTACCTGCGCCACCTCTTCGCGGCGGGGGAAATCCTCGCGATGCGGCTCAACACGCTGCACAACCTGCACTACTTCCTGGACCTGATGGCCCAGGTGCGCCGGGCCATCGCCGAGGACCGTTTCGCGGCGTTCGCCCGGGACTTCCGGGCCCGGGCCCACGCTCAGGAAGCCGAGCGCAAAGGCGGCCGGTGAGCGGCCAGAGGCTTTGCCACGCTTCCGGCGTTCACTTGCTCACATGGGGCGCCCTTGCTAAGAGGCCACCCTTTCGGATGATTTGCCCCCACCCGTCCGCCGGGTCGGGGCGCGCTTTCCGAGTCCTCCCTCTCAAACGACGAGGCAGTGTGTGGCTGACAGTTTCCTGATTCTCGCGCAGGCCGGGGCCGGTTCTCCCCTGGGGACCTTTGGCTTCCTCGCCGTGCTGGTCGCCATCATGTACTTCGTGATGATCCGCCCCCAGCAGAAGCAGCTCAAGGAGCACCGCGCCCTGCTCGCGGGGCTGAAGAAGGGGGATGACGTCGTGACGCAGGGCGGCATCCTCGGGCGCATCCATCAAGTGGATGACACCACCGTGACGGTGGAAGTGGCCAGCGGCGTGCGCGTGCGCGTGCTGAAGTCGGCTGTCAGTGCGAAGGGGTCCGTTCCGGTGGCCGGGGCCCCGGCGACGACCCCCGCCGAGAAGAAGGAGGAGAAGTAATGGACCGCGGCTGGTGGTGGAAGTTCGGAATGATTGTCGCGGTGACGCTGGGAACGTTCTGGTTCCTCGTCCCGACGTACTACTCGCTGGTGGTGTTGGACCGCTCCGAGCGCAACAACATCGCCGTGCTGGAGCAGCGGCTGCCCAAGTGGGCGCCCCCGGCCAGGTACCGCCTCAACCTGGGGCTGGACCTGCAGGGCGGCATCCACATGGTCATGCGCGTGGACACCAAGACGGCCCTGCAGAAGCGCACCGAGCGCCGCGGCCAGCAGATCGCCACGTACGTCAACGACAAGAAGCTGGGCGAGGTGACGGCGGACACGGATCCGGAGCGGCTGCAGCTGACGCTGACCGCGAAGGACCCGGCGACCATGGACGCCATCCAGAAGGAGGTCCTGGCCACCTTCACCGACTTCTCCCTGGACTCGCGCAACGGCGGCACGCTGGTGCTCAAGCCGGACGAGGGCCAGGTGAACCGCTTCCGCGATGAGGCCGTGGACCAGGCGATGCTCGTCATCCGTCGCCGCATCGACAAGTGGGGCGTGGCGGAAGTGGATGTGCGCAAGCTGGGCACGGACTCCATCCAGATCTCGCTGCCCGGCCGCAGCAACCCGGAGCAGGCCAAGGAGCTGGTGGGCACCACCGCGCAGCTGGAGTTCCGGATGGTGGACGACACCAACCCGCAGGTGTTCGCGCAGATGTTCCAGCAGCACCCGCCTCCGGCCGACAGCAAGATCACGCTGGTGGATGACGAGGGCTTCCCGCAGCTGTCCTCGCCCAACCGCGAGGCGCTGCTGGCGTACGCGAAGGACAAGACGCCGGAGGGCCGCGACGTCGTGACCCAGTGCGTGGCGAACCCGGTGAAGAAGAACGACTGCCTGTCCTACCGCAGCTACCTGCTGGACAAGAACGTGCCGCTCACGGGCGAGAGCCTGTCCGGCGCGGATGCGTCCGTCAGCCAGATGAACGAGCCGGAGGTGAACCTGGCGTTCGATCCGGCCGGCGCGCGTGAGTTCGAGAAGCTGACCGAGGCCGCCGTGGGCCGCCGGATGGCCATCGTGCTGGACGACAACGTGCACACCGCCCCGCGCATCAACGAGAAGATTGGCGGCGGCCGGGCGCGCATCACCATGGGCCGCGCCGGCGCGCGCAGCTTCGAGGAGTGGCTGGGCGAGGCGCAGACGCTGGCGCTGGTGCTCAAGGCGGGCGCGCTGCCCGCGCCGGTGACGGTGGGCGAAATCCGTCAGGTGGGCGCGACGCTGGGCGACGAGCTCATCAAGAAGGGCAGCCTGGCCGCGCTGGTGGGCCTGGCGCTCGTCGTGGTGTTCATGGCGGTGTACTACCGCAAGTCCGGCCTCATCGCGGACGTGGCGCTGCTGCTCAACGGCCTGCTCATCCTGGCGGGTCTGGCGTTCTTCAACGCCACGCTGACGCTGCCGGGCATCGCGGGCTTCGTGCTCACGCTGGGCATCGCGGTGGATGCGAACGTGCTCATCAACGAGCGCATCCGCGAGGAGCTGTCCCACGGCAAGTCCGCGCGCGCGGCGGTGGACCAGGGCTACGACCGCGCCTTCTGGACCATCTTCGACGCGCACGTGACGACGCTCATCGCGGGCTTCATCCTGTTCTTCACGGGAACGGGCCCGGTCCGCGGCTTCGCCACCACGCTCATCGTGGGCCTGCTGGCGTCGCTGTTCACGTCCATCGTCGTGACGCGCGTCATCACGACCTACTTCGTCCACGGCCGTAACGCGCAGTCGGTGTCCGTCTAACCGGCCCAGGCGCCACGGGAACCCGCCATGCAGATTCTCAAGCACAAGACGAACTTCGACTTCATCGGCAAGCGCAAGCCGGCCCTCTTCATCTCCACCCTGTTGAACCTGGCCATCATCGTGGGCATCGCCGCGGTGGGCTTCAACTTCGGCGTGGACTTCGCCGGCGGCACGGTGGTGGAGCTGAAGTACGACACGCCCACCACCGCGGAGCAGGTGCGCGAGCGCGCGCAGGCCGGCGGCCTGCACGACGTCAGCGTCCAGGGCGTGGGCGCGGCCGAGGAGAACTCCTTCCTCCTGCGCATGGGCGGCGTCACGCAGCTCACCGAGGAGAACGCGGAGCACGCCAAGGCGGCCATCCAGGGCCTGGGCGAGACGCGCAATGTCTACGCCGACATGGCGAACGGCATCGTCAACTTCCGCTCCGTGAAGCCCATGTCCGTGGAGGCCGTGAAGAAGGCGGTCGAGGGCGCGGGCATCGGCGTGCAGGAGGTGCGTGACCTGGGCGCGAACCAGGGCGGCACGGGCTACGACTACCAGGTCGTGGCGAGCGGCATGGCGGACAAGGTGTTCGCCGCGCTGAGCGCCGGTCTGGACAAGCCCAACTTCGAGCAGCGCCGCGTGGACTACGTGGGCCCGCAGGTGGGCAAGCAGCTGCGCAACCGCGGCGTGATGGCGCTCGTGTACTCCATGGTCGCGATCCTCATCTACGTGGCGTTCCGGTTCGACTTCAAGTTCGGCCCGGGCGCGCTGCTGGCCATGCTCCACGACGTCATCATGGTGGCGGGCTACTACCTGGTGAGCCGGCGCGAGTTCAACCTCACGTCCATCGCCGCGCTGCTCACCATCGTGGGCTACTCGGTGAACGACACCATCGTCATCTACGACCGCATCCGCGAGGACATGGCCAAGTACAAGGGCAAGCCCCTGCCGGAGGTCATCAACATCGCGGTCAACGACACGCTGGGCCGCACCATCCTCACCTCCGGCGTGACGGCGCTGTCGCTCATCGGTCTGCTCATCTTCGGCGTGGGCGAGATCTTCGACTTCGCCATGGCGATGCTGGTGGGCATCCTCGTTGGCACGTACTCGTCCGTGTACATCGCCAGCCCGGTCGTCATCTGGCTGGACGAGCGCGCGCACTCCCGCGAGGGCCACTCGGGCACCAAGCACGAGGCGAAGGCGGCCTGAAGCCGTCCCGGTTCGTGACGCGTTGAAGTGACGAGGGCCCTCCTCCCATCCGTGGGAGCGAGGGCCCTTCACTTTTTCGCGCGAGGCCGGCGCGCTCGACGCTCGCGCTCCGCGTGAGGGGCGCGCTCTGGTGCGATGCCGTTGCGTGCAGTCCTCGTCGTCGAGGACGCGGGACGTGCCGCGCACGCCGACGGTGCGGCACGCGTGCCGAGCACCGCGCACCCGCCGTGCAGGTGGAGGGCGGGAAGGCAGCCGAGCGCGCGTCTGAACGGACGTGCAGGAGGGTGGTGTGAGTGGTCGGGTTGGACTGCCTTGGTCGGACGTCTGAGGTACTGTCTTCTTCCATGCGGTGGTTGCTTCCAGACGTCGTCGAGCAGGAGGTGGGTTCGCTTGCGGGTGAGCTGTCGCTGCACCCGTTGGCGGCAAGGGTGTTGCTCCACCGGGGCTACCGCACGCCCGAGGCGGCATCGGCCTTCCTGTCGGACCGGCTGGCGGACCTGCCGGACCCGTTCCGGATGAAGGGCATGGGCCCCGCGGTGGAGCGCGTGCTGCGCGCCGTGCGGCTCAAGGAGAAGGTGACGCTCTACGGGGACTACGACGTGGACGGCGTGTCCTCCACCTCGCTCATGTACCTGTTCCTCAAGGAGCTGGGCGCCACCCCCGCCACGTACATCCCCCACCGGCTGGACGAGGGCTACGGCCTCAACCTGGGCGCGGTGGAGCGCATCGCGCAGGACGGCACGCGCCTGCTGGTGACGCTGGACTGCGGCATCACCTCCGTGGCGGAGATCGCGCGCGCGAAGGAGATGGGCCTGGACGTCGTGGTGGTGGACCACCACACGGTGCCGCCCACGCTGCCGCCTGCCACGGCGGTGCTCAACCCGCATCAGCCCGGCTGCGAGTACCCCACCAAGGTGCTGTGCGCCGCGGGTGTGGCCTTCAACCTCTGCATGGGGCTGCGCAAGCGCCTGCGCGATGACGGCTTCTTCGCCACGCGCAAGGAGCCCAACCTCAAGGCGCTGATGGACCTGGTGGCCCTGGCCACCGTGGCGGACGTGGTGCCGCTCACCGGCGCCAACCGCATCCTCGTGGCGCACGGCCTCCAGGAGCTCTCCCAGGGCCGCCGCCCCGGCATCCGCGCGCTGAAGGAGGTGGCCGGCCTGGAGCCGGATGCCGCCGTCACCGCGGGGCAGGTGGGCTTCCGCCTGGGGCCCCGCATCAACGCGGCGGGCCGCCTGCATGACGCGTCGCTGGGGCTCCAGCTTTTGTGCGCGGACTCCGTGGAGACGGCGCGCTCGCTGGCGCAGGTGCTGGACCGGGCGAACGCGGAGCGCCAGGGCATCGAGAGCAGCATCCTCACGCAGGCGCTGGCGCAGGCGGAGGAGCACCGGGACGCGCGCGGCTTCGTGCTCTACGACGAGGGCTGGCACCCCGGTGTCATCGGCATCGTCGCGTCGCGCGTGGTGGAGCGCTTCCACCGGCCCACGGTGATGGTGGGCGTGAAGGACGGCGTGGGGAAGGGCTCGGCGCGCAGCATCGAGGCGTTCCACCTGTACGACGCGCTCACCGGCTGCGCGGACCTGCTCACGCGCTACGGCGGGCACAAGCACGCCGCCGGCCTCACCGTGGACGCGAAGCAGCTGCCCGCCTTCCGTGAAGCCTTCGCGAAGATCGCCCAGCAGCGCCTGACGCCCGAGGACCTGATTCCGCGCTGCCGCGTGGACGCGGTGGTGAATCCCCGCGACCTGGACGCGACGGCGGTGGAGTCCCTCCAGCGGCTGGGGCCCTTCGGCCAGGGCAACCCGGAGCCCGTGCTGGTGCTGCGCGGCCAGACGGCCCGGCCGCGCGTGCTGCCCGCCAAGTCCGGTGTCAGCGGCGCGGGCCACCTCAAGCTCGCCCTGCTGGACGCGCCGGAGCTGGACGCCATCGGCTTCGGCATGGCGGATCGCGTGTCGCTGGTGGAGGGGCCGGTGGACCTGGCCTTCCAGGCCGGCTTCGACACCTTCCGGGGGCAGCGCAAGCTGTCCCTGCGCCTCAAGGACGTGCGTCAGGCCGCCTGATGCATCCCCCTGGGGCTTCTGGAGCCCCGGGGCGATGTCCGCGCTACGCGAGGCCCCAGCGCACCCGGCCGGGCGACATCAACGCCCCGGCCCGCGCCAACTCGTTGAGGCGGAAGCGCTCCGCCTGGCGCTCGAAGGCGGAGCGGCAGCCCTCCGAGCAGAAGAAGTACCGCCGCCGCTTGTACTCCGACGAGGGGTGGCCTTCTGGCGTTTCCAGGTGCCTGCCGCACACGGGATCCCAGTGCTTGCCGCCCTGCCGCTGCTCGTGCTCACCCTTCACGGTCCACCTCCCTCCGGCGCCCTGACTCCCCCAACCCCCGGCGACGTAAGCAGGGGGCATGCCAGGGAAGCGTCTCCTGGCACCGCCAATCCGAGGGAGCAAGGCCAGGGCATGGAGTGAGAAGAAAGTTCAACCCCCGCGTCCGCTCCCCGGCGGGGAAGGGAGCGGGGGCCAAGGTTCATCCGGGGCGTCCTAGAAGCCGACGCCGGCGCTGGCGCCCAGGAAGATGTCGTTGGCGTAGCCTCGGCGCAGCCCCATGGCCTCCAGTCGGAAAGTGAGGTGCAGCGAGCGCGACAGGGCGGGGCGCCCGCGCAGGCCGACGCCGTACTGGATGAGGGGCTTGAGGCCGTTCACCTTGGTCTCGTTCTCACCAATGGTGATGCCGGTGTTCTGGTAGGCGAGGCCGGCGCCTGCCTGCAGGTAGAAGCCGAAGGGCGAGTCCCCGAAGCGGAACAACCAGGCGGGCGCGAGCGTGAAGTAGTGAAGCCGCGTGTCCCCCTTGATGAATTCCGTGCCGTCACTGAGGCTGCCGTAGAGCCAGCGCAGGTCCGCGAAGAGGGCTTCGCGCAGGGTCTCGTTCTCCGTGATGAGCGAGCGGCCGAACTCCCAGGTGGCGCGCACGCCCAGGCCGGGGCGGTTGTCGGAGAAGTCGCCGCGGGCGCTGTCCACCATCAACAGTCCGCCCACCAGCTCCACCGCGACGCCCAGGTTGGGGTCGTCCAGGCGGGCCATGCGATGGAAGCCGTCGTCGTTCTCCCGCTCGGCGGCTTCGCGGAACTCGTCCGTCTCGTCCACCAGCTTGCGGCGTCGGTCGTAGGCGTCGTCGTCGTCCTTCTGGGCCTTCTTGGCGTTGCGGTCCGCCACGTCCTCCGGGTAGGCGTAGGGGTCGTCGTCGTCCGCGCTCTGGGCGAGCGCGGCGGGGGCGAGGAGCAGGCCGCCAGCGAGGCAGGCCTTGAGCCAGGTGTTCAAGGGAGCGGGCCTCACTGGAAGATGTTGGGGCAGGTGGTGCCGCCCGCGGTGCTGGGCGGGCAGAGGTTGTCGCCGATGAGGTCAGCGCGCGGGATCTGCAGGTGATCCATGAACTCGTTGCAGACGGCCTTGCGCAGCTCCAGGTCGGTGATGTGCGAGATGATGGCGCTGGCGGGGACGGCCAGCGTGAACAGCGACTGGTTGCCCAACACGAGCTGGGTGAGCTGATAGATGCCCGGGTTCGAGGGGTCCGTGTCGTAGTACGCGGAGACGATGGCGCGCTGCAGCTGCGCCTCCTGCCCGCTGGAGCGGCCCGCCTGGTAGAGCGCGGTCGCCAGCAGCGTGCCCACCTGGTACTCGCTGCCCTCGCCGGAGAAGGAGCCCACGTCCAGGCCGTAGAGCCTGTTGTACAGCAGCGCGCTCATGCACCGGTTGCCGTTGGACAGGTCGCGCGCGTCCGTGACCGCGGAGAACGGGCCGCCGTCGAAGGAGGACGCGAGGAAGCGCGGATCACACCCGCTGGGGCTGCGGCAGGTGGCGCCGTAGGCGTGGTAGTCCGCCAGGCCCTCGTCGAAGGACTTGAGCACGTTGGCGCCCGGGCTGGGGCTCTCCGCCGACCAGGTGGACAGCGACACGGGCAGCGACTGGGTGGCGTACGCCAGCCGGTTGAAGACCAGGTGCGAGTACTCGTGCGCCATCACCGCCGCGTTGAGCGGCAGGGGGGCGCGCTGGATTTGATCGAACGGCAGCACCAGGAAGGACTGGAGCACCGGGTAGAAGATGGCGTTGTCGCGCGCCGGCTCCTTGCTCGACTGCGCCTGGATGAACTCCGGGAAGTAGTAGAGCCTGGGCGTCGGTTCGAACGACGCCACCTTCACGTTGGCGACGGTGCGGAAGTACTCGTTGGCGCGCTCGAGGTTGTAATACGAGGTCACCATGTTCCAGGAGTGGAAGTCCGCCGGCCAGAGGACGTCCTGGCCCGTCGTCGGGTCCTTCTGGCTGATGTAGCTGGCCTTCACGTCGTGGCCGGTCTTCTTGAGCAGCACATCCTCGAGGGTGTCGACCGTGGCGTTCTGGAGCGCGGGGTCGTTCGCGTCGATGACGATGCGAGCGCCACCCTGGAGGTCGCCGACGCTGCCCTTCAGGCCGACGATGTCCTCGATGGTGGTGAGTTCGACCTGAGTGGGGACGTACTGGCCGTTGCTGGAGCGCGCGAGGACGGAGACCCGCACGGGGGCCTCGCTGTCCGGCGCGCAGCCGGCGGCCAGGGTCAGCCCGACGGCGGCGGTGATGACTGTTCGGAGCATGACGCCGTTTTACTCCGGACCGCTCAGAACGTGTATTCCCCTCCGAGTGTCAGGAGTCCGGAGGACTCCGCCGGGCCGTCCTCCGGGACGTCCCGCTGGAGGGCCACGGAGGCCCACATCCGCACCGTTTCCCCCAGGCGCACCGTCCACCGGGTGGCCACCACGTGGGCCACGCCCTGGGTGGGGACGTACCGGGTGAAGGCGTAGGACAGCTGGCCGCGCAGCGCGGGGCCCAGCCGCCAGGTGAGGGACGGCTTCACGTCGAAGCGGGCGGGGGCGGAGGGGAAGCCGGTGCCGGCGTTGACTTCCTCCAGGCGCCGGGTCACGGCCGTGCCCAGGTCGCGCAGCTGCCGCCGGCGCAGGCGCGCCAGGAGCTTCCGGGTGGCGACCTTGCTCTCCAGCTGGGCCTCCAGGGTCGCCGTCTCCGCGTCGGTGAACTGGCCCGCGGTGAGCGGGTCCTCGCTGTAGAAGGAGAAGCCCCCGCGCAGGCCCAGCTCCCAGCGGGCGTCCCAGATGAGCCGGCCCCCCAGGGTGGGCCGGGCCGCCCAGAGGATGTCCTCCTGCGCGTACCGCACGCTCCGGGTGTCGCCGGCGATGGTGAGGAGCTGGCGGCGCAGCGGGTAGCGGCTGACGCCCAGGCCCGCGTCCAGGCCGTACTCCCAGGTGGCGAAGCCGGCCGAGTCCCAGGCCGCCCCCAGCTGCAAGGACTGGCTGCTGTAGCCCGTCCGGGCCGTGAGGCCAGGGATGTCGAGCCGGGGGGACTCCGGGGTCAGCTCCGTGTCGGAGCCCTTGGCCAGGCCCACGCCGACGGCGCCGGACACGAGCCAGTGGTCGCCCGCCAGGTGATCCACGCCGACGGAGAGCTGGTGGGTGGCGGCGGTGCCGGACTCCGGCCGCGCCCCGGTGTAGCCGAGCGTGAGGTAGGTCGCCTCGCCCACGCCCACGTCCCCCAGCAGGCTCCAGAGGGCATCGCCGTGGCCGGCGCTCGCCTCGAGCGTGAGCGAGCTGTCCGCGCGCTCCGCCCCGGCGGCGGTCCCCGGCCCCCACAATGCCCACAACACGAGCCCGGCGCGGGCGCACGCGGCCATGCCCCCGGACCTGCGACGGATCTCCTGGTCCCCCTGCATGCCCCCATCAACCCGGAAGCCGGCGCAGGGTTGCGGGGACGGGCCGCCTTGCCTGCTCCAATGCCCATCTTCCGAGGAGGATCCAGGGGTGGACGCAGCGGGGCGTGAGCCATGGATTCCTTGACGCGTCGTTTCCACGATCCGCTATGGTGCCCGGCCTTCTCTCCCGAACCAAACGCAGGCGGTCCCCATGGCAGTTCCGTTCATCTCCGAGGTCAAGCGTACCCATACCTGCGGTCAACTCACGGCCGCGAACGTTGGCGAAGAGGTGGTCCTCTTCGGCTGGGTGCACAATCGCCGCGATCACGGCGGCGCGGTGTTCATCGACCTGAGGGATCGCGACGGGCTGACCCAGGTGGTGTTCGAGCCGGACAGCAAGGAGGCCCATGAGACGGCCGGCCACCTGCGCCTGGAGTACTGCGTCGGCATCAAGGGCAAGGTGCTCTCGCGCGGCAAGAACGTGAACCCGAAGATGAAGACGGGGGAGATCGAGGTGAAGGCCTCGGACCTGACCATCTTCAACCGCTCGGAGCCCACGCCGTTCCTCATCGAGGACAACGTGGACACCTCCGAGGAGAAGCGCCTGGCCCACCGCTACCTGGACCTGCGCCGGGGCCCCCTGCAGAAGACGTTGATGACGCGCTCGAAGATGAACGCGCTCACGCGCTCGTACATGGTGGGCAACGGCTTCCTGGAGCTGGAGACGCCCTTCATGGGCAAGTACACGCCGGGCGGCGCGCGCAACTTCCTGGTCCCCAGCCGGCTCAACCCGGGCAAGTTCTACGCGCTGGCGGAGAGCCCGCAGCTCTACAAGCAGCTGTTCATGGTCGCGGGCTTCGACCGGTACTTCCAGATCGTGAAGTGCTTCCGCGACGAGGACCTGCGCCTGGACCGGCAGCCGGAGTTCACGCAGATCGACGTGGAGATGAGCTTCGTCACCCAGGACGACATCTTCACCATCATCGAAGGGCTGCTGAAGAAGCTGTGGGGCGAGGTGCTGGGCCTGGACATCCCGACGCCGTTCCAGCGGATGGACTTCTACGAGTCCATGGCGAAGTACGGCAACGACAAGCCGGACCTGCGCTTCGGGCTGGAGCACGTGGTGCTCACGGACGTCATCCGCGAGCACGGCGCCGCGGGCGGCGTGCCGATGATGTGGGACGCGGTGCAGGAGAAGGGCATCGTCAAGGCGATGGTCGTCCCGGCGGAGAAGGCGCTGTCCCGCGCGGAGAGCGACAAGCTGGAGGACTTCGCGAAGCAGGCGGGCGCCCGCGGTCTGGCGCGCGCGAAGGTGGGCGAGGGCGGTGAGTGGACCCAGTCCCCGCTGTCCAAGACCATCACCCCGGCGCTGCGGCAGGCCATCAACCAGGCGTGCAACGCGAAGACGGGCGACCTCATCCTGTTCCAGTTCGGCAGGGAGTCGCTGGTGCACACGGTGATGGCGAACCTGCGCGTGCACGTGGCGAAGAAGCTGGGCCTCATCCCCGAGTACGGCAGCGGCGGCCAGTGGCGGTTCCTCTGGGTGGTGAACCCGCCGCTCTTCGAGTTCGACGAGGAGACGAACACCTGGGCGGCGGCGCACCACGCCTTCACCCGTCCGCATGACGAGGACGTGCAGTACCTGCTGACGGATCCGGGCCGCGTGAAGTGCCACCGCTACGACGTGGTGCTCAACGGCTTCGAGATCGGCGGCGGCTCCATCCGTCTGCATGATCCGAAGGTGCAGGCGGAGGTCTTCCAGGCGCTGGGCATCCAGGAGGAGGAGGCGCGCACCAAGTTCGGCTTCCTCCTGGACGCGCTCAAGTTCGGCGCGCCTCCGCACGGCGGCATCGCGCTGGGCATGGACCGCCTGGTGATGTTGCTGACGGGCGCGGAGTCCCTGCGCGACGTGATTCCGTTCCCGAAGACGAAGACGGGCACGGACACGATGACGGGCGCCCCTGGCGACGTGGACGAGAAGCAGCTGCGCGACCTGCACGTGCGCACGGTGCCGCTGCCGCAGAAGTAGCGGGGACGGCGGTGCGGCGACGCCGGGTGGAGGACACTCCCGGCGGGCCGCTCCGTCGCGTGCCACACCCCGGCCCCTTCAAGAGGGCGGGGGCCGTGGCCGGTAGGGGACGGATGGCCCCCAGGCCCAGGTGGACATCCTTGCGTCCGTGACCATTGAGGACCCCGAGGCGTGCGAGGGGGAGGTCGCGATGCGGGGACGGTCCTGGGTGGGATGGCTGGCGGCGTGGGGCCTGCTGTGCGCGGGGCCAGGGTTCGCCGCCGACTCCGAGACGAAGATGACTCCGGGCCTCACCGACAGCCTGGGGGGACCGCGGGGGCTGCTCTTCGAGATGGGCATCTCCACCCAGCTCCGCTACGTGACGGAGCTGGCCTACAACGCGCGCGGCGGCAAGGGACACGCCCTGCGGCAGGCGGGCCAGCTCGACGCGCAGCTGGGCCTGGACATGGAGAAGCTGGCGGGCCTCCATGGCGGCACCTTCCAGTTCACCTTCACGTACCGCAACGGCAACAACCTGGGCGCGGACATGGACCTGGGGACGCTCCAGCTGGTGCAGGAGGTGTACGGCCGCGGCAACGTGGGGCGCCTCACGCAGCTCTGGTACGAGCAGCTCTTCTGGGGCGACCGGGTGCACCTGAAGCTGGGCCGCGTCACGATTGGCGAGGACACGGCGGACTTCCCCTGCGACTTCCAGAACTTGAGCTTCTGCGGCGCGCAGCCGGGCAACATCGTGGGCAACTACTGGTTCAACTGGCCGGTGAGCCAGTGGGGCACGCGGCTGCGCGTGGACGTGGCGAAGGTGGCCTACGTGCAGCTGTCCGCGTACGAAATCAACCCGCGCAACCTGGACGAGGCCTTCTACCTGGGGCGCTTCCACGGGGCGACGGGCGTGATGCTGCCCCTGGAGCTGGCGTGGACGCCGAAGTTCAGCGCGGGCCGGCTGGAGGGCACCTACAAGCTGGGCGCCTGGTACGACACGTCCAACGCCCCCGACGTGCTGCTGGACGACGTCGAGCGCGACGGGCGCTATGGCGTGTACTTCGTCGCGCGCCAGCAGCTGACCCACGTGGCGGGCGCGGAGAACAAGGCGCAGGGGCTCAACGTGTTCCTGCGCCTGACGAACACGGACCAGAACACGTCCGCCCAGGACAGCCAGTACACGCTGGGCCTGGGGTACACCGGCATCTTCGGCCGGGCGGATGACGACGTGGGCTTCGCGCTGGGGCGCACGCACTCCAACGGGCGCTACGTGGAGGCCCAGCGGCTGAAGCAGCAGCAGGACCCCACCGTGCTGGTGCCCCGGTCGGAGTACCTGGGCGAGCTGTACTACAGCCTCCACGCGACGCCGTGGCTCGTGCTGCGGCCCAACTTCCAGTTCATCCGCCCCGGCGCCGACGAGACCTCGCGCAACGTCATCGTGCTGGGCCTCAAGGGCGCGCTGAGCCTCTAGGCCGCGCCCCGGCCTTCGGTGCATGTGGGGGAAGCCCCCCCTTTCCGTGCCGCTTCACGGCTGGCCTAGAGTGGCGCGATGGCCCTGTCACCCGCGTGGGATGCGTGGCTGTCGGAGAACCTGCTGCGCGGCGTGGCGGCGGAGGCGCTGGCCCGGACGCTGGTCGCCGGAGGGGTGGCCCCGGAGGAGGCTCGCTCGGAGGTGGCGCGCGCTGGCCGGCACCCGGCGGTGGAGGCCGGGGCCCGGCATGTGGCGCTGAGGGCGGAGGTGGCGTCGCTCCTGGAGGTTCGCTCGGCGCTGCATGCGCAGGCGCGCGCTGGGGTGGAGCGGCGCAGGGGCGTCTCCGCGGGCGAGTTCCAGGCCCGCTACTACCGCGCGCACCGCCCCGTCGTCCTGGAGGACTTCCTGGAGGGCTGGTCGCTCCTGGAGCGCTGGCGGCCGGAGGCGCTGGCGCGTGAGCTGGGCGACGTGGAGGTGGAGGTCATGGCGGGCCGCGACACCCGCGCGGACCACGACCTGTCACCGGATGGGTGCCGCACGGTGATGCGGCTGGCGGACTTCCTCCACCGCCTGGAGCACGGCGGCCCCACCAACGACCTGTACCTCACCGCGCGCAACTTCGCGCTGGAGCGGCCGGAGCTGCGCCGCTTGTTGGACGACGTGCGGCCGGCCCCCGGCTTCCTCCAACCCCAGCCTCCACCCGGAGGCATCAAGCTGTGGGTGGGGCCGGCGGGCACTCGCACGGCGCTGCACCATGACGTGGACTCGGTGCTGTTCTGCCAGGTGCACGGCCGCAAACGCTTCTGGTTGATTCCGTCCTTCGAGACGCCGCGCGTGTACAACCGCGAGCATGTGTGGAGCGCGGTGGATGCGGCCGCGCCTGACCTGGCGCGCTTCCCCGGCTTCGCCACGGCCCACGTGCACGAGGTGGTGCTGGGCCCGGGCGAGATGCTCTTCATCCCCGTGGGCTGGTGGCACCAGGTGCATGCGCTCGACGTGAGCGTGTCGGTGACGTTCCAGTCGCTGGACGTGCCGGGTGGCAACGCGCGGTGGCACACCTCCGGATGAGGTGTGCCCCGGCTGGGCCGATGCTAGCCGTTGATGTTTTCGACTCGCGGCGTTTCAGGAAGGGGCGGCGTGGGCGGCGGCGGCGTGGGCGCGGGCGGCTCGGGGGCCTTCTTCCGGCGCGTCTCGTCTTCGCTAGGGGCTGGCGGGGGGTTCGGGACGATGAGATGTGCGTTCGCAGGAGTGGTCATGGAGTCCGCTCTAGGTGGATGTGGACAACCCAACAGGTCCAGCCCGATTCGAGGGGTCCGGCGATGAATTCCACCATTCCCCCCAGAATGAAAACGTGGCTCGCGGAGAACCTTGTGCGTGGGGTCCCCCATGAGCGGCTGGTGGCTCGGCTGGAAGCGGCGGGCGTGGCTCCGCAGGTCGCCTGGGAAACGGTTCGCTCCGCGGAGGCGCACCCCGCGGTGATGGGCGGACGCGGGCGCGCGGCGCGTCTGGGATTGCTGGAGTCGTTGCTCGCGGCGCGGTCGGGATTGCGACGGCAGGGGGCTGCCGGGGCGCGGGTGGAGCGGCGGTCGCGGCTGTCTCCAGACGCGTTCTTCACGGACTACTACCGGCGCAACCGGCCGGTCGTCATCGAAGGGCTGATGGAGGACTGGCCCGCGAGGAAGCGGTGGACGCCCGCGTGGCTGGCCGAGCACTTCGGTGACGAGACGGTGGAGGTGATGGCGGGGCGGGAGGCGCAGGACCTGCCGGACCTCCACGCGGACCGCCTGCGCCGGGAGGTGCCGCTGCGGAAGTTGCTCGCGGGCTTCGCCGATGCGCCGAGCAACGACATGTATCTGGTGGCGCGCAACAGCCTGCTCCTGCGCGCCGCCTTCCGGCCACTGCTGGAGGACCTGCGCGCGCCCGCGGGTTACATCCAGCCGGAGTTGCACGGGCCGGACCGCGTGCACGTGTGGCTGGGGCCCGCGGGGACGCTGTCCAACCTGCACCACGATCACCTCAACGTCCTCTTCTGCCAGGTGTGGGGGCGCAAGCAGGTGTGGCTCGCGCCGTCGTGGGAGACGCCGTGGATGTCCAACGTGCACGGCTTCTACAGCGCGGTGGACGTGCTGGCGCCGGACACGGAGCGCTTCCCGGACTTCGCCCGCGTGGCGCTGCACACGGTGGAGGTGGGGCCGGGAGACGCGCTCTTCATACCGGTGGGATGGTGGCATGCGCTGCGGGCCCTGGAGCCGAGCCTGTCCGTGACGTTCGTGAACTTCGAGCAGACACCTGGCCTCAACACCTGCTGGCGCGAGGGCTGGTTGGGCCCCCTGCCTCCGGAGGAGCACCGATGAAGACGCCGCGCGACGTGCAGGCGGGGCCTTCGCCCCTGACTCCCGAGTGGCGGCGCTGGCTGGTGGAGAACCTGCTGCGCGGCACGCTGCCACGGGAGCTGGTGGCGGCGCTGGAGAAGGCGGGGGTGGGCGCGGAGGACGCGAGGCGCGCGGTGGAGGCGGAGCAGACAGAGCCCTTCGTCGCCGGGGCGCTGCGCGCGGTGGGCATGCAGCGCAAGCTGGAGGGCCTGCTGGATGTGTATTCGGAGCTGTTCCAGCAGACGGAGGGGCCGCCCCGGGTGGAGCGCCACGAGGCGCTGACGCCCGCCGTGTTCTTCGAGCGCTACTACTTCGAGAACCTGCCCGTGGTGCTGCGGCATGGCTGGAGTGCTTCGCTCGAGCAGGAGGCGTGGACTCCGGCGCGCGTCGCGGCGTTGTTGGGCGAACGGGCGGCGAAGTACGCGTGCTGCGTCCCCCTGTTCGATGAACCCCGGTGGGAGCCGTTGGTGCGCGGCCTGACGTCGCCTCGGGGGTATGCAGCGGAGGAGGCTCGGGCGTGCGAGCCGCGCCTGTGGTGGGACCCGCCAGCGGCGGAGGTCCCGCTGCGGGCCGCGCGGCGCAACGTGCTGCTGGCCCAGGTGCATGGGGTGCGGCGGCTCCAGCTCGTCCCGGCGTTCGAGCTGCGGCGCGTGGCTGCTTCCGACGAACCTGGGGATGCGCCCTTGAGCCTGGACGTGCTGCTGTCGCCCGGGGAGCTGCTCCTGCTTCCGGTGGGGTGGTGGTACGGCTTCACCGCGCCAGACGGAGGCGTCGCTGTTTCGTTCGAGGCCTTCGCGCTGCCGGAGCCGAATGTCACGTGGGACGTCGACGCGGAGCCCCAGCCTTCGCCCCTGCCCCCGCGCGACTGAGGGGCGTCTTGGGCAGGAGGGCCCGCGCGGCTACTGGTACAGCAGCACCTTGTCCACCCACCGGATGCCGGGCTGCTTCTGGTGCCAGTCCAGGCGTTCGGCGCGCAGGGCCTGGGCGGGCTCCGTGCCGGCCTGGATGCGCTCGCGCACCGCGCGGAAGAACGCCCCCGCGTCGTTGGGGATGCCCGACGTGGCCGCGAACACGGCGCGGGCCCCCGAGGCGACGAAGGCCTGCGGCAGTGACTTCGTCTGATGCAGGAAGGGCGCGAGGTGGGCCGCGCTACAGGCGCCCAGCACCACCAGCGGCGCGCCATGCAGGTGGCGGCGGCGCAGCTCCTCCGCGGTGAGGCCGTAGCGGCCATCCGGCTGCGGCGACAGCGCGATGACGGTGGCGTCCGACAGCGCGCGGTCCACCACGCCGTGCGCGTGGATGTCGATGTCGGTGGCCTGCTCCATGGCCTCCAGCACGTGCTCGGGCGTGGCCTGCGCGCCCTTGAGTCGCAGCAGCCGCTGCGCTCCCGCCAGGTCCGCCTCCGCCGCCGAAGGCAGTCGCGCCAGCCGCAGCGTCGACGGGGGCTCCACGTCCGACACCACCACGTGCAGCGGCGGCTTCGCGGGGGACGCCGCATGGGTGTCCGTGCCCACGCGGTAGCTCCAGGCGAGGTCCGGCGGGAGGATGCCCGCGCGGCTGTCCAGGGGCGGCGCGGCCAGCACCGCGACGCGCGAGCAGCCGCGCAGCAGCTCCACCAACTCGGCCGGCACCAGCCCCGTCAGGTCATCGCGCAGGGGCTCCGTGCGGGAGGCGTCGTAGTGGCCTTGGAGCTGGCCTTGGGGCCCACGCACGACCGCCACCGTGCGCTCACCCTCCACCGCCGCCGCCAGGACGCAGCCCTCTGGCACGGAGACCTGGAGGCTCTCGGCCACCACGTCCATCGCGTCGCGGAAGGCGCCCACCTGTCCCGCGCTCACCGCGAGCGTCTGGAAGGCCACCGCCCGCGCGTCGCGCGCGTCCGCGTTGGTGCGCAGCAGCGGCTCCGCCTCCGCGATGGTGCGGCGGAGCACCTGCTGGCCCTCGCTCCAGTCGCGGTCCACCGTGAAGCGGCCCAGGATGAGCGTGGCCAGCACGCGCCGCCCCGCGTTCTCCCGCAGCGGCGTCACCCGCGCCAGCTCCGCCTTGAGGCGCGCCTCGTCGGACGGACGGGGATCCAACCGCGCCAGGTCCGCGAGGATCCACGCGCCTTGCAACCCGGGTGTCTGGCCGCAGGCCAGGGCCTCCTCCATCTCCTGCCGGGCCTCCCGCGGACGGAAGCGCATCAGCGCCAGCGAGGCCAGGTTGCGGTGGACCTGGGTTCGCGCGATGCAGTCGTCCGGTTGCCGGGCCAGGGACTCGGCGAGGTAGGCCCGCGCGAGCGCCACCCGCACCTGGAACCGCGTCGCGTTGGCCAACATCACGAGCGCGGTGCCCTCGCGGTCCCACTCCCCCAGCGCGGCGGCCTCCTGCCACGCGGCCCTGGCGGACTCCTCGGCTTCCACCAGCCGGTTCGACGCGGTCGCGCGCTGGCTCAGCCGCACGAGCAGATCCACGCAGCGCAGGTGCAGCTTGCGCGCGCGGCACTCTTCCAGCGCCTCCCGCAACCGGTCTCCGCCCTGGGACTCCTGTCCCGCCAGGTCATCCAGCCGGGCCCCTTCTTGCGCCAGCCGCGAGAGGATCCATGGGTCCCTCTCACCGTGCATCAGCGCGTGCAGCTCCTCCTGGGTGCGCGCCACGCTCGGCGCGCGGAGCAGCGCGCCCAGCAGCAGGTCCCGGGCCGTGCCCTCCTGGCGCAGCCGTTCGACGAGGCCCTCGGGGCTGGGATGCTCCTCCCGCACCAGCTTCGCGTACTCGCGCGCGAGCGGCGCCCGGCGCGTGAAGTCCAGCGCGGCCACGCGCTGCACGGTGTCCTGCAACACGGAGGTGTCCCCGGACGCGTGGTCCAACACCCGCGCGAGCGGCCACAGCTCCTGCACCCGCGAGGGCTCCTCCGCGGTCGCCAGCAGTTCGTAGAAGGACTCGCGAGCCAGCCCCGGGAAGCGGGCCGCGGCCTCCACCGGCAGGGGCGCGGTGGGTGAGCGCGACCGGGCGAGGAACGCGTCGCGCGCGGCCTTCCACGCGGCGGCCCGTGCCCCCAGCCGGGAGCGCAGCGCTCGCGCCTGCTCGCGCGCCTCGTCGCTCCAGCCGGGCTCGCCCTTCGCGGCCACTGCCTCGAAGGTGGTGGCCGCCAGGAGCGTCAGGCCCAGCTCGCGCGCCATCACCGCCCGGTTCCAGCGCGCCTGCGGGTGGTCGGGCATGGCTTCGAGCGTGGCGTCCAGCAGCGTCAGGGCCTCGTCGGGGCGCTCCCGCAGGAGCGCCACGGCGGCCAGGTCGCTGTCCCGGTCCAGCGAGGGCGGCGTGCGCGTCAGGTACGCGAGCGCCTGCTCCGTATCGCCGTGCAGCAGGTAGCTGAGGCCCAGGCCGTGCGTGTCGCCGCGCTCCTCCAGGCGGGACAGCGCGCCCAGGGGCACCGGAGGGGGCACGGCGTCCCGAGCGCGGGGCGGGACATAGGGCCGGTAGGCGTCCGCGGCGGGCCGGCTCAACCGCACCTCCAGGGGGCGCGTGGACGCATCCGACAGCCACAGCGCGGGCAGCTCGGGGCGCGGGTCCCATTGACTCCAGAGGCGCACCGCGGCGAAGCCCAGGGCCATGCACAGCGTCAGGGCCAAGCCGCCCCCCACGCGCGTCATGCCTGTGCGCCCCGGAAGGCGCATGCCTCGGGGCGTGACCAGCCAGCCAGCCATCTGGGGCCTCCCGCGTGCCCCCGCCTGTCCTCCGCGGGTCTTGCAGGCGACAGTCTAGGGCGAATCCCGCCGGGCACGACAGGGCCCGGGGAAAAGCACGCGGAGGCGCCGGAGGCCGGACGGCGGGGACCTACTCCACCTTCAGGGGCGCGCGCGTGGACTCCACGACCCGGTGGATGGGGTACAGCTCGCCCACGGTGAGGCTGTCGTCCAGGAACTGCCAGCGGCAGAGGCCGTCATCCGAATGCGGCTCCAGCAGGTAGGTGATGAGCGTGCCGGTGCGCTGGTCGGTGGGGACCTTGAGGGTGCCCGCGGGGAACTCGCGCTCGGAGCGCTCGGGGGCCACGGTGAGGATGGTCTCGAAGCGCACGGGCTTGGGCTTCTGGCTGAGCGGGACTTCATCCTGCCCCGGCGGCGGCACGTTGGCGGCCACGTCCGGGCTGAAGGTCTGCTCGCGGCGGGCGATGCGGTAGCTGTCCACCTGGAAGCGCTGCGCCTGGGCGAGCTTCTCGAAGCGGACGCCGTGGCCCTCCAGCCGGGAGGCGAGCGACGCGGGCACCAGGTACGCGGACGGCGTGCTCACCGACTGCGTGGGCACGAAGGTGCGGTAGTGCGGCGTCTTGTAGACCTTGCGGCGCTTGCCCGGGTAGCGCCGGCCTTCGATGCTGGCCTCGTCGAAGGAGTGGATGACGGCGGTGTCGTCGCCCAGCACGTAGGCCGGGTAGTCGAACACCAGCGCGCCCTCCGCGTCGCGCTGGGCGACGCCGTAGTTGATGCCCACGAGGTCCTGCACGTCGGGCGTCTTGCCGCGCGCGATGATGGCCGCCTCCTCGAAGTCGGTGGCGGCGCGGTAGGCCTTGGCGTAGCGGGCGGCGTCGCGGATCAGCTCCAGCACCCACGCGCGGATGACGGCGACGCGGCGGGGGAAGTCGATGTAGCTGTACGTCTCCAGCAGCACGTCCAGCCGGCCCAGCAGACCGCGGTAGTGGCTGCCGAAGCGGGGCAGCGCGGGGTAGGTGTGCCAGCCGGAGCGCGGGTCGCCCTCCTTGCGGAAGTTGCCGTACCAGAAGCTGTCGAAGCCGTGCTTCTTCTTCACCGCGGCGGACACGCGCTCGGCCAGCTCGCGGTTGTAGCCGCGCGAGGTGTGCATCAGGGTCGCGTTGCCGTGGGGGATGTCGAAGGTGAGATCGAAGCCGTGGATGCTGCCGTCCGTGGTGTGGCAGTCCACGAAGAGGTGCGGCCACCACGCCTGATACAGCTTCGCGAGCGCGCGCGTCTCCGGCGCCTCCTGCTTCATGTTGTCGCGGTTGAGGTTCCAGCCCTCGCCGGTGTAGCGCGTGCCCACGCCGCCGGGCGGGTTCACCTGGCCCTCCAGGTTCTTCAGGTCCAACGCGCGGTTGCCCTTGCTGATGCGGTCGTTGCCGTCCGGGTTGAAGTTGGGGACGAACACGAGGCACAGCCGGTCCAAGAGCTTCTTGCCCAGGGAGGTGAGGGTGAGCTCGCGCGCCAGGGCCTGCAGCGCCTCCTTGCCCTCCACCTCACCGGAGTGGATGTTGGCCTCCACCATCACGATGAGCTTCTTCTGCTTGCGCGCCAGCTCCGGCGTGAAGCACTGGCGGTCGCTGAGGATGAGCGACACGAGGGGCTGGCCTTCACCGCTCTGGCCGAAGTCCACGCGCTTGGCGAGCTTCGTCTGGCCGCAGAGCGCGTCGACGAAAGCGACCACGTCGGCGCTGCGGGAGGTTTCCTGATAGTCGGTGGCTTCCGCGCGGGTGCGCAGCTGGGAGATGGGCATAGGTGCGCGCATCCGAGCGCTCCGGCCATGCGTCGTCAAGCGCGCCAAGCGGGGCCACCTTGCCGCACCGTGGCGGTGTCCCATATGAGACCGGACGGAAAGTGTCACTCGAGGGGGCTTCATGATGCGGGCTGGACACCGGCGCGGGCATGTCCTGGGCGCGCTCCTCCTGGGGGGCGCGGTAGGGGGCGCCGGGACGGGGTGCAAGCGGGATGCTCCCGCGGCGAGCACGCCCCTAGATGCGGGCGTGGCGGCCGTGGCCGTACCCGACGCGGGGAGGCAGGACGCGGGTGTGGTCGAGAAGGTGGCGAAACCGTTGCGGTTCTCGGACGTGGCGCTCACGCGCAGCGGCGACGACGTGGCGGTGACGTACACCCTCACCAACCCCGGCACGGCGCAGGGGCGTGGCGACGCGTGCCTGTCCCTGCACGACGAGCACGGGCGGGGCATCGACGCGGTGAAGCTGGGCAGCATCACCGTGAAGGGCGAGACGACCGACACGTTCGAGGACCGGGTGCGGGTGAGCCGGGGATTCTGGACGCAGGCCCGCTCGCTGCTGCTCTACACGACCTCCGCGTACTCCTGCTCTGCGGGGATCCTCAAGCCGACCAGCGAGGTGTCGCGGTTGCTGCCGTCGGGTCAGCCTGCTCCGGCGGGGACGCCGGCCTTCCAGGCGCCGGAGGACGCGACGGCGGCGGACTTCGCGGTGTCCAACATCCGGGTGAGACAGGATTCGGAAGCGGGCGAGTACCTCATCACGTACACGGTGAAGAACCTGACCGCGCGGCGCGTGTCGGGGGCCGGGTGCCTGCGGGCGTACCTCACGGAAGGTGGCCGAGGCGTGGAGGAGGACCGGGTGGGCGACTTCAGCCTCCCTCCGGGAGGTTCGGAGACGATCACCGACTCCATCCTCTTCGACGACGAGCGGCACTGGGATGAGGTCCAGGTGCTGCGGCTCTTCACGGGCCCCTATGGGTGCGCGACCGACGTGAGCGAGGACAACGCCGGCACCGCGTTCAACAAGCCCGCGGACGTCCATGCTCCGCCGTTGAACGAGGACGGGCCGGAACGGGACTCGATCGAGTTCAATGGGATTCCGAGCGAGGAACCCGCGTCGGACGAGGAGGCCCTGGCTCCGACCGAGGACGAACCCGAGGCCGAGCCTCAGGACGAGCCCACCTACTGAGGCTTCACCGCCCAACGCGCCTCGAAGCCGTGGGAAGACATTCCCCTCCGGTGAGGCGCCTCGGGTCAGGGCCTGACGGGCGAGCGGCGCCCCCTGTCTGTCCGGGCGGGGGAGCGGGACTCCGTCTGGATGCGGGCGTGCCTACGTTTGAGCCCAGAGGGCCGGGACCCTCGGGGAGACCATCATGTGGACACGCCGCTTCAACGGGCTCGTCGTGCTGGGGGTGATTGGAACCGTGGGCTTCGCGGTGGGCTGCAACGAACGCCAGCAGCAGACCGTGAACGAGAACGCACGTCAGGCCGGGCAGCAGGTAGGCGAGGCCGCCCGGGACGTCCAGCACGGCGCCCACCGCGCCGCCGAGAGCGTCCGCGAGTCCAGCCGCGAGGCCGCGAACGGCTTCCGGCAAGGAGTGGGCGGTTCGGGGCACACGGGCCCTGAGCAGCAGAAGCCGGGCGAACCCTGCCAGAACGGCCAGGACGCCGGCCGCGACCCGGGCTGCCCCCACGACGGCGCCGGTCCCCAGGAACAACGCTGAGACGCACCCGGCCAGACACCCTCCGTCCGTGGGGTGTGTTTGAATGTGAACCATGGATGTGGCCCCTGTCCTCCGTGGTCCCCGTGCGTCCCCTGGCCGTTGGCTGTGCCTGTGGCCGTTCCTGTTGATGACGGTTGCCTGCGTGACGACCGGCCAACCCCGTCACATCCCCACCTTGCAGGAGCGCTGCGAAGGCGGAAGCCCCTCGGCCTGCGAGACGTGGGGCCAGCAGCTCATGGTGGACAACCGGGTGGAGGAGGCGGATCACGCGTACGGACTGGCGTGCGCGACGGGCTCCACCTCCGCCTGCGTGACACAAGGCAAGCTCCGGCTGGAGCACGGCGACGTGACCGGCGCGGAGCCGCCCCTGCGCAAGGCCTACGACGACGACACGGAGGAGGGCGCGCTGGCGCTCGCGGACCTCGAGGACGCGCGCGGGGATGCGGAGGCCGCTTCGCGGCTGCGCTGGGAGGCGCTGGCCATCGACAAGTCGACGGTGGAGTTCGGCCTGGGCTGGCGCGTCCCGTGGTCGGGCGGCTTCGGCATGTCCATGGACTTGAACGTACAGCCCATGGGCCTGAAGGCGCGGCGGCTGGTCCTGGGGCTCAACCTGGGGCTCGAACACGAGCTGGTGTCGCTCAACGCCACGGTGGGCTACCAGCACTTCGTGACGAACTGGTTCGCGCCCTACGGACGGGCGCTCGTGGGGCCCACGCTGAGCGGAGCGCGGGGCAGCACGGTCAACCTGGGCGTCGAAGCGGGCGTGAAGGTCTTCGGGGGCCCGCTGGGCCACCTGGGCGTCGCGCTGGGCGGCTCGCTCGATGGCGCCTCCTACATCGTGTTCGAGCTCGGCATGGACTGGGTGCTGGCGCTGATGGTGGCCGCGCACATGTGACGCGGCGGCTCAGGCCGCGACGCCCAGCTTCGGGCACACGTCGTCGAGGACGCACTCGGCGCACTTGGGCTTCTTGGCGACGCAGGTGTAGCGGCCGTGCAGCACCACGGCGGGGCCGAAGAACGTCCAGTCGTCCTTGGGCACGAGCTTCATCAGGTCAGCCTCGATGGCCTCCGGCTTCTCCTGCTTGGACAGGCCCAGCCGCTGGCTGACCCGGGCCACGTGCGTGTCCACGATGATGCCGGACGCCTGCTGGAACGCGGTGTTGAGCACCACGTTGGCCGTCTTGCGCGCCACGCCGGGGAGCGTCACCAGGTCCTCCATGCGCGGAGGCACCTTGCCGTGGAAGGCGTCGAGCAGCGCGCGGCTCATGGCCTGCACCGTCTTCGTCTTCTGCTTGTAGAAGCCCGTGGGCTTCAGGTCCTCCTCCAGCTCCGCGGTGTCCGCGTCCGCGAGGGCCTGGGGGCCGTCGTACTTCTTCCACAGCTCGGCGGTGACGCGGTTGACGCGCTCGTCCGTGCACTGCGCGGCCAGGATGGTGGCGACCAGCAGCTCGAAGGGGGTGTTCCAGTTCAGCTCGTACTTCGCGTCGGGATACTTCTCGCGCAGGCGTTCGAGCACCACGGGGACGAGGGCGGTGGGTTTCATGGGTGGGTCCTCACATCGACCGTTCGACGAGCGTCGTCAACTCCGCATCGGTGAGCGCCAGCGGATTGCCCTTCATGCTGCTGGCGGCGCGGGCCTTCGTCACCAGGCCGGGCACGTCCGCGTCCGCGAGGCCCATGTCGCGCAGGCCCCGGATGCGCACGGCGTGGACCAGGTCCTTCACCCAGGCGATGCCGTCCTCGGCGCGCGCATTCGACTGGCCGGTGAGGATCCCCGCCAGCTCGCGGAAGCGGGGGAGGGCGGGGTGGTCCGGGGCGCGGGCGCGCAGGGCCTCCAGGTTCACCTCCAGCGTGGCCCCGAGCAGCGCGGCGCACAGCGCTCCATGGGGCGCGCCGAGCATCCCCCCCAGCGGCGCCGCGAAGCCATGCACCGCGCCCAGGCCCGCGTTGGCGAGGCACAGGCCGCCAAGGAGGCTGGCGATGGCCAGGTCCTCGCGCTCCTCCGGGCCGGGGCCGTGGAGCACCGCCTTGCGCAGCGAGCGCGCCGAGCGCCGCATGCCTTCGCGCGCGAGCGCGTCCGTGAGGGGCTGGGCGCGCACGGAGACGAACGGTTCAATGAGCTGCGACAGCGCGTCCAGGCCGCCCGCGGCGAGCACGGCGGCGGGCGCGTGCTCCAGGAAGTCCGGATCCACCAGGGCCACGCGCGGCAGCATCATGGGGCTGCGCAGGCTGGCCTTCACGCCCGCCTCCTTCGAGCCCAGCACCGCGTTGCGGGTCACCTCGGAGCCGGTGCCCGCCGTGGTCGGCACGGCCACGAACGGCAGCGGCGGCTTCGTCAGCGCCTGTCCGCGCCCGATGACCTCCAGGTAGTCCAGCGGGTCGCCCCCATTGGCGGCGAGCGCGGCGATGGCCTTGCCCGCGTCGAGCGCGCTGCCACCGCCCAGGGCGACCACGGCATCGCAGCCGGCCTCCACGGCGGCGGCGGTGCCTTCACGGGCGAGCTCGACGGTGGGCTCGCCCGCGACGCGGAAGGGGACGGACGGGATGCCCAGGCGTTCGAGTCCGGCGCGGGTGGGCTCGGCGCGGCCAGGGTGGGTGCCGGTGACGAGGAGGACCTTCCGTCCGCCGAGCCCGCGCACGAGGTCGGGGAGCTCCGCGAGGCGGCCGGGGCCGAAGAGGACGCGGGCGGCGGTGGCGAACTCGAAGCTCGTGGGGGGCATGTCACCAGCCCGCGTCGTCGGGGAAGCGGTTGACGAAGCGGCGGGCGGCGCGGGGCTCGGCCATCATGGGGGCCACGGCGTCGCGCCAGGTGAGGTAGTGGGCGGTCTGCTTGTGCGCGGCGGGGGCGTCGGGAGCGCGGTAGACCTCGACGAGGACGAAGCGGGTGGGGTCCTCGGTGTCCTGGCAGAAGTCGAAGCGGGCGATGCCGGGCTCCTTCACGCTCTCGCGGGCGTTGGCGAGGGTGGCCTGGAGGAAGGCGTCGACGTGCTGGGGGAGCACGCGCACGTGGACATGGACGACGAGCAGGCTCGTGGGCATGGTGCGCACGGTAGCGCGGGCGTCCCCGAGCGGAAACCGGTAGGGTGCCGGGCCGTTCACTCCCTCATTTTCGGAGCAAGACCGCGCATGGTTTCGGACCTCTTCGACGCGTCCCGCTGGCAGGCGGTGGAAGGCTTCAAGTTCAAGGACATCACGTTCCACCGCGCGGTGGACCAGGGCACGGTGCGCATCGCGTTCAACCGTCCGGAGGTGCGCAACGCGTTCCGTCCGAAGACGGTGGACGAGCTGGCCCGGGCGTTGGAGGCCACGCGGTTCATGACGGACGTGGGCGTGGTGCTGCTCACGGGCAACGGGCCCTCGCCGAAGGACGGCGGGTGGGCGTTCTGTTCGGGAGGGGACCAGCGCATCCGCGGCAAGGACGGCTACAAGTACGAGCCGGGTGAGGACGCGGCGGATCCGGCGCGGCTGGGGCGGCTGCACATCCTGGAGGTGCAGCGGCAGATCCGCTTCCTGCCCAAGGTGGTCATCGCGGTGGTGCCGGGCTGGACGGCGGGCGGCGGGCACAGCTTGCACGTGATCTGCGACATGACGATCGCGAGCAAGGAGCACGGCATGTTCAAGCAGACGGACGCGGACGTGGCCAGCTACGACGCGGGCTACGGGTCCGCGCTGCTGGCGCGGCAGGTGGGGCAGAAGCGGGCGCGGGAGATCTTCTTCCTGGGCCAGTCCTACACGGCGGACGAGGCGTTCCAGATGAACGCCATCAACGCGTCGGTGCCGCACAAGGACCTGGAGAAGGTGGCGCTGGAGTGGGCGGCGGAGATCAACACCAAGAGCCCCACGGCCATCAAGATGCTGAAGTATGCCTTCAACCTCCCGGACGACGGCCTCGTGGGCCAGCAGCTCTTCGCCGGAGAGGCGACGCGTCTGGGCTACGGCACGGAGGAGGCGCAGGAGGGCCGCGACGCGTTCGTCCAGAAGCGCAAACGCGACTTCAAGCGCTTCCCCTGGACGTACTGAGGCACGCGCCCCAGTCAGATGTTGATGCGGGAGCTGACCGCCCGGACATCCAGGCCCAGGGCCGCGAACTGCGCGGCATGGGCCCGGAGCAGCTCCAGCAACCGGGGATGCACGTCTTCATCCTCGTTGGACAGGATGAAGCCGTAGTTCGTCTTCGACAGCATCCAGGAGATCCACAGCATCTCCGTGGCCTCGTCCGGCGTGGGCGCGACGTCCAGGTCCTCCTCCGTGGACAGCGCGCCCCCCTTGCCCCAGCGCAATCCCAGACACGCGTACAGCACCTCTCCCGCGTCCTCCCACTGGAGGTTGTTCGCCCAGGCATGCCGGAACGTCGCGAAGAAGATGACGTAGCGGCAGAGGTTCTTCAGCGCCTCCAGCTCACCGGGCTGGGGAGTGTCGGTCCGCGTCACCGCGCTCACGGCCCGGGGCGGCGGCTCCGCCACCTTCGCGTCCAGGTCCATGCGCTCCGAGCGCACGAACCACGGCGCCTCCTTCCCCGGCACCCGTGCCCTCAAATACCGGCACACGAACGCGGGTGCCGAATGCGCGACGAGGTCGTCCGAGAACCGGCGCACCTCCCGCCACTGCTCCTCCACCGCCGCGCCGTGCTCCGCGAAGAACGCGTCCACATGCTCCCCGAGCAGCTTCCAGAAGAGCTGCCCCGCCTGCGCGTACCGGTGCCCCTCGCACACCGGCGTCGCGGGCGCGAAGCCCTTCCAGTCGTAGCTGCCCAGCAGGTGCTCCAGCCGCTGGTTGATGCCTGCCTCCGTCAACGCGCTGGCCCGCGTGATGTACCCCGTGGGCCCCACCAGGAACCCGTTGGCCGAATGGTTGATCAACACCACCTCGCGCAGGTGCGGCATCAGCAGCCACCGCAATGGATTGCGCCGCAGGTTCCGGTGCGCGGCGATGGCGTATTGCTCGACGTTGAAGTGGCACTGGCCCAGGTGGTTGCCCAGCTCCACGTCCAGCGTCGCGCTCACCCGCGCCATCCGCTTCGCTGCCTCCCAATCCGCGCCGTCTCCGGGCGCGAAGGAGCGGCGGGTCACCGGTGAGCCGGGCGCGGTCGCGCCGGGCTCGCGCATCCCCAGGATGATGCGCTGGGGCATCAGCCGGCCTTCCTCCAGGCGCAGCCGGAGGTCCACGTCCGGCAGACAGTGGACGCCGTCCTGTTCATAGGCATTCCACGGCAGGTACAGCCGGAAGGCCCGCGGGTCGCCCGGCGCCTCCGGGTCACGGTCCAGGATGCTGGAGAACATCCCGTTGAGCAGCCGCTCACCAAACCACGCATCACTCCGCGAGGAGCCCGGCGCCTGCTGCTCCATGCGGACCGTCATCGACTCCGGATACTCCGCCTGGATTCTCGCGAGGCTCGGCGCCTGTCCCAATCGAATCTGGAGTTGATGCTGCCGCTTCACCAACTCGATGGGCGCGACGGCCTTGAGCATCGCCAGCGCCCGTCCCGGCGCATACGCCGTGGGCGGCGTGCCTTCCTCCACCACCAGCAGCCGCGCCAGCGGCGTCGACGGGTCGTATTCCCAATACGGCAGCCGCAGCGTCCCGAAGTCGTACTCCAGCCCGGCATGGTCGTCCGGCCCACGCTCCGTGCCGATGCGCCGCCAGTCCTCCACCACCCGGCCATCCTTCCGGAACGTGTGCTGGGGCTCGAAGAAGCGCAGCTCCAGGTCCGGCAGGTCGCCTTCCCCCGCATCCGCGGGGTCGTAGCGGATGGCGAAGGTGCCATCCGCCGCCGTGAAGCCCTCGCCCAGGAAATCATCCGGCGTGCCGAAGTCCCGGTCCCACAGCTCGACCTTGAGGTGATGCAGGGGAACGGGGCCCTGGGGCCCGTCCAACTCGAACACGAGCCGACCCGTGACGATCGCGGGCAGCGCGGACGGATCGCGGAGCGCTCGGGGCGCACGCACGCGCTTGACCAGATCGCGGCTCACCGCCAGCCGCTGCTTCAGGTCGAGCCCCGCGTACCACCGGGCCAGCTCGTCCGCCTCCAGGAGCGGAGGCTCCGGTGCGCGGGATGTGAAACCCAACGAGGCCATCAGACGGCGCCAGGCGGACGACATCAGCTCCACACCTCGGTTGCATCCGTGGTCAGGACCGACCCTCGGGAGGTATGGCGGGAACCACCTTCGCTTCGGGTGTCGCGGGGAGCGGACTTCATCAAGCGGCGAAGGTAACACGGCGCCCCTTCACCCTGGCACTTCCGTGACCCCGCCCCCCTCGCGCCCCTACGGCAAACCCATACATGGGCGCTCGCACTGAAGGGCAATCCGGTATCAATTTCAAAGCATGCGCGAAACGTCACGCACCCGTGCCTCCACGGTGCGCGGCCATTGCTTGTCCGTCGCTATTTCACCGGCGTACTTTCGGCGTTACGTGCTAGTGGGAGATTCCATGCCTGTCGATTACACGCTAACGATTCGCACGAGTTCGAAGCTGGGCGCGGGAACGAACGCCGCCATCTCCGTGGTCCTGGTGGGCACCAAGGGTGAGAGTCAGTCGCACCTGTTGGACAAGCGCTTCCACAACGACTTCGAGGCTGGGGCGGTGGATGCGTACACCGTCAAGACCGACGACCTGGGCGACCTGCTCCTGCTCCGGTTCTCCAATGCAGGAGGGGGCGTCGGCAGTGACTGGCTCCTCGACTCCGTGACGGTCACCGCCACGGGGAAGCTCTGGTTCTTCCCGTACTACCGCTGGGTGCTGGGCCGGTCGACCGCGGAGGTCCTCAATGGCATCGCCCGGCTGCCACAGCAGGTCGAGCACGAGCGGGAGCTGGCGGCCCGTCAGGAGCTGATCCAGGCGCGTCGGAAGATGTACCCCTGGCGTCCCGCGGAGGCCACCGCCGGCCTGCCCGGCGCGCTGGACATCACCGCGACACAGCCGCTCCCGAAGGACGAGCTCTACCGGGGCCTCGTGGATGGCAGCTATGAGGTCGTCATCGCGAAGACGCTCGCGGCCATCAAGCTGCACATGCCCGTGCTCAGCAAGGCGTGGAATGGCCTCGTGGACATCTTCGACTTCTTCAAGAGCATCGAGCTGCCCAAGCTGGCCCAGCGCTGGCAGGACGACTACGAGTTCGCCCGACAGGCGGTCCAGGGCATCAGCCCTGTTCACATCCAATCCGTCACTTCGTTGCCGGAGGGCATGCCCCTGACGGACGAGGAGCTGCGGGGCCTGCTCCCTCCGGGCATGTCGCTCCCGCAATCGCTGGCGGCGAAGCGTGTCTTCCTGCTCGACTTCGAGATCCTCGGCGACGTGCCCATGTTCAGGAAGGTCGACAAGCATGGCGTCGAGGAGCGCCGCTGGGCGCCCGCGTCCCGGTGCCTGTTGCTCCTGGATGACTCGCACCAGCTGCGGCCCATCGCCATCCAGCTCGGGCGCGACCCCGCGGTGGACCCGGTGTTCACGCCCAATGACAGCCAGCATGACTGGATGGCCGCGAAGATCTACGTCCGGTGCAGCGAGGGCAACACGCACCAGATGGTGGGCCACGCGCTCCGCACGCACTTCGTGGCGGAGCCGTTCGTCATGGCGACGATGCGCAACCTCCCGGACCCGCACCCCGTCTACAAGCTGCTGCGCCGCCACTTCCGCTACACGCTCGCCATCAACGAGGGGGCGCGCAAGGGCCTGCTCGACGCGGGCGGCGTGTTCGACGACATCATCGCCACGGGCGGTCCCGACCAGGGCCACCTGTTCCTGGGCAAGAAGGGCTACAAGGCCTGGAAGCTCTCGGACAACAAGCCGCGTCCGGACATCGAGCGCCGCGGCGTGCTCGACCCGGCGGTGCTCCCGCACTACCCCTACCGGGACGACGCGCTGCTCCTGTGGGACGCGCTGGAGGAGTACGTCGGCGGGGTGCTGGGGCACTTCTACACCTCCGATGACGCCCTGGTGCGCGACACCGACATGCAGCACTGGTGGAAGGACCTCATCGCCCACGGGCTGCCGTTGGAGAAGCTCCCGTGCTCGGAGCTGACGCGCGTCTCCGACCTCACGGACATCCTCACCACCGTCCTCTTCACGGTCAGCGTCCAGCACGCGGCGGTGAACTACCTCCAGTACGAGCACTACGCCTTCGTGCCCAACGCGCCGCTGTGCATGCGCCAGGCGCCGCCGCGCAAGAAGGGCGTGCTCGGCGCGAACGACATCGAGGCGATGATCCCCTCGAAGTCCCAGATGCTCTGGCAGGTGTCCGTGGGCCGCGCCCTGTCCAGCTTCGGGGATGACGAGGAGTACCTGCTCCACGAGGGCGGGTGGCGCGAGGACTACTTCCAGGAGCCGGAGCTGCTGGCGATCCGCGACCGCTTCCACTCCCGGCTGCGCGCGCAGAGCGAAGCGGTCAAGGCACGCAACGCGAAGAGCGCGGTGCCCTACACCGTGCTTCAGGCCGACCGCATCCCCTGCGGCATCACCGTCTAGCGCCGTCCGGAGACCCCACCGTGCCCAACCTCATCTCTCGCGGCATCTTCAACCTGCTCTTCGGTTCGAAGCGCAAGGCGTTCGCCTCCCTCCCGGGGCCCCCGCCGGGAATCCTCGGCACCGCTGGGGACTTCCTGGGCGCTTCGCCCTGGGACGTCTGCGCGCGCTACGGCCGCGAGTACGGTGGCGTCACCCTCATCTGGATGGGACCCAACCCCGGGTTGGTCCTCAACGACCCCGCGCTCATCGCGGAGGTGTACGAGTCCCCGCGCCGGATGGAGTTCGAGAAGGGGAACATCAGCGAGCAGATCCGTCCCACGGTGACGAACGACACGGTCTTCATCGCGAAGCTGAGCGAGGACTGGGCGGAGCGGCGCCAGATGGAGCCCATGGCCCAGCCGTGGTCCGCCGACTGGCTGGCCGAGCAGGTGGTCCCGATGCAGGCGGCCATCTCCGAGTCCGTGGACGCCCTGCTGAAGGAGGGCGCCCTCGACCTGACCCCCGCGCTGCGCCGGCTGACCTTCGATGCCTTCTCGGTCGCCACCGTGGGCGAGAAGATGCCGGATCAGGTGTTCGAGGACTTCATGCTGCTCGCGAAGGGGGCGGACGCGCGCATCCAGGCGAAGCTGCCCCTGAAGTTCGTCAAGCCGCCCAAGGGCTTCGACGAAGCCAAGGCGCGCTTCTACGGCCAGTTCGCGGACCGGGTGCGCGCGGCGCGCAAGCACCCGAAGCCCCACGCCGTGGACACGCTGTCGTGGATGCTGCGGGAGAACCCCGGCATGGACGACCAAATGCTGGCGCACCTCCTGGGGGGCACGTTCTACGGAGGGGCCTTCTCCTCGAGCGTCACGCTGGTCGGCGCGTTCCACCAGCTCCAGAAGCACCCCGACGCCGAAGCGCGCCTCGCCGCGGAGGCCGCCGCGCTGGCGGAGGGGCCGCTGTCCATCGGGAAGCTGGCGGGCGCGAAGTGGGTGGAGGCCGTCGTCCTGGAGTCCCTGCGCGTCCTCCCCGCGGTCCGGGTGATGACGCGCACGCCGTCGAAGGACGCGGAGCTGGCCGGGGTCACGCTGCCCGCGGGGGCGATGATCATGATCTCGAACCAGCACCTGCACCGGGACCCGGCGCACTGGCCGGAGCCGGACACCTTCAAGCCCGAGCGCTGGCTGGACGGCGGCGTCGCCCGCGATCCGCTGGGCAGCGGCTACTTCTTCCCGTTCGGCCGGGGGCCGCGCGCGTGCACGGGCGCGGACTTCGCGATGCTGTACCTGAAGACCGCCGTCGCCACCATCGCCGCGCGCGTGAAGGTCCACGTCGATTCGACGGAGCCGTTCGAAGAGGGCTTCTTCTTCGGGGTGGTGCTGCCGAAGGGCGTCACCGGGAAGCTCATCGCGCGCGAGGCCCAGGCCTCGCGGGGCGTGCAGGCCCGGAGCGCCTGAGCGGTCATTGGGCGGGGCTCAGGCCGCGTCGTGGAAGATGATGCCGGCCGTGTGCCGCTGTCCGGCGCGCACACGGCTGACCCCGTGCCGGAGGTTGACGCGGTAGGTGCCCCGCGTGCCCTGCACCGGGCGGTGATGCACCGCGAAGACGACCGCGTCCCCCTGGCGGAGCGGGACGACCTCCGCGCGCGACTGCATCCGGGGACGCTGCTCCGTCAGCACGAACTCGCCGCCGGTGAAGTCGCGCCCCGGCTCGGAGAGGAGGAGGGCCACCTGGAGCGGGAAGACGTGCTCCCCATACAGGTCCTGGTGCAGGCAGTTGTAGTCGTCCACGCCATAGCGCAGGAGCAGCGGCGTGGGCCGCACCTGTCCCGCTTCGTGACAGCGCGCGAGGAAGTCCGCGTGCGTGTCCGGATACCGCACGTCGATGCCCATCGCCGTGTTCCACCGGTTCGCGATGGGCGCCAGGCACGGGTAGAGCGCCGCGCGCAGCTCCGACACCGTGGCCGGGAGCGGATGGTCGAAGTATTTGTATTCGCCCCGGCCGAAGCCGTGGCGCGCCATCACCACGCGGCTGCGAAACGCCTGCTCCACGTCGTAGAGGCGGGCCAGCGCCTCGCACTCCGCGGGCGTGAGCAGCCGCTCCAGGGGCGCGCAGCCCCGGGCGTCCAGCTCCCGTCCGGTCCCCTCCCAATCCACCGCCCGCACCCGCTCCCCGACGCCCTCCGGGGCGCGGGCCGCGAGCGCCTCGACGCGGCGCCGGGGGCTCATCGGCTCGCCTCGCGGCCCAGCAGCGCGCGCTTGCGCTCCACGCCCCAGCGGTAGCCCGACAGCGCGCCGTCGTGGCGCACGACCCGGTGGCAGGGAATCACCACCGCCAGCGCGTTCGCGCCGCACGCCTGCGCCACCGCCCGCACGGACTTCGGTGCGCCAATCCGCTCCGCGATGTCCGTGTAGCTCGCGGTGCTCCCCGCTGGAATCTCCCGCAGGGCCTGCCACACGCGCTGCTGGAACGCCGTGCCGCGCACGTCCAGGGGCAGGTCCAGCCCCAGCCGCGGCGCCTCCACGAAGCCCACGACCTTCGCGACCAGCTGCTCGAACGCCGTGTCTCCCCCCACCAGCGCCGCCTGGGGGAACCGGTCCTGGAGGTCCCTCGTCAGGGCGTCCGGATCATCCCCCATCAGGATGGCGCACACGCCCCGGTCGCTCGCGGCCACCAGGATGGGGCCCAGGGAGCACTCCGCGACGGCGAAGCGGATCTCGGTGTTCGCGCCACCGGCGCGGAAGTTCGTTGGCGTCATGCCCAGGACCTGGCTGGAGGTTTCGTAGAAGCGACCGCTGGAGTTGAACCCCGCGTCGTAGATGGCCTCGGTGACGGAGCCGCGCTTCGTCAGGCCGGTGCGGATCCGCTCCGCCCGGTGCGCCGCCGCGTAGCCCTTGGGCGTCAGCCCGGTGACGGCCTTGAACACGCGGTGCAGGTGATAGGGGGACAGCCCCGAGCGCTCCGCCAGCTCCCCCAGGCTCGGCGTCTGCTCCGCGCCTTGGATGAACCGGCACAGCTCGGCCACCTGGTCCGCGTGCTTCACGGCGAGCGAGGGCTCCCCCGGCTTGCACCGCTTGCATGCCCGGAAGCCCGCCCGCTCCGCCGCCACCCCGGTCGCGTGGAACGCGACGTTCTCCGGCCGGGGCGTGCGGGCGCCGCAGGACGGACGGCAGTACACGCCCGTCGTCCGGACGGAATAGAAGAAGCGCCCATCCGCGCCCGCATCCCGCGCGACGACCGCCGCCCAGCGCGGGTCGCCCAGGGTCGCCGCCGCGAGTGTCTCTGTCTTCGCCGCCATGTGTCTTGCCTCCCTTCGAGAGCGGTCTTCATGACCACGATGGGAAACCTAACCCCCGGTCCGGAGGCCAGCACTCCGGGCCTTGCGGTCGAATTCGGGAGCACCCCCGCGTCCGGGGACACCGGAGCGCGGGGGCCAGGGCACCCCGCTACCCGCAGGCGTCCACGAGCCGCCGCTCCGGCCGCTGCTCCCAGCCGCGCCCGTGGAAGGCGGCGCCCACCACCAGCGGCATCGTCACGGTCGCCTCTCCGTACACCATCTGCTCATGCACGGTGGACACCTTGCCCCAACTGCTGGCCTCGCGCAGCGTGGAGCCGGACAGCGCGCCGTCCCGTTCGTCCGCCACGGTGAGCTGCACCGCGTACTTGTGCATGGACACCGGCTGCTCCACGAAGTCCGCCGCCACCACGATGTCCTGGGCGAAGTTCTTCGGCACGCCGCCGCCCACCATGAACAGCCCCGAGTCCTCCATCCGGAGCCGGCACTTCGTCAGCTCCAGGAAGTCCCTCGCGCTGTCGATGGACACCCGCGGCTTCCCCTCGCGGTGCCACTGGTGGTGCACCAGCCCGAAGCCCGCCGAGCAGTCGCTGAAGGCCGGGACGAAGATGGGCACGCCCGCCTCATGCGCGGCCAGCACCACGCTGTCGCGCGCCTTGCCGTGCTTCACCAGGTAGCGGCCCATCTCCCCGATGAACTCCCGCGAGGAGTACGGGCGCGGCTCCAGCCCGGACGCGATGCGCGCGATGGTGGCGTCGCACTCTCGCAGCTGATCCTCGTCGATGTACGTGTCGTAGATGCGGTCGATGTGCAGCTCGCGCAGCGCGTTGTCGTCCGCGTCCGCGCGGCCCTTGTAGTGGCGGTAGCCCAGGGCCTCGAAGAAGTCCTGGTCCACGATGAGCGCGCCCGTGGACACGATGGCGTCCACCATCCGGTGACGCACCATGTCCACCACCACCTGCTTCAGCCCGGCGGAGAAAAGGCTGCCGGCGAGGCAGAGGATGACGCCGCACTGCTCGTCACGGAGCATGGCGTCATAGAGCGTGGCGGCGCGGCTCAGGTTGCGCGCCTGGAAGGCCATCTGGCCCATGGCCTGGACCAGGGGCCGCACGTCGAAGGCCTTGATGTCGATGTGCTGGATGACGTCGCGGAGCAGCTCGGTCCTGCTGGGAGTCGTTGTCACGGCGGGTGTACCCCGACGGCCATGGATGGAGGTCGGGAGGCCCTGGGCCGACAACAAGCGCCACCCGAGACGTCCTACGGTCCGGCCTCGGAGGAGGGGGGACCGCCATCGGAGACGTCAGGTGGCGTGCGACACGCGCTCCCTACCACGGCGACCGGGCGGGGGCGAGCAATGCGTGCCTGCACGCTCGCGGATGACGTGACAGGATGCCGCACCCCACCTTCCAGGATGAGCAAGCCATGCCCCACCTCCGACTGATGTGGAAGCAGTCCCGTCTGCTCTGGCCCACGCTGGCCGCATGCGCCGCGGCCCCCGTCTGGGCCGCCCCCGCGCCCGTCGCCGTCCCCAACGCCGGCTTCGAAGCCGCCGCGCCCACGGGCCTCCCCGAGGGCTGGTCCGCGTCCGGACAGGGCAAGGTGTCCACCCGCTCCGACGCGAAGGCCGAGGGCAGCCGCAGCCTCGTCATCGAGAGCCCCCAGGGTGGCGCGGAGACCACGGTGCAGTCCGAACCCGTGAAGCTCCAGGTGGGGCGCCTCTACCGGCTGAGCGCCTGGGTTCGCACGAAGGACGTGCAGGCGGACGCGCAGGCCCGCTACCCCACGGCGCTGGGCGCGTGTCTGTCCATGCAGAGCTTCCCCTTCACCAACTGCTCGCCGCCGCAGGGCGCGGACGCCAGCGGCCGGGTGCAGGTGCTCTTCTTCGCCACCAGCGCCAGCGACCGCGTGCGCGCGCACCTGGGCCACAACGGCAAGGCGACCGGCACCGCGTGGTTCGACGACGTGAAGCTGGAGGAGGTGAACGACATCACCGCGTATGTCCCAATGGAGAGCGTGCGCTGGGCGGGCAAGGGCTTCCGGTATGACGACGGCGGCTGGGTGTACGTGCACATCGAGGGCGAGGCCTACGAGCGCGGCCGTCAGTTCGGCGAGCTCGTGTCGCAGGAGATCGTCCGCTACATCGACAAGCTGGGCGTCCAGAAGGACAAGGCGGACTCCGCGAAGGGCTGGGCGCAGGTGCGCCTGCTGGCGGACTCGCTGTTCCTGCGCCGCTTCGACCCCGAGTACCTGGAGGAGATGAAGGGCATCGCCGACGGCGCGAACGTGGGCGGCGCGAAGTTCAAGGGGCCGGACCAGAAGGAGCGCGACCTGGATGTGCTGGACATCGTCGCGCTCAACTCCGCCGTGGACCTGGGCCAGTTGGAGGACGCCAACCGCGTGACGGCGTCCCCGCTGTCCGGCCGCACCTTCCTCAAGGGCGAGGACGAGAACGGCCGGGCGGGGGAGGGCGACCACTGCTCGTCGTTCGTGGCCACGAAGTCCGCGACGAAGGACGGCCGCGTCGTCATGGGGCAGATCTTCATGTGGAACGGCTACACCGGCGTCCACTGGGACGTGGTGCTGGACGTGCAGCCCACCAAGGGCCACCGCTTCGTGATGCAGACCTTCCCGGGCGGCATCCACAGCGGCTCGGACTGGATGGTCAACGACGCGGGCCTCGTCATCGGTGAGACGACGGTGGGCCAGACGCCCTTCAACATCGACGGCACCCCGCAGAGCAACCGCATCCGCCGGGCCGCGCAGTACGCCTCCTCCATCGACGACGTGGAGCGCATCCTCAAGGACCGCAACAACGGCCTCTACACCAACGACTGGACGCTGGCGGACACGAAGACGGACGAGGGCGCGTGCCTGCTGCTGGGCACCGCGAAGACGCGCCTGTGGCGCACGGGCGCCAAGGGCAAGGTGGCGGACACGCCCGGAAACCTGAAGGACTTCATCTGGGCCAACAACAACAACCGCGACCCGGAGGTCCGCAAGGAGTCCCTGCCCAACGCGAACAACGCCCCGGTGGACCTGGCCTTCAACACCTGGAACCGCGACATCGCCTTCCAGGAGGCCTATGCCCAGTACGGCAAGGGCGGCTTCGACGTGGACAGCGCCACGCGGATGATGGCCTCCAGCCCCATCAATCGCCCCCACGCGTGTGACGGCAAGGTCACCACGTCGGAGATGGCGGAGAAGCTGATGTTCCTGGCCCACTACGGCAAGACGACGCTGCGCGAGAAGATGGTGGGCAGCCGCTGGATTCCCGACCTGCCCGGCGCCACGCCGCACCTGTCCCTGGGCTACACCGCCTTCAGCCCCATCTACGTCGCGGATCAGCTGAAGGCGGCGAAGGCGAAGCAGAAGCCCGAGCCCAAGGAGGAGAAGCCCAAGCGCGACTTCGCCCGCGTGAAGGACGCGCTCTCCTTCGACGAGAAGCTGCTCTGGGCCAACACCGTGTTCCCCGCGACGGACGCGGACAACTGGTTCGTCAGCGGCTCGGCCGCGTACTGGACCCAGGTCAAGGACCTGCCGGAAGGGGACGACCTCTCCAAGGCCTTCGACGCCCAGCGCGACACGCTCGCGGAGCTCAACGCCCGCTACCTCTACCTGACGGCGCGCGAGGGCGACGTGGTGCCCACCGCCGCGCGCACGGACTACGGCCGCTATGGCACGTACGCGGTGCCGCGCATCAAGGGCACGTACCTGCTGCACCAGCTGCGGCTGACGCTGGGCAACGCGAAGTTCGCGAAGGTGATGGGCGCGGTGCACACGAAGTTCGCGAACAAGAAGCTCACCACCCAGGACTTCATCCGCACCGCCTCGGAGGCCGCGGGCCAGGACGTCTCGCCGCTCGTGAAGCAGTGGGTGGAGCGCGGCGGCCTGCCCGCGCCGCGCCTGACGTCCCGTGCCCAGAAGGCGAAGGAGGGCTACGAGGTGACGCTGAAGGTGGACCAGTCCGGCACGCCCTGGCGCTTCGCCACGCTGGTGGAGGTGCAGACGGAGAAGGGGGCCGTGGTGGAGCGCGTGGAGGTGAAGGGGGCCAGCGACACCTTCACGGTGAAGGTCGCGGACCGGCCGGTGCGCGTGGTGTTCAACGTGGGCAATGACATCCCCGTGGCCCGCGAGCGCTACCAGACCCTGGCCAACACGCTGGACGACTGGGAGAAGCTGCTCTTCGTGTACGGCTCCGCGCGCCAGGTGGAGTCCATGCGCACGCTGGCGCTGAACTACCGCGAGCAGCTGGCGGACGCGTCCCCGGAGAAGCTGGCGCCGCTCAAGCCGGACGCGGAGGTGACGGACGCGGAGCTGGCGGACCGCGACCTCGTCGTCTTCGGTGGCGCGGAGGACAACGGGCTGCTGGCGCGGCTGGCCTCGGAGAAGAAGCTGCCGGTGGAGCTGGGACGGCGGTTCTTCCGCTGGCAGGGCAAGACGTATGGCCGCGCGGATGACGGCCTCGCCATGGCGCTGCCCAACCCCTGGAACCCGAAGCGCACGCTCTACCTCTTCGTCGCCAACAGCGGCCTGGAGCTGTGGCACATGACGCGCTCCTTCCAGCGCGGCCTCCAGAGCTGGGCCCTGTTCCGCGCGGGCGAGGTGAGCGGCAAGGGTTTCCACACCCCTGACGGCCTCACCCAGGAGCTGTCCGTGGAGCTGCCCGCGCCCAAGCTGGGCATGCTCACGCCGTAGCGTCAGGAGGGCCTGAAGGCAGCGAGGCCCCCTGGGGCGCGCTCGTGGGGGATGCGTCCGCCACGAGCGCCCGCCGTACGCGAGGCCCGCTCACATTCCTGCGTCGGTCTGGGGGATCGCGGCGACCTCGAAGCTCAGCTCTTGCACGACGGTCTTGGGCGCCAAGGTGCCGGAGATCTTCAGCCCGGTATCCCGGGTGGTCTCCTGGACGGTGCAGACGGCGCCGTAACGACCCGTGCAGGGGTCGATTGAAACGACCGTGCACCGCGTTCGGGTCGTGAACTCCGCGCATGACTTGCACTCGTTCATGCTGGCCCACGAATCGATTTCGTCCTCGAGCTCCGGCCACGCCTTGCGCGGAGCTGGGGACTCGCGCCAACGGGTGGCCTCCTCGCAAGCCTTCCTCGCGCACGTCTGCTCATTCGCCCCCTTCTTCGATGCGCACTCGAGGGTGCGCGTCGACACGACCTCCGAGTCCTCGCAGGTCCAATCGGGCGTCGCCCCCATGCCCCGGAGCGTCTCCTCGGAGTCCAGGGCGATGCTCAGATTGGAGCAGGGCAGGTCTCCCTGTTGCGTGCAGTCGAGCCGCGCGGGACATGTGCCTTCGGCACAGGACAGGACCACCAGACCCGCGCTTTGCTCCTCATGGTACGTGTAGCCCGGAAGCTCGAGCTTGTGGCCGCAGGCGGCGATGCGCTGCCCGCACGCGAGTTCCTTGGGGACCTCGATGGGCGCGCAGCTGCCGTCACTCGTTACGCCCTGGGGTGCGAGGTTCACGCCCGCGAGCCCCAGGTTGAAGTACGCCGACTTGCGGACCTTCTCGTCGCCGTAGCGCACCGCGAGGTTCGAGGCATGGATGGACTCCGTCTTCTTCCCACGCTTCAGCTCGCAGAGCCCGAGGTCCGCCCAGATCGCACCTCGGATCCGGTCGGCCTCGGCGGCCTTCCGCAACAAGGGGCAGGCTCGCGCGAAGTCCTTCTCGCGAAACGAGGCGAGGCCGGCCTTCCAGTCGTCGTCCGAGGACCGGGCGAGCGCGGGCGTGGTGACGAGCAGGAAGAGGACGAGGACCGAACGCATGCGGAAAGTCTCCAAACGGGGTGTGGCTTCTCTCGTGGCCTCCGCTCGATTTGCAAGGCTCGCACCACCCCGTCCGCCCCAGCAATCCGCCTGGGCCGTGGCTGTCCAGCCACGGTCTTGTGTGCCCGGGCGTGGCCGAAATGCGTCACGCCGCCGTCCTGCTCCCTCGCGCACCGATAGCTCCGGCCCACGGAGCGTGCTTCCGTCTGCTCCCATGACGAAGCCACCGAATCGCGGGGAGGTACAAGGCCGCGTGAAACCAGGAGGAGGCTGACGCGTGGACGAGTACGACTGGATCGCGGACTGGTATGCATCCCAACGCGCGGGCCACATGGGCGTTCCGGAGGTGACCACGCTCGCGGCCTCGCTTCCGGCCGGCGCCTCGGTGCTGGACGTCGGCTGCGGCACGGGGTTGCCGCTGACGAAGGTGCTGCTGGAGCATGGCTGCCATGTGATGGGCGTGGACAGCTCCCGCGAGCTGCTGGCGCGCTTTCAAGAGAACTTCCCTCACGTGCCGGTGATCCATGCGCCCATCCAGTCGTGTGACCTACAGGCGCGAACGTTCGATGCCGCGATCGCTTGGGGAGTCCTGTTCCACCTGACCCACGAAGAGCAGGGACATGCGATCGCCAATATCGCGAGGGCATTGAAGCCCGGCGCCGCGTTCCTCTTCACCTCGGGCGACGCCCACGGCTCCATCGATGGCGAGCCGATGAATGGCGTGCCGTTCCGCTATCACTCGTACAGCGTCGACGGGTATCGAGACCTGCTGCGCGCGCACGGGCTCACGCTGGAAGCGACGCACAAGGATGCAGGGGGGAACGTCTACTTCCTGTCGCTCAAGACGGGATGAGCAGCGAGGCACAGGCCGGAGGTCGAGCCGCCGCGGACGGCCTGCTCCGCAATCGTTTGCGCCGCGCATCGTAGGGGCTCTGGCGATCCCTCGCTGCATCCACGACCTTCATCCTGGCCAGGACGCCATGACCTACCGACACTCCCTCCACGGCCAGAGCCCTGCCTCCGCGGCCAGAGCCCTCTCCTTGCTGGTGCTGACCGCCGCGATGGTGCTCACCGTGCCGGCCGTCGCGGCCCCGCGCTCGCCCAGTGGCGCGCCCCCGCCGTTCACCCAGGTCATCGAGCGGGAAGTGCCGGCCATCATGAAGGAGGCCCATATCCAAGGCGCGGCCGTGGGCCTGATCGTCGGAGGCAAGCTGGTCTACGCCAAGGGCTTCGGCTTCGCGGACCACGCGGGCAAGGTGCCTGTGACGCCCGACACGGTGTTCGTCGCTGCCTCGCTGTCCAAGCCGATCGCCAGCTGGGTGACGATGCGTCTGGCCGAGCAGGGGCGCGTGCAGTTGGATGCGTCGGTGGCCGATGTGCTGTCGCCGTGGCCGCTGACGCAGAACCAGTTCGACCATCGCCTGATCACGATCCGCCGCCTGCTGTCGCACACCGCGGGCACGACCCTGGGCGGGTATCAGGGCTGGCTCGACTTCAAGGAGCTGCCGAGCCTGGAGGAGTCGCTGGCCGGCAAGACCAATGGCCGCGGCGCGGTGGAGCTGTTCGCGCCGGTCGGCGTGAAGTTCCAGTACTCCGGCGGCGGCTACACCCTGATGCAGTTGGCCATCGAGCGGACCACGCAGCGCAAGTATTCGGACCTCGCGCGCGAGCTGGTGTTCCGGCCGCTGGGCATGAAACACAGCAGCGTCGCCATGACGCCGGAGGTGCTGGCCGGCGCGGCGCAGGGCCACGACGATGAGGGCAAGCCGGCGCCGGCGCGCTACTACGCCGAGCAGGCGCCTTCGACCCTGACCACCACCGTCCGAGACTTCGCCCGCTGGATGATTGCCGGCATGGCGAACACCGCTGGCGCGCATCCCCTGACCCAGGCGCAGCTGGCCCAGCTGTACACACCCGCGGAGCTGAGCACGCCGCGCGCGCCCGATGAGGCCGTCTACGGCCTGGGCCACTTCATCGAACGCCTCGGCGACGGCAGCACCGCCGTCGGTCACGACGGACGCAACCAGGCCGGCTTCCGCGCCAAGTTCTTGATGCGTCCGCAGTCCGGCGACGGCATCGTCTTCTTCAGCAACTCCCGCAGCGGTCTGGCCTTGGACCGCGTCGTCTGCCTGTGGGGCGCCGACGTGGCCAAGGTCGAGCCGGCGACGACCTGCAAGAAATAGCGTGGCGGTCCACTGGGTGCCCGAATGCGCGGCGCGGCTTGCGCGGACGGGCCCCATCCCTCTGCTTCCGGGAGGACGTCGCCTCGGCGGACATGCTGAACTGACGCCGCCCTTCGCGCGCCTCGCTTGCTCGACTCGACGCGCACATGACGCCGCGGTCGAGCCTTGAGCAGACGCAGGGGATACGCGAAGGGCGGCTCAGGTCATCAGGGGCCCGGGGGCGGGCAGGTCGCGGGCTCCAGGTAGAAGGCCTCCCACGAGCCGGCGTCGGTCGGGTTGCAGATGCCCCCGTTCCCGCCGTTGCCGCTCTGGATGGGAGCGCCGAGGGTGTTCTCCTTCCAGTTGCGCGCGGTGCCCGTCGACGACTCGAAGCCATACCGGCTGCGACCGCCGTAGAGGCCGCAGTCGTGGCGGGTGAACGACTCCGCCGTGCTGAGCGTGGCGTTCACGGTGAGCTGGTCCGCGACCACCGCCATATACGCGCCGCTCGCTCCCTTGAGCTTGTACTTCGAGCCGCTCGTGACGAGCTCGAAGACCGCGCCACCGGTCTGCGTCGTGCCGAGGGCGGCCACCTTGCCTGTGCCGTCGACGGTGAGCCAGTTGTCGCTGCGCTCGCTCTGGATGCGGAAGCAGCCCGCGCCGCTGGTCTCGATGTGGCACGTCGCATCGCAGCCATCGCCTGGCTGGGTGTTGCCATCGTCGCACTGCTCGCCGCTCTCGACGGTGCCGTTGCCGCACACGGGGCTGGTATTGCCACCCGGGCAGGCCACCGGTTCGAGATAGAAGGCCTCCCAGGCGCCGCCATCGGCCGGGTTGCAGGCGCCGCCATTGCCGCCGTCACCGCTCTGGATGGGGCCGTCCGGCGTGGTCTCCTTCCAATGGGGGGCGCTCCCCGACGAAGCCTGGAAGCCGACCCGGGTGCGCCCGCCATAGCCGCAGGGAATCCGCGTGAACGCTTCGCCCGTGGAGAAGTTGGCGCTCATCGCGAGCTGGTTCGTCACCACCGCCATGAACGCGTCGCCCGAGCCCTTGAGCTTGAACTGGGTCCCGTTGGGCACGAGCTGGAAGATCTGCCCGCCTGCCTGCGTCGCGCTGCCAGCGACGACCTTGCCCGCCCCGTCGACGGTGAGCCACTTGTCGCTGCGCTCGCTCTGGATCTGGTAGCAGCTCCCGCCCGAGGTCTCGACGAACGTGGCCGTGTAGATGGCCGCGCTGGCCGGGGTGGTGAAGGGATGGGATTGCGCACCGCCGTCGGACCACGAGGTGAACGCCCAGAACTTTCCGTTCGCGTACTGGGGCGACTCGACGCCCACCGAGCGGACGACGCCGACGACGCCGGTCGTGTCGTGCGGCGCGACGAAGGGCCGCCCGTCCATCAGCACCTGGAGCCCGCTCGGCACGCTGGTCACCGTGAGCGGCACCGTGACGGGGAGGACGTCGCGAGACGTCGTGTGGGTGAGGCCGACCGAGTCGCGCACCGTGAGATAGACGCGATACCAGACGTTGGCCGAACTCTCGCCGACGTTCGGGATGGGCCAGCTCCCGCTGGCGATGCCGGTGGTATCGGTCATGGCAGGGTGCGTGTGGGTGTCGTGGTGGAAGACGATGCTCCAGGTCATCGCGCTCGGGGGGAGCGCGCCGTCCTCCTGATCGCTGGCCGAGCCGGAGAACAGCAGGTGGGTGGCCGCGGTGTAGGTCGCGCCCGGGGCTGGCGTCAGGATGGTGGCCACGGGCGGCTTGTTGGACGTCACCGTGAGCACCGCCTCGGTGCTGGTGGTCGACCCAAGCCCGTTGGTCACGACCGCCCGGAAGCGTGCTCCGCTGTCGGTGAGCTGCGCGGCGCTCAGCACGTAGCTCGTGGAGGTCGCACCGGCGATGTTCACGCCGTCGCGCTGCCACTGATAGGTGAGCGGCGGCTCTCCGCTCGCCGACACGGTGAAGGTCGCCGGCGTGCCGACCGAGACCAGCGTGCTCGCCGGTTGCTGCGCGATGCTCGGCGGCAGCGACGCCGTGTAGGCGATGCGACCCACCTGACCCGTGCCGCGCGCCAGATAGTAGAGCGCGCCGTCCGGCCCCACGTCGAGGTCCACGGGCCCCGGGACGGCCGTCGCGAACAGCGAGCGCGCGCCGGAGTTCGGGTCGATGCGCGAAATCCAATTGTTGGTGTAGTCCGCGAAGAAGTACTGACCGACGTACGCGCTGGGAAACGCGGGGATCGGTGGGTTGTAGAAGGCACCGCCGGCGATGCAGTTGCCCGCGGCCGTGCCGGCGCCATGGGGGTACGCGAAGAACGGCTGCGTGAGGCCCGGGCGATTCGTGAAGTAGCCCTCCGTCATCGGCCAGCCGTAGTTGGCGCCAGCCTGGCCGCGGTTGATCTCTTCCCAGCCGCCTTCGCCCACGTCGTTGATGAACATCGTCCCGGTGCCGGGCTGGATGTCGAAGGTGAAGGGGTTGCGCAGCCCCATCGCCCAGGTCGCCTTGGCGAGCCCGGTGGCGGTCGCGTAGAACGGATTGTCCGTGGGGATGGTGCCGTCCGGGTTGAAGCGCAGCAGCTTGCCGAGGGGCGTGTTCAGGCTCTGCGAGTTGGAGGAGACCGCGTTGTCTCCGACGGAGACATAGAGCTTCCCATCGAGACCGAAGCGAACCGCGCCGCCGTTGTGGTTGGCGGCGTCGAGCGTCGGCAGGTCGGCGAGCACCAGCTCGCTTCCGGGAACCACCCCGTTGCCGTTGGCGGTGAAGCGGCTGATTCGATTGTGAATGCTGCCGGCGATCGACGTGTAATAGACATACAGATAATGGTTGCTGGCGAAGTTGGGGTCGAACGCGACGCCCATCAACCCGCGCTCATTGTCGTTGTCCACGGCGAGCGTCAGGAACGGGGTCGCCAGGAGCTGGCCATTCGCGACGATGCGCAGCGCGCCGTTCTTCTCCGAGACGAACAGGCGCCCGTCGGGCGCGAAGGTCATGGTGGTCGGCCCCTGGAGCCCACTGACGAAGACGGAGTCGGCGAAGTTGGCGTCTTGAACGACCGCGCTCGCACGAGAGACCGCGAGCGCCGGAGGCTCCTGCGTCGGGGGCATCGAGCAGCCCACGACGAGAGACAAGACCGCGCACGCGACGATGAGCGGCTGGGGACACCCCGCTCGTACACTCGTTCTCAGCTGTGATGGCATCGTGACTTCTCCCGGTCGGACAGGCTCACGCGGGTCGTGAGCTGGATGAACGCTGCTGGTGCTGAAAGTCGTTTACGTCGAAGGAATGCTTGTCTGGAAGAGCAGATTAAGAGTGTCTGACGGGTATGTGGTTCGACGGTGGCGAACCCGCGGCGGCCTGCGCTGTCGATGCCTTTCGAGCTGACGGCTCGCGGCTGAAGCGGGGCGATGACTTTCGCGCGTGGTGCGGTCGCGTCCGGACTCTGGCGAAAGAAATACGACCCCCCGTGGTGGAGAGCGCTGTCGTGGCACACCGGCCGTAGGGGCATGCCCCCGCCTCCCAGCCCACCCATCTCCCCTCTGGGAAGCCGTCCGATTTGACTCCGGGCCGCGAAGGGTTAAATCTCCCTTCAGGAAATGAATCGAGATTCAAAAACTGAGGCGCCCGTCAAAAGGCTGCGCTCGCGCCTGAAGGAAGCCACCTCCGACGCCATCCTGTCGGCGGCCGCGGAGGTGTTCGCGCGGGACGGCCTGCACGCGGCGAAGATGGAGACCATCGCCGAGCAGGCAGGCGTGTCGGTGGGGACGCTCTACAACCACTTCACCGACCGCGCGGCGCTGCTGGACGCGCTGAGGGACCGGCGCCGGCAGGTGATGTTGGAGCGGCTGGACACCGCCCTGAAGCCCGCCGAGGGGCTGCCCGCCAGCGCGCAGCTGCGGGCCTTCGTGACGGCGGTGTTCGCCCACGTCTCCAAGCACGACGCCTTCGTGCGCGTGCTGATGCAGCTGCCGGAGGATCCGGCGCGCAAGAGCCGCATCCTGGCGGAGATGCACCGGCGGCTGGCGGTCATCCTGGACCGGGGCATCCAGTCCGGCGAGTTCCGCGCGGAGGGCCGTGCCATCTACCCGGTCCTGCTCATGGGCATGGTGCGCGGCGCGTTGGACCGCCTGCGCGAGGAAGGGACCGCGAACCCTCCGGCCGCCGCCTGGGCGGATGAAATCGTCCGCGTCTTCCTGAAGGGAATCGAGGTCTAGCGACATGGCCACATCCGTCGCATCACCGGAAGTGCTGGCGGCGGCGACGCCCAAGGCGCCCGTCAACAAGTGGCTCGTCACGCTGTCGGTGACGTTCGGCACGCTGATGGGCGCCATCGACTCGTCCATCGTCAACGTGGCGCTGCCGCAGATCCGCGGCGCGGTGGGCGCCACGGTGCAGGAGATCACCTGGGCCACCACCGGCTTCGTCATCGCCACGGTGATGGTGATGCCGCTCACCGGCTTCCTGGGCCGCATGTTCGGCCAGAAGCGCGTGTACCTGGCGTGTCTGGTGCTCTTCGTCGCGGGGTCGTTCCTGTGCGGCCTCGCGTGGAACCTGCCCACGTTGGTGCTCTTCCGCTTCCTCCAGGGCCTGGGCGCGGGCGCGCTGCAACCCACCGAGCAGGCCATCCTCCGGCAGACGTTCCCGCCCAAGGAGCAGGGCACCGCGATGGCCATCTTCGGCATGGCCGTGATGGTGGGCCCGGCCATTGGCCCCACGCTGGGCGGCTACATCGTGGACAACTGGCACTGGTCCTGGATCTTCTTCATCAACGTGCCGGTGGGCATCCTGGGCTTCTTCATGGTGGCCCGCTTCGTCCAGGAGGACGAACAGCTTCGCGCCACCGCGCGCGTGGAGGCCGAGCGCCAGCGCAAGCACATGGACTGGGCCGGCATCACGCTGCTCTGCATGGGCCTCGCCGCGCTCCAGTACTTCCTGGAGGAGGGGCAGGCGGATGACTGGTTCCAGTCCCCCGTCATCGTCATCTGCGCGCTCTTCGCGGCCACGTGCCTCATCGCCTTCGTCATCCGCGAGCTGACGGCCGTGGCGCCCGCGGTGAACCTGCGCCTGTTCAAGGACCCGGTGTTCGCCTCCGGCACGATGCTGGGCGCGCTGGTGTTCGCGGTGCTCATGGCCAGCATGTTCCTCCTGCCGGTGTTCATGCAGGAGCTGCTGGGCTTCACCGCGACCCAGTCGGGGTTCGCGCTGATGCCCCGCACGCTGGTCATGATGCTGATGATGCCCATCGTCGGGCGGCTGTACGGCAAGGTGCCGGCGCGGGTCCTGGTGGGCATTGGCATCGTGTTCGCGGGCTTCGGCGCGTTCGAGATGAGCCACTTCTCGCTCGCCACCGGCTCCAGCAACATCATCAGCGCCATCGCGCTTCAGGGCGTGGGCTTCAGCCTGATGTTCGTGCCGCTCAGCGCGACGGCGCTCACCAACATCCCGCGCGAGCGGATGGCGGACGCCACGGGCCTCAACTCGCTGCTGCGCCAGATTGGCGGCTCCATGGGCCTGGCCATCTTCACCACGCTGCTGTCGCGCTACTCCGTGCAGGCCAAGGCCTCCATCGCGGCGCACCTGAACCCGGAGCGGTGGGAGGTGGCCAGCCGCATGGCCGCCACCCAGAAGGGGCTGATGCAGCACGGCCTGGATGCCGCCGGCGCCAACATGGCCAGCCTCCAGATGATGGTCGGCAACGTCACCCGGCAGGCCATGGTGCTCGCCTTCGACAAGCTGTTCGTGCTCGCGGCGCTGATGTTCGTGGTGGTGCTGCCGCTCGTCTACTTCCTCAAGGCCGCCCCTGGCGGCGGGGGCTCCCACGAGAAGCCCCACATCGACGTGGAGATCTGAACCATGGCAACGACAACGACCGCTCCCCAACTCGTCCCCGAAGCGGCGCCCGCGCCCGCCGCCGAGGCACAGGCGAAGCGCGGCAAGCGGGGCTTCCTCGTCCTGGGTGGCATCGTGGCCGGCATCCTGGTCGCCATCGGCGGCTTCAAGATCGTCACCGCCGGCCAGGAGACCACCGACGACGCGCAGGTGGAGGCGGACGTGGTGCCCCTGTCCGCGCGCGTCTCCGGCCCGGTGGTGAAGGTGGGCGTGCTGGACAACGCCACCGTGCACCAGGGCGACGTGCTCCTCCAGGTGGATCCGCGCCCCTATGAGGCGCGGGTGAAGCAGGCGGAGGCGGAGCTGGAGTCCGCGCGTGCCCAGGCTGCCGCGGCGGATGCGCAGGCCACGGTGGCGGCGGCCGGCGCCAAGGGCGGCTTGTCCAGCGCCAAGGCGCAGGTGTCCACCAGCACGTCGGCGGTGAGCGGCGCGCAGGCGCAGGTGGCGGCGGCCCGCGCGGCGCTGACCCGCGCGGAGTCCCAGGCCCGCAAGGCGACGCTGGACCTGGAGCGGGCGCAGAGCCTGCGCGCGCAGAACGTGGTGGCGCAGAGCGCGCTGGATGACGCGCAGACCGGCAACGAGACGGCGCAGGCCGCGCTGGAAGGCGCCCGCGCGCAGCTCGCCCTGGCGGAAGAGGGCCGGCGCACCGCGGAGAGCAAGGTGGCGGAGGCGAAGGGCCAGCTGGACGTGAGCGCCCCCATCGACGAGAAGATCGCCGCGGCCCAGGCCAACGCGTCGCTGGCGCACGCCCGGGTGAAGGGCGCGGAGGCCGCGCTCGACCAGGCGAAGCTCCAGCTGGAGGACACGCGCATCGTCGCCCCGGCGGACGGCCAGGTGTCCAAGCTGTCCGTGCACGCGGGCCAGCTGCTGTCCCCCGGTCAGGCCGTGGCGGAGCTGGTGCCGCTCACCACCTACGTGGTGGCCAACTTCAAGGAGACGCAGGTGGGCCACATGCGGCCCGGCCAGCGCGTGGAGGTGTCGCTGGACGCCTTCTCCGGTGAGAAGCTGGAGGGCGAGGTGGAGAGCCTCTCCGGAGGCACCGGCTCCCGCTTCTCCCTGCTGCCGCCCGACAACGCGTCCGGCAACTTCGTGAAGGTCGTGCAGCGCGTGCCCGTGCGCATCCGGTGGGTGCACCCGCCCGAGGGCCTGACCCTGCGCGCCGGCCTCTCCGCCGACGTCACGGTGCACACGAAGTAGTCCGCCGGAGGGCTCGACCCCCAGGCGCCGCGGCTCCCCAGGGGCCGCGGCGCTTTTTCATGCCCTCACAGCTCGAGGGCCATCTCCACGTCCGCGCGCGAATAGCCCGTCTCCCGGACCAGCTCCGGGCCGCTGCGCGTGGTGACGAAGCCGTGCTTGCGGTACAGGCCCAGGGCGGGCCCGAGCGCGCTGTTCGTCACCAGGTACAGCCGCTTCACGCCCCGCTGGCGGGCCCAGTCCAGCGCGGCCCGCATCAGCGCGTCCCCCAGGTTGCGGCCCCGCGCCTCGGGCGCCACCGCCATCTTGCACAGCTCGAAGGTGTCCGCGTCCTCGCGCCGCAGCGCGCACGTGCCCAGCACCGCTCCCTCCACGAGCGCGAAGAGGACCTCGCCGCCCGGGGCCACGAACACGCCGTGCGGATCCGCCAGCGAGGTCGCGTCCGAGCCCTCGATGTGGAAGTCCTGTTCAATCCACTGCCGGTTGAGCCGCTCGAAGTCCGCGCGGAGCTCCGGCCGGTAGGGGACGACTTGGACGGGGGAGGGGGCCATGGCGCTCACGCGGGGGAGGGGGCCGCCGCGGGCTTCTTGCGCAGGAAGAGCACGAAGATGAGCGCGACGATGGAGATGCCCATGACGGTGATGAGGCCGTCCGCCGCGATGGTGGCCCGCGTGCCGATGCCGCGGAACTCCGACGCGTGGCCGTCCAGCGCGGTGGTGTAGCTGATGGCGAAGTTGGAGGCCGCGACGAAGAGCGAGTACTTCGTCGTCACCGCCGCGCCCTCGCTCACCATCTCCAGCACCATGCCGGCGAAGGCCGCGAAGCCCGCGCCGTTCGCCAGGCTGTACGCGAGCGAGCCCCAGATGTACGTGGTGGTCGTCATCGGGCCCGCGGCCATCGCGAAGGCGCACAGCGCCGTGGCGCCGCCCATCAGCGCGTACGCGAGCTTGCGGTTCATCCGGTCCGACAGCCAGCCGCCCACCAGCGACCCCAGCGCTCCGGTGATGCCCATGCCCAGGCCGTTCACCAGCTCCACCGTGTGCTCCGGCACCTGGTACGCGCCCGCCATCGCGCTGAAGAGGTTGGTGAGCGCGCCGCAACTCACCGGCGCCAGGCACAGGATGAGCATGATGAGCCCGTCGCGGCTGAAGGCCGTCTTCGCCAGGTCCACCACGATGCTCTTCACCCGCTCCAGCGCCGCCCGGAACAGCGGCCCGGAGGGGATGGCGGACGGGTCGTTGCGCTCGGTGATCCAGAAGATGCCCGCGCCGCTCGCCAGCACCAGCGTGGCCAGCACGATGCCCGCGACCTGCCGGGAGAACTGGCTCGCCAGGAAGATGGCCAGCGCGCCCAGCAGGCTCGTGGAGCCCACGTTGCCCGCCATCTGCCAGCCGCCCGTGCGCCCCTTGTCGGACGGCTTGGACGTCGTGGCCATCAACCCGTTGAGCGCCGCGTGCGCCGTCGTCGCCGACGCCTGCAGCCCGGTGAGCATCAGCGTGAGGACGCCCAGGTGCTGCGCGGGCTCCGGCAACAGCGCGCACGCCAACAGGAGCAGCGCGGTGAGCAGCGTGCTCACGCCGTACCAGACCCGCCGCCACGGCCCCAGGTCGATGAGCGGCACCCACAGCAGCTTCCACGCGTGGGGCGAGAACGCGGTGCCCGACAGCACGCCAATCTCCGCCAGCGGCATGCCGTCCTTCGCCAGCCAGTACGGCACCGCCGTCTGCAGGTAGCCCACGGCGGCGCCGAACTGCACCTCCAGCAAGCCGAACAACGGGGGCCAGGACCAACGCTCTTCGGCGGCGGGGACCGGGGCCGGAAGGGCGGTCTCTTGTTCAATCAAGGTCGACACCTGCGGGGTGGGGGGATGGCGGAGGGGGATTCTAGACACCTCCCGCCTCCTGCACAGCGCGACGCGACGCGCCAAGAGGGCGGGCGCCCGCAGGGCCCGTGGCTCGAACGGGGAGTCCTGGTTCATAAGGGAAGCCAGGATTAGCTTGCCCGGGCTTCCTCCCCAACCCCGAGGTCCCGATGACGTTGAAGACCCGCCTGCTGGTCGCCTCCGCGGCCGGCCTGTTCGCCGCCACGCCCGCCATGGCCAAGCCGCTGGATGGCGCCAGCACCGATGTGATGATCCAGGGCTTCCACTGGAACTCCGCCAGCGCGGGCGGGTGGTGGAACACGGTGAAGAACAACGCGGCCACGCTGAAGGCCGCGGGCTTCACGATGGTGTGGCTGCCGCCGCCGTCCGACGCGGCGTCCATCCAGGGCTACCTGCCCCGGCAGCTCAACGTGCTCAACTCCAGCTATGGCACGGAGGCGGAGCTGACCGCCGCGCTGGCCGCGCTCAACGCGCAGGGCGTCAAGCCCATCGCGGACATCGTGGTGAACCACCGCGTGGGCACCGCCAACTGGGCGGACTTCACCAACCCCACCTGGCCGGGCTGCAACGCGGTGGTCCAGGGCGACGAGTGGACCAGCGCCTGCGGCAACGCCGACAGCGGCGAGGGCTACGCGGCGGCGCGCGACCTGGACCACTCGCAGGCGTTCGTGCGCGCGGACCTGAAGACGTGGATGAACAGCCGCCTGAAGGGCGTGGGCTTCGCGGGCTGGCGGTTCGACTTCGTGAAGGGCTTCGCGGGCGGGTACGTGAAGGAGTACGTGACGGACACCGCGCCGTGGTTCTGCGTCGGTGAGTACTGGCCCACCAACTCCTTCGACGCGAACAACCCCAACGACTGGAAGCAGCAGATCGTCAACTGGGTGGACGCCACCACCGGCACCTGCGCCGTGTTCGACTTCGCCACCAAGGGCCTGCTCAACGACGCGCTCACCAACAACAACTACGCGCGCCTGAAGGCCTCCGACGGCAAGCCCGCGGGCGTCATGGGCTGGTGGGCCAGCCGCTCCGTCACCTTCGTGGACAACCACGACACCGGCCCCAGCGAGTCCTGCGGCAACGGGCAGAACCACTGGCCGGTGCCGTGCGCCAAGGTGATGCAGGGCTACGCCTACATCCTGACCCACCCGGGCATCCCCACCGTCTACTGGCCGCACTACTTCAACTGGGGCCTGGGGGACGCCATCAAGACCCTCATCGGCATCCGCAAGAGCGCGGGCCTCACCTCCGAGTCCACCGTCAGCATCCAGCGCGCGGAGAGCGGCCTGTACGCGGCCATCATCGGCGGCAAGGTGGCGATGAAGATCGGCGCCACCGCCTGGAGCCCCGGCACCGGCTGGACCCTGGCCGCCTCCGGCACCGACTACGCCGTCTGGACCACCGGCACCACGCCGCCCCCCACCACCGCCAACGTGGAGTTCGTCTGCAACAACGGCACGACCGTGCTCGGCCAGAACGTCTACGTCACCGGCAGCATCGCGGAGCTCTCCAACTGGAGCCCCACCACCCCCAACATCCTCAGCCCCACCGCGTACCCCACCTGGCGCGGCACCTTCGCCCTGCCCGCGAACACCGCCGTCCAGTGGAAGTGCCTGAAGCGCGACGGCAGCGGCAACGTCGTCTGGCAGGGCGGCGCCAACAACACCGTCACCACGCCCGCCGCGGGCGGCAGCATCACCGCCACCGCCACCTTCTAAGACGGCGAGACAGGTGCCCCGGTTGCACGGCTTGCACGGGGCGCCTGTGTTTCACCTGTTACTTGAGTTTCAGTCTTCAAGCTGTCACAGGGGCCGTCTAACCCGGGGCGGCACCCCCGCCCTCCTGACCGAAGGCGGAAGCGATGAAGCGTGGAATGGCTGTGCGGAGCGCGGTGCTGTGGATGTCCGCGGTGGGCCTGCTGGGCGCGTGTGGCGAGGGCCTCGCGCCGGTGGGCGATGAGGCGATGGCGACGGCGAGGCAGTCGCTGGTGTCGCCCCCGCCCACGCCGCTGGGTGGCTTCACCAGCTACCTGCGCACCCTGACGGTGGGGGGCGCCGTGCAGTCGAACACGGGGACGCTGCCCGACTACGAGGGCTACAAGCTCACCGTCGCGGCGCACACGCAGGTTGCGCTGGAGGTGACGCACCTGGGCACCGGCATGGGCGTGGACACCGGCCTGTTCGTGTACGGGCCCAAGGACGCGAGCGGCAGCTACGGCACGCGCGTGCTCTTCCAGGACGACGACTCCGGCTACGGCGAGCTGAGCAAGATCGCGCTCGCCACGTTCGATGACGCGGGCGAGTACCTGGTGGTGGTGGGCTGGAGCAACGGGCTGGGCAAGCAGTACCGCCTCCAGGCGTCCTGCGCGGGCGGCGCGTGCGTGTCCAGCCCCCCGGCCGCCCCGGCGGGCGCCCCGGTGACGCTGGCGCAGTTCCCCACGGAGCCCAGCCTCCAGGCGCAGCTGGCCACGGCCAACGCGTACCGCGAGGACATGTGGTCCTACCTGGACCGGTACGACTTCGCGTGGTCGTACTCCACGCCCGCGACGCTGGACGCGGCCGCCGCGGCGGTGCTGGCCAAGAGCGAGTACAAGGGCTACCGCTCCGACGCCGCGCCCGTCACCGCCACCTACGCGGCCTTCCAGTCGCGGATGTACCTGCAGTACCAGTCGCTGCACCCGGCCATCCTGGCGGCCTACGGCGACAGCGGTGAGAACGTGCAGGTGAAGAGCTACTCGCGTCAGTTCAGCACCGGCCCCAACGGCGACAACTGGCGCACGCTCAACATCATCCTCTTCCCCAGCTCCTTCCACGTCATCGTGTACGAGCAGACCGCGCACGAAATCTGACGCGCGCCGCGGAGCCCGGAAACACCACCGCCCTCCTCTTCGCGGACCGGAAGGGGAGGGCGGTGTGTTTTTTCCAGGGGGCTCGCCTCAGCTCACGGTGAGTGGGCGGGGGCGGGCTCGTGGGGCGTGGGCGTCTCTTCGTCACCGCTGGCGCGCGTCGCGTTGCCGCGCACCTTCTGCATGAGGACGTAGAGGCCGGGGATGAAGATGAGGTTGACGACGGTGGACACCAGCATGCCGCCGAACACCGCGGTGCCCAGCGAGTTGCGCGCCGCCGCGCCGGCGCCGGACGCCGTCATCAGCGGCACGACGCCCAGGAGGAACGCGATGGACGTCATCAGGATGGGGCGCAGGCGCACTTCCGCCGCCGTCACCACCGCCTCCAGGGCGCTCTTGCCCTGCTCACGCAGCTGCTCCGCGAACTCCACGATGAGGATGGCGTTCTTGGAGGACAGGCCCACCAGCATCACCAGGCCCACCTGGCAGAACACGTCGTTGGCGTAGCCGCGCGCCACCTGCAAGCCGAGCGCGCCCATGATGGCCAGCGGCACGGACAGGATGATGACGAACGGGAGGCTGAAGCTCTCGTACTGCGCCGCCAGCACCAGGAACACGAAGAGGATGCCCAGGGCGAAGATGATCATCGTCTGCCCGCCGGACTCCTTCTGCTCCAGGCTGATGCCCGTCCATTCGGAGGCCATGCCCTGGGGCATCGCCTGCTGGGCCACCTGCTCCATGGCCTCCAGCGCCTGTCCGGACGACACGCCGGGGGCGCCCTGGCCGTTGATCTCCACGGAGCGGAACAGGTTGTAGTGCTTGATGACCTGCGCGGAGACGATGGGCGTCACCTTCACCAGCGACTCCAGCGGGATCATGTCCCCGGTGTCCGTGCGCGCGTAGAACGAGCCGATGTCCTGGGGGCTGTCGCGGAACTGCTGCTCGGCCTGGACGTACACGCGGTAGGTGCGGCTGGCGTAGTTGAAGTCGTTGACGTACTGGCTGCCCATGTAGAGCTGCATCACGCCGAAGATCTGCTCGATGGGCACGCCCAGCGCCTTGGCCTTCTGGCGGTCCACCTCCACGTCCAGGATGGGCGTGTTGGCGTTGAACGGGGTGAAGACGCCGCGCAGCCGCCCCTCCTCGTTGCCCTTCTGCACCATCTCCTGCGTGGCGTTGGCCAGGTCCTCCAGCGAGTGGGTGCCGGCGATGTCCTCCACGATGAACTGGAAGCCGCCCACGCTGCCCACGCCGCGGATGGCCGGGGGCTGGAAGGGGATGACGCGCGCGCTGCCAATCTTGCCCAGCGGGCCGCGAAGCCGCTCCACCAGCGCGGCCACGCTCTGGCCCTTGCCCTTGCGCTCCTCCCACGGCTTCAGCGCCGTGAAGACGGTGGCGTAGTTGGACCCGTTGCCGTTGGGAGAGAAGCCACCGATGGCGAACATCACGTTCACCTCCGGCTGGGCCTTGAGCACGGCCTCCGTCTCCTGGAGCACCTTCTCCGTCTGGGCCAGCGACATGCCCTCGGGCCCCTGCACGGAGATGATGACGTAGCCCTGGTCCTCGTCCGGGATGAAGCCCGTGGGCGCCGCGCGGAAGAGCATCACCGTGGCGCCGATGCAGGCGAGGAACGCCACCAGCACCACCACCGGGTGGTTGAGCAGCTTGCGCAGCCCCTTGCCGTAGACGTCGCGCGTCCAGTCCAGCGCCTGGTCCACCTTGCGGAAGAAGATCCACTTGGTGCCGTGGTGGTGCTTGAGCAGCCGGGCGGACAGGGCGGGCGTCAGCGTCAGCGCGCAGAAGGTGGACAGGGCCACCGACGCGGCGATGGTGAGCGCGAACTGCCGGTAGATGGAGCCCGTGGTGCCAGGGAAGAGCGCCACCGGGACGAACACCGCCACCAGCACCACGGAGATGGCCACCACCGCGCCGGCCACCTCCTTCATGCCTTCCCGCGCCGCCTGGAGCGGGGTGAGGCCCCGCTCCGCCATCAGGCGTTCGATGTTCTCGATGACCACGATGGCGTCGTCCACCACGAGGCCCGTGGCCAGGGTCAGGCCGAACAGGGTGAGCGTGTTGATGGAGAAGCCCATCAGGTAGACGAACGCGAACGTGCCCACCAGCGACACCGGCAGGGTGAGCGCGGTGATGAGGACGCTTCGCCACCCGTGCAGGAACAGGAAGATGACCAGGATGACGAGCGCGATGGCCTCGATGAGGGTGTGGATCACCTCGTTGACGGAGGCGCGCACCGCGAGCGTGGTGTCCGTGCCGGTGCGGTATTCCAGGCCCGGCGGGAACGCCAGCGACAGGCGGTCCAGCTCCTTGATGACGCCGTCGCGCACGTCCAGCGCGTTGGCGGTGGGCAGCTGGAAGATGGCCAGACCCACGCCGGTGCGGCCGTTGAAGCGCAGCAGGGTGCCGTAGTTCTCCGCGCCCAGCTCCACGCGGCCCACGTCCTTCACCGTGACGGCGCGGCCGTCGTTGTTGCGCATGAGGACGATGTCGCCGAACTCCTCCGGCTCCACCAGGCGGCCCCGGGCGCGCACGGCGATCTGATAGGGCTGCTCGTCGCTGGAGGGCGGCTGGCCCACCTGGCCCGCGGCCACCTGGAGGTTCTGCTCCTGGAGCGCGCGCACCACGTCCTGCGGCGTCATCCCGCGCCGGGCCAGCTGCGAGGGGTCCAACCACAGGCGCATGGAGAACTTGCGCTCACCGAAGATGCGCACCTCGCCCACGCCGCGCACGCGCTTGATGGCGTCCTTGAGGTTCACGTCCGCGTAGTTGGAGAGGAACTTCGCGTCGTAGCGGTTGTCCGAGCTGGAGAGGCCCACCGTCAGCAGCATCTGGCTGGAGGCCTTGTTGACCACGATGCCCGTCTGGTTCACCTGCGCGGGCAGGCGGGCGGCGGCGCGGCTGACGCGGTTCTGCACGTCCACCGCCGCCACCTCGATGTTGCGCGTGGGGGCGAAGGTGACGGTGATGGTGCTGGTGCCGTCGTTGCTGCTGGTGGAGGTGATGTAGCGCATGTCCTCCACGCCGTTGAGCTCCTGCTCCAACGGGATGGTGACGGCGGACTCCACCACCTCGGCGCTCGCGCCGACGTAGGTGCTGGTGACGGTCACCTGGGGCGGCGCCAGGTCCGGATACTGCGCGATGGGCAGCGTCGGAATGGCGATGACGCCCACCAGCGTCAGGATGATGGAGCAGACGATGGCGAAGACAGGCCTGCGGATGAAGAAGTCGACGAACACGGTGTGGCGCCTCTCTGGAATCGCCTGCTAGCGGCTGCCGCCGGTGACGCCGCCGGTCGCGCCCCGGGGCGCCTGGGCGCTGGGGGGCACGTCGTCGGCGCTGGCGGTACCCGGCGCCTGGGGGGCTTCGTTGTTCAGGGTGACCTGCTTGGGGATGACGGCCATGCCGTCGCGCAGCATGTGCAGCGACGACACCGCGACGAGGTCGCCCTGCTTCAGGCCGCCCTCCACCACGTAGGACATGTCGCCCAGCGCGCCCAGGGCCACCGGGCGGCGCTCCACCTGCGTCTTGCCCTCCTTCGTCTCCACCACCATCGCGAAGGGCTGCCCGCTCTGGCGCACCACCGCGAGCGCGGGAATCTGGAGCGCGTCGCGGGTGGAGTACACCAGCCGCGCCCGCAGCAGCTCGCTGGGGCGCAGGCCCACGGTGTTGCGGAAGGCGGCCTTCACCTCCACCAGCTGCGTGCGCGGATCCGTCTGCGGCGACACGTAGAAGACGGTGCTGGAGAGGATGACCCGGCCCTGTTGATCCAACAGCTCCAGCTGGGTGTCCGGCTTGAGCGACCGGGCCCGGAAGGCCGGCACCGACACGCTGACCTCCAGCGCGTCCGCCTGGGCCACCGACGTGAGCGTCGTGGTGGCGCCCACGAAGTCACCCACGCGCACCAGCACGTCGCCCATGGTGCCCGCGAACGGCGCGCGCACCACGTGGTACTGCAGCTGCACCTGCCGCTGGGCCACCGCCGCGCCCGCCGCGCGCGACGCCGCCTCCGCGGCCTTCACCGCCGCCTGGGCGCGCTCCAGCTCCTGCACGCTCGCCAGTCCCTCGCGGTTGAGGGACTCCGTGCGCGACAGCGTGCGCCGCGCCAGCTCCAGCTCCACCGTGGAGGAGCTCTGCTGGGCCTGGGCGCTGTCCAGCGCCGCCGTCTCCACGCGCGCGTCCACCTCCAGGAGCGGCGCGCCCGCCTCCACCTTCTGGCCCGGCTTCACCAGGATCTTCCGCACGTACCCGTTCACCTGCGGCAGCACCGACACGCTCTGCCGGGACAGGAGCGAGCCCAGGTACTCCCCGGTGTCCCGCACCTCGTGCGGCGCCAGCGCCACCACCTGCACCTCGCGCGGCGGCGGGGCGGCCTTCGCCTCCGGCTTCCCAGAGCACGCGGCCGCGCCGGCCACCAGGGCCGCGCCAAACAGCGTCTTCGTCATCAGCGCCTTCAGGGGGCGTACCCTCGTCACAAGTCGCACCGGGCCTCCGTCAGGAACGCGTCCAGGCGGGCCTGGACGAGCTCGAATTCCCTCAAAACCAACGCGAGCTGGGCCTGCCGGAGCGCGGCTCCGCTCTGCACCAGGTCCAAGCTGCCACCTCGTCCCACCTCGAACGCCCGCCGCGTCAACCGATCCGTCCGGTCCGCGAGCTCCAGGGACTCCGCCGCGGTCTTCAACAGCGCCTCGGCCACTTCCACTCCACGCCGGGCGCGGGAAATCTCCACGCTGACATTCCGGCGGGTGGCCTCCAGTGACTGGGCCGCCTGCTGCTCCACGCCCTCGCGCTCGCGCACGAGGCCGCCGCGGCTCCCACCCTCCCACAGGGGAACGGACAGCACCGCGGACACGTTCCAGGTGGCGAAGCGTCCGAAGCCGGGGTCGGTGGTGAACCCGAAGAGGGTGCTGCTCAGGCCCAGCGTGGGCAGGTAGCCCGCGGACGCCTGTCGCCGGCTCTCCCGGGCCGCGTCCACGTTGGCCCTCAAGGCGACCAGGTCCGAGCGCGCGCCCGGGTCCTGCAACGGGGTGCATTCCCGGTGGGTCTGGTCCACCAGGCCCCCCAGGTTGAACTCCGGGTTGACGCCCACGGCGTGGTCCTCGCCCAGCGACAGGCCCAGCGACTCGCGCGTGCGGCGCAGCTGCTCGTCCCCGGCCACCAGCGACTGCCGGGCCACCGCCACGTCCTGTCCCACCCGCACCACGTCCAGCTGCGTGCCGGCGCCCAGCTCGAACGAGCGCTGGGCCAGGGCGTAGCGCTCCAGGGCCTGGCGCAGGCCCACGCGGTTGATCTCCGCGGCGCGCTCGGCGGCCACCGTGGCCACCAGCACCTGCGCCAGCCCCTGGGTGAGGCGGCGCTGCACGTCCTGGAGGCCGGCCACCGACGCGGACTCCGACGCCTTCGCCGACGACAGGCCCCGCCAGGAGCTCACGTCCACCAGCGTCTGGGTGAGCGACGCGGACAGCGTGCCCAGGGGGGCGCTGGGCACCTTCGCGCCGGTGCCCGTGTTGGAGCCGCCCACGAAGCCGCCGCCCGCGGCGGAGGGCACGTCCGGGTGGAGCACATCCACGCCCAGGCCCGCGGTGGCCCGCGCGTTGGGCAGCAGCAGCCCCAGGGACTGCCGCCACCGTCCCTGGGCCCGCGTCACGCCGGCCTCCGCGGTCCGCAGGTCCGTGGACTGCTGGCGCACCCGGGTGAGCGCCTCATCCCACGTCTTCACCTGCTCCTGCGCGGGTGGGACGGGGGTGAGCATGGGGTCGTCCACCTTCGGCTGGAAGGGGACGGGGGGAAGAGGAGTGGCGGCCGCGGCGGACTCCGCTTGCTGCGGAGCCGCGGGCGTCGCGGGCTGGGACTGCGGCGCGGCGGCGAGGACAAGGACGAGGAGGGCGCTGGGGGAGGCCATACTCTGGAGCGGCAGGGCTTTCTGGCAGGAGCGTGTGGTAGACCCCACCCACCGGTCCCTGCTTGCGGTCAAGATGTAATTGACAACCGTTGTTGAATGCAATCATCTCTTACGCCCATGACCCTTGCTGAGCAAGTGGCATCAACGCGACGCGCAGTGGTCCGCCTCCTCACCCAGAAAGTTGGTGAGCAAACGGATCGTCCGCTCATGCAACTGCTCGTGCTGAAGTACATCGGCGTCCTGGGCATCCACAGCCAGGCGGTCATCGCGGAGCGGCTGCTCACCGACGCCCCCGCGGTGAGCCGGCTGGTGGATCGCCTGGAAGAGGATGGGCTGGTGGAGCGCCGCGCGGGGGAGAACCGCCGCTGCGTGCGGCTGGAGATCACCGAGGCGGGCCGCAAGGAGTACGAGGCCCTGCGGCACGCGGGCGAATGGGTGGACAGCGAGGCGCGCGAGCTGCTGGCGCCCTCCGAATTCGAGGAGCTGTCGCGCCTGCTGGAGAAGCTGCAGACGGGGCTCTTCCAGCGGCTCGCCGCGCCCGCGCGCAAGGACGAACCCGCGTGGCGCCCCGTCCCCCCCAACGACGACGGGTGACGACGGGAGGTGGAGGACGGGACCCTGTCCCGCCCACCACCACCCCGCCGCCACCCGTGGCCCGTGCCCGGGGGGATGGGACGAGGGCTAGCGCTGTCGGGGAATGGTGCGGGCCACGTGCAGGGCCCACGCCTCCGCCGAGTCCAGCTCCGCGCGGGCTTCCGCGAAGCGGTCCTTCGCGGCGTCGCTGCAGTCATTGGCAAAGATGGCGTCGTGCAGCTCCTTCTGCGCTCGCGTCAGCCGCAGGCTGGTCTGCAACCACAGCCGGGCCGCCATGCGCGGCGTGATCACCACCTGGGTGGGATCCCAGACCTCCAACGTGGCGTAGTCAGCGGAAGACAGCTCTTCGGCGTGGGGCGCCTGCTCGGTTCGTGCGTTCATGCCCGGATGTTCGCCATGGATTCCGGGCAGGGCATCCCGGCCCTCCGGGCAGGAAGACAGCCACTGGTGAGCAGTCGAGGACAGTTCCATCATCCCCTTGGGTACGTAGATTCCATGGTTTGCGGGAAGATTTAATACAGTGAGGATGGGGAAATGCTTCCCACACTGCAATCATGGAGGGATTTCGCGTCCTTCTCCTAGAATCCTCCGCTCCATTCGTGACGTGAGAGGGATTCCCTGGACCTGAACACCCTGAACAAGCTGCTGACCGTCGGCGTCCAGAACGGGGCTTCGGACATCCATTTCCGGCCGGGTGACCCGCCCATCTACCGGGTGAACGGGGTGCTGCGGCCGTTGAAGATGGAAAAGCTGCAGGCGGATCACACCAAGCAGGTGGCCCTGCACGTGATGAATGATCCGCTGATGAAGGCGCAGGTGGACAGCGTGCAGGAGTGCGACTCGTCCTACAGCCTGCCGGGCGTGGCGCGTTTCCGGGTGAACATCTACCGGCAGCGCGGCTCGCTGGCGTGCATCCTGCGCATCATCCCGGATGAGATTCCCAGCATCGATGGGCTGGGATTGCCGCAGGTGCTCAAGACCATCGCGGGCAACGAGCGGGGGTTGGTGTTGGTGACGGGCGCGACGGGCTCCGGCAAGAGCTCCACGCTGGCGTCGATGATCAACCACATCAACCACACGGAGAGCCTGCACATCCTCACCATCGAGGACCCCATCGAGTTCATCTACAAGAACGTGAAGTCCTCCATCTCCCAGCGGGAGATTGGCCCGGACACGCAGAACTTCGCCATCGCGCTGCGCGCGGCGCTGCGCCAGGACCCGGACGTCATCCTGGTGGGAGAGATGCGCGACACGGAGACCATCGACATCGCGCTGAAGGCGTCGGAGACGGGGCACCTGGTGCTGTCCACGGTGCACACCACGGACGCGTCGCGCACCATCAACCGCCTGGTGTCGGTGTTCCCCGCGGAGGAGCAGACCATGGTGCGCATGCGCCTGGCGGACTGCCTCAAGGCGACCGTGTCCCAGCGCCTGCTGCCGCGCGCGACGGGCAAGGGGCGCACCGTGGCGCTGGAGATCATGGTGCAGACGAAGACGGTGGAGCAGTACATCCGGGATGACCGCGCCGCGGAGCTGAAGGACGTCATCGAGAAGGGCCGCGACATGTTCGGCATGCAGTCCTTCGATCAGCACCTGACGCAGCTGTACCGCAACGGCGACATCACGCTGGAGACGGCGCAGAGCGCGGCCTCCAACCCGGCGGACTTCCAGCGCGCGCTCGAGTTCGACTGAGCGGCGCGCCGGAAGCGGGCCGGTGGGGCGCTACTTCTTCGCGGACGGCTTGTTGATGTTCGCGAAGAAGTCGTTGCCCTTGTCGTCCACGACGATGAAGGCGGGGAAGTCCACCACGTCGATCTTCCAGACGGCCTCCATGCCCAGCTCGGCGTACTCCAGGACCTCCACCTTCTTGATGCAGTCCTGGGCGAGCCGCGCCGCGGGGCCGCCGATGGAGCCCAGGTAGAAGCCGCCGTGCTTCTTGCACGCCTCCGTGACGGCGGGGGAGCGGTTGCCCTTGGCGAGCATCACGAAGCTGCCGCCCTCCGCCTGGAATTGATCCACGTACGCGTCCATGCGGCCCGCGGTGGTGGGGCCGAAGGAGCCGGACGCGTAGCCCTCCGGCGTCTTCGCCGGGCCCGCGTAGTAGACCATGTGGTCCTTGAGGTACTGGGGCATGCCCTCGCCCTTGTCCAGGCGCTCCTTGATCTTCGCGTGCGCGATGTCGCGCGCCACCACCAGCGACCCCGACAGCGACAGGCGCGTCTTGATGGGGTAGCGGGACAGCTCCGCGCGCAGGTCGCTCATGGGGCGGTTGAGGTCCAGCTTCACCACGTCGCCGGACAGGTCCGTGTCCGTCGTCTCCGGCAGGTACTTCGCGGGGTCCGTCTCCAGCGCCTCCAGGAAGACGCCGTCGCGGGTGATCTTCCCCAGCGCCTGGCGGTCCGCGGAGCAGGAGACGGCGATGGCCACCGGGCACGAGGCGCCGTGGCGCGGCAGGCGGATGACACGCACGTCGTGGCAGAAGTACTTGCCGCCGAACTGCGCGCCAATGCCGGTGCGCTGGGTGAGCTTGAGCACCTCCTGCTCCAACTCCACGTCGCGGAAGCCCCGGCCCAGCGCGTTGCCAGAGGTGGGCAGCGTGTCCAGGTAGCGCGCGGAGGCGTACTTCGCCGTCTTCAACGCGAACTCCGCGGACGTGCCGCCCACCACGATGGCCAGGTGGTACGGCGGGCACGCGGCGGTGCCCAGCGCGCGGATCTTCGTCTCCAGGAACGCCAGCAGGCTCTGCGGGTTGAGGACCGCCTTGGTCTCCTGGAAGAGGTAGCTCTTGTTCGCGGAGCCGCCGCCCTTGGCCATGAAGAGGAACTTGTAGGCGTCGCCGTCGGTCGCGTAGAGCTCGATCTGCGCGGGCAGGTTGTTGCCCGTGTTGACCTCCTTGTACATGTCCAGCGGCGCCATCTGCGAGTAGCGCAGGTTGGAGGTCAGGTACGTGTCGAACACGCCCCGGGAGATGGCCGCCTCGTCGCCGCCCTGCGTGAGGACGTACTGGCCCTTCTTGCCCATCACGATGGCGGTGCCGGTGTCCTGGCAGGAGGGCAGCACGCCGCCCGCGGCGATGTTGGCGTTCTTGAGCAGCTCCAGCGCCACGAACCGGTCGTTGGCGGACGCCTCCGGGTCCTGGAGGATGAGGGACAGCTGCTTCAGGTGCCCGGGCCGCAAGAGGTGGGAGATGTCCCGCATGGCCTCGCGGGTGAGCAGCGTGAGCGCCTCCGGTTCCACCTGGAGGAAGGACCGGCCGCCGGCCTCGAACGTGGAGACGTGCTCCTTCGTGAGCAGCCGGTAGGGCGTCTCGTCCTTGCCAAGCGGCAGCATGTCCTGGAACTGGAAGTCACTCATCGCGGGCGGATCTCTTGAAGAAGGGGGGGACGGCGGGGAACTCTAACCAGGAGGCGCGCGGGGCGGCACTTCGTAGAGGTAGACGGGCGTGCGGTACAGGTCCGTCAGCCGCACGCTGCGCGCGGGTGGCCACCCCCGGAGTCCGAAGGTGTGGCTCAGGATGCGTGCCCCGGGGGGCAGCTCGGCCGAAAAGCGGGGCGCCAGGCGGGCCATGATGCCCGGCGACAGGTAGCAGACGACGCAGCTTGCGTCCTGGAAGGACGCGCCGAAGAAGTCCCCGCGGCGCAGCGTCAGGTTGGCGCGAGGGAACAGGCGCTGGCGCAGCCGGCTGAAGAGCCAGGGCAGCCAGGACAGCTCGTAGGCGACGACGCGAGCCTGGGGGCAGTGGTCCGCCAGGGCGAAGGCCACGTCCCCCCAGCCCGAGCCCAGGTCCAGCACCGTGCCCTGGGTGTCGCCGGGCAGCATGGCGAGCAGCGCCCGCCGCACCCGGGGCGAGCTGGGCATGGGCGGCGCGCCGGTGCGCAGCGTGGAGACGACGATGGACAGCACCCCCGCGAGGAGCACCGCCCAGAGCAGCAGGAGGAGGAGGGGGCCTGTCGCGCTCGCCACGGCGCGCATCATCGCGCGGGGGCGCCCGGCGGGGGGACCTACTTTCGCGGGTGGTGCCCCGCGTCCATGCGCACCACCCGGGGCGGCGCGGGCTCAGCGGTCGTGGCGGCGCGGACGGGCTCGGGCTCGGTGTCCTCGAAGAGGGCGCGGCCCAACACGAAGCAGAGCGCCACCCCCACGCACAGTGCCACCACGTTCCAGTAGTACCCCATGGGCATCCGGCTGAAGCACGGACCGTACCAACCAGGTCGCCTGCTCTGGGGGTTGGGGTGCGTGGACCCCATTGTGTCCCCAGGCGCTACAACGCGAGGCAACGGCGTGGCCCCCCAGGCAACAGGGCTTCACTGGGAGTTGACCCGGTGGCGGGCCAGGACTTCACGCCGGGCGCGGCGCCCCGGTCAGAGCGAGGGCGCGGATTCGGTGGGGTCCTCCTCGGGCACGGGCGGGCGGTGCGCGGCGGACTCCAGCCGGTCCACGTTTCGCAGCTCGGGGAAGAGCCAGGCCCAGAGCCCCACGACGACGAGCGTTCCCACGGCGCCAATCACCACCGCGTGCACGGCGCCCAGGGCCTGGGCGAGCGAGCCCGCGCGGAACTCGCCCAGCTCGTTGGAGGCGCCGATGCACATCATGTTCACCGCGCCCACGCGGCCGCGCATGTCGTCCGGCGTGGAGACCAGCTCCAGCGTGTGGCGCACCACCACGCTCACCATGTCCGCCGCCCCACCGATGGCGAGCGCCGCGAGCGACAGGGGCAGGGACGTGCTCAGGCCGAACACCAGCGTGGCCGCGCCGAACACGGCCACCGCGCCGAACATCTTCCACCCGGCGTGGCCACCCAGGGGACGGAAGGCGAGCAGCACCGCCACCACCGCGGCGCCCGCGGCCGGAGCGCTGCGCAGCAGGCCCAGGCCCCAGGGGCCGGTGTGCAGCACATCGCGCGCGTAGATGGGGAGCAGCGCCACCGCGCCGCCCAGCAGCACCGCGAAGAGGTCCAGGGTGAGGCTGCCCAGCAGCAGGCGCTTCTGGCGCACGAAGCGCAGGCCCGCGACGAGCGTGGCCAGGGAGATGGGCTCGCGCGACGCGCTGCCGGTGCGCACCTTGAGCGAGAGGATCCACACCACCGTGAGCGCGCACAGCGACGCGGACGCGATGTAGACGCCCTTGCCGCCCAGCCACCCGTAGAGCAGGCCGCCCACGGCGGGGCCCGCGATGGTGGCCACCTGCCACGTGGTGGAGTTCACCGCCACCGCGCGCGTCAGCTCGTCCGCGGGCACCAGGTACGGCGTGAGCGCGGAGCCGGCGGGCGCGTAGAAGGCCCTCGCGGTGCCGAACAGCACCAGCACGCCATAGACGAACCGCACGTCGGTGATGTGGCCCAGCGTGAAGGTCAACAGCAGCAGGCTGCACACCAGCATCACGCCCTGGCAGATCGCCAGGATGCGGCGGCGGTCGAAGCGGTCCGCCACCTGTCCGCCCAGCAGGCTGAAGGCGAGGAACGGGACGAACTGGGCCAGGCCGGTGTAGCCCAGCGCGAGCGCGCTCCCGGTGAGCTCGTAGACCTGCCAGCCGATGGCGACGGATTCGATCTGCGCCGCGAGCACCGCGCACAGGCGGGCGATCTGGTACAGCCGGAAGTCGCGGTGGCGGAAGACGGAGGCGCCGAGGACGGAGGGTGTGGCCATGGAAGTGGCTGCGCTGTAACGCAGCCCGCCCCCCTCCGCCAGCGACAAGGGGCGCGCGGCCCCGGGCCCGTCTTATGACGTCGCGCGCATCCGGTTGAGCCGGTCGTAGTGGCGGTAGCCCAGCTTGTCGAGCGCGGCGGGCGGCGCGAGGCCGATGTCCACCAGCGTCTTGATGTCGTAGGTGCCCGCGAGCACCGGCGGCGCGTAGTTGGCCACCGCCTCCGGCGTGCGGAAGCCCGGCAGCGGGAAGAGCACCTGGCTGGTGTGCACGTGCATGAAGTGCGCGGCGGACTGGCGCTGCCACCCGGGCACGCCCGGCGCGGTGATGACGTGCGGGGTGGCCAGGAACGTGCCGCCCGTGAGGATCTCCAGCTGCTGGCCCACCTGCGCCACGATGCAGCCGGCGGGCGCGGTGCCGCGCACCATCAGGCCATTGGGCGCGTCCGGCGTCGCGCGCGTGCGCAGGTACAGGCCGCTCTGGTCATCCGGCTTGGGCGCCGGGCGGCCCTCGGGGTCGAGGAAGCGGCCCCCGGGCAGGAGCGTGAGCAGGTTGAAGTCGGTGTGCTCCTCGCCCCAGAGGATGCCGGTGTTCACCTGGGACGGACCCAGGGGCAGGTACTGGAGCGCGCGCGTGACGTGGGGCGCCTTCTCGCACGCGTCGGTGAAGGTGGACTCGGGGAGCTTCAGCGCCAGCGCGGCGCCGCGCAGCAGCTTGAGGCCGGCCTCGTGCAGCGCGCGGCCCATGGTGAGCAGGCCCTCCTGGAAGAAGGGCGGCGCGTCGTCCGGCCAGATGTTCTCCGGGTACAGCTCCGGGAACTCCATCGCGGATTGCGCGTCCGTGGGCGTGGGCGCCGCGAAGTAGCACTCCTTGAAGTCCGGCTGGCCGTTGCCGGCGACGGCGACCTCCGTGTTGGGAGGCGTCCAGCCGCGCTGGTACCAGAAGTCCGCGCGGCCCAGGGGGCGCTTCTGCGCGTCCGGCCGGGCGACGAAGCTGGAGAACGCGTCGTAGAAGCGCTCCAGCGCCGGCGCGTCCACGCCGTGGTTCTTCACGAAGACGAGCCCGAAGACGCCAAAGGCCTCGCGAAGGGCCGCCGCGGCGCGCTCGAGACGGGCCGGTTCACCCGACGCGAGGTCCGTGAGGTCGACCGTCGGGATGTGGATCGAGGAGGTGTCCGCCATGATGGGCCCAGGTGTATCGCGCCTGGGCCCGGCTGAGGAGGGGGAGCGTGCCTGTCCGCCCTCCTGTTCCGGGAAAGTCCGGGAGAAGGCCCCTTTCCCGGCGCGGCCCTCAGCGGGCGGCGAGCGTCACGTCCACCGGGGCGCACGTCACCGGGGTGGACTTGAAGTCCCCGCCGGGCGCGGGCACGTCCTCCTTGCGAGTGGCCACGTCCATCAGCTCGTCGCGGAAGGCGATGCGGTAGGTGCCGGGCTTCTGGAAGTCATAGGCCTGCGTCACCTCCACGCGGTTCTCCACCGTGGCCCCCGGAGCGATGGCCACGTAGCTGTCCGCGTTCGGCGCGGCGCGCTTCGCCATGGGGCCCTGGTAGGAGACCTCCTCGCCGTCGCGGGTGACCTGGAACACGGTGCCCAGGAAGCCCTCCAGGGGGGTGTGCCACTTGAGGACCCACACCGGCTGGTCGGAGCGGTTGGTGAGCTTGAAGAGGACCTCCACGGGCTCGCCGACGCGGGCCTTCGCGGGCGCGCTCAGGGCGCACTCCAGGTTCACGGGGTTCTTCACGGCGGTGGGCTCCGGGGCGGCAGGGGGCGGCGTGGACGGCGGGGGCGGGGTGGGCGTCGTCGGCGCCGCGGCCACGGGGGCCTGCTGCTGCGCGGGCGGCTCCGCGGGCTTCGTACAGGCGGTGACACCGGCGGCGGACAGCACCGCGAGCCATGCGAGGTTCCTTCGTCCCAGCCCCATCACGTGTCGCTCCTTGTGTTCGTGCGGCGAAAAGAAAAGGGGACGCGAGGCCCGTGGCCCGCGTCCCCCGGTCAACGACCCGCCGTCACCTTACGGCAGCGAGGGGTTGTTCTCCGCGAAGTATTCGTGGCTGTCCGCGTTGTCACGCGCGTTGGTGGGGTTGGACTTCGCCAGGCTCTTGGCGGCGCTCTGGCCGTAGGCCCAGTCGTCCGTGCCGGCCACGACGGTGAAGTGGCTCATCTCGTGGACCAGCGTGCCGGCCTTGGAGTCCGTGCCCGTGGTGGGGGCGCTCCAGAAGGCGCCGCACACGTAGATCTTGTACGGGGAGCCCGGGTACACGTACGCGTAGGTGCCGCTGTCGGTGCAGCTGCAGTCCACGGTCACGGCCGCGGAGGCGAACGCGTTCTTGATGCTGTTGAAGTGCGTCTTGATGACGTTCCAGTTGGAGCTGGAGTAGGTGCCGAACCAGGTGGTGTAGCGGCTGGTCGCGGACGGCGTGCCGCTCAGGTAGGTGTACGCGTTGTTGGAGTACGTCTGCGCGCCGCTGAACGCGGAGGAGATGGAGCTCTTCTGCGACGTGGTGCAGGCGCCGGAGTACGCCAGGCTCTCGCCCGTCACCTCGCGCATCGCCTCGGCCTCCTCGCGGCTGTTGCGGCGGCCCTCGATGAAGACGGTGACCTCATTGGAGGCCAGCGCCTGCACGCTGGAGCGCGACTCCAGCTCGTAGCGGATGCTGTACGTGCCCGTGCGGGACAGGTCGTACGCGTCCGAGACGACGACCGGGCCGGAGATGCTCTGGCCGGGAGCGAGCGTGATGAGGTCCTCGGCGCGGCCCAGCACGCGCTTGAAGTGCGCGCCCGTGTAGGCCACGGGCGTGCCGTCGCGCAGGACGGACAGACGGCCCTCGGTGAGGCCCGTGCCCGGCGCTTCCCACTTGTAGAGGCTCACCGGCGCGGACGAGGTGTTGGTCAGCGTCACCTCCACCGTCACCGTGTCGCGAGCGGCCATGGAGGCCTTCGCCACGGACACCTGCGCCGTCAGGGCGCCCTGGGCCTGCTCGGAGGCCTCCGTGGGGGACTGCTCACCATCCGCCGGGGCGCCACAGGCACCCAGCAGGGAAACGCCGACCACCGTGCCCACCAGCCACTTGAAACCGCGAAGGCTCTTGCTCACGAGGAACTTCCTTTCGGAAACGACGCGACGAACACCCAAGGGGGGAATACCCTGGTCCACCTGTTTATAGGGGAATTCGGGCCCAAGGATGATAACATAAAATACTTTGAAATGTGCGCTGACTGACAATTCACGTTCGTGCCGCATCTCGGCGGAGTGCGGCTGGGAGCGTTAGTCTGAGTGCGGCACTTAGTACGGGGCTGAACGAAAGGGGTTGCGGGCGATGCGCGCGGTGGTGTTCGAGCATGAGGAGCACGAGGGCCCCGGGCTGCTGGGCCCTGCGCTGGAGACGGCGGGGTTCACGCTGGTGCGGCGCTTCCGCACGGTGAAGCGCGAGGACGTGGATGCTCCGCTGGTGGTGGTGATGGGGGGCGGCATGGGGGTGTACGAGGCGGACGCCCATCCGTTCCTCAATGAAGAGCTGGCTTTGCTGGGCGAGCGACTGGCCAATGACCGCGCGTGCGTGGGCGTGTGCCTGGGCGCGCAGCTGCTGGCGGCGGCGGCGGGGGCGACGGTGTCTCCGGGCAAGAACGGCTTCGAGGTGGGGGTGGGGCCGGTGCGCTGGACGCAGGACGCGCTGAAGGATCCGGTGGTCGGGGGCGCGAAGGCGCGCACGGCGGTGGCGCACTGGCACGGCGACACCTACACGCCGGTGCCCGGCGCGACGCTGCTGGCGTCCACGGACCGCTACACCCAGCAGGCGTTCCGGTTGGGGCGCTCCTATGGCTTCCAGTTCCACCTGGAGCTGACGGCCCTGGAGCTGGGGCGCTGGCTGGAGCTGGGCGCGGAGGACCTGCTCACGCGGGGCAAGGACCTGGCGGCGCTGGAGGCGCAGCTGCCCAAGCTGAAGGCCTCGGAGGTGGAGAACACGGAGCTGCTCCACCGGCTCGCGCACCAACTGGCGAAGGGCCTACGCTGAGGGCTGCTTCCTCCGGAGGTCCGGACGCCGCCATGAAGCTGACCCGCCTGCACGTGCACCACTACCGCGGGCTCGCGCCGGACACGGTGCTGACGTTCGGTCCCGCGCTCAACGTGGTGGTGGGCGCGACGGGCAGCGGCCGCACGACGCTGCTGGAGCTGGTGTCGGCGGTGGTGTGCTCGGACTTTTCCGGGCTGCTGCGCGAGCCGTTCGCGCTGGACTACGCGCTGCGCTTCGACGCGTTGACGGTGGACGTGGCCGTGCGCAACGAGCCCCCCGCGGCGCTGCCGGCGACGGCGGGCGAGGGCGGGCCCGGAGACGCGCTGGCGCTGCCTCCCGGGGCGCTGGCGCATGGGCTGATGCCCTCCATCGTGGCGACGGTGCGGTGGGACGCGGCGGAGGACGCGCGGCTCGTCATGCGCGCCAGCGCCACGGGCTTCGCGTGCGAGGTGGCGGGCGCGGCGGGCTTCTCCAAGCGCATGCACTGGTCGGTGCTGGACCGGTCCGTGTGGACGCTGCTCTTCATGGCCGCGCAGTACCTGGAGCCGGGCGTGAAGGCGCGGCTGAAGGACCTGCTGCGGGAGACGTTCCTGCTGGCACCGCCGCGCTTCGACGAGGCGCTGGGCATGTTCGAGCGCATCGGCGCCATCCGCTACGCGATGGAGCAGCGAGGAGAGGAGCTGTTCCCGCTGGGCCTGATGGCGCTGCCCACGTGGATGCCCGGCTGGCTGAGAGATCAGGTGGAGCGCGAGCCCGTGCCTCCGGCGCTGTTGCTGCGGCACGATGCGCGGCCCCAGGGCTTCCTCGCGCGCTTCGTGGCGCTGGCGGGCTTCGCGTCCGGCACGCTCAGCGTGGACGTGACGGAGGGAGGGGCGCCGCTGTCGCAGGGGGGCCGGTTGGGCTTCAGCGGCTTCCGGTTCGCGTTCGTGCGCGCGGACGGCGGCCCGGTGACGCAGGAGCAGCTGGGCTACGGCCAGAAGCGGCTGTTGTCCTTCCTCTACTACCTGGATGTGCACGCGGCGTTCGTCATCGCGGACGAGCTGGCGGACGGGCTGCACGCGGACCTGGTGGGCGCGTGCGTGGGGGACCTGGGCGGACGGCAGGCCTTCGTCACCAGCCAGAGCCCGCTGCTGTTCGAGCACCTGGTGTTCCCCAGCGCGGAGGCGCTGCGCACGTCGTTGATCCGCTGCGAGGTCCGCGCGGGCCCGGGCGGCTGGCGTTGGACCCAGCCGACCCCGGAGGAGGCCGCGCGGTGCTTCGATGCCTACCGTTCGGGCTCCCTGCCGCTGGGCGCGGCGCTGCGCGCCCAGGGCTTCGGGTGAGCCTCAGGGGCCCGTCCGCGCCTTGAAGAGGAAGACGTCCTCGAGGCCTCGCGAGGTGTAGTCGGCGTCGAAGTGGACGGTGCCCGTGAAGGAGCCCAGCGCCACGAACTCCCCCTGCTTGTTCACCGCCAGGTCCGTGAAGGACGGGCGCTGGGTCGCGTCGTAGCGGCGCAGCCAGTGCTGCTGCCCCTGGAGGCGCTCGAGCCTCGCGACGAAGAGCTTGTGGCCAGAGGGGCCCGGCGAGGTGGAGTGGCCTCCCACGACCACGCTGTCATCCTCGCCCATGGCGACCGCGCTGACGACCTGTTCGAAGCTCTGGCCCCAACGCTCCTCGCCAGCGCGGGTCCAGGCGACGAGGAAGCCCCCGTTGCCCGAGGAGGGGTTCGGGACGGTCCGCCCCGCGAACGTGAAGGGGTTGTTGAACTGTCCCCCGGCCACCACGCGGTTGCCGTGCACCGCCACGTCGAGCACGCCGCCGGACGCGCCGTTCAAGGTCCGCTGCCACGCCACGGTCCCCGAGGAGGTCACCTTCCAGAGCTCCGGGTCGGGGTACCAGTGGCCCGCGAGGTAGAGCGCGTCCTCCTCGTCCACCGCGACGCTGGTGCCGCTGCTCAGGTCCCACATCTCCATGACGCTCCATTGGGGCGCGCCCGCCGCGTTGAACTTCGCGAGGAAGGCGACCTGCGCGTCCACGGAGGGCGTGATGGGCCCCTGGCCGAAGTCCACCGTGCGGTAGGCATTGCCCACCATCGCGATGGCGTCCTGCGAGTCGGTCACGAGGCTCCGAGGCCCCAGGTTGCCCGTGAAGTGCCGGGCCCACTGGAACTGCCCCGTCTTGCGCAGCTTCAGGAGGAAGGCGCCCGGCGGACGCACCCCCGCGCCCAGGTTGATGGGCTGGCTCGCGACCCCTCCGACGAGGACGTTCCGTTCCCGGTCCACGGTGAGCGCCGGCGCGCTGACCCGTGAAATCGGGTCACCGGGCTGGGGCGTGGCCTCGAAGGCGCGGGTCCACAGCAGCGCGCCCGCCGACGTGTACTTCGCCACCGCGAAGCCGTACCGGTTGGGGTCTCCGGAGCCGATGAGACCCCCGCCCAGGTCCACGCTGCCCTGGTATTCAAACAGCATGAGGATGTTGCCATCCCGGTCGAACGCCACCGAGGAGGCGCCATCCTGTCTGGCATTGCCCAGGTGCTTGAGCCAGGTGATGTCACCCCCCGCGAGCCCGGCCTGGAGCGCCGCGCCCTCTCGCGTGACGGATGGCGGCTCGGGGGTTTCCGGCGGGGCGCACCGGCTGAGCGTCACCACCGCCACGACAGCCCAGAGGAACCGCCAACCCGTCGCCATTCGTGTCCAACCCATGTGCACCCCCGCTGTCCACGAAGGCAGACAGCCAGGGCGAGTTAGGGACGACGCGGGGCCGGGGCCACTGCCCCGGAGGGCAGTCTGGGTTTGAGGATTGGACAGTCTTCCGGGGGCGCTCAGCCGCCGGAGAGCAGCTCCGTGCTGAACGAGAACCCGCCCAGCAGGTAGGGCATGGCGCTCGTGCGGTTCTCATGGTTGAGGTACCAGCCCGCGATGAGCAGCACGGTCGGCCTGGTCATCACGCCGCCCGGGTGGGTGTCAAAGGCATACGCGACGAGCGGGCCCACGCGCATGTGCTTGTTGGTGGGCAGGCGCTGGCCGGGCAGCGGCTCCACCGCGTTGGCGTTGTCGTTGTAGCGTGGCCACACCGCGGAGAACCTGGCGCCCAGCGTCCACTTCCCGGCCAGCCACAGCAGATCCGTGTCATTGGCGAGCACCCAGCCCTTGCCGGGCACCAGCGTGTCCAGCGTCGGCTCATAGAAGGTGCTGCGCGGGCCGCCGTCGTGCAGGTCCACGTTCCAGTACTCGATGGCCAGCTTGGTGCGCAGCGCCACCGACTTCACCTTCGCCTGGAGCATGGGCTCCAGGAAGAAGTGGTGTCCGGAGGTGCCGTAGGCCGCGTCCTTGGTCACATCGCGCACGTCATCGGCGTAGTTCTGGAAGGAGTCCGGGTAGGACTGGACGCTGCCGAAGGTGCCGAAGTACTGGACGTATTCGTAGCCGGCGCGGAGGTTGAACACCGCCAGGGGCTGGAGCTCCACCACGGGGCCCAGCTTGAAGAAGGCCGGGCTCACCTTCAGGCTCGCGGCGGCGCTGGCGTACGTGTCGCGCAAGAGCAGCGAGGGGCTGTCGAACAGCCGCTTCTGGTACACGAGCCGGTTCTGCGACTCGAGCCCCAGCGGGTTGTAGCGAATCACGTTGAGCGTGGTGAAGAAGACGCGGCGCTCCGGCATCGGTGGCAGCACCGGGGGCGGCACGTTCTGCTGCACGTTCTCTTGAGGGGGCGCTTCGGGTTGTTGCGCGGCCGCGGGCGTGCCCAGCCCCAGCAGCGCGAGCATCGCGGCGCGAGGAAGCCACTTCGACGAGGCAGGGGGGCGGACAGACGTCGGGCGCTGCGGGAACACGTTCGCGGGCATGCGTCCTCTTCTGCGGGAGTCCGCGACAGGCGGCCCTTGGGAAGGGCGACCCGTCGCGGGCAGCGGGAGCGTCGTGCACCGGGTGTCCCCGCTTCAAGACGCACCAGGACGAAGCCGGGTGACGTGGAGCGTCAAGCAGCCTGTGTTTCAGGTGGCGTGTTTCAGAACGTGAGCTGGAAGCGGGACAACACGACGTTCTCGGGCTTGCGGTCGCCTCCGTTGGGGGCACCGCCCTGGTAGTTCGTGCGGTGGTAGTTCACCGCGAAGCGCACGCGCCGGTTGAAGGCGAAGGTGGTGGCGACGCCGAAGCCCTTCGCCGTGCGCACCGAGCGCGCGGGGTTCGCGAAGCGGGGGAAGGCGGCCTCGTCCAGGTCCAGCGCGTGGTAGCGCGCCGCCACCTCCAGCGCGCCGCCCTGGCCCGTCTTCGGATCAAAGGGCTTCGTTGGCTTCGCGCCCTCGAAGGAGGCCCTCCCCCCGAAGACCCACGACGCGGACGCCTGCCACGCGTGGTTCCGCAGCCGGGCGCGCGCGTCCGCCACCTGCACGTCCTGTGTCGAGCGCACGTACTCCGCGAGAACACCCAGCGAGCCCCAGTAGAAGTAGCCCTGGGGCGACACCCGCAGGTGCTGGCCGTGCGCGACCACGGTCTCGCCCGTGTCCGCGTTGCTCAGGTAGCTGAAGATGACCTCCTGGCCCGTGCTGCGCTGGGGCACGAGGCCGGTGTTGGTGGCCGAGCCGAATTGCAGCCCGCGCGTCACCGCGAAGCCCAGGCCCAGCCCTTGGAGGAAGGAGGGCTCGATGCCCTTGAAGGGCAGGGCGAAGACGCGGGCGACCAGATCGAAGCTGTCGTCCCCGTTGAAGTCGGTGCTGGTGCCATCTGGATCGCCGTTGACCACCGCCAGCGAGTACTGCCACCGGCCCCCCTGGCCCTCGCCGTGGAGCTCCAGGCCCTCGTCGCGGTTGGGGACCAGGTCCACCGTGAGCGAGCGTTCGATGAAGGGGTTGTCCATGTCCGACTGGAGCAGCTCCAGTCCGAACGGCGTCTTGAAGCGCCCGGCCCGCAGGCGGATCCACTCGCCCGGCCGGAAGTCGATCCACGCATCCTGGATGAGCGGCTGTCCGTTGCCGAAGTCGGGCATGAAGCGGAAGTCGATGAAGCCGAAGAGCGTCCCGTCCAGGATGGGGCGCACGCGCCTCATGACGAACGTGTTGGTGCCGGTGCGGTCCGTGTCGTCGAAGTAGAAGCGCCCGTCGCCCTGGAGCTGTCCGCGCGTCTTGAGCACGAAGGCCTTGTCCGCCGACGACAGCGAGAAGCCGTCCTCCGAGGTCTGGACGACCGGGGGATCCACGGCCCTGGGGGGCTCGGCGGCCTGGGACTGGGCGTGCGCCAGGGGCGCGCCGAACAGCAGCCCCGTGGCGGCGAGGAGGACTGGACCGTGGAGGACGGACACGCGGGACCTCGGAGAAGCGGGGCGCCAGGGGGGGAGCCCCCCGTTCCAGGCGGACCGGGACTGGGCGCGGACCGGCACGTTCCGCGCGTGAATGTCGTGCTGTCAAGGAGCCCGGGGAAGACCTGTTGTCGCCTTCACTTGCGGGAGCCGGGAAGGTCTGGTTCATGCTTGGTGGCATGTCCGTGACCAAGCCCCGCGCCGCCTCCATGTACGTCGACCTCGATCGCGACGCGTGGCGCGAGCTTCGGGCCTCCACGCCGTTGACGTTGACGGCGGAGGAGGTGGAGAAGCTGCGCGGCCTGGGCGAGCGGCTGGACATCGACGAGGTGGTGGACGTCTACCTGCCGCTGTCGCGTCTCTTGCACCTGCAGGTGGCGTCGGCGCAGTCGCTGTGGGCGGCGCAGCAGGCGTTCCTGGGGTATTCGGTGCGCAAGGTGCCGTTCATCATCGCCATCGCGGGCAGCGTGGCGGTGGGCAAGAGCACGACGGCGCGCATCCTCCAGGCGCTGCTGGCGCGTTGGCCGGATCATCCGCGCGTGGCGCTGGTGACGACGGACGGGTTCCTGTTCCCCAACCGGGTGCTCGCCGAGCGCGGCATCATGAACCGCAAGGGCTTCCCGGAGAGCTATGACCGGCGCGGGCTGGTGCGCTTCCTGGCGGAGCTGAAGGCGGGGCGCGAGGTGGTGACGGCGCCGGTGTACTCGCACCTCGTCTACGACATCGTGGAGGGGGAGCCGCAGTCCATCCGGCAGCCGGACATCCTCATCCTGGAGGGGTTGAACGTCCTTCAGACGGGGCCGGTGGAGGGCGGGCGGCTGCCGCAGACGTTCCTGTCGGACTTCTTCGACTTCTCCATCTACGTGGACGCGAACGAGACGGACATCCGCCACTGGTACGTGGAGCGCTTCCTGCATTTGTGGGAGACGGCGTTCCGCGACGAGCGGTCCTTCTTCCGGCGCTTCTCCGAGCTGACGCGGGAGCAGGCGGTAGCGCGGGCCGCGTCGGTGTGGGCGGAGATCAACGGGCCCAACCTGGCGGAGAACATCGCGCCCACGCGTTCGCGCGCGCGGCTCATCCTGGTGAAGGGCAGCGACCACAAGGTTCGCCGCGTGCGGATGCGCAAGCTGTAGGCGGCTTCAGGGAGGGATGGACATGGCGCCACGATTGGGTTCGCTCTGGGATGCGGTGGGGAACACGCCGCTGTTGCGCATTGGGTCGCTCAGCCGGCGGACGGGCTGCGACATCGTCGCCAAGGCGGAGTTCATGAACCCGGGCGGCAGCATCAAGGACCGCGCCGCGAAGGGGATGATCCTCCGCGCGGAGGCCACGGGGCAGCTGAAGCCCGGTGGGACGATTGTCGAAGGCACGGCGGGCAACACCGGCATCGGCCTGGGGCTGCTGGGGCGTGAGCGGGGCTACCGCGTGGTGGTGACGATGCCGGACAACCAGGCGCGCGAGAAGTACGAGTACCTGGAGGCGATGGGCGTGGAGGTGCGGCGCGTGCCGGCGGTGCCCTTCTCCAATCCAATGCACTTCTTCCATCAGGCGCGGGTGCTGGCGGAGGAGCACGGCTGGGCGTGGATGAACCAGTTCGAGAACACGGCCAACGGTGACTACCACTACGAGACGACGGGGCCGGAGATCTGGGAGCAGGCGGAGGGCAGGGTGGACGTGCTGGTGGCGTCGGTGGGCAGCGGCGGCACGCTGTCCGGGACGAGCCGCTACCTGAAGGAGAAGAACCCGGCGCTGCGCGTGGTGTTGGTGGATCCGCCGGGGTCGGGGCTCTACAGCCAGGTGCGCACGGGGAAGATGGAGACGACGGGCAGCTCCATCACGGAGGGCATCGGCATCATGCGGCTGACGGAGAACTTCCGGCAGGCGCGCGTGGACGAGGCGATGCGCCTGGAGGACCAGGACATGCTGGAGATGCTCTACCACCTGGCGCGCGAGGACGCGCTGGTCGTGGGCACCTCCGCGGCCATCAACGTGCGCGCGGCCTGGGAGATCGCTCGCGGGCACCAGGGACAGGGGCTTCGCATCGTCACGTTCCTGTGCGACCACGGCAGCCGCTATGCCTCCAAGGTGTTCAACCCGGAGTTCCTCGCGTCCAAGCAGCTCACGGTGAAGCCGCTGCCGTGAGTTAGGATGCGCGGCTCCTTCTTTCTTCGTGGAGCTTCGATGGTGCGCACCCGGCTCGTAGGTCTCCTGTCGTTGCTGCTCGTCGCGGTGCCCACGGTGGCGGGAGCCCAGGACGCTCCCGCCGCGGCGGCTTCGGGCGACGAGGTGACGCATCAGGCGCTGCGCGCCATCAAGCAGGACATGGAGGATGCGCTCAACAGGCAGGACCTGGACCAGCTCCTGTCCCACCTGCATCCGGACGTCGTGTTCACCACCATGAACAACGACGTGCGCGTGGGGAAGGCCGCCATCCGCGCGTACTACGAGGAGATGCTGGGCGCTCCGCACAGCGTCGTGAAGAAGGTGACGGCGAAGTTCGACGTGGATGCGCTCACGCGCCTGTATGGCAATACGGGCGTCGCCTATGGCTCGTCGCGGGACCACTACCAGTTGAGTGACGGCACCGACCTCGTCGTCCACGGGCGGTGGACCTGCACGCTGGTGAAGGAGGGCGACCAGTGGCTCATCGCCGCGTTCCACTACTCCACCAACGTGTTCGACAACGCCCTGCTCACGAAGGTGAAGACCGCCGCCCTGAGCTTTGGGGCCCTGGCCGCCGTCATCGCCCTCGTGGTCGGTTTCTTCATCGGGCGCCGGGGACGCCGGCCGGCGACGGCTTGAGCGCGTGGCGCATGGGCTGGCGCTGGCCGTAGGTGAGCGAGCGCCACAGCCACTCCGCCGGACCGAAGCGGAAGCGCGACAGCCACGCGTGGCTCAAGGGAACCTGGAGCGCGAACACCGCCAGCGCGAGCGCCATGCAACTGGAGGGCGGCAGCTTGCCAATGAGGCCCAGCCCCCAGCCGTCGTAGATGCACAGGCTCACCACCGTCTGCATCAGGTAGTTCGTCAACGCCATGCGGCCCACGGGCGCCAGCACCTGCATCCGCTTGCGCCAGGGCTCCCTTTGGAAGAGCAGGGCGAAGACGGCGACGTAGGCCGCGGCCAGCCCCAGGAACCCCAGCTCGTGGATGGCGGACAGGATGACCATCCAGCCGTCCTTCGCCGGGTCCACCAGCCCCAGGATGCGCAGGCGCTGGACCCCCACCATGGCGCCATTGCCCAGCACGCCCAGCACCAATCCCCAGCCGAGCAGCTTCCTGTGCAAGGACCTGTGCCGCTCCAGGTCCTGGAGCAGCAGGTGCCGTCCCGCGAGCAGGCCCAGCAGGAAGCGGCCCAGGATGGTGGCCATCCAGAACAGCCGCTTGAACTGCGGCAGCATGAACGTGAGGAAGTGCGCGTTCGCCGCCTGGGTCGTCCAGAGCGAATCGCTGGAGAGCCCCACGAAGAGCTGCTCCCGGAGCCGGGCCTCCAGGTCGTCGGTGGCCTTCGCGGCCTCGGCGGCTGCCTGCGCGCCGTGCAGCAGGATGGGGCCGTAGTGCTGGAGCACGGGGACCCCGAGCGGGACGGCCACCAACAGGACGCCCACCCACGTCAACAGCGTCCGGTCCGACCGTTGGCGGAAGAGCAGCAGCGCGAAGCCCAGCAGCGCATAGGTGGAGAGGACGTCCCCCACCCAGAGCGCGGTGAGGTGCGTCGCGCCAATGCCCAGCAGGACGAGCAGCCGCCGCGAATACACCGGAACGACGGAGGCCCCTCTTCGCTCCGCGCGCTGGAGCTGGATGGAGAAGCCCAGCCCGAAGAGGAAGGCGAAGAGCGTGACGAACTTCTGGTTCACGAAGAAGTGGTAGAGGGCGCTGACGACGGCCTCGAAGGGCGTCGCGGCCAGCGCCTGGGCCTGCTCGCGCGGCATGAGCACCCTGCCGCTGAACCAGGCGAAGCTGTTCGAGACGAAGACGCCGCACAGCGCGAAGCCGCGCAACACGTCCAGCAGGGGCAGCCGCTCGGACACGTCCACCGGGCTGGCGCTGGAGGAAGGAGTGGGGTCGGACATCGGGCCAGCAGATGCCTCCGTCCTGCTCGCGTCAATGCGTGTCCCAGGCCGTGCGTCCGGGCCACGCTCCAGGCGACTCCGCTTGACGCGCGGGGCCGCTTCAGGAGGGCCGGAGCGCGGAGGCTTCACGCAGGAACGGCATCCGCCGGGGCAGCTTGCGTGCCCAGAACGCCTCCACCGACCGGTGGAAGAGGCGCAGCAGGGCGGTCCCAGGCCTTCCGTCCAGCGAGTCCAGCTCCGCCGCGGAGTGGTCCAGCAGGAGCCGGGCCCGCTGGTATTCGCTGGCCACCCAGGCGCGTCCGGCTTCGGAGGCCAGCAAGGCGTCGAGGTCCGCCGGGTCGTGACCGGTGGCGCGCACTTCGGCGGCGACGTCCGCGGGCACGTTGAAGAGGCCCTGTGCCAGGTCCTCGCGCAGGTCGCGCATCACGGAGCACCAGCCCAGCGCCGCGAGCAGGGACGGGGCCTCCTCCGCGCGCACCTGGGCGTCCGCGACGTGCAGCATCAGGCCCACCGACAGGCGGAACGTGTTCGAGAGCTGGGTCTGGATCCTGCCCGCGTCCCACCAGTGCCTGGCGCGCACTCGCTCGCGGTCCTCGCGCATCGTGCGCACCAGCTCCAACACCTGCTCCCGGGCACCCGGGTTCGTCAGCTCCGCGAGCAGCACCCGGCCCAACGTGGACGCGGTGTCGTGGAAAGCGCTGGAGGGACCGGGGGCGCCGGTCTCCAGGGTGCGAAGCAGCGCGTCGATGTACTCCAGCGGTTCGCCCTCCACGGGGCGGTCTCCATCCAGCACGTCGTCCACGAGCTGGAGGAAGCAGAAGCCCACCCGCGCCCTGCGCGCCTCGCGCCAGCGGCCCAGGGACTGTTGATACAGCACGAGCGCGATGAGCCCGTAGCGTGGGTGTCTGCGCGCGAAGCGGTACAGCTCCCGCGCGCAGATCGACTCGACCCGCACGGCTTCGAGGAACGCCGCCTCCCGGACGCGGGGCGCGACGACGCGCCAGACTCCCCACGCCAGGAGCGCTCCGGCGAGGACATCCACCGCGTGATGTTCGTGGATGAGCAGCGTGGAGGCCGCGATGGCGAGCGCCCACAGCGTGAACCCCATGCGCGCCACCGGTCCTGCGCGTTCGCGGTAGGCCAGCGCCGCGGTGCAGGCGAAGGCGACGTGGAGCGATGGCAGGTAGTTGCGCTCCAGGTTCATCGTGTCCGCGAACTGGAAGACCTGGGTCCACGCTCCGGTGACCACCCGTCGCGGCCACGCCACTTCGACGGGCAACACGAGGAAGCAGAGCGCCCCCAGCACCGTCTCCGCGCACAGGGCCAGCGCGAAGGGGAGCATCCGCCTCCACGTCCGGAAGATGAACAGGGACAGCAGCAGCAGCAGGTCCATGCTGATGTAGACGGCGGCCCAGCTGGGGACGAACGGGATGTGCCGTTCGAAGGGCAGGTCCACGCGCAGGCCACCGGGATAGAAGCCGGTCACCCAGCTCGCGCCGCCGTACACCACGAGGAAGAACACCGCGAAGCCGGACGCGAGCGCCGCCGTGCGCTTCAACTCCCCAGCCGTGGGCCAACCGAAGAGCGCGCTCAGGGTGCCTTCTCCGGGAACGGTCGGGGCCCACGCCACATCGAAAGCCAGATGCGCAGGAAGGACGGACGGGGGACGCTCTCGTCCACGTAGCGGCCCAGGTGAAGCCACGGCACCTGCGGGTGGCGGTGGTGCGCCCGGTGGTAGTGGTAGTTGAGGAACACCCAGCGCACCGGCGCCGCGACCCGCAGGTCCCATGCACCCTCGCGCACATCCAGCGGCGACCACGCGTGGTCCGCGTACTGGAGCGAACTCCAGTTCACCGCGAACGCCGCGTAGCAGAGGGCCCAGCCCGCGGGTGTCAGCTCCAGCGCGTACGACAGCCCTGCCTGCACGGCCACCATCGCCAGCACCTCCCAGCGGATGGCTGCTCCCGGCGCGTCCTCCAGGCGGCCCAGGTACGCGTCCGCGCCTGTCTGCTCTCCATAGCGAGTGCCCGGACCTCGCAGCCTCCGCAGCAACCCCGGCGCGAGCGCGAACACGAACGCCCCCAGCGGCACGAAGAGCCAATAGACGCCCGTGAGGATGACGTACCACTGCGCGTACTTCAGGAACCGGTGGTCTCCCGGGTGCAGGTAGTCGAACTGCTCGCGCGCCGTGCGGTTGTGCCGGTGATGCGTCAGGTGGAAGGCACGCTGCAACGTGAACGACGTCGGGAAGAAGGTCGCCGCCAGCCGCCCCAAGCCGTCGTTGAGTCTCCGCGACGGGTGCAGCACGCCATGCGTCGCTTCATGCAGCAGCGAGAAGACCGTGTTGTTCACGTAGGAGAACGCTCCCGCCGCCACCAGCCGGGCCCACAGCGCCTCCGCGTGCGACGCGGTCCAGAGGCACAGGGCCGCCGCGCCCAGCGCCACGGTGAGCAGCGCCACGTTGAGCGTGGCCGGAATGGGCGGGGTGTCACCGGCGCGCATCGTCCGGGTCCTCGGGCAGGCCGACGGCGAAGTCGAGCAGCTGGCGCATCACGGGATCCGCTGTCGCGGTCGCGACGTTGAAGCGCATGCCGTCCAGCACGGACAGGTCGCGGCGCAGGAACGCCGTGTAGAGCCACCTCGACACCCCGAGCGCCAGCGCCGCCGCACCCGGAAGCCACCCCCGCCGCGCCGCGACGGCGAGCCGCACCGACGTCCCCTCCGGCACGGGCGTCATGCTGGCGAGCAGCAACCCTTGCACTCGGCCCAGGTCGCTCCGCACGGACATCAACGTGCCGCCGTGCAGCGTGAGCGCCACCTGGATGTGGTTGCCCGACAGCGCCTTCATCAGCCGGTCGCTCACCCCGGTGCCGGTGACGCGCGACGTGTAGCGCAGGCGCAGCGTGTACGGATCCGGCGCCTCCACCGTGGGCGTGTCCCACAGCTCGCGGTGGTGCACCGTGCGCAGGTGCTCCAGGTCGAACGAGTTCGCCGCGAGCGGCAACCAGGGACAGCGCACCGTCACCGGAGGTCCCACGTTCCACACATGCTCCCCACCTCCCAGGTCGGGAGGAGGGAAGAGGGCCTCGGGCCCGTTGAAGACGAGCACCCCGCCGAAGCGCTCCTCCACCGGCCAGGCGCGAGGCCCCGGAAGGGAGGACACGTCGCCGCGTCCCGGCACCGCGCGGCAGCGGCCCCCGCCATCGAAGCCCCAGTGGTGGAGCGGACAGCGCAGCAGCTCGCCCTGGACGGTGCCGTGCTTCAGATGGGCGCCCAGGTGGGGACAGTGGGCCGACAGCGCGTGGACGCGGCCCGTCTCACTCCGGAACACCACCACCTCGCGCCCGGCCACCTGCACGCCCAGCGCCTGTCCGGTCCGCAGGGCGGCCGACGGGGCCACGAGGTACCAGGAGCGGGGCCGCGAGGGCCCGGGGAGGTGGTCCGGAGCCACCCCGGCTGGTACGGAAACAACCATGGCCCGGACCCTACCGGACCCGGTGTCCCCAGGGCCACGGGGGGGACGGACGGAGGCTGGCTTTACGCCCGGGTTCCTGGTTAGTCAGGTGCGGGTGGAACCGGACGCGCGGCCCCGACGGGGCGGGTCTGGGAAGGGATGTGTGACGGACATGGCAGGCGACACGACGGGCAACAGTCGGGGTGGGTCGTTGCGAGGCGGCACGCTCCAGGCGGTGCAGTCCCTGGCGGCGCAGGGCGAGCCGGAGCGCGCGGCGCAGCTCTACGAGGAGCTGGGCGCGGCGCAGCGTGAGCGCCTGCGCAAGGAGGCCGCCCAGGGGTCGGCGAAGGAACGCCACTGGTTGGTGGACGTGCTGCGCCGGGCGCGCGACTTCACCGGGGCGGCGCGGCTGCTGGATGGCAGCGGTGACGACGTGAAGGTGGCGGACCTGTACGCGCAGGGCGGCCAGCACGTGGCGGCGGCGGAGGCCTACCTGCGCGCGGGCGAGGTGGAGCGCGCCGCGGCCGCCTTCGAGCGAGGTGGGGCGCTGGAGCGCGCGCTGGAGGTGTACCGGGGCCTGGGCGCTCGCGAGTCGATGGCGCATTGCCTGGTCCGCCTGGGGCGCCCCTTCGAGGCCGCGGACCTCTACCACGCGCTGGGGCAGTCGCACGCGGAGGCCGAGGCCCTGGGCGGCGTGCTCGTGGAGGACCCCCGCTACGTCGAAGCGGTGCTGCGCACCTGCAAGGTGCTGGACGCGGGCGGCTTCACGCACCGGGCGCTCGCGGTGCTGGCGGACGCGTTGAGCAGCGCCGACCACCTGCGAGTGGATCCGGTGCTGGTGACGGAGAAGGCGCGGCTGCTGCGGCGCATGGGCCTGGACATGGAGGCGGAGGCGCTGCTCGCGCGGCTGGCCGCGGGCGCGTCCGTGCCGGAGGCCAGCGGCTACCGCTTCCTCAAGGCCATTCCCATCTTCGGGGAGCTGCCGCTGGAGGACATGAAGGACCTGTACCGGCTGGCGCGGCCCGTGACGGCGGCGCCGGGCACGGTGCTCTTGGAGAAGGGCGCCCCCGGCACCGGGCTGCTGGTGCTGCTGGAGGGCACGGTGGACGTGTTCGCAGGCAACGAGCCCGCCGCGCGGCACCTCAACACGCTGGGGCCGGGCTCGTTCCTGGGGGAGATCTCCCTGGTGCAGGACGGCCCGGTGTCCGCGAACGTGCGGGCGAAGACCGCGGTGCGCGCGCTGCGCATCACCCGAGAGAGCTTCCAGCACTTCCTCGCCACGCACGACGCGGCCTCGCTGCACATCTACCGGCTCTTCACGCAGAGCCTCGCGGCGCGCGTGCGGGCGCTGAGCGGCTGAACGCCGAGGCAGGGGCGAACTCCTCCAGGCCCACGCGGATGAGCGGCTCCGCGTGGCCCGCGATGTGCTCGCACTCCACAAGGAGCGGCTGGGGAATGCGGAGCGCGCGACGACCCGGCGCTCCGGGCATGCGTGGCAGGTGAAGGCCGCGGCGGAGAACGTGATGGCGAAGCTGCGCGAGGATGGCTTCATCCGGCGCCGAGCAGAATCGCCTGAAGCCGTTCGCCTGGACACTCCCCGAGGCTGTTCGCTTCCCTGGCCTGGGGCCCGCTGACGGAGCGGTCGAGGGGGAAGCACAGGGTCGGGTTCCTGGCTCGGCGACTCCAGCTCCACCCGGAACGAAGCAGGCGAGCGTGATGCGGGGGCCTTTCATGACCTCCCAGCGGCCCCCATCCTCCTGAACAACCCGCGCGTTCGGAAGGACACCCCCATGGCTTCAAACGAGGCACTGACGAAGCAGGCTCACGCGAACTGGCGCACGTGGCTGCCGTGGGTGGCCGCCCCCATCGCCGCGCTTCCGCTCCTGGGCGTGGGCGGTTCGCGACGGATGGGCTTCTTCAATGAAGTGGCCGCGGGCGTCGTCAGCCTGGGTCTGGTGTCGCTGAGCTTCATCGGGTTGAGCCAGCTTCCCCGGGCGCCCGTCCGCCCGGGGGGCGGGAAGGCGTGGAAGCGTTCTCCGAAGCACTTCCCCATCTCCGGCTCGATGGTGCCGGAGGAGTTCGCCGCGTCGACGGCGTCGGGCCACTGAGGGAGGGCGTCAGGGGCGGCGCTCGATGCCAATGGCGATGGAGGGGCCGGTAAGGGCCTCGCCGCTGCCGTCGGAGAGCGAGACGATGCCCAGGCTGGCGGAGAACACCGTGGTGCCGGAGCCTCCGGTGCCCTTGATGAAGCTGCGTACGCCCAGCTCGCCGAAGTTCCATCCGCTGACGGAGCCTCCTCCCGCGCCGAAGAGGGACAGGCTGGGCGTGAGGGGCACCTGGATCTCTCCGCGCCCGGAGCCGAAGCGGAACTGGTTGTCGCGCGAGAGGATGGAGGAGTTCCACGCGACGTGGAACCCATCGATGGCGCCCAGCCGCAGGACCTGTTGGACGGAGGGGCCGGCGTGGGACTGGCACAGGTTCTCGCCGTCGATGGGCTCGTAGGTGATGGGGTCGTAGGCGAACGTGGGGGCGCAGGACTTCTGGCCGAACAGCGCGCCCGCGCCAATGCCTACCTCGAGGAAGTCGGTGGCGTAGGACACAGCGACATAGGCGGAGCCTGGGGTGTGTCGCAGTCCGGTGCCGAGCCCGAAGCCCACCGGATCGAGCTGGGCGCTCAGGACCAGGGGCAGAGCACCCGGCCGCCACGCGACGAACGCATCCAGCAACAGGCCGCCCGCGCGGGCGGAGTGGCCCAGGCGGGTGGTGGCATCCAGCGCGAGGAAGGGGCGCGCATGGAAGCCATAGCGCAGGCGTGGCACGCCGGGCTCGGGGAAGAAGAGGCGCGCGGTGGTGGGCGCGTCGGTGAGGACGGCGGTGTCGCCCGCGCGCACGCTCTCGCCGCGGCCCAGGCGGGCGCGGGCGCTGTCCTCGCGGGACTCGGCGATTTCCAGCACGACCTCCCGGTCGTCATGCGTGCGGACGCGGACATGGGCGCCTTCGCGAAGTCCCGACGCCGCGCCTCCGGAGAGCGTCACATCGCCGTTCTTCACGGCGGTGACGGTGAGGTGGGCGGTGGCCGCCGGAGGAGGCGCGTGAGGGGAGGGCGGTGCTTCGGTGACGACGGTGAGCGCTGGTGTCGCGCTCAACGCGGAGGCCAGTGAGTCGGGCTGGGGCTGTTCGGGCGTGGCGAGGGAGAAGGCATGGGCCTCCTCGCGTTGCTCGATGGCGAGGAGCGACTGGCCCACGACGACGAGCCGCACGAAGCGCCGGCCCTCCTCGATGCGCCGCACGAGCTGGGGCGTGTCCCCGTCGAGCTTGAGCACGGCGATGCCGCCCCGGACGAGCGCGGCATAGGTCACGCCCTGGTGTGTGACGGAGTCGAGGACGGGGCCCAGGCCCAGGGTCTCCGCGGCGCGGGACGCAGGGGAGATGGGGGCCTGGGCGATGATGGCGGACGTGATGAGGGCGGGGAGGAGCATCGAGGCCGTTCTATATCGCTCCACCCCCTGCCATTCCTGGACTTTGGGTGACGCTCAATCGACGAGCAGGCGCTTCACGGGCGCCGGATCCACGGCGACCATCAGGGGCCGGGTGAAGTTGCTGAAGGACACCAGCGCCTGACCCGGAGCGAGCCGGGAGACGCGGTTCCACAAGCTCTCGTCGATGCTGCCCACGGTCTTTTGCATCCGGCTGATGACCGCTCCGTCGGTGATCTTGTGGATGATGAAGTTGTTGAGCAGGGCCAGGACCTCATTGGGCAGATGCTGGGGGAGCTGCGTGACGAAGACGAGCCCCAGCCACCGCTTGCGGCCCCGCTTCGCGATGCGCGACACCTGTTCGAACAGCACTGGCATCTGCTTGATGCGGTTGGCGGACAGGAACTCATGGGCCTCTTCGATGATGATGAGGACCGGGGTGACTTCGCCGCCGTCACGGTCGGCCTTCTCGTAGGCGTCCTCCTGTCGCTCCTGGAGCCCGCGCAGGATGTCCGCGATGACCAGGTTGTTGAGCTGAGGCGAGTCCGTGTCTGACAGGTCGATGACGGACACCCGGCCGGGACTGAGCATCGCGTCGTACTTCACGCCCGCGGTGGTGCCTCGGTCGAAGATGTTGAGCCGCTTCAAGCGGTGGAGCTTGCTGGACAGGGCCTTCCAGCTGATCTCCGTGCGACTGCTCGCCGCGTATACGCGTTGCATCACCATTCCAGGATTGCTCTTGAACTCGCTCTGGAGCAGCGGCCCCCTGGGGAGCGGGGGCTGCGCGGCTTCAGGTTCCGCGTCCAGCGGCAGATCGTCCTGGGTGGGCCCACGCCGACGGGAGCGCGTCCTCGTGCCCGTGCTTCGGTCCTCGTTCTTGCCCTCGTCGCTGAGGCTGTAGAGATAGGCGTTCACCACGTCCAGCACGTGCTGGATGGTCATCCGAGGGAAGCCGGTGGACAGCTCGTCCACATCCATCACCAGCCGTTGCTGTTCCGGATCGTTCTTGTCGGTCGGGAAGATCTTGAAGTCCTGAAGCAGCAGCTTGGTGACGTCGTAGGCCTTGATGAAGCGCTCGTGCTGCGCGTCCGATAGCTCCAGGATCTCCGCGATGGCATACGGCGACAGGCTGGAGAAGTTCAGGGAGAAGCGATGCAGCGGACGGTGGCGCGGGTTGCGTGTCTTGCGCCCGTCCAGATGGTGGACGTGCAGGTCCTTCACCCCTTCTTCCTTGTGTCCTCGACGCTTGAGCGCCTCCAGCATCGCGGTGTGGTCGGTGGGCTGGTTGATGTGCGTGTATTCGCCCTCCACGTCGAACACGATGGTGGCGATGCCCGCGAGCTGCGCGCGGTGGATGAGCGTGGCGACGGTGGTGGACTTGCCGCCGCCGGTCGTCCCGATGATCCCCGTGTGCCGGGGCAGGACGGCCTTGTCGCGCGCGTTCAGCCGGGCCTCCATTCCTTCGTAACCCACCACCATCCCCAGGCTCAGGTCTCCGCCCACGCCCAGCACGCGCGCGCTCTCCTCCTCATCCAGGAGGAAGACGGGGCTCTGCGGCCGGGGTCGGAAGCGGGGTGGGTGCAGCGTTCCCTGGATCTCCTCGCCCAGCAGCTCCACTTCGGCGCGGCCATGGTAGTCGAACGTGTAGGTCAGCTTCTTTCCTTGGGTGACCACCCCAATGGCCATGGAGGAACTCGCGGGCACGGCGTTGGGCTCCGCGAAGGGACCGCCGACCACCAGCCCCAGATAGGAGCGGCGGTCCTCGCGTGACTTCACGCGCACCAGCGTCTGTGACGCCAGCCGGGGCAGGTCCTCCTTCGTCGACAGGACGGTGATGTGATTGTCCTGGCTGGTGGGCGTGTCGAAGTGGGTGAAGCCCACCGCGAAGGCCAGTTCGGGGTCGGCCTTCACCGCCGCCTGGGCCTCCTTCTGCGCCGCCGCCAAGGCGTGGATGACCTCAGGGGGCGTCTCCTGGATGACGGCGTTGACGCCCGAAGGACGGGAGGGAGGTCGGTTGCCGGCGGGTGGCGCTGGCGGCGCCTGGACCCGGTTCGGGAGCATGGGCAAGGGCGACGAACGTCCCTGCGTGCCATCCACCCCTCTTGGGCCTGGCTGTTGCGCGGAGACAGGGCGCATTCCGGGCCCGGCCGGAGGAGGCAGTCCAGGACCGGCCGGACGGCTGTGGCCGTTCATCGGATGCGGTGCCTGTCCGTTGAGGCTGGGGCTGCCATTTCGCGGCGGGTACTGCCCCGGGTTCCCAGGGCCTCGGCCATTGTCAGACATGGATGTGTTCCCCTCGGAGGGACTAGCGACGCATCTTGCGTACGTTCAGGTACTGGAGACTGAGATCGGCCTGGGCATAGGCGTCCTGGACGAGGCCCTGGAAGCCGTCCTCGCCGAAGACGCTGTGGCAGGTCATCGCGGCGACATCCAAGAGCATGGGGAAGCCCTGCTCCGGGCGCAGGATGCTGTCCGCCATGGCGATGCGCACCGCGAAGTGGACGTGCTCCTGGTGCGCGTAGAAGAGGCGGGGCGGTGAGTTGTTCGACGCGCGGTACAGCCCCATGACGACCTGGGGGCAGTACTTGCGGACGAAGGCGGTCGCCATCCTCAATCCCTCTTCGTCGTACCGCCAGCCATCCAGGATCTCCTGACCGTACGCCTCCAGCGTCTCGAGGATGGCGTACTCGCCCGTGTCGAGCGAATGCCCCAGCGTGAGGAAGCCCCGGTGCTCGAGTCTCTCGGTGACGAAGACGAACTTCTGCTGCCGGTCCACGAGGTTCGTGAGCATCTGGATCGATGCCTCCAGCAGCCCCCGGTAGCCAGACCCGGTGACGAGCTCGTAGGGGAGCGGGTTTCCCAGCCCGATGCGCCACTCCGCCTGGAGCCGTTCGACCAGGATGGCCCGCTCCGCGTAGGTGCGGATGCCTCGGGTGGCCAGCCTCGACAGGCTGTCCTTGTTCCGAGGCGCCTTGCGCGAGCGTGTCTCCCGCTGCTCGATGTAGTCCCGGGCCTGCTTGAAGGGGTCGTCCATCTGGAACGTGACCTCCTTGCGGAACAGCCGCTGGGAGAACGTCCCGGAGGAGCCGCCATAGCCGACCGCGGCGATGCCCAGCTGCGTGATGCCCAGGGCCAGCGTGTCGTGGGATACCGCGCGTCCGTTCACCGCCTCCACGTTGCCCCGGAACAGGTATCCGTCGAGAACCGCCCGCAGCTGGGCCTCGGTCGCGTGGTAGACGCCCGCGCCCTTGGGGGCATGGGGGCCCGTCTTCAGGAGCGGCAGCAGCTTCTCGCGCACGGTGGCGCGGAGCACGTCCTCCTTGCGCATGGCGCCGCCAATGTGCTCCCGGAAGGCACGCAGGATGGCTTCCACGTCAAAGCCATCCGCCCACCGTTCCAGGTCGAGCGTCTGGGCCAGCGTCTCTCCGAAGGACTCGAGGTAGTCCCTGTCGCCCGCGAAATCATTGTCGTCGAGGGGATCCGACATGGCTAACTCGGGCTCCTTTCGCCCAGCACGGATGCCAGGGAGAAGCGGGGGGCACCTGCTCGCTGGCGCAGCACCCGCGCATAGGCTTCGGCCTTCCGGAGTGGCAGGCCGAACGACCGCTGGAGTCGTGCGGCCTGCTCCTCGTGGGTGCCTTGCTTCATGAGTGGGGATGCGACGGATTCGGGCGCGAGCCATTCAAAGGCGAGGCGGTCCGCGCGTTGCTCGGCGCGAAAGACATCCCCGGTATCGATGGCGCCGGTGTCGTCCCGCTCCATCAGGTGGACCTGGGGCTTCAGTGGGACACCGTCCAGTGCCGATGTAAGCAGTTGCTCCTGGGTCGGAAGCTCTTGATTGTCGAGCACGGGGAGGATGCTCTCGCCAAAGAAGCGGAGCGCCTTTCGTCGTGGAGCCAGATGGTCGAGGACGAAGTGCGCGAGCTCGTGCGCGGACGTGAACCGCTGCTCTTCGAGGGAGTCCTTCCGAGAGTAGAAGAGGAAGGCCGTCCCTCGCAGGGCGACGATGCAGCCATGCATGTCCCGGTCGTCGGTCCCCTCGACGGACATGGACCTCAAGCCGCGCCGGGAGAGGTAGGCGCGGATGGAGTGGGGGCGCACCTCGTCCAGGCAGACGAAGCTGACCGGTAGGACCCTCTGCGCGTCCGCGACGATTGCGCGAGGAAACGTGCCTGGCTGGGGGAGCCCCGCCAACTCGAGCGCGTCCCTCAACCAGCGCTCCCTCATGATTTCTTCTCGCGGTCGCGCGCGGCCAGGAGCACGGTCTGCTCTCCGGACGCAATGGCGCTGTTCTCCGCGGCGATGAGCGCTGCCGTGGCCTCCATGTCGCGCAGGATTCTGGAGAGTTCGAAGGCGTCGATGCCGAAGTGCTCCGCGATCTGGTTCACGTGCTCCGAGAACGACTCGCCATCGGGCTTCCGGCACAGGGAGACCCAGTGGAGCGTTTCCACCGTGCACCCAAGCTTCCGGGCGAAGTCCAGGACCGAGAGGTCTTCCAGGTCCCGGTACCAGGCGAAAACGGAGCCCAGCATCTCCGGAACACGCGCACCACGTTCGGCCGCTGCTTCCAGCCAGTCAGGATTCGTCATGGGAGTCCTCCTCCTTTCCGAGCCGCCTCAGCTGCTTGAAGAGGCGATCGCGGTTCTGCTTCACCACCCGCTTCCGTTCGGTCTCGGGCAGAGCTTCCTTGCCGAGCGGGCGGGCCAATTCCAGGGTTGAGCTCTCGCCCTGAAGGACCAGCCTGAGCATTCCCCAGTCGCTGGGCTTCAGGTTTCGGCGCTCGAGTCTCTTCAGGGCCAGGGCGGTTTCCACGGCTGCCTCCATCACTTCTTTCGGAGGCCTCGCCCGGAGTTCGACGACGTCCGCGTATTTCTGTTCGCGCAGGAGCCGCCGCTGGTTGGAACGCCGTGAGTCCAACACATTCATCTTGGCCGCATGCGTCAGGTAACTGCGCAGGAGCGATTGCTGCCGGTCATAGCGCTCGGGGTCGGTCAGGTAGTCGAACACTGCCCGGAGCGCGCAATCCCGAGCTTCTTCCGCGTCGCAGTGCATCTCCGTCGTCAGCGTCCTCAGCATGAATGACATGAAGAGCTTGAAGACCTCGGTGTTCGCGACGGGCATCCGCTTCACGACCCGTTCGTGGAGCGCCCACTCCTCTTCTCTTGTTGGGAAGCTCATCCCCCACACCTCGTTGCCATGCACATGCCCGCTTTCAGGTTTGGCGACGGTTCGTCTGGACTTTCGTTACAGCCCTGGGGAGTTCGACGACGAAGCGTCTCCGTCCGAGCCGGGAGGTTGGCGGCATCAAGGACCGGTGTCTGTACCTCTGAGGGGGTACTGCCTTTAAGGACATGGGTCCTTCGCGATCCCCCCGGATCGAAAAGGACCCCGTGATACGTCATTGCGCGTGGCTCAGTGCAGGTCTGGAGGCAGCGCGCCCCCGGCCTCCAGCCACTCATCAATGGCCCGGCGCACGACGTCCTGGAGGTCGCTGCCAATCCGCGGATAGGCGGTCTCATCCAGGTTCGCCAGCGAGACACGGGCGGACCAGGGAGGTCCTTCGAAGCCACTGCCGTTGAGCAGCACCACGCCGTGGCGGCGGGCCAGCGTGAAGACGATGTCCAGCGGGTCGTGGTGCGCCTCCACGAAACGGACGAAATCCTCGCCAATGTGCTCGCGGCACCAGGCCTCCAGATCCAGCGTCTGATAGTAGGCCGTGCGCAGCGGGTCTTTCTTCAAGTGAAGGCCCATGCCTTCGAACAGCGCCTCGAGCCGTTCGTGGCAGATGCGCTGGCAGCGCTTCTTGTAGACGTCGTGCTTGTCCAGCAGTGAGAACAGCGAGAACAGCGTCATCTGCAGTTGCTGCGGCAGCGACAGGCCCGCGGTGTGGTTCAGCGCCACGGCCCGGCTGTCCGCCACCATCCGGTCGATGAACTTCATCCGGTCCGGGTCCAACGTGATGGAGCCGTAGCGCTTCTCCAGACGAGCGCGCTCCGGCGCGGGCTGCCGCGCGAGGGCTTCATCCAGGATGTTGTCCTCATGCAGGGCCACCACGCCCAGCCGCCAGCCCGTGCAGCCGAAGTGCTTGGAGTACGAGTAGACCAGCAGCGTGTTGCGCGGCAGATCCGCGGCGAGCGACCGGAAGCCGTTGACGAACGTGCCGTAGACATCATCCGTGATGATCAACAGGTCCGGCCGGCGCGTGCGCACCAGCTCCACCAGACGGTCGATGGACTCCTTCCGGATGGCCACCGCGCCTGGGTTGGAGGGATTGACGACGAAGAAGGCCTTGATGCGCGGATCCTCCAGCTTGCGCAGCTCCGCGTCCGGGTACTGCCACGTGTGCATCCCATCCTTCGTATGGGTGCGCTGCTGGATGTCCACCGTGCGCAGGTCGAACTCCTCCAGGCGGGGAATCTCCAGGTACGGCGTGAAGATGGGGGCCCCCAGGGCGATGGTGTCTCCCTTGCGGAGCAGGCCGTTCACCATCAGCGACCGGAAGAGATAGGTCATCGCCGCGGTGCCCCCCTCGACCGCGAAGAGGTCGAAGCGGCCATGGGGCGGCTTGCCGCCGCACAGCTCCCGCATCAGGTACTCGTGCACGATGCGCTCGGCATGGACGAGCATCCGGTCCGGCACCGGGTAGTTGTCTCCGATGACGGCGTCGGTGAGCTCCCAGACGAACCGGTCGGGGTTGAAGCCGAGCTCCGTCTCTCCGTACGCCAGCGCACCGCGCAGCAACTGCACGGCCTCCGCGTCGTCGCTCGCATCCAGGAAGTCGTGCAGGCGCCGGGCGATGCCCGGCGACCTCGGCATGCCCGCGAGCCCCACGTCTGGCTCATCCCAGGCGCGCCGGCTCTCCGCGAGCGCGAACTGGCCCAGCAGGAAGAAGGCCTCGCGGGGCGTGGTCGCGATCCAGTTGGGGTTGCCTCGGCCCGCGTTGAGCATCACCGCCGCCCGGGTCTTCACGGCCTCGTCGGCGACATGGATGAGCTCGTCCTTCAGCTCGAAGGGGCTGAGCTTGCGCAGCTCACTTTCAGAGGGAGTCTCCTCATCGGAGGGAGACAGCGAGTCCTCGGGCGTCTGCTCGGTCATGGCGGCCACCTCCAGCGTCCGCTCAACAGTGCGTCACCCTCCAGGCGCGGACCATGGGCCACGGGGAAGGGGGAGCGGCACCAGCGAGCGGCGCGACGGTGGAGCGCCGGGGGCGCCGGGGGCGGACCCCTCCCACCGCGCGTGCCTCCCTGGGTCGGCCCTGGTGCCAGCGGGTGTGCGGGGAGCAGTCCCCCAGGAACGCCAGGCGCGCAGGCGAACACACGATTCGTCAGGGGCGGAGCGTGCGCTTCAGTGCTAGGCCATGGTGCCATGTCCGGCGACTCACCCGTTCCCACCTCCGGCGGCTTGCCCACCCTGCACTTCCCCCCCGAGCTCCCCATCTCGAGCCGGGTGGAGGACATCACCGCGGCCATCACCTCCCATCAGGTGGTCATTGTCGCGGGCGCCACCGGCTCCGGGAAGACGACGCAGCTTCCGAAAATCCTGCTCGCCATGGGGCGCGGCCGCCCGCGCCAGATTGGCGTCACCCAGCCCCGGCGCATCGCCGCGACGAGCGTGGCGGCGCGTGTGGCACGCGAGCTCGGCACGGAGCTGGGCACGGACGTCGGCTACCAGATTCGCTTCGAGGACCGCTCGTCACGGCGGACGGCCGTGAAGTTCATGACCGACGGGGTCCTGCTCGCGCAGATTCACAGCGACCCGCTCCTGAGCCGCTACGACACGATCGTGCTCGACGAGGCCCACGAGCGCAGCCTCACCATCGACTTCCTGCTCGGGTGGCTCAAGCGCATCCTCCCCAGGCGCCCCGACCTCAAGGTCGTGGTGAGCTCGGCCACCATCGAGACCGAGCGCTTCTCGCAGTTCTTCGGAGGGGCTCCGGTCATCCAGGTGGAGGGCCGTACCTTCCCGGTGGACGTGCTCTACGAGCCGCCTCCCGAGGACGCGGAGCTCGCCGACGCCGTCGCCGATTCGGTGGCGAACGTGCTCTCGCTCGACCCGGACGGGGACGTCCTCGTGTTCCTCCCCGGGGAGCGCGAGATCCGCGAGGCCGAGAACGCGCTGAACGCGCGCGAGCTGCGCGGCACGGTGGTGCAACCCCTGTATTCGCGCCTGTCGGCCTCCGAGCAGTCGCGCGTCTTCGCCACCATCCCTCAGCGCCGGGTCATCCTCTCCACCAACGTCGCGGAGACGTCCGTCACCATCCCGGGGATCGTGTACGTCGTGGACACGGGGGTGGCGCGCCTGTCTCGCTACGAGCCACGCTCGGGCACCACGCGCCTGCACATCGAGCCGGTCTCCCAGGCCAGCGCCGACCAGCGCAAGGGGCGCTGTGGCCGCGTGCGCGAGGGGATCTGCGTGCGCCTCTACGACGAGGTGAGCTTCACCACGCGGCCCGCCTTCACCGACCCGGAGATCAAGCGCACCGGGCTCGCGGGGGTCATCCTGCGGATGAAGTCCCTCGGCCTCGGTGACGTCGAGGACTTCCCCTTCCTCGACCCGCCCCAGCCGAAGGCCATCGCCGAGGGCTGGCGGGTGCTCGAGGAGCTCGGGGCCATCCAGGGCAAGGAGCGCGCCTTGACGCCGCTCGGCCACCAGCTCGCGCGCTTCCCGGTGGACCCGCGCATCGCGCGGATGATCCTCGCCGGCGCCGAGTACGGGTGCCTGGACGAGGTGCTCATCATCGCCGCGGCGCTCAACCTTCAGGACCCGCGCGAGCGGCCTAGGGAGCTCGCGCAGAAGGCGGACGCGCTGCACGCGCGCTTCCGTGACGAGCACTCGGACTTCACGGGGCTCCTCAAGCTGTGGGCGTTCGTGCGCGAGGCCGAGGGCCGGGGGACGTCCCATCTGCGGCGCGTGTGCCGGGACAACTTCCTGTCCTTCCTGCGGGTGCGCGAGTGGCGGGACGTCCAGCGCCAGCTCGAGGAGACCGTCCGCGAGCTGCGCCTGTCGCGCAAGGGCCGGGGCGCCCCGGCGCGCGGGGACGTCCTGCACCAGGCGCTTCTCACCGGGCTGCTGTCCCGCATCGGCCAGTGGAATCCGGAGCAGCGCCACTACACGGGCGCGAAGCAGACGCGCTTCATGGTTCACCCCTCGTCGGCGCTCGCGAAAAAGCCCCCCGCCTGGGGGATGGCGTTCGAGCTCGTGGAGACGTCCCAGTTGTTCGCGCGCACCGTGGCGAAGCTCGACCCGGAGTGGCTCGCGGCGGCGGCCCCCCACCTGCTCAAGCGCAGCTTCTCCGAACCTCACTGGTCGGAGAAGTCCGCGCGCGCCGTCGTGAAGGAGAACGCGACCCTCTTCGGGCTCCAGGTCTTCAAGGAGCGCCCCGTGGCCCTGGCCAGCATGGACCCCGCCCGGGCGCGGCTGATGTTCCTCGAGCACGCCCTGGTGCGCGGCGAGTACCGCACCCGGGGGGCGTTCCAGGAGGAGAACCGCGAGGTGCTCGAGCGCGTGGCGCGCCTGCGGGACAAGGCCCGGCGCAGCGAGCTGCTCGACAGCGAGGCGCTGCTGACGTTCTTCGACCAGCGCCTCCCGGCGGACGTGACGGACGGAGCGAGCTTCGAGGCCTGGCGCCGCAAGGCCGAGGCGGCCGACCCCGACGTGCTCGTCCTCTCGATGGAGGATGCCCTCTCGCACGACCCGGGCCTGTCCCCGGCGCACTACCCGGATGCCATCACCCTGCACGGCGCGTCCGTGCCGGTGACGTACACCTTCGACCCCTCGGCCGAGGACGACGGCATCACCCTGAGCGTGCCGCTGCTGCTGCTCGCCCAGCTGGCCCCGGGGGAGCTCGACTGGACCATCCCCGGGTGGCAGCGGGAGAAGCTCACCGCCCTGCTCGAGCAGATCCCCCGCGCCCAGCGCAAGCAGCTGGGGCCGGTGCCGGCCCTGGTCGACCGTCTCGAGAAGGAGCTGGTGCCCTTCCGCGGGCCGATGATTCCAGCGCTCGCGCGCGCGGTGTCCCGGCTGTGCGGCGTGGACGTGCCCGAGGAGTCCTTCCGGACGGATGTCGTGGCGCCGTACCTGCGCATCACGCTCCGGGTGCTCGACGAGCGGGGAAAGGAGCTCGCGCGGAGCCGTGACGCCGACGCGCTGCTCGAGCAGCACGGGGGACGTGCACGGGCGGTGCTGCGCAGCGTGGCACCGGCTTCGGACTGGGAGCGAAAGGGGCTGACCGCCTGGACCTTCGGCGAGCTGCCCCCCGTGGTCGCCCGGCGGGTCGGCGGGCTCGAGCTCCGCAGCCACCCCGCGCTCGTCGATCGGGGCGCCGCCGTGGACCTGGTGCTGCTCGAGACCTCGGCCGCCGCCGACGCGGCCACGCGCACGGGGGTCCGTCGGTTGCTGATGATCGCCGCGCGCGGGCATGTGGCCGTCAGCGCCGCGCGCATGCCGCCGCCCTTCCCATCCCTGGACGGCGCGCCGCCCGCACGAGGTCAGGCCGACAGCTTCCGGGCGCTCGTCCTCGCACGCAGCGTCGATGATGCGTTCAAGCTCGCACCGGGCGCGCCGCTGCCCCGCACGAAGGCGGCCTTCGAGGCGCTGGTCCAAGAGGGCTCGCCGCGCATCGAGCAGGTGGCCCGGGACTGGGCGAACGCCGTCGTCGCCACCTCCATGGAGCTCTCCGAGACGCTCGCCGCGCTCAAGGCCGCATCCAAGGGGCCGAGCGGCGCGGCGGCCGTGCGGGACATCCGCTCACAGCTCGGGCAGCTGTTCCCCGAGAAGCTCATCGAGTGGATCCCCCTCGTGCGCCTGCTGAGCTACTCGCGCTACCTCCGCGCGGCCCGAGCACGGCTGTCGCGTGCGGTGGCGAACCCCAGCAAGGACGCGGGGAAGGCCGCGCCCTTCACCCCCCTATGGGAGGCCTTCCTCGCCAGGTGCGCCACCGCCCGTGACCAGGAGGCGGCGCAGGAGCTGCGGTGGGCCTTCGAGGAGCTCCGCGTGGCCATCTTCGCTCCGGAGGTGACGACGCCCGTGTCGGTGACGGTGGCGAAGGTCGGCGCGGCCCTCGCGGCCCTGCGCTAGACGCGCGGGGTTGTGCGTCCTCGGAGCACGGGAAGCGGGGGATGCGCTCGGGCCAAGTCTACCGGCGCGGAAAAAAGACAACCCGGGAGCGCACTTGGCCGAGCAGCGGCGAATGAATGGGGGAGTCGGGCACACAGCCCGGCTCGCGCACTGGAAGCGAGCCCCCCATGTCCTCACTGAGTTGCCGTGTCGCAACAGCCCAACGCGACCTGGATGACGCGCTCCGCGTTCGTTATCAGGTCTTCGGAGAAGAGCTGCGGATGCTGGGGCCCAAGCGCCCCCGCGCGCCGCGCGAGGCCGACTGCTTCGACACCCTGCGGACCACCGCGCACGTCGTCGTCTACGCGGACGCCGAGCCCGTGGCCACCACCCGCCTGCTGACGCCCAATGCGGAGGTGGCCACCTTCGCGGACACGCTCGTGGGGTTGGACATCGAGAAGAAGCTGGACCTCACGGAGCTCGCCGCGCCGGGCCGCGTGTTCGCGGAGACGACGCGCTACTGCGTCACCCGGCGCTACCGCAACTCCGCGGTGCTGCGCCTCCAGGCGGGCCTCTACCGCGAGAGCCGCCGCCGCGGCGTCACGCATTGGATCGCCGCCGCCAACATGGAGACGGACTGTCAGGAGGAGGCGGCCCTCTACTTTCAAGCCGCCGAGCGTCGGGGCTGGGTGAGCGACCGCTTCCGGGCGCGCACCCGCGAGTTTCCGGCGCCTCCGCGGGAACCCCTCGCGGCCCGCCTCACCGCGGAGCAGTGGGCCCACGCCCGCCGGGGGCAGCTGGACACGCTGCGCATGCCCCCCGTGCTGTCGCTGTTCGCGGACAAGATGGGCGCGCGCTTCATTGGCCCGCCGCACTTCGATCCCACCTTCAACCGCTTCACGGTGCCGCTCGTCGCGGCGCTGGATGAGATTCCCCAGAAGACGCTGAACCTCTTCGACGCGATGGGCGCCGACGCCGCCTGAACCCAGGCCGGCGCGCTCCTTCCTCCCCCTTCACCCTCAACGCCACACCCACCGGGCCTCCAAGGGCCCCTGACAGGAGACGTGTATGTGCAAGCAGCCCCGGAATGAGCAGACGACGAAGACGGACTGGATGGACTCCCTGCGGCACGAGGCGCGGATGCTCGTGCGGGAGCTGGACACGGCGCCTGGCGCCCGGCGCCTCTTCGAGGGCCGCATCCACCACGACGACTACGTGTACTACCTGGTGCAGACGTACCAGTACGTGCGCTGGAGCACGGAGTTCCTCACGGAGTCCGGCGAGCGCATGAAGCGCGAGGGCCAGAACACCGCGCTCGCGGACCTGCTGCTCCAGAAGTCCGCCGAGGAGGATGGCCACGAGCGCTGGCTCCTGGCGGACCTGAGGAACCTGGGCTGGACGCAGGAGCGCGTGGAGCGGGCGCCCATCTGCCACGCGGTCAGCGCCTACGTGGAATGGAACCGCTTCACCACGCGGTCGGGCACGCCCACCGCGTTCCTCGGGACGGCCTACGTGCTGGAGTACCTCTCCGTGAACCGCGCCCCGGACTCCGTGGACCGCCTGATCGCGGACAGCGGCATCGCCAACATCCACAAGGCCGTCACCTTCCTGCGCGGCCACGGCAACGCGGACGGCGACCACGTGGCCGAGCTGGAGTCGGTGCTGCGCACGCTCACGTCCCCGGAGGAGCAGGCCGCGCTGCTGATGTCCGCCCGCATGACGCGCGCCGTGTTCCCGCACTTCTTCCGGGACCGCTGAGCCGCCTTCCGGACCCGGGCTACCCCGGCTTCTGCCTCCAGGCCGCGTGGTAGAGCAGGTCCGTGCGGCTCTCCATCCCCAGCTTGGGGAAGATGTTCCGCAGGTGCGTCTTCACCGTGTTGAGCGTCAGGCCCAGGTCCTCGGCGATGGTCTCGTTCGTCCAATTGCTGAGGACCCCCTGGACCACCTCAGCCTCCCGCTTGGAGAGCTTCAAGCGCCAGAGGTCCGGCATCGGGATGGCGCGCGAGCACTCCTGCAACACCACCACCCAGGGGCGGCTGCCGTGCTGCTCGGGCAACTCCACGAACGTCACCTTCAGGTCGTGCTTCTCCCCCGAGCGCATCCACGTGTCCATGCCCAGCGTCTTGCGCGTCGTGGGATCGCCGCGCAGCCGCCGCAGGTGCTCGCGCAGCTCCACGGGCAGCTCCGCGTCGTTCGCCTCCAGGGCGGGATACCAGCGCTTGAGCAGCTCCGTCGCGCCCGGTGTCCGCAGCTTCTCCCGCTCCGGGGGATCCATCACGACGCACTCGGCCCCCTGGTGACGGAAGAGCGCGTCCAGCAGGTCGCCGCGCCGCGCTTCGTTCCCGAACAGCCGGCAGTTGCGCACCGTGTTCACCAGGTAGGGCGTCAGGTCATCCAGGAGGGCCTGCTCCCGCGCGGAGAAGGGCAGGGCGTGCTGCCGGTACACCGTGAAGCCCGCGTGCCAGTCCTGCCGCAGGTCCAGGAGCACCGCCATCACGTGCTCCAACGGCAGCCCCAGCTCCCGGCACCGCAGGTACAACAGGCTGCGCTTCAACTCCTTGCGCGACAGCATGTCCGAGTCCCGGAGCGGCACGTTCGGCTGCTTCATCACCGACTCCCGCACGAAGTCCACGGCGGCCAGCTCCGGGTAGTGCGCGAAGAGGATTCCGGGGGCGCCCAGGCCCATCCATTCGTATTCACCCGGGCGCTCCGGCCTCGACACGCACAGGGCCGCGTAGTCGCAGGGCAACAGCTGCGCGATGGCGCCCTGCGCGTGCGCCAGGACCTCCGTCAGGTCCAGCGAACTGGAGAGGGCCTGGGTCAGCTCGAGCAGGAGCGCTTGTTCGCGCGCGGTCAGGTTCAACGGGGCCTCCCTTCATCCGGTGCACGCACGGACATAGCGGCCGGGAGGCGGAGGGGTCTGTACCCCGGAAGAGGGATGGACGGGCCCCGCCGCGGGCCGGCTTCAGCCCGTCAGCGCCCGAGGGGGGACGCTGCCCACGGCCCACGCGGTCAGCTTGCGCAGCAGCTCCGCGCGGTCCTCCGGCACGGAGAAGAGGTGGTCCGCGCGCGGATAGAAGGCGTAGGTGACGCGGCCCTCCAGCTTCAGCGGCGAGAGCATCTCGAAGAACTGGCGCTCGTAGTTGTAGGAGAGCCCCATGCCTCCGGAGAACACGAAGCACAGGCTGACGCCGCGGTCCAACAGGCGCTGGTAGTCGTCCGTCAGCCGCGCGCGCTCGGGGTACTCGCGCGTGTAGACCTCGTCCGCCTCACCGGCCTCGCGCAGCCTGGAGGGCAGCTTCCGCTTGCGCAGGAAGCGGGTCCAGCGGCGGGGGCTCAGGTAGCGCAGGTGGAAGCGCAGGTGGTAGCCCAGCGTGCGGTATGTGTACCCGTCGATGAAGGCCGCGCCCATCACGCGCGGATCCTCCACCGTCACCGCGTGCGCGCTGTCCACGCCAGAGCACAGGCCGATGAGCGCGAAGCGCCGGTGGCCCTTTTTCTGCTCCAGGTAGTCGAGCGCCGCGCGCGTCTCCTCCCGCGCCCGCTGGAATTCGTCCGCGCCGCCCTCGCGGCGGGGGGGGCTGTCGCCCAGGCCGGACAGGTCGAAGCGCAGCGTGGTGACGCCGCGTCCCGCCAGCTGTCGCGCCAGCTCCACCCACAGCCGGTACGGCCCCACGTGGTGGTTGAGGCCCACGTTGGAGAGCACCACCACGGGCGCCCCCGGCAGCACCTTCGTGGGCTCCGGCTCCGTGAGGATGCCCACGAGGCTCTGCTCGGGGCCGAAGGAACAGACGCGCTCGCGCATCACGCGACCTCCTTCAGGAGCGAGGTGATGGTCTGGAGGATGCGGTTGGACAGGAGCGCGGACTCCTGGCCTCCCGTGCCTTCCTCCGGCACCAGGTGGTGCTGGAAGGGCAGGCCCGTCGCCTCCAGGCGCTCCTGGAGGCGCTGATATTCAGGCTTGGGCGCGGCGGCCACCAGGTGCGTGCGCGTCGTGGGCCACGCGGACAGCGCGGCCAGGTCCACCGCGAGGACGTCGTCGCGCAGGGGGCGGGGAAAGGCGAAGCCCAGCAACTCCTCGCGCATCTCCAGCGGGCTGTCGGGCTGCGGGAAGAGGGTGCGGGCGGCGCGGCGCGCCTGGAGCAGCTCCAGCTCCCGCAGGTACGCATCCCCCTTCACCACCGGCTCCCAGAGGACGAGCGCGGCGGTGGACAGTCCCTCCAGTGCGGCACGCACCGCGAGCGTCGCGCCCATCCGCAGGCCCACGAGCGCCACGCGCTGCACGCCCGTCACGTCCTGCAACTCCGTGGCGGCCTGGCGGATGTCCTGCGCCCAGGTGGCCAGTCGGCCCTCTTGCATCTCTCCGGCGGAGTCTCCCGTGCCGTAGTAGTCGAAGCGGAAGACGTGGAACCCCTCGCGCGTGAGCATGCCCGCCAGCTTCCGGAAGGCCCAGTGCGTCAGCATGTACTCCTGGGCGGCCGGATAGCAGAGGACCACCCCGGTGGAGCGCTCGGAGCCCTGCGCGGGGTGGTGGACTCCGAAGAGCTGTCTTTCGGAGGTGCCGAAGAAGCAAGGCGTCACGGTCTGACCCATCTCCTCGAAGGGTCGCTCAGTCTGAGCGTCCCGGCAGGTTCCGCTTCAGCTTATTGAACAAGCGTTGCGCCAGGGGAACAGAAGTCTCCTGGGTGGCGGCCTTTGTCGACGCGACTGGTTGCGTCGTGGTCGGGGCCGCCACGGGCACCGGGGGCGCGATCTGCGAGGCCACCTGCTCCAGCGTGTTGAGCAGGAGCGTGCGCGGGTGCAGCTCCTGGTTCAGCTCCTTCCGGACGCGCATCACGACCTGGAAGGACAGGAGCGAGTGCCCGCCGATGTTGAAGAAGTTGTCGTGCACGCCCACCTGCGCGATGCCGAGCACTTCCCTCCAGATGCGCGCCAGGTGCTTCTCCGTCTCCGTGCGCGGCGCGACGAACGCGTCCTCGACGGGCCGCGCGGTGCCCGCCGGAGGCGGCAGGGCCTTGCGGTCCACCTTGCCGTTGGGCGTGAGCGGCAGGGACTCCAGCTCCACGAAGTGCTGCGGCACCATGTACTGCGGCAGCTGCGAGCGCAGGTGCTTGCGCAGCTCCGTGTCCGTGTAGGCCTCTCCCGGCTTCGTCACCAGGTACGCGACGAGGCGGCGGTCGCCAGGGCGGTCCTCGCGGACGAGGGAGACGGCCTGGGCGAGGGAGGGGTGGGAGGCGAGGGCGGCCTCGACTTCGCCGAGCTCGATGCGGAA
>NZ_VKLU01000021.1:0-100970 GCF_007352635.1 Corallococcus sp. Z5C101001
TCTTCGACGCACCACCAGCCGACCTGACCCTGGTGCTGCGCGAGCAGGGCACGCTGCGGGTGCGTGCCTTGCTCCCGGATGGGTCCCTGAAGCGGGCGCCCGAACTGGAGCTCAAGGCACTCGATCCGGTGTCGAAGCAGGGGGCGTGGATCGATGCTTCCGACAAGGATGCCCGGGTGTACCGGGGCGTCGAGGCAGGACGCTACCGGGTGACGTTCGTGCATCCGGTGGGGGAGTTCTCCAAGTGGACCACCAACTCCGAGGTCACGATGGAGGCGGGTCGAACCCGCGACCTGGACATCGGCTTCAAGGGGCTGCCGGAGCGCGCGCCCCTGCGGGGCCGGCTCGTTGGCGGCGATGGCCGCCCGTTGTCGGACATCGGGATCCACGCCTTCTCGGGCGACGCGACGCAGGACGCTTTCGCGAGTGAGGCCTGGGGCAGGACCGATGCGGACGGGCGTTTCGCGCTGGAGCACCTGCTGGAGGGGCCGCTGCGAGTGGAGGTCAACGCGGGCAACGCGAAGGTTGAACTCGACGCGAGCGCGAAGGATGCGTCGCTGCGCTTCGACTTCAGACCCACGGTCGAGGGACGTGTCGTTGGGCCGGACGGGAAGCCGCTTCGCCGGTTCTCGGTGGACTGGCGAACCTTCGAGAGTCCGGAGGGACGCTACGAGGTCGCCTTGGAGGGCACCTGGCCTCGGACGCTGCCCTTCAAGGCGGAGGGATTCGCGACCACGCACATCACGGTGACGCCCAGCGCGGAGCGCACGTTGCTCCCGGATATCGTCATGGATGAGGGCCGCACGGTGCGCGGCCGAATCGTGCGAGAGGATGGAAAGACCGCCACGCCGTTGATCCCCGTGGCACTGATTGCTCTCTGGGACATGGAGGCCTTTCTTGCCGGATCCACGATCACCACCACGGCGGATGCCGATGGCCGGTTCGTGCTGGAGCATGTGCCCCGCGAGTCGATGATCCTCCATGCCAGCAACGACCTCAGTGGCACGGTGTCACGGCCATTGGGCGTGGAAGAGGACGCGGTGTCGTTGCGACTCGTGCCAGACACCACCGCCGTGGGCACGGTCGCGGACGAAACGGGACGTCCCCTGGAAGGGGTCCGCCTCAGGTCCTGGTGTAAAGGCAGTTTCGGTGGGAGTGACGAGTCCGATGCGGAAGGCCGTTTCTCCCTGCGCTCACCGGCAGGATGCGAGTGCGTCGTGAAGGTCACCCAGACTGAACGTCGCGCGGATTGGCCATTGCCACCGCGGCGGAGCTTCTGGCCGCTGCGATTCAAGGGGCGTCCCGGGGAGTCGGTCCCGGTGCATCTGCGGCTGCGCACGGGGCCGGCTTCGGTGCATGTGTCGTTCCCTGAGGCAGGGGAATGGCGCCGGGTCGTCCTCGTCCAAGGCGACGTTCCAGTGCCGTCGACGGCGGAGGCGATGAACAGGCTGGTCCTCGACGCCGTTGATCCGGAAGCAGAGTCCGCCGAGCGCAGGCCTGAGCGCCGAATGGACGACGATGACTCGATCATCTACAGCGGCATGCGCGACAACCACTTCAGCTCCTTGCCGCTGGGTCGCTACACCGTGTTCGTGGTCGAGGATCGGATGGGGCTGGCGGTGCGCCGCTACCCCCTGAACCTCACCTCTCCCGGCGTTCATGCCTTCGAGGTGAAGCGCCCCTTCGACGAGGGCGCCGTGTACCTCAGCCCCTGAAGGGGCCGCGGTTCCGTCGCAGGGCCTGCCCTACGTCGCGTCCGCGGGCAGCGTCACCACGAAGGCCGCGCCGCCACCGGGCGCGTCCTCCACCCAGACACGTCCGCCGTGCGCTTCCAGGATCTGCCGCACGATGTAGAGCCCCAACCCCAGGCCCCCCGTGCGCGCGGAGCCCTGGACCTGGGCGAAGCGCTGGAAGATGCGCTCGCGCTCCACCTCGGGGACGCCTGGACCTCCGTCCCGCACCTCCAGCCTCAGTTGATCGTCCTGCTGGCGCAGCGACACCTGCACCGGCGAGCCCTGGCCGTAGCGCAGCGCATTGGCGATGAGGTTGCTCACCACCTGCTCCATCCGGAGCCGGTCGAACCGGCCCGGCGCCGGCGCTTCCAGCCGCGCGGCCAGCTCCACCCCGGACTGCTTCGCCTCGTCCGCGAAGCGCGCCACCAGGTCCTCCGCCACGGTCGCCAGGTCGCCTGGCGCCAGGTCGAAGTCCAGCTTGCCCGTGCGGATCCGGCTGACGTCCAGCAGGTTGTCGAGCAGCGCCCCCAACCGCTTGAGCTGCCGGTCCGCCGCGTCCAGCCGCGTCGTCGCCTTCGCGGTGCCCAGCGGATCGCTCGTGGGGTTCTGGAACATGCGCCGCAGGAGATCCACCTGGAGCCGCAGCGACGTGAGCGGCGTGCGCAGCTCGTGGCTCGCCACCGACAGGAAGTCGTCGCGCGTCCGCACCGCCTCCTGCAACGCCTCCTCCGTCTCCTTCAGCGCGGTGATGTCCAGGATGGCCCCGCGCACCACCATCACCTTTCCGTTCGCGTCGCGGATGACGCGCGCACGGCTGTTCAGCCAGTGCCACGTGTCGTCCGGCCAGTGCGTGCGGAACGTGGAGGCGTACGACAGCACGTCGTTGTGGAAGATGGACGTCACCTGCGCTTCCACCGCGGGCCGGTCGTCCGGATGCAGCGACGCCAGGAACCGCTCGTGCGTCCACTCCGCCAGGGGCTGCATGTAGCCGTAGAGCCGGTCATGCCCCTCCGAGCGGAACACCTGCCCGGTGACGAGGTTCGTCTCCCAGACGGCCATCTGCGCGGATTCGAGCGCCACCTGGAAGCGCTCGCCCAACTGGCGGAAGCGCTCGTCGGTGCGCGCGGCCTCGCTCTCCGCGCGCTGGCGGCGGGTGATGTCCGTGGCCAGCACCCAGGTCTCGCCGCCCACCGGCCGGACCGACACCTCCAGCCACACCCCCGAGGGCAGCTCCGACAGGAACCGCGACGGCTCGCGCGTGGTGAGCGCGTCCAGGAGCCGCTCATGCAACGACGTGCCCGCCAGCATCGGCTGCGCTGCCCACGGCGTCATGCCCTCGCAGCGGCCGTATGGCAGGCCCAGGAGGGACGCGGCCCGGTGGTTGAGCTCATGGACGACTCCCTGCGCGTCCAGCGCCAGGAACGCCTCGGCCATCATCTCCCGCAGGACCTGCAAGCGGGTCTGCGCGGACATGCCGGCCTCGTCGGCCGGGAGCGGGGGCTGGGTCGCGTCCTTCTGCACACGCGCGGACGCCGCGTCCGGCGACGACGGCTCGTCCTTCGACGCGTGGCGAGCGGTTTCGAAAGGACCGCCGGGGAGGGGACTCATCGGGGATGCACGCTCCCGCACGCCCCCCGCGCCCGTCAAGCGAGCGCGCGGAGCGCACCGGCCGTGTGTCAGCCCAGTGGATCCATGAGGGGTTCGGGCATGACCCACAGCTCCGTGGGCCGGGCATAGGCGGCGTCGAACGCGAAGAGGATGCCGTTCCAGCGATCCCAGAAGTCCGCCCAGCTGTACTCGCACGGCCGGGGGGTGAGCGGGTTGCCGTCTCGGTCCGGTTGCGAGTTGGCGTAGTCCGCGTACGTCCAACGCACCGTGCCGAAGTCCGTCATCAGGAGCGGCGTCAGCATCTGGAGCACGCCCGCGCGGGACACCTCGTCGGTGGGCGAGCCCGTGGGCGTGAAGACCGGCTGGGCCTGGTCGCGCTGTTCACGCCACGCGACGAAGTTCGTGCCCATGGCGATGAGCGCGTCACGGCGCGCGGGCGTGGGCGCGAGGCGGGCCTCCTCGTAGACGGCGAAGGCCGCCACCAGCAGGCTCTTCCAGTGCATGCCGGGGAAGAGCAGGTCCATGCGGGTCGCGCGCGGCGTGTCCTCGGCGTGCGCGACGGCGAAGTCGTATGCCTGCCGTGCCTCCGCGGCGAAGGCATCCACGAGGGTGAACTCAGTGAGCACTCGCTCGGGGGTGATGGGGCCCGAGGCGTCGCGGCGCCAGTCCAGGTACAGCCGCGCCGAACCGCCGATGTCGTTGAAGATGGCGAGGTTGCCCTCGTGCAGCGTGCGCTCCAGCGTGATGACGACGACCTCCGTCTTGTCGAGCGGAGAGCTTCTGGGCGCGCTCCAGTACAGCGCGCCCATGCGCGCCGCGGTGGTCAGCAGGGTGCGGGGATCCGCGAGCACCTCGATGTTGAGCGAGGTCGTCATCACGCTGAGCGCGGTGGCCGCGTCCACCGTCAGGCCCTGCGCGATGAGCTGGAGCGACAGCTCCTGGAGCCGCTGCCGAGGCACGCCGTCCAGCCCCAGCCGGTCCAGCGCGTTCGTCAGTGACAGCGAGGATTGCAGCCGTGCCGCCGCCAGGAAATGCCGCGCGAGCGCCGTGCCATACATGCCCTTTCCACCGGCCTGCGAGGCATGCGGCGCGAAGGTGAACCAGTTGGGACGCGCGCTGCTGCTGCCACCGGGGAGCAGGGAGGGATCGATGATGCCGCCCAGCTCATACGCGATGTCGATGTAGCCCAACGTGATGGTGCGGTTGTCCTCCAGCGGCGTCGGCGCGGGCTGCGCCCAGGCGGCGCGGGTGGACAGGAACAGCAGCGCGCCGAGCAACACAGGGAGGCGCGTGAAGGAGGCGGGATGGGCGTCGGTGCGAGGAAGAATCGCCACGGAGAGAGTCCAGGGTGGGGGGATGACAGACCAAGCTAGGCACTCGGGCGGCGGCTCAAAACCCCGGGCTTCGAGACCGCGCCCGTGCAGCGTTGAGTGGACGACCCTCCGGGCAGAGGCGTGCGGCGGTGACGCGCGCGGTCAGCGCCCGTCAGCGGCGGGTGCCCCGGACTTTCGGGGCGAACGGCGGCGCCAGCCCTCGGCCATCACCAGCCCGAGCCACGTCGCCGCGCAGAGCCAGAGGCCCGGCTGCACGCCCGGCGCGCGGTAGCGCAGTTCGACCCGGTGGGGGCCCTGGGGCGCGGGCACGGCGCGCACCGCCACGTTCGCGGGGAGCAGGAGCGTGGGGGCGCCATCGAGCCATGCCGTCCAACCGGCTTGCCACGCGTCGTTGATGACAAGCACCGAGTCCTCGGGCGCGTCGACATCGACGACGAGGTGTTCGGGGTCATCCCGTTCGACCCGGAGGCGGCCATTCAGTGGCCCGGTCCCAGTGGAGGGCAGGCGCATGTCGCCGCATTCCACCGCGGCCTGGGGGCCGGCGCGGAAGGACGCATCGCGCAGCAGTTTGAGCGCGGCCTCCGCGTCCGCGACGCATCGGGGCCTCGCCAGCGAAAGGCGTGGGCGTGCCTCCGGGTGTTCCACCAGCAGCAGTTCGAAGACGGTGTCGCGCGCCACCACCGGTCCGGGTTTGTGTTTCAGGGCGTCGTAGTCCGCTGGCGTGTAGGCGCTGACGCGAACGCCGTAGAAAGGCAGCAGCTCGGTGAAGAGGCGGGGGTCCGCGTCCTGGAGGCGCAGCAGGCGCGGGCTCGCCGCGGGCAGATAGGCCTCCGCGGTGCCGATGCCCCACAACGCGGGGCTGTCCGGCACCAGCGTGGCGCGCGACATCAGCGCGACGCTGTCCTGGTATTCGAAGCCTTCGAAGCGCGGCAGGCGGTAGCGCTGGATGCGCGATGCCACGCGGGGCACGGGGTCTCCATTCCGGTCCGCCCACGCCCGCACGGTCTCGATGAAGGTCGGCGGGCTGTCCAGCAGCTCCTCGGAGCCGAGGAGGATGAGCGGTTCATTCGCGGTGAAGGACGTGCCCACCTGGAGCGCGAGCAGCACGGCCATGCGAGGCCATGAGTCCGCGAGCCCTGGCAGGGCGCACGCGCAAGCCAGCGCGATGCCCGCCGCGATGAAGCCCGCGGTGCTGAACGCCTGGGAGAGCGCGGCCAGCGTCTCCGCCGGAACCTGGGGCCAGCGTTCGAGCACGAACAGGTGGGACCACGCGCCCGCCGTGCGCTCCACCAGGGCCACGAGGGCGAGGACCCCGGCGAGGGCCCCGGCCGCGCGAGCGGTCCAACGCTGGCGCTCCGGAGCCTCCACCACGGCCTTCCATCCGAAGCCCGCGAGCAGCGCCAGCCCCAGCGTCAGGTGCACGACGAGCTTCTCCGGATAGCGGAACGGCCGCCACAGCGGCAGCACGCGGTAGAGCAGCGCGTAGACGGGAAGCGCGGATCCGAGCGCCAGCGTGAGCACCGCGCTCCACGCCGCGCCGAACGGGGCCCACCGGCGGAAGGGGATGAAGCGAAGGCCCGCCACCGCGAGCACCATCACGGGGACGCCGATGAACAGCGACTCCGACCACAGCGTGGAGAACCCGCCCGTTCGCAGCAGCGACTTGACGAGCTCCTCCGGCGCCGCGCGCTCCACGGTGGGGTTCGCGAGGAATGGCCCCAGCAGGAACTCCGCGAGGCGCCAGGGCTCCACCGACCAGCGCTGCGCGTCCTCGACGGAGCTCGCGCCGGGAGCGCCCCGCGCGAACACCGCCACGCCTGCGAACAGCTGGGGCGCGGACATGCCAATACCCAGCGCCACGAGTCCCAGCGCCCGCCGCAGGAGGACCGCCCGGGCCCCGGTCTCCGTCAGCGCGAGCAGCAGCACGAACGCGTTCGCGAAGGCATAGGCCCAGGTGTCACCGGCCAGCAGCACGCCCGCGAGCCCGAGCGCGGCGATGGCCCCGCGAGCGGGTGTGGCCTCCCGAAGGAAGCGCACGGCGGCCCAGAGCGCGAAGGGCAGGGTGGCCCCCGCCATCAGGTACGCGAGGCTGCTGGTGAGCGACACGAGGTAGCCGCTGTACGCGAACGCCACTCCCGCGAAGAACGCGCCCGCCCGGGGCACCGCGTACAGGCGCAGCAGCGCGTACGTGCCCAGCAGCGCCAGCGGTGGGCACAGCAGCACGGAGAGCTTCATCGCCATGCCGGTGGACAGCACCAGCCCCGCCCACTGGGAGGGATGGAACGCTGCGGAGAGCATCATCCCCGGGAACGACTGCCCCAGTCCGTCGAAGGGATACCAGCTCGGAAAGCCGCCCGCCGCCACGCGCTCCGCCCAGTAGCGGCGCAGGGGCGCGTAGACGAGCAGCATGTCGCGTCCGGTGAAGACCTGCGCGCTGAACACCGCCCGGTAGAAGAACAGGCACGTCAGCCCGAGCGCCCCGCCCACCACGGCCCAGGCCGCGCGCGGACCCGGGACTCGTGGTTCAGCGCGCGCCAGCGGTGCGGGGGGCTCCATCGGGGCGCGGATTGTTCCCCGTCGGGGGGCTCCCGTCCACCCGCGCGGTCACGCGCCCTTCGCGGGGGCGAAGTACGAGCAGAACGTCGTGACGTCCCGGTAGCCCATGCGGCGGTAGACGGGCGCGCCGGCGGCCGTGGCATGCAGCACCGTGCGCTCCAGCCCCCACGCCGCCTTCGCCTGCTCCAGCGCGTGGCGCAAGACGGTCTCCGCGGCGCCCTGGCGGCGGTGCTCGGCCAGGGTCGCCACGAGCGCGATGTAGACGACGCCCTCCACGCGCAGCGCCGCGGTGGTCGTCGTGGGGGCGCCCTCGTGGCAGCCCACGAAGGCGCGGCACTCGGGGCCGAAGATGCCCGGCGCGGCCAGCGCCTCGCGCCCGAGCACTTGCGGCATGTCGTAGCTGGCGGCGTTCACGTCCGCGATCGCGTTGTGGCCCCACGCATCCCGCACCGGCCGCAGGTCGAGCGGCGGCAGCGGGCGCACCGGTTCGAGCAGCCGGTCCGCCACCATGCCCGTCGTGACCATGCCGGGCTTGAGGCCCCGCGCCGCAAGCACGGCGTCCGCCCGCTCCCGCAACGACGGCGCCAGCCAGTCCTGCGTGAGCGTGAAGGCCCATCCATGGGGCCCTCGCGCGAAGTAGCGCGCGGCCGAGTCCACCGCGCGCTCCAGCTCCGCCTCCGTCTCCACCGGCTTCGGGAGGAACGCCATGTTCATCAGCGACCACGCCACGTGGCCCGCCGTGATGAACACCTCCGGCCGCTCCACCACCTCGCCACCGGGCAGCCCCAGCGCGAACAGCCGCCACGCTCCACGGAACTGCGCATGCGATTCGTCGATTTCGGCTCGGGACATGGGCTTGCCTCCACGGGTGGGCAAAGAAGTTGGATTCTCCGCATTCTCCGAGGTCCGCGTCTACGTGCGCGAGGGCAGGGGCCCTGCTAAAGCGAGCGCGGACGCCGGGCGCGAGGAGCCGGAAGTGATGAATCCCCCCGAAGGACAGCCCTGGCAGACGACATGTCGGGTGTGTGGCAGGCAGACCTGTCCGCGGCCAGAGGCGGTGGCCTCGTGGATGCGGACGATGTTGGATCGCGTGCATGGCGCGCAGATGCGCGGCGCGGGCCGGCGGGGGCTGCGCGAGGCCCTGGCCATGGAGGGCGTGCTCATCACCACGCACCTGGAGGTCTGGTCGCGCGCGCTGGAGGGCGTGTGCCCGGATTGCATCGCGCAGGTGGCTCCCGAAGCGGATGCGCGCCTGCAGGACCCGGAGGCGATGCATGAAGCGTCGCTCGAGCGCTGGCGCACGTCCGCGCCGGAGCTGGTCAGCGACGCGGTGGAGTCCGCGGTGGACGACGTGCTCGAAGCCGCGCGGGAAGCCGCCACCCGCAAGCCGACGACCTGAGCACGCGTCCTCCGGTGGGACTCAGGCCCAGAGCTCCTGCTCCAGCGTGTCGAGCATCGCCAGCGCGGCCTCGGGCGTGGGCAGGCCGGCCTCGGTGACGAGCGCGGCGTCGACGGGCATCGCGACCTCCGCGCGCAGCAGGGCCACGGCGTGCCGCTGGGCCTCGCGCAGCGCCTCCCGCTCCGGCGCGGACAGCCGCGAACGGACCCACCGGTCGATGTCCCAGGAGAGGCCCGCGTGCCGCGTCTCGTCCTCGGCGATGCGGACCAGGGCCTCGCGCACCTCGGCATCGCGCGCGTGCAGGGCCTGGTGGTGGGCCACCAGCGCGCCGAACGTCTCGCGCACGCAGCCCTCCACGGCGTTGTCGCGCGCCACGGCGTCCAGGGGCCGCGGCGGCACGTCCGTGACGGACGGCGGCGGAGGCGTGGCCCCGAAGCGGCGCGCGAGCCGCCCCGTCATCTCCGCATGCGCGACCTCGTCCACGGCGCTCGCGAGCGCCGCGTCCAGGAGGCCCGCGTCCGCGCCATGCAGGGCCAGCTCCTCACGCAGGCGCAGGAAGGCGTGGATGGACGCGGCCTCCAGGTGCGCGGTCGTCGCGAAGTATTGGCCCAGCGCGTCCTCGCAAGCCTCCGCGCCCGTGTCCTGGAGCCCGGCGGGCCGGCGGCCCACGGCGCAGTTGCTGCTGCCCTTCTCCAGCACGTGCTTCTCCACTTCGTGGACCTCGCCATTGGCGGACACCTTGACCACGTACTGCGTCAGGTTCGTGCCCTCTCCGCATGCGAAGCCCTTCGTGCCCACGACGTTGAAGCTCCCGTCGTCGTTCCGCCGCACCGCCCCCTTCTCGAGCGTGTCGCAGCTCAGCTGGTATCCCGCGGCGAACGTCAGCAGCGCCGCATCCTGCGCGGTGTCGACGGCGCCCAGGAGCTGCTGGAGCGCTTTCAGCGACGACCAGGTCTTCACCTCGTCGCCGCGCGTCGTCGCCAGGAAGTAATCCGAGCAGACCTGGATGCAGGCGCCGTGGAAGCCCTCCGTGGACCGCGCATCCGTCAGGGCTTGCTCACAGGCGGGCACGTCGGAGGCCGTCGCGCAGGGCTGACCCACGGAGGCCTGGTTCGAATACGTCGTCGGCGTCTCGTCGCCATTTCTCGTGATGAGGCGAAGCGCGACCGAGTCCTGCGCGGGTTGGATGCTCAGGTCCGTGATGGCGGGCTCGCCCCGCGGCGTGCACTCGATGTTGGAGTAGCCGTCCAGGACCGCCGACTGGGTGCCGCAACCCGCCAGCACCAGGGGCGTGGCGAGCGATGCCCGCAGGGCCCGAGAGAAGAGATGCCGCAACCGATTCGTGTTCATGGACGACTCCCGTAGGACGTGGTGTCCCGCGAGCAGAGCAATGGGAATGCCATCGCCGTGCCCGTCAGGAGCGCTGTCCTGGGAGGGGTCCCCGTGCTCGGAAAATTGAGGAGGCTTCAGAAAGCTGAGGCCGGGCCCTGGCCCTAGAACGACTCCTTGAAGGGCCGCAGGTCCACCTCCTGCGTCCACGCGGAACGATGCTGGCGGTGGAGCTGCCAGTACGTCTCCGCGATGGCGTCGATGTTCAGCAGTCCGTCCTCGCCGAGCGCCTTCACCCGCTCCGGGGCGAGCGTGTGCACCCGCTCGCCGTCGATGCCGCCGTCGATGAGGACATGGGCGACGTGCAGCCCCTGCGGGCCGAACTCGCGCGCCATGCCCTGGGAGATCATCCGCAGCCCCGCCTTCGCGGCGGCGAAGTGCGCGAAGCCGGCCTTGCCGCGCAGGCTGGCCGAAGCGCCGGTGAAGATCACCGTGCCCCCGCCCTGGGGCACCATCCTGCGCGCCGCCTCGCGCCCGACGAGGAACCCTCCGAAGCAGCCCACCCGCCAGAAGTCCTCGAACATCGCGGCGTCCACGTCGCGGAAGGGCATGGGGCGGTTGTTGCCCGCGTTGAACACGACCAGGTCCACCGGGGCGAAGCCACTCCCCGGCGCCATCGCCCGGTCGAAAAGCCGGGCGACGTCCGCTTCCTGGGTCGTGTCGGTGACGATGGCCTCTCCGCTGCCGCCCGCGGCCGTGAGGGTCGCGACCACTCGGGACAGCTTCTCCCGGGTACGCCCGGCGGCCAGCACATGGTGCCCTTGCGCCGCGAACTTCCGGCACAGGGCCGCGCCTAGGCCCTGTTCAACGCCGACGCCCACCACGACCGCGGTGGGCTTGAGGGGGGAGGTCATCGCCACGTCCAGGGGTTGAGAGGAATGGTCGCCAGTATCAGGCCGGCGCGGGCGCGCGGAACAGGGCCGCGCCCAACGCGGCACCGTTGACGCCACCGTCAACGTAGAGATCCTGACCATTCACGTACGACGCGTCATCCGAGGCGAGGAACAACACCGTCTTCGCGATCTCCTCGGGCTCGCCCATGCGGCCCATGGGGACGGTGGCGGAGATGCGCTTGTGCAACTGGGCATGGGCCGTCGGGTCGGGCGCGGACTTGGCCCAGATGGGCGTGCGCGTCGCGCCGGGCGATACGACGTTGACGCGGATGCCCTGGGGCGAGAACTCCGCGGCCAGCACGCTCGCCATCGCCTTCAGCGCGCCCTTGCTCGCCGCGTACGCCGAGTACCCCGGCATGCCCAGCTCGCTGTGCACCGAGCTCGTGAGGATGATGGACGCCCCCGCCTTCAAGTGCGCCGCCGCGGCCTGCACCGTGAAGAACACGCCGGTGACGTTGGTCTCCAGGATGGACGCGAACGCCTCCAGCGAGGTCTTCCCCACGAACGTCTCTCCGGCGATGCCCGCGTTCGCGAACACGATGTCCAGCCCGCCGAACCGCTCCACCGTCGCCGCCACCGCGCGCTCCAGCGCCGCCGGCTGGGTGGCGTCCGCCTGCACCGCCAGCACGTCCCCGCCCAGCTCCTTCACCACCGCGTCCAGCGTCCGCGGATTGCGCCCGGTGATGGCCACCCGCGCTCCCTCCGCCACGAACAGCCGCGCCGTCGCCAGCCCGATGCCGCTGTTGCCACCCGTGATCAGCGCCGTCTTCCCCTTGAGCCGCATCCGATTGCCTCCGGTTTAAATGGTTTCATGATGAAACCAATTGGCGGATGAATAAACGCGGTGGTTTCGTTATGCAACCCGATGCGATGAGGTCCCCGGCGACGGGGCCGGCATCTCCCCGGACGGAAGGAGGCGGCGATGAAGCGGACGAGCATGGAGGGGACGGTGTGCCCGGTGGCCCGGTCCCTGGATGTCATGGGGGACTGGTGGTCGCTGCTCATCGTTCGCGACGCGCATGCCGGGCTGCGCCGCTTTGGCGAGTTCCAGAAGAGCCTGGGCGTGGCGAAGAACATCCTCTCGCAGCGCCTGCGCCACCTGGTCTCGCACGGCATCCTGGAGGTCCGCCCCGCGTCCGACGGCAGCGCCTGGAGTGAGTACGTGTTGACGGAGAAGGGGAGGGGCCTCTTTCCCATCCTCGTCGCCCTGGGAGAGTGGGGCCACGCGCACTGCTTCGAGCCGGGCGAGGCGCGCACGCGGCTCCTCGACAAGGCCCATGGCCAGCCGCTGAAGCCGCTGGAGGTGCGCGCGGCGGATGGGCGGCTGCTCACCTCCCAGGACACGCGCCTGGGCCTGGAGGCGCCAGAAGGCAGGCCCCACAAGGCGAGCCGGGCTGATTAGGGTGAGGCCATGACGCGTCCCGTGCCTGAATCGTGGTCCCTGCCCTGGCTGGGGCTGGGGCTGAGCAGCAACCTGAGTGCGTCGGACGTGCCGCATCCGTACCGGCTGCTCGACAGCTCGCCTGGGCTCTTCGACTTCGTGGAGTACAGCGCGCCCATCGCGTTGGAGGAGGCGAGGGCGCAGGCCACGCTCTTTCCGGAGATGTGGCGTCGGCGTGAAGAGGTGCCGGTGCTCTTCCACCCGGTGCACCTGAACCTCTGGGGGCCGGAGCTGGAGCCCGCGTCCGCGCTCGCGGCACTGGACGCGCACGCGCGGGCGGTGGGCAGCCCCTGGGTGGGCAACGACGTGGGGTGGTGGCACGCGGGCGGGCAGCCCTTCCCGGGCTACCTCTATGTGACGCCGCCGTTCAGCGAGGCGGGCGTCCGGGACTGCGCGGCGCACGCGCTCCACATCCAGGCGGGGTTGAGCGTCCCGCTGGTGGTGGAGAACCCCGCGGTGCTCGCCACGCGCGGCGGGCTTCACGCGCTGGACTTCATGGCCAGGCTGCACGCTCGCACGGGCCTGCCGTTGCTCCTGGACCTGGGCCACCTCCTCAGCCACCAGCTGTCCGCGGGGCTGCCTCCGCGAACGGGGCTGGACGGCTTCCCGTTGGATCAGGTGGTGGAGATCCACCTCGCGGGCGGGGTGGTGACGCGCCGGGGGGCGCGGACCTTCTACGTGGACGACCACACGCAGCCCGTGCGCGAGGAGCTGTTCGAGCTGCTGGCGGAGGTGCTCCCGCGCTGCCCACGCCTGCGCGCCGTCACGTTCGAGGGCGACGGCCATCCGCCAGAGGTGGCGCTCGTGTCGCTGCGCCGCCTGCGGGCGCTCGTGCCGAAGGAGTCCCGTCCGGCCCTCACCCTTCCTTCGGCGAAGGGGCCCGTGCCCGCGCTCACTGGAGAGAGCCGTCCGTGGGCGCTGTTCGACGCGGGGCATGGCGTGACGCCCGCCGCGGAGGATGAGGACCCGGAGGGCACGAGCGCGGACCGGGACTTCCGGCTGGCGGTGGTGGCCGAGCAGCTGGACCGGGACTGGCCCCTGACGCGGCTGTTGCTCGCGGCGACGCCCGAGGGGCTCGAGGCCTTCACCCGCTCGCGCGAGTACCGGGGCCTCTTCGACGGCCTGGGCCGGTCGCTGCCGCACGCGTTCGCGTCCTGGGCGCGCAAGCGGGTGATGGCCGCGCCGTCGGACGGGGTGGCCGCCGCGCTGTCGCTGGAGATGATGCTCCCGCACGCCTTCCTCCAGCCGCCCGAGCCTCCCGCCCCGGGACAGGTGGCGCTGGCCGAGGACGTCCGCCTGGGCGCCTTCCCCGCGGACCTGACGGAGCTGGTGTTCGCCGCACGCGCATTGCGGCGGCACCTCACCGGCCGTGCGTGGGCCTGTGGGGCCCTGGAGACGTCTGGATTGGAGGCCCTGGCCCAGGTGGCGGCCCGGCCTGGACCGGGGCCCTGGCGCTTCGCCATCCGCCGGAAGGGGACGGGCTTCGAGGTCCTGACGCTGCCGCCGGAGGTCGCGGAGGGGCTGCGGATGCTCGCCGAAGGCCCGCGTCCGTTGGAGGACTTGCCCGCGTGGCTGCTCGCGGAAGGGCAGGGTCGAGGCCTCTTGCGGCGGGGGTGAAGGACGCCTGGCGAGGGCCCGTCAACGGATCCTTGCGCCCACCTGTCTGGTGGGATACTGCCCGCCGCATGTCGTCTCCCCTCGTCGTTGGCATCGCGGGCGGCACCGCGTCCGGTAAGACCACGGTGGCCCGCAAGGTGCGTGAGGCCCTCGCCGACTGCCGGGTCGCCTTCATTGATCAGGATTCGTACTACCGGGACCTGAAGGAGATGTCCCTGGTGGACCGGCGGGAGGTGAACTTCGACCATCCCGACGCGTTCGATACGGAGCTGCTGGTCAGCCACCTGCGCGCCCTCAAGCAGGGCCACGCCATCCAGAAGCCCGTCTACGATTTCGTCACGTCCGGCCGCCAGCAGCACACGCACCGCGTGGACCCCGGGGACATCATCCTCATCGAGGGCATCCTCGTGCTGCACATGAAGGAGGTCCGCGACGAGATGGACGTGAAGATCTACGTCGACGCGGACGACGACCTGCGCATCCTTCGCCGCCTCACGCGGGACATCAAGGACCGCGGCCGCGACTTCGACCACGTGGTGGGCCAGTACCTGCGCCACGTGCGCCCCATGCACATGGGCTTCGTGGAGCCGTCCAAGCACCACGCGGACATCATCATCCCGCACGGCGGCAACAACGACATCGCCATCGGGATGCTCGTGGGCGCGCTCCGGGCGCGGCTCGCCTCCCAGCACCAGACGCCGCGCTAGCCTCGCAGCCAGCGCAGGAAGTCCTGCACCGGCCCCTTGAGCCGGTGTGCGTCCGCCAGCAAGGTGCCGTGATCTCCCGGCCCCTGCAGCTCCACGAACCGCGCCTGCACCCCGGCCGCCGTCAGCAGGTGGTACGTGTCGCGCACGCGCCCCGCTGGCGCCAGCGCGTCCGTCGCGCCCGCGAGCAGCAGCACCCGCGCCTTGATCTTCGGGAACGCGTCCGTCAGGTCGCAGGCCGCGTAGGCCGAGCACAGCACCGACCACGCCGCCGGATCGAACGTGTCCGCGAATGACGCGGCCTCCGCCTCCAGCGCCGCCTGCGCGGTCGCGCTGTCCGGATACGCCGTGCTCAGGTGGTCGCGTCCGTAGAGCAGCTTGAGGTAGTCCAGCCGCAGCCGCGCCAGCGTCCGGTTGGGGACGCGCTCACGCAGCGGCGGGGTGTCCTCGTTGTCGGGGGCCATGCGCAGCACCTGGGACGTGAGGCCCAGCTTCTCGCGCAGGCCCTCCGGCAGCGCTCGCGCCGCGCCCAGCACGATCACGCCGTCCGCCAGCTCCGGGAACAGCGCCGCGAGCCGCAGCGCCACGAGCCCGCCCAGGCCCACGCCCACCAGCGCCCGCACGCGCGTGAGCTCCCGCGCCCGGAGCAGCGCGGACACGCCGCGCGCCATGTCCAGCACGGTGATGGGAGGCAGCGCCGCGCCCCAGACCCTCCCGCTGTTCGGCTCCGGCGTCACCGGCGACGTGGAGCCGAAGGGGCTGCCCAGCAGATTGGGCACCAGGACGGGCGTCACGTCCGGATCCAGCGCCTTGCCCGGCCCGATGAGCTCACGGCCCCAGCCCGAAGGTTGGTAGGGCCCGTTCACTTCCGTGCTCAGCGCTTGATGGGAATGCGACAGGTCGTGCAGCACCACCACCGCTTTGCCATCAGACGGTTTCCCATAGGCCTGCCAAGCGATCTGGGGGCTTCCCAGCAGATCCCCTTCCTCCAGGGGAAGGGGGACGGTGAACAGGTGGATTCCCTCGGCCTGGGGCACGATGATGCAGGCTCATATCATTGCCTGCCCGAACGCACAGGAGCCTGTCGCTTGAAGCGCTACTTCGGAATCATCGTTGTCATCGCCCTGGTGATCGTCGCCGCGGTGGCGAGCCATCGCACCGCCTCCGCCCGGGCGCAGGAGGCGGAGCGGGACGCGGACTTTCGCCGCATCCAGGCCGTCTACCTGGAGCGCGTGGGGTGGATGCGCTCCAACCCGGACGAGGCCTCCTACCGGGACGAGCTGAAGCCCTTCCTCAAGGCGTACTTCGATGACATCGACGCGCACCTGACGCGCTTCGGGGGCAACAAGAAGTTCGACGGCTACCTCGCGGAGCTGGACAAGCGCGCGGAGTCGGGCGGCGACAAGAAGGACACCCGCGCGAATGACCGCAAGGCGTTCTACGAGTACGCGCGCAAGCAGTTCGACGCCCTGCACGAGGGGCGCTACCGCCCGGTGTGGACCGCCACCGACAAGGGCATGCGCCTGGACATCGTCTCCAACGACGTGGTGATGGTGATGGGCAAGCCGCAGGTGCGCCTGCAGCTGGTGCTCTGGGGCGCGCAGCGGGTGGAGAAGGACGAGGGCAAGGTGAAGAAGATGGTCACCAGCGCCGCGTTCGACACGGTGTGGAAGCTCACCGACGCGAAGGGCAAGCTGCTGGGCGAGATGCGCGGCGGGGACCCGTCGATGAAGATCGACTACCCCGAGCGCCTCGTCACCGAGTTCCCCCCGCAGATGGTGCTGGGCCACTACGACCTGGACCTGCTGCCCGCGGACGTGTCGAAGCTGGAGATGACCATCAACGTCTCCTCGCACGCGGCCTCTGGCGGCAACGCCAACGCCACCTACGTGTGGAAGATGGAGGTGCCGTCGGAGTGGAAGCTGGGCGCCAACGAGACGTGGGAGGGCGCCACCCAGGAGGAGCGGCCGGAGGAGGACATCGACCCGGCCAAGGCCTCCGCCAAGAAGGGCGGATGAGCCCTTCGTTCTAGCGATGGGCGGATGAGCCCTTCGTTCTAGCGATGGGCGATGGGCGGATGAGCCCCGCCCGCGCTACTTCACGACGGCGAAGTGCGAGCCCAGCCGGTACGCGGACAGCGTGCCGGCGTCGTCCAGGAAGTACAGGTTGAGGCGCACGTCGGCCTGGAGCGCGACCAGCCCCGCCCCCGCGCGGACCTCCGCGAGCACCTGACCGCCGCGGGGGTCCACCGCGCGCACCACTTCTCCCGCCACCAGCGTCACGTCGCGCGCGGTGCGCGCCGGCAGCGCGGTGATCAACGGTTCGCCGGCGGCCCCCACGCGCCAGTCGACCTGCCCGGACAGCGCCACCCGGGTGGCGGCTCCGGACGCGCTCGTCACCACCACTGCGCGCGGCAGGGGTGCCAGGGCGTAGGGCCCGGGCCCCAGGTGCAGGGCGCGCTCCCAGACCTTGCGCCCGCGCGAGTCCAGGCACAGCAGGAACCCGTCGTCGTCCCGCATCCCGGCCAGGAGCGCCCGCGTGCCCACCGGCAGCGGCTTGGAGGGCTGGGTGAGGCCCGGCTCGTACGTCCACTGCGCTTCGCCGGTGTGCGCGTCCGCGAGCAGCAACGCCTGATGCGAGCCGCGCCCCAGGAGCGCCAGGAAGCGCCGGCCCCACGCCACCGGAGGCCCGTGGAAGGGCAGGGGCGAGCGCAGCCGGTAGCGCACCTGTCCATCCTCCAGGTCCAGGCCGTAGAGATAGCCCGAGTCCGTGGACAGGAGCGCCCGGTGCCCCTGCGTGGCCAGCCACCCGCGCTGCGTCCGGGGCGGGGCCAGACGCCATTGCTCGCGGCCCGTGGTCTCCGAGAAGGCCACCGCCGTGCGGTCCTCCGACAGCGTCAGGAGCAGCCCGTCCTTGCGAAGCAGCAGCGGCCCCAGGGGGATGCCGTCGTGGTCGTGCAGCCAGCGCGCGCCCGGGCCCCGGCCGGTGAAGCCGTACACGCGCGCGTCGTCCGCCGCCACCGCGTAGCCGTCCGCGGATGCCGCCACGCCCAGTGACGCGGAGCGCCGCCACAACACCGCGCCGTCCTTGCGTGAGAACGCGCCCGCGAGCCCCGGCGCGCAGTACACCGGCCCGTGGCGGCCCAGCAGCAGCCGCGCCTCCTCCGGCTCCTCCAGCCCGCGCTGCTCCCACAGCTTCTCGAAGCGCAGGCGCCGCAGCTTCCCGGACACCTTCAGGGGGCGGGACTCGCCGCGCGCCGGGGGGCTCCTGCGCTCGCGCGCCTCGCCCTCCGCCTCCGGAGGCTTGTGGGCGCCTCGCAGGTGCGACAGCCCCTCACGGCAGCGCTCCGCCAGCTCCACGAGGTACGGGTTGGAGACCTGGACCCGGTGGGCCTCCGCGAAGGCCAGCCCCAGCGCCTCCCCCAACTGGAAGAGCGCGGAGAGGAGCGCCGCCGGCTCCAGCTCGAAGTACGCCCCCGTGGGCCCGAGCTTCGCCCGCCGGCCTGGGAGGTCCAGCGTCAGGACGGGGCGCACGCCCGCGGGCTCGAACTCGAAGCGGGCCTCACCCAGCTCCACGGCCCGCGCCAGCTCCACCGCCTGCCGGGACAGCTCCAGCACCGTGAGGAAGGGCGGCCCCTGCGCGCGCCACGCCTGAGGCCGCCCGGGCAGCGCGAGCCACACCTCACCCGCGCCCAGCAGCGGCGCCAGCGCCCCAGGGGGGCCCTTCGAGGGGGCCTCGCGCGAGGCGGGGGAGATGTCCTTCAGCTCGAAGCCGAACCCCGGCACCGACACGGGCTCGATCCGGAGCGGGGTGGGGGGCGCCGGCGCGTCCTCCCTCTGCGGGGTGGCCTTTCCCAGGCCCTTGAGCGCCTCGCCCAGCTTCCGGGCGGCCGCGGCCGACAGGGCCTTGGGGGCGAGCTTCGTCACGTCCTGGAGGAAGCGTTGGCCGCTCTGGCGGGTCGCCCGGGTGAGCTCCTCGGCGTCCACCCGGATGGGCGGGCGCAGGAGGTGAGCCGGTCGGGCCAGGCTCGCCACCGAAAGTTCGATGTCCGGTCCGATGCGCCGCAGCACGAGCTCCAGGTGCGCTTCGGTGAGCGAAACCTGCGCCAACCGCCGTCGCCCCGCGTGCAGGGCCGCCACCGCCTCCACCAGAGCGGGAATGACCTCCGTCAGGGGCTCCTCCACCGCCCCGGACAACAGGTTCACGCCGTCCAGTTCCAGCGCGATGGAATCGAGCGGGGAGGCTGACGGTTCGCGCTTCCAGTGGTGTCCGATGCGTAGCCGGGTCATTGACGTTCGTTGACAAGCCAGTTTAGCGGTGGCTAGCATCCGCCGCCCATACGGACCTACATTTTTGTAACCGTTCGGAATTCTTGGGGAATACTCGATGACATTTTACGAGGCCGCGCTCAGGGTACTGGAGAGCGAAGGTCGCCCCCTGCATTTCCTTGAAATCACGGAGAAGTCCATCCAGCTGAGCCTGCTGTCCCACATCGGCAAGACCCCAGAGGTGACGATGTTGTCGCGTCTGGCTGCCATGGCGAGACGGACGCGGGATCGCAAGGTGATTGTCACGGCGAAGGATACCTTCGCGCTGACGGACTGGTCGCTCTCCGAGGATGCCGAGGCACTTGCTCAGACGGGCGTGATGGAGCCGCATCCGGAGGAGGATCTCCCTCCGCTGCGGCCCGTGGAGCGCCACCCGGAGCCGCGCACGGACAACGTGCGCGCGTCGGGGCGGGGCACGGAGCGCAAGCGCCGCAGGGACGAGGGCGACGAGGAGCGGGGTGGACGCCGCAAGCGCTTCCCGCCGCTGCCGGAGGTGGTGTTCGAGATCCTCAGCGAGGCGGACGTCGCGCTGCGCACGGATCAGCTCATCGAGCGCGCCAAGGCGAAGGAGCTGTGCGCCGAGGAGACCACGGTGGAGGCGGTGCTCACCGCCCTGCTGGAGGATAACCAGCGCCGCATCGACGCGGGCCGCCGGCCGCAGTACGCCTTCAACCAGGAGACCGGCGAGGTGTCGCTGGAGCGCGCGGGCGCGCCGAGCGAGGCGCCGCCCCTGGAGCTCCAGGCCGCCTTCGCGCAGGCGCTGGGCATTCCGCTGGAGGGGGGCCGCCCGGTGCTGGGCAAGCCCGCCCCGGGTGCCGAGCCGCTGGTCGACGAGGCCCTCATCACCACCGCGCGCACGGCCCTCAAGGACGCGCGCCGGGCGGTGGCGCGCGGGCTGCGCAAGCGGCTGGGCGACGCGGACGTGGGCACCTTCGAGAAGTCCGTGGTGAAGATGATGCACGGGCTGGGCTTCCGCGAGCTGAAGGTCGCGAAGCGCTCCAAGGAAGGCCCCCTGCTCACCGCGCGCAAGCGCGAGGGCAGCGTGGAGCTGCGCTACGCGGTGCGCATGCTCAAGGGCGTGCCGGGCATCGACCGCAAGACGGTGCAGGAGCTGCGGCGCGACCTGGGCCACTACTCCGCGCAGGTGGGCCTGCTGGTGAGCGCGGGCGAGGTGCGTGGCGACGCGCGCTCCGAAGCGCAGGCCACGGGCTCGCTCGTGATGCTGTGGTGCGGAGACGCCCTGGGCGAGAAGTTCCTGGAGGCGAAGACGGCCGTCACCGTCACCCAGGTGGAGCTGTACGACATCGACGAGCGCTTCTTCGAGGCCGCGAAGCTGGACGCCGAGGAGGCCCAGCGCCGCCGCGAGGAGCGCAAGAGCGAGAAGCAGGCCCGCGAGGAGGGCGGCGAAGTGGAGGCCGCCACCCCCGCCACGGACCGGCCGGAGCGCGCGGAGCGTCCCGAGCGCGGTGACCGGGCGGAGCGCTCCGAGCGGCGCCGCGACCGTCAGCGCGAACGGGCCGAGGCCCGCGACGCCGCCGCGTCCGGTGCCGAGGCCCCCGAGTCCAAGGCGTCTCCGGTGGCCCCCGCGCCGCCGGCCGCCGCCGGGTTCACGCCGACGTCGGAGGAGGACGAGTCCGAGGACGGTGACGACGAGGGCGAGGACGATGACCTGGAGGCCGCCAGCGCCTTCGTGGGCGGAGCGAAGGAGGGCGCCGAGGGTGGCGCCGCGACCGACGCCAACGCCTCCGAGCGCAAGCGCCGCCGCCGCCGCCGCCGGGGCCGTCGGGGCCGTGGCACGCGCGGAGCGGAGGGCACGCCCAACGGCGAGGCCGCCGCGCCCAACGGCGAGGCCGCCGCAGCTTCCGGGGAGAGCGCCGCGCCGTCCGCGGGTGGCGCTGAAGGGCCTGCCGCGCTCGCGGGCGAGGCCGTGACCCCGGAGGTGCCCGCCAGCCCTCCTCACAGTGAGGCCGCCGCCGCGCCGGAAGGCGTGGGCAATGCCTGGCAGGCGGGCGAAGCGGTGCAGGCTCCGTCTGGATCCGCGCCGGAGTCAGGCGAGGCCCGGGCCGAAGCCGCGTCCGACGCAGTGACCCCGCACGCGACCGCGGCGTTGCCCCACGAGGAGTCGTCCGCCGAGGCGACGCCCACCGGGGAGCCCGCGGAGATCCGCGAGGCCCGCGAAGTGCACGAGGCGCCGGTGTCCTCCTCCACGGAGGGTTCGTCCGAGGGCAACAAGGAGGGCTGAAGCCCGCACGGAATCGGGTGCGGTGGACGCGGGAGTGTTAGCCTGGGGGGGCCATGAAGCCGGCCCTGCTGCTTACCTCCTGCGTGCTGTTCCTCGGGGCCTGCCGCTCGCAGGCCCCGCGCTATCCGGTGGCGCCGGTGGAGCTGGCCGGGGCCACCGTGCAGGACAACGCGCTCCTGGGCTTCGGGCAGGACGGCGTGAAGGAGCTGCTCTCCGACGCGCTGGCGACCTCCGGGCGCTTCGAGCTGCTGGGCGACGAGGTCCCCAAGAAGGCCCGCCCCTGGCGGCTGACGCTGGACGTGCCCTTCACGCGAGAGGTGCTGAAGGACGGCAATCCGCACAGCTTCGCGGAGGTCGGCGCCAACCTGTCCCTGGAGCGCTTCGGCGGCAACACTCCCCAGCGCTACGAGGTCGTGGGACTGGGCGAGGCGCCCGTGGCGGAGGACTCGGTGGAGGGGCGCCAGGCCGCCATGCGCGCCGCGCTGGAGAACGTGCTGCGCCAGGTGACGGAGTCGGCGGTGCTCCAGCTGTCCGCGCTGGACAGGACGGATGACGCGCTGGTGGCGGACCTGCGGGCCGCCGACTCGCGCATCCGCGAGTTCGCCCTCCGAACGCTGGCCGAGCGCAAGCACCCCGCGGCCGCGCCGCTCCTGATTGATCGCCTCAAGGACACCAGCGACGCGGATCAGGTGCGCCGCACCATCGGCGCGCTGGCGGAGATGAAGGCGAAGAGCGCGGTACCGGCGCTCATCGATCTGGCGCGCGGCCGGGACTCCGGCTTCCTGCAGGAGATCGTCTTCGCGGTGGGAGAGATTGGCGGCCCGGAGGCGGAGGCGTACCTCTACACGGTCGCCCAGGGCCATGACACGCCGTCGGTGCAGGCCGCCGCGCAGCAGGCGCTGGACACGCTCTACGCATCACGCAACCACGCAACGTTGGAGGCGCGTGGCCAGGGCCACGCGGACCCCTGAACATGAAGCAATCGCTGTCGATGGTGGGGGGCGTGGCCCTCCTGGCCGCCACGCTCCTGGGCTCCGGCTGCGCGAAGCGCGTGGAGACGGACGCACGCCCCTCGCCCGAATCCATCGCCCAATACTACCCGCTGGCGGTGGGCAACCAGTGGACGTACCGGCTGGACGGGCGCGACGACAAGCCCGTCACGGTGGAGATCGTCAAGGAGCAGGACGGGTACTTCCTGGACAACCAGGGCGGCCAGCTCGCCGTGGACGGCTTCGGCCTGCGCGACCCCAAGCGCTACCTGCTGCGAGGCCCGCTGGAGGCCGGGCGCGGGTGGAACAACGTCGTGTCCGTGTCGTCCACGGAGCGCTATCAGCTGGTGCAGGTGGGCTTCGCGTGCAAGGTGCCCGCGGGCTCCTTCTCCAACTGCGTGAGCGTGGAGGGCCGCAACCGGGTGGACGCGCAGACGACGCTCGTCAACACGATGACCTTCGCCGCGGGCGTGGGCCTGGTCCGCGTGGACGTGGCCACGGAGCACGAGGGCAAGCGCGTGCCGCAGACGGAGCTGGAGCTCATCTCCTTCAAGGCGAACGCACCGGGCCCGAGCGCCGAGCCCGCCGCCACGCCCGCCCCGAACTGAGGTCCCGCTTCCGTGGAGACTCCCAACGAGCTCACGCAGGATGCGCGCATCCTGAACTTCCTCGCCGAGGGCGGGGAGGCCTTCATCTCCGGCGAGGCGCTGTCGAACCGCCTGGGCCTGTCGCGCACCGCCGTGTGGAAGCACGTGGAGTCCCTGCGCCTGAAGGGCTACCGCATCGAGGCCGTCCCCGCGAAGGGCTACCGGCTGGTGGGCCGGCCGGATCGGCTCTCCGCGCTGGAGGTCCATCCGCTGCTCGGCACCCGCGCGGTGGGGCGGGTGTTGCACCACCACGACTCCATCGGCTCCACCAACGCGGCGGCCTTCCGGCTGGCCCAGGACGGCGCGGTCCACGGAACGGTAGTGGTGGCCGAACAGCAGACCGCGGGCAAGGGCCGCCGGGGCCGTGCCTGGGTGTCGCCCCCAGGACTCAACCTGTACTTCTCCGCCATCCTGCGCCCGGAGCTGTCCCCGCAGCGTGCCCCGGAGCTCACGCTGGTGGCCGCGGTGGCGCTGGCGGAGACGCTGCGCGAGGCGGGCACGGACGCGGCCATCAAGTGGCCCAATGATGTCCAGCTGGGAGGGCGGAAGGTCGCGGGCATCCTCACGGAGCTGTCCGCCGAACCCGAGCGCGTCCACTTCGTCATCGTGGGCGTGGGCGTCAACCTCAACGCGGGCGAGGAGCACTTCCCGGAGGAGCTGCGCGTCACGGCCACGTCACTGGCCCAGGTCCTGGGGCGGCCGGTGGCCCGTGCCCCCTTCGCCGCGGCCCTCTGGACGCGGCTGGAGCATTGGCTGGACGCGTACCTCGCCTCTGGCTTCGACGCGGTGCGTACCCGCTGGAAGGCCCTCTCCAGCACCCTGGGGCAGCAGGTGCGGGTGCGCACGGACCGGGGCGACTGGGAGGGGTTCGCGGAGGACATCGACCCCTCGGGCGCCCTGATGGTGCGCACGGCGGACGGCCGCGTGGAGCGCGTGCTGGCGGGGGACGTGGAGCAGCTGCGTCCCCAACGCTAGAGTGCGCGCGTGATGCTCCTGGCCATCGACGTTGGCAACACGAACACCGTTCTCGGCGTGTACGAGGGCCGGCGGCTCTTGGACCACTGGCGCCTGGAGACGAGCGCGCGCCGGAGCGCGGACGAGTACGGCATCCTGGTGCGCCAGCTCTTCGGCTGGAGCGGCATCGACGCGAACCAGGTGAAGGCGGTGGTGGTGTCCAGCGTGGTGCCGCCGCTCCAGTTCAGCCTGGAGAAGATGAGCGAGCGCTACTTCAAGACGCGCCCCATGTTCGTGGGGCCGGGCGTGAAGACGGGCATGCCCATCCTCTACGACAACCCGCGGGAAGTGGGCGCGGACCGCATCGTCAACGCGGTGGCCGCCTACGAGAAGCACCACCGCGGCCTCATCGTGGTGGACTTCGGCACCGCGACGACGCTGGACGCGGTGACGCCCAAGGGCGAGTACCTGGGCGGCGCCATCTGTCCGGGCGTCAACATCTCCATGGAGGCCCTGTTCCAGAACGCCTCCAAGCTGCCGCGCGTGGAGTTCGCGCGGCCGCCGCACGTGGTGGGTCGCAACACCGTGCACTCCATGCAGTCCGGGCTCGTCCACGGCTACGTGAGCATGGTGGACGGCCTGTGCGCGCGCATGGAGGCGGAGATGGGCTTCTCCGCGAAAGTGGTGGCCACCGGGGGCCTTGCCCCGCTGGTGGCCAGTGAATCGAAGGCCATCCAGGAAGTGGATGAGTTCCTCACCCTGGAAGGGCTGCGCATCATCTACGGAAGGAATCACGCGTCATGAGCACCGCCACTGATCCCACCATTCCGGCCCCGCCCCCGGGCTGTCCCTTCAACGCAGAGTTCCTGCCGCCCAACCTGCGCAAGCACGTGGACCCCAACGCCCCCGTGCCGCTGCGGATGATGGCGGCCAAGTCGCTGGTGCCGCTCAATCCGGCGGACATGCTGGGCGCGCTCTTCATGCTCACCTTCGATCCGGAGGCGAACGTGCGCGAGACGGCCGCCAAGACGTGCGCGTCGCTGCCGGACCGCATCCTGGGCTCCGCGCTGCGCGACGAAGGCGTGCCTCCGCCCGTGCTGGGCTACTTCCTGGGCCTGCTCAAGGACAAGGAAGCCTACGCGGAGATGCTGGTCCTCAACTCCGAGACGCCGGACGACGCCGTGGCCGACGTGGCCGCCACGTGCAGTCCGAAGGTGGCGGAGATCATCTCCCAGAACCAGCTGCGCCTGCTGCGCAACGAGTCCATCGTTCGCAACCTGTGCGTGAACCCCGGCGTCCCGGCGTCGCTCGTGGACGGCGTCTGCGACTTCGCGGTGCGCAGCGGCCTCATCCTCGCGGACGTGCCGGCGATGCAGGCGGCCCGGGTGCGCATCTACGGCCCGCAGGCCGCCGCGGCGCCGCCGGATCCGGGCCCCACCGCGGAGGAGGTGCTCCAGGAGCTGGGCACGGAAGCGCAGGCGGAGGACGCCGCCCCCATGGAGGAGGGCAAGCGCCTGACGCTCGCGCAGCGCATCATGAAGATGTCCATCGCGGAGAAGATCAAGCTGGGGACGCTGGGCAACAAGGAGGCGCGCTCCGCCCTCATCCGCGACACCAACAAGCTCGTCTGCGTGGCCGTCATCCGCAGCCCGCGCATCACCGACGGCGAGGTGCTCGCGAGCGCCGCGAACCGCGCCGTCAACGAAGACGTCCTGCGCGTCATCTACAACAACCGCGAGTGGACGAAGATGCAGAAGGTGAAGCTCGCGCTGGTGAAGAACCCCAAGGTGCCGCTCACCGTCACCATGAAGTTCCTCAACACGCTGCGCGACGCGGAGCTGAAGGACCTGTCGCGCGACAAGAACGTGCCCGCCGCCGTGCAGTCCTTCGCGAAGAAGCTGCATGAAAAGAAGACCGCCCCCAAGAAGGACGGCGGCAAGTAGCCCGGGCCGTCCCCGGGCTTCGGGAGGGGAGGGCGGGTGCTTCCCGCGCCTTCCCCCGCCCGCGGGTGCTTCAGGCCGCGGCTTCCTCGTCGGCGTCGTCGCCCACGGAGGTGCCGGGCTCATCCAGCAGCTGCTGCGCGATGGCGAGCGCCTTCTTCGTCTTCTCGCGCAGCTTCTCGTCGCCCTTGATGCGCGCGTAGAGCTTCGTCACGCGCTCCTCGTTGCGCACCGCCGCCTGCTCCAGCTCGCTGATGCGCGAGCGCAGCCCGTCCGCCTCCGTGGCGGCCTGGGCGCCCTGGGCGGAGAGATCCGCCTGGGACTGCTCCAGCTGCGAGCGCAACCCTTCGGCCTCCACCTGCGCCGCCTCCACCTGGGCGCGCAGCCCTTCGGCCTCCTCGCGCGCCGCCTGGAGGTCCGCGTCCTGCTGGGACAGCTGGGCGCGAAGGGACTCGGACTCGCCCTGGAAGGCCTGGGCCTGGGCCTGGTGCTGATCCAGCTCCGCCTGGAGCGCGCCCAGCTTCGCGGTGGCGCCGCGCGCCTCTTCCTTGGCGGTGGCGAGCTGCTGGTCCACGCGCTTGCGCTCCGTGGTGAGCTGCTCGGTGCGGCTGGTGAGCGTCTTGATCTGCGCGTCGCGGCGGCTCAGCTCCTCGTCGGAGGTGCTGGCCTTCTGCTCCAGCTCCAGGTGCTGATCCTTCAGCTCGATGATCTCCTGGTCCTTCTGGTTCAGCTCCGACTTGAGGCGGAGGATCTCCTTGTCGCGCTTGTTGACGGTGTCACGCAGCGCGAAGGTGTCCTTGTCGCTCTTCCCGGCGGTGGACCGCGACGCCTCCAGCTCCGTGGTCTTCGCCTGGAGCTCGGACTCCAGCGACTGCACGCGCTCCTCGGCCTGCGACGCCTGGCCGCGCGAGTCCTCCAGCGCGCTCTGCAGCTCCGCCACCTTCGCGCGCAGGTTGCGCAGCTCCGCGACGTCCGCGGCGGACGGTCCCGTCGAGATCGGCGTCACCGCGACGGCGGCCACCGCGGGGCGGGCGGCGGCGGGCGGGGGCACCGCGCGCAGCGGCGCGGCGGGTGCGCGGGGGGGCGGGGTGGGCGCCACCACCGGCTCCGGATCCACCGGCGGCATGAAGCCGACGACGGTCTTCTCCTCCGGTTCGTCGCCCAGGTCTCCCAGCACGTCGAGCGAGTCGTCGTTGTCCGGCCCCAGCGAGTCGAGCGCCGAGATCTCCTCCAGGGCGGACGGCGTCTCCGCCTCCTCCGGCGGGGCCACCACGGGCTCCTCCTCGGGAGTGCCCGTGACGGGCTCGGACAGGTCGCCGAAGGCGTCGTCGAGCATGTCCAGGTCTTCGCCGGCCACCGCGGGCTCCTCGCCCGTGTCGACGGCGATCTCCTCGCCGAAGTCCGTCGCGGGCTCGCTGCCCAGCGAGTCGAGGGTGAGGCTCTCGTCCACCACCTCTTCGCTGACGGGCGGCTCCGGGAAGCCGATCACGCCGCCCACGCGGTCCACCAGCACGGAGGTGTCCACCGGCTTCGCCACGTATTCGTCCGCGCGCGCCTTCAGCTTGCTATGGGCCGCGAAGCCGTCCGGGCTGCCGATGATGACGATGGGCACCGTCTTCAGCTCGTCGTCCTTCTTCAGCTTGCCGCAGATGAGATAGCCGTTCTGTCCCGCGGACAGGTCCACCGCGAGCACCACGAGGTCCGGCCGCTCACGGCGGATCAGCTCCACGCTGCCCTTTCCGTCGCCCGTCGTCTGCGCCGTGAAGCCCCGGGCTTCCAGTGCCTGCTGCAGGGTGGCGGAGAGGGTGGCGTCGCTTTCGACGATCAGGATTCGCTTGGACATGAAGGGACGGCCATCCTGGGGGTGCGGCGCGCGGTGTGACACCGAGAAAACTCAGCGGTGGCGCGCGAGAGGAGAATCGCCGTCGAGGCTATCGGCCATGCATGGGACCGTCAATCTTCACACCGGGCGCAACGCCCGGTATTCAGTTGAGCAGGCGACCACCCGGCCCCCACGATGTCCGGCTACTTCAGGGCTGTAGCGAGACGGGCTGGATGCTCACGGCGGGCTTCACCTGGGCGGGACGCACCAGACCGTTGGAGCGCAGCTCCTGATCCCTCAGCATCTGCAGGATGGCGGCGTCGTCCATGTCCGTCACCAGCTCGTAGGTGATGTCCTGATCACGCCAGGTGACGACGTTGTACGCCTGGCTCGAGTCCACCGCGACGTTCTCCACCGTGGGGCCCTCGTCCTTGATCACCCGCTGGCCCGTCGCCGGATACACGAACACGCCGATGTTGCGCTTGGGCTCGTTCGCGCGGTGCGGCTGGGTCTCGTAGCTGACGTAGACGACCTCCTGGCCGTTGAGCGTGGAGAAGCGCGCGCCCACGGGCCGGGCCTGCTGGAGGCGGGGCAGGGTGATGCGGTGTTCGACCTTGTCGTTGAACCACGCTTCAATCTGCTCCGGCGTGCCCGCGACGAACTCCAGGGGCCGCTGGCGCGTGTGGCGCTGCACGGCCTCCAGGATGGTCGCCTTCTGCGCCCTCCCGGACTGGTACATCATCCAGCCGCCGCTCACCGTCACCACCACCAGGGCCATGGCCCCGGCGCGCAGCCACTGGCTCACCTGGGCGCGGCGCTGCTCGCGGTGCAGGCCGGACTGGATGCCCGCGCGCAGCGACGCCGGCGCGCGCGTGCCCTTGGACGCGACGGCGTGCTTCGCCGCGCGCCGCAGCGTCTGACGGAGCTGCATCTCCTCGTCCACGCGCGCGACACACGCGGCGCAGCCTTCGAGATGCGACTCCACATCGTGGCGTTCCTCGGGCTGGAATTCGCCGTCGAGGTACGGATACAGCAACCGCTCGAGTTCCTGGCAGGTCATGGGCGCTCGATGAGGCGGGTCGGAGAGAAGACGACGCCCCTCCAACTGCTTTTTAGCCTGCCTTCTTCCGGCGCCGGTACTCTTCCAGATCCGCGGGTACCTGGACCGGGTCTCCGTCGTGACGGAAGACACCCTGGCCCTCGGCGTACTCGCGCAGCGTCTTCTGCAGCAGCTTGCGTCCGCGGAACAGGCGGCTCATCACCGTGCCCACGGGGCACTCCAGAATCTCCGCGATCTCCTTGTAGGAGAACTCCTGGAGGTCCGCGAGGATGACCACCAGCCGGAAGTCGATGGGCAGCGAGTCGATGGCGCGCAGCACGTCGTCCGACAGGAGCCGGTCGAAGAAGTACTGCTCGGGGTTGGCCGCGAAGTCCGTCGCGTCCCGGCTCACGAAGCGCTCGTGGACCGCCTCGCGCTCCACGCCCTCCACCACCGTGCGCTCCTTCACCTTGCGGCGGTAGCGGTTGATGAAGGTGTTGGTGAGGATCTTGAAGAGCCAGGCCTTGATGTTGGTCCCGCGCTCGAACTTGTCGAAGAAGCGGTAGGCCCGCATGCAGGTGTCCTGCACCAGGTCCTCGGCGTCGCGCTCGTTCTTGGTCAACCGAAGGGCCGCCGAATAGAGCGGATCCAGGTGCGCCAGCGCCAGCTCTTCGAATTCCTGCTTCGTCCGGTTGGGTTGCCTGAAGTCCAGCATCATGCTCCCGCCTTCCAGGGGCCCGAAATGATTGGGGAATGCGTCGCCTGCCTAACGGTCAATCTATGCACCGGAACAGACGGGTCAACAACGCTTTCCCCTGCCGCGCCGCCCGCATGCCCGCTTCTGGAGTGCGGAGACGCCCGGCGGGATCATTTATTCCACAGGGTGGGAACCGGTGGGGACCCCCGGACGAGGGTCCCCGCCAGGCAACCGGCCAGCACAGGGCTGGCCGGTCGGGGGGCAGGCAGCTGCTAGCGCTTGCCGCCGAGCGCGTCCATCAGGGGCACGTAGTCGTACCCCATGTCCTTGGCGACGGCCTCGTAGGTGATGTGGCCGTTGTAGGTGTTGATGGCGCGCTGGAGGGCGCGGTCGGACTTGATGGCCTCCACCAGGCCCAGGTCCGCGATCTTCCGGGAGTAGGGGCGGGTGGTGTTGGTGAGCGCGAACGTGGACGTCTGCGGCACGGCGCCGGGCATGTTGGCCACGCAGTAGTGGACGACGTCGCTCACGGTGAACGTGGGGTTGTCGTGCGTGGTGGGCTTGCAGGTCTCGATGCAGCCGCCCTGGTCCACCGCCACGTCGACGACGACGGAGCCGGGCTCCATCTCCGCGATGAGCTCGCGCGACACCAGCTTGGGCGCCTTGCCGCCGGGGATGAGCACGCCGCCGATGACGAGGTCCGACTCGCGCACGGTGCGCGCGATGGACTCCGTGTCCGACGCCAGCGTCTGCGCGCGGCCGAGGAACACGTCGTCCAGGTAGGTGAGGCGCTCCAGGTTCACGTCCAGGATGGTCACTTCCGCGCCCATGCCGACGGCGACCTTGGCGGCGCACAGGCCCACCACGCCACCGCCGATGACGGCCACGCGGCCGCGGCGCACGCCGGGCACGCCGCCCAGCAGGATGCCCTTGCCACCGTGGGCCTTCTCCAGGCACGCGGCGCCCACCTGGATGGCCATCTTGCCGGCCACCTCGGACATGGGCTTGAGCAGCGGCAGGCTGCCGTCGTCCAGCTGGAGCGTCTCGTAGGCGACCGCCGTGACCTTCTTCTTGATGAGCGTCTTGGTGAGCTCCGGATCCACGCCCGCCAGGTGGAAGTACGTGTAGACGATCTGCCCGGGCTGCATGCGCTCGTACTCCGGCGCGATGGGCTCCTTCACCTTGACGATCATCTCCGCGCGCTTCCAGACCTCATCCGCGCTGGAGATGATCTGCGCGCCGACGCGCTGGTACTCCGAATCCGGGATGCCGGAGCCGACGCCAGCGTTCGTCTCCACCAGCACCGTGTGGCCCGCGCTGGTCAACGCGCGAACGCCCGCGGGCACCATGCCGACACGGTACTCGCGGGTTTTGATCTCCTTGGGAACTCCGACGATCACGACTGCCTCCGACGAATGGGGGACTGCGGAAAACGTGGCGGACCCATAGACCAGCGCACCTGCGCTTTCAAGGCGCGCTCCGGCGCCAGGAGTGTCGGCTGTGATGGACTTCATTCATCCATCCACATGACGCGAGGCGTTGGACGCATCGCGGTCCACCCGTGTTAGTTAACGGCCCATGACGCACGCGCCGAAATTGCTCTTCGCGGACCCCAAGGGCCGGGTGATGGAGCATCCCTACCTCATCGCCACCCTGCGCAGCGGCGAGGAACTCGTGCCACCGCAGGACAAGCCCATCGCCCTGCCGGCGGCGGGGCGCCTGGTGCACCTGCCTGGCCGCCTGCCCGTGGGGCTCAACCCGGACTCGGGTGAGCTGGAGCTGGTGCGCGAGATGAAGGCGGGGGGCAAGACGTTCGTGCCCAACGCGGTGGGCGCGCTCTTGCCGCCCGGCTACACGCGCACGTTCCTGCCCGGGGAGGTGAAGGGCAGCGGGCCCGTGTTGCCTCAGTGGGCATACACGGCGGCGGCGTGGGGCAAGGTCGGTCCGGTCGCGTGGGCCATCCACACCGACCGGCGCTCGCACTGGGAGCCGGAGGCGTACTCCACGCCTGAATTGAAGGGGCTCGTCAGCGCGCACATGGAGCGCTTCCCGGACAGCCGCGTGCTCAAGCAGTTGAAGACGTGCGCGCTCCTGTACCGGTGCTTCACGTCGCAGAACATCTTCTACGCGCGCGACGAGGGCGCCATCCCCGCGTCCGTGATGTGCAATGCGCGCTGCGTGGGCTGCATCTCGGATCAGCCCGCGGACGGCCCTCCGGCCTCGCACGAGCGCATGGATGACGGTCCCTCCGCGGAGGAGATGGCGGCCATCGGCCTGTACCACCTGGAGCACGCGCCGGGCCGCACCATGGTGAGCTTCGGCCAGGGGTGCGAGGGCGAGCCGCTCACGCGCTGGAAGTTCATCGCGGAGTCCATCCGCCTGATGCGCGCGAAGACGGACCGGGGCTCCATCAACATCAACACCAACGCCAGCCTCACGCACGGGCTCGAGGCGCTGCTGGACGCCGGGCTGGACGCCGTCCGCGTGTCGCTCAACGCCGCGACCAAGGGCCTCTACGAGGCCTACTACAAGCCGGTGAAGTACGGCTGGGAGGACGTGGAGGCGTCCATCGCGCTGGCGCGCGAGCGCGGTGCGTACCTGGCGCTCAACCTGCTCCTGTTCCCCGGCGTCACCGACCGCGAGGGCGAGGTCCAGGCGCTGGAGAACCTGGTGCGCAAGTACCGCGTGGATCAGGTGCAGACGCGCTCGCTGTGCATCGACCCGCTCCAGTACCTGGAGGTCGCGCGAGGCCAGGGCGCGGGCGGCGAGCCGGTGGGGATCCGCACGCTCCTGCAGCGGCTGAAGACGGCGCGGCCAGGGCTCATCATCGGCAACTTCGCGCGGGGCCTGGACGAGCGCGAGAACGCCGCGGGCACGCCTGGGGTTTGACCCTCCGGGAGGGGACGGCTACAGAGCCGGGCATGTCCGTCTCCTTCTCGTCCGCGTTCCGCATCGCCGTCATCTGTGTCTCCTCTGGCGCCGTCACCGTCCTCGGCGCGTGCAGCAAGGCGCCCGAGGAGCCGGAGTTCGACTACGGCTTGAAGAAGCCGCTCGTGCGCAAGCTGCGCGCGGAGCTGGAGGAGACGCCCTGCGACAAGGCGAAGGCGCAGGAGTACGCGCAGCTGCTGATGAGCGCCAACGACCTGAAGGGCGTCGCCCGGGCGTCGGACACCTTCGTCGCCGCGTGCGGCCCCAACGTCGTCCTCCTCCAGCTGTCGTACACGGCCAACGCGAGGCAGGGGGAGAAGGCGAAGGCGCTGAAGGACGCCACGGCGCTGGTGGCGGTGCAGCCGGAGAACGCCAGCTACCACGTGTGGCGGGGCCTGTCGCAGGAGGCCCTGGGCCAGAACGAAGGCGCCGCGGCGGACTTCCAGAAGGCCTTCGACCTCCAGCCCGCCCAGCGGCCCATCCTCAACGCGCTGCTCAAGACCTATGACGCGCTCAACCGGCCCTGCGACTCGCTGGCCGCGCTCCAGCGGTACGTGGAGGCGAAGCCCAGCGAGGCGAAGTCGGCGGATGTTCAGAACCAGATGAAGGCGCTGGCCCAGCAGGGCTCCTGCGCCGCGGATGCCGGGAAGCCCGAGGCGGCCAAGATGCCCTGAGGCGAGCGGGGACTACTCGGCGCCGGGGGGCATCAGCTCCTTGGCGACGAGGTTGCCCATCACGGCGTCCTTGGGGATGTAGCCGTCGGCGCCGGCCTCGCGGCAGATGCGCTGGAGCTCCTCGACGTTCTCCCCGGAGCACAGCAGCACCTTGATGCCCTTGAAGAGGCTGTTGCTCTTGATGAAGCGGCAGAACTGCTCGCCGTTCACGTTGGGCATGCGCACATCCAGGAGCACCAGGTCCGGGCGCGTCTGCTTCTTCAGGATGATCTTCGTGGCCTTGTCGGCGGTGTCCGCGACGTGGACCTCGAAGCCCTTGGACACCAGGTCCGCCTCGATGATCCGCGCCGTCATCTCGCTGTCATCCACGATGAGGATGCGCGGCTTGCGGGCGCCGGCGGCCACCGCCTTCAGGGCGCCGGCGGCGGGCGCGGCCGGGGGCGCCGCGGCGGGGGCGGCGGGGCTCGCGGCCGGGGCGGGGGAGGGGACCGCGGCGGGCACGTTCAGCGCCGGGGCGCCGATGAGTCCCATGACACCCCCCAGGACGCCTTCCAGGCCTCCACTCTTGAGGATGTAGCCGTCCGCGCCGGAGTTCTTCGTCTTCGCGTCCAGCTCCGCTTCGGAGATGTCGGAGTAGAGGACGAGCTTGGCGGTGACGCCCTTCTGGCGGCGGAGGTATTCGACGACATCGTCGCCGAACATCTCCGGCATGTTCACGTCCATGAGGATGAGCGCGAACGGGCCCTCGGTGAGCTTCTGGTCGAGCGCGGCCAGGTCCTGGGCGCCGCTGGCCTCGTAGCCGGCGGCGGTCAGGGCCCGGACGGTGAGCTCCAGAAGCATCGGGCTGTCGTCAATGACCAGTACGCGGGACATCGTCCTCCTCAGGGGCTCCCAGCCCACAACCCTACACCTTTGGTCCACGGCGGACCATCGAAACGGAGAGCAGGCGGCCGGTCCGCTTGGGACGATGGACCCTTGACCCCCTTTCTCCCCGTCCAGGATACTTCGCTGCCTTGACCCCGACCTCCACTCCCCTCCAACGCGCGCTGCGCATGGCGCCAGACCGCACGGTGGCCGCCCAGGCCCGGCCGGAGCAGGAATTCTTCTGCTTCCGCGTGGGCGAGCTGCGCTTCGGCGTCCCGAGCGAGAACGTGCTCGAGGTGCTGCGCGCCGGACTGCTCACGCCGCTGCCGCGCACGCCGTCGTTCATCCTGGGCGTCACCGGCCACCGCGGTCAGGTGCTGCCGGTGGTGGACCTGCTGCGCTTCCTCAGCAAGGGCGAGGCGCGCATCGGTCAGCGCACCCGCATCTTCGTGGGCGTCAGCGGCAGCTACGTCTCCGGCGTGGTGGCGGACACCGTGCTCGGCCTGCGCCGCGTGCCGGTGGCGGACATCCTCCCGCCGCCCCTGGGCGGTGATCAGGCCGCCGAACACCTGCTGGGCGTCGTGCAGCAGGGCACGGGCCCCCAGGACAGCCTCAACCTGCTCAACTTCTCCAAGCTCCTTCAGACGGCCCGTCAGCGCGCGGTGATGCGATGAGCGCCAACGCCTTCCTGGACGAGCCGGTGCCCGAGCTGGATCCGGACGCACCGTTGGGAGAGGTGGACATCCTCTTCTTCCAGATTGGCGACGCCGAATACGGCACGGACGCGTCGCAGGTGTTGCGCATCGACCGGGCGCTCCCGGAGGACCTCACCGTGCCCGCCCTGGGCCTGCCCCACAAGGGCCTGCGCGCGCTGGTCTTCGACACCCCCGAGGGCGAGGGCCACCTGAAGGTGGACGGCGTCAACGGGGTGCGCTCCGTGGCGCTGGGCGTGCTGCGCCGCATGCCGTCCGCGGCGGCGGCGGCTTCCTACGCGGTGGGCGTCTGCCTGGAGGGTGAGGCAGGGCGTCCGGTGTTGCTCATTGATTTGGCGGAAACCTTGAAGACGCAAGGAAGGCACTGACACACATGTCCCTGGAGAGCCCCAACGAGAAGCCCGCGGCGAAGTCCCGCGGCGCGAGGAAGTCCCCGGGCGCGAAGGCCGCCAGCGCCAACGCGGTCGTGGATCCGCTCAAGCCCTTCACCGACACGCTGATGTCGGTGCTGTCCGGCAACCTGAACGCGCGCGTGCCGCAGGATCGCGTCCAGGCGGACCCCACGGGCTTTGGCCACCTGCTCAACCAGGTGCTGGAGCAGTTCTCCTCCGCTGAACACCGCAAGCAGGTGGCGGCCCAGGAGATCGATCAGGCGCTGGATTCGCTGATCATCCTGGTGCGCGAGGGCGACCTGTCGCGCTGGAACACGTCCACCGAGGACCCCCAGCTCGGGCCCCTGCTGGAGGGCTTCGGCAAGGTCATCGAGACGCTGCGCATCTTCGTGCGGGAGATCAACGAGGCCGCCCTGCGGCTGTCGTCCTCCGCCAACCAGGTGCTGGCGGCGTCCACGCAGCACGAGACGTCCTCCACCGAGCAGGCCGCGGCCATCCACGAGACGACCGCGACCATGGAGGAGCTGAAGCACGCCTCCGCGCAGATCGCGGAGAACGCGGGCAGCGTGGCGCGCGTGGCGGAGGAGACGCTGGGCGCGGCCCGCGCGGGCCGTGGCGCCATTGGCGAGTTCATCCAGGCCATGCAGCAGATCCGCAGCGACGGGGTCGCGGTGGCGGACTCCATCTCCAAGCTGTCCAAGCGCGTGGAGCGCATTGGCACGGTGGTGGAGGTCATCGACGAGATCGCGGACCGCTCCGACCTGCTGGCGCTCAACGCGGCGCTGGAAGGCAGCCGCGCGGGCGAGGCGGGCAAGGGCTTCTCCATCGTCGCGGCGGAGATGCGCCGGCTGGCGGAGAACGTCCTGGAGTCCACCAAGGAGATCAAGAACCTCATCACGGAGATCCGCGAGGCCACGGCCGCGGCGGCGGGCGCGGCGGACGCGTCCAAGCACGCCACGGAGTCCGGTGAGAAGCTGGGCGCGGTGGCGGCGCAGGCCGTGGAGGGCATCCTCGCCGGCGTGCAGGAGACGAGCGACGCGGCCCGGGTCATCAACCTGGCGACCCAGCAGCAGCGCACGGCCACCGAGCAGGTGGTGGCCTCCATGGCGGAGATCGAGGACGTGACGCGCCAGACGACGCAGGCGTCGAAGCAGGCCACCGGGGCCGCCGCCGAGCTCACCCAGCTCGCGGGCCGGCTCGCGGAACTCATCAAGCGCTTCAAGGCCGACTAGACGTTCTCCTGAGGGGAGAAATGGGTCGACGGGCGCCTCGCGCGCCCTGACGCCCGCGACCCATGGACACCGAGGCCCTCAAGAAATCCCTCCTGAAGAAGTTCCAGGAGGTCACGGCCGACCGACTCCAGAAGATCCAACTGGGAGTCATCGACCTGGAGAAGGAGACCGCGGAGCAGGCCGCGGACGACGTCGCGCGCGAACTGCACACGATGAAGGGCGAGGCCCGCATGTTGGGCCTGGCCGCCATCGGGCAGCTCGCGCACGCGGCCGAGGACGTCCTGCGCGCCGAGCGCGAAGGCAAGACGGCCACCGAGACCGCCACGGACGTCATGCTCCGCGCATGCGACGTGCTGTCGGACCTCCTGGAGGACCTGGACGCCGCCCACACCGGCACGTCCGCCACCGAGGAGATGGTCAAGGCCCTGTCGGAGGTGTCCGGCCATCCGGTCCCCGCCCTGGGCCCGGTGCGCAAGCCCGCCGCCTCCGCCGCGCCGCCCGTGGCCCCGCCAAAGGTCGTGGCTCCGCCACCAGCGGCCACGCCCGCGGTCGCCGCGGCTTCGTCCGCGGTGGCCGCGATGCCGCCCGCGCAGGCCGCGCCCGTCGCACCGCCCTCCGCCCCGGCGCCCAGCCCCGCGCCCGCGAAGGAGGACGAGGCCCCGAACCCCGCGAAGGCCAGCTCCATCGCGGATCGCAGCATCCGCGTGAACGTGGAGGTGCTGGACTCGCTGGGCCTGCTCGCCGGCGACCTGTTGGTGGAGAGCGCCCGTGGCCGGCTTCGCAGCACGGAGACGGCGCAGCTGTTCGAGCGCTTCAGCCGCCTGGGCGACCGCTTCCTGCGGATCTCCGAGGACGTGGAAGTGCCGGACGCGGTGCGCACGGAGCTGGAGCGCGCGGAGGCCGACCTGCACATGCTGCGCGACGACGCGTTCCGCTTCGTGCGCCGCAACGGGGACGGCATCAACACCCTGCACGGCAACCTGGCGCAGCTGGCGGACCACGTGGCCGAAGCGCGCCTCGTGCCGCTGTCCACCGTCTTCGACGCGTTCCCCCGCGCGGTGCGCGACATCGCGAAGACGCAGAACAAGGAAGTGGACCTGATCATCGAGAACGCCGACATCGGCGTGGACCGGTCCATGCTGGCCGACGTGCGCGACGCGCTGGTGCACCTGCTGCGCAACGCGGTGGACCACGGCCTGGAGTCTCCGGACTTCCGCCAGCAGATGGGCAAGCCCGACACGGGCCGCATCCGCATCCGGGTGCGCGTGGACGGCGACATGCTCCACATCGAGGTGGAGGACGACGGCCGGGGCATGGACACCGACCGGCTCAAGCAGGTGGCCGTCAACAAGCGCCTCCTGTCGCCGGTGCAGGCCGCGGCGCTGTCGGAGCGCGAGGCCATCGAGCTCATCTTCCGCCCCGGCTTCTCCACCCGCGAGACGGTCAGCGAGCTGTCCGGCCGCGGCGTGGGCATGGACGTGGTGAAGCGCAAGGTGGAGACGCTGGGCGGGTCCGTGGGCGTCACGAGCCGCCAGGGCCGTGGCACCACCGTCACGCTGCGGCTGCCGCAGTCGCTCGCCCTGATGAAGGTGCTGCTGGTGCGCCTGGGCGACGACGTCTATGGCATGCCCGCAGCGGACGTGGTGGCCGTCATGCGCATCAAGCCGGATGACCGCATGGAGGTGTTCGGCACGCTGGCGGTGCGGCACCGGGGGAAGCCCACGGCGCTCGTGGCGCTGGGGCCCTTGCTGGGGCTCAACGGCGGCAACCGCTTCGACAAGCCGCCCGCGGTGGTGGTGCGTCACGGCGACGACTACGCCGCGTTGGTGGTGGACGGCTTCGTGGACGAGCGCGAGGTGGCGGTGAAGCCCTGCGGCGGTGAGTTCCTCAAGGGCGCGCCCTTCATCGCGGGCACGGCGGCGCTGGAGGACGGGCGCATCGCGGTGCTCCTGCACGTGCCGGACATCATGACGGAGGTGCGCCGCATGGCCCGCCCCGTCACCCAGGCGCCCGCCAGCCGCCGGCTGCGCGTGCTGCTGGTGGACGACTCGCCCATCGCGCGCGCGACGGAAGGCGCGCTCGTCAAGGCGCTGGGCCACTCCGTGGAGGAGGCGCAGGACGGCGAGGAGGCGTATGCGAAGGTGCAGACGAACACGTACGATCTCATCCTCACCGACGTGCAGATGCCCAAGCTGGACGGCTTCTCCCTCACGCGGCGGCTGAAGGGGACGCCCGCCGTGGCGCGCATCCCGGTCATCATCCTGTCGTCGCTCGCGTCGCCAGAAGACAAGAGGCGCGGGCTGGACGCGGGCGCGGATGCGTACCTGGTCAAGGGCGAGCTGGGCGTGGAGAGCCTGGCGCAGTCCATCGATCGGCTGACCTGAGGAGCCTCTCGTGGGCGGCGGCACGGCGGTGACGGGACTCGCGTTCCGGGTCCTCCTGGTGGGGCGGGGCCTGCGCGCGCTGGTGCGCGGGCTCTTCGACGGGGAGTCCCTGGTGGCCGTGGGGCCCCCGGAGGCGGAGTACGCGGGCGCGGAGGGCGTCGTCCGGCGCCACTTCCCGGACGTGCTCCTGGTGGACCTCCTCTCCTCGGAGGCGCTGGGCGCCATCGAGCGCGTGATGGCCGTGCGGCCCACGCCCATCCTCGCGCTGCACCCGGGCGTGCTCACCGGACAACAGGCGTTCCAGGCGCTGGCCCTGGGCGCGCTGGACGTGATGGACCGGCCCATGAGCCCGGGGCCGGACTTCTGGGCGGCCGTCGGCCGCAAGCTGGTGATGCTCGCGCAGGTGAAGGGCGTGCGCTCACCACCGGCCTCACCCCGGGCCTCCCGTGCGCAGCAGGCGCAGGAAGGACCGACAGCTCCGTTTCCCCTGGTGGCCCTGGCCGCGTCGCTGGGCGGGCCCAAGGCGGTGGCGCAGGTGCTGCGGATGATTCCGCGGGGATTCCCGGCGCCCATCGCCTACTGTCAGCACATCAGCCAGGGCTTCACGGAGGGCCTGGCGCATTGGCTGTCCACGGAGACAGCGCTGCGCGTCGTCGAGGCGACGCACGACGCGTGGATGGAGCCGGGCACGGTGTACATCGCGCCTTCGGGAGGACATCTGCTGGTGAAGTCGGATGGCCGTCTGGAACTGGATTCGGGACCCGCCCTGCGAGGCTTCCGCCCATCGTGTGACATGCTGCTCACTTCGGCCGGGGAGGCCTTCGGCTCGCGGTGCATTGGCGTCATCCTGACGGGAATGGGCCGTGATGGCGCCAGGGGCCTGAAGGAGATTCGCGAGCGGGGAGGGCGTACCATCGCGCAGGACGAGGCGACGTGCGTCGTCTACGGCATGCCTCGTGAGGCGGTGCTCCTGGGCGCGGCGCAGCAGGTGCTGCCGCTGGATGTCATCGCTCCGACGCTCGTGCAGTGGGTGGACGCGTGCTGAACGTGGGCAACAAGGTGCTCCAGCAGCTCTCCTCGCTCCTCCTGGAGCGGGCAGGGCTGAAGATCACCCTGGATGGCTATCACAGCCTCCGGCTGGCGCTGTCCACGCGCATGCCCGCGCTGGGCCTGAGCGACCCGGAGAAGTACCTGCAGAAGTTGATGAGCGCGAGCGGCGAGGAGGAGCTGCGCGCGCTCTTGCCGCTGGTGACGGTGGGGCACACGGAGTTCTTCCGCGACGCGAAGCAGTTCCGGGCGCTGGAGCAGAGCGTGCTGCCGGAGATGCTCGCGCGGGCCCGCCGTGAGATGCGCAGGGTGTCCATCTGGTCCGCGGGCTGCGCCACTGGCGAGGAGCCCTACAGCCTGGCGCTGGTGATGGCGGAGCTGGGGGCGCTCGCGGTGGAGGTGGACCTGTGGGCCACCGACCTGAACCTGGCCGCGGTGGAGGCCGCGCGGCAGGGGCGCTTCTCCACGCGGCGGGCGATGGCGATTGGTCCGGAGCGCCTGCAGCGCTTCTTCCGCTCGGTGGAGGACGGCTACGAGGCGTCGCCCATCCTGCGCGAGTACATCCGCTTCGACGGCCAGAACCTGGCCGCGCCGGTGTTCGACAAGGTGTCGCCCGCGTCGCTGGACCTCATCCTGTGCCGCAACGTCATCATCTACTTCGACCTGCCCACCATCCGCGGGCTGATGGACCGGTTCCTCGCGGCGCTGCGCCCGGGCGGGCTGTTGTTCCTGGGGTACTCGGAGAGCCTGTTCAAGGTCTATGACCGCTTCGAGATGATCGAAGTGGACGGCGCGTTCGTGTACCGGCGCCCGCTGGGGGAGCGCCCCCTGCCGCCTCCCCGCGTGTCCCTGGCCACGGAGCCGCCGCCGCGCCCGGGCAGTCCGGAGTCCTTCGCGCAGGAGCTGCGCCAGCGGCTCCAGGCCAGCGCGGAGGCCGCGGCGAAGCTGCGCGCGGCGGGCATCGCCGAGGCGTCCGGGGTCCGCTCCGGGGACGCGCCCCGCAGGCCCACCACGGAGATGCCCGCGGTGAGCCCCCTGGCGGGGCGGCGCACGGGGGAGTTCCCCGCGCTCCGGACCGAACCGCCTCGCGCCGTGGACGCGCCCCGCCGCGCGACGACGGACCGGCCCTCCGGTGCGTTCCCGGTGGTGCGGGTGGAGACCGCCGCGTCCCGCCCCGGGGTGGACGGCGGCGCCGTGCGCTCCAGCGGTTCGTGGCCGCAGCTGCTGCCGCCCGCGGAGCGCCTCAACATGGCCGTGCGGAAGATGGTGCAAGGGGACTTCGCCGGCGCCATCGATGGGGTGAAGCGCCTGCTGGTGGACGAGCCGTCCGACCTGGACGCGCTCCTCACGCTGGGCAACCTGTACTCGCTCACCGGCCACATTGGAGAAGCGCGTGACACCTTTGGCCAGGCGCTCCAGCGCGAGCCCCTGTGCGTGGAGGCGCGCGTCTTTGGCGGGGTGGCGGCGATGCAGGCGGGGAGCCTGGCCGAGGCCCGCTCCGAGCTGAGCAAGGCGCTCTTCCTGGAGCCCACGCTGGCCATTGGCCACTACCTGCTGGCGCAGGTGCAGGAGCGCACGCAGGAGTTCGAGGCGGCCCGCCGCAGCTACCGCAACGCGGTGGCGCAGCTGAAGTACCCGCAGCGCCCGCTGGCGGGGCACTACCCGGAGATGCTGGATTCGGCGGAGGCCATCTCCCGCGCGGCCCGCTATGCGCTGGCCGCGCTGGAGGAACAGCCGGGCTGAAGGGCCCGGCGGGGGGTCAGTCCTTCAGACCGCCCTTGACCTGCTCCAGGCTCTTGGCTGGATCCAGCACGGAGCCGAACTTCTTCTGCAGGTACGTCTTCGCCTGGCTGCGCAGGAGCATGCCGGGGTCGGTGCCCTCACCGGACACGGCCTTGTCGGTGATGACGAAGCTCGCATCCAGGTTGATGCCCATCACCTTGCCGGCGAGCTTCGCGCCCTCGTCGCCCTGCCAGTCCGACTTCACGCCGTACTTGCTGCCCCAGTACTGGAGGAGCTGTTCGACGCGCTTCTTGACCTCGTCCTTGGGAAGGTTGTGGGGGACTTCGAACTTCAACGTGCCCATGGCGTGACTCCTGTATCCGCGGATGAAAGAGGGTGCGTCCGAGCGGTTTAGTGACACCGGGCCGGAAAGTGAACCGCCGTCTTCGCGCGTCTGTCATCCGCCGGCCGGGCGGGGGGCCTTCTTCCGGGGGCGCCGCGCCTTCGCGGGGGCGGGGGCCGCCGCTCCGGGTGGAGCGCCCCAGCGCTCCAGGTACGGGGCCAGGTCGAACTTCTCCGCGGTGCGCAGCGAGCTCATGGGCCGCACCTTCCCCAGCACCGGGCGCTCCTGGAAGGGCCGGTCGTGCAGTCCCAGGACCCACATGAAGTTGGCGACGCTCGCCGGGTCGCGTCCGTCCACGGCGTAGGTGTCGTTGAGCCGCGCGATGCGGTCCAGGGCCTCCTGCGGCGTGGGGCTCCATTCGAGGATCTTCTTTCCCCAGAGCATGCGCAGGTAGTTGTGGATCCGGCCGCGCTCGCGCAGCTCGCGCTGGGCCGCGTTCCAGAGCGGGTCCTCGGTGCGGCCCTGGTCCAGGTCCTCGTAGGTGTAGCGGTGTGGACGCGGATCCTTCTGGTGGCGGGAGAGCGTCTCGCGCGCCCAGGCGGGCAGGGAGGCCACGCTCAGTTGCTTCGGGCCGGGCGTGTGGAAGCAGTAGTTGAAGCCCAGCTCGCGGCGCACGAGCAGCTCTTCCAGGAAGGATTGGACCGAGGGGTGGTCCTTGCCCTTCGCCGCGATGGCCGCGCGCGCCGCCTCGCCCGGGAAGAGGTTGCCCCAGTGGTAGTAGGGAGACAGGTTGGACTGCATGCCCCGCCCCGGATCATTCCTGCCGGTGTCGTAGTCCTTCAGCCGCTCGTGGAGGAAGGCGTCCAGGGCCTTCAGGCCCGCCTTGCGGCCGCCGCGCTCCGCCAGGGGCTTCACGGCGTGGTCCACCGCGAACGTGTCCAGCGCGGCCCGCGCTTCGGCCGCGTCGGAGAGGTCGAAGTCCGGCTGGAGCGACGCTCCCGAGACCCGCGCCTTGCGCTTGGGCAGGAGGTGCTCCAGGTACTCCGGCCACAGCTTGCGCAGCTTGGGCCGCAGCGCGTACGCCCCCACCTGCGCCGCGGGGATGCGCTGCATGGGCACCACGCACGACGCGTCCACGGCGATGAGCGGCACGTGCAGCGCCTTCGCCGCGCCGCGGAGGTGTCCCGGGATGATGTACGTGGGGAAGAGGTCCGACACGACAGCCGCCGCGCGCTTGCCCAGGCTCGCGAGCCGGTGCTTGTGCTCCTTCGCCGTGCGCGGCAGCTCCAGCCAGTATGGCAGCCCCCGCGCGGCGCAGCCCCGGGCCATGTCCGCCATGCCCTCCAGCGCCCACGCGTGAAGTCGCTCCGACGCATAGGGGTAATCCGGGCGGATGGCCTGGTAGACGACGACCGGCAGGCCCAGGTGGTTGCCCAGCGCGATGGCGGCGTCCAGCGCGTGGTTCTCCTCCCAGCGGTGATTGACCATGCACCAGTAGAGAACGAAGTCCCGCTGTCCTGGAGGGAAGGGGACGTCCTTCACCACCTGGATTCGAGCGGAGTCGACCGCGAGTTCGGACCACGAGATTCCTTCAGGCATGGGCTCGCGAGAATCTTTGACGCGCGGCGGAAAACCAACACCCGCCAACCGGTTGTGGTTTTCTGCCAAACGGCCGGACCCAAGGAGCCCTACGCGTGTCACACCGTCGAACCTGGAACCTCCCTGTCACCGTCCTCGCTGTCGCGCTGATGTTGCCCGGCATGGCCTTCGCGCAGGCGGGAGGGACGGGCGTGTACCCGGCGCCCCAGCCGCCGCCCGCGCCCGCGCCGCCGATGTACGCGGCGCCGCCGTCGCAAGAGGCTCCGCCGTCCCAGCCCGCGGCGCCGTCCGACGACGCCTACGGACGGCCCTCGTCGAGCCCGGACGCGGATGGGTCCGCGCGGCCGACGGACCCCTTCGACACAGGCGCTCCCGCGAGCGACGCGCCCCGCCTGCCGCCGGAGCCGGACCGCCTGCGCACCGAGCCGCAGGCCCCGCTGACCGAGCGGCCGTTGAGCGTGCACCAGGAGTCCACGTCCGACGCGGAGGCCGCGGCCGCCCGCATCCGCCCGCCGCCGGAGAACAGCGGCATGTACCTGGACGGCCAGCGGCGTCGGGGGCCCTTCCTCTCCGGTCCCGGAAGCCTGCGGTTCGTGCTGCACCACACCGCGATGGGCGCGCTGGGCGGCTTCTTCACCCAGGCCTTCGCCAAGGACTTCAGCTTCGACCGCAGCTCGCGCGAGTCGATGCTCGCGGGCACCCTCATCGGCGCGGGCCTGGGCTTTGGCGCGTCCGCGTGGTGGCAGTTCAACAACTGGGTGGACACGCCCATGGCGAACTTCAGCATCGCCAACTCGCTGGTGGGCGGCATGTTCTTCGCGGGCTTCATGGACCTGATCACGCAGGACCCGGGCGTGCTCACCTGGTCCGCCTTCCTGGGCGCGGAGCTGGGCGCGTGGCTGACGGCGGGCATTGGCGGCGGACAGCTTCCGCTCGCGGACGGACTGCTGGTGGCCTCCGGCGCGGGCTGGGCGGCGGCGTACAGCGCGCTGCTGCTGGCCATCGTCCACTTCTCCGGCACGTCCATCTCCGGCAAGACGTGGAAGGACATGCTGCTCATCTCGCCGGGCGTGGGCGCGGGCGTGCTGGCGCTGGCGACCATGCGCTACAACCCGACGCCGTCCCAAATCCTGCGCGCGGACTTCTTCGGCGCGGGCGTGGGCGCGGCGGTGCTGCTCCTCTCCGGGGTGGTGCTGGGCGGCTTCAACCAGTCCACGCCCTACGTGCTGTCCTTCCTGGGCTCCGCGGGCGCCATCACCACCGTGAGCCTGCTGTGGGAGGAGAGCGTGGACCGGTCCGCGCTGCGAAGCGGGCACTCCGCCAAGGACCGGCCCTACAAGAACGTCTGGTGGTAGACGGCCTGGAGGACGGGCGAGCAGGCGTCCTGGCGCGTGGGGAGGGGCGGCACCACCTTTCCCCGGTATGGCGCGCGTCCTCCCGTTCTCGGCCCTCCTGGCCTCGCTGGACTCCTCCCTGGAGCCCGGTGACGGTCCTCCTCGCGGAAACGCGGCCCCGCTGCCCACGCACGTGCGGCCCCTGCTGGAGGCCGCGAACCCGAGCGCGGAGCTGCGCCGCCTGCGCGACGCCGGTGGCCTGCTGAAGGATGCCCGTCCGGCGCTCTACGTCGTGGAGCTGCACGGGCCCGCGGGCCGGTTCTCCGGTCCCCCGGTGCGATACCTGCTGTGCGCGCTGACACCGGACGCGGTGCCGTCGCTGGAGCAGGACCCCTACCGGCCGCGCGCGTGGGAGGTGGAGCCCGCCGTCACCCTGGTGGCGGATGACCATGGCGCCCTGCGCGCGTTGCTGGCCGAGGCCGCCGAGCGCGGCATCTCCGTCTGGAAGGGGCAGTACGACGGCAGCCCGGTGTCGCTCCTGCGCATCGAACCCTCGCCGGTGTCCAAGCGGCTTCAGGCGGTGTTGGATCAAGCGCCCATGCGGCCCCTGGCGGCGCTGAGTGAGAAGGGCGCGTCCCTGGCGGCGGTGGTGCCGCTGTCCGAGCCGGGCCTGGAGCTGTGCCCCATCCACCGCGCGCTCAAGGGGGTGGAGACCTTCCAGGAGGACACGTTCCTCACGCTGGTGTCGGCCTATGCGCGCGTGATGGAGCTGGACGCGCCGCTCACCACGCCGCAGGGTCTGGCGGCCGCGCGGGAGCGGTTGGCCACGCTGGTGCCGGGTCAGCACGCGGTGCTGCTGGTGTTGCCGGGAGGGCGGGGCCGCATCCTGCGCTTCCGTCAGGGGTTGGATCTGGCGCACCTGAAGGGCGCGCCCCGGAACCCCACGCTGCGCAGCCTGGATCTGGCGCTGCTCAACGCGCTGGTGCTGCGCACGGTGCTGGGCATCCAGGAGCCGGAGTCCTCCGGACATCCGCAGGTGTATCCGGTGCATGGGCTGGAGGCGCTGGTGCGAGGGGTGGAGGCCGGCACGTTCCAGGCGGGCTTCGCGCTCAACCCGCCGCCCGTGTGGGAGGTGCGGGCGGTGATGGAGGCTCAGGCCACGCTGCCGCCGCGCACCCTGCGGGTGGAGCCGCGCGTGCCAGCGGGGTTGCTCTTCATGGATCCCGAAGTCTGACGGCCACGTGCGGGCGCTGACGGGAACCCCGGAGGACTGGCCCCGCCGGGTGCGGCTGCGGTTGGAGCCGGGGCCGGGGGAGACGCTCGACGCCATCTGCGGCGGTGAGGTGCAGGTGCTCCAGCGCCGGCTGGGCTACCGCTTCACGTTGGATCCAGTGCTGCTGGCGCACTTCGCCGTGTTCGAGGCGGGCGCGCACCGGGGGCGGCTGCTCGACCTGGGCACGGGGTGCGGCATCATCCCGCTGGTGCTGGCGCGGCGGTTCGGGCGCTCGGAGCTCACCGCGCTGGAGTTGCAGCCGGGGCTGTTCTCCCTGGCCGAGCGCAACGTGTACCTGAACCGCAGCGAGGGCGCGGTGTCACTGGTGCAGGGCGACCTGCGGCAGGTGCCGGAGATGTTCCCCGCGAGCAGCTTCGGTCACGTGGTGTGCAATCCGCCCTACCGCGCGCGCACCGCGGGCCGCAGCAACCTGTCCCTGGAGAAGGCGCTCGCGCGGCATGAGATCGCCTGCGAGCTGCCGGACGTGGTGCGCGCCGCGGCCTACCTGCTGGTGCCCCGGGGAGGGCTGTGCATGGTGTACCCCGCGTCGCGGTTCAGCGAGCTGGTGTCGGTGCTGCGCACGCTCCAATTGGAGCCACGCACGGTGCGCATGGTGCACCCGAGGATGGATCGGCCCGCGAAGCTGGTGCTGCTCCACGCGGTGAAGGGCGGCCGGCCGGACCTCACCGTGCTGCCGCCGCTCCTCGTCCACGCGGACGAGGACCCGGCCTTCAGCGACGAGGTGAACGCCATGGTCGGCTGAGCGGCCGGGCGCCCCAGCTCCAACTGTCTTGGGGAAAACAGGCATCTCTCCAGACGGCCGGGCAGGGTAGAGTCCCCGCCCTGGGGCCTGGACCGGAGGCCCCGTCTCGCGAAGGCAGGGTGCGATGCGCGTGGACCTCCACTGCGCGGTGCGATGGCGAATCCAGGCCTGGAGCGGCTGGGTCGCGGCCGTGCTGGTTCTCTTCGGTGGCCGTGCCCTGGCGCAGACACAGGCCGACCGGCTCTATGTGGGCTTCAGCCTCATGGGCGGCGGCGCGCTGGAGGCCGGCCGGACGCGCGTGGAAGAGCGGCGGCTGCTGGAGCTGCGGGTGCCCCTGCCTCCGCTCGTCCTGGGCGGCACCTGTTGCCCTCGGTCGGCTACGAGACGCGGCGGATGGGCGCGAACGTGCCTCGGCCTGGAGGCGCGGGCGAGGATGAGGTGGATCGCCGGTTCCATCGCATCCAGCTGGGGCTCACGCTCGTGCGGCCCGTGGCGCCGCGCTGGATGCTCATCGCCGGGGTGCAGGGCAGCACCCGCACGGACTTCGAGTCGTCCTTCGACCTCGCGCTCGACACGTCCTGGGTGACGTACGTGATGGCCAGCCATCAGTTGGGGGACACACCCGGCTTCGCGGTGTCGTTCGGGCTGGTCGCGCTGTGGCCCTTCGATGGCCTTCCCGTGATTCCCCTCGCGAACGTGACCTATCGCCGGGGCCCCTATGTCGTGGAGGTGGGCCTGCCCCGGCTCACGCTGCTGCGAAAGCTGGGGGACACGGTGGAGCTGGGGATCGTGGGCGCCCTCGACGTCCAGGTGCTCCGCACCCGGTTCGCGCCTGAAATGCAGGCGCTGGACGCGCACTACCTGCGCGAGCTGCAGGTCCGGGCGGGGCCCACCGTCAACGTCCACCTGGGCAGCGACCTCTGGTTGAGCTCCACGGTGGGCCTGTCGCTGATCAACGACTACGCGCTGCTCGACCGCCAGCGCGACAACCTGAACATCCCAGGGCTCAAGATGGGGCCCACGCCGTACGCTCGCATGATGCTGGGCTGGCGTCCTTCGCCGGCTCGGGAGAAGGCGCGGATGTCGCGCCCGGCCCCCTGACTCCGGGGCCGGGAGGTGCCATTGCCGGAGGGCCGTGGCCTACTTGGTCGCCGGGGTGTCGTCCGCCAGGGGCTCCGGGCCCGCTTGCGTCCCCGTGGGGGCCGCCTCCACTCCCACGCGGTCCATGAACGATGGCTGCATCTGGGACAGGTAGCGCTCCAGGTCCTCCCGAGCCGCGTCGGCGCGAGGGTCCGCCCGCCGCGCGTAGCACTCGGCCCTCGCCAGGAGCAGGGCGTGGTTCCAGGGCACGTGCGGCTCCAGGGGCGCGAGTCCATCCGCGCACAGCTCCGCGCCGCCCGCGGCGACCGCGATCTGGGCCCGGGTCAGCTCCCGCAGGCTGGTGGCAGCGCTGACGGCGAAGGGCTGCTCGAGTGCCGTGTAGAGCCGCCGCCCCAGCTCCGGTGAGCGCTGGGCCACCCGCAGCGCCATATCCAGCGCCGCATCCGTCAGGGGCCGCACGGGCCAGGGATCCTCGCGCAGGGCCGTGAAGGCGCGCTCCAGGAGCGTCACCGCGCGCGCATCCTGTCCCTGCGACTCCAGCGACAGGGCCTCCAGCATGTCCGCGTCGACCGGGAGCCGGGCCCTCAGCGACTGCACGGCCGCGTGCGCGTCCGGATGCCTCGTCATCACCAGGGCGCGGGCCAGCGAGTACAGCTCGCGCGGACCCTGGGGCTGCCGCTTCATCTGTCGCCACAGGGTCAGCACCTGGGCGTCGTTGCCCGCGAGCGCCGCGGAGACGAAGGCCTTGTAGGGGAGGACGGGCTCGGGAATCTGTTCGAGCACGGTGGAGCCCAACCAGATCCTCAGCTCCTCCACGCGGGTCCAGTTCGGAGTCCCGCCCGCGAACTCCATGCGGTCCAGGTGGAGCCGACCTGCCACCCGGCGCAGGTCCGCCATGGAGAAGCCGGTGGCGCGGCCGACGTTGCGCGCGAAGGCGAACTCCATGGAGGACAGGTCGTCCGTGTTGATCATCTCCGAGCCGCCCTTCGCGACCGCCCGCCCGAACCCCGCGTTGCCGATGAAGTGCGCGAGCACTCCCTCGAGCTCGTCGGTCCGCCACACGGAGTAGAGGGCGCGGCGATAGGGCTCCTCGGTGATGCGTACGCGAAGCTTCGCCAGATCGTGCGGGACCGGCTTCTCGGACGCGACGAGCAGCAGGTCGCCGCTGTGGGTCTGCCACGTCTCCACGGACGCGAACTCCGAGGAGAGGGTGGCGTAGGCGCTTTGGATGGTGAGGGCGTCGACCTCGTAGGCCTGGAGCCACTGGAGGAAGAGTCCGCCCTCCGCGAGGCGCTGCTTGGCGGCCTGGTAGAACTCGCGGGTGAAGAGGCTGGAGATGCCAGCGCGGTAGGGGTTGGAGGGCTCGGAGAAGATGATGTCGTAGCGCTGGGGCGTGGTGAGGAGCACCTCGCGCGCGTCGCCGATGGAGGTGTGGACCTTGGGGTTGTCGAGGACGTTCTCGTTGACGGCGTGGCAGCGGCGAGCGACCTCGAGGATGGCGGGTTCGATCTCCACGACGTCGACGCGCTCCATCGAAGGGATGCGGCCGAGCCAGCCCGCGGTGCTGCCGGTGCCCAGGCCGATGACGAGCGCGGCGCGGGGATCCGGATGGAGGAGCGCGCCGAGGAGGCCCGACATGATCTGCGTCGGCGCGTCGCCGATGGCGTTGCCGTCCACCTTGCCGTTGACGATGAAGTTGAGCCCGTTGTCATCCGCGAGCGCGACGCTGCTCTCCACACCCTCGTGCTCCCAGGCGATGTCCGCGCGGAAGGAGGACAGGAACCGGTCGATCTGCTGGATGTCAGGGTCGCGGAGGCCCGAGCGGCCCGCGCCGATACCGGAATGGCGCCAGGCGGCGGTGGGGCCCTGGGCGGTGAGCAGGAGGATGGCGAGGGAGGTGGCGAGGGCAGGGAGAATCAAGGCGCCGCGCTGTCGCTCGCGAAGGAAGGAGAGGACCGCGGCGGCAAGGCCGAGTGCCGCGAGCAGACCGGCGACGGCCTGCCACGTGACGGGCGCGGAGAGGAGGGGAATCACGCCGAAGCCACCCGCGAGGGAGCCGACGATGGAGCCGCCCGTGTTCCACGCGTATACCTGCCCCACCTGGCGTCCTGCGTCCTGCCGCCCGCGACCGATGAGCGCGAGCAGCAGGGGGAACTGCACGCCAGAGACGAACGCGGCGGGCAGCACGACGATGGACGTGATGAACGTCCATCCGAGCGCCATGCCGCTCAGCCCCAGGCCTCCCAGCGGGCGGAGGAGTGCGGCGAGGATGGCGAGCCTGTCGCCGAGGGCGAAGGGGACGGCCATGAGGACGGCTTCGGCGGCGCAGGTAAGCGCGAAGCCCTGGAGGGTGGCGGGGCGGTGGCGGAAGAAGACGGTGTAGGCGGTGCCGCCAAGGCCAATACCGAGGAGCGCGAGGGCGAGGATGAGGCCGAAGGTGAAGGTGGTGCCGCCGAGCAGAGGCCCGAGCATGCGGTACCAGACGAGCTCCATGAGGAGGAAGGCGAAGCCGACAACGGCGGCGGAGACGAGGACGAAGGCCTGGGGTGGGAGGCCTTGCGCGGTGCCGACGAGCGCCGTGGGCGGGGTGACGGAGGCCGAAGCAGCAGGCGGCGCGGCGGCCTCCGCCGGAGGCGAGGAGGCGGGGCTCGCCTCCATGGAGCGGCTGACGGAGCGCGCGGTGATGGCGACGAGGGCGTTGAGGAGGCAAGCACTCCAGAGGGTCGTGCGATTGCCGAGCACTTCGAGGAGCAGGAACGTGGACGCGACGGCGCCCGTGACGGCGCCCAAGGTGTTGATGCCGTAGAGGAGCGCGAGGTCGCGGCGGTGAGGGTCCTCGTCGGAGAGGACGGCGCGGGCGGCGGCGGGGAGGGTGCCGCCCATGAGGATGGTGGGGACGGCGAGGACGAGCAGCGACAGCAGCAGGCGCACGACGGTGCCGAGGCCCAGGCCCAGGACGGGTGTGCCCCCGAGCGCGATGTAGAGGAAGCGAACGGCCTCGACGAGGAAGGGGCTGAGGGCGGCGCTGGCGGCGATGAGCAGCTCGAGGTTGGCGTAGAAGTCGAGCGGACGCGGCTGGCGGTCCGCGCGAGCGCCGAGCAGCGCGCTTCCCAGCCCGAGGCCCGCCATGAAGATGGCGAGGACCGCGGCCGAGGCGGCGGTGGAGGCCCCGAAGATGAGGCGGAACTCTCGCAACCACACTGTCTGGTAGACCAGCGCGCAAAGCCCCGAACCGAAGAGGAGGGGAGCCACCTTCGCGACACGTGCGTTCATTACGGCCCTCGAGGAGCGCGCGCCCGTCCCGGTCGTGGCGGGTCACGTCTCCCTGTCGGGCCGCAGTATTCCGCGACAGGTGTCCTGGGGAAAACAGGCATCTGGCCCGTTTTCCCCAGGCCCTGCGTCTACGGGGCCGCCTGCTTGCGTTCGGCGGCCTGACGCTCCTCGCGGCACCAGGCGAACTGCTCCTGGAGGGCGGAGAGGGGGACCGCCAGCTCCAGCTTGAAGGACGTGCCGTCTGGCCGCACCTTCGCGAAGTCCAGCAGCTGCGCCAGGTCCTCCTTGCCCTCCGTCTGCGCCTTCATCCGCGCCATGGACAGCGCGCCCCCCAGTGACTTGCTCAGGTCGGTCATCTGGTCCTCGTCCATGCCGCGCACGTTCGCCACCATGGCCACGTCACCGCTGGTGTCCAGGTGCAGCTCCACGTTCTGCGCCACGTCCATCAGCCGCCGCGCCAGCTCCGGCTGGTTCGGTCCCATCAGCTTCGCCAGCTGCTCCACCGCCAACACCCCGTACATCTCCCCGTAGGTGCTGTTCTCATCGAGCAACGGCGGTCCTTCATCCACCTGTCGTCCGTCCATGCGGTCCAACACCGTCTTCACCGAATCCGGAGACCGGCCCACCACCAGCATCTGGTTGTTCCAGGTGCCCACCGCGCTGTCCATCCGCCCGCGCTGCGTGCCGCCATCCGGCAGGCTGAACGTCGTGTCACCCGGCTCGTACACGCGCGCGCCCGGTCCATGGTCCGACGACACGCGGTCGCCCAGCAGCTCCTGATAGTGCGCGTTGCTGAAGTCGCCCGAGAGGATGATGCCTTCGTCGGTGATGACCAGCCGGTCCAGGTCCTTGAGCGGATCCACGCCACTCATCGCCTTGAACTGCTCCAGGTTCTTGCCGCCGTCGCGCAAGAGGCAGTCCATCAGCAGCTCGCCCACGGGCGAGTAGCGCAGCGCGTTCGCCTCGATGACCACCGCCGTGTGCCCCGGGCCCCGAGGCAGCGCCGCGAGCAGCGGATCGCGGGGCTTCGTGGGCGCGGCCACGCCCGCGTCCACCCCCGTGGGCATCACCCAGGTGCGCCGCTTCTCCGCGCGCTCCAGGTCCGCCCCTCGCATGCGCGAGGGGAAGGCCACCTCCGGCGTCTTCGCCGGCATGGGATCGCCCTGACCCGTGAACATCAGGACCGCGGCCACGGCGAACAGCATCAGCGCCCCCAGCAGCCAGACCTTCCTGCGCCCCCGCGAATCCATCCTCAGCAGTCCTTTCCCTCGAAGTGCCAGAAGCCCACCGTGAGCGCTCCCAGACCGAACACCAGCACGCCGCCCAACAGCATTCCCAGCGAACCCTTCTCCAACGGCGTCGAGCTGGCCAGATCCGCCGCGCGCACCGCCAGCGCGGACAGCCGGGGCAGCACCAGCGTCACCGCGTCGAACGCCTGGCGGCCGAAGCCGGACTCCAGATAGCGCGACACGTCCGCGCGGAACCCCGCCAGGATGCCCCCCACCAGCAGCACGAAGCCCGCCGCGGAGCACAGCGCCGCGCTGCGCACCACCGTCGCCGTGGTGAGCATCACCGCATAGACCGCCGCGAACCCCACGCACGCCAGCCCCCCCGCGACCAGCGGCCCCACCGTCCAATACCCCGTCTTCACCCCGAAGATGAGCGTCAGCCCCCCCGCGGCGTACACCGTGCCGCCCAGGGCCAGCGTCATCACCCCCAGGAACGTGCCCGCCAGCAGGTGCCAGCGCTGCAAGGGGAGGGCGAGCAGGTGCTCGATGCGGCCGGGCGACAGCAGGCCCGGCGCGAAGTCCGAACACGCCACGATCCCGAAGAGGATGCCTCCGTAGAACACGATGTAGGCGGACGCGCGGAAGACGGGCCGCAGCGCCACGTCCACGGCGGTGATGCTGGCGTGCACCACGTCGCCAAACAGCCGCGTCGCCGCGAGCGCCCCGTCCACCACCTCCAGCTTGAGGCTGAGCGCCACCGTGGCCAGCACCAGCGTGAGCCCGACCATGAAGGCCAGGATGAACTTGCGCGACGCCGCCTCGCGCAGCACGTACCCCGCGATGACGAAGACCGGGCTCCTCATGCCGCCACCCCCGGCCCGCCGACCGCGCCCAGGAGCACCGCCTCCAGGTCCGCGCCCTCGCGCTTGAGCTCCATCAGCAGCGCGCCCGAAGCTCGCGCCCGGTCCAGCGCCGCGTTGAGCACCGTCACGTCCGCCGCCTCCACCGCGTACACCCCTTCCTCGCGTCCAACCGCCCCCCGCGCCTCCACGGGGGCGGAACCGCCACGGACCTCCGGGCCCGCTCCTCCCGAAGGCGTGAAGCCCGCCGCCGCCAGCGCCGCGGGATCCGCGCCGGGGGCGAAGCGCACGCGCCAGCGGGCCCCCGCCTTCGCCAGGTCCTCCAGCCGGCCTTCGCGCAGCACGCGCCCGTCCGCGAGGATGGCCACCCGGTCACACACCCGCTCCGTCTCCGCCAGCAGGTGCGAGTTGAGGAACAAGGTCACGCCCCGGCGGACCTCCTCCTGGAGGATGCGGCGCACCTCCAGCCGGCCCATGGGGTCGATGCCGTCCGTGGGCTCGTCCAACACCAGCAGCGCGGGGTCTCCCAGCAGCGCCGCCGCCAGCCCCAGCCGTTGCCGCATGCCCTTCGAGTAGCCCCCGATCCGGCGCTCCAGCGCCTCCGCCAACCCCACGCGCTCCAGCAGCCGCGTGTGCGCGCCGCCATCCGGCTTCAGCCCCTTGAGCCGCGCCACCGTCGCCAGGAACGCGGGCGCCTTCCAGGTGCCCGGCAGGTGCAGCCGCTCCGGCAGGTAGCCGATGCGCGCGCGGATGGCCGGATCCTCCGGCGAACCGCCCAGCACGCGCACCGCGCCCGCCGACGGGCGGACGATGCCGAGCACGCTCTTGATGAAGGTCGTCTTGCCGGCGCCGTTGGGGCCAATCAGCCCGAACGCGCTGCCCGCGGGGACGTGGAGGTCCATGCCCTTGAGGGCCTCGTGGCCTCCTCGGCCAAACGCCCGGCGATACGTCTTACGCAGGCCCTGCACTTCGAGGGCGGGTGGGGGTGTCGTCACGGTTACGACTGTAGACGACCCAGCGGGGCGATGATTGCACCCTCCCACCCCGGGGAGGAACGGACGGCCCTGCATCCTCCCGTGCCCACCGCGTTCCCGCATTCGCGCCGCTGGGAAACGCCTTGCGCACCCGCCGCGCGCGTGCCGCGACGCGATACCTCGTTGTTCCGGGGCGTTGCGTTCCTGGGGGTTCCAACGGTGCCCTTGGTCCAGGGCCTGCAATGCCCGAGGGGGACACGCGGCGGGACACCGCCGCCGACACACGCGACACCTCTTCAACAGGAGACATGGGCATGACGTGGGCAGACGGGGCCGAGCAGCAGCTTCAGGACGCGCGCCGCGAGCTGGAGGCGGCCGAGCGGGAGCTGGGCAGCGGGACCGAAGCGGCGAAGGTGCGCTACGCGCGGGCGCTGTACGAGGCGGACCTCGCCGGGCGGCGGGCCGACCGCATGGCGCGCGACAGCCGCCGCCAGCAGCGCACCTGGCGCCCTGTCGCAGGCTGAGCAGGCGGGTTCGGAACGCGGAAGGGGTGAAGCGCGGGGCCGGGCGGTTTATACCGGCGACCCATGGCCCACCCCGTCCACCGCCCCCGCCGGCTGCGCCGCTCCGCGGCCCTCCGTGACATGGTGAGAGAGACGCGTCTCTCGCCCACGGACTTCATCTACCCGCTGTTCGTGGTCGAGGGCCGGGACATCCGCCGGCCCATCTCCTCCATGCCGGGCATCTTCAACCTCTCGGTGGAGCACGCCGTGCAGGAGGCGAAGCACGCGAAGTCCCTGGGCGTGCCGTCCGTCATCCTCTTCGGCATCCCGGACCACAAGGACGCGCAGGGCACGCAGGCGTACGCGCGCGACGGCATCGTTCAGCGCGCCATCCAGGAGATCAAGGCGGCCGTCCCCGACCTCCAGGTCATCGCGGACGTGTGCCTGTGCGAGTACACCGACCACGGCCACTGCGGCGTCCTGGACGGCAACCACGTGGCCAACGACGCCACGCTGCCCCTCCTGGCCCAGATGGCCGTCACGTGCGCGCAGGCGGGCGCGGACATCATCGCCCCGTCGGACATGATGGACGGCCGCATCGGCGCCATCCGCAAGGCCCTGGATGAGGTGAAGCACCAGGACACGCCCATCATGGCGTACTCGGCGAAGTACGCCTCCGGCTTCTACGGCCCCTTCCGCGAGGCCGCCCAGAGCACGCCGCAGTTCGGCGACCGGCGCGGCTACCAGATGGACCCGGGCAACGTGCGCGAGGCCCTGCGCGAGACGGCGCTGGACGTGGAGGAGGGCGCGGACTTCATCATGGTGAAGCCGGCGCTCTCGTACCTGGACGTCATCCGCGCCCTGCGGGAGAACTTCGACCTGCCGCTCGCCGCCTACAACGTCTCCGGTGAGTACGCGATGCTCAAGGCCGCCGGTCAGAACGGCTGGGTGGACTATGAGCGCGTGATGATGGAGGTCCTCACCTCCATCAAGCGCGCCGGGGCGGACCTGATCCTCACCTACCACGCCCTGGAAGCGGCCAAACTCCTCTAGGCGACACCCCGGGCGCACGCGCGCGGCGGAGGGCTTGATCGCCTCCGCCCGTTGCGCCCAAATGGTCCCCACACGATGCCCACCCCCAAGAAGCGGCCCGGACGCAGAACCGCGAAGCCTCCGCCCAGACGCGGCGCCGTCTCCCAGACGGCCCGGGCGGGCAAGAAGCCCCGCACGTCCCCAGCCTCCCGAGCGGGCCAACGCCCCGGTCGAGGCCACGCTCCAGTCATCCGCGAACCCGGCCCGTTGCAGTACAAAGTGGTGGAGCTGTCCACGGTGGACGAGGGCGCGCTGGAGCGCACCTTGAACGAGTGGACCGCGAAGGGCTGGAACCTGGACGGCGTGCAGTTCGCGATGCGCGAGTCCTCCAAGCGTCCGGCGATGGCGTTCGTCTTCTTCACCCGGGAGGGCGAGGCCGCGCAGCACGACGAGGACGGCGCGCGCGAGCGGCTGTTGCGGATGTCGGAAGGGGGCAGCCTCACGGCGCACCTCGCGGCGGAGCAGGCGGGCGAGGCGTCGCAGACGGTGGTGCCCTTCGTCCACCCGCTGTCCGCGCACGAGCGGCTGGCGAAGCTGGCGGGGCTGGACGAGCCGGAGCCCACCGAAGAGGGCCTCACGCTGGAGCCCGAGGAGTGAGCGCCGCCCCTGAACGCAGCTTGATGGCCACGGGGCGGGGCTCGGGCCGGGTGCTGCGGCTGGTGCAGGAGGACGCGGAGCCGGATTCGCCCTACCCGAAGGCGTCGCTGCTCTTGCGCCTGGGCGCCCGGGTGGTGGACTGCGCGGTGGCCTGGGGCCTGTATGTGGTGTGTGGCGCGGCGGGCGCGGTGGTGGCGCTCCTGTTCCTGCTGCTCGCGGACGGGATGCTCCAGGGCCAGAGCGTGGGCAAGCGCCTCTGCGGCGTGAAGGTGATGCACCTGCCCACGCGCTCCGCCGCCCGGCACCGGGACAGCACGCTGCGCAACGCGCCGCTCGCGCTGGTGGTGCTCCTGGGGATGATGCCCGCGCCGCACGGCGTGGTGGCCGCCCTGGCGGGCTTCGTGGTGATTGGCGGCGTGGAGGCGTGGCGTGTGCTGCGCGACCCGCTGGGCCTGCGGCTGGGGGATACCTGGGCGCAGACGCAGGTGGTGGACGGGAAGGTTGTCGCGGGCGCGACGGTTGCAGCCCGCACACCGGTGGCCGCGACGCGCGCCCCCGGACGGTTGATGTCCGCGGCGAAGGTGCGCCGTGGCAAGGCATTCAGGAAAGGGAGACGGGGTAAGCCATGCGCATCGCGCTGACCTACAACCTGCGGCTTTCGGACTCGGAAGAAGAGGCGGAGTTCGACACGCAGGAGACGGTGAACACGCTGGCGGGAGCCATCGAACGGCTGGGCCACCGCCTGGAGCGCTTCGAGGTGAGCGGGCCCGCGTCGCGCACCGTCGCCCGTCTGGAGGCGTACAGCCCGGACCTCATCTTCAACACGGCGGAGGGCCGCCGTGGCCGCTTCCGCGAGGCCTTCTATCCGGCGCTCTTCGACGAGCTGGGCTTCGCGTACACGGGCTCGGACGCGTACGCGCTGGCGCTCACGCTGGACAAGCAGCTCACCAAGCTCATCCTGTCCAAGCACGGCATCCGCACCCCGGGCTGGCAGTACGTGGAGAAGCTCAGCGAGCTGACGGCGGAGAACCTGCGCTTCCCCGTCATCGTGAAGCCCAACTTCGAAGGCTCCTCCAAGGGCATCACCCAGGACTCCGTCGCGGAGACGCTGGAGCAGGTGCGGGAGAAGGTGGCGAAGGCGCTGGAGAAGTACCCGGCGGGCGTGCTGGTGGAGGAGTACATCAGCGGGCGCGACCTCACGGTGCCGTTCCTGGCCGCGGTGGACAACGACTTCGACGGCGTGCTCGCGCCGGTGGAGTACGTCATCGACCCGGAGGCCGCCGCGGGCCGCAAGTACGCCATCTACGACTACGAGCTGAAGACCCGCCGCGAGAAGGCGGTGACGGTCCGCGCTCCCGCGAACATCCCGGCGAAGATGGCCGAGGACGTGCGCACGATGGCGCAGAAGATCCTCCAGGTGCTGGACTGCCGCGACCTGGGCCGGTTGGACTTCCGCATCTCCGACGCGGGCGTGCCGTACTTCCTGGAGATCAACGCGCTGCCCAGCCTGGAGCCGGGCGCGGGCATCTACGCCGCGGCGGAGCTGGAGGGCCTGCACCTGGACGGGGTCATCAACTCCATCATCCAGAGCGCCGGCAAGCGCTACAAGATCCGCGACTCCGCGCGCCGCCAGGGCAAGCCCGCGCGCAAGTCCGGGCCGCTGCGGGTGGGCTTCAGCTTCAACGTGAAGCGCGTGAAGCCCAGCGCCACCGCGGAGACGGTGCAGGAGGACAGCGAGGCGGAGTACGACTCGCCCAACACGCTCCAGGCCATCCGCGAGGCCATCGCGTCGTGGGGCCATGAGGTCATCGACCTGGAGGCCACGGCGGAGCTGCCCACGGTGCTCTCCAGCACGCCGCTGGACATCGTCTTCAACATCGCCGAGGGCTTCAAGGGCCGCAATCGCGAGAGCCAGGTGCCCGCGATGCTGGAGCTGCTGGACATCCCGTACACGGGCAGCGACCCCGCGACGCTGTCGCTCGCGCTGGACAAGGCGCTGGCGAAGAAGATCGTCCGCCAGGCGGGCATCCTCACGCCCAACTTCCAGTTGATGGTCACGGGCAAGGAGCGCCTCAACAAGGAGTTCACCTCCTTCCCGCTCATCGTGAAGCCGGTGGCGGAGGGCAGCTCCAAGGGCGTCGTCACCAAGAGCGTCTGCTACTCCGAGGCGGAGCTGCGCGACGTGGTGAAGGAGATCGCCGGCAAGTACCAGCAGCCCGCGCTGATCGAGGAGTACATCGGCGGCCGGGAGTTCACGGTGGGCCTGCTCGGGGAGCGCCGTCCGCGCGTCCTGCCGCCCATGGAGATCGTCTTCCTGGACAAGGCGGAGAAGAACCCCGTCTACAGCTTCCAGCACAAGCTCGATTGGACGGACCGCATCCGCTACGACGCGCCCGCGAAGCTCGAGCCCGCGCTGCTGGAGAAGCTGCGCACGGCGGCGCGCAATTCGTTCATGGCGCTGGGCTGCCGCGACGTGGCGCGCATCGACTTCCGCATGGACGACAAGGGGCGCATCTACTTCATCGAGTGCAACCCGCTGCCCGGCCTCACGCCCGGCTGGAGCGACCTGGTGCTCATCGCGGCGGGCGCGGGCATGGACTACCGGACGCTGATTGGCGAGATCATGGCGCCCGCGATCCGCCGCTACAAGGAGCGCGAGGCTCGCCGGGCCCAGACCGAGAACCCGCCCGGCCCCACGCCGCCGCTCAACAAGGTGGTGCAGCGCATCGAGGAGCAGTCCGCCCAGGCCGCCGCCGCCGCTGCTGCCTCCGCCGCGCCCGCGGATGCCACGCCCGGGGTCGTCGTGCCGCGCGTGGAGCTCAAGTCCTGAGCCACCGCTGACGGTGCGGGGCAGGGGACGGTGCGCGAGCGCCGTCCCCTTCTTCGTCTCAGCGCGCGAGCCGTGCCGCGATGCCGTCGAGCACGCAGTCCAGGCCGCCATCGAACATGACGTCGAACGACGGGTGGCGGGCGTCCTTCACCACCTTCGCGATGGTCGGAAAGCGGCCGGTGGCGATCATCCGCTGGATGTACGGCCACGTGGCCGTCTGCCACTGGGACTTGTTCATGCCGCTCGCGCGCTCCAGGTTCAGCTCGTTGGCCTCGGTCCGGGTGGCGCCAATCACGTAGGCGTTGACGGTGCCCACGGCCTGCATGACCGCGTCGATGTCCTCGAAGCCTGGGAGGCCGCTCAGCGCCGCGAGTGACGCCTCCAGGTGCGCGAGCGCATGGGGGCCCAGGTGCGGTCGGCCCACCAGCAGGTCCACCAGCCACGGGTGCGCGCGCGCGGCCCGCCGGGTGCGCTGGGCGATGGTCCGCAGGGCCTCACGCCACTCACCGTGGATGGGCCCCTCGGACACCATCTCCGCGTACACGGCGTCCACCATCAGCTCGAGCAGCTCCTCCTTGGTGGACAGGTAGCCGTAGAGCCGCATGGGCCCGGCACCGAGCGCGGCCCCGACCTTTCGCAGCGACACGGACTCCAGTCCCTCCGCGTCAGCGAGCGCGAGGGCGGCGTGGACGATCCGCTCGCGGCTCAGCGGCCCGGGTGATGGACGGCTGGGGGGCTCCGGGCGCTCCCAGATGAGGGCGGAGTCCAGGTCGGGAGGCTTCTGGGTCATCGCGGGCCGTCTTGCCCCAGGGGGATTCGGTTGACAACGCGGCCTCGAATATACACTGTATCGACAAGATACGGTGTATTTAAAGGGTGGTCGCGCGAATGGAAACGACTCCGGTTCTGGTGGTGGGTGGCGGCCTGGTGGGCTTGTCCGCCTCGTTGTTCCTGGCCTGGCGGGGCATCCCGACGGTGCTCGTCGAGCGGCACCCTGGCAGCTCGCCGCATCCACGGGCCATCGGCTACACGCCGAGGACCCTGGAGCTGCTGCGCGCGGTCGGCGTGGCGGGCCGCGTCCCCCCCATCCCGCCGGGCTTCCGGCTGCGCAGGGCCCGGGTGGAGAGCCTCGCCGGCAAGTGGTTCGAGGAGTCTCCGTGGACTCCGGAGAACGCGCGCAAGTCCACGCTGGAGTACTCGCCGTGCACGGGGGCCGCGGTGGCGCAGGACCGGCTGGAGCCGCTGCTGCGGGACCGGGCGCTCGAACTGGGCGCGGACATCCGGCTGGAGACCGAGCTGATCCGCTTGGAGCAGGACGCGGAAGGGGGCACGGCCTGGCTGCGCCGTCGAGATGGCGCTGAGTCCACGCTGCGTGCGGCCTACGTCATCGCGGCGGACGGGCACCGAAGCCCCATCCGCGAGGCGCTGGGCATCGGACGCACGGGCCGGGGCCACATGCGCACGGTGCGCAGCGTCCTGTTCCGCGCGCCGCTCGACGCGTATCTCGAAGCAGGGGTCACCCAGTTCCAGATTGAGCAGGAGGGCTTCAGCGCGTTCCTCACCACGTACGGGGACGGACGCTGGGTGCTCATCTTCTCGGATGATCAGCAGCGGGACGAGGCCACGCTGCGGGCCATGGTGGGCAAGGCGATTGGCAGGACGGACCTGCCGGTGGAGCTCATCACCACGGGCCGCTGGGAGCTGAGCGCGCTGATCGCGGACCGGTTCTCCTCCGGCAGGGTGTTCCTGGCCGGGGACGCCGCGCACACGCTGCCGCCCAGCCGGGGTGGCTACGGCGCCAACACCGGCATCGAGGACGCCCACAACCTCGCGTGGAAGCTGGCGGAGGTCCTCGCCGGAACCTCGACGCCCGCGCTGCTGGACACGTACGACGCGGAGCGGCGCCCCATCGCGTGGCTCCGCCACCAGCAGATCTTCGCGCGCAATGACTACAAGGCCGAAGCGGCCGGGGCCTCCGAGGGCGTGCGCATCCTCGATGACGACGCCATGGAGTTCGGCCAGCTCTATCGCTCCGCCGCGGTGCTGGGGGCGGGGGACGACCTTCCGCCCGCGGCGCGGCCCGAGGAGTGGGCCGGTCAGCCCGGCGCGCGCGCGCCGCATGCGTGGGTGGACCGAGGAGGCGAGCGGCTGTCCACGCTGGACCTGTTCCAGCGTGGCTGGGTGCTGATCGCGGAGGACGAGCGGTGGCTCCCCGCAGCGAAGCACCTGGGCATCGAAGCGGTGCGCATCGGCGTGGACGTGCTGCCCTCCGAGCCGGAGTCGCTCCGGAAGGCCCTCGGTCTGGAGCAGGGCGGCGCCTCGCTCATCCGCCCCGATGGGTACGTGGGCTGGCGCTCCGTGGACCTGCCCGAGGATCCGCGCGGCGCGCTCACGGATGCGCTGGCGGCCCTCCGGCGTTGAGGTCCGGGGAGGCGACCCGTGGGGCTACTTCGCGGGCGCGAAGCCGCCGTGGAAGGTGGGCGGCAGCGCGTGGTCGAAGTGGCAGCGCGCGACGGGGCCCGCCTCCATGTGGCGCGCGTCCAGCACGGCGACGTGGGACGTGTCTGACTTCACGTCGTAGACCTGCGTGAGCACCCAGCCGTCGTCCTCCGCTTGGGCTCCGGGGCGGGGGACGAAGACAGGCTCGGAGGGGTAGGTGCCCTCGCCGAGCGGAGCCACCGTCAAGCGGCCGGTCTCCAGCTCCACGCGCGCCACGCCGTCGAAGAGGCCGCGCCGGGACGCATCGCGCTGGTGCACGCCCAGGTAGACGGACTGGGGCGCCCGTCCCACCACGCCGGGGGCCACGCGGGGGAACTCGCAGCTCATGTCCAGCCGGCGCTCGGTGCGGAAGGTGCCGGCCTTCACGTCCACCACCGCGCGGTGGAGCTGGCCCTGCGCGTCGGTGGAGGTGGTGCCGCGCACCAGCTCACCCAGCCACTGGTTCGTCGTGAAGTCGGGGTAGTGCACGTAGTCCACCACCAGCGTGTCGCCCGCTTCGTACGCGTTGGCGAAGTGCCAGACGTAGAACGCGTCCGTGGAGATGCGCACCGGGTGTTCCACGTCATCGATGGGCACCACCAGCACCTCCGTGCCCGCGTCCGGACGCCACCGCAGGTTCTCCGAGTACGAGCCCATCCGCAGCAGCATGCGGAAGAGGTTGAGCCGCAGCGGAGACAGGAAGAAGACGAGGTAGCGGTCCGTGGCGATGAAGTCGTGCACCATCGTCGCGCCGGGCAGCTTCACCGCGCCCAGCCGCTGGGCCTTCTGTCCGTCAGGCAGCGCGTACAGCTCCGCGGTCGTCTCCCGGCCGTAGCGGATGCCGAAGTTGTAGGACGCCTTGCGCGACGGCACGCGGTGCGGGTGCGCGGAGAAGCTCTCCACCACCACGCCATCCAAGTCCGTCTCACCCAGGGTGCTCAGGTCCTCCTGGGACACCTCCACCGGGAGGCTCGCCTCGAAGAGCGCGTACAGCTTGCCGTTCCACGCCATCACCGACGTGTTCGCGGAGTTCTTGCGCACGTTGCGCAGCTTGTGCAGCAGCGGAGTGGGGGTGCCGTACGCGCCGAAGCGCTGCCCGTGCGCCCGCCGCTCCGTGACGATGGTGGGCGAGTCCACCATGCGCGCCGCGCCTCGCACCCCGTCCGCGCCGAAGCGCACGCCCAGCATCCCGCCGTCCCCGTCGAACCAGTGCTGATACGGCCGGCCGTGCACGTCGAACGTCCACGGCCCCACCCGGTACAGCGAACCCCGCAGCCCCTCCGGCACCTGGCCCTCCACCCGCAGAGGTTCGAAGCCGTGCTGGCGGGGGAGCGTGCGGAACGCTCGCAGCCAGCCCGGCGCGGAGGAGGACATCGTCTGCTTCGTCGCGGTCGTCATGCGAATCCCTTTCCTGGCCCACGCGGGGCGCGGGAATCCCCCGTGCCTCGCCTCTTGTAGACACTGTAAACATCGTATGTTGTCGGCGTCAACATCCATGTTGACGCTGGAAACTTCAGGCCGTGGATGGTCAAGTCGCGCGGTCGACGGAAGGCACTTCGAGGAGGCAGGGACGGTGGCGACCCGGGGCAGGCGGAAGCAGGCGGAGGCTCCAGCGGACAAGGAGCGCTATCACCACGGGGACCTCCGTCAGGCGCTGGTGGACGCCGCGGTGGCGCTGATCGCCGAGGAGGGCTTCGGCGCGCTGTCGCTGCGGGAGGTGGCCCGGCGGGCGGGCGTCACCCACGCGGCGCCCTACCGGCACTTCGCGGACAAGGAGGCGCTGCTGGAGGCGGTGGCGCACGAGGGGTATCGCGCCATGGCGCGCGAGATGCGCGAGCGGATGGCGACGGCGGACGGCCCCCTGGAGCGGCTTCACGCGGCGGGCGTCGCCTATGTGCTGTTCGCGGTGCGCCACCCGCCGCACTTCCGGGTGATGTTCGGGCCGCACTTCACCCGCCCGCTGAAGCCGCTGCCCGCGGTGGAAGGGGAAGCGGACGCGTTCCAGTTGCTGGTGGACGCCATCGAATCCGGACAGGCCGCGGGCCTGCTTCGTCAGGGCGAGTCGCGTCCGCTGACGCTCACCGCGTGGTCCCTGGTGCACGGACTCGCGTCACTGTTCGTGGACCGGCAGCTCAACGAGTCCGTGCAGGGGCAGGAGGTCGCGGAGGCGCTCGCCCGTGTGCAGACGCGGCTGCTCATCGAAGGCCTGGCGCTGCCCACGCGCCTCCAGGATGCGTGACAGTTGGTAGGGAAGCAGGGTTGACCGTCGGAGATTGTCGGGTACGGTCGGCGCCATGGTGCGGATACCGGAAGAGACAGGGCCGAGGGTCCGGGCGCGGGAGCTGGGGCTTCCGCTGGGGCGCTTCAAGACGGGGAAGTACAACGCGATCACCGACGTGGAGGGCGTGCTGGTAGGCCACACCACGATCATCCAGGGCCAGGGGCCCCTGAGGCCCGGCTTCGGGCCGGTGCGCACGGGCGTCACGGCCATCCTGCCCAACATGGGCAACATCTTCATGGAGCGGATGAGCGGGGGCGGCTTCGTGCTCAACGGCGCGGGCGAGGTCTCCGGCATGACGCAGCTCATGGAGTGGGGCCTCATCGAGACGCCCATCCTGCTCACCAACACCATGGCCGTGGGCGCGGTGTCCGACGGCGTGGCCAACTACCTGGTCCAGCGCTACCCGGGCATCGGCGACGAGCACGACGTCATCATCCCCGTGGTGGGCGAGTGCGACGACTCGTGGCTCAACGACATCTCCGGGCGCCACGTGCGCCAGGAGCACGTCGTCGCGGCCATCGACAGCGCGAAGTCCGGCCCGGTGCAAGAGGGCAACGTCGGCGGTGGCACGGGCATGGTGACGTGCGACTTCAAGGGCGGCATCGGCACGTCGTCGCGCAAGCTGCCGGAGGTGCTGGGCGGCTACACGCTGGGCGTGCTCGTCATGTCCAACTTCGGGAAGATGCACAACCTGCGCGTGGGCGGCCTCCCGGTGGGCGAGGTGCTGGTGGAGAAGTTCAAGAACACCCCCCACCGCGGCAAGTCCTACGGCTCCATCATCGCCGTGGTCGCCACCGACGCGCCCCTCTTGAGCCATCAGATCAACCGCCTGTGCAAGCGCGTGGGCCTGGGCATCGGGCGGGTGGGCAGCTACGCGGCGCACGGCTCCGGTGAGATCGTCGTGGGCTTCTCCACCGCGAACATCATCCCCAGGCGCACCCAGAAGATGGTCTACAAGATGAAGATCCTCCTGGATCAGCGTCTGGACCCCCTCTACGAGGCCGTGATGGAGGCCACCGAGGAGGCCATCCTCAACGCCATGTGCATGGCCACGCCCATGACGGGCGTGAACGACAACTACTCGCCCGCGCTGCCCCTGGACGAGGTCCGCCGCTTCGTGGACGCCTGCCGCCCCATCTTCGCCTCGGTGAAGAAGCGCCCCCACCAGACGAGCGTGCCTGCCTCCAAGGAGCGCCCCAGCGACGAGGACCGGGAGGGGGACGTGACCCTGGGCTCGGCCCTGCCCACCCAGGTGCGCAGCGCGGAGGGCATTCCCTTCCCGACCCGGCCCGCCCCCAACGAGCCCCCCGTGGACGGGGAGGCCGAAGCCCGCCCGGAAGCGCCCCCGCCCCCCACCTCCGGCGAGGACCCCGAGGGTTCCTCTTCCGGGAGCCCGTAGGGTTCTGATAGGTAAGCCCCCCTTTGCTCCATTCCGGAGACCAGGAGCCACCCACATGGCCAACAGCAAGTCCAAGCACCGCCGCGTGCAGATGAAGATCCGTCAGCACTGGAAGAAGCGGATCAAGAAGCAGAAGGAAGCCGCGAAGGCCGCCGCCGCCGAAGGCAAGAAGAAGTAGTTTTCGCCCTGGCGCCGCTCCCGGCGGCCCTGGCTCACCGCCGGGTCGCCGTGAAGGGGCGCGTCACCGTGCACTGGAGGCTGCCGGAGCCCTGGATGCGCGAGAAGTTTCCGGAGAAGGTCCCCGTCAGGCTCCCCCCGTCCGACGCGCCTCCGGTGAAGGTCGCGGACACGCTGATGAAGAGGGTGAGCCCGCCATCGCTGCTGGGCGGTGGGGCGCCGGACACGGTCAGGTCCCCCGTCGGGAACACCTGGCCCCGCAGGGCCACCCCCTCCAGGCTGCCGCCCAGGGCGCCGCCGTCGCGCGTGAGCGTGAGGTCCTTGCCGTCGGGCAAGGGGGGCGCGTTGAGGTTGGCGCACTCGGGGGGCAGGCCCGCATCCGGCTGGAAGACCAGCGGATAGACGCCCTCCACCGGCGCGCAGGACTCGCCGCAGTCCGCGTTGCCCTTGGTTCCGCAGGCGGGCGCGAGCAGCAGGAGGGTGCTGGACACCATGGCCGTCGTGACGGCCGCCAGGGGAACGAAACGTCCAGTAGTCATGGGTGGCGAACTCCGGGAGGGAGGCACGGGCTTCCAGGTGGGAAGTGCCGTTCCTACGTTGCGTGCAGCGGTTCTGGGGGACGGGGTGGGGCGGTGACGGCGGGCGATTCGAAGCGGTGGTCCAATTTCATTTTCGCGGGGCTGTTCGCGCTCGCGCTGATTCTCTTCTCGCGCATCTTGTTGCCGTTCCTGATGCCGGTGCTGCTGGGCGGCTTCCTGGTCGTCCTGTTCATGCCCATCCAGGATTCCTTGGACCGTCGGCTCCGGAGCCGCAAGCCCCTGGCGGCCGGACTGTCCACCCTCGCGGTGTTCCTGCTCATCCTGGCGCCCCTGGCGCTGGTGGGCTGGATGGTGGCCCGCGAAGTGCTCCAGTTCGTGGGGCAGGCGCAGGACCTGCTGGACCAGGTGGACCTGCGCCACCACGTCCTCGACAGCCTGCCGCGGGGCCTCGCGCGCTACGTGCGCTTCGACCCGGAGAGCTCGGAGGCGGAGCGGCTGCTGATGACGGCGGTGTCGGGCGGCGCGGGGCTGCTCGCGGACCTGGTGAGCGCCGGCACGGAGCTGGTCGTCGACATGTTCCTGATGACCGTGGCCATGTACTACTTCTTCCTGGACGGGCGTCGGCTGGTGAACGAGGTGGCCCGGCTCATCCCGCTGGAGCGTCGGTACTTCGACGCCTTCTCGCACGAGTTCACCGACGTCGCGTACGCCATCATCTACGGCAACACCGTCACCGCGCTGGTGCAGGGCGCGGTGGGCTTCGTGGGCCTGCTCATCGCGGGGGTGCCGCACGCCGGCGTGTGGGGCGCGGCCATGGTGTTGGTGGCGCTGGTGCCGGTGGGCGGCACGGCGCTCGTGTGGGGACCCATTGGCGTGGTGCTCATCGCGGCGAACCGGGTGAGCGAGGGCGTGTTCCTGCTCGCGTGGGGGACGTTCCTGGTGGGCAGCATCGACAACGTCATCCGTCCCCGGCTGTGTGGCTCGCGCATGGCGCTGCACCCGCTGCTCGTCTTCCTGTCCATGTTCGGCGGGCTGGCGGTGTTCGGGATGATGGGCCTGCTGGTGGGCCCGCTCATCGCGTCCATCTTCATGGCCATGGTGCGCATCTACCGGCGCGACTTCCTGGGGCGTCCGCGGACGGAGGCGCCGCCTGAACCCGGGGTGTCGGAGGACGGGTCGCTCAGCCCCCGGCCCGCGCCAGTGCCTTCCGCGGCCAGCGTGGGTCACGTGATGAACGCCTGAGCGCCCAGCCTGGACTTCGCCGCCGCGCTGGGTGAACCTGACCGGCGCATGACGACCACCGGAAGCGCGAGGGTCCCTTCGGGGCTGCTGCGGACCCTGGCCCTCGTCGGAGCCCTGGTGGCTCCGGCCGCGGCGGCCTCTGACGCGGCCCCTGACGCCCTGGCGGCGCCGGCCTTCCACGGCCTCCGCGCAGTCCCCGCATGGCTGTCGCTGCGGCTGGGCTCGGGAACACCGGGGAAGTCCCGGGCGGAGCCGGAGGTGGGGGCGCCCACCTGGGTGCGGCTCAACCTGGCGCTGACGGCGACGTGGCGGCGGTACTGCGCGCGGCCCGGCGTGTCCGGGTGTGGCCAGTTCGACCGGCTCCCGGAGGAGGACCGGCTGGGCGACACGTTCGACTTCTCCTCGTCCCACCCGTACCTGGGGCTGGCGGTCGAGGCGGAGGTGCTGCCGCTGGCGCGGCACCCGTCGTCGGCGCTGCGCGGGCTGGGGCTCCAACTGGGCGTGCAGCGGGGCTTCTCCACGTCCGACGTGACCATCACCGGAGATGGCGGCAAGACGCCGGTGCGCGAGATCTCCGCCACGGACACCGCGTTCACCGCGCAGGCGCTGTATCGCTTCTACTTCCGCTTCGGCACGACGCGGCCCCAGCAGGGCTACGTGGGCGCGCGCGCCGGGGTGCAGACGCGCGCGTTCGACGTGGAGGCGACCGCGGACAATCCGCTGTCGGGCACGCACCGGGTGTTTCCGTCGGTGGCGTTGGATCTGTCCGTGCCGTTGTTCAGCTCCGTGCGGCTGGACGTGTCGAGCGGACTCCTGCTGTCGCCGACGCCGGGGCACTCGCCGGAGGCGGACGGTGGGCGCAGGGCGCTGGAGGTCCGCGACTTCGGCACGTCCGTGTCCAGCTTCGGTTGGAGCGCGGAGCTGGGCGTGTCGGGGGACATCTGGGGACCGTTCGGCTACGACGTGGGCTTTCGCCTGGCGCACTTCCGGGATCGCTTCTCCGGGGCAGGCACGCGCACCGGGTGGAGCGACGGCGGAGCCGCCGAGGAGACGTACTCCAGCCTGCATGCCGGCTTGATCGCCACGTACTGAGGCGGAGACCGTCGCGCTGTCCACCCCGTGACAGCCCCTGGGGGCGTGGGTGCTTTGCGCGGCAACAGTGCCTACCCCTTGCCCCCGCGGCTGGCTTCCCGCCGTGACCCACAAGGGGGTGTCTCACGGTGCGAGTGACTCGAGCGTGGACGCAGGGACTGGTGGGCCTGATGTGCGTGGGCCTGGTGGCGTGCGGTGCCGGGAATCACCCCCTGCCTCCGCCTTCCTCCGGCGACCCATCTGATTCCGCGTTCGACGCGGGCTCGCGTCCCCCAGCCGAGGTCGTGGACGCGGGTCGAGGTGTCGGCGACCCGGGCACGGCGGACGCTGGGGCGGATGCCGGGACGGATGCTGGAGCGGATGGCGGGGCGGACGCGGGCGAGGTGGGGCCGGTGTGCATGCCCACCGCGGGGGAGACGCGCTGGGTGCTGGAGGGGGAGTTCTTCAGCGCGCGGGTGGTCTGCGCGACGGGCTACACCTCGCCGGGGCTGCGCTTCGGGGTGAGCAACCTGCCGCTGGGCGCCACGTTCGACGAGTCCACCGCCACGCTGCACTGGATGCCCGCGTTGAATCAGGGCGCGGTGTGGATGCTCACGTTGGTGGAGTACACCACCGACGAGACGGGCACGCTGAAGGTGGGCGTGGCCAACAACGACGCGGCGCCGGGCCGGGTCGACATCGTGGACCCTGTCACCTACACGGAGGAGTACGGCCTGCCGGTGGTGCACCTCTTCTTCGACCCCAGCGTGGGGCTGACGTCCGGCGGCTACCGGCCGGTTGGGGTGGTGTACCGGGGCCACCGCTACACCGCCGAAGCGAAGTACCGCGGCGCCACGTCCAGCGTGTTCCCCAAGCGCAGCCTGACGTTCAAGTTCGCGGAGGACGACCTGTTCTCCGAGCCCGTCTTCGGCGGCGGCTTCACGGACCGCAAGCGTCTGGTGTTGATCTCCCCGTTCAATGACAACTCGTACCTGCGCTCGCGGCTCGCGTTCGACCTGTGGAACCGCCTGTCCCCGGACGCCGTGCGCATCCGCAACTTCAGCGTGGTCGTCTACGCGAACAACAAGTTCCAGGGCATCTACACGGCGGCGGATCACCTGGACAAACAACTGCTGACGGCGAGCGGCATCGGCAAGGACGCGGACCTCTTCAAGGCGGTGGATGCGGACGCCAACTTCTCCCGCCTCCGGCGCAGCGGCCAGACGAAGGCGAACCTCCACATGGGCTTCGAGAAGGACGAAGGCACACCCGAAGAGGGCCAGCCCCACGCCTACGACACGCTGGACGCGTTCGTCGCCTGGGTCGCGGACTCCAGCGCGGACACCTTCCGCCAGGAGCTCGGCACGAAGCTGAGGGCTCGCGACTACGAGGACTGGTGGATCTTCAACACGCTCATCCTGGGCAATGACTCACAGGCGAAGAACGCCTACCACGCGTTCAATCCGAAGACGGGCGGGCCGTGGCGCTTCATCCCGTGGGACCTGGATGCGAGCTTCGGGCAGGAGTACGACACCACCCGCTCCAGCCCCCTGGCGCGGCCCACCTACGCGTCGGACAACCACATCTTCCAGCGGATGCTGGCGGACCCCACCCTCGCGGGCCCGCTGCGCGAACGCTACCGGCAGGCGCTCCAGAACGAGCTGAGCGAGGCCACGGTGCAGGCGATGATCGACGGGTATGAACGCGAGCTGGGCCCCAACGCGCTCCGCGACGAGGCGCGCTGGTCCGCCGAGTACCGGACCTTCGCGCGGCCGGACACCGTCGGCTACCTGAACTTCCCGGAGTGGCACCTGCGCCAGGACTTCAAGACGCACGCGGAGGAGGTGGAGTACGTCCGGCAGTGGGTGCACACGCGCTGGACGGCGCTCCAGTCACAGCTGCCCTGAAGGTTGGCGGCGCGGCGAGGGGGAGGACCTCGCCGCGCCCGCCGGCACTACCACTGCGCGGGATCGGCGTCGGCGAACGTCGTGCCTGCGGCGATCTCGTCGAACCAGATGCTGCGCGTCCCCTGGCTGCCCTGCATGGCGCCGCTGTCGTGCCAGCCGTTCGCGTAGAGCCCCACGCGGAACTGGAAGAAGCGATCATCCGCGACGGTGGTGGCCAGGTTGTACTGCTCCAGGACCTTCACGCCGTCGAACCAGAGCTTGATGTAGCCCGTGCTGTCGCTGGCCCACTTCGCCTGGATGATGACCTTGTGCCATTCCCCCGCGCTGACCGTCGCGAGGTTGGGGAAGGTGACGGTCTTCTGGCTGCAGACCGTGCCCTGCTTGACGCGCGTGTAGAGCTGGTTGCCCGACAGCCACACCATCGTGGACGGCATGTAGTCATCGCAGCCGGTGTCGCCGAAGTCCGCGATGAACTGCGCGATGTTGTAGGACTGCGGCTGGAACTGCCAGTCCTGCTGCAGCCGGAACGTGAAGCCGTAGAAGCCCGTGTCGCCACGGCGGTACACGTTGTTCTTCACCACCTCCGAATGGTAGCGGCCGGTGTAGTTGGGGTCGTAGATCTGCGTCACCTTGATGGCGGTGGGGCCCTCGTAGGTGACGTTGGTGACTTCATTCACCGTCCCGTTGTGCTCCCGGTTGATGGCGTTCCAACCCGAGAGCGTGCCCGTGTTGCGGAAGATCTCCGCGGCTTCGGCGACCAGTCCGAACGTGAACAGGGTCACTCCCGCGGCGACGGCGAGATGCTGGGACTTCATGGCGTGGGCCTTCCTGGAATTTTACGGCTTTGTTGATTTATCATGTTATTCCAGTTTAGCGGCCTTGAGGTCGTTTGTCCCGTGGAAGCGGAGTACCGCGCGGGGCCCGAGGCGGTTATGTTCGCGCCGCGTGCGAAGGCCCAGGGTGGGACTTCGAGCCCGGACGAGGTGCGCCGTACCCGGTCACGACAAGACGACGCCTGAACGGGAGTCGTGTGTCATGACGTCGTCGTGGATCCTCCTCATCCTCGCGGGGCTGCTGGAAGTGGCCTGGACCCTGGGCCTGAAGTACACGCAGGGCTTCACCCGGCCGCTCGCCAGCGTGCTCACGGTGGCGGCCATCGTCGCGAGCATGGGCCTCTTGTCCCTCGCGGTGAAGCAGCTGCCCATCGGCACGGCCTACGCGGTCTGGGTCGGCATTGGCGCGTTCGGCGCGGCGGTGCTGGGCATGGTGCTCTTCCATGAGCCCGCGACGCCCGCGCGGCTCTTCTTCCTCGGCTTGTTGCTGGTCGCCATCGTGGGCTTGAAGGTCACGGGCGGCTCGCACTGAGGTTGGGCGCGCGCTGGAAAGAGGCCGGGAGGGACGCCGGACTGTGGGGGAGTGAATCCTCCCGCGGCGCGGGCCCTTCCGGCCTACCTGCCTCGCCAGCGAAGGATGCGTCCGGGCTTTCTCGGGCGAGGTCACGACGATGCGCGACGCGAAGTTCGAGCTGTATTACTGGCCCGGCATTCCCGGCCGGGGCGAGTTCGTGCGGCTGGTGTTGGAGGAGGCGGGGGCGGACTGGGTGGACGTCGGCCTCCTCCCTGAATCCAAGGGGGGCGGGAGCAGGGCCGTGATGGAGATGCTGGGCCGGGGGCCCGTGCCCGCGTACGCGCCGCCGGTCCTCAAGGCGGGCGACGTCGTCTTCTCCCAGGCGGCGAACATCTGCTCCTACCTGGGCGAGCGCTTCGGCCTGGTGCCCACCGACGAGGCCGCGCGCCTGCACGCCCGTCAATTCCAGCTCACCGTCGCGGACGTGGTGGCGGAGGCGCACGACGCGCATCACCCCATCGCCGCGATGAAGTACTACGAGGAGCAGAAGGACGCCGCGAAGGCCCGCGCCGAGGACTTCCGCGCCCAGCGCATCCCGAAGTACCTGGGCTACTTCGAGCGCGTGCTCCAGGCGAACGCGCGGGCCCGAGGGGAGCACCTGCTGGGCGGCGACTTCACCTATCCGGAGCTGGCGCTGTACCAGCTGGTGGAGGGCCTGCTGTATGCCTTCCCCAACGCCATGCGCCGCATCGCGCCCCAGGTGCCCGGCGTGATGGCGCTGCGCCAGCGTGTCGCGGAGCGCCCCCGCATCGCGGCGTACAAGCGGTCCCCGCGCGCCCAGCCCTTCAACACGCAGGGCATCTTCCGCCACTACCCGGAGCTGGACGACCCGAACGCCACCAGGTGACCCTGGGGGGCCGCGACGAGCTCCTGGGTGAAGAACAGGTCCTCGCCCACGCCATGCACGCGCACCTGGATGAGCGGGTCCGCGGGGTACTGCGTGGGCGGGTCGTCGAACACCAGCGCCACGACGGTGCCCACCCGGCCGAGGAAGCGCTCGGACACCAGGTCGTCCGGCTCGGTGCGGATGATCATCACCGCCGCGCCAATGCGCACCGGTGCGCCGTCCACGTCTTCCTTCAGGATGAGCGAAGGGTCTTGCTTCATGGTGCGTAGGTCCGGGGTTTGAGTCGTTTCGACAGCGCCCAGGTCGTGAGCGACAGGAGCGCCCACGCGCTCAGGTGATACGCAGCCACATGTTCCGCGCCTCGTTCGCAGGCCAGCTCGCCCACGAACGCCCCCACCGTGCCCACCGCGAGCCCCGCCACGGCCGCCCGCAGCGGATCGAACGCCGCCGAGCGCAGCGCCACCACCGCGACGGTCAACGGCGCCAGCGCCAGCGCCAGATGGCTCGCGGTGCAAACCCACTCCGGCAGGACGGCGGGACCGTGCGGCGCCGCCCGCGTGAGCACCAGCAGCGCGGCGCTCACCCACGCCATTCCCAGGCCGGCCTGGCGCACCCGGCGCCCGCGCGGCGTCAGCGCCCCCCACGAACACACCGCCCCCGTGGCCAGCAGCATCGCGAGCATCGGCGCGCGGCCCAGCAGCATCGCTCCCGTGGTGCGTCCCAGCGCCAGCAGCACCCCGGCCACCGCGAGCGCCATGCCCGCGGACGCGGCGAACAGCCCCAGCGCCTGCGAGCGCCAGCCGCGCACCGGCCTCCCCAGGGCCAGCTCCGCGCGCGACGCCGCGAGCGCGCGCTCCAGCGCCTTGGGATCCAGGCGGGGAGGGGGGGCGCGCAGCGGGTCGGAAGGAGGCGGCATCACGCTTCCACCTGCCCGCCGAGCAGCTCGCGCAGCCTCTCGTAGCCCCGGTGCGCCCTCAGCCGGGCCGCGCCCGCGCGGATGCCGCGCAGCTCGGCGATCTCCTCGAAGGACCAACCCTCCAGCTTGCTCAGCACCACCGCCTCGCGCTGCTCGACGGGCAGCTGCTGGAGCGCGTCCTCGATGCGCTGGCGCATCACCGGATCGCCGTCCGGCGCCGGCACCGACGTGGGGCCCTCCGGCGGGGCGTGCACGTGCGCGTCCACGTGCTGCTGGTGCCGGAGCGCGTCCCGGGCCGCGTTCGCCGCGATGGTGAGCAGCCAGGGCGTGAACCGCGTGCCCTTCTCGTAGCGTCCCCTCGCGCGGATGACGGACAGGAAGGTCGTCTGCATGAGGTCCTCCGCCAGCGGCCCGTCCCTCACCATGCGCGCGAGAAAGCCGTGCACCCGCCCGGCGTGTCGGGCGAACAGCGCCTCGAACGCCGAGTGATCTCCCTGGCAGAACAGGTCCATGAGCGCTTCGTCCGTGACACTCCCCATTTCTTCGCTCACGGACGGCCCTGCCGGAAAATCGTTTCCAAGGCCGGTCGGTTGGGGAGTTGGACGCTTCAAGGCATTGAAACCACTGGACTCCGGGGCCGGAAAACCAGGGGGCTCCCTTCCAGGGGATGAACGGGTAGTGTCGCGAGCCTTACCGGTTTAAACGACTTTACCCACTTCGAGCGCACATGGCCCCGGCCGAGGTCGTCATCCAGTCCACGCTGTTCGAATCGCTCGTGCGCTGCGTGAGGCTGGACGCGTCGCTGCGGGAGCGCCTGGCGGCGGCGGGCTACGATCCAGACAGGCCCCGGGCCAGCTATCCGGCGTCGGTGTTCCTGAGGTGCCAGAACCTGGTGCTCTCGTATGGCTACTCGGACCGGGAGCCCCGGGACGCCCTGCGGCAGATGGGCCGGGACCTGGTGCGGGGCTACTTCGAGACGCTGGTGGGCAAGGTGGTGCACGTGGCCCTGAAGATCGCGGGCCCGGACCGGGCGATGAAGCGGGTGGCGTTGAGCTTCCGCTCGGTGATGGAGCCGGTGGAGATCACCTCGCTGGAGCTGGCACCCCGGGACTGGCGGGTGATGTTCCAGGGCTACCCCTTTCCGGCGGAGGCCGCGGCGGGGTGCTGCGAGGAGGCCCTGCGGCAGGCCGGGGCGGCGAACTCCAGCGCGGTGCTGGAGAGCGACGACGGACGCGGCCGCTTCGAGCTGCGCATGCGTTGGTAGGACGTCCGTGTGCACGCGGTAACGGTGGGCATCATCCTTCCACCGCGACATGAGTGAATGCGCTATGAGGGCCCCATGAAAATCGGCAAGGACAGCGTTGTCTCCATTGATTACAAGCTGCACCTCGGAGACGGAAAGATCGTGGACGAGAGCGAGGCGGGCGAGCCGCTCGTCTACCTGCACGGCTACGAGGAGATCGTCCCCGGCCTGGAGAAGGCGCTGGAGGGCAAGTCCGCGGGCGAGTCCCTGAAGACGACCGTCTCCGCGGCGGACGGCTACGGCGACTACGATCCGGAAGGCGTCGAGGAGGTTCCCCGCACGGAGTTCCCCGAGGACCTGGAGATCAAGGCGGGCGGCATCCTCAGCGCCACGGATCCGGACGGGGACGAAGTGGACTTCCTGGTCAAGGAAGTGCGCAAGGACACCGTGCTGGTGGACTTCAACCACCCGTTCGCGGGCAAGGAGCTGCACTTCGAGGTCACCATCAAGGAAGTGCGCGCGGCGACGCCCGAGGAGCTCGAGCACGGCCACGCGCACGGTCCCGACGACGACCACGATCACTGACGTTCAGGGCCCTTCGGCCGGCCCTTGCCGTGCGACCGGGCATGCCGCCCGGGCGCCGCGTCCGGGGGCCGGGTGGAGCGCCCGTGGTCGGGCTGGCGCGGCCCCGGGTCGCGCTGCTTCGCCTGGAACGCCTCCATCTCCCGCCGGAAGAGCGGATCCGAGCGCGGCACCTCCGCGCGGGGCAGCTCCTGGCGGATGATGCTCTCGATGTCCCGGAGCGTGCGGCGCTCCACCTCCAGCGCGAACAGCGATGCGCGCCCGCTGGCCGCCGCGCGAGCGGTGCGGCCAATGCGGTGCACGTAGTCCTCCGGCCCGTGCGGCACGTCCATGCTGATGACGTGCCCGATGTCGTCCACGTCCAGGCCGCGCGCGGCGAGGTCGGTGGCCACGAGGCAGCGGTACTGGCCCCGGCGGAAGCCCTCCAGCGCCTGACGCCGCTGGGCCTGCGTGCGGCCCGCGTGCAGGGCGGCGGACTTGTGGCCCGCGGCGGCGAGCAGCTCCTTCATCTTGTCCGCGCGCTGCTGGGTGCGCACGAACACGAGCGCGCTCGCCTGATCCTGCGCGAGGAGCGTGAGCAGCAGCGGCCACTTCTCCTCGGGCTTGACGATGTAGAGGTGCTGTTCGGCGCGCGGCGCGGGGGTCCCGCTGGGGGTCACCTCCACGCGCACGGGCTTGTGCAGGGCGCGCTGGCCGAAGCGCGCCACGTCCGCGCCCAGCGTCGCGGAGAACAGCAGGGTCTGGCGCTCGCGGGGCAGCGCGTGGAGCACCTGGTTGATCTGCGGCAGGAAGCCCATGTCCAGCATCCGGTCCGCCTCATCCAGGACGAGGGTGCGGATGCGCGACAGGTTCACGGCCTTCACGCCCAGCAGGTCCACGAGCCGGCCCGGGGTGGCGACGATGAGGGTGGGCCGCTCGCGCAGCGCGTCCACCTGCGCGTTCATGTCCTCGCCGCCGATGATGATGGTCGGCAGGACGCCTCGGGGCTCGCCGAAGAAGCGGGCCTGTTCGGCCACCTGCTGCACCAGCTCGCGCGTGGGGGCGAGGATGAGGCCCAGCGTGCCGCGCTCCCCGGCGAAGCGTTCGATCATGGGGAGCAGGTAGGCGGCCGTCTTGCCGGTGCCGGTGGCGGCGCAGCCAATGACGTCGCGGCCGGACAGCGCGGGCGGGATGGCTTGCGCCTGGATGGGCGTGGGGGCACCGAAGCGGGCACGCTTCACCGCGCCCAGCGTTTCGGGGGACAGGCCCAGGGACTTGAAGGAGGCGCTCATGTCCCCACGCCTCCCACGTCCGGGCCGGGGAGGGAAGGGGATTGAGGTCGGAGCGGGCCCCCCGGGGCGGGAACAGCCCCCAGGGGAGGCGCCTCGCCAGGACGCCAGGGGCGAGCGCAGGCGCCCCGGGCAGGTGGAGCCCCGGGGCGCGAAGCCGCGTCGTCAGGCCGCGTTCAAGGCCGCGCCGTGGTGGCGCAGGTGGTCCTCCATGAACGTGGAGATGAAGTAGTAGCCGTGGTCGTACCCCTCCTGCATGCGCAGCGTGAGGGGCTGGCCCGCCGCCGCGCATGCGTCCTTGAGGTAGTGCGGGAGGAGCTGATCCGGCAGGAACTTGTCCTTCGTCCCCTGGTCCACGAGCAGCGCGGGGACGCGCCGGCCGGACTTCAAGAGCTCCGTGGCGTCGTACTCGCGCCACGCGCGCTCATCCGGGCCCAGGTAGCCCCCGAAGGCCTTCTTTCCCCACGGGCTCTGGATGGGCGCCACGATGGGCGCGAACGCGGACACGGAGCGGTAGCGGCCCGGGTCGCGCAGCGCGGTGACGAGCGCGCCGTGCCCGCCCATGGAGTGGCCGAAGATGCCCTCGCGGTCCATGCGCGCGGGGAAGTGCGCGCCGAGGATGCCGGGCAGCTCCTTCGTGATGTACGTGCCCATCCGGTAGCGCGCCCTCCACGGCTCCTGCGTGGCGTCCAGGTAGAAGCCCGCGCCGGTGCCGAAGTCCCAGTCCGCGTCCTCGCCCGGGATGTTGGCGCCGCGCGGACTGGTGTCCGGCGACACGAGCATCAACCCCAGCTCGGCCGCCACGCGCTGCGCGCCGCCCTTGGTGGGGAAGGTCTCCTCGGTGCAGGTGAGGCCGGCCAGGTAGTAGAGCACGGGCACCGGGCCCTGCTTCGCCTGGGGCGGGGTGAAGACGCTGAAGCGCATCTCGCCGCCGCAGGCCTCGGACGGGTGCTTCCAGAAGGACTGCGTCCCCCCGAAGCACGCGTGCTCGCTGACGAGCGTCGGAGCGACGGCGCTCATGCGTACTTCACCACGCTGCGGATGGACTCACCCTTGTGCATCAACTCGAAGCCGTGGTTGATGTCCTCCAGCTTCAGCGTGTGGGTGATGAGCGGGTCGACCTGGATCTTCCCGTCCATGTACCAGTCGACGATCTTCGGCACGTCGGTGCGGCCCCGGGCGCCACCGAACGCGCTGCCCTTCCACACGCGTCCCGTCACCAGCTGGAACGGCCGGGTGCTGATCTCCTGCCCCGCGCCCGCCACGCCGATGATGATGCTCTCGCCCCAGCCGCGGTGGCAGCACTCGAGCGCCTGGCGCATCGTCTTCACGTTGCCGATGCACTCGAAGCTGTAGTCCGCGCCACCGCCGGTGAGGTTCACCAGGTACGGCACGAGGTCGCCCTCCACCTCCTTCGGGTTGACGAAGTGGGTCATGCCGAACTTCTCCGCGATGGCCCTGCGCGCGGGGTTCAGGTCCACGCCGACGATCATGTCGGCGCCCACCATGCGCGCGGCCTGCACCACGTTGAGGCCGATGCCGCCCAGGCCGAACACCACCACCTTCGCGCCCGCCTCCACCTTCGCGGTGTAGACGACGGCGCCCACGCCCGTGGTGACGCCGCAGCCGATGTAGCAGACCTTCTCGAAGGGGGCGTCCTCGCGGATCTTCGCGACGGCGATCTCCGGCAGCACCGTGTAGTTCGCGAACGTGGAGCAGCCCATGTAGTGGTGGATCAGCTGCTTGCCCAGGCGGAAGCGGCTGGTGCCATCCGGCATCAGGCCCTTGCCCTGCGTCGCGCGGATCGCCGTGCACAGGTTCGTCTTCTGGGACAGGCACGACTTACAGCCCCGGCACTCGGGGGTGTACAGCGGGATGACGTGGTCGCCCTTCTTGACGCTGGTGACGCCCGGGCCCACGTCCACGACGACGCCCGCGCCCTCGTGGCCGAAGATGGCGGGGAACAGACCTTCCGGGTCCGCGCCGGAGCGGGTGAACTCGTCGGTGTGGCACAGGCCGGTGGCCTTCAGCTCGATGAGCACCTCGCCGGCCTTGGGGCCCTCCAGGTGCACGGTTTCGATGCTCAGGGGCTTGCCGGCCTCGAAGGCGACGGCGGCGCGGACGTCCATGGTGCGGCTCCAGTCAGAGGGGGAACGAAGACCCCCCACTGTAGAAGCCGCGCACCGCGTCGGCCGCGAAAAAGGTGGGGCCCCACACAATGGGTCCACCGCTACACGGAGATGAGGCCCTTTCGGATGCCCTCGGTGACGGCCTCCACGCGGTTCGTCACCTCGAGTTTCCGGTAGATGTGCTCCAGGTGCGTGCGGATGGTGGCCTTGGAGAGGGACAAGAGCCGCGCCGCCTCGCTGTTGGACACGCCCTTGGCGATGAGCTGGAGGATCTCCCGTTCGCGATCCGACAGGGGCTTGAGCAGCGGCTCCTGCGCGGAGGCGTCCTCGGCGCCCGGCGCGGACGCGGAAGGGGCGGGGGGCTCCGCGGCGGACGGGGCCACGGCCAGGGGCTCGGTGGGCACGGGCGTGGTGTCCGGCTCCACGCGGAAGTGGCGCAGGAGGCGCCGCGCGAGGTTCGGCTGGATGACGGTGCCGCCCGCGCGCACCTCCTTGATGGCCTCCACGATCTTGTCCACCGTGGCGCCCTTGAGCAGGTAGCCGGAGGCGCCGGCCTTCACCGCCTCCAGGACCTTGTCCTCCTCGTCGAAGATGGTGAAGATCAGGATCTCCATCTTCGGGAAGCGCGCCTTCACCTCGCGCGTGACGTCGATGCCGCTCATGCGCGGCAGCCCCAGGTCCAGCAGCAGCACGTCCGGCTTCGCGCGCGCCACCTCCTCCAGCGCCGCCTCGCCCGACAGCGCGGTGCCTACGATGTCGATGTCCGGGTGGCCCTCGAAGAGGCGCAGCTGGTTCTTCAGGATCTTGGTCTGGTCCTCCACGACGAACACGCGGATGGGCAGGGCAGGGGCGGTCGGGTTCGCGTCCACGGTTCAGGCTCCGGTGCGTGTCAGGCGGAAAGGCAGGGAAGGGAGAAGGCCACCTGGGCGCCGGCGCCGGGCGCCGAGTCCACCACGATGGAGCCCCCGAGCTTCATGGCCCGCTCGCGCATGTTGAGCAGGCCGTAGTGGCCACGCGGCGTCCGGCCCGGGTCGAAGCCCTTGCCGTTGTCGCGCACGACCAGGTGCACGCCCTCGGTGCTGAAGTCCAGGCGCACCTGGACCTCCTTCGCCTCGGCGTGCTTCGCGGCGTTGGCCAGGCACTCCTGGAGGATGCGGAACAGCGCCAGCTGCGCGTCCGGGGGCAGCTTGCGCGCGTGGCCGGTGCGCTCGAAGCGGATGTCCTGGCCGGTGCGGTCGCGGAACGTCTTGACGTAGTCCTCCAGCCCCTGCGCCAGCTCGAAGTCGTCGCGCATCATCCGCAGGTTGCGGCGCAGCTCCTCGATGGACTCCTCCGCGGTGGCCTTCATCTCGCGGATCTCCGCGCGCAGCCCGTCCTCGCGCGCGAGGTTCAGGATGTACTCCGCCTGGATGATCATCGACGACAGCGACGCGCCCAGGCCGTCGTGGATCTCCCTCGCCAGCCGGTTGCGCTCCTCCACCACCGCCAGCTCCTTCAGGTCGCCCTGCAGGGACACCACCTCGCGGTGCGCGGTGGCCTCGCGTTCGTTCAGGTACACGAGCACGTAGACGATGATGAAGTTGAGGCCCAGGTACCAGAGCAGCGTGAGCAGCTCCACCGCCGTCACGGAGCGGTTGAGGAGCAGGTCCAGGCGCGTGGTGATGGGCAGCGCCAGCAGCGGGGGCAGGATGGCCAGCGGCTTGGGGAAGAGGATGGCGAAGAGCGTGGTGAACAACAGCTGCGTCGCCAGCAGCGGGCTCTGGAGGCCGCCGCCCACCAGGGGCCGCGCGATGAGCACCACGGTGATGAGCAGGTCGCAGCACAGCGACAGGTACGTCACCCACCGGCCCGCCTTCGGGTGGTCGATGACGAGCAGGTTCGCGACGCTGTACATCAGCATCGCGAAGTAGCCCAGGAAGGAGACGGGGCCGTCGAAGCCGAAGTAGCCGCTCCACGCGGGCACCGCGAGGATGAGCAGGCCCAGCGTGAGGAACATCATCCGCGCGTAGAACAGCGCGCGGGCCCGGGCGACGAAGCGGTCCTGCTCCCAGGAGGCCGCGGCCTGCTCCGCGGACACGTTGTCCGTGAGGTTGCGGCGCTCCAAGACGGCGCGGACGCGGGCCTTCAAGTCATGGGCCGGGTGCTCGTCGCCGGGTCGCAGGTCGCTGTCCATTCGGCCGGCAGCTTACGGGAGCTTCCCCAGGGAGCGGAATTCCCAGCAAGCTGCCAGGTCGGCGGCCGGGCGGGTGCGGACGGGCGAGGGGGCTACTTCGGGGCGCCCGCGTCGACGCACGCCTTCTTCGCCTCGGGCTGGCGCGAGAGGACGAAGTCCAGGCGGTCGTGGCTCTCGCCGGTGCGCTCGTCGAAGAGGGGCGAGCCGCCCGCGTACATGGTGCCCTTGGGGCTGCCGAACCGGTCCAGGTTGTGGGACTTGAGCCAGCCGTCCACGCACGACTCCAGGGCCAGCCGGTCGCTGGCGCCGGAGTCGTAGCTGGGGTCGGACGTGCCGGCCTCGGCGGTGGCCGTCGGGGCGGCGGCCTCACGGCCCGACTGGAGCTCCCCCTGGACGGTGCCCGTCTGGGTGGCCGCGTCGGGGCTCTCCCCGGTGTTCTTGTGGCAGCCGATAGCCAGGGACAGCAGGGTGGAAAACACGAGCGCGCCGGTCAGGTTTTTCATATGTCCTGGCTGGTGAGGGCCGCTTGTGAAGGCGGCGGTGGCGACAACGGGAGTGAAGGCTTCGGGACCGTCCTGGAGTCCGGACGTTCAGTCGCCGCACCATATTCGTTTCGTTCCTCGCGGAGCACCAGTCCCATGCACGGTTCCCCGGACACCGACCACCACGCACGCATTCCCCACGCGACCCGCATCGAGCGCGCGCGGGTGCTCGTCGTGGGGGCGGGCGGCCTGGGCTGTCCCGCGTCACTCGCGCTGGCGCAGGGCGGAGTGGGCCACCTGACGCTGGTGGATCCGGACCGGGTGGACGTGACGAACCTGCCCCGCCAGCTCTGGCACCGCACCGCGGACGTGGGCCGCTCCAAGGCCGAGTCCGCCGCGGCCGGCCTCCTGCGCGCCTTTCCCGGCTTGAGCGTGGAGGCCCTGCCCGAGCGGCTGGACGCGGGCAACGCGGAGGGCCTCTTCCGGGCGCACGACCTGGTGGTGGACGCGACGGACGGCGTGGCCACCAAGTTCTTCCTGTCGGATGTGGCGGTGCTCACCGGCGTGCCCCTGGTGTACGGCGGCGTGCTGCGGATGCAGGGGCAGGCCCTGCGCATCGACCCCGGAGGCCCCTGCCTCAGGTGCCTCTACGAGGACGTTCCGCCCCCGGACGCGGTGCCCACCTGCGCGCAGGCGGGCGTGTTGGGCGCGATGGCGGGGCTCATCGGCGCGGTGCAGGCGCTGCTCGCGCTGGAGCTGCTCGCCGGCGCCGCGAGCGGGCCGCGCGGCCAGTCCACGCTGCACGTGCTCGACGGCGAGACGCTGGAGGGGCGCGCCGTGACGGTGACGCGAGCGCCGGACTGCCCCGGGTGCGCCATCCAGTCCCTACCCCCGTTCCCTTCGTCCCAGGAGGACACCGCATGCCCGACGTGACGGCGACGTTGGACATCACCCGCGAGGTGTGTCCGATGACCTACGTGCGCACCAAGCTGAAGCTGGAGTCGCTGCCCCCGGACGCGCTGCTGGAGGTGCTACTCAAGGGCGAGGAGCCCCTGAAGAACGTGCCCCGCAGCGCCGCGGACGAGGGGCACGACGTGGTGTCGCTCGCGCCGCGCGGCGACGGCACGCACCGGCTGGTGTTGCGGAAGCGGGGGAGGTGAGCCATGGCCACGATTCGCGTTCCCACCCCCATGCGGACGCTCACGCGCAACCAGGCCGAGGTCCAGGCCACCGGCGCCACCGTCGGGGACGTGCTGCGCGACCTGGACGCGCGCTACCCCGGCATGGGCGCGCGCCTCTTCGATGAGAAGGGCGCGGTGCGCCGCTACGTGAACATCTTCCTCAACGACGAGGACGTGCGCGCGCTGAGGGCCCTGGAGACGCCGGTGAAGGACGCGGACCGGATCACCCTCATCCCCGCGATGGCGGGAGGCTGAAGGCGTCATGGCGCTGCGTGAGGATCAGATTCTCCGCTACTCCCGGCAGATCCTCCTGCGGGACGTGGGCGGCCGCGGACAGGAGGCCCTGCTGTCGGGAGGCGCGCGCGTGGACGGCCTGGGCGCGTCCGGCCTCACGGCGGCGGCGTATCTCGCGGGCGGCGGCACCCCGGTGACGGGCGTGGGCGCCCTGACGATGGGGCCCTGGTCCCCGGGGTTCCTCGCCTCGGCGCACGACGTGGGCCGGCCCGTGCCGGAGGTGCTGGCGCGCGTGGTGCCAGAGGTGAACCCGGACGCGGTAGGCACCCCGGGAGGCGGGCTGCTCGCGGAGCTGCCGGCGGCATGGAGCGGCGAGGGGCCCTGGGTCGCGCTGGGCGGTGACGGCGCGCGCGGCGCGGTGGTGTTCCGGGGCGCGGACGGCTGCGTCTGGTGCTTCGGCGAGACGGTGCGCCACCTGGGCACGCCGCCAGACGGGGCGTTGGGCGTGGCGCTGGGGGCCCTGGGCGCGCTGGTCTTCCAGCGGCTGCGGTTGGGCCTGGGCCCGGCGCTGGGTGGAAAGTGGCTGGGCGCGCCCGGCGCGATGTCGGACCTGGAACCGCGCCGGTGCTCGCGCTGCGCGGCGGCGGACCCGAAGCCCTGATCCCCGCCTTCCCACCGGAGGTCGTCGCGCGGATGGTCCGCCACCTGGAGGCGACGTGGCCTCACGAGGGCTGCGGCGTGATCCTCCAGGAAGGGGCGGGGCAGGGCGGCGCCTGGCGGGTCGTCCTGCTGCCCAACGCCTCCCCCACGCCACGCGTCGCCTACGCCTTCGCCCCGGAGGCGTGGCTCCAGGTCTGCCTGGACGCGGAGGCCCGCGGTGAGACGGTGGCGTGCGTCTTCCACTCCCACGTGGACGCCGCCGCCGTCTTCTCCGCCGAGGACCGCCGACAGGCCGCGCCGGAGGGCGTCCCACTCCTGCCGCACGTGTCGTATGTGGTGATCGCCATACATCGCGGACGGGTGGACTCGGCCTCCCAGTCCAAGTGGCTCGGGGACGGTTTTCAGACTGTTCCGCTTACAGTGCCGGATTTCAGGTTTGAAAAACCTGTGTAAGGGCAGGGACTTGCCTGACCGGCACCCCCACCTGCGGAAAGGTGGGTCCGAATTGTCAAGTCACTGGGTTTTCGTCTATAAAGCGGGGGTCTACTGGATCTGCCGCGTCCCACGCCGCGTGCAAGAAGCGCTCCGGACGCAGGGAGTTTGAACCCTTATGGCCCCCAACACTGGATTCACCCTCTGGCTGACCGGCATGTCCGGGACCGGGAAGAGCACGACGGCCGCCTACATCGCGGCCCGCCTCCGGCAGGTCGGACGCAACGTGGAGGTCCTCGACGAGGGCGAACTCCAGAACGACCTGTGGGCTGGCATCGGCGACACCAAGGATGAGCGCAACATGGTGGTGCGCCGCCTGGGCTTCGTCGCGGGCCTGCTCGCCCGCAACGGCGTGGCGGTGCTGGTCCCCTCGGTGAGCCCCTACAAGTCGAGCCGCGAGGAGGTGCGCCGCTCGGTGGGCAAGTACGTGGAGGTCTACGTCGACTGCCCCACGGAGAAGCTCATCGAGCGCGACACCACCGGCAAGTACAAGAAGGCGCTCAACGGTGAGATCCCGAACTTCATCGGCATCACGGAGCCGTACGAGCCGCCCACCTCGCCCGAGGTGACCATCTACTCCGACACGGAGTCGGTGGAGGACGGCGGGACGAAGATCTTCCAGGCGCTGCTGGACCTGGGGCTGATGTCCACGGACGAGCTGAAGACCATCACCGGCAAGAAGATGAAGGCCAACCCGCTGCCGCCGAAGAAGGCCCGCCGCGACGAGGAGGCCCCTCCGGCCCGCGTCCTCGCCAAGGCCCCCAAGGCGGACAAGGGTTCCAAGGGCGCCAAGGCGCGTCCGGCCACCCGCGCCGCCCGCGTGGGCAAGCCGGCCCCGGCGGCGAAGAAGGCCGCCAAGCGCAAGGCCCGGTAAGGCCCCACCGCTGACCTTCTTTCGTTGAAGGGCTCCAGGTTGCACGTGCGATGCGCGTGCAATCCGGGGCCCTTTCGTTTTAGGAGTCCCCCATGCTGAGCCCCGAGCGGATTGAGGCCCTGTGTGAAGCGTCCCTCCCCAAGCTGGAGGCGATGCGCGAAGCCCTGCGCGCGCAGGGCAGCGCCCTGGTGGCGTTCTCTGGCGGCGTGGACTCCACGTTCGTGCTCAAGGTCGCCGTGGAGGTCCTGGGCGAGCGGGCCCTGGCCCTGACCGCGCTCTCGGCGTCCGTCGCGCCGGAAGAAGAGCGCGAGGCGCGTGAGCTGGCGGCCCGCCTGGGCGCCCGGCACGTCGTCGTCTCCAGCAACGAGCTGGCGAACCCCAACTACGCCGCCAACCCCACCAACCGCTGCTACTTCTGCAAGACGGAGCTGTACGACCTCTGCGAGGCGAAGCGCGCGGAGCTGGACCTCACGGTGGTGCTGGACGGCTTCAACGCGGACGACTTCAAGGATCACCGCCCCGGCCACAAGGCCGCGAAGGAGCACCGGGTGGTGTCCCCCCTGGCGCAGGCCGGGCTGACCAAGGACGAGATCCGCGCCTGGAGCCGCAAGCTGGGGCTGCCCACCTGGGACAAGCCGCAGATGGCGTGCCTCGCGTCGCGCATCCCCTACGGCACGTCCGTCACGCGCGACCGGCTGTTGCAGATCGCCGCCGCGGAGTCGGAGCTGCGCGCCCTGGACTTCAAGCAGTTCCGCGTGCGCTACCACCAGGACGTGGCGCGCATCGAGCTGGCCAGCGAGGAGTACCCGCGCTTCTTCGAGGCCAGCGTGCGCGAGCGGATCAACGGCGCCTTCAAGTCCCTGGGCTTCAAGTTCGTGGCCCTCGATCTGGAGCCCTTCCGCTCCGGCCGCCTCAACGAGGCCGCCGGCATCGCCCCCGCCGCCGGGGCAGGGCAGGGGCGTCCCGAGGGCTTCCCGCTCCCGGTGGTGGGGTGAGCCGACTCGCGGCGGTCGTCCTGATCCTCGCCGGGGTGCCCGCCGCCGCCGCGGAGTTCGTGGATGACGGGCCCTATGCGCGCCGCCGCTCGCTGATCCTCAGCGTCGGGCCGGGGGCCACGTACACGGAGCGGATCAGCGGCGACTCCGCCGTGTCCGGCCTGGCCGGGCAGCTGGATCTGGGGGCGGCGCTCACCGTCGGCTACGCGGAGGATCAGGTGTTCCTCCTCGTGCGCGGCAGCACCGGCAGGCCCGGCGAGGAGCTGGCGCTGATCGGCGGGTACCGGAGCGTCTTCGGATCCGAGTCCTGGAGGACCTTTTTCGAACTCGGCGCTTCCGTGCGTCCGATTTCTGGGCCGTGGCTGGGGCCTCGCATAGGGTTCGGCGCCAGTCACACCCTCTCGGATCATTTCGCGCTGTACGGCGGGCTCGGATTCACCTTCGGGTTCGGCTCCGGACTGCGCGCGGACACCGAGCTCTTCACCGGGTTGCAGTGGATCATCCCGGTGGGCTCGGCCTCGTAAGGAGTTTTCTTGCGACTGTCCGACACTGTGAGAGGGTGTGTGCATCTGTCGGAGGCCACGCACTTGGACATGAATCCCCGCCTCACCTCGGTCGTGTTTCGTCTCAACCGCGAGAAGCTGGACGCCCTGAAGGAGCTGTCGCGCACGACGCGCATCCGTCAGAGCGAGTACCTCCGGGAGGCCATCTCGGATCTGCTGGCGAAGTACGAAGCGCGCTTCGTGGACTGAACGCCGCGCGTCAGTCCGGCGGACCTTCCGTGAAGGGAGGCACGTCGGGCAGACCGGGCGGGTGGAGGCGCTCGCCGGGCCCGAAGGGGTCCACCGCGGAAGGATAGCGGACCTCCCACAGCATCAGCCCATGCGCCGGGGCCTTGAAGCCGGCCAGGGCGGTGCCCGCATCCAGCGCCGCGTGCCATTGCTCCTCGGACAGGAGCCCCGCGGCCACCTTCAGCGCGCTGCCCACCAGGTACCGCACCTGGTAGCGCGCGAAGCCATCCCCCGTCAGCCGCGCCTCGAAGAGTCCTTCCCCCCTGTCCTTCAGGGTGGCGGACGCGAGGGTGCGCGCCTTCTGGGGACTGGAGCGCTCGTGGAACGCGGTGAAGTCCCGCGTGCCCACGGCGCGGGCCAGCAGGGCCTCCAGCTTCTCCGGCGTCACCCGGCGCCCCGACTGGAGCGCCGCCTCCGCCGCCACGTCCAGCGCGTAGGGGCTCCACGCCTCGGATGGGGCCGCGCCCAGCGTCAGCCGGTACCGGTAGGCCTTGCCGCTCGCGCTCCACTGCGAATGGAAGGCGCCCGGCGGCCGCTTCGCGATGCTGATGCCCACGTCCGGAGACAGGCGCGGCGCGAGCCGTCCGGGCAGTGCCTCCAACGACACGTCCTCATTGAGGCGCAGGCTGATGACCTGCATCCGCGCATGGACGCCCCGGTCCGTACGGCCCGACGGCATCACCGTCGCGGGACAGCCCGCCTCATGCAGGGCCCCCTCCAGGGCGTCCTGGACGGTCGGGCCCTCCACCTGGCGCTGGAAGCCGCGGAAGTTTCCGCCGCGATACCAAGTCCACAGTACGGCGGGAATTCGTTTGACGGAGGGTCTAGCCACGGCGTTGCGATGGCGCGGGGAGACACACGATACTCCGCGCGAATGCTGGCCGGACAAGAACTCGCGGTGGACAGTGATGAGCAGTGGCTTTTCCGACAGGGCGACCTGGTGCTGGGGCCCATCACCGCGTCCCAGGTGGTGGAGAAGCTCTACACGGGGGAGCTGACGCCGGACAGCCCGGTGGCCCCCGCCGGTGAGAGGGAGTTCCGGAATCTCCGGGACACCGCCGCCTTCCAGGTGCACATCGCGCGGTACGAGGCCCAGGGCCGCGTCGCGCAGACGATGCGCGTGGAGCAGGCGCGCAACCAGCGCCGCGTGAAGGTGTTGGGCGGGGTCGCCGCGGGCGTGGCGATCGTGCTGGGCATCGCCGGCTGGTACCTGGCGCGCAACGCGGCGGTGTACGGCCTGTTCGGCGCGGGCGAGGAGGGCGACGGCATCACCATGGACCCGCCCACCATCCGGCTCGCCCAGGCCCGCGTGGACGACGAGGACCTCGTCGCCTATCCCACCAATGATCCGCGCCGCCCGGATCGCCCCGCGGGGCAGGCGGGTGTTCCTGGCAAGACACCGGGCACGGCGGTGGCCAGCGCCGCCAGCCGGCCGCCCCGCACGGGCAACGTCACCACGGACCCCGACGGCCTGGAGATGGCCCAGCAGTTCGACCAGGGCGCCATCAACCGCGTCGTCGCCGGCAACCAGTCCAAGCTCTTCCGCTGCTTCAAGGAGGAAGCCGAGCGCACGCCCGGCCTGGCCGCGAAGATTCCCATGGAGTTCGTCATCGGCAACGACGGCCGCGTGGCGAAGCTGTGGGTGGACAACCCCCAGTTCAAGCAGGGCCCACTCTTCGAGTGCCTCTTCGCGGAGCTGAAGAAGTGGCCCTTCAAGGCCTACGACGGCGAGCGCGCCACCGTGGGGCTGTCGTTCAACATCGGCAAGCGAGGGTAGGGCGACTTTCTTGCCCACCTTCCGGACGTGCCCGATAGAAAGGGCATGTCCGCCGCATCCGTCGCCGAAGTCGAGATCTCGAAGAAGGCCATGAGCGTCCCTCCGGGGACGTTCCGTCACACCGTCCTGCTTGCCGCCAAGCGCTTCAAGTCCACCTGGGCGGAGCTGGGCAAGCTGCTCGTCCAGGTCCGGGACGAAGCGAAGTACGAGGAGTGGGGCCACGCCTCCTTCGAGGCCTATTGCCTCAAGGAGCTCCACATCAAGAAGCAGACCGCGCTCAAGCTCACGCGCTCGTTCAGCTTCCTGGCCAAGCACGAGGCCCCCGAGGAGCTTCAGCAGCAGGAGTTCCCGGAGAAGGCCCCCGCCTTCGAGGTCGTGGAAGTCCTGGCCGACGCCGAGGAGCGCGGCCAGCTGTCCCCCACGGAGTACAAGTCGCTGCGCGACAGCATCTGGAGCCCGGAGAAGTCGCCCACGGAGCTGAAGAAGGAGTTCACCGAGCGCTTCCCCCGTCCCCCGCCGGAGCCGCCCCCGGAGAGCCTCCAGGTGCGGAAGCTGGCGCAGCTCGCGCGCAAGCTCGCCTCGGAGCTCGCGGGGAGCCGTCGGGTGCCGAACGCTGTCGCTGAGCGGGCGGCCGCCCTGGCGGACGATGTCGAAGAGCTCGCGTCGAGCGTGACGGACGCCTGAGTCGCTGTTATCCAAGACCGACCCGTTGACCGGGGCTGAACGCTCCTGGGAAAGGTCCCCCCGCCGGGCTTCCTGCCCGGAGGGGAGGGCCCTATAGTGGGTTCAGGGCCTGTAGCAGGTGGGCTGGGAGCCGTCGAAAGACGTGGGCGGCTTCGCGGGTGTTGGAGTGCGGTGGTCGGCGGAGAAGGTCCCGAACCGGGGCCGGCGAACTCGGAGGCGGCAGTGAAGAAGGAGCACCACGTCAACCTGTCCTGCTCGTTCTGCGGCAAGTCGCAGCGCGAGGTCCGGAAGCTTATCGCCGGGCCCACGGTCTACATCTGCGACGAGTGCATCAAGCTGTGTAACGACATCATCGCGGACGAGAACGAACGCGAGGAGGGCAAGCCGCAGGTCAGCCTGCCCACGCCGCTGGAGATCAAGGCGTTCCTCGACGACTACGTCATCGGTCAGGACCAGGCGAAGAAGGTCCTCTCGGTCGCGGTCTACAACCACTACAAGCGCATCTACCAGAAGAAGCCGACCTCCCGGCCGCGCCCCGGCGTGAAGAGCCCCGGCGGCGAGGACGTGGAGCTGCAGAAGAGCAACATCCTGCTCATCGGCCCCACCGGCTCTGGCAAGACGCTGCTCGCGCAGTCCCTGGCGCGCTTCCTCAACGTCCCCTTCACCATCGCGGACGCCACCAGCCTCACCGAGGCCGGCTACGTGGGTGAGGACGTCGAGAACATCATCCAGAACCTCCTCCACAACGCCGACTACGACGTGGAGAAGGCGGCGCGCGGCATCGTCTACATCGACGAAATCGACAAGATCGCCCGCAAGGGTGACATGCCCAGCGCCACCCGCGACGTGGGCGGCGAGGGCGTGCAGCAGGCGCTCCTGAAGATCATCGAAGGCACCCGCGCCAACGTCACGCCGCGCGGCGGCAAGAAGTACAACCAGCAGGAGTACGTCCAGGTCGACACGACCAACATCCTCTTCATCTGCGGCGGTGCCTTCCACGGCATCGACGGCGTGATCAAGCGCCGCGTGGGGGAGAAGGGCCTGGGCTTCGGCGCGAAGATCACCCACAAGGAAGAGCGCAGCGTGGGTGAGCTGCTGGCGATGACGGAGCCGGAAGACCTGATGAAGTTCGGGATGATCCCGGAGTTCATCGGCCGTCTGCCGATGATCGCCACGCTCAACGACCTGAAGGAGGATGACCTCGTCACCATCCTCACGATCCCGAAGAACGCCCTGGTGAAGCAGTACCAGAAGATGTTCGAGATCGAGAAGGTGAAGCTCACCTTCACCAAGGAAGCGCTGCGCGCCATCGCCCGCGAGGCGATGCGCCGTCACTCCGGAGCGCGCGGCCTGCGCGCCATCATGGAGGACGCGATGCTGGAGATCATGTACGACGTGCCGTTCCGCGAGGGCGTCAAGGAGTGCAAGATCACCGAACAGGTGATCACCAAGCACGAGCCCCCGCAGATCGTCATGGAGAAGGAAAAGAAGACCGCCTGAGGTTTCCCCCGGCGGTCCGTTGTCCCCACCCGGCGCCCCTCGCCTCCAGCAGGCAGGGGCGCCGCGGTGTTTCTAGCTCTGGGTGACGCGCACCGTGGTCTTCATCTCGCGGCCGGTGCCGGGGTCCTTCGCGCGCATGGTGAGGATGCCCTCCACGCTCACGTCGAAGATGATCTCCACGTTCACCGTGCCGGCCTTCGCGGGGACGATGCCGGAGAAGGTGAACTCCCCTAGCAGGTCGTTGCGCGCCACCGCGTCGTGGTCGCCCTGGTAGATGCGCATGGCGAGCTCGGTCTGGTTGTCGATGCTCGTCGTGGCCAGCAGCTGCTTGGCGTTGGGGATGGACGCGTTGCGCGGGAAGACGACGTGGAAGCCGCCGTCGCCGCGCTCCAGGCCGATGGCCATGGGGATCACGTCCAGCAGCTGGATGCGCAGGTTGGTGTCGTCCTGGAGCGAGTGCGCGTAGAGCGCGGCGCCGATGGCCACGGCCTCGTCCGGGTGGACGCCCTTGCTGGGCGGCTTGCCGAAGAACTTGGTGAGCCGGTCCTGCACGACGGGCATGCGCGTCTGGCCGCCCACCAGCATCACCTCGTCGATGTCCTTGGTGGACAGCCCCGAGTCCACCAGCACGCGCGCCACCATCTGGAGGGTGCGGTCCACCAGCTGGTTGGTCAGCTGCTCCAGCATCTTGCGCGTGAACTTCATCTCGATGTTCAACGGCTGGCCCTGCGCCGTCATCGTGATGAAGGGGATGTTGAAGGGCACCTCCTCGCGCGCGGACAGGTCGATCTTGGTGCGCTCGGCCAGGTCCTTGATGCGCTGCATGGCCACCGGATCCGTGGCCAGGTCGATGCCCGTCTTGGCCGCGAAGTCCTTGAGGACGTGGTGGATGATGGCGTTGTCGAAGTCGATGCCGCCCAGGAACACGTCGCCGCCGGTGGACTTCACCTCGAAGACGCGGTCGCGGATCTCGATGATGGAGACGTCGAAGGTGCCGCCGCCCAGGTCGTAGATGACGACCTTTTCCGCCAGCCCCTTGCCCACGCCGTAGGCGAGCGCCGCCGCGGTGGGCTCGTTGATGATCCGCACCACCTCCAGGTCGATGAGCTTGCCGGCATCCTTCACCGACTGGCGCTGCCGGTCGTTGAAGTACGCGGGCACCGTCACCACCGCGCGCTTGATGGGCATCTTCAGGTAGTTGGAGGCGACCTCGCGGATCTTCCCCAGGATCTTGGCGCTGATCTCCTGGAGGGTGAACTCCTTCTTGCCCACGTCCAGGGTGACGTCGTTCTTCGCGCCGGGGCGCATGTTGTACGCCACGACCTTCTTCATCGTGTCGACGACTTCGCTGCCGAAGGTGCGTCCGACGAGGCGCTTGGCGCCGTAGACGGTGTTGCGCGGGTTGAGCTGCCACTGGCGCTTCGCCTCGAAACCGATGAGCTCATTGCCCTTGTCATCGATGGCGAAGATGGAGGGGATGGTGTACTCGCCGCCCTTGTAGGGGATGAGCTTGACGTTCCCGCTGTCCTCGACGATCGCCGCGCACGAGTTCGTCGTGCCGAGGTCGATGCCGATGATGGGCTCCTTGTGCATCCGTGTGGGCTCCGGGTGAGGCGTTGCGGCTAGAAGGTGAGGCTTCCCGGCACCGTATCTCACCCGTCCCGGGTGCGCGAATCGCCAGCCATCCGTCATCCGACGGACGACACCTTGCCCCCTCCCGCCGCCGGACGCCCGTCTGGCAGGGTGGGACACGGCCAGCGCCAAGCGCGCGGCCCCCAACACACCGGCCCCGGGAGAGGGGGCGCTCGCTTTACATCCCGGGGGCCGGGAACGAAGGTCTTCCCCTGGGGTTCACATGCGACGGCGCAGGGCCGTGGCTACATCCGAGGGATTCACTCACCTACCAGAGGGGAGCCGCCGTGGAAGCGAAGGGCTATCTGCAGGAGGTGGGCGCGCAGGTCAGCGCCGACTTCGTCAAGAACCGGTCCATCCTGTCCTTCGAGGAGTACCTGTCGCTCTTCTTCGCGGACCCGAGAGGGCAGTCACGCAACGCGGCGCAGTATCTGCGGGACGTGATGGACCACTACGGCACGGAGCAGGTGCCACACCCCACGGGCACCATCCGGCGCTTCAAGGTCTTCGACGCGCCGTCCACGGACCACGACGGACGGGTCGCCGGGCAGGAGGAGGTGCAGAACGCCCTCTACCGCCTGCTGGGAAACTTCGTGCGCGCCGGCCGCATCAACAAGCTGATCATGCTGCACGGCCCCAACGGCAGCGCGAAGTCCAGCCTGGTGAACGCGCTGAAGCTGGGCATGGAGGACTACTCCCGCCAGCCGCAGGGCGCGCTGTACCGCATCGCCTGGGTGTTCCCGTCGGAGAAGCTGATCAAGGGCTCCATCGGCTTCGGCGAGCGCCCGGGTGCGCAGTCCGGCGACGGGGAGCTCACCTCGTACGCCCACCTGGACGCGGAGGCCCTGGACCTGCGCATGCCGTGCGAGCTGCGCGACCACCCGCTGTTCGCGGTCCCCCCTTCAGAGCGCAGGGGCCTGCTGGAGGGCGCGCTCAAGAAGAAGGGCCTGGGCACCGGCGACGGGGCGACGGGGGACTTCCTCCTGTCCGACTACGTGCGCGACGGCGAGCTGTGCGCCAAGTGCCGCCGCATCTACACCGCGCTGCTCAACGCCTACGGCGGGGACTACCTCAAGGTCCTGAGGCACGTGCAGGTGGAGCGCTTCTACGTGTCGCGCCGCTACCAGGTGGGGACGGTGACGGTGGAGCCCCAGATGAGCGTGGACGCCGCCGCGCAGCAGATCTCCGCGGACCGCACGCAGCTCAACCTGCCCGCGGCCCTGCACAGCACGGTGCTCTTCGAGCCGCACGGCCCGCTGGTGCACGCCAACCGGGGCCTCATCGAATACGCGGACCTGCTCAAGCGCCCGCTGGAGGCCTTCAAGTACCTGCTGGGCTTCAGTGAGACCAGCGAGGTTCCCCTGGAGCCGTTCGTGCTCCAGCTGGACGAGGTGCTCATCGCGTCCTCCAACGAGAAGCACCTGTCCGCCTTCAAGGAGCTGCCGGACTTCGCCTCGTTCAAGGGCCGCATCGAGCTGGTGCGCGTGCCGTACCTGCGCCGCTACAAGGTCGAGCAGGAGATCTACGACGCGCAGATCACCGGCACCAGCGTGGGCAAGCACGTCGCGCCCCACGCGACGGAGGTGGCCGCGATGTGGGCGGTGCTCACGCGCCTGAAGAAGCCCATCCCGGACCGCTACCCGGCCAACGTGAAGCCGCTGGTGGATCAGGTGGCCCCGGCGGAGAAGCTGCACTTGTACCAGGAGGGCGGGGCGCCCGGGCGGCTGTCGTCCACGAACACCAAGGAGCTGCTCAAGCTGCGCGAGGAGATGTACGAGGAGTCGGACGCGTACCCCAACTACGAGGGCCGCTCCGGCGCGAGCGCGAGGGAGATCAAGACCGCGCTCTTCAACGCCGCGCAGAACCCGGACTACAAGTGCCTGCACGCGCTGGCCGTGCTGGAGGAGCTGCATGCGCTCTGCAAGGACAAGAGCGTCTACGAGTTCCTCCTCCAGGAGGTGATGGACGGCTACCACGACCACGAGACGTTCGTGCGGGTGGTGGAGACCGAGTACCTGGACCGGGTGGACTCGGAGGTGCGCGACTCCATGGGGCTGGTGTCGGAGGGCCAGTACCGGGAGCTGGTGGAGCGCTACATCCAGAGCGTCAGCCACTGGGTGCGCGGGGAGAAGATGCGCAACCGCGTGACGGGCGAGTCGGAGAAGCCGGACGAGGCGCGCATGGCGGAGGTGGAGGCCATCGTGATGCCGCAGGGCGAGGCGCCCGCGGACTTCCGCCGGGGCCTCATCGCGTCCATCGGCGCGCACCGGCTGGACAACCCGGACGGCGCCATGGACTACCCGCGCATCTTCCCGGACATGTTCAAGCGCCTGCGCGACCACTACTTCGAGGAGCGCAAGCGCGTGCTGCGCAAGAACAAGGAGAACATCCTCAAGTACCTCTCCGAGGACCGCAACCAGCTCTCCGCGCGCGAGCAGTCCCAGGTGCAGGACACGCTGAAGACGATGGCGGAGCGCTACGGCTACTGCGAGTTCTGCGCGAAGGACGCCATCCTGTTCCTCATGCGTCAGCGCTACACCTGACGGCCGCGCCGGGCAGGCACTGGAAGCCGATGCCTGCCCGCCTGCTTTCAAAGCCGGGCCGGGGCTCGGGATGATGGGGCGTCGCACCAAGTCGCGCGTGTGTCGTCGTCTCGCGTCCCTCCTCTTCTTGCGCCTGGAGTGTTGATGAACCGGTTGTTGTCGGGCACGCCCCTGCTGTGGGCCCTCGTGTCGTGTGCCAGTGCCCCGTCGCCGTCCGCCGAAGCCCCCTCGGCCGCGGCGCCTCCGCGGGCCCCGCCGCGGGTGGAGCGGGCGCTCGCGAGGTCCGAGCCCACGCCGCGGCCGACGCGCAAGGCGATGGTGCGGCGCATCCTCCCGCTCAACGTGCGGCTGGTGACGACGGTTGGCGGCAAGGTGCGCGGCTCGGCGTCGGGCGTCGTCATCGGGACGGAGGCCGGGGCGTCGGGGCCCGTCAGCTACGTGCTCACCAACGCGCACGCGGTGGAGCAGGGCGACCTGGAGAACCCCGTGCTCAAGGCCGTGATGGATCTCCGCGCGGAGACGCACGAGTACGCCGCGGAGGTGGTGGCCACGGGGGAGGTCCCGGACCTGGATCTGGCGCTCTTGCGCGTGCCGGGCGTGACGTGGCCCGCGGCGGAGCTGGCCGGGGACGACGAGCTGGAGCCGGGCGAGGACGTGGTGGTGGCGGCGTCCCCCTACGGCCGCGCGCTGTCCATCTCCGGGGGCATGGTGTCCCAGGTGGAGTGGGACCCTCGGACGAAGCTCCCACGCATGCTGAAGACGGACGCGCCCATTGGTTATGGGGCCTCTGGCGGCGGCATCTTCAGCCTGGAGACGGGGCGGCTGCTCGCCATCGTGGAGGGCTACCGCACCGCGAAGGTGGATTTCGAGGTGGCCACCCAGAACTACAGCTTCGACGTCCCCATGCCCGGCGAGACGTTCGCCGCGCCCAGCGCCAAGGTGCGCGGCTTCCTCCAGGCCAAGGGCTTCGGCTGGCTGCTGGAGCGCGCGGCCGACGCGGAGGGTGCGGGAGCGCGGAAGACCGCGAGTCGCTGAGCCTCCGGGGGCTTTTCCGTTTAGTTGGTCCGGACTTGAAGCGGCGTTAGAGCTGCGGGCTCATCCTCCGGAGGTTTCACGCGCATGTCCGCTCGGGGCAATTGGGATCAGTACTTCATGGACATCGCCCTGCAGGTGGCCACCCGCGCCACCTGCGACAGGAAGCACGTGGGCGCCGTGCTGGTGCGCGACAAGACCATCCTGTCCACCGGCTACAACGGCGCCATCCGCGGCCTGCCCCACTGCGACGAGGTGGGCCACATGATGGAGAACGGCCACTGCGTGGCCACCGTCCACGCGGAGGCCAACGCCATCATCCAGGCGGCGAAGAACGGCGTCCGCATCGACGGGGCGACCATCTACACCACCGCCAGCCCCTGCTGGCCGTGCTTCAAGCTGATCGCCAACAGCGGCTGCACCCGCATCGTCTTTGGCGAGTTCTACCGGGATCCGCGCATCTTCGAGTACGCGGCCCGCCTGGGCCTCCAGCTCGTCGGCCTGGGGGCCGCCGCGCAGCCGCCAGCCGCTCCCGCCAGCGGTACCGGCACCTGAAGCCGAACGCGATGTCCAGGGGTGGACAGACCCTGGACGCGCGGATCGCCTGGTCCCGGGTCGACGTTGGTTGAGTGACACTTGCGAGGCCACGTAAGTGGTTGTCTCTACACGGGAATTCTAGAACTCCGGCAAGAATTACCGCCCCAGGGTTGACGATCCCAGGGGTGCTCCCTAAATCCTGACTTCGGCAGGGCGGCGGCGGGGGTGGGGCGACGAAAATTCCTAGGAGTTCCAGGTGGTTAGCTCATCAGCGATGGCCAGCAGTGTGCCTTCTGTCCAGGAAGTGTCGGACCCCGTGGTGGGCGCGGCCCGCTACGACGCCGTACCGCCGTTGATGGACAGCCTGCTGCACGACGTTCGCAACCCGCTCAACGCGCTGGCCATCCACCTGGAGGTCCTCTCCGAGAAGCTCAAGGGCGACTCCGGTCAGGTGCCCGCGACGCAGGAGAAGAACCTCAAGGCCATGCGCGAGCAGATCGCGCGCGTGGACAGCCTGCTGAAGCTCTTCTCGGACTTCATCGTGTTTCGCGGGGCGGGCCCTTCCGGGGACGCGCCGCTGTCGGACGCCACCGCCAAGGCCCTGGACGTGCTGGGCCACGAGAGCCGCCGGCGCCGGGTGCAGGTGCAGCGGGTCCTCGAACCGGACGTGCAGGCGCGTCTGGAGGACACCACCGAGCTGGGCTTCTTCGTGGTGCAGGTGCTGATGCGCGCCTTCAACCGCGCGGATCCGGGCGGCACCGTGGTCGTGGCGGTTCGCGCGGAGGGCCCCCACGCCGTGCTGGAGGTGGAGGACGGCTCCCCGGCGCCCGAGCAGGCCACCGACACGGTGGCCGCGCTGACGCTCCGCGCGGCCCAGCTGGGCATCCAGTTCACCGTCCGGGCGGGCTCCTGCCGCCTGGTCTTCCCGCGCGCCTGATTCCCCCGTCGGGCGCTGACGCTCTTCTCGCGGCTTCATCACGCTTCATCGCAGTGGAGGTTTTCACCTTGGGCAGCGCACGAATCCTGGCCGTGGATGACGAACGTGAGACCTGCGAGGCCCTGGCGGAGATGCTGTCCGCCTGGGGGCACAAGGTCGAGACCGCGTTCGACGGGCATGACGCCCTCCGCAAGGCCGGTGAGTTCCGGCCCGACGTCGTCCTGTCGGATCTCGCCATGCCGGAGACGGATGGTCTGTGGCTGCTGCGAAACCTGCGCGAGGAGCTGCCGGACTGCCCGGTGGTGTTCCTCACTGGCCGCGGCACCATCGACACCGCGGTGGAGGCCATCCGCGAGGGCGCCTACGACTTCATCGTGAAGCCGCTGGACACCGCGCGGCTCAAGGTCTGCATCGACCGCGCGCTGGAGAAGAAGGAGACCCTGCGCGAGGTGCAGACGCTCCGCCGCCGCCTCAAGCAGCTGGGCTCCACGGACCTCATCGCCGGCTCCACGGGGATGCGCAAGGTCATCGAGATGATCGAGAAGGTGGCCCCCTCCAAGGCCAGCGTCTCCATCAGCGGCGAGTCCGGCACGGGCAAGGAGGTCGTCGCCCGCACAGTGCACAACCTGTCCCTGCGCCGGGACAAGCCCTTCATCGCCATCAACTGCGCGTCCATCCCCGCGACCCTGATCGAGTCGGAGCTCTTCGGCCATGAGCGCGGCGCCTTCACCGGCGCGGATCAGCGCCGTCCGGGCGTCTTCGAGATGGCCCACGGCGGCACGCTCTTCCTGGACGAGCTGGGAGAGATCCCCATCGACCTGCAGGCCAAGCTCTTGCGCGTGCTGGAGGAGGGCCGCCTGCGCCGCCTGGGCGGCAAGGTGGAGATCGAAGTGGACGTGCGCGTGCTGTCCGCCACGAACCGCGACCTGAAGCAGGAGATCAAGAACCAGCGCTTCCGCGAGGACCTCTACTTCCGCCTCAACGTGTTCCAGCTCCACCTGCCGCCGCTGCGCGAGCGCCGGGACGACGTGCCCATCCTGGTCCAGCACTTCGTGGACAAGTTCCGCGGGGACTCCGCCAAGCGCGTCTCCGGCGTGCACCCGGAGGCCATGGAGGTGCTCAAGAACCACGACTGGCCGGGCAACATCCGCGAGCTGCGCAACGCCGTGGAGCGCGCCGTCATCCTCTGCGACGGGGAGCTGATCACCCGCGAACACCTGCCGCCCGACATGGCCGGCAAGAGCCCGGAGCGCCACACGTTCAAGCTGCCGTTCGGCCTGAGCCTGGACGCCGTGGAGCGCGAGTACATCCTGGGCAGCCTCCAGCGCAACGGGAACAACAAGGCCCGCACGGCGGAGGTGCTGGGGGTGAGCGAGAAGACGCTCTACAACAAGCTCAACCGCTACGCGGCGGAGAGCCGGGCCCAGGGCTCCCCGGGCGGCGGCAGTCCCCTGGGCGGGCAGGGCAACGACGGTCCCCTGGGCGCCAGCAGCTTCCTCACCCGCTGATCGGACCCAGGGGGGGCCAACGTCTACCGTCCGCTGACCTGTCAGGTAGGTGGACGGCCCGGGATTCCGGACCCCTGGCGGGGCTCCCGCAAGGGCCCGGGCGGGGCCTTCGGGGGCGGTTTAAATGGGTGGGGGAGGTCTCGAAAACCCCTGTCAATTCTTGACTTTTCACCCCTGGACGGGGGATCCTCCGGAACTCTCCCACCCGTTGGTGAGGGCCCGGCCGGTACGTTTCATATCGGGCCACTTCCGCCCCCACGGGCGCGGTCGTCCGACGTGAGTGATCTGGGGTGCCGCCGGGGGGGCACAAGGAAGGCCACAACGCAATGAGCGACGCGCGAGTTCTTCACTTCTTCGGCGGCAAGGGCGGGGTCGGCAAGACCACGCTCGCGGCAGCGTACGCGGTGAGGCTCTCCGAAGAAGCGCCCAAGCACCGGGTGCTGGTCGTCTCGTTGGATCAGGTCCAGTCCCTGTCGGACCTCGTGAAGAAGAAGCTTCCGGCGAAGCCGACGAAGCTCCAGGCGGGCAAGGGCGAAGGCGGCCTGTGGGGCGCGGAGCTGAACCCGTCCGCGCTGCTCAAGCCGTTCTTGGCGGAGTACCTCCCGGCGCTGGCCAAGGCGGCGGTGAAGGGCACGCACCTGTCGGACGAGGAGCTGGGCAAGCTCTACCAGCAGGCGGTCCCGGGGCTGGAGGAGCTGGTGGCGCTCTTCCACGTGGTGGACCTGCTGGAGTCGGACGAGTTCGACCGCATCGTGGTGGACACGGCGCCCACCAGCCACACGCTGCGCCTGTTCGACCTGCCCACCCAGCTGCGCAAGTTCCTGGGCTTCGTGAAGGCCGGCCAGGACCGCGTGCCGGCCTCCGGGGGCAAGGGCAAGAAGGCGGAGGCCGCGCAGGCCTCCCAGGGCGGCTTCCTGGAGCAGGTGGGCCAGAAGGCGGAGAAGCTGCTGGCGCTGCTGAAGGATCCGGCGCGCACGGCGTTCCACCTGGTGGCGCTGGCGGAGCCGGTCCCCGAGTCGCAGACGCGCATGTACTTCACCCAGCTGCGCGAGCGCGGGCTGCCGGTGACGGAGGTGGTGGTCAACCAGGTGGAGGATCACCAGGGCTGTCCTGCGTGCCAGGGCCGCCGCGGCCTCCAGGCGCCGCACGTGCGCAAGTACCAGGCGCTGGACAAGACCGTGCCCGTGAACCTGCTGGGCCGCCGCGAGGTGGCGCCCCGGGGGCTGGACGGGCTGAAGGAGTTCGCCAAGGAGTGGGCGGCGGGCAAGGAGACCAAGGCGCTGGAGTTCAGCGCGGCCGAGGGACCTCCGGCGCTGGTGCGCGCCCCGTCCATGCCGCCCATCGCGGCGCCGCCGCTGCCGCCCACGCGGCTCATCTTCTTCGTGGGGCAGGGCGGGGTGGGCAAGTCCTCCTGCGCCGCCGCCGCGGCGGTCACGCTGACGGAGAAGGAGGGGCCGGTGCTCCTCATCTCCACGGATCCGGCGCACTCGCTGTCGGACGTGCTGCAGAGCCGGCTCACCGACACCGAGACCCAGGTGAAGGGCACCAAGGGCCTGTACGCGCGCGAGCTGGACATGGCGGGGTGGTTCAATGCCCTGCGCAAGCGGCTCAAGGAGAAGGCGGAGAAGGCCTTCGAGGGCGCGCCCAAGGCGGGCAACGACGTCCCGACGGATCTGCTCTACCTGCGCAACCTGCTGGAGTGCGCGCCCCCGGGCATCGACGAGCTGGCGGCGATGTCCGTGCTGACGGACGCGCTGGTGCAGGAGCGGTTCAAGCGCATCGTGGTGGACTCGTCGCCGCAGGTGACGTCCGTGCGCGTGGTGGAGCTGGCGGACACCGCGAAGACGTGGCTGGGCGCGCTGCACGCCATCCTCAACAAGCACCGCGCCAAGGGCCTGGGCGAGCTGGCGGATGACCTGGCGGCGATGATCAAGCACGTGAAGCGCTTCGAGGACGCGCTGGCGTCGCCCAGCGAGTCCCGCTTCGTGGTCGTCACGCGCGGCGAGGAGCTGGCGGCGTCCCGCACGGAGCGGCTGGTGGAGTACCTGAAGGAGCGCAAGCTCCAGGTGGAGCGGGTGCTCGTCAACCGCGTGGGCCCCAAGTCCACCTGTGAGAAGTGCGAGAACCGCCGCAAGCTGGAGCTGAACGCGGCCAAGGCCATCGAGAAGAAGATCGGCCTGCCCGTGACGATGGCGCCCGCGCTGGGCCGTCACCCCGCGGGGCTGCGCGAGCTCAAGGCGTTCCGCACCGCGTGGTACGCGCTGTCCGCGCCGCCGGCGAAGATCAAGGCGGCCTGAGGTGACGGGCCGGGCGCCCCTAGGCCGTGTCTGATGGATGCAGGTGGCGCAGGTAGGAGAAGATGAGCGCCACCTGCACCAGGGCCAGGTAGTTGA
>NZ_VKLU01000022.1:0-91758 GCF_007352635.1 Corallococcus sp. Z5C101001
TCAACTACCTGGCCCTGGTGCAGGTGGCGCTCATCTTCTCCTACCTGCGCCACCTGCATCCATCAGACACGGCCTAGAGGCCCTCGTCCTCGGGGTCCGGATAGGACTCCAGCTCCTCGTCCTCCTCCTCCACGGCGACGGGCGCCTTGGGGGCCCGTCCCTTGCCGCCCTTCGCGTCGCGGGCCGGCGCGCCGAAGTCCGAGTCCGGGCCCACGATGTAGCCCTGGCGGCCCTGCTGGATGCGGCGGAGCAGGCCCTCCTGCTCCAGCGCCTCCAGCAGACGCGCGAAGGTGGAGAAGCCGTGGTCGCGCTCGTCGAAGTCGGGCTCCTTGCGGACGATGGTCTCCTTGACGAGCGACGGGTTGAGCGGGCCGGTCGCGCGGCGCAGCAGGCTCAGCACCACCTCGCGCGCGATGGCGGGCACCTCCGCCTTGGGCTTGCCGCCCTTGGACTCGGCGGCCTCCTTGCCGGAGGCCTTGGAATCATGGCCCTTGTCGTGGCCCTTGCCGCCCCGCTTGCCGCCCTTGGCGTCGTCACCCTTGGCGCCCCGGCCGCCGTGGTCCTTGTCCTTGTGCGAGGACTCACCGCGGTGCTTGGGCCGCATGTAGATGAACTGGTCGCACGCCTTCACGAACATCTGCGAGCTGGCCTCCCTCACGGCGAGGCCAATGACGGTGCGGCCGTTCTCACGCAGCTTGTACGCGAGGGGGCAGAAGTCGCTGTCGCCGGAGGCGATGACGAAGGTGTCGATCTGCTCGCGCGCGTAGCACAGCTCCAGCGCGTCGATGACCAGGCGCATGTCCGCGCTGTTCTTGCCCGCGCGGGTGGAGGGGGGCACGTCCACCAGCTCCACGCCCACGTCGTGCAGGCGCTGCTTCGCGTCCTCGAAGCGCGACCAGTTGCAGTAGGCGCGGCGGAAGACCACCTTGCCCTGCTCCAACAGCTGGTCCAGCGCGGGCTGCAGGTCGAACTGGTTGGCGCTGATGCCGGTGTTGGTGACCAGGTTCTCGAAGTCGATGAAAAGGGCGATGCGGTGCTGCTCGTCGGTACGTCCAGCCAAAAGGTGCCTCGTATTCGTTTGCGAGCGGTCCTTGGCTCGCGTGTGCTCCACCCTACTGTGTTGCCGCTCCCGCACGCACGGCCCGTGTTCCGCCGCTGAACATTCCGCGCATCCCACCCTACGTTTCGGAGGAGCCGGGGGATGGCCCCCCGGGGACACGGAGGTGTAACGATGATGCGCAGATTCTCCAAGGGATGGCGAGCCGTGGCATGGAGCGCACCAACGCTCGGTCTCTTGTTGTTTTCGGGTGTGGCGATGGCGGAGCCACCGAACATCAGCAGTGAAGGAGCTGAGGGCCCGACGAGCCCCTCCGATCTCGCCGAGGGGCCGAGCACGACCAGCCCGACGAACGTCCCGCACACGGTTTCAAGCTCGGCGCCTTCGCAAATGACCCAGAACCTGTCCGTGCGGCAGGTCTCCCCGGACATGGACAAGGTGAAGCAGGTCACCGGGCCCGTCGTGAAGCGGGAAGGTCTCAACCTGTATGTCCAGGACGTGTCCGGAGCCGTCGTGCCGTTGGACATGAGCGCCCTCCAGGTTCGCAAGATGCCGCGCGATGGGCAGGAGGTCGTGGCCCTCTATGAGGTGCAGGGGAACCTGACCAACGTGGCCCTGTCCATCCAGGGGGAGAAACTGGACTGACGGCTGTCCGGCCCTTCAGTCCGGCTTCTTGCCGCGCACCTCGTCCAGGACGCTCAGGTCCACGAGCCCCGCGATGTCGTCGCTGGGGATGAACCCCAGGTCCTTCGCGTTGCGCGCGGACGTGGCGAGCGCGGAGGGCACCGGATCCAGGCTCGGCTCCAGGCGGGAGAACGCGTCCTGGAGCACGGGCACCGGCAGGGGCTTGCGCGTGAGCTGGCCGAAGGCGGCGTTGGTCGCGGTGGCGAAGGCCGCCGGGTCCGCGCGCCAGCGCTCGGTCAGCTGCACGTGCGTGCGCAGGAGCGCGGCGATGCGCGGGCGCTGCGTCTCCAGCACCTTCTTCGTCGTCACCACCACCGTGGTGGGGAAGCGCCTGTCCGGCCACAGGTCGCGCTCGTCCACCAGGATGTGCCCGCCCCCTTCGGCGAGCATGCGCGCGCCCCAGGGCTCCGGGACCCACGCTCCCTCGATGGCGCCCTGGATGTACTGCGCCAGGATGTCCGGGTTGCTGATGGGAATCACCTGCACGTCACCCCCCGCGTCCGTGGCGATGCCCAGCTTCTGGGCCTTGAGCCAGTGGCGCAGGGCGATGTCCTGGGTGTTGCCCAGCTGCGGCGTCGCCAGCTTCTTGCCCTTCAGGTCCGCGGGGCTCTTCGCCGTCTTCACCACCAGCACCGCGCCGTCATTCACCGCGCCCGCGATGATGCGCAGCTCCCGGCCGGCCTTGAGGTACGTGTTGATGGCGGGGCCGGGCCCCACGTAGGCCACGTCCACGGAGCCCGCCACCAGCGCCTCCATGGCGGCGGGGCCCGCGTTGAACTGCTTCACCTCCACGTGGCCCATGCCGGGCTGCGAGGCGAACAGGCCCTCCGAGTTCGCCACCAACGCCTGCGCGTGCGTGATGTTGGGGAAGAAGGCCACGCGCAAGGGGGCGTTGGCGCCCGAGTCCGCGTCCTTCTTGCAGGACGCGACGCCGGTCAGGAGGACGCAGAGGCCAACGAGGAGGAGGAGCCGCGGACGCGAGGGAGACATGGCGCGTCACGCTAATGGAGAATCCCCGTCCGGTATCCAGGTCCGTTGCGTCCACGGGGACCAAGCGTTTCCGGGCTCACACCGCCGTCAGGCCCCAGCGCCGGCGCAGCCGCGTCTCCACCGTCTGGAAGAGGACGCGGTCCACGGTGATGCCAATCAGGATGATGGCCAGCATCACCGCCATCACCTGGGACACGTCCATCAGCTCGCGGCCCATGGTGAGCAGCTGGCCCAGGCCGCCGGAGACGAAGAGCAGCTCGCCCGCCAGCAGCGCCCGCCACGCGAAGCTCCACCCCAGCTTGAGGCCGGTGACGATGCCGGGCAGGGCGCCGGGCAGCAGCACGCCGAAGTAGAAGCGGAAGCCGCGCACGCCCAGCGTCCGGGCCACGCGCGCCAGCTGCGGGTCCAGGCCGTTGACCGCGTCCTCGGTGGCGATGGCGATGCCCAGCACGCTGCCCATCACCACCACGAAGAGGATGGCGCCGTCGTTGAGGCCGAACCACAGCAGCGCCAGGGGCAGCCAGCAGATGGAGGGCAGCGCCTGGAGGCCCATCACCACCGGCTTCACCGCGTTGCGGAAGAAGGCCAGCCGGGCCATGAGCAGCCCCAGCGGCACGCCGATGGCCACGGAGATGACGTAGGCGCGCGTCAGCCGGCCCAGCGAGCGCAGCGTGGCGCCGCCCAGCTGCCCGTCGCGGGCCATGGCGATGAGCGTCTTGACCACCTCCACGGGCCCGGGGAACAGGTGCGGGTTCCACACCCCGGAGCGCGACAGCGCCTCCCAGGCCGCGAACAGCAGCGCGAGCACCCCCAGCTTCTGCGCCCATTTCAGCATGGCGGTGTCCCCTTCCTAGCGGCCGGTCACGACGCTGGGACGCGTCAGGCTGGAAGGCGTCTGCGTGCGGCGGGGCAGGGGCTCCAGGGGCGGGGCGTCCAGCCCGGGGCCCTCCACGGCGCGCAGGCGGTGGCGGATGTCGCGCGCCATCGCGTCCAGGGACGGGTCCTCCAGCGAGCGAGGCATGGGCAGTTGGATCTCCAGGTCCTCCACCACGCGCCCGGGGCGGGGCGCCATCAGCACCACGCGGGTGCCCAGCATCAGCGCCTCCTGCACGTCGTGGGTGACGAACACCACCGTCTTGCCGGAGCGCAGCCAGATGGACTGCAGCAGCTCCTGCATGTGCACGCGCGTCTGGGCATCCAGCGCGCCGAAGGGCTCGTCCATCAGCAGCACGGTGGGGTCCACCGCGAGCGCCCGCGCGAGGCTGGCGCGCATCTTCATGCCGCCGGAGAGCTGGTGCGGCAGCGTGTCCGCGAAGCCGTCCAGGCGCACGCGCTGGATGAAGGTGTCCGCGCGCGCGCGGCGCTCGGCGCGAGGGACGCCCCGGGCCCCCAGCGCGAAGGTGATGTTGCCGCGCACGGTGAGCCAGGGGAACAGCGCGGCCTCCTGGAACATCAGGAGCCGGTCCGGCCCGGGGCCGTGGATGGGCTTGCCGTCAATGGCCACGCTGCCGCCGGTGGGCGCCACGTGGCCCGCCAGCGCGTAGAGCAGGGTGGACTTGCCACACCCGGACGGGCCGAGCAGGCAGACGAACTCCCCCGAGCGGACGTTGAGGTTCACGTCCTTCAGCGCCACGACCTTGTTGGCGTAGTGGTGGCCCAGCTGGGCGATGGAGATCTTCGCCCGGTCCGCGTTCACGTTCGCGGGCCGCAGCAGGTGGGGCGCCGCCTGGCGCAAGCCCCGCATCCGCTCGATGAGGCGTCGAAGCATTCGCCACAACCTATTCATCTGCCCCGAGGTCGCACAGGCGGGGCCTGGAAGCGGGCAGGCGCCTTCCACTGTAGGACAGGTGGTGACGCCCGCGCCGCCTGGCCGGCTGCTTTTCGGGGTGGGGCCTGGGGCCCTGTCAGGCGGCGGTCGCCCGCTCCGCCTTGCGGTGCGCCAGCGTGCGCGACAGCAGCCAGAGGCTCAGCGCGAGCACCCCCAGGCCCACCGCGGTGAAGGCGCCGCCCACGCGCAGCGACGCGCGGCGGTCATCGCGGAACACCGCGAGGGTGTCCGTGCGGGGACCCGCGAGGTAGCGCCGCACGGTGTCCGCGAAGGCGTTGGCCTCCGCCTCGTCCTCCGTCCACTGGTAGGCGAGCGGTTGGGCGCCAGAGGCCGTCTCCAGGCGCGGCCGGTAGATGGGCGCGGCGCCCTTGCGTGCGCTGCGGCTGCGGTCCACGCCCACGCCCTGGAGGTCCTGGGGCGCGTAGCGGCCCACCTCCTCCGTCCCCAACCAGCTGGAGCGGCTGAGCACGCACGGGCCCTGGGGTTCGCACCTCAGGTCCATGCGGGCCATCTGGCCCAGGAAGAACACGCCCAGCACGAGGAAGGGCAGGGCGAGCAGCAGGAAGGCCGTGGCACCGATGGCGGTGGCGCGGCTGCGATGGGGGGCGGGGGGCGCACGCACGGCATGCGTCTATAGACCCGCGCGTCCGAAGGGGGCAGTGCTTTCACACGCTCGCGAGTGTCGCCCTCCGGGCAGGCGGGCGTCCCGGGCTGTTCAGCGGCGGGCCCCTCGGGGGGCCGGGTGGGGAAACCCGGGGCGGCGGGCGGGCACTTGCGACATGGGTCCCAAGTCCGCACCCCTTGTCCTGGGATGCCGCACTTTTCCCAAGAAGGAGTCCGCCACCCATGAAGGCCGTGGCCGTCATGTTCCCCTCGCGCGAGGTGCGCGTGCTCGAGGTCCCCGAGCCGCGCCTGCATTCCCCCACCGAGGTCAAGGTGCGCACGCTGGAGGTGGGCGTGTGCGGCACCGACCAGGACCTCCTGAAGGGCCACCACGGCGCCGCGCCCCGGGGGGAGGACCACCTGGTGCCGGGCCACGAGTGCCTGGGCCAGGTGATGGAGGTGGGCGCGCACGTGCAGGGCCTGAGGCCGGGGGACCTGGTGGTGCCCCGGGTGCGGAGGCCCTGTCCGCACACGCGCTGTCCGGCGTGCCGCCACGGCCACCCGGACTTCTGCGTGACGGGGGACTACACGGAGCGCGGCATCCAGGGCGCGCACGGCTTCTGTTCGGAGCACTTCGTGGAGGACGCGGCCTACCTGCACCGGGTGGACGACACCCTGCGCGACGTGGCGGTGCTCACGGAGCCGCTCACCATCGCGGAGAAGGGGCTGCGCGAGGTGGCGCACATCCAGAGCCGGCTGCCATGGAAGGTGACGCCGGGCAGGGCGCTGGTGCTGGGCGCGGGGCCGGTGGCGCAGCTGGGCGCCATGGCGCTGATGCGCGCGGGGCACGACGTGACCGTGTACTCGCGAAGCCCCAAGCCCAACGAGAAGGCCGCCGCGGCGGAGGCCGTGGGCGCGCCGTACGTGTCGTCGAAGGAGGTGACGGTGGACGCGCTGAAGCAGCGGCTGGGCGGCGTGGACCTCATCTACGAGGCGACGGGGGCGTCGAAGGTGGCGTTCGACTCGCTCCAGGTGCTGGAGGAGAACGGCGTGCTCATCTTCACCGGGGTGCCCGGGCGCGAGGAGCCGCTGGAGCTGCACGGCGAACAGGTGCTGGGGCGGCTGGTCCTGGGCAACCGGGTGATGTTCGGCACGGTGAACGCGGCGGACAGCGACTTCCACGAGGCGCTGGAGGACCTGGCCCGCTTCCGCGCCCGCTGGCCCGGCAAGGTGGAGGCGCTCATCACCCAGCGCCATCCGCCAGCGGAGTTCGCGAAGGCGGTGGAGGCGAAGGACGGCATCAAACACGTCATCTCATTCCAGGAGCATGCCCGGTGAATCCCAACGTGGACCTGAAGGGCGGCGTGGCCATTGAAGACCACGGCATCATTGGCGACCTGCGCACGGTGGCGCTGGTGGGCAACGAAGGCACCATCGACTGGCTGTGCTACCCGCACTTCGACAGCCCCAGCATCTTCGCGGCGCTGTTGGACCCGGAGAAGGGCGGGTACTGGCGCGTCTCCCCGGAGCCGGATGGGGTGATGAAGCGGCAGTTCTACTGGCCGGACACCAACGTGCTGGTGACGCGCTTCTACACGCCGGACGGCGTGGGGGAGCTCATCGACCTGATGCCCCTGGGCCGGGGGGCGAAGGCGGAGGGGCGGGAGGTGCTCCGGCGCATCCGCGTGGTGCGCGGGGAGATGGCCTTCCGCATGGAGTGCTTCCCGGCGTTCAACTACGCGCGGGACGAGCACGAGACGCACCTGGTGCAGGGGGGCGCGGCCTTCGTGTCGAAGGGGCTGAGCATGCAGCTGGTCACGCCCGTGCCGCTGAAGAAGGAGGGCCGTGGCGTCGTCGCGCACTTCCGGCTGAAGGAGAGCCAGTCCGCGGTCTTCACCCTGCGCGAGGGCGGCGTCGAGGGCTGCCACCACCACCTGCACACGCACGACTCCGCGGAGAAGCTCTTCCGCGACACGGTGGACTACTGGCGCCACTGGCTGTCGAAGTGCAAGTACACGGGGCGGTGGCGGGAGATGGTGCAGCGCTCGGCGCTGGCCCTGAAGCTGATGACGTTCGAGCCGTCGGGGGCCATTGTCGCGGCGCCCACGTGCAGCCTGCCGGAGTCACCGGGGGGGACGCGCAACTGGGACTACCGCTACTGCTGGCTGCGGGACGCGGCCTTCACCGTCTACGCGTTCATCCGCATCGGCTTCAACGAGGAGGCCGCCGCGTTCATGCGCTGGGTGGAGAAGCGCTGCGCGGAGAACGGGGACGGGCCGCTGCCCCTGATGTTCAGCCTGGATGGCACCCCGGTGCCCCAGGAGGAGGAGCTGCTGCACCTGAGCGGCTACGGCGGCGCGCGGCCGGTGCGCGTGGGCAACGCGGCGGCGGCGCAGCTCCAGTTGGACATCTACGGCGAGCTGATGGATTCGGTGTACCTGTCCAACAAGTACGCGGCGCCCATCTCCTATGACTTCTGGAAGCACCTGCGGCGGCTGGTGGACTGGGTGTGCGAGCTCTGGCGGACGGAGGACGAGGGCATCTGGGAGATTCGCGGCTCGCGCCGCCACTTCGTCTATTCGAAGCTGATGTGCTGGGTGGCGGTGGACCGGGCCATCCGGCTCGCGGACAAGCGCAGCCTGCCTGCGGACCGCGACAAGTGGCTGAAGACGCGCGACGCCATCTTCGAGGAGATCATGGAGAAGGGCTGGAGCGCCAAGAAGGGCGCCTTCATCCAGGCCTACGGGTACGACGCGCTGGACGCGGCCAACCTCCTGATGCCGCTGGTGTTCTTCCTGTCGCCGGTGGATCCGCGGATGCTCTCCACGCTGGACATGCTGCGCAAGACGCCCCGGGACGGGGGCCTGACGTCGGACGGCCTGGTGTTCCGCTACGAGGCGGACAAGAAGCTGGATGGGATCGAGGGCAGCGAAGGCACCTTCAACCTGTGCAGCTTCTGGCTGGTGGAGGCGATGACGCGCGCGAGCCCCGTGCGGCCGGACCTGCTGGACGAGGCGCGGCTCATCTTCGAACGGATGCAGGGCTACGCGAACCACCTGGGGCTGTACGCGGAGCAGACGGGCATGTCCGGCGAGGCGATGGGCAACTTCCCGCAGGCGCTCACGCACCTGTCGCTCATCAGCGCCGCGTACAACCTGGACCGGACGTTGGGCCGCCACGATTGAGGGAGCGGGCTGGTAGAGTAGGGGCACCCGCCATGCCCGACCTGTACCCGCTGCTGTTCCGCTTCGCCGTGAAGGCGGACGCCCAATACGACGTGCTGAGCCGCCGCGTGCGCAAGGGGCTGGGCATCGCCCCGCCGCTGCGCATCCTGCCGTACCGGGGCTATGGCACCCCGGAGCGCGTGGTCATCAAGGCGCGCGTGCTGGAGGAGCGCAAGGTGAAGCCCTCGCGCCAGCGGCACACGCTGTGGAGCAGCGCCGTGGCCTCCTACAAGCGCTACATGACGCGGGAGATCGCCAGCGCGCACGTGGCGGTGCGCTGGGGGGACAAGCGCTGGGAGGGCGTCACGGACGAGGAGGGCTTCCTGGAGCTGTGGGTGCCGCCGCCCGCGGGGGTGCGCTCCGGCTGGCACATGGTGGAGCTGGAGCTGCTGTCGCCGGAGGCGGAAGGGGTGCCGCGCGTGTCGGCGCCGGTGCGGGTGGCGGGGGCCAGCGCGGAGCTGGGCGTCATCAGCGACATCGACGACACGGTCATCGCCACGGGGGTGAGGGATCCGCTCAAGCGCGCGTGGGCGCTGTTCCTCACGGAGCACCGCGTGCGGCTGCCCTTCCCGGGCGTGGACGCGTTCTACGCGGCGCTCCAGGCGGGCGCGAGCGGCACGGCGGACAACCCCATCTTCTACGTCTCCAGCAGCCCGTGGAACCTCTACGAGCACCTGGACGAGTTCCTGGGCATCCACCGCATCCCCATTGGTCCGCTGCTCCTGCGCGACTGGGGCCTGTCGCGCCACGGCTTCGCGCCGGGCGGGGGACATGGGCACAAGCTGGATAAAATCCGGGGCGTGCTGGAGACGCTGTCGCATCTGCCGTTCGTGCTGATTGGGGACAGCGGGCAGGAGGACGCGGAGCACTACCGCACCATCGTGCGGGAGTACCCGGGCCGCATTCGCTGCGTCTACATCCGCAACGTGCCGGGGAGCTCCCAGCGCGGCCAGGAGATGGAGGCCATCGCCCGGGAGATCCGCGACGCGGGCAGCGAGCTGGTCATCGTGGATGACACGGTGGCCGCCGCGCGGCACGCGGCCCGCGCCGGGTGGATCCGCTGGGAGGAGGTGCCGGAGGTGGAGGCCCACCGCCGCGAGGACGTCGCGCGGAGCGCGCTGGGCGAGCGGGGCTGAGGCTTCGCGAGCGCCGCTCCCCCGGGCCCACCGCGTGGCGGTGTTCAACCGGAGGCGCGGCGAACCCCGAAGCGCCGGGCGGTCACGCCACCGGACGGCCGCTCTGCATCTGGACCATCCGGAGGGCGCGCTCCATCAGCTCGCCCTGGGCGGAGCGCTTGTCGTTGGGCGTGGCGGCGGCGCGCCGCCGCCACGAGCCGTCCGAGGCCAGCTCCCACGCGCCGCTGGTGTCCACCATGCAGCGCTCCACCACGTCGCGCGCCTGGGCGCTCAAGGAGGGCTCCTCCACCGGCGCGAGGATCTCCACGCGGTGGTCCAGGTTGCGCGGCATCAGGTCCGCGGAGCCGATGTAGCAGCGCGACGTGGGGCCCCGCTCGAAGGCGTAGATGCGCGGGTGCTCCAGGAAGCGGCCCAGGTTGGACACCACCCGGATGTTCTCCGACACGCCCGGCAGCCCTGGCCGCAGGCAGCAGATGCCCCGCACGTTGAGGTCCACGCGCACGCCCGCGCGGGACGCGTCGTACAGCGCGCGGATGATGCCCGGGTCCACCAGCGCGTTCATCTTCATCAGGATGCGCGCCGGCGTCTCCGCGGCGTGCGCCGCGATGGTCTTCTTGATCTCCTCCAGCAGCCCCTCGCGCATGGTCAGGGGCGCCACCAGCAGCTTGCGGAAGGAGCGCGGCCGGCCGAAGCCGGTGAGGAAGTTGAAGACGTCCGCCACGTCCGCGCCAATGTCCGGATCCGTGGTGAACAGGCCCAGGTCCGTGTAGAGCCGCGCCGTCTTCGGGTTGTAGTTGCCCGTGCCGATGTGCACGTAGTGCCGCACCCGTTCGCCCTCGCGCCGCACGATGAGGATGGCCTTCGCGTGGGTCTTCAGGCTGGGAATCCCATACACCACGTGCACGCCCGCCTCTTCCAGCGCGTTCGCCCAGCGGATGTTGGTGCGCTCGTCGAAGCGGGCCTTCAGCTCCACCATGCACACCGCCTGCTTGCCGTGCTCCGTCGCGCGGATGAGCGCGGGCACCAGCGGGGAGCTGTCCGACGTGCGGTACACCGTCTGCTTCAGCGCCAGCACGTCCGGGTCCTCCACCGCCTCGCTCACGAAGCGCTCCACCGACGTCGTGAAGGATTCGTACGGGTGGTACACCAGCAGGTCGCCCCTGCGCATCGCGGACATCACCGTGCCCCCGCCGTCCGGGGACTCGCTGTCCGTGCGCAGCCGCGCCTGGGTCACCGGCGTCCACGGCGGGTCGCGCAGCTCGGAGAAGCCCGGCGTCATCGCCAGCGACATCACGTCCGCCAGGTCCAGCAGGCCGTGCTCCTCGTACACCTGCCGGGGCTCCAGCGTCAGCGCCTCCACCAGCGGCTCCAGCAGCTTCGCGTTCATCCCCGCCTGCACCTCCAGGCGGATGACGTCCCCGAAGCGGCGCTGGCTCAGCTCCGTCTCCACCGCCTTGAGCAGGTCCTCCGCGTCCTCGGACACGGTGAAGTCCGCGTCGCGCGTCACGCGGAACAGGCTCCAGCCCAGCACCTCCATGCCGGGGAACAGGTCCCCCAGGTGCTGCGCGATGATCTCCTCCAGCGGCACGAACAGCGTGCCGCCCTTGAGCGGCACGAAGCGGGGGAGGATCTCCTTGGGCACCTTCACCCGCGCCACGCTCTCCTCCTCCGCCACCGGGTCGCGCAGCAGCACCGCGAGGCTCAGGGACAGGTTGGAGATGTACGGGAAGTGCCGCCCCAGCCCGATGGCTAGGGGCGTGAGCACGGGGAAGATCTGCTCGCGGAAGCGCTGATCCATCTGCGCGCGTTGATCCGCGTCCAGCTCCTTCATGGACAGGATGCGCAGGCCCTTCTCCGCCAGCGCCGGGCGCAGCACCTTCTCGAAGCAGTCCGCGTGGCGGCGGCCCTGCTCCAGGATGGCCGTGTGCAGCTTGTCCAGCGTGTCGCCCGGGGACGCGCCGTCCGGCACCAGCCGGCCCACGCGCGCGGTGATCTGCTCATGCAGCCGGGCCACGCGGATCATGAAGAACTCATCCAGGTTGCGCGCGTAGATGGAGATGAACTTCAGCCGCTCCATCAGCGGCACCTCCGACGCCTCCGCCAACTGCAGCACCCGGTCGTTGAAGGCCAGCCACGACAGCTCCCGGTTGAAGAACAGGTCGCCGTCCGGCATCTCCGTCCCCGGCGGGACGGCATCCCGCTCCAGGACCTTCTGGGTGATGCCCTTCGCGGCGGCGCGCTTCGCCATGACGTGTGACTCCTCGACGAGATGAGACTCTGGGTGAGCCCTCTAGCAGCCCCGCGTCGCGCCGATTGTGAACTCGCGTGGTCGGCCCGGAAGCGGACATCCGGGCGTATCCCACCCCGATGGGTCACGGCAGGGACCGGCGAGGCGTGGGAGCTGTGGACTTTCTGGCAGCCCGGGGCCTTGCATCCCGGGGACGTGGGCGGCATTCAGGAGGGGTGAGCACTCCCAATCCCCCCCTGCGGTTCGCGCCCGACGGTGGACCGGACGACACGTCGCCGGACGCCCTGTTCACCGCCTTCCGTGAAGGGTCCCGGAAGAAGTCCGGTCGGTTCACCTTCACCTGGTTCGTGGCCGCCGCGGTGCCGGTGGTGCTGGCCCTGGGCTTCTTCACCCTTTGGCGTGCAAACGGAACGTCCTTCTCCGTCGTCACACCGCACGGCATCAAGGTGGTGCGCGCGGGGATGAGCACCCAGGAGGTGGGGGGCCTGCTGGGCAATCCCCTCACGCTCCAGAAGCAGGGCGACCAGGACTGCTACCGCTACGGCCGGCCCAACTTCGTGAACGAGGTCTTCGTCGTGTACTCGGTCTGCTACGAGCAGGGGCAGGTGCGCGACGTGCTCACGCACCAGTACTCCGCCTGGCAGATCGACCCCGCGACGGGCGCCTTCGTCGCGCCGGGGCAGCCGCCGGCGGCGCCCGCGGCTCCGGCCGGACAGCCCTGAGGGTCAGGGCCCCGGGGCCTCAGCCCTGGGCGAGCCCGGCCTCGGCGCCCTCGAAGGTGACCTTGGCCTGCGTCATCACGTGCTCCACGGCGAGCAGGTGCCAGGCCACGTCGGTCATCTGCGCGGACGCGGTGGGGTCCAGCATGGACTCGCGCAGCTGCGCCTCCGTGATGCCGAGGGGCTCCGAGGACTCCTTGAGCAGCTCCAGCGCGGTCTGGGGCGACAGCTGAAGCTTGTCCCGCTGCGCGATGGCGCGCAGGACCAGGGCGATCTTCAGGCGGCGCTCCACGTCGTCGCGGATGCCGGGGTGGTGCAGCCAGCCGTCCAGGGCCTCCTGCTGCTCCTCCAGGCTGAAGAACTTCAGGGCCAGGGCCTCGCCCTCCGACTGCTGCCAGCGGCGGCGGATCTCCTCGTCCACCAGCGGCTTGGGGACGGTGACGTCGGTGCGGGAGACGATCTCGTCCAGGGCCATGTTGCGCGCGTCCACCCAGAGCAGGTCGGCCATCTCGCCTTCCATCTCCTCCACGATGGAGCTCATGACCTCCTCGTGCGTGGTGCCGCGGCCCAGCAGCTTGAGGAACGCGTCCGACTCCGTGTCGGGCATGCGCACCTCGCGCGCGGCGCGCACGTCCACCAGGAAGCGCGCCGGCATGCCGCGGAGCTGCTCCGCCGGATAGTCGTCCGGAAGGATGAGGCCCACCTCCACGCTGTCGCCCACGCTGGCCTCGGCGATGACCTCCGAGAACCCGGGCAGCATCAGCTGGGGCGCCAGCTCCATCCAGTAGCCGGTGCGCGTGCTCATGGGGATGAGGCGGCCGTTGGCGTAGCCCAGGATGTCCAGCTGCACGTCGTCGCCCATGGCCAGCGCCTCGCCTTCGGCGCGCGGGCGGGCCTCCGCCTTGGCGCGGGCCAGCTCGTGGAAGCGCTCCAGCAGGTCGTTCTCCGTGGGGTCCTCGCCCACCGGAACCCGGATGTTCAGGTTCGCCAGCGAGGGGGCCTTCACGTCCGGCAGGTCCGCCTGGTGTCCCAGGCCGGGCGCGACGGGGAGCCGCTGCACCAGCTGCCTCACGGGCGCCTCCACCTGCACGGCGGGCGCTTCCGGGGGCTTGCTGGCGGGGGGCTTCGGGGGCTTCGCCGCGGCGGAGGCCGGCTTGGCGGAGACGGGCGACTTCTCAGGGGGATTCTTCTTCGTGGCCACCGGAGGGCCTCCTGGCAGGTAGCGACCGTGGTCCCAGTTGGGATGGAAGCGAGAGCGTCTCACACGGTGCCTACCAGAAAAGGACCCCCCGGCGACATCCCCGGGCGTACGGCCCGGGGTCAGGCGTCACCGGCTCAGCCGAACAGGCCGCCGACGAAGCTGGAGACGGCGGAGACGGCGGCGCCCACCTGGCTGACCACCGGGATGTTGGTGGCGGCGGCGATGGAGCCCACGGCGGTGATGACGCCCGTGACCTTCTTGGTGGTGCTGGCGTTCGGGTCGCGCAGGGTGGAGACCGCGTTCGCCGTGTCGAAGGCGGCGATGGCGATGTTGGCGCCCGGGGCGAAGCGGCCCGCGGCCTTGGCCAGGGTGCCCCCGGCGGCCTTGGCGGCGGCGGTCGCGCCGGCCTTGGCGGCGGCCTTGCCACCCTCGCTCAGCGCGGCCTTGGCGGCGGCGCGGGTCGCGGTGCCGGTGGCGGCCTTCAGCGCGACGCCGCTCTCGCTCACGGCGGTCTTCAGCGCGCCGCGCACGCCCTGCTTGATGGCCTGGCTGGTGCCACCCTCGAAGGCGGCCTTGGCGGCGGCGCCCGCGGCGGCGCGCGCCAGCTTGGGACCGGCGCCCGGGACGGCGGCCTTGAAGGCGCCGCTGGCGGCCTTGTAGGCGCTGCCGAACTTGGTCACGTCGCGGGCGATCTCCAGACCGCCCTTGACGGTGCTGACCGCGCCCTTGCCGGCGGTGGCGACGGAGCCCAGCGCCTTGTTCCAGTCCTCGCTGCTGCCGCTGCGCACGGCGTTGCGCACGTCGCTGATGGCCGTGCCCGTCTGGCCAACCAGCTTCGCGGCGCTGGTGATGGTGCCCAGGGCCTTGCCGGCGATGCCCAGCTTGCCCTTGAGGTCCAGCTTCGTCTTCGGGTCGGTGGCCTTGGCGACCAGCTTGTCGACGTTGCCCTTCAGCGTCGCCTTGAAGCCGTCCGTCTTCAGGCTCTTGACGTTGTCGAAGCCGTCCTTCACCGCGGTCTTCACCTTGGTGAAGGTGTCGTAGCCCTTCTTCGCCTGCGTCCCGATGTCCTTCGCCGCCTTGATGGGGTCCTGCTGCACGTGGCGGATGGTGTTGCTGACGGCACTGCGGGCGCGGTCGATCAGGCTCATGTGGGGCTCCCCCGGGGGCGTTCGAGGAAATGGATGGAAAAGGATGCGGACGACTTGCGGGAATTATCGCGGCGGGCGCCGATCAGTTGCGTAGCACCTCACACCCGATGAGAAGGTGGGAGACAAGCGCTGATGGACCCACGCCACATGGCTCACCGCGTCAGAGGGGTTTCCGTCACGGCGGGGCGGCGCAGACGTTGGGCTCGCCGCCCCCGCCGCAGGTGAGGCCGTCGTCGCAGGTGCCGCAGTGGAGCGTGCCGCCGCACCCGTCGATGGCGTAGCCGCAGTCCAGGCCCTGGGACTCGCACGTCATGGGCAGGCAGACGGAGGTGGGGGGCGACAGCAGGCCCAGGGAGGCGTCGTACGGTGGCGTCTGGCCGCAGGCCAGCCAGAGCCCCACGAGGGTCTCCCACCCCGCCAGCTTGACTGCATGCGTCATGCCCCGTCCCCGCCGTCCCTGAAGCCCCACTTCCACCTCCGGCCCGCCGGGCAGGGTGGGGCCACGCCTGTCGCCCGTGAAGCGGCGGCGAGCCCCGGAAGGCCGCTGGCGGTCGGAAAGGCGTCAATGTCCCACCCCGCCTGGCGGGGAGGCGCGCACTGGTGGACACCGGACGGGCCAGCGAGGGGGGTGGGCGCGGTGCCCAGGGGTCCCCACCGTGAACGGACGCGGGGGCGCGCACGGGGAAGGCGGCGTCCGGCGGGGAAGGGACCCCCCCAATGGCACGTCCCAGACGCTTCGTACACGACGACGGTTGGGGGCTCGGCGCGAGCCTGGCGGTGGCGCTCGTGCTGCTGGCGGTGGCCGTGGGCGCCCTCCTGATGGCGCGGGCCTCCTCGCAGACGCGGGTGATGGAGCGCTCCATGGACCTGCTGGAGGTGGAGCAGCTGGGGCGGGCCTTCAGCGACAAGGTGTCCCTGGCCAACAGCGCGCTGCTGGCGGGCGGGCAGACGCTCTCCCAGGACACGGCGGAGGCCCGGAAGCGCTTCCTGGACACCGCTGGACGGCTGCACGACCGGCTGAGCCTCCCCGGGGCCCAGGCGCTGGTGGACGAGGTGCGCGCCGCCGAGCAGCTGCACGAGGAGGCCCTGCACACCCTGCGGAACGTGCCCCCCACGAACGACGAGCAGGCCGCGCGCGCGCGGCTGACGCGGGCCCATGCGCGCGTGCGGGAGGCGCAGGCCCGGCTGGAGTGGGAGGTGCAGGCCCAGCTGGCCATGGAGAACCGGGCGGCGGTGATGACGGACCGGTGGGAGACGGTGCTGCTGCTCGTGGCGTCCCTGCTGGGCCTGACCGTGGCGGCGGCGCTGGCGTGGGTGCTGCGCCGCCGGCTGCATCCGCTCAAGCGCGAGGCGGCCGCCAACGCGCACCGCTTCCAGGCGCTGGTGGAAGGCGTGCGCGACTATGCCCTGGTGCTGCTGGACGCGCGCGGGCGGGTGGCCAGCTGGAATCCGGGCGCGGAGCGCATCCAGGGCTGGGGCGAGGCGGAGATCCTCGGCCGCCCGAACTCCGTCTTCTACACCTCCGAGGAGGCGGCGGCGGGCCAGGCCGACCGGGACCTGGCCCGGGCGCTCCAGGAGGGGCGGCTGCGCACCGAGGGCTGGCGGCAGCGCAAGGATGGCTCGCGCTTCTGGTCGCAGGTGTCCTTCACCGCGCTGCGCGACGAGGAAGGCGAGCCGCAGGGCTTCTCCGTGGTGACGCGCGACATCACCGAGCAGCGGCGCACGGAGCGGATGCAGGAGCTGCTCGCGGAGGCCGGCCGCGTCTTCCACCAATCCCTGGACCCCGACCTGACGGTGGCGGAGGTGGCGCGGCTGCTGGTGCCGGAGGTGGCGGATGGCTGCATCCTCTACCTGCTGACACCCGCGGGGGAGCTGCGGCCCCGGGCGGTGACGCACGTGCAGCCCGACCGCGAGGCGAGCCTGTGGGAGGCCCTGCGGCGGTTCCCTCCGCGCGCGGGCATGCCTCCGCCCGTCTGGGAGGTGCTGCGCACCGGGCGCTCGCGGCTGGACGTGGAGGTGGAGGTGGCGGACCTGGAGGGCGCCGCGGAGACCCCCGAGCACCGCGTGTTGATAGAGCGCATCGCCATTGGCTCGTCGCTGGTGGTGCCGCTGCGCGCGGGCACGAAGACGCTGGGCGTGTTCGTGTTGATGACGGCCCGGGGCCACCGCCGCTTCACGCAGGTGGACCAGGTGCTGGTGGAGGAGCTGGCCGGCCGCGCCGGGCTGGCCCTGGAGAACACGCGGCTCCTGCGCGAGGCGCGCGAGGCGGTGGACCTCATCGCCGTCACCGCGCACGACCTGGGCAATCCCTTGCATGCGTTGCAACTGCTGTTGCACAAGCTGCGGCGCGCGCAGGCGGCCGGTCATCAGGAGGACGTCCGCCAGGGGTTGGTGGCGGCGCTCGGGCAGTCGCAGCGGCTGGGCCAGCTGTTGCACAACCTCCTGGACCTGTCGCGGCTGTCTTCCGGCAAGCGGCTGCTGGACGCGGCGCCCATGGACCTGGGCGAGCTGGTGCGCGAGGTGGTGGACCGCTTCGCGGAGACGGCCGTGCAGGCGGGCTGTGAGCTCCGGGTGGAGACGGAGCCCGGGCAGGTGGGCCAGTGGGACCGGATCCGCCTGGACCGGGTGGTGACGAACCTGGTCTCCAACGCGCTGAAGTTCGGCCGGGGGCACCCGGTGACGGTGACGGTGAGCGCGCTGGACGCGGGGCACTCGCGGCTGCGGGTGCGCGACGAGGGCGTGGGCATCGCCCCGGAGGCCCAGCGCCGCGTCTTCGAGCGCTTCGAGCGCGAGCGGGCCGCGAAGGCGGAGTCCGGCTATGGGCTGGGGCTCTACATCGTCCGCCAGCTGGTGGAGGCGCACGGGGGCGTCATCCAAGTGGAGAGCGTCCCGGGCCATGGCGCCACCTTCACCGTGGACCTGCCGCGGGTGCCCCGGTCCGTGGACGAGCCAGGGCTGGCGGACTCCCCTCCGCTCCAGCAGTGACCGTGCGCGGCTACAGGTGCAGCGAGGACACGGGGGCGACGAGCCCGGGCCGGATGGGGAAGTCCTCGGGCAGCTTCTCTCGCTCCTCCAGGCGCTCGAACTCCAGCGAGTCATGCGCGCAGAAGACCGTCACCTGGGCGCCATGGCGCTGCACCAGCTCCCGCAGGCGGCGCAGGTTGTACCAGCGCATCCACCCGTCCTTCTGCATCAGCTTCTGGTAGGCGCGCAGGCCGAGGGTGCACCGGTAGCGGTCCAGGTCCAGCTCCCCGTGGTGGAAGTACGCGTCGCCCGCGTGCAGCATCCACCCGTCTCCGGTGTCGATGGCCACGCCCGCGTGGCCCAGCGTGTGGCCCGTCAGCGGCACCAGCAGGATTTCGGGCGGAAGGCCGGTGAGCTCGCGCACGCAGTCGAAGCCGAACCAGCCCTCCCCCCGGTTCGGGACGTAGGTCTCCCAGCGCGTCTCCTTGGACCATTGCTGAGGGCGGAAGCGCGCCCGGTCCAGCCAGGTCCGCTGCGCGGTGGCCACGCGGTACTCCTCCGCCAGCACGTGCACACGCGCATGGGGGAAGTCGTCCAGGCCGCCCGCGTGGTCGAAGTCCAGGTGGGTGAGGACGATGTCTCGCACGTCGCTGGCCTGGAAGCCCATGCGCTCCAGCTGGCGGATGGCGGTGGCTTCCTCGGCCAGGGCGGGCCGGGACAGCACGTCGCGGAACAGGCCGCTCAAGCGCACGCGGGGCGCGTACACGTCATTGAGACCGAAGCCGGTGTCCACCAGCACCAGACCGCGCGGTGTCTCCAACACCAGACAGTGGCAGGTGAGCGCCGCGGGCCCCGTGAAGCCGCGCCGCCCGTCGACGAGCCGCCGGCCGGGCGGGCACATCGTGGTGCAGTTCAGGTGGTGGATGCGCATGGCGGCTCCTGCTCCTCGTGACCGTGGCGGGCGACCGTCGGCGCAGCGGGGCCGCGGGAAGCCACCATCCGTTCGTTCAGGGCAAAAGTGCGCCGTGCCCCCCGTGGGAGGAATCACCGCGCCCGTGGCGGGCGGGGGCTCGCCCGGCCGGGGGGCGGAAGTCCGGGCTTCAGGGCGACGGGGATTGCCCGGCCGCCTCCTCGCCGTGTGGCGGGGCCGACATCAGCACCAGCGCTTCGCTGGGGGCGACGGAGCGGTGCTCGACGCCGCGCGGGACGATGAGCAGCTCTCCTTCTTCCAGGACGACGGTGCGCTCGCGCAGCTCCACACGCAGGGCGCCCCGGGTGACGAAGAACAGCGCATCCCCCGTGGGGTGCTGGCGCCAGGGCCCCACGCCGGTCAGCCGCACCAGATGCACGGGCTGGCCGTGGAGCATGCCCACGGGTCGGGCGGTGCCGGGGCCGGACAGGCTGGTGGAGGCGTGGGCCAGGTTCACCTTCTCCACGAGGGGTGGGGCGGCCGGGGCCACTGTTGAACCGTTCGGGGCGCGACGGCGCGAGTCCCAGCGAGGGGGACGGCCGCCAGCGAGAGGTGGGGTCCGGAGAATCGTGCTCATGCGGACAGCGACTCCTTCAGGGGCGACGCGGTCCCACCCCTCTCATGGGTTGTCTTGCTTTCTGCCAGAGACAGGCACCGTGTTTCATCCCCCCTGCCTGGGGGCCGGTCCGGTATCCGACGGAAGCCGCCGGTAAGATAGGGTTTGCCTGGGCGTTGTGCCCGCGGTGTCGCGAGAAAATCGAGTCCATCCGCTGCCCGCCGGGCTGCCCGCTCTGTCCGAGCCGTGGGGCGCGCGTGCTCGGCGGCCACCGTCCCCGAGTGCGCCCCGGTCCGACCCCTCCCCCCGGGTGGGGGCCCTCCCGTGCTCCGCCATCCCCAGACATGAGGGGTCCCGGCACCGCCGCGGGGCGCGTCCGGGAGATGACACGGGGGAGCCGTGGCTCAACGCGGGCTCCACCCTCCTGTGACCCAATCCCTTTCATCGAGGCAGCGACGATGCGGCTCGAGCACTTCACGGAGCGCAGCTTCCAGCAGCAGGTGCTGGCTTCGCGGCAGGTCGTCTTGATGTATTTCTGGGCGCGCTGGTGCCCCCCGGAGTACCGGTTGATGGACGCCTGGGTGGAGTGCGTGGCGGCCCGGCACGGGGGCGCCTTGAAGGTGGTGAAGGTGGACGTGGAGGCGGACCTGGTCCTCTCCGACCGCTACATCATCCGCGCGGTGCCCACGCTGCTGGTCTTCAAGGGCGGAGACATGGTGGACCGGGCCGTGGGGGCGATGACCCGGACCGCCATCCGGCGGATGCTGGAGGTGCATCTGCCGGCTCCCGCTGTCACCCTGTTTTGACAAGATGGTCAGTTAAAGCTTGTTTGGAATATATTGCCTGTTGCCGTCTGATGACCGCCTTCCCCTTGGAAAGGTCGCGTCGGCAGCTGTCCTCGCTGTTCTCCTCCGGCGGGACGTTCCGGGGCGACACCAGCGGTGGCTGCGGTCTGGTGGCGGGCAACCGCGGCACCAACTCCGCGAACGCGCCGTGGGGCTGGGACGACCAGAACGACGGACCCATCCTGCGAGGGGAGATCGCCAAGGACCCGGCGAAGCTCGCCGCGTACTACTTCAGTCCGTCGTCCCAGCTCTCGACGACGCACACGTTCAATCCCTTCCAGAACATCGGCGACCCGAACCAACCCTGAAGGCCTGGGATGGGAGGGTAGGATTGGAGCCCTCCATGACACGCGCCCCTTCCTTCACCCTTCGTGAGTACCCCATCTGCGACGACGGCTGTGGGCCCTACGACATCACGACGGGGGCGGACGGGGCCCTCTGGTTCACGCTCGTCCACCACGGCCAGATTGGCCGGCTGACGACGGCGGGGCAGGTCACGCGCTTTGCTGTCGAAGGCGCGGATGGACTGTCGCGGATCATCTCCGGGCCTGACGGCGCGCTGTGGTTCACCGAGTTCAAGAGCCACCGTGTTGGACGCATCACGCTGGATGGGAGCGTGAGCCGCTTCCCCATTCCCGGCGAGGGCGGCCCTTACGGACTCACGGTGGGTCCGGACGGCGCGCTCTGGTTCACGCTGATGCGCAACGACCGCATCGGCAGGCTCACGCCCGACGGAGACGTCCGCGAGTACCGCCTCCCCACCACCGGTGGATATCCGTCCGCCATCGTCACGGGGGCGGATGGGGCCCTCTGGTTCACCCTCAACCAGACGAACGCTCTCGGCAGGATGAGCCTGGACGGCACCGTCCGCCTCTTCCCGCTCCCGACCCCCGGCGCGGCTCCCGTCGGCGCGACCGCGGGGTCGGATGCCATCTGGTTCGTCGAAATCATGGCGGGGCAGTTGGGCCGCATGGCCCTGGATGGAACGGTGACGGAGTTCCCCCTGCCTCATCGCGACGCGAAACCCCACGCCATCGTGGCCGGCAGGGACGGAACGTTCTGGTTCACCGAATGGGGCGGCAACCGCGTGGGCCGCGTCACTGGAGCCGGGGTCATCCAGCTGTATGACCTTCCGACGCCCGCGTCCGAACCGCATGGCCTGACGCTGGGCCCGGATGGCGCGGTGTGGATTGCCTTGGAGAAGGGGCGGGTGGCGCGTCTGGAACCGCTGCTTCCATGAGGTGGACCCAGACGTCGGCTTTCGGCCTGGTGCAACCCACACGCGGGCGTGTTCGCGCCCCTGGTGAGCCGAGCCTTCTCGGACGCGGCGCTGCTGGGGGCGTCGCAGGCGGGCTTCCGGTTGGCGGCCGTGCGGGAGGTGAGCGAGGTGGCGGTGGTGGGCGGCGGGGTGGAGGTGACGCTCGCGTCCACGGCGGTGGCGATGGCGGCCCAGAGTGGGGGTGGAGGGCTACCGTCAGCAGGAGGCCCGGGCAAATGGGTGCAGGTGAACGAGTCGATGTCCGAGCGTGCTCGCGCGTATCAGGCGCAGGTGACGGGAGCGCCGGAGGGCTCCGCGTACCGGCTTCAAGAGGGCGACACGGTGGTGGACTTCGACGGCTTCGACCCGGTGGAGAACGTGCTGCTGGAGGCCAAGGGGCCGGGCTATGAGAAGTTCCTCAAAGCGGACATGACGATGAAGGACTTCTACCGGGGCTTCGGAAGGATGCTGGATCAGGCCCGCCGTCAATCCAGGCTGGCGAACGACACGCGCATCCGTTGGAATGTGGCGGAGAAGCGCTTCGCTGACTTCCTCCGTGAGGCCTTCCAGAACGAAGGACTCAGCATTGAAGTCGTACAGGTCTCGCCAGCTCGCTGAAGGAGTGTCTGTTCGTGATGGAGACGTACTACGCGGGCAGTTACTGGCTGGCTCGACAGGAGTCCATTGAAGCGTGCGCGCAGCGCCTGGAGTCCTTCCTTCGAGGGATGTCACCCCTGGAGCCCACCTGGAGTCGTTGGTACGAAGCGGCTGCCACCTTCCAGAAGGCCCGGAAACAGCAGCTTTCACCCGATGCATCGACGTTGGCGAAGCTCCTCGGCAAGAAGAGCAACCGGTTCGGTGACGATTCCAGCTTCTGGCTTTGGGCTGGTGAGACATCGGAAGAAACCTCGGGGGTCAACGGCCACTGTGGGAGCTCTTCCGCCCGCGTGAGTTCCGTCTGCCTTCTCAATCCCCTCAGCCAGGGCGAGGTAGCGGAGCGGGTCCTGAAGGCTCACGTCCTGACTGGCGTGGTGCGCGCCATGGCGCTCGCATGGGCACCAGAGTTTGGCATCGCCACCTCCCATGAGCACCGGAACCTCATCGTGGCCGAGCAGTTCCCCAAGCTCGGCACCTACGTCGGCTGGGTCATGTACTTCGCCGACTTCCGTGGCCCCGTGCCTCCGCTCCCCGCCCCCGTGCAGGTGGAACACATCCCGGACCGGGGCACGCTCATCACCCTCACACCCGAGAAGTTCACCGTCTCCAACCCAGCCCACGTCGCGCTCGCCGAGGACGTCCAGGCGCGCCTCCAGGACGCGGGCCTGCTCATGCCCCTGCGCCCCTGGGGGACCTGATCACGGCTCCGTCCGTGGGCGCTGGAGCGACGTCCCCTCGCGCCCGCTGGCGTGAGCGTCAGTCCGGATAGAAGAGCGGATCGCGCGTGGCCACGAACGAAGAGATGGCGTGCGCCACCTCCGCCGGCAGCGTGGTGAACTGCACGCCCACGCCAGGCATCAGGTCCGGCGTGCGGTCATTGCCATCGCGAGCCCAGCGCACCACGCCGTTCACCGTCAGGGGCCGGCCTCCCGGAAGCGTGAAGTCCAGCTCCACCGCCGTGCCTCGCGGCACCGCCTCCACCGTGGCGATGAAGATGCCTCCCTCGCTGATGTCCATGGAGAAGCCGGTGAAGAAGTTGGAGTCGCTGCGCGTGTCGATGCTCGTGTGCATCCGCACCCGGCCCGCCTTCCGCGCCTCGCTCTTCGCTGGAGTCGACGCCACCGGCGCCTGCGCGACCGCCCGCTCGGAGCGGGCCGGGGTGTCCGGCGTCGCCTTCGTTCGGGACGCCAGCCCCGGGGGCGGGGCGGCCTTCACGGACTCCGCTTCCGCCTGCCGGCGCGCCTTCGCCTCGGCTTCGGCGCGGGCCTTCGCGGCGGCCTCCGCGCGCTTCAGGTCGGACTCGGCGTCCGTCAGCGCCTTGACCACCCGGGCGGCGTCCTCCTGCTGCACGCGCAGCGCGGACTGGAGGTCCAGCCCGGCCTGCCGCCGCGTGTCCAGGGCGGCCTCACGCGCGTCCATTGCCTTCTCGCGCAGGCGCTCCAGCTCCGGGGACGGTTCGGGGGACTCGGTGTCCTCCAGGCGCATGGCCCACTGGGACAGGCGCGAATCCCCGGCGTGCTCCGGCCGGGACAGCGCCTGCCGGGCGCGGGCCAGCCGTTCGCTCAGCGCGGCCGCGTCGGTGGTGGCGCGGGCCACCTGCTCGGCGAGCTGCGCTTCCAGCCGGGCCATGTCGGCTTCGGCGCGCGCCAGCTCGGCTTCCCGGGAGGAGGTCCGGGGGGTGGGGGGCAGGGCACTCATCGGTCGGGCTCCAGGCGGGCGCCCACTCTAGCGCCGCCCGGCCTCCCCCACGAGCCCCCCACGGGGCACCCCCTCAGTCCGCGCCCTTGATGCAGGCCACCGGCTTGAGGCGGTGGGCCACCCGGGCGAGCCCCGCCAGCTCCACCGTCTCCAACACGTCGTCCAGGTTCTTGTAGCAGGGCCCGGACTCGTCCAGCGGCGTGGTGCGGGTGTTGAGCAGGATGCCCGCCTCCTCCATGCGCCGGTCCGTCTCCTCTTGCTGGAGCTGCCGGCGCGCGGCGGCCCGCGACAGCCGCCGGCCGGAGCCGTGGTTCACCGAGTAGATGGACTTCTCCGCGCCGGGTTCGGCGAAGAGGATGGCGCTGCCCGTCTCCATGGAGCCGGGGATGAGGATGGGGTGGCCGGTGGCCTCCCACGTCGTGCCCTTGAGGGCCGGGTGGCCCGCGGGGAAGGCCCGCGTGGCGCCCTTGCGCGCGACGAACTTCCCGGCCTCGCGCTGGATGAGGTTGTGGGAGATCTCGTAGTAGATGCTCGCGGTGCCGCCGAACACGTCCTCGAGCGCGCCGCACACGGCCTCGCCGATGAGCAGGCGGTTGGCCACGGCGAAGTTGGCCGCCATGTTGTGCAGGTTCCAGTACTGGCGGCCCAGGGTGCTGTCCGCGTCCATCCAGACGAAGTCCTCGCTGCGGCTCTTGAGGCCCAGCGCCGCGGCGCCCTCCACGAAGAAGTGCTTCGCGATGTTCCAGCCGAAGCCCCGGCTGCCCGTGTGGAGCATCACCCAGACGCGGCCCTGCTCATCCACCTGCATCTCGGTGAAGTGGTTGCCGCCGCCCAGGCTGCCCAGCTGCCCGCGCTTGTCGTAGGCGCGGACCGGGATGTCCACGCCGGTGTCCTCCACGGGGATGAAGTCGCGCTCGGTGACGGAGTGGCCCCGGCCCAGGGCCTTGGCGCCGTGGCGCAGGACCTCCTTCACGGTGGGCTCGCTGAGCCTGCGCTGCTTGCGCGCGCGGGTGGCGCCCACGCCCACGGCGATGCGCTCGGTCACTTCGTTGATCCACTGGCGGCGCTTCGCGGGGTCCGCGACGTCCTCCACGGTGAGGGAGGTCTGGAGCTGCACCATGCCGCAGCCGATGTCATAGCCGGCGGCGGTGGGCAGCAGCGTGCCGTCCGTCTCCACGATGGTGCCAATGGGGACGCCGTAGCCCACGTGGCAGTCGGGCGTGACGGCGACGCGGCTGACGCCGGGGAAGGTGGCGGCGTTGACGACCTGGTCGAAGACCGCGTCCTCCAGGCCGGGGGACTCCGGGCCTCCCTCGCCCCAGAGGAGCTTGTCGGAGAGGAACAGGTCCGCGTGCACGCGCATCGTCTTCGTGCGTGGCAGGACGTAGTGGCCCTCGGAGACCTTTTCCAGATGTTGCTTCCAGCTCATGGCGGACGACCCCAGGTGGATGAACCCGCGGCAGGGACGGAGCCCTCCGTCATACCTGACGGTGCCGGGTTCCAGACACCTGGACGGCTGCCTGCCCGGCGGATGCGGGGGGAAATCCGGGCGGGGAGGATGAGGGAACAGTCGGAAGTGCACGGACGGGCATTCAGACAAGCCTGGGACTTGCGGTAGCCGATCTGGATTCCCATTTCTGCTGCGTGCATCAAGGGGGTGGGCGATGGGGCTTCTGACGGGGATGGTGCTGGCGGTGGCGTTGCAGGCGGGGCCGGTGGAGATGACCGCGGCCCCGGTGTTCAATCCTTCGCTGTGCGCGAAGAAGCGCGTGGACCCATGCGGATGCCATCACGTGTACGGCATCCGGCACTGCCACCAGAATCGCAAGAGCAACCACTGCGAGGCGCAGGTCCGCGCGGAGGAGCCGGACGCGGAGCAGGAGACCGCGGAGGCCGTCAATCCACTACAGAGCCTCATTGATCCGAACAAGTCCGTGTCCATGTAGGGCGCGCTGTTCAGGACGGGGCAGGAATCCGGGCGTCCTTCCCAAGGTGGGGGAGGGCGCCTCGGTGCGTGGTGCTGGCCATCCTGGATCGAGCGCCCAGGTGCCGTACTCCCCCGTGTTTCAGGGCCATGCGCGCGTCGAGAGCCCCGCGCCTTGAGCAACAAGGAAATCCACCGCCCAGTCCGCATGCGAAGTCCCCCGTGAGCCCCCGAGGGACCCCTGTGAACGCAATGCCAGACGCCAGGGGGCACCGCCGCGATCCGGGCGGCGGCGTGACACCACCGCTCAATACGCCGCGGACGGATCTTTAGGCAGGGCCTCCGAACGGGTCACCTGCAGGTCGCTGTCCGAACGGATGATGACCCAGCGCGCATGGGGCGACACGCGCAGCGCGACCACGTTCGGCGCCAGGCGGCGCATCTCCGGCCGGTAGGCCGGCGCGGCCAGGGGCGGCTCCGTCTGCGGGGACGCATGCGGAGGGGAGGTGGGGACGGCTGCCGGAGGCGGCGTCGGCAGGGCCTCTGGAGCCCGGTTCAGCAGCGCGATGACCTTCACGGTGGGACGCTCCGGTGGGAGGGCGGGCTTCGTCACCAGCGTGGTCGGCTCCGCCGCGGACGTCAGTGCACCCGGAGGGCTTCGCGGCAGTGCGGGCAAGGCCAGCGGAGCGCCGGGCAGGGCTTTCTGCGGCGCATGCCCCCGCTCGCGCGCGTCGACTGGCGCCGCGACGGAGCTCGAGCCCTGCACGCCCGTGTCGTTGGCCGCGCGTGATGGCTTCGCGGAGGGCTTCGACGCGGTGTGCGCGACCGCGGCGGCGCTCGCCACCGAGCGCGCCAAGGTCTCCGTCGCCGAGCGCGGCGCGCTCACGGCCGCTCCCGTGGGACGGGGCTGGGGCAGGACCGCGTCCCGGCCCGGCCCCGAGCCGAGCCCTGGAGTCCTCGCCGCCGCGCCGCGCGCCCCTTGGAGGTTCACGGGGCGGATGGACGGCGCCACGGGCCGCGCATCCGTCAGCGTCGGCTCCTGCGCGGCGCTGAGCACGAAGGGAGGCGGCGGTGTCGGGGGCACGCTCCGGACCCGCGCGGGCGGCGGTGTCGGCGGCGGCAGCCGGTCGAAGCAGTAGAGCTGTTCATCCTCCAGCGCCGTCGACGGCGCCGCGCCCTGGCCCAGCCGCACCACCTCCAGTTGCAGCACCGGGTCGCGCGGATCCAACTCCAGCGCGGCCTTCAGCGCGCCCCTCGCGCGGGATTCACAACCCAGTGACAACAGCACCTGCGCTGCTTCACGGTACGCGGAGATCGCCTGCGTCCGCTGTCCCGCGCGCCGGCAGGCCTCCGCCAGCCGGACGCGTACATTCGCGTCGCGGGGCAGCAGCTTCGCCAGCTGCGCGTACGTTTCCACGCACTGCGCATACCTGCCCCGCTGGTACAGCGCGTGAGCGGATTCCTTCAACTCCCGCAGCTTCGTCGACTCGCGCTCGCTCATGAGACGGCCCCCGCGTCGGTGCTGTGACCGGGAGCTAGCAGGCGACGTGCCGTGTGCTTCTGATGAGCGCTCGCGTTCAGTGCCTCGCGCCCACCGCACCCCCGGGCCGCAACGCCTGTCCTCCACCCGGCGGACCCCGAGGCTGATCACCGTGTGCCCGTGCACGCTGTCGGGTGAATGACTCCGCAGCGACCCTGTAGAAAAGGGAGTGGCGCTGTAACAACACCAGTACGGCATTCCGCGTTCTCAACGGATGACGCGACACTCCAGGGACGTCGGATGCGCACGCATGCGACGCTGGTCTCACTCCGATTCCACGGAGACACGTGGAGGTAGTACCCATGATTTCACGTTTTGCGGCCTTGTCGGTGGGCGCCTTGTTGCTGGGTGCCATGCCCTCCGGGGCGAAGGAGCCGGCCAGGCGAGCGCCCGCTCAGGCGGCGGAGCCCCCCGCGGACGAGACGCTGACCTTGAAGCGGGGCGCGAAGCAGGTGCTGACGGTGCCGGGGCTGACGCGCGTGGCGCTGGGCGACCCGTCCATCGCGGACGTGAAGACGACGGGGGTGGATGGGGTGGAGGTCTCCGCGCTGGCGGCGGGGAAGACCACCCTCATCATCTGGAGCGGCGGCACGCGCCGCACGTACCGCATCGTGGTGGGCGGCTAGCGTCGCCGCGGGCTCACGGCTCGGAGAGCAGGAACAGCGCGTGGGAGCTGGCGATGGGGCGGGTGCGGTCGTCCTGCCAGGCCTCCACGCGCACGTTGGCCACGCGCCGGCCCTGGCGGGTGATGAAGGCGCGCGCGAAGGTGTCCTGCGCCTTGCCCGAGCGCAGGAAGTCCACGGTGCTGGAGATGACCTTGGGCACGCGGTCGGTGTCCGTCTGGAGCAGCAGCTCGAAGATGGCGGTCGACTCCAGGAGCGCGCCCAGCGCCCCGCCGTGCAGCGCGGGCAGGATGCTGTTGCCGATGAGGTGGGGTGTGTAGCGCATGCGGCAGAGCATCTCTCCGGCGAGGTTCTCCACGCCGATGCCCATGAAGCGCGTGTAGGGGATGGCGTCGGTGAGGCGGTGGTATTCGCGCGACTTGCGCACCACGCGCACCAGCTCCGCCAGGGGAAGGGAGGGCGTGCTCATGGCGTTCAGTCCTCCACCCGCATGAAGGTGCCCTGCGCGGAGGCCACCGGCATCGCCGGGTCCCCCTGGTGCACCAGGGCGCGCACGAAGGCGATGAGGCGGGTGACCTTGTAGCACTCGGCGTGCGCGGTCAGCGCGAGGCCCGGGCGCGCGGGGCGCAGGTAGTCGATTCGCAGGTCCAGCGTGACGATGGCGGCGAAGGTGCCCAGCGCCGCGAGCACCGCCGTGCCGCTCGTCGCGTCGATGAGCGTCGTCACCGCGCCGCCCGCCACCACCCCGGTCTCCGGGTTGCCGACGAGCACGTCCGCGTACGGCATCACCACCGTCGCGTCCGAGGCCCCCACCGCCTCCAGCCGCAGCCCGAGCGCGTGGTTGTGGGGCACCGCCTCGGTGAACAGCACGGAGAGCTGTTCGCGCCGCCCCGCCTGGTCCGCAGGAAGACTGAAGTCCGACATAGGGCTCTCGCGATAGCAGATTCGGACCGCGCCGGGGGAACGCGATGCGCGGGCTCGCTCGCTCGCGCACCCAGGAACAGGCACACCCTTTCGTGCGTTCACGGGCGCCCTGCGCGCCCGCGCGTCCTGGCATGGCAGGATGCCGCGCCCCGCGTCTCGAACGAGGACCCTCTCGGTGAACCGACCTCTGTCCGCCCTCTGCTTCACGCTGCTGATGCCTGGCCTGCTGCTGGCCGCGCAGCCCCTGCCTCGGCCCGCGAGTGCGCCCACCCCCGCACCGCAAGGCGAAGCGCCTCCGCGGGAGCCGCCTCCGCCTCCCACGCCGGAGGACACCGCGCGCGCCGCCGCCCGGGCGAACGAGGGCGACGCGGGCACGCCGAACCCCGTCGCGGAGGCGGAGAAGCCGGACGCGAAGAAGGACGCGTGGAGCGTGGACGCGCCCCCCGGCGTGTCCGCGTCGCAGGTGCCCATCGACGTGCGCGAGGGCACGTGGATGAACGTGGACGTGAGTCCGCGCGGGGACGAAATCCTCTTCGACCTGCTGGGGGACCTCTACGCGCTGCCCATCGCGGGCGGCGAGGCGCGGCCGCTGACGTCGGGCGCGTCCTGGGACATGCAGCCGCGCTACAGCCCGGATGGGAAGTCCATCGCGTTCACCAGCGACCGGGGCGGTGGAGACAACCTCTGGGTGATGAACCGCGACGGCTCCGACCCGCGGCCCGTGACGCAGGAGAAGTTCCGGCTGCTCAACAGCCCGGCGTGGAGCCCGGACGGCCAGTTCCTGGTGGCGCGCAAGCACTTCACCGGCCGGCGCTCGCTGGGCGCGGGCGAGGTGTGGATGTACCACCGCGCGGGGGGCGAGGGCGTGAAGCTCACCGAGCGCGCCAACGACCAGAAGGACCTGGGCGAGCCCGCGTTCTCCCCCGACGGCCGCTTCGTCTACTTCAGCCAGGACGTCACGCCGGGGAAGACCTTCGAGTACGACAAGGACCCGAACAAGGAGCTCTACGCCATCCAGCGGCTGGACCTGGACACGCGGGAGGTGGAGCCCTTCGTCACCGGGCCGGGCGGCTCCATCCGGCCCACGCCTTCGCCGGACGGCAAGCAGCTGGCGTTCGTGCGGCGGGTGCGCGCGAAGAGCGTGCTGTACGTGACGGACGTGGCCTCCGGCGCGGAGCGCCCGCTGTATGACGGGCTCGACCGGGACATGCAGGAGACGTGGGCCATCCACGGCGTGTCGCCGGTGATGGCGTGGACGCCGGACAACAAGTCGCTGGTGTTCTGGGCGGCCGGGACGCTGCACCGCATCGACGTGGCGACGAAGAAGGTCACCCCCATCCCCTTCCACGTGAAGGGCTCGCGCACGGTGTTCGCGGCGGTGAAGGGGACCCGGCCGGTGGCGCCGGACCGCTTCGACGTGAAGATGCTGCGCTGGATGCAGGTGTCACCGGATGGTAAGAGGGTGGTGTATCAGGCGTTGGGCCGGCTCTACGTGAAGGAGCTGCCGTCGGGCACGCCGCGCCGGCTGACGCGGCAGAACGAGCACCTGGAGTTCTTCCCGGCCTTCTCGCGGGACGGGCGCTCCATCGTCTATTCGACGTGGGACGACGACGCGCTGGGCGCGGTGCGCATCGTGGCGGCGACGGGCGGCGAGGGCCGCGTGGTGACGGCGCAGCCGGGCTACTACGTGGAGCCGGCGCTGAGCCCGGACGGCAAGTGGGTGGTGTACCGGGCGACGGGGGATGGCTACCTGATGCCGGGCACGTGGAGCCGGGAGACGGGGCTGTTCGTGGTGCCGTCCACGGGCGGGGGCGTGGCGCGCAAGCTGACGCGGGACGGGGAGCAGCCGCACTTCGGGGCGAAGTCGGACCGCGTGTACTTCCTCAACGTGGAGTCCAAGGAGACGGAGGACGTGCGCACGCTGCGGAGCATCGCGCTGGACGGGGGCGAGCCGCGCACGCACCTCACGAGCGCGGGCGCGCTGGAGATGCGCGTGTCGCCGGACGACCGGTGGGTGGCCTTCCGCGAGGACTTCAACGCGTACGTGACGCCCTTCGTGCGCGGCGCGAAGGAGGCGCTGGTGGGGCCGGGCACGAAGGCGATGCCGGTGACGCAGGTGAGCCGTGACGCGGGGGAGTACCTGCACTGGTCCGGCGCGGGGGAGCGGCTGTCCCTGCACTGGGCGCTGGGGCCGAAGCTCTTCACGCGGGCGCTGAAGGACGCGTTCACGTTCCTGGACGGGGCGCCGAAGACGCTGCCGCCGCCGGAGGCGGACGGGGTGGACGTGTCGTTCTCCGCGAAGTCGGACGTGCCGGAGGGGGTGCTGGCGTTGGTGGGCGGGCGGCTGGTGACGATGAACGGCGAGGAGGTGGTGGAGGAGGGCGTGGTGGTGGTGAAGGGCAACCGCATCGTGGCGGTGGGGCCGGTGGGCAAGGTGGCGGTGCCGGCGGGGGCGAAGGTGGTGGACGTGAAGGGCAAGACGCTGATGCCGGGCCTGGTGGACGTGCACTGGCACGGGAGCATGGGCGTGGACGGGCTGATGCCGGAGCAGAGCTGGGTGCAGGCGGCGTCGCTGGCGTTCGGGGTGACGACGTTGCACGACCCGTCCAACCAGTCGGAGACCATCTTCGCCGCGAGCGAGATGGGGAAGGCGGGGATGCTGACGGCGCCGCGCATCTACTCCACGGGGACCATCCTGTACGGGGCGGCGGGCGCGGGGGCGCACGTGGAGATCGACACGCTGGACGACGCGCGCCGGCACCTGCGGCGGATGAAGGCGTTGGGGGCGTTCAGCGTGAAGAGCTACAACCAGCCCCGGCGCGACCAGCGGCAGAAGGTGCTCCAGGCGGCGCGCGAACTGGGGATGCTGGTGGTGCCCGAGGGCGGCTCGCTGCTCCAGCACAACCTGACGATGGTGGTGGACGGGCACACGGGGCTGGAGCACTCGCTGCCGGTGGCGCGCATCTACGACGACGTGCGCCAGCTCTGGAAGGGCACGCGGGTGGGCTACACGCCGACGCTGGGCGTGGCCTACGGCGGGCTGATGGGGGAGAACTACTGGTATCAGAAGACGAACGTCTGGGAGGACACGCGCCTGTTGTCCTTCGTGCCCCGGCGCGTGGTGGACGCGCGCTCCAGGCGGCGCGTGATGATCCCCGACGAGGAGTTCAACCACCCGAACGTGGCGCGCGTGGCGAAGGAGCTGAACGACCTGGGCGTGAGCGTGCAGCTGGGCGCGCACGGGCAGCGCGAAGGGCTGGCGGCGCACTGGGAGCTGGCGATGTTCGTGCAGGGCGGCATGACGCCGATGCAGGCGTTGCGCGTGGGCACGCTGAACGGCGCGCGTCACCTGGGCATCGACGGCGACCTGGGCTCGCTGGAGGTGGGGAAGCTGGCGGACGTGGTGGTGCTGGATCGCAACCCGCTGGAGGACATCTCCAACAGCCGCACGGTGCGCTACACGATGGTGAACGGCCGGCTGTACGACGCGAACACGCTGAACGAGGTGGGCACGCGGCAGCGCACGCGCGTCAGGTTCTTCTTCGAGAAGGACGGCAACGAGGGGTGGAGCCCCCGGGCCTCCACGCATGCCAATGAACAGGTATGCGATTAGGGCTCGTGAGCCGCGAAGCTGAGCCTCAGCGCTTCGCGGCCACCTGGGCCAGGGCCTGTTGGATCTGCGGGAGGGCGTAGGGTTTGGGCAGCACCACCACGCCCAGCCACTGCCGCGGATCCCCGTCCAGCGCCGCGCGGCCGTGCCCGGATGCGATGATGATGCGCATGGTGGGCTTTCGCAGCGCCACCTCGCGCGCCAGGTCCACCCCCGACATGCCCGGCAACGTCACGTCCGTGAAGAGCACGTCGAAGGGCTCCGCCGCCAGCGCCACCCGCGCCTCCTCCGCGCTCGCCACCGACATCACCGCGTGCCCCAGGAGCCCCAAGAGCTCGCTCGCGGAGGCGCGGATGTCCTCGTCGTCCTCCACCAGCAACACGTGCATCCGCCGCGCGGACTCCTGCGCCGCGGACGACTCCCCGCGCGCGGCCGCCTCCGGCCACGCCAGCCTCGGCGTCAACTGCCGCTGCTGCCGCTGGTCCAGCTGCGCCCGCACCTTGCGCGCCAGGTCCTCGCGCCGGTACGGCTTGGACAGCAGGCTCACGCCTGGATCCAACCGGCCGCCGTGCACGATGGCGTTCTCCGTGTAGCCCGACGTGAAGAGCACCTCGATGTCCGGCTGCAACGCCTTCGCCTGCCGCGCCAGCTCCGGGCTGCGCACCGGCCCTGGCATCACCACGTCCGTGAAGAGCAGGTCCACCGCGACGCCGCTCTTCAGGATGGACAGCGCGCTCTCTCCGTCCACCGCGCGCAGCACCCGGTAGCCCAGCTCCGTCAGCAGCTCCACCACCGTCGCCCGGACGTCCGCGTCGTCCTCCACCGCGAGGATGGTCTCCTGCCCGCCCTGCACCGGCCCCGTCACCCCCTCCGACACCGGCGCCTCCGGCTGGAAGGCGCGCGGCAGGTACACCTTCACCGTCGTGCCGTGCCCCACCTCGCTGTAGAGCTTCACGTGGCCACCGGACTGCTTCACGAAGCCGTACACCATGCTCAGCCCCAGGCCCGTGCCCCGGCCCTCCGGCTTCGTCGTGAAGAAGGGCTCGAACGCGCGCTCCATCACCTCCGGCGCCATGCCCGCACCCGTGTCCGAGACCGCCAGCAACACGTACGCCCCGGCCAGCACCTCCGGGTGCGCCTGCGCGTAGTGGTCGTCCAGCGCCGCGTTGCTCAACTCCAGCGTCAGCTTCCCGCTGCCACTCATCGCGTCCCGCGCGTTGATGGCCAGGTTGAGGATGACGTTCTCCAACTGGTGCGGATCCGCCAGCGTGTTCCACAGCCCGCCGCTGATGACCGTCTCCACCTCCACGTCCTCGCCCAGCGCGCGGCGCAGCAGGTCGTCCATGCCCCGCACCAGCCGCCCCAGGCTCAAGGAGCGCGGCTCCAGCGGCTGCCGCCGGGAGAACGCCAGCAGCTGCGCGGACAGCCGCGCCCCGCGCTCCACCGCGCCCAGCGCCGAGCGCACCCGCTGCAGTCCCCGCTCGTTGCCCGCCACGTCGCGCTGCAACAGCTGGAGGTTGCCGCCCACCACCTGGAGCAGGTTGTTGAAGTCGTGCGCCACGCCCCCCGTCAGCTTCCCCACCGCCTCCATCTTCTGCGACTGCCGCAGCTGCTCCTCCGTCCGCCGCTGCTCGGTGACGTCGCGCGCGGTGGCGTACAGCAGGCCCTCCTCCAGCGCGGGCACCGCCGTCCAAGAGAAGTGCCGGTAGTGGCCGTCCCGCGTCCGGAAGGAGTTCTCGAAGCGCAGCGTCGTGTGGCCCTCCGCCAGCTGGCGGACCTCCTCGCGCGTCCGCTCCTGCGCGCCCGGCGGCTCCATCCACTGGCTCGTGCGCCCGACCAGCTCCTCCTCCGTCCACCCCAGCGTCCGCGTCCAGGCGGGGTTGACGCTGAGGAAGCGGCCCTCCAGGTCCGCCACCAGCAGCAGGTCCTGCGACAGCCGCCACACCCGGTCCCGCTCCTGCGTGCGCTGCGCCACGCGCTGCTCGAGCGTCTCGTTGGCCTGCTTCAACTCCGAGAGCGCCTTGAGCCGCGCCAGCGTCGTCCACACCCGGTCGGCCACGTTGCGCGCCAGCTCGATTTCATCCTCCGTCCATGGGCGCGGCTGCGTGTCGTGGAGGAACAGCACCGCCACGAACCGGCCGTGCTCCAGCAGCGGGATGTTGAACAGCGCCCGGATGCCAATCGCCTCCAGGGTGGCCGCCTGGGGGGCCGTGCGCGGGTCCTCCCTCACGTCCGGGATGGCCACCACCTCGCCCTTCAGGAGGTCTTCGATGAACACGCCGTAGTCGAGGAAGCGGTGCACCCCCTCCACGCGTGCCACGTCCGGCGAAGCCACCCAGTTCGGATGCATCCGCACCAGGGAATGCACCGCGTCCACCGTGCCGTAGCCCGCGCGCGGCACGCCCAGCAGCCGCCCCACCACCTCCATGGCGAGCCGCGCGGCGGCGTCCGCGGACACGGCCTCGCGCAGCCGGTCCGCCATCTCCAGCAGCGCGGCCTGCCGCAGCTCCGCCCGCTTGCGCGCGTCGATGTCCACCAGGACGCCCGGAAAGCGCAGCGGCGCCCCTGCTCGGCTGCGCTCGCAGTGACCGCTCGCCTCCACCCAGCGGTAGACCCCGTCGGAGCGGCGCACGCGGTACTCGGCGCGGTACGTCCCCCCCGTCTCCAGCGCGCGGGCGATGGCCGCCTCCACCCCGGGCCGGTCCTCCGGGTGGATGGCCGCCACGAACTGGCCGAGGGGCAGGCCTTCGCGCGCTCGCAGTGGATCCAACGAGAAGGAGTCCGCGAAGCGCGCGTCCGTGGTGACGCGGTTGTCCGGCACGTCCCACACCCAGGTGCCAATCACCGCCTCGGTGCTCAGCGCCAGCTGCACGCGCTCGTTCGCCGCGCGCAGCGCGTCCTCGGAGTGGTGGCGGTCGGTGACGTCCTGGGTGACGCCGATGAGCTGCGCGGGCCGGCCCGCCGCGTCGTGCACGAGCGACGCCCGGCGGGCGATCCACCGCACCTCCCCGGTGTCCAGCCGGCGGACGCGGTACTCCACCGAAGGGGTCACCTGGCCCGCCGCCCGAGTGCGCGCGTTGGAGGTCAGGGGCCGGTCCTCCTCCAGCACGAGCGCCTCGATGTCCGCCGCGGGCACGGTGTCCGTGAGCGGCACGCCGTACAGCCGGCAGAACTCCGGCGTCACCGTCAGCAGGTGGGTGGCGATGTCGAGCGTGAACACGCCGATGCCGCCCGCCTCCTGCGCCAGCCGCAGCTGTTCGTGCTTCACGCGCAGGCGCTCGTCGTCCTCCCGCGCCTGGGTGATGTCCCGCGAGACGCAGACGGCGAAGGAGGGCCGTCCCGCCGCGTCCCTCGCCAGCGCGACGTGGTTGCGCGCCCAGATGACGCGGCCGTCCGGCCGCAGGTAGCGCTTCTCCACGACGAAGGGCTCGCCCGTCTCCACCAGGCGACGGAACAGGGTGGCGTCGCGCGCGCGGTCCTCCGGGTGCGTGAAGTCCAGCAGGTCACGCCCCAGCACGTCCTCGAGCGAGCGCCCCAACATGTCGCGGAAGTGCTGGTTCGCCAGCTGGAACGTGCCCTCCAGGTCCGCCTGCGCGATGCCCACCCCGGCCTGCTGGAAGAGCGCCGCCAGCCGCTCCCCGTCGAACAGGGGCGTGGCGGCGGCGTCCGGCCCGGTGGGCGCCGCGTCGGTGGAGGACTCCAGGCCCGCGGCGCGCAAGCGATGCCGCAGACGTTCGACCTCGGCCTTCAAGGCCTGTTCGGTGTCGGAAGGGGGCAGGCTCATGGACGGGGGACCGGGTCGGTGGGGCGACCTTCAGCGCGGGAACTGTGACCCGGGTCCTCCAGGGTGGGCAACGGCGATTTCCCAGGGGTTCATTCCTCCGGAGGCGGAACTTCCTCCTCGGCGTCCGCGCCCGTCCGCGCCTGGATGAACGCCCGGATGTGGGCGACGAGCGCGTCCCGGCGGCGCGCGAGGAAGTCCGCTCCGTCGCCTTGACGCAGGGCGGCCAGGGCGTCGGGCGACAGGGCATGGCTGGGGAAGACCGCGGGGGGAACCGCGCCAGCGCGCACCAGCCCCAGCAGGGACCTGCCTGGCGCGAGCACCGGGTGGAAGAACTGGTTCGCCAGGGTCAGCTGCAGGGCGCTCCCCGAACCGGGGGCGGGAGGGAGCCCCGACAGGGGTGGGGGGAACACGGGCAGGAAGGCCACCGCGCCCTGGATCTCCAGCAGCGGGCCGGGCTCCAGCAGGGCGCCGGTGAGCAGGTGCCGGGGCCGCAGCGCCAACAGGGCGTTGGCCTCCACCCGGTCCGCCACCGACGCGAGCCCCGCCATGCCCGGCTGCGAATAGCGCTCCCAGCCGCGCGGCGGCGGAGGGCCCACCCGGTGGAGCAGCGCGCGCACGGAGGCGTCCGCGTCCGTGGTGAGGACCGCGAGGCTCGCGCGGGCCTCGGCGTCGGGCGGTGAACGCTCGGTGTCGAAGAGGGCGCGGCGCCACAGCCAGTACGACAGCCGCGCGCGGGAGTCGGGACCAGGCTGGGGGTGCAGGTGGAAGAACCGGGACAGCAGCGGCAGCACCTCCGGCCGGGGCAGGAGGCTCAGGTGCGGGATGCCCGCGTCCTGGCGGAGGAAGTCGAAGGCGCCACGCACCGCCCGCGCGGTCCGCCCCAGCGCCTGCGCCCAGTCGTCCTCCGTGCCGAACTCCTCCCGGAAGTCCCGCGTGAAGTCCCTCCCGTGCACCGCGAGCAGCAGCGAGGGCAGCGCGTCATCCTCCAAGCGACCGAAATCACGGGCGGACAGCTGCTCGGCCAGGGCCTCCAGGCTCTGGCACGATGTGTCGGGTCGCCCGGGAAGGGGTGGGGCCATGGGACGTCCTGCGTAGCGGAGAGTCACCAACACTCACATCGCCCGGAGGTCGCAATGCTCACTTCCTGCCTTGACGGTGCGAAGAATTTCTTTAAAGAATGCACGCACGTCCTCTTCTTCTTGGAAGATGGCGTATGTACCGGGCCTCGCGTTCCCCAACCGCGGAACCGGTGCGTGACGTCCCAGTTGAGCCCCGCGCGCCGCGTTCCCCCTCTCGGCGCGCGGTGGCCCCTGGGACTTCCACCCCCCGCCTTCATCCTCCTGGTCCCGTCGAGGCTTCGAGTGTCCACGTCCGCGTTCGTCCTGCCCGTCTCGCTGGCCCTCCGCCTGCTCACCGCGGCGTCGCCCGCACCGCAGTCCCCCGCCGCCGCGCCCTCCCAGGAGCCCGCGCCGAAGTCCCCCGCCACCAGCGCCGTGAAGGCGGTGGCGCCCGTGGCCTCGAAGCTGAGCGCCGCGCAGCAGGCCACGGCGGCGCGCCTGGTGGGGCCCGCGCTCACGGAAGGGCACGCGTACGCGCGGCTGGAGGAGCTGACGGACGGGGTGGGGCCGCGCCTGTCGGGCTCCGAGTCCGCGGAGGCGGCGGTGCAGTGGGCCCTGCGCGCGTTCCAGGCGGACGGGGTGAAGGCGTGGAAGGAGCCGGTGAAGGTGCCGCGCTGGGTGCGCGGGGAGGAGCACGGCGAGATCGTCGCCTCCGAGCGCACGCGCGGCCTGCCGCTGGCGCTGCTGGCGCTGGGGGGCAGCGCGCCCACGCCGCCGGAGGGCCTCACCGCGGAGGTGGTGGAGGTGGGCTCCCTGGAGGAGCTGGCGGCGCTGGGGGACAAGGTGAAGGGCCGCATCGTCTTCTTCAACCATACGATGTCGGAGGCGGCGGACTATGGCCGTTTCGCGGGGCTGCGCGGCCGGGGCCCGGCGGCGGCGGCGAAGCAGGGCGCGGTGGCCGCGCTGGTGCGCTCGCTGGCCACGGCGTCGCTGCGCACGCCGCACACGGGGGCCACGCGCTTCGACGAGGGCGGGGTGCGCCTGCCCGCCGCGGCGGTGTCGGTGGAGGACGCGCTGACGCTGCACCGGATGCTCCAGGGTGGAACGGTGAAGGTGCGGCTGGTGCTGGGCTGCTCGGAGCTGCCGGACGCGGACTCGTCCAACGTGGTGGCGGAGGTGCGGGGCCGGGAGAAGCCGGACGAGGTGGTGCTGCTGGGCGCGCACCTGGACTCGTGGGACGTGGGCACGGGCGCGCATGACGACGGCGCGGGCGTGGTGATGGTGATGGAGGCGGCGCGGCTGCTGGCGAAGCTGCCCCAGGCGCCCCGGCGCACGGTGCGCGTGGTGCTGTTCATGAACGAGGAGAACGGCCTGCGCGGCGGCCGGGCGTACGCGGAGGCCCACGCGAAGGAGCTGCCGAAGCACGTGGCCGCGCTGGAGATGGACTCGGGCGGAGGGCGCCCCCTGGGCGTGAGCCTGCACGCGGGCCCGGGCGGAGAGGCGCTGCTGCGGCCGTGGCTCTCGCCGCTGGAGGGCCTGGGCGCGGCCACCTTCCTGGTGGGGCACGCGACGGGCGCGGACCTCAGCCCCATGGAGCCCGCGCACGTGCCCTTCGTGGGCGTGCGCGTGGACAGCAGCCGCTACTTCGACGTGCACCACTCCATGGCGGACACGCTGGACAAGGTGGATCCCCAGGACCTGTCGCGCAGCGCCGCCGCCGTCACGTGGATGGCGTACGCGCTGGCGGAGGCGCCGGGCGTGCTCGCGCGTCCCACCGCGCCGGAGTCGGAGACGCCGCCGGCGAAGAAGTAGGCGCGGGGGGCTTATTCCGCCACGGCCCTGCCCGTCCCGCCGCGCCGCAGCGGCAGCTCCGGCAGCAGCAGCGTGAAGAGCAGGGCCCCCAGGGTGATGAGGATGGCGAGGCGGTACACCGCCATCGTCGCGAGGGTGAAGGACTCCTTGAGCGCTCGCGCCACGGCGTCCACGGTGGACAGCGCGCGGGCCTCGTCCGCGTCCACGTCCGCGCGGGCCTGGGGCCCCTCCGCCCGCCGCCGCTCCGCGTCGAAGCCCTGGCGCAGCGAGTCCTTCACCGGCCCGGGCTGGAAGCGCTGTCCCTGGGGGGCCCCCTCGCCGCCCAGGCTCCCCGGGGCCGCCGCCTGGAGCTCCTGCCGCACGTCCGGGGGCAGCCCCTGCGTGGCCTGCTGCGTGCGCGCGCGCATCTCCCGGCCCAGCGTGCCCGCGTACACGGTGCCCAGCAGCGCCACGCCCACCGTCATGCCCAGCTGCCGGAAGAAGGTCGTCGCGGAGGTGGCCACGCCGATGCGCTGGGGCGGCACCGCGTTCTGCACGGCCACGGTGTAGAGCGGGATGGACGGGCCCAGGCCCAGGCCCACCAGCACCATCTTCACCGTCACCTCGGCCTGGCTGGAGTCCGGCGTCAGGGTGAAGCCCATCACCGCGAAGCCGCCCATCAGGAACAGGAGCGCGCCCGCCATCAGCGCCTTGTAGCGCCCCAGCCGCGACACCAGCTGCCCGGACAGCACGTTGCCCGCCACCACGCCCAGGGTCAGCGGCGTCAGCGTCAGCCCCGAGTGCGTCGCCGACAGCCCCACCACGTTGACCATGAACAGGGGCAGGAAGGTGACGGACGCCAGGAACACCGCGCCAATGGTGAACACCGCCGCGTTGCCCGCCCAGAACGCCCGCAGGCGGAACAGGGACGGGTCCAGCAGTGGCTCCTTCGCGCGGCGCTCGCGCCAGACGAAGAGCCCCAGGCCCACCGCGGACAGCGCGAACAGCCCGAGGATGGGCGTGGACCCCCACGGGAAGCCGCCCGCCCGGTGCATCCCCGTCCCGCGTCCCAGGCTGAGCGCCAGGAGCAGCGGCACCACGCCCAGCGCCAGCGCGAGCGCGCCCGGGACATCCAGGCTGCCGCCGCGGACGCCCTCGGGCTTGAGCGGCGGCATGCGCAGGAAGATGAGCGCCAGCGCGAGCGCGCCCACCGGCAGGTTGATGAAGAACACCCAGTGCCAGCCCATCGTGTCGGTGATGAAGCCACCGGCCAGCGGGCCAATGACGCTGGACAGGCCGAACACCGCGCCGAAGAGGCCCTGGTACTTGCCCCGGTCGCGCGGCGGGAACAGGTCCGCCACCACCGCCAGGGACCCCGTGAAGAGCGCCGCGCTGCCCAGGCCCTGCACCGCGCGGCAGAGGATGAGCGTGAGGGTGGAGCGGGACGCGCCGCACAGGAAGCTGCCGGTGAGGAACACGGTGATGCCCGCCACCAGGACCGCGCGGCGGCCCAGCAGGTCCGACAGCCTGCCCCACACCGGCACCATCATCGTGGAGGCCACCAGGTACGCGGTGGTGAGCCACGGGTAGTGCTCTGGCGCGATGTGGAGGTCCGCCTGGATGGTGGGGCCCGCGGTGGCCACGATGGTCTGGTCCAGCGCCGCCAGCAGCAGCCCCAGCAGGGCCCCCGCCAGCGTGAAGGCCTTCTGCGAGCGGCTGAACCGCTCGGACGCCGGGGCGGCGCGGGAGTCCGGAGCGGTGTCGGCGGCGAGCTCGGCCATGGGCGCGTGGGCACGCGCTCACGCGTGCGTCCGCGCGAATCTGGGGACGCGGTGGGGCACGGGCCATGCGCGCCTGCCTGGCCGCCCTCCCTCCTGAAGCAGGTCACGGCCCGGGTGCGCGCCTGGCGGGCGACACGGTGGCCGCGCCGCCCTGAAACGGGAAATCCCCGCCGCGAAAGCCTCCCCGAGAAGGCCGCGTGCAATGGGCGGCCCTCCTGTGCGTAGAGTGCCTGACGCGGACCGCCCGCCGGGGTCCGTCCCGGCGCGGGGGCCGCGTGGCCTCCAGCGTGAAGGGGTGGTTTCGTGAACTTCCGGGTCGACGTGTGGGAGGGGGCGCGCATCGCGCTGACCTCGCTGCGCTCCAACCGGCTGCGGACGGTGCTCACCACGGTGGGCATTGGCGTGGGCGTGTGCACGCTGCTGGCCATCGTTGGAATCATCCAGGGGTTGAACAGCTCGTTCGCGGAGCAGCTCGACAAGATTGGCTCCAACACGCTGCAGGTGTCCAAGTTCCCCTGGGTGATGAACGGGGACTGGTGGGCGTACCGCAACCGCAAGACGCTCTCGGTGGACCTGGTGGAGCCGCTGCGCGCCAGCTCCGAGCACGTGGTCGCGGTGGCGCCCATGATGTTCGTCGTCGCGGAGGTGGCCTTCCAGAACCGGAAGCTCGCCTCCGTGCAGACCATGGGCACCAGCCCCGAATACGCCTTGACGTCCTCGGTGGAGATGGCGAGCGGGCGCTTCATCACCCAGTCGGACGTGGACAACCGCTCCGCGGTGGTGGTGATTGGCGCGGAGGTGGCCAAGGTGCTCTTCCCGGGCATCAACCCCGTGGGCCACCGCGTCCTCGTGGACCGCCGCCCCTACCGCGTCTCGGGGGTCATCGTGGAGCGCGGCACGGTGCTGGGGCAGAACGTGGACATGGTGGCGATGCTGCCCTACCCCGCGTTCCAGGGGCACTTCGGCACCCAGCGGGACGTGAACCTGGTGCTCGCGGTGGACGCGCAGGAGAACGTGCCCCGCGTGCAGGACCGGCTCACGGAGACGCTGCGCCGCGAGCGCAAGACCAAGCCCGGCATGCCGGACGACTTCGCCATCAACCGGCCGGATCAGCTGGCCAACATGTACGCGCAGCTGACGGGCGCGCTCTACGGCGCGGCCACGGGCGTGGGGCTCATCACGCTGCTGGTGGGCGGCATCGGCATCATGAACATCATGCTGGTGTCCGTGCGTGAGCGGACGCGGGAGATTGGCGTGCGGAGGGCGCTGGGGGCTCGCAAGCACACCATCATCTTCCAGTTCCTCATGGAGGCGGCCAGCGTGTCCGCGGTGGGCGGCGCGCTGGGCACCGCGGTGGGCATGGGGCTGGCGTGGCTGGTGAACTACCTGACGCCCCTGGCGGCGGCGGTGCAGCCGCTGACGGTGGCGTTGGGCGTGGGCTTCTCCGCGATGGTGGGCCTGCTGTTCGGCATCTGGCCGGCGGCGCGGGCCGCGAACCTGGACCCCGTGGAAGCGCTTCGCCACGACTAGGCGGGAGCGGGAGATTTCGCGATGTGGATGGCATTCTGGGACACGGTGCGGTTGGCGTTCGGGACGTTCCGCTCCAACCCCCTGCGCTCGTTCCTGACGCTCCTGGGCATCGTCATTGGCGTCACCACGGTGGTGTCCATGATGTCCCTCATCGAGGGCTTGCGGAACCAGGTGAACGACCAGATGTCGGAGCTGGGCAGCGACTGCTTCCAGGCCCAGCGGCTGCCCTTCGGACAGGGGCAGCTGTCGGTCGCGGAGCTGGCGCGCCGGCCGCGCTTCACCTACGCGGACCTGGACGCCATCCGCACGCAGCCGTCCGTCGCGCAGGCTGCGGGGGAGGACTCCAAGGGCGGCCAGAAGGTCTCCACGTCGGAGCGCGAGTCGCGCGCCAACGTGAGCGTCTGGGCGGGCACGCCGGAGTACTTCCAGACGAACGCGGTGGGCATCGCCAGCGGACGGTCCTTCACCGACACGGAGTTCGTGGACGGGCGGCGGGTGGCGGTGATTGGCGCGGACCTGGCGGACACGCTCTATCCTGGCTTGGATCCGCTGGGCCGTGAGTTCCGGCTGCTGGGGCGCACCTTCCAGGTGGTGGGCACCCTCAAGCGCCGGGGTGGGTTCCTGGGCGGCGGCAGCCAGGACAACCAGGCGATGATTCCCCTGTCCACGTTCGCGGCCATGTTCGGCGTGCGCGACTTCCGCGTCAGCATCCAGGCGCACTCCGCGGACGTGCTCCAGCGGGCCCAGGACGAGGTGACGCTGCTGATGCGCCGCCGCCACGGGCTCAAGCCGGACGAACCGGACGACTTCTTCATCTACTCCAATGCGAGCGCCACGGAGATGTTCAACAACCTCTCCAAGGCGGTGTCCGCGGCCAGCTTCGGCGTGTGCATCCTGTCGCTGCTGGTGGGCGGCATCGGCATCCTGAACATCATGCTGGTCGCGGTGACGGAGCGGACGCGGGAGATTGGCATCCGCAAGGCGCTGGGCGCGAAGCGCTACCGCATCCTCGCGCAGTTCGCGCTGGAGGCGGTGGTGCTGTCGCTCGTCGGCGGCGCGCTGGGCGTGGGCCTGGGCGTGGGCCTGTCGTACCTGGCCCGGTGGATGATCCGCCTGCCCACGGAGGTCCCCATGTGGTCCGTGGTGGTGTCGCTGGTGATGAGCTGCGGGGTGGGGCTGGCGTTCGGCATCTACCCGGCGGCGCGCGCGGCGAAGCTGGACCCCGTGGAGGCGATGCGCACGGAGTAGGCCTCCGCGCCATGAAGAGGGCCCCGCCCCGCGCTCTGGCGGGTGGGGCCTGCGTGCATCACGGTCCGCGTCCGGCCCCGGCCAGGAAGTCGGCGGTCGATTGGACCTGGGCGTAGCCCATGCCCAGGGCCGCCAGGAACGCGGCGTGGACCTGGGGCGCGGGCACGGTCTGGCCCTGGAACTCCAGGCTCCGGGCCGCGCAGGCGTCCTGGAGCACCGTGACCGTGTAGCCCAGGTCCGCGGCGGCCCGCACCGTGGCATCCACGCACATGAGGGTCATCATCCCCACGACCACCAGGTGCTTCACCTCCAGGGCCCGCAGGCGCTCCTGGAGGTCCGTCTGCCGGAAGCTGTTGGGGAAGTGCTTGAGCACGACCGCTTCGCCCGGCCGGGGCTCGACCCGGGGATGAAGCTCCGCGCCTGGGGTCCCCGGCAGGAAGAACGTGGCCCCTGGCTGCGGCGACTCGTGGCGCACGTGGAGGACTGGCAGGGTTCGCTCGCGGAAGAAGTCCAGGGCCGCGCGGGCCTGGGTGGCCGCGGCGTCGGCCTGGTGCAGCTCGAAGCGCCCTCCGGGGAAATAGTCATTCTGGATGTCGATGAGCAGCAGCGCGGCGTTCTCCACGGACGTCCTCCTTCACGCGAGTCGTGATGCGGTGTCAGCCCGAATACCGGGGCCCGCGCGCCCGCGGGAGTGGCTGGATTGACAAATCCAGGGCGGAAACCGACAAGCGGACATGCCTGTCGAGTCCTCGTCGATCCGCGTCGCGGTGCTGGCATTGGAGGGCTGCGTGGCCTCCAGCGTGGCGGGCCCGCTGGATGTGTTCGCCATGGCCAACCTCCTGAGCCGCGACCAGGGCCAGGGAGAACCCTTCGCGGCGGAGCTCGTCGCGCCGCTCCCCGGTCCCGTGCGCGACTTCCACGGCCTGGAGCTGGGCGCCGCGCGGGTGCCCGCCCCCACGGAGCGCTTCGACGTCGTCCTCATCCCGGCGCTGGTGGGCAGCTTGGAGCGATGCATGGCGGAGCGCTCCACCACGGACTGGCTGGCGGGACAGCACACGCGAGGCGCGAAGCTGGCGGCGGTGTGCGCGGGGGCCTTCCTGCTCGCGGAGGCGGGGCTCCTGGAGGGGCGGGAGGCCACCACCCACTGGGGGCTGGCCCGGGACTTCGCGGCCCGCTACCCGTGCGTGTCGCTCAAGCCGGAGCTGCTGGTGGTGGACAACGGCGACGTGCTCACCACGGGAGGCATCACCGCCTGCCTGGACCTCTGCCTGCATCTGGTCGCGAAGCAGGTGTCACCGGAGCTGGCCGCGCTCTGCGCCAGGATGCTCCTGGTGGAGCCCGGCCGCCGCTTCCAGGCGCCCGAGGCGGTGCGCGCCGCGCATCGGGACCACGGCGACGCCGCCGTGCTGCGCGCCCAGGAGTGGTTGGAGGCGCACCTGCTGGGCCCGGTGACGCTGGCGGGCGCGGCCATGGCCGCGAGCCTGGGCGAACGCACGTTGCTGCGCCGCTTCCGCAAGGCCACGGGGGATACGCCCTTGGATTACGTCCAGCGCTTGCGCATCGAGGCCGCCCGGCGGCTCCTGGAGACCACGCCGCGCACCGTGGAGGACATCGCCCAGGCCATCGGCTACGCGGACACCACGTCGTTCCGCCGCCGCTTCAAGGCTCGCACGGGGCTGTCTCCGGGTGATTACAGGAAGAGGTTCGCGCTGCGCTGACGCGACACGGTGCACGGGGCCTGGGCTCGCGGTGCGGGGCGGCTGGCGAACGGGCGCCGGGTCCGCGGTGCGCATGGAAGCGCGGGATGGCGAGGCGATGGATCAACGCCGGCCGGTGGGGGTGCGGATCCACTGGTAGCCCACGGTGGCGCCGGTGCCGATGAGGGACAGCGCGAGGTAGCGGCGGAGGGTGTCCAGCCGTTCGCTGGAGCCGGCCAGGTGGCGCAAGCCCTCGTGCGCGGCGATGCCGAGCAGCATCCCCGCGGTCGCGCCTCCGAGCGCGCCCAGGTACGCGCGGCCGGGCCGTTCGCTGTTCCCGAAGGCGACCTCTCCCATGCCCCAGGTGCCGAGCGCGGCGATGGGGGGCGTGACGACCATGGCGGCGCCGAACGCGCCCACCTCCAGTTCGAGCCACCGGCCCTGGGGATACGAGGGGTGGACGAAGAGGAACCTGCCGGGAAGTGAAGCGAGCAGGGTGCCCGCGGCGGCCTCCGCGGCGGTGGCGCCCAGGCGGGTGTCGCCGCCCACGCGGGTCGCGGCCCAGACGCCGCCCAGGGGCAGGAGCGTGAGTCCGCCATGCGCGACCCAGGTTCCCCCGGACAGCCGCGCCTCCGTGTCGGGCTCACCGTGCGGAATGAACGGGCGCAGCGGGCGCTGTGGCACGGTGGGCAGCGGAGGCCCGCGGAATGGCGCGTCCGACACGAGGGGATCCAGCGGAGGTGGTGGCTCGGGTGCGGAGTGCTCGGGGGCGCGCGCGGATGTTTCCGCCTCATGCCGCGATGACAGATTGGGAGTGGCGGTCGTGGGCGGCTGCGTCGCATGCGCCGCCGAAGTGGATGGCGTGGCGGTCGTGGGTGGTTGCGTCGCATGCGCCGCCGAAGTGGATGGCGTGGCGGTCGTGGATGGTTGCGTCGCATGCGCCGACGAAGTGGATGGCTCGGCGGTCGTGGATGGTTGCGTCGCATGCGCCGCTGAAGTGGAAGGCGTGGCGGCCGTGGATCTCTCCGTCGCCTCCACGAACAGCGAGTCCGCTGGACCACCGGCCCGCGTGGATGTCTCGGTCTCATGCGCTTCGGGTGGATCCAGCATCTCGAATGTCTGCGTGCGCGCCGAACCGAGCGCGGCCGGTGCTCCCAGCCATCCCGCCAGCAGGAGGGCCCGTCCTCCCGCGCTCCGTGCCGGTCGCTTCCCCCGTTGCCCCATGCCGTGTCCGCTCTCCTCGCGCGGATTCCCTGCCGATGCCCGCTCCCAGCAGTGCGCATGCGGCGCGTCCGGCACCACCGGCCGTTGACCCCACGCCCTTCAACCGTCGACGGGTGGACGGTGTCCGGGCGCATCCATTCGCTTCCGTGACTCTGTCGCACGCGGCGGATGCGCGGGGCGGGGGGCTGCCCTAGCTTGGGGGCCGTGCGGCTGGTCTGGCCCCTCCTGTTCGCCCTGCTCGCCGCGGGGTGTCCCTACCCGAACCACCGACAGGACCTGCGCCTGCGCGCGCTGCCGGAGGACCCGGTGGCGCGGGAGGTCGCCATCGCGCAGACCCTGGGCATGCCCATGGAGCCGGGCAACGGCGTGGAGTTGGTGCAGAACGGGCGCATCTTCGACGTCATCGAGGAGGAGATCCGCGCCGCCCGCTCCAGCATCCACATCGCCAGCTACATCTGGCGCCCGGGCATCCCGTCGGACCGGCTGCTCGTCGCGCTGCGCGAGCGCAGGGCCGGCGTGCAGTGCCGCATCATCGTGGATCCGCTGGGCAGCGTGAACTTCGAGGCCGTGGCCCCCGTGCTCGCGGACGCGGGCTGCGATGTGCGCATCTACCGTCCGTACCAGGGCGCGGTGGCGTCCCTGGACGCGTCGCGGATCCGCGCGCGCATGCACCGCAAGATGGTCATCCGCGACGGCGAGGTCGCGCTGACCGGCGGGTTCGGCGTCTGGCGCAGCTGGCTGGGCAACGGCGACGCGGCGATGACCTGGCGCGACACCAACGTGCGCGTGCGAGGCCCCGTCGTGCGCGGCATGCAGACGGCCTTCGCGCGGAACTGGCAGGAGTCCGGCGGCGACTTCCTTCCCCCGGAGTCCTTCCCGGAGCTGGCCCCGGCGGGCGACGCGCGGGCCTGCTTCGTCGCCAGCACCAGCCACCGCTTCCTGTCGGAGGCGTCGAGGATGTGGCTGCTGTCCATCGCGTTCGCGAAGCACCGGCTGTGGATCGCCAACTCGTACTTCATCCCGTCGGAGGCCATCAGCGACATGCTCATCGAGAAGGTTCGCCAGGGCGTGGACGTGCGCGTGCTGGTGCCCGGCCGCTACCACGACGTGGCGCCCGTGCGCGCGGCTCAGCGCGCGTCCTACGCGAGGCTCCTGGAGGGCGGTGTGCGCATCTGGGAGTACGAGATGTCGATGCTGCACGCCAAGACGCTGGTCGCGGACGACATGCTCAGCGTCGTGGGCTCCACCAACATGGATCCGCTGGCGCTCAATCACACCGATGAGGGCTCGCTGATGGTGGAGGACCCCGTGCTGGCGGAGGAGCTGGCGGCGTCCTTCGAGCAGGACCTCACGCACTCGGCGGAGGTCCACTGGCAGGGCTGGAAGCGGCGCGGTCTGCTGCAGAAGCTGGGCGAGGAGCTGCCGTGGCTCATCGGCGACTTCCTGTGAGCCGGGGCGGAGCGTCCGTGAGGTGCCCCAGGCTGGGGCCGCCTGCTTGGACGCAGGAGGGGCGTGGTGGGTGGACGGGACACATCGGGCTGGAACGAGCGGCGCGTGCCAGGAGACGGCGGCCTGGACGCGCGGCAGCCGGCCTCGCATGCGGGAGGCGGGCTCCGGGCCGTCATGCTAGAGGGCGGCGCATGAGCACGGACGTGGTGAAGCGGGCGGTCATTCGCGAGGCGCGGCCCGAAGACGACAAGGCGATTGGCGATCTCCTGGTGGACGCCTACATGACGCAGTACGCGAAGAAGCTGCCGGAGGTCGTCTACTCCGAGGAGCGCAAGGCGTTCCTGCGCGACGTGGCCTCGCGCCGCGAGGTGTGCACCATCCTGGTGGCGGAGGTGGACGGCGAGGTCGCGGGCACGGTGGCCCTGTATCCGCCCGGTGCGCCCGGCTCCGAGGCGTGGCTCCCCCAAACGGCGGACCTGCGGGCGCTGGCCACGTCGGTGCGCTTCCACGGTCAGGGACTGGCGCAGCCGCTGCTCGCGGAGACAGAGGTCCTCGCGAAGCGCTGGGGCATGGACGCCATCTCCCTCCATGTGCGCCGGGGCGCGACGGGGGTCGCGCGCATGTACCAGGGGCGCGGCTACCAGCGCACGCCGGCCGGCGACCTCGAGCGCCCGGAAGTGTTCCTGGAAGCCTTCGTGCTGCCCTTGAAGTGACGCGTGTCAGGCGGGGACGCGTTCCCGCGTAGTGGGGGCATCCCGTCCGATGCCAGAGGGTCCGCGAAGGCTCGCGTGACCCGGGCGCCGGACGGGGTCGCGCGCGGGAGTGACAGCGTGCGTCCTGCCCCGAAAGGGGCGCCGACCCTCCACCCGGTGTCCCCACCATGAAGATTCCCATCCCCGAGCAATCGCTCGTGCTGCTCATCGGCCCGTCCGGCGCCGGCAAGTCCACCCTCGCGCGCGCGCACTTTCCACCCGAGGACGTGCGGTCCGGGGCCAGCAATGACCCCGCCCTGTTCGAGGACGTCGCGCGAAGGCTGGCGCGAGGCGCGTGCACCGTCATCGACGGTGTTCCCCTGAGCGCCGAGTCGCGCAGGCGGTATGTGACCCTGGCGCGTGAACACCACGTGCCCCTGGTGGCGGTGGTGCTGGACACGCCGGAGGCGCTCTGCCTGGAGCGAAACCGGTCCCGCGCCGGAGCGGCTTCGTCACCTCGCGCCCTGCGCAACCAGGTGCAGCAGCTCCAGAGCGCGCTGAAGGGGCTGGCGAAGGAAGGCCTCCGGCACGTGCACGTGCTCACGCCGGAGGCCGTGGACACGGTGGCGTTCGAGCGTCGGCCGGTGCCCGGCCACCTCCACGACGAGCGCGGCCCCTTCGACATCATCGGCGACATCCACGGGTGCTTCGACGAGCTGAAGGACCTGCTGACGAAGCTGGGCTACGCCGTCGAACCGCGCCCGGACGGAGCGCGCGGCTTCGACGTGGGCGGACCGCCGGGGCGCAAGGCGGTGTTCCTGGGAGACCTCGTGGACCGGGGCCCCGGGGTGACGGACGTGCTGCGGCTGGTGATGGGGATGGTGTCGTCGGGGCAGGCGCTGTGCGTGCCGGGCAATCATGAAATCAAGTTGCTCAAGAAGCTGCGTGGCAAGGACGTGCGGGTAGGGCGCGGGCTCGCGGTGACGCTGGAGCAGTTGGAGCGCGAGCCGCCGGACTTCGCTCGGGAGGTGGCGGACTTCATCGAGCACAGGCCCACGCACTGCGTGCTGGACGGAGGCCGGCTGGTGGTGGCGCACGCGGGCCTCAAGGAGCGGATGCATGGCCGCGACAGCCCCGAGGCGCGCGACTTCGCGCTCTACGGTGAGACGACGGGCGAAGCGGACGCCTATGGCCTGCCGGTGCGCGCCGACTGGGCGGAGCACTACCGGGGACAGGCGATGGTCGTGTACGGCCACACCTCCGTGACGGAGGCGGAGTGGGTCCACGACACGCTCTGTCTGGACACCGGCTGCGTGTTCGGAGGGAAGCTGACCGCGCTTCGCTACCCGGAGCGGCAGCTCGTCTCCGTGCCCGCGCGGCGCGTGTACTGGGAATCACGGAAGCACGACGCGCCGTGATTCAGGCCTCCAGGCTCCGCCGCGCCCGGGTGTCGGCGGGGGCGCCGCGGGCCATCCTCTCGGGTGGGAACACGAGCACCGGCGGTGCGTTCCGCGGACACCCCGCTGTCACTCCCAGAACATGAAAACTCGTGAAACCCAACGGGTCCCATCTCCTTCGGGGTGGGAAAGGTGCATGCGCCTCCAGACGGGCTTAGCGTGTCGTCCTCATGTCCCTCCGCAAGGACTTCATCGAGCGCGCCATCGAGCAGTTCGTGGCGGCCATCTCCAGCGTCCTCAAGGCCCGGAAGGAGAAGCGGTACGGGGACGCGCGCACCCTCATCCGGGAGACGGCCCTCACCGTGCTGGGCATGGAGTACGGCACGCTCATCCTCGCGGACGCCGAGTCCACCTCGCGGCTGCTGGGCACCGCGTCGCGTGTGCGGATGCTCGCGAAGCTGGTGCGCGAGGACGGTGAGCTGATGCGCGAGCAGGGCGACCCGCTCACCGCCGACTCCCGCTTCCTGCTGTCGCTGGAGCTGTACCTGGAGGCCATCTGCATGGGCCTCAACCCCGACACGGACGACGCCACCGCCATCGCGGAGCTGCGCGCCACCACCGACACCGCCGCCCTGTCGGAGCGGCACCAGCGGATGCTCTCGCAGGCCTGACGGGCCGCGGCGCGCACGTTGACGCACCCGGGCGGGTGAACGCACCCCTCGCGCATCGGTCGGCTTTGCGACACAGCAACATGGGGAGATCCATCGCTTCCGATCAGGCGAGGACACCGTCGCATCCGCCCGGCTTGCCCTGCCTTCCGGGTTTGCGTCTATCCTTGCCGTCCATTTGTCACGCAACACCGGGGGGGTGCGCGTGTCCTTTGTTCGGTTTCCCGAGAGCGTGGTCTCTTGTCGCAATCTCGTGGGTGGAGAGTGGGTCTCTCCCAGCGGGGTGGCGGCGCAAGAGGTTCGCAGTCCGTATACGGGCGCGGTCATCGGCCAGGTGCCGCTGACGACCGCCGCCGGCGTCGCCGAGGCGGTGGAGGCCGCGAAGGCCGCGGCCCAGGGGTGGCGAAGCGCTCCGCTGCGCGAGCGCACCCACTTCCTGCACCGCTTCCGCGCGCTGCTGGAGACGCACCTGGAGCGGCTCGCGCATCTGGCCGCCAGTGAGTCCGGCAAGACGGTGGCGGAGGGCCGCGCGGGCCTGCTCAAGGGGATGGAGGTCTGTGATTTCGCCCTGTCGCTCCAGAACCTGGATGGCGGCGCGCACCTGGAGGTGAGCCGGGGCGTCACCTGTGAATACCGCCGCGAGCCGCTGGGCGTCGTCGCCGGCGTCACCCCGTTCAACTTCCCCGCGATGGTGCCCCTGTGGATGTTCCCCATCGCCGTCACGGTGGGCAACGCCTTCATCCTCAAGCCGTCGGAGAAGGTGCCGCTGACCGCGACCGCGCTGGGCGAGCTGATGGTGGAGGCGGGCTACCCGCCCGGGGTCTTCTCCATCGTGCACGGCGCGAAGGACGCCGTGGAGGCGTTGGTGGCGCACCCGGACGTGAAGGGGCTGGCCTTCGTGGGCTCGTCCCCGGTGGCGCGGCACCTGTACGTGGAGGGCAGCCGCCACGGCAAGCGCGTGCTGGCGCTGGGCAGCGCGAAGAACCACCTCATCGTCGTGCCGGACGCGGATCCGGACCTCACGCCGCAGGCGGTGGTGGACTCGTTCACCGGCTGCGCGGGCCAGCGCTGCATGGCGGCCAGCGTGATGCTCGCCGTGGGGGACGTGCAGCCGCTGGTGGATGACATCGTCCGGCGCGCGGCGCGGCTGGAGCTGGGGCCGGGCATGGGCGCGCTCATCGACCGGGGCGCGGTGAGCCGGCTGGAGACGGCCATCGCCAAGGCGCAGGCGGACGGCGCGCGCGTGCTGCTGGATGGCCGCGGCAGGCGCCCCGTGGGCGACCCGTACGCGAACGGCCACTGGATGGGGCCCACCGTGCTGGACGGCGTGCAGCCGGAGATGGAGGCCGCGCGGCGCGAGCTGTTCGGCCCGGTGCTGTCCATCGTCCGGGTGCCCACGCTGTCGGTGGCGCTCGCGGTGGAGAACGCGTCGCCCTACGGCAACGCGGCGTCCGTCTTCACCACCCGCGGCGCGGTGGCGCAGACCGTGGTGGAGGGCGCGAAGGCCGGCATGGTGGGCGTCAACGTGGGCGTGCCGGTGCCGCGCGAGCCCTTCTCCTTCGGCGGGACGGGCGAGTCGAAGTTCGGCCACGGCGACATCACCGGTCCGTCCAGCCTCGACTTCTGGAGCCAGCTCAAGAAGGTGACGCGCAAGTGGTCCGCGCGCACCGACGGCTCCTGGATGAGTTGACGCCCGCTGAACGCGGCGATCCACCCATCCCCACTCCCTTCAATACCCATCCATCCATTTCGCGCCCCAGAGGAGGGTGCACCCATGTCTGACAAGAAGCCCATCAATCACATTCGTCTGACTTCACATCCGGATGGGCAGGTGCCGGGAGCGCCGCTGCGCTGGGGGGAGTCGGAGCCGCTGCGCCGGGGACCGGTGGTGGCCACGCTGTCCGACCCCGCGAACCGCAATGTCATTGGCACGCACTCCGGCGCGTACGCCATCTACCGCGCGCTGGCGGTGTCCGCGGGCAAGCTGCCACAGGACCACAAGGCGGACCTGACCAACACGTCGCCCGCGGCGCAGGTGGGCCCGCATCCGTCGTGGAGCGACCCCAAGCGCATCGTGTCGTTGGACCCGTGGGGCGCGGTGGCGTCCCAGGTGTTCCGCGCCTACGCGGAGCAGGGCGTGGACTACCGGCCCACCATCGCCGTCACCCGCGCCCACATCAACATGCCGGAGGTGCGCGACGCGATGCTCGCCGGGCGCCTCAAGGTGGACGGCGACCTGGTGGCGGCCAACGGGGACATCAAGGTCGTGAAGGCCGCGGTGGAGCCCGTCTGGTACCTGCCCGGCATCGCGGAGCGCTTCGGCCTCACGGAGAGCGCGCTGCGCCGGGGCCTCTTCGAGCACACCGGTGGCATGTACCCGGAGCTCATCACCCGCCCGGACCTGCACGTGTTCCTGCCGCCCATCGGCGGCCTGTCGCTGTATGTGTTTGGAAACATCGCGTCGCTGGCGGACCGGGACGTGCCGCTGGCGGCGCGCGTGCATGACGAGTGCAACGGCTCCGACGTCTTCGGCAGCGACATCTGCACGTGCCGGCCCTACCTGGTGCACGGCATCGAGGAGTGCGTGCGGATGGCGCAGCAGGGCGGGGTGGGGCTCATCGTGTATCACCGCAAGGAGGGCCGGGCGCTGGGCGAGGTGACCAAGTTCCTGGTCTACAACGCGCGCAAGCGGCAGGAGGGCGGCGACTCCGCGGCCACGTACTTCCACCGCACGGAGTGCGTGGCGGGCGTGCAGGACATGCGCTTCCAGGAGCTGATGCCGGACGTGCTGCACTGGCTGGGCATCACACGCATCCACCGCTTCGTCTCCATGAGCGACATGAAGCACGACGCCATCGTGCGCTCGGGCATTGAAGTCCTGGAGCGGGTCCCCATCCCGGACGGGCTGATCCCCGCGGACGCGAAGGTGGAGATGGAGGCGAAGAAGGCGGCGGGCTACTTCACGCGCGGGCCGGTGGCGGACGCGGGGACGCTGGCGCAGGTGAAGGGGAGGGACCTCGATGCTTGACGTGATCCGCGTGCAGGAGCTGTCCCCCACGGTGGCGTGGCTGCGCAGCCCGGCGGCCATCCGCGAGCGGTGTCACCAGGTGCTGGACCTGGGGCTCGCCGGGCGCCTGGAGTACTTCCGGGTGGAGCCGTCCCGGCTGCCGACGGTGGTGGACCGGGTGCTGGCGGTGACGCACGAGGCGTACCCCCGGCTGGACATCCCGGTGCACAGCCGCTGGCGCCACTTCGACGCGGGCGGGGTGCCCAGGCTCGCGCAGCTGGAGGCGCGGCTGGCCCCGCTGCCGCCGGAGGAGCGCGCCCGGGCCAAGGTGGACCTGGGCGTGGTGAGCGTGCTGCTGGACGCGGGCAGCGGGCCCTCCTGGCGCTACCAGGAGCCCGGGGGCGCCACGTACGTGCGCTCGGAGGGGCTGGCGGTGGCGTCGCTGCGGATGTTCATGGCGGGGGGCTTCTCGTCGGATCCAGACCGGCCCCTGCGCGCGGACGCGGAGGCGCTGGGCCGGATGACGCGCGAGCAGCTGGAGCGCGGCTTCCAGGTGTCCGAGTCCAACCCGCTCCTGGGCGTGGAGGGCCGGCTGCACCTGCTGCAGGCGCTGTCGCGCGTGCTGCCCCGGCCCGGGTCCATGTTCGACATGCTGGCCGCGCACCGGCGGAGCGTGCGGGCGGCGGAGGTGTTGGGCACGGTGCTGGACGTGCTGGGCCCCATCTGGCCGGGGCGCATCAGCGTGGACGGCATCAACCTGGGGGACGTGTGGCCGCACCCGGCGCTGGGGCCGCCCGACAGCGCGGACGCGCTGGTGCCCTTCCACAAGTTGTCCCAGTGGCTGGCGTACTCGCTGGTGGAGCCGCTGGCGGAGGCGGGCGTGACGGTGACGGAGCTGGACGCGCTCACCGGCCTGCCGGAGTACCGCAACGGCGGGCTCTTCGTGGACCTGGGCGTGCTGGTGCCGCAGGACCCGCGCCTGGCCACGGAGGTGTTCTCCGCGGGCGACGCGCCCATCGTGGAGTGGCGCGCCCTGACGGTGGCGCTGCTGGACCGCGTGGCGGCGCTGGTGCGGGGGCGTCTGGAGTTGAGCGCGGAGGAGCTGCCGCTGGCGAAGGTGCTCCAGGGCGGCACCTGGACGGCGGGGCGCCGGGTCGCGGCGGAGCTGCGTCCCGGGGGCGTGCCGCCCATCCGCGTGCGCAGCGACGGCACGGTGTTCTGAGGTGGCTTTGCAGCACAGGCGCAGGCCCACAGTCCGTCCGGGCTCCCCGGGCGGCGCGAGGAGGACGCATGGACTATCCGAACTGCACGGTGGTGGATCACCCGCTGGTGAAACACAAGCTGACGGTGATGCGCAGGACGGACACGAGCACGGCGGCGTTCCGGGCGCTGCTGGAGGAGATCTCCCTGCTGCTCGGGTACGAGGCGATGCGCGACCTGAAGCTGCGCGAGGAGGAGATCCAGACGCCCATGGCGCGCACCACGGGCTGGGCGCTGGACGGCAAGAAGCTGGTGCTGGTGCCCATCCTCCGCGCGGGGCAGGGCATCCTGGATGGCCTGCTCCAGCTGGTGCCGTCCGCGCGAGTGGGCCACATCGGCCTGTACCGCGACCCGGAGTCCCTGGGCGCGGTGGAGTACTACTACCGCGTGCCGGCCGACCTGGAGGACCGCGACGTCATCGTCTGTGACCCGATGCTCGCGACGGGCAACTCCGCGGTGGCGGCGCTCCAGCGGGTGAAGCGCAGCCGCCCGGGCTCGCTGCGCTTCGTGTGTCTGCTCGCCGCCCCGGAGGGCCTGGCGAACCTGCGCGAGCACCACCCCGACGTGCGGGTCTTCACCGCCGCCATCGACGACAAGCTGGACGCGCACGGCTACATCCTCCCCGGCCTGGGGGACGCCGGAGACCGGCTCTTCGGGACGAAGTAGCCCCAGCCCCCACCGTCATCGCGGGCAGGCAGGTGCTTCCTGAGGTGAGTGATTGATGGCGAGACAGGGTTGATTCATGTCTCGCCATCATGAAGCCGCTTCGCCCGGCGAGCGCGCCAGACGTCCACCGGCAAGTCCCATGAGGATGACGGCCAACCCGTGCGGATGCGAACGGACTCCAGAGCCGTGCTGCGGTGAGCCAGGGCAGGGCCAGCGGACGGTTTTGTCTCTTGGCTCTTGAGAACCGGGAAAGACGGATTTAAGAATTGAACCGTCTAAACGTTTTTATCCATTTCCCGGGAGTCCAGGCATGCGCGCGTCGTGGCGGTCCACCCTGATGGCGGTGATGTTGGGCGCGGTGTTCGCGGAGGGTGTGGCGGTGGCGGAGCCGGCGCCGGAGTCGCTTCAGGGGGAGGCGGGCACCCAGCGCTGGACGGAGGACCTGGCCGTGGGCGCGGGCACGTCCGAGCTCGTGGGCACGCGGGACGGGCTGCTGCGCTACGAGCCCAACGCGGTGATGCGCCGACCCGAGGGCATGAGCCGGCTCACGGGCCTCTTCGAGTTCCCGCCGCGCCCCCTGGCTGGCCCCGTGGACACGTTCCGGCCGCGCGTCGAGGCGGCGGTGGGGCCGGGGCAGGCCGTGGAGGTGGACGTCCGCGTGCGCGTCCCCGGCGGGGCCTGGAGTGAGTGGCGCACCGCCGCGGGTGACGAGGCCGTGCGCCTGCCTCGCGCGGGCACGGAGGTGCAGGTGCGGCTGGCGCTCATCGCGGACGAGCGGGGCCGGGGCCCGGAGGTCCAGGCGGTGGGGCTGGAGGGCTGGCGGGACGGGCGCGGCACGGAGGAGGGGCTCCAGGCGCTCGCGCCCCTGAGCTACCGCGTCTACGCCACCCGCGAGGGGTTGGTGGGCGGCACGACGGCCAACGGCCATGTCATCAAGAGCAACGACCGGTTCGCGGCGCTGCCGTCGCGGCGGGGGCTGGCGTCCAACGGCGGCTCCGAATACCAGGTGCGCGTCTGCTATTCAAAGACAAGCAAGTGCGCGACGACGTCCGTCTGGGACGTGGGCCCGTGGAACACGAAGGACGACTACTGGAACGCGTCCAGCGTGCGCGAGATGTGGAAGAGCCTGCCGCAGGGCAAGCCAGAGGCCCAGGCCGCGTATCAGGACAACTTCAACGGCGGGTTGGATGAGTTCGGGCGCCGGCCGGCGAACCCCGCGGGCATCGACCTCGCGGACGGGACGTTCTGGACGGACCTGGGGATGACGAACAACGACTGGGTGGACGTGACATACCTGTGGACGTCCGGCGGGGGTTCTTCGTCGGGGCTGGTCATCGACAGCAACAACGCGAACAACGACCAGGCGAAGGGCTACATCCAGCTGACGGGTTCCAGCTGGGCGTCCTCCACGAACGTGGCGGGCTACTACGGCACCAGCTACCTGGTGTCCCCGGGCGCGGCGGTGTCGGAGCCGGCGACGTTCTGGTTCTACCTGCCCGCGGCGGCCACGAAGTCGGTGGACGCGTGGTGGACGGCGGCGACGGACCGCTCCACGGCTGCGCCCTTCATCATCAGCAACGCGGCCGGCGCGCAGCTGGCGAACGTGAAGGTGAACCAGCAGCTCAACGGCGCGAAGTGGAACACGTTGGGCACGTGGAGCTTCACCGCGGGCTGGAACAAGGTGCAGGTGAGCCGCTGGGTGACGGCGGGCACCTACGTCGTCGCGGACGCCATCCAGGTCCGTTAGTCAATCCCTGGCGTGAGCGTTGACCGCCTCCGTGCGTGGCCGGGGCGGTCAACGCGTCGTGGACGCCCCGGTCGCCCGGGCGATACAACGATGGCCCGTCCCCGAGGAATCCATCCATGGCGCTGCGCACCGTGCTTCCGCCTCCGCTGGAGGAGCCCCGGCTCTACACGGAGCTGGCGACCTGGTGGCCGCTGTTCTCGCCTCCGGAGGAGTACGCGGAGGAGGCGGAGGAGCTGCTCGGCATCCTGCGCACGGCGGCGGCGGGGCCCGCGGGCACGATGCTGGAGCTGGGCGCGGGCGGGGGCAGCCTGGCCTTCCACCTGAAACAACACTTCACGTTGACGCTGACGGACCGCGCGCCGGAGATGGTCGCGGTCAGCCGCGCCCTCAACCCGGAGTGCGAGCACCGGGTGGGGGACATGACGTCCCTGCGGCTGGGGCGCATGTTCGACCGGGTGATGGTGCACGACGCCATCATGTACGCGGCGGACCGGGACGCCGCGCGGGCCACGGTCCAGACGGCCGCCGCGCACTGCCGCCCGGGCGGCGCCGTGGTGCTGCTGCCGGACTTCGTGCGGGAGACGTTCGAGTCCACGACGGAGTCGGGAGGGCACGACGCGCCGGACGGGCGCGGGATGCGCTACCTGATGTGGACGTGGGATCCGGATCCGGACGATGAGACCTTCGAGACCGCGTTCGCGTACCTGCTGCGGGAAGCGGATGGGACGGTGAGCATGTCCCAGGAGCGCCACCGCTTCGGCCTGTTCCGGCGGGAGGACTGGCTTGGGTGGATGGCGGAGGCGGGCTGCCCCGCGACGACGCGGCGGGACCCGTGGAACCGCGAGGTCTTCATCGGGGTGCGGGAGCCGGAGTGATGCGCGGTTGGGGGGCGGTGCTGGCGCTGGGGTGGATGCCATGGCTGGCCATGGCCGCGCCCGTGCGCGTGGAGCTGGTGTTTGGCGGAGATGTGATTCCGCACGGCGAGGTGAAGTCGGTGGCGCGGGCCCACGCGCGAAGCGGGGCGGTGCCGCCGGGCGGCGGTGCGGCGGCCTCGCTCAACCATGAGGGCTGGGACCACGTCTTCGGGCCGCTGTCGGACGTGCTGCGCACGGCGGACGTGGGCGTGGTGAACCTGGAGACGCCCGTCACCGCCAACGACAAGGCCTTCACGAAGGAGCTGGTCTTCAACGCGCCGCCCGCGATGGTGCGAGCGCTGGTGGGGGCGGGCGTGAAGGTGGTGTCCACGGGCAACAACCACGCGCGCGATCAGCACGTGGAGGGCCTGGTGGAGACGCTGCGCCACCTGGACGCGGCGGGGCTGCGCCATGCGGGCACGGGGACCACCCGGGACGCGGCCTGGGCGCCGGTCTTCATGGATGTGCGCGGGGTACGGCTGGGCTTCCTGTCCTTCACGCGGAGCCTGAATGGCTTCAGCAACCCGAAGGAAGCGGATGCGCCACACGCGGCGCTCTTGCCCTATCCAGAGCATGAATCGCGCAGGGGCCTGAAGCTGGAGGAGGCGCTGGAGCGGGTGCGCGCCGCGGCGGCGAAGTGTGACGCGCTCTTCGTGATGGGACACTGGGGGCGGGAGTACTCAGACACGCCGCATCCGTTGGACCGGGCGTTGGGGCAGGCCTTCCTGGAGGCGGGGGCGTTCGCGGTCATCGGGCATCATCCGCACGTGCTCCAGCCGCTGGAGGCGTACACGACGAAGTCGGGGCGCCAGGGGTTCATCGCGTATTCGCTGGGCAACCTGGTGGCGAACCAGGGGCGCTTCTACCAGCACGTGAAGGGGCAGCTGGGGAAGGACGGCGACAAGCGGGACTCGCTGCTGCTGCGCGTGGGCGTGACGCGCGCGGAGCCCGGCGCGCCGGTGGCGCTGGCGGATGTGTCGGTGTTGCCGGTGTGGATTGAGAACAACGCCACCGGCCGCAAGGCCCGCGCGCGGCGCAACATCCAGCCGGTGCTCATCGACCGGGAGGTGGAGGAGGTGTCCCGGCGGTTGGCGGCGCTGGCGCTGCGCACGGCGCCCCAGGACAAGGCCTCCCGCGCGGAGCAAGCCTCGCTGGAGAAGCGTCTGGCGAGCGCCCGGTACCGCCGCGAGCGCATCCTGCGCATGCTGCCCACGGAGTTCCGCGTGGCCACGCCCGAGCTGCGGCGGAGGGACGACAGCGAGGCGGGGCTGACCGCCCAGACGGTGCCGTGAAGCGGCACGCCGCGCTCCGCGGGGGCGGAGTGTTCATGAAACACAGCCACTCCCGAGGGCCGCCGGAAGGGACTCCGCGCGGGGCACGGCCGCTCGCATGCCCTGTCTGCTTGTGACACTTCCGTGAGTGGAGTTCTGGCACACCGAGGGACTGGTCCCCGCCACGCCCGCGAAGAGCAGCGCCATCACCGAAGCCGCCAGCGGGCGCTGAGCCCGAACCCGACGCCTCCGGACGCACCCTGGGACGCCGCGTCGTGCGTGCGGCGTGTGGGGCGACACCCGTGGACGCTCCCTTTCATCCCGGAGCGTTCGTGCGCCGTCCCCGTCCCGGGTTCCGTTGGAGCCCGCGGGCCCAGTCTCAGCGGGGCGCCTCGGGCTGCTTCGGGGGCGCCTCGTGCAGGTCGCGCAAGGCGACGACCCGGTCCAGCAGCGGCCCGCCCAGCTTCCTCCGCGCGATGCGCTGCGAGGGATAGATGCCCCGGTGGCCGGTGAGCAGATACGCCACCGTGGCGACGATGGCCACGTGCGGGAGCACCGCCGCGCCCACCAGCTCCACCGCCATCAGCGACAGCGCGAGCGGCGTGTTGGCCGCCGCCGCGAACAGCGCCGCCATGCCCGCCGCCGCGCCCAGGTCCACCGGCAGGCCCAGCAGCCGCGCGAGCACGTTGCCCAGCGCCGCGCCAATGAAGAACAGCGGCGTCACCTCGCCGCCCAGGAACCCCGCGCCCAGCGTCACCACCGTGAAGATGAGCTTCCACGCGAACGCGCCCCACGGCAGCGACACGTCCTGGAACGCGCGCAGGATGCCGGGCACGCCCAGGCCCAGGTAGTCGCTGGTGCCCGCGAGCTTCCACAGCCCCACCACGCCCAGGCCGCCCAGGGCCATGCGCACCGGCAGCCACGGGACGCGGCGCTCCAGCACGCGCTTCAGGCCGTGCGTGCCTTCGATGAAGGCCACCGCCACCGCGGCCACCGCCACCGCGAACACCAGCCACTTGCCCAGCACCGGCAGCGTCAAGGCCAGCGCCTGAGGCGACGGATACGCGGTGTGGTGGATGCCCAGGCCGCGCGTCACCATGTCCCCCACCACGGACGCGGTGAGCGCGGGCAGGAGCGCCTCGTAGCCCAGCCGGCCCACGCACACGACCTCCAGCCCGAACAGCGTGCCCGCCAGCGGCGTGCCGAACACCGAACCGAACCCACCCGCGATGCCCGCCGCCAGCAGCTCGCGCCGCGTGTCCGGCGACACGCGGAAGCGGTGGGCCAGCTGGTCCGCCAGGCTCGCGCCCATCTGCACCGCCGTGCCCTCGCGCCCGGCGCTCCCGCCGAACAGGTGGGTGAGCACCGTGCCCAGCAGCACCATGGGCGCCATGCGCAGCGGAATCACCGCGTCCCCGGCATGCACCGTGTCCAGCACCAGGTTGTTGCCGCCCCGGATGGACTCGCCCCAACGGCCGTACACCGCCCCCAGGACGAGCCCCGCCACCGGCAGCGCGTACACCAGCGCCTCGTGCGCCACCCGGAACTCCGTCGCGTGCTCCAGCAGGGCCAGGAACGCCGCGGACGCCACGCCGCACACCCCGCCCACCACCGCGCCCAGCAGCAGCCACTGGCCCAGCGCCTGGGCACTCCGGGAGAGGTTCATGGCGGCGCAGTCTAGGCGCGACGCGATGCTCCGGCCGGGCGTTTCCATCACGCCAAACACAGACAACGGATTCTTCCAGTCAGAGGCCTTCTTTCTGGCATGAAACAAGGTGAAACATCGCGTCAACCCGGAGCGCTGCGTCACGGCGCGGGGCGTGAGGCTCCCCTCTGACGCATCGTGGCGGAATTCGCGTTCAACATGGAATGCAAGTTGTGGAGTTATTTCTGGTCTGAGAGGTGATTCCAAAGTCAAAGCCGTGTACGGTGCGCGGCCTCTCCCCTTGCCGGGGCGGGAACCCCCTACCTCTTCAGGAGCCGGTATGTCCGTTCGTCTCAGCGGGCTGTCCCTCGCCGCCGTCCTCGCCGCCACCACGCTGGGTGGAAGCGCGATGGCCAGCACCATCAACCAGAACACGTCGTGGACCATCAACCGCTCGGCGTCGCAGACGTACCGGGTGGTGGCGTACGGCGACTCCATCTTCGCCGGCTACAACGGCGGCATCAGCAGCGTGGCGCGCCGTGGCGCGCCGGTGGTGGAGGGTGAGTACGCGGCGAAGAAGTGGGGCGCGAACGTGGAGGTGGTCCGCCGCACGAAGTCCGGCGCGAAGGCGGACGACATCTACAACAACAAGATCGTCTCCGAGCGCTCGTACATGCAGGCGTCCAACACGCGCGTCGTGATGTTCGAGATGTGCGGCAACGACTACCTGCAGGCGCGCAGCGCGTTCACCGACCAGACGGGGACGTGCAACTACAGCGGCCTGCAGAGCGCGCTGGCGACGTGCACCACGTACATGGAGCGTGGCATGCAGGCCATCAACCAGTACGCGACGACCGCGAAGGTGAAGGTCATCTCCAACATCTACTACCCCGGCTATGACGCGGACAACGTGCTGACGTCCTGCACGGACTCGGCGACGGGGCAGAAGGTGAACAAGCAGCAGTACTTCCTGCCGCTGCTGGCGCGCAGCAACTGGCGCGCGTGCAGCCTGGCGACCAAGTATGGCTTCAAGTGCGCGGACGCGTTCGCGGAGATGATGGCGTCGGACTACGACCGCAACGGCGACGGCCTGGTGGATTCGGAGGCCATCGCCTACCGCGAGGGCGAGTCCGAGGACGCCTACGTGCAGCGCATCAGCGTGACCCTGCGCAGCACCCTGCGCGACGCGAACCTGCACCTGGCGAACGCGAGCACCAGCTACGACTACATCCAGTCCGACAACACGCACCCGACCTACACGGGCTCCACCATCAGCGTGAACATCTTCTCCGGCTCCGGCTCCGGTTCGGCCGCGCCGGGCTACACGGACAGCCAGATCGTCAACGGCAAGAACCCGGACTGGAACAAGTTCGGCCACGAGCGCATGGGCTGGAGCCTGTCCACGTTCGACCCCGCCACGCCGTGAGCTGAGGCGGCATCCGCGGGACCCCAGGGCCTCCGACCTGTCACCGGGTCGGGGGCCTTTTCATGTCCGCTGAGAAGGAGGGAAGGCGCCCCTGGGCCTGGCACGGACCGCCGGAGTCTTGGTTTGTGAAAGCGTGACGGTGGAGGGCCGCGGCCCTGTCGCCCCTCACCGGGGGACAGGGCCTCTGTCGTCAATGCCATCAATCCCAGGCGGCCCTCGGCCCCGCATTGAACGGAACGTGCCATGTGCATGTTATGGCTATCAAGCCGTGCAACGCCGGTTTTGTTGAGCTGGCTTGAAATGCTGATTTTGCGTACCCGGGGGCATGCTTGTTTGTTGGAAGTCCGATTGGGAAACACAGTTCTCCGCCATGGCACGCCGGGTGTAACGGGAGGGAGCGGTCCTTCCCACTGTGGGAGGCTTCAGTGCTCTGGGGGAGAAACGAATGCATCAGACATGGAAGGCTGCCATTGCGGCGGCCACGGTGATGGTCGGTGGTGCTGCGCAGGCTCACGACTTCGTCGCCTTGAAGCTCGTCAATGGTTATCAGACGCTCGACATCACCTCGTACCCGACGACGGTCAATTTCACGACGGTCGCGCTCAATTCGCACCCGACGCTGCCTTCGACGCTGCTGACCGCGACGGATCCGCTGTTGACGCCCTCGGGCTGGACGTTCACGCCGCCGCTGCCGCAGTCGGTGCCGGTGGATGGGAACCTCATCTCCTACTACTCGTTCACCATCAACAGCTTCGACGACTGCGTCGCGCTGGGGAACGCGGATGACGACCCGACGACGCCCGGCCCGCTGCCGAACGCGGCGTTCACGAACACGTTCTTCGCCACGTGGGACAGTGGCACCGCGCAGAGCAGCGTGAAGGTGACGTGCAAGCCGGCGAACACGCTGCCGTGCGACAACAGCCTGTTCTACTCGGACAGCGGGCTGGGGCTGCCCAACACGACGCTGAGCAGGATGAACCCCGCGACGGCGGCGCTGACGCCGTTCTCCACGGCGAACATCTTCTACTCCGCCACGGCCTTCAACCACCTGGATGGCTACATCTACGCCATCGACAACACGCTGCCGGTGAAGAACCTGGTGCGCATTGGCGCGGATGGCGTCGCCACCATCGTCGGGCCCCTGCCGCAGCTGAACCTGCTGAACACGTACCCGGCCGGCACCGTCCTGTCCGATGGCACCTACCTCATCTTCAGCGGCCCGGGCTTCGGGGTCATCCCGTCGTACGCGCGCATCAACCTGACCACGGGCACCGTCATCAACGCCGGGGCCGCCCCGACGCTGGCGAGCATCCTCGACTTCGCGACGAACCCGCTCGACGGCCAGGTGTACGGCTACAACCAGGTCACCCACCGCATGACCCGGTTCGACCCGAACACGGGCAACACCACCGACTACGGCCCCATCGGGCCGCCGGACGGCCTCACCGGTCTGCCCGCGCTGTACTTCACGACGACCGCCGCCGCCTTCGACGCCGCGGGGACGCTCTACGTCTACGGCAACCAGCTGACCGGCCTGCTCCACCCCATCAACACCCTCTACACGGTGAACGTGACCACGGGGGTCTTCACGGCCGTCGCCACGGGCGCGGTGAGCCTCAACGGCAACGAGAACTTCGCCTCCTGCCCGTTCCCCTCCGCGCTCGAGAAGAGCGCGACCCGCAACGAGGGGTTCTTCAAGACGCATGAGGAGGCGCTGTCCGCGTGCCTCTCCAACGGCGGCAGCATCGACCTGGGCCGGCTGGGCACCGTGAACAGCGTGGAGGAGGCCATGGGTGTCCTGTGGCTCAGCCCCTCCGCGACGCAGCAGCGCGTCCCCCGCACGGAGGAGCAGTCCCTGCGCGTGAAGCTGGGTCGTCAGTCGCTCACCGCCACCTGCAACTCGCGGCTCTTCGGCGCGGCCACGCAGCCTGGGGTCGAGCGTGCCCGCAGGGCCATGGACTCCGGCACCCGCGAGGACATGGAGGCCCAGCTGACGGAGCTGCGCGCGCTCAACGACAAGGGCTCCCGGTACGCGCTGCCCATGTCCTTCAACGGTGGGCCGGCGTCGGCGTCGCATGCCCTCTCCATCGCCCGCGAGCCGAAGAGCAGCCTCTGAGCGCTGAGTTCAGACATCGATTTCAAACATTCAGATTCTGGAGAACACGCACATGAAGAACTGGAAGCTGTGGATGGTGGCTGTGCTGGGCGGGTTGAGCCTGATGGGTTGTGGTGAGCAGCAAGAGCCGAACGACGGCGCGGAGACCCCGGCGGCGCCGACGGGCTTCATGCCGACCCTGGCGGACGACCTCCATTCGAACCTGGTGGAGAACCAGTACGAGGTGCGCATCCTGGGGGTGGGGAACCACCGCTACCAGGGGGCCTTCGTCAACGTGGACAGCATGAAGGTGTCCGCTGGGGGCAGGGACCTGCCGGTGGAGATGAAGGCCACGGTGATGGACCTCGCGAGGCCGGACCACGCGGCGCTCGTGGGCTACTTCACGATGCCTCCGGGCGTGGACTCGGCGCAGGTGGTCATCCGCTTCGACGAGTACGGCGCCTTCGAGGACGGCCAGCGGGTCGGCGCGCTGGATGTCCGCACCGCGCCCCTGCGGTTCGAGGTCACCCGGGCCCTGCTGGCGCCGCGCAAGCACGCGGTCGTGCAACTGGACCTGGCCCGCTCCGTCGTCATCCCTCGCGTGGGGGACGCGATGATGATGCCCACGTCCGCGGTGGCCTTCTAACGCGCCGCTGACGTCAGGGAAGTGAAGTCCGGACGCCCGGTTCCTCTTCACGAGGGGCCGGGCGTCCGTGCGTGCGGCGGCGCCGGGTCCGACCCCGGTCCTACGCCGTGCGGAGCGCCCGGTGGGTGAGGTGGATGTCGCGGAAGGAGGGGATGCGGGCGGGGGCCATGACGTGCTTCAGGGCCAGCCGCATCTGGACCGCGCACCGCCGTGCCTCCAGCCCTCCAATGCCGGTGCCGAGCCCCGGGCAGACAAGCGTCCGGATGGGGGGCGCGCCCCGCGCGTTGTGTCGCTTCACCGCGAGCAGGACGGCGCGAAACGCGAGATAGGCATTGACCGTCTGGGAGACGTTCTCCGGGATGCGCATCGTGGGCGCGGCCACGAGGAACGGCCAGCGCTCATGGCCGGAGGCAACGACCACCGCGGCCCCGACGGGCAGCTCGCCGTGATGCTCTTCCAGGATGGCCCGCTGGACCGCGTCCTGCACCTGGAGGCCCAGCGTGTCGCGGATGGCCAGGTCGAGCCCTCCATCCATGATGCCGAAGCTGTTGGCGGGGCTGACCATCGCGTCCGCCGGGAGGGAGAAGAAGTCCTCCTCTCGCGCGGCGACGAAGTCGAATTCCTCGAAGGCTTCATCCCAGGCCCGCACCAGCGCTGGCTGGAGGTCCATCAGGTAGATCTTCTCGGGGAGCATGCCCGGGACCTCTAGCACCTCTTCAGCCCAGCAGCCGCACCGCGAGGAACACGGGGAGGGCGACGTAGTAGAGCGCCCGGCAGGTCCACTCCGCGCCCGTGCGGACGTGGCGCGCCCACTTCGGTCCCAGCCACGCGGCGCCGAAGCACAGCGCCTCCGCCAGGGCCCGCCAGAAACAGCCGAACAGCAGCAGCGCCAGGAACACCGGCAGCCAGGTGCGCGCGAAGGACAGGAGATACGCCCGAAGGCCATACATCTGCCACTCGCCGAAGGGCCCCCCGAAGGAGATGTACTGGTGCGCCCGGAAGAAGATGGCCGCGACCACTCCCGGCACCAGGCCGTACTTCAGCCCCCAGTCGTACCAACGCCTGCGCCACTTCGCGCTCCGCGCCTGCGCGTAGCGCACCAGGGCATGGTCGCGCGCCTCGCCCCGTGCCCCCAGCGCCGTTAGCAGCGGCGCGGGGTCCTGCATCTCCACCCCGTAGTCGAACGCGCGCCCCGTGCGCAGCCTCAGCGTGAGCCCCGGGCCCGGGGTGGGCAGCCGCCAGGGACGCGCGGACTCCAGCGCGTCGAAGGGAATCTCGAAGCGCGCGCCGCCCTGCTGCGTGAGCACCACGCCGTCCTGCCCCACCGTCACCGTGGCCCGGGTCCCCAGGCGCAGCAGGCGCAGCGCGATGAGCGGCAGCAGCCCGCCCACCACCAGCCCCGCGGCCAGCGGGCCCGGTTGCATCTCCTGGGTGCCCGCGAGCACCTCCTGGAGGAACCGCGCGGTGAAGGCGCAGAGGGTGCCCAGCACCACGGTGTGCAGCAGCGCCCCCAACGCGCGCAGCCGCGGCGTGAAGGCGTGGACGGGGAAGGGGCCGGACGCGTCGACGGTCATGGAGGGGGGCGTGGCTCGTCGCGCATTGCTTCGGAGCGAGCGGCTTCCGTAGCATACGCACCCCGGAGGCTCCCCGAGAACATGCGTTCCCCGCAGTCTGGCCCTGAGCGTCGCACGGATTCCGATGGTGTGACGCGGGTGACGCCCTCGCGCGAGTCCTCCAGCGCGGGCCCCTGGCTCATCGGGGGCGCCACCGCCATCACCGGCCTGTGCGTGGGGCTCTGCCTCTGGTGGCTCTCCCGCCCGGTGCCCATGGAGGACCTGCCGCCCATCGTCGTGGCCGCGAGCCCCGCCCCGGTGGCCCGCACGCCCGAACCCGTGCGCGCGCGTGCGCGCCCCTCCACCCCCGCCGCCGCGCCCGTGGAGGCGCCCGCCCCCATGCCCGTCGATGATCCACCTCCGCCGGAAGGCAAGAGCGGGACGGCGCTGTACCAGCGCGGCACCAAGCCGCTGAAGGTCGGGCTGGTCGTGCCCGACGACTTCGAGCTGCCTCCCGGCTACATGCGTCACTACCAGGCGACGGACAACGGCCAGCCCCTGGCCGCCATCCTGATGTTCCACCCGGACTTCACGCCCAGGGACGCCAACGGGCAGCCCATCCCCATCCCCGAGAACCGCGTGGTGCCCGAAGCGCTGGCGCCCCCTGGCATGCCCCACCGGATGCTGGAGCTTCCTGTCGAGGACGAGGACGCGCCGTGACCCTGGCGAAGGGGTGGGCCGGGGCGCTCCTGGGCGTCGCGGCGACCACCGGGTTGTTCGCCGCGTTCGGGCAACTGCAACCGGGTTTCGTGTGGCTGGGCGCGGTGGCCATGGCGCCATGGCTCGCGGCGGTGGACCGGGCCCGCTCCGCTCGCGGCGCGCTGGCCCTGGGCGCGCTGTTGTCGGTGACGTTCACCGCGGCGGTGTTCGGCTGGTTCCCGGGCGCCATCGCCGCGTACGCGCGCGCGCCGGTGTGGCTGTGCTGGGCCGTGTTCCTCCTCATCGCGCCCGTGCTGGAGCTCCAGTTCCTCACCGCCGCGTGGGTGCGGGCCTACGCGCGGCGGAAGGTGGGAGACGGGCCGCGGCTCGCGTGGGTGCCGCCCGTGCTGACCGCGCTCGTGTACGTGGGCACGGAGGGCTTCACGCCCAAGCTGTTCGCGGAGACGCTGGGCCACGGTCTCTACGCGTCGGAGACGCTGCGCCAGGGCGCGGACCTGGCGGGCGCCCCTGGCCTCACGCTGGGCCTGCTGCTCCTCAACGAGTGCGTCGTCGCGCTGGGGCAGGGGCTGGTGGCGCGGCGGGGCTCTTGGCGCGTGCCGGGCGTCGTGGCGGCCCTGCTGGCGCTGGTGGGCTTCGGCTACGGACACGTGCGGCTGGGGCAGGTGCGCGCGGCGGTGCGTGAGGCGCCGGCGCTGGTGGTGGGCGCGGTGCAGGCGAACATCACGAACATCGAGAAGCGGGCGGCGGAGCAGGGCACCTACGAAGTGGTGCGCGACATCCTGGATACGCACTACGCGATGTCGGACGCGCTGCTGCGCTCGGCGCCGCTGGACCTGCTGGTGTGGCCGGAGACGGTGTATCCGACGACGTTCGGCACGCCGAAGAGCGAGGACGGCGGAGCGCTGGACGAGGAGATCCGCGCCTGGGTGGCGGAGCGGGGCGTGCCGCTGGTGTTCGGAACGTACGACCTGGACGGCGAGCGCGAGTTCAACGCCGCCATGTTCCTGGGGCCCTCCGCGACGGGGGAGCTGGCGCGATCCGCGTATCGCAAGACGATGCTGTTCCCGCTCACGGAGTGGGTGCCGGATGCCATGGACACGCCCGCGCTGCGCGCGTGGATGCCGTGGACCGGCCGGTGGAAGCGCGGCCCCGGGCCTCGCCTGGTGGACTTCCGGTTGAACGGTGGCCGGGTGCTCCGGGTCGCGCCGCTCATCTGCTACGAGGCCCTCTTCCCCAACTACGTCGCGGCGGAGGTGCGCCAGGGCGCGGAGCTGATCCTCACGTTGTCGAACGACTCGTGGTTCTCCGGCACGCCCGCGCCCCGGCTGCACCTGATGCACGCGGCCTTCCGCAGCATCGAGACGCGCACCGCGCAGGTGCGGGTGACGAACTCCGGCATCTCCGCGTTCATCGACCCGGCGGGCGCGTGGACCTCCGCGCTGGAGGACAACCAGCGCGCAGGCACGGTGATGCGCGTGCCGGAGGCGGAGCGGCTGCATTCGCTCGCGGAGGCGTGGGGGGATTGGCTGTGGCCCGTGGCGCTGGCGCTGGCGGGGGGGCTGGGCGTGTGGCTTCGCCGTCAGCCCGCGCGCCTCCCCGGGTGATTCGGGAGCGCGCTCCCTCTCAGGTCGTCGCGGCGGTGTCCGCTCCGGGTGGGGAGGCGCGCCTCGCCAGTCCGAGCGCCGCGAGGGAGAGGAGCGCGGCGATGGCCACGCCCGCGGCCATGGGCCGCGCGGTGCCATCGTGGCTCGCGCTCACCGCCGCGGAGGCCCCCGCCGCCAGCAGGAACTGGAGCGCGCCCAGCACCGCCGACGCGATGCCCGCCTGCTTCGCGTGGTGCTCCATCGCCAGCGCCGTCGCGTTGGGCGTGATGGCCCCCAGGCTGGAGACGAACACGAACAGCGACAGCGCGATGCTCCACAGACCACCGAAGCCCGTCGCCGCCACGGCCACCAGCGCGAGCCCCGCGAGCGCGGCGGTGCGCACCGCCTGCTTCAGCACCCGCTCCGGGGAGGAGCGCGACAGCAGCCAGTGGTTGAGCTGCGACACGGCCACCAGCCCCGCCGCGTTCGCTCCGAAGAACCACCCGAAGTGCTCCGGCTTCACGCCGTGCAGCGTGATGTAGACGAAGGGAGAGCCGCTGATGTACGCGAACATCCCCGCCTGCGCGAGCGCCGCCGCCAGGGCGTTGCCCATGAAGTCCGGGGCCCGCGCGATGCGCGCCATGGCCTGGAACGGCTGGGACCTTCCGCGCCCCGCTGGCGCCGTCTCCGGGAGGATGGCGAACACCGCCCCCAGCGCGAGGACGCCGATGACCGCGTGGCTTCCGAAGATGGCGCGCCACCCGGCCACGCGCAGCACCCAGCCGCCCAGCAGCGGCGCCAGGATGGGCGCGAGCCCCATCACCAACACCAGCCGCGACATCATCCGCGCCGCCGCCGCCCCTGAGTGCAGGTCCCTCACGACGGCCCTGGACGTCACCATCCCCACCGAGCCGCCCAGCGCCTGCACGAACCGGCACCCCGCCAGCACCCCCGCGGAGGGAGCGAGCGCGCAGCCCAGCGACCCCAGCACGTACAGCAGCAGGCCCACGTAGAGCGGCTTCGTGCGGCCGAACCGGTCGCTCACCGGGCCCGCGAAGAGCTGCCCCACCGCGAGCCCCGCGAAGAACGTCGCCAGCGTGCGCTCCACCTCGCCCGCGCTCGCGCGCAGCGACTCGCCGATGGATGGGAACGCCGGCAGGTACATGTCGATGGACAGCGGCCCGAACGCGATGAGCGCGCCCAGCAGGAGGATCAACCGGGCGCCCTCCGTGGAGCGGAACGGCTTGGGCGTGGCGGTCGTCATCGGGCGGTCCTTGGCTTCGGCTGCTTCCGGGCGCGGGCCGGGGGTTCGCTCGGGACGATGAGCGCGCGGATGAGCTGGCGCAGGACGGCCGCGTCCTCGCCGGGGGCATAGGTGGCGCCGCCCACGTGGGCGTTGAAGCAGCGGGCCTCCAGCGCGCCGCAGAGGGCCTCGGCCACGACCTTCGGCGCGGCCAGCTCCACCCGTCTGGAGCGCTTCGCCCGGGTAAGCCACACGGTCAGTCCCTCGCGCAGCGCCACGGGCGGTGGCGTCTTCGCCCGGAGGGCCCGCGCTCCGCCCAGCTCCGAGTAGTGGAGCACGAACAGCCACGGCACCAGCTGGCGCAGGAAGTCCCGGTGGTGCAGCAGCGCCTCCAGGAGCTGGTCCTCCACGGAGGTGTCCGGGCGCGGGCCCGGCTCCAGCAGCGCCAGCGCGGTGGGGGGCATGGGCCGGAGCGCTCGCAACATCAGCGCCTCCTTCGTGCCCACCCGGTGCAGCAGCGCCGCCTGGGAGATGCCCAGCCGCTTCGCGATGTCCTGCAACGGCGCCGACGGGCCCTGCGCCAGGAACACGGCGCGGGCGGCCTCATCAATCTCCGGGTCGAGGACTCGCTGGGGACGGGACATGGGCGGACGGGGTTAGTTACTGACGGGTAGGTAATGAATCCACGCCGTCCGCGCAAGCGGCTTCGGGGCCTGGCCGCTCCTGTTCCTTTCAGGGATTCAGGGGGGCATGCCGACGCGGGACGGTGGTGACAGACGCCGCGAGCGTCCGTCGCCACCCGGTCCGCGCACGGTCAGATGCGGCCGGCCCGGAGCTCGCCCACCAGGTGCGCGCAGGCCCGCACGGTGAGGGCCATCATGGTCAGGGTGGGGTTCTGGGGGCCCTGTGACGGGAAGCAGGAGCCGTCCATGACGTAGAGGTTGGGCACGTCCCAGCTCTGGTTGTAGGGGTTGAGCACGGACGTCTTGGGGTCCCTGCCCATGCGCGCGGTGCCCACCTCGTGGATGGCCATGCCCGGCGTGGAGAGCGTCTTGTTGATCTTCTCCACCGTGCAGCCGGCCTCCTCCAGCATCTCCTGGCACGAGGTGGCCGCGTCCTCCGTCATCTTCAGCTCGTTGTCGGAGTGACGGCACTCGATGTGCGCCGCGGGGATGCCCCAGCGGTCCTTCACCGTGGCGCTCAGCGTGACGCGGTTCTCCGGACGCGGGAGCATCTCCCCGAAGGGCACCAGGTGCATCTGGTCATCGAACGTGAACACCTGCACGCCGTAGCCGCGCGCGAAGGATGGGTCTCGCTCGGTGACGTTGCGGAACTGGGGGATGTACGCCCAGCCGTGCTCCTTCTGCTGCAGGTGCGAGGGCAGGCCCATGCGCGCCTCGATGCCCTGCAGATACATGTGGTCCATCAGGTGCCGGCCCACCAGCCCGGAGCTGTTCGCCAGCCCGTCCGGGAACGCCCGGTTTCGCGAGTGCAACAGCAACCGCGTGGATTCAATGGTGCCCGCGGACACGACCACCACCTTCGCGTGGACCTGCTCGGAGGTGCCGGTGTTCGCGTCGATGAAGGACACGCCCGTCACCCGGCCCGTGTTCGGGTCGTGGAGGACGTGGCTGGCGATGGCGTGCGAGCGCAGCGTCAGCCGGCCCGTCTTCTGCGCCGCGGGCAGCGTCACCGGCGCGTTCGCGGTCCGCCGGGCGACGACGTGGCGCTGGGGCCAGCGGGCCTTCACCTTCTCGCGCAGGCGGACCTCTCCGGGCGACAGCGGCGCGGGGCCGGAGAAGACGGAGTCCGGCAGCGTGTCCACGCCATCCGAGTTGCCGCGCAATCCCATCCACCGCTCGACGATTTCGTAGGACGGCGCCAGCTCCGCCAGCGACAGCGGCCAGTCCGGGCTGAGCCCATCCAGGCTGCCCGCGTGGAAGTTGAAGTCGGACAGCCGGTAGAACTGGCGGCCGTGGCTCTTCACGCTGGTCCGGCCGCCCACCTGCCGCGCGCGGATCCACGCGAACGGCGCGTCGTCCGGCGTGGTGTAGGGATTGTCCACGTCATCCACGAAGGCGTGCGGATGGAAGGGCCACGCGAAGCTCGTCGACTGCACGGACTGACGCGCCGTGCGACCCGCGTCCGACTCGATGCGGTAGCCCAACAGCTTCTGCTTCACGCGGTGCATCACGTGCAGCGCCTGGTCCGCCCGCGCGCTCCGGCCCGCCTCGAGCACCAGCACCCGCAGGCCCGCTTCCGTGAGTTGCTTGGCCGCCCAACCGCCGCAGGCACCCGAGCCCACCACCACCGCGTCATAGACGGTCTTCGACGTCTTCATGCCTGCTCACCTGGACGGTATTTCCGCCGCTGCTGACAAAGTATGTCTAAACTGTAAACCAGGAACCTGTTGGTGCCTATAGGGTGTAAGGGGCTGAAAGGTGCCAACACAAGCCTGGGCCGGTGGCTTCCGCCTCCGGGGCAGGTGGCTTTCTGTCGGAGAGGGTCGGACATGGCCGGTGTGCTGAGGCGGATTCGGTGGGGGCGGGTGTTGGGGGCGTTGGTGTTGCCGTGCGTGCTGGTGGCGTTGGGGCTGGCGGGCCGCGCGGCGTGGCGCTCGGAGCAGTACTTCCACTACCCGAGGCCGGCGGCGGTGCTGCCGGCGGACCTCGCCTCCGCGCGCGAGGTGACGCTGCGCACGGAGGACGGGGTGGAGCTGCGTGGCTGGTACGTGCCGTCGCGGAACAAGGCGGCGTGGGTACTGGCGCATGGGCTGTCGCAGACGCGCATGGACCTGCTGCCGGAGGCGCGGGCGCTGCGCGACGCGGGGTATGGCGTGCTGCTGTTCGACCTGCGCGCGCATGGGCAGAGCGGGGGCGAGACGTCCACCTGGGGTGACCTGGAGCGCCGGGATGTGCGCGCGGCGCTGGAGTTCGTGCGGACCCAGCCGGAGGTGGACCCCGCGCGGGTGGGGGCGCTGGGGTTCTCCATTGGCTCGGCGGCGGTGGCGGAGGTGGCGGCGAAGGATCCGAAGGTGGCGGCGGTGGTGCTGCTGTCGCCGTTCAACACGCTGTGGCTGGCGGCGGCGTATGACTTCCGGCGCTTCGGCGTGGTGACGCAGACGGGGGCGCTGGTGCCCTTCTGGCGGAGGGGCATCGCGCTGGAGGAGGTGCGCACGATTGACGCGGTGGATCGGATCCAACCCCGGCCCCTGTTCATCGTCGCGGGGACGGAGGAGTCCGGGCAGCCGCTGCTGGATGAGTTGTTCGCGCACGTCGCGCCAGCGGCCCAGACGTGGCGCATCCCGGGGGCGTCCCACGGGAACTTCGCCGCGACGGCGCCGGAGGAGTATCCGCGCAGGCTGAGGGAGTTCGCGGACGCGGCGCTGAAGCCCGTGCCTGTCGCGCAGCCGGTGGTGGAGGTGCCGGCGGCGGAGAAGAAGGCTCCGGCGAAGAAGCCTTCACGGCGGACGAAGACGGGGGCGCGCTGAAGCTCACCGGAGGGACCCGGCGCACGCTCCCGGGGGGATGTGGCGTGGCCTGCGACTTCTTGGAGGGTCGGTCCTTGGGCCGCGGGCTCGGAGGCTCGCGCGCCGCACCCAGACGGGGGGCGCGGCTTCGCGCTTCGTGAACGGAGTAGGCCGACCCGTGGGTCCTGGCCCGGAGCCTCGCGCTAACTCGGAGCGGGTGTCGCGTCTTCGAGCTTCGCGAGCTGGTCCAGATACATGCGGCCCTTCACGGGGTCCGTCATGTGGAGGAATGCCGCCATGCCCTTGAGCTGCTCCAGCGACTCACCCTCGCGGCCCGGCTTGCCCTTCTGCCGGTTGTGGATGGCCGCGCGCAGGCGGCGCACCACGTCGCGGGGGACTCGCGCGGCGGGCGTGCCTTCCTTCGCCTCATTCACCACGAGCCCCGTCACGCGCTGACGGCTGCCCTTGCGGGCCACGCGCGTCTTGTCCGGGTGCACCGTGAAGCCCTCCGCCTCCACCACGTCCTTCACCCGCGCGAGCAGCACCGCCACCGGAGCGCCCTGGGCCCGGCGCGCCTTGGGCGCCTTCGCCTTCGTCCAGGAGAACGTCAGGTCGTCCGCGTAGCGCGTGTACGTGAAGCCCAGCTTGCGCGACAGCGCCGACAGCCGCTTGTCCATCCGCAGGCACAGCGCGTTGGTGATGCCCGGGGAGGTGGGCGCGCCCTGCGGCAGCGCTCGGGGGCCCTTCGCCACGTGCAGCGTCTTGCCCCGGAAGGAGAGCAGCTCGCGCGGCGCCTCGGTGGACATCAGCGCCAGCAGCGTGGACGTGCCCTCCGGCAGGCCGCCCTTGCGCAGCAGGCCCTTCACGCGTCGCCACGTCACGGTGGGGAAGAAGTCCTTCAGGTCCACCTTCACCACCACGTCCGCGCCCTGGTGCGCCAGCGCGTTGGTGAGGATGGAGCGCCCCGCCACGAAGCCGTGCGCCGCGCCGTGCACCGGCAGCCGCTCCACGACGTTGGAGAGCACCCAGCGCTGCGCTTCCTTCAGCTCCGGCTTGGGCGAGGTGATGGTGCGCTCGCCGCCCGTGCGCTTGGGGATGCGCCAGCTCACGTAGTTGGAGCCCGTGTCCACGTCGCGGTGGAACGCGAAGCCGCGCAGCTTGGACACGCTCAGGCCCAGCGCCTTCGCCAGCTCCTCCGCCGTGTTCAGGGTCGGCAGGCCGTTCTGGCGCGCGCGCTCCTCGCGGTGCTCCAGGTCGAACTTGTCCGGGCCGGCGTCCTCGCGCCAGTGGATGCCCACGCCCAGGTGGTTCACGTGCGTGGCCTTCCACGCCTCGTGGGCCTGGCGCTCCAGCGCGCGGCGCTCCACGGCCTCCGCCTTCTTCTTCTCCTTCCAGGCCGTCTTCTCCTTCTCCTTCAGCGAGGAGAAGTCGACCTCGTCCGCGAGCGCGCCCTTCGCCACGAGCTGCGCGCGCACCCACTCCTCGGTGCCGCCAGCGTCGGTGATGGCCTTCCAGCGCGTGAGCAGGACGTCGTGCGCGGCCTTGCGGGCCTCTCGCTTCGACGCGGTGTTGGGGGCGGCGGCGGGCGCGACTTCGGGCGCTGCCTGCGGCGGGGCGGCGGGGACGAACGACTCCAGCTTGGCGGTCATCGAGGCACCTTCGACGGGCGCGGCGGCTCAGGAGGGGCGACGGACGGAATCGAGCGGTCGAGGGAGGCCAGGAAGGCACCACCAGCTCACCTGGGGCACGGTAGCCTCACCGGCTCTCCCCTCCCGAGCACTACCGTCGGGGTGGGAAAACGGCGGTTGCGTCGTTGGTTCCGCTTCCCGCCCCGACGGTAGTGCTCGGGAGGGAGAGAGCCAAGAACAGGCTACCTTGCGGAGAGTGTCCAGCATTCCAACCAGAGCGGCGCAACGCCGCTCCCGCGCTCGAGGCGCTGAGGCTGATGCGGTCCAGACCTCTCTCGACCACTCGCAATTCGTGTTTCGTCCGTCGCACCCATCCTTCCAGCCGCCCCGTCGGCGGCCGGGCCGTTGTTAGAGGGTTTACACCAGAGTCGAGGCCGCGTCGATGTAGCCGTCCGCGGTCAATTTCTCCAAACGGCTGAAGTACGCCGTCCGGGCTTCCGTGTCCGAGTCGAACCACAGGCGCTGGTGGCGCGAATCGCCCAGGCGCGGGCCCCACGTGAGGGCCACCACCTTGCCGTCCAGCGAGACGCGGTACACCTGCTCCAGCCCCGTCGCCGGGTCGCGGCGCACGTACGCCCGCGTCTCCGCGCGGATGAGCTTGCGGCCCTCCGGCGTCTGCCGCAGCGCCTCCTCCTCCGCGCGGCGGCGCGCGTACACCAGGCGCAGCGCGAGCATGTGCTCGCAGGGGCCTTCGCGCAGCCCGGAGCGGCGGAAGTGCGGGCAGCCGCAGCCCGCGTCCTTCACGCGGCCCTCCAGGTCCAGCGTGAAGCTGGGGAAGAAGCTGCGCACCGCCTCGCGGTCCACCACCTCGCCCTGGATGCGCATGCCCTCGCCCACCAGGTCGTGCACCTGGGTGAGCTTCACTTCGCCCGCGCCCGGGCCGCCGTCGCCCAGCAGGCGGTGGGCGCGCGCCTCACGCTCGTTGCCGTAGCGCAGCGCGGCCTCGTCCACCGGGGTGGGCATCAGCTCGCGCGGGCGGTAGGTGCCGCGCGCCACGTCGAAGAGGACGCGGCCCCGCAGGCACTCCAGCTGGAGCGCGGCCCGCACCTGGTCCTTCGGCGCCCCGGCGTCCTTCGCCAGCACGTCGAACCCGAGCGGGCCGTCCTTGCGCAGGCGCAGTCGCAGCGCCTCCGCCAGGCCCTCCGGCACGTCGCGCGGCATCAGCGAGTCGAAGGCGGCGGCGCTGGACCAGCCGCTCTCCGTCCAGCCCGTGAGTCCCAGCGTCAGCGTGGCGTGGCCCAGGTCGATGACCCAGAACACCGGCAGGCCCGGCCCCAGCAACTGCACGTGCACGCTCTTCGCGTGGGGCAGCAGGCGCGCGAGCGCGGCGAGGCGCTGACGCCCGAAGGTGCGCACCACCGCCGGCGCGCTGCCGGTGTACGCGCCGCCGTGGCACTCCAGCACCTGCTCCCAGGGCTCCAGCACCAGCCGGGGCGGGGCGCCGGGGACCAGCTCGAAGCGCAGCGCGCGGGGCGCCTTCTTCGAACGGCGCGTGCGCAGCGCGAAGAGCAGGTTGTAGAGGTCGATGGGCGCGATGGAGCAGGTCGTCGCCGGCAGCGTCGCCGCCGACTGCACCTGGAGGAAGCCGCGCAGCCACGCGTGGGGCACCTCCACCGTGCGCGGCGCGCGGGGCTCCGCGGCGGCCGCCTTCGCGGACGGGGCGACGTGGGCCTCCAGCGTCACCGGGGCGTAGGCGCGCAGGCGGTCCAGCCGGGCGGGCAGCTCCGGCGGGACGTCCAGGAAGGTGGAGCCGTGCGCGGCCTCGCGCTTGTCGAAGAGGCTGTTGTCGAAGGCCAGGCGCGCGTAGGCGCTCTCGTCTCGGGAGAAGACCTCCAGGGACACCTGGTCCGGATCCACCGTGAGCACGGGGTCCAGCACCGCGTCCTTCTTCTCCTCGCCCTCCAGCGCGCTGTCGAGGAAGGCCTTCTGGGCCTCCCAGATTTGGGCGCTGGCGCGCTTGCCCTGCTTCATCAGGTACGCGAGGTACGCGGTGCGGTCGCGGCCCCGGTAGCGCAGGTCGCTGGACAGCACGGCGAAGGCGGCGGCCAGCGCGTCGCGGAAGAGGGTGGGGTCCTTCACCTGTCCGCTGACGCCCACGGTGCCGCGCGACCCCTCCAGGGCCAGCTGCACGCGCGAGGCGTCCGGCGTGACGACCACGTCGCTCTGCGCCGTGTAGCTCAGCGCGACGGGATGACGTGCGGTTGCGGTGCTCACTGTTGACCTTCCTTCCGGGCGCGCTCAGCGGCCCGGCGTGCACGTTTGTGGGCGCGGTAGGCCGCCTTGCGCAGCTCCACCGATTGCGACTTGTCGAAGGCCGCCGTCTTCAGCAGCGCCGCGGCCTCGTCACCGCCCAGCCGTCCCAGCGCGGCCCACGCGTCCTGGCGAATCTCCGGCTTCGCGTCGGCGGCCACGGGCTTGAGCGGCTCCAGGTCCTTCTTCGCGAGCAGCGCGGGCACCGCGAGCCTGCGGGCCTCGCTGGCCGTCAGGGCGCCCGGCGCCACCTGCGCGCCCGTGGGCCCCAGCGCCACCGGGTCGAAGGGCTTCACCTCCAGCGCCCACGCGGAGGCCTGACCGGGCACCAGCGCGGCCAGCACCGCCGCGGCGGCGGAGCGCACGGCGGCGTCCGGGTCCCCGAGCGCGGTGCGCAGCGCCGGGGCCTCGCCCGTCGCCTTCATCCGTCCCAGCACCCGCGCCGCCTCCTGGCGCACGGCCGCGGGGGCGTGGGCTTCGCCCTGGCGGAGCAGCTCCGAGGACGTCGCCACCAGCTCCTTCGCGCCCAGCCGCGAGCCCGCCCAGAGCAGCCGCTCCCACGCGGCGGCCAGCGGCTCGCGCTTCGGCGGCGGCGTGGTGGCCCAGGCGGTGGCGGTGCGCCGCTCCGCGGCCACGACCGCGCGAACGAGGCCCGTGGTGTCCACGGCGCCCGCGTCCCGCGCATCACCCGTCCAGGTGCCCACGAGCCGCGCGGCCTCCTCGCGGGCCTCCGGCTTGTCGTGGCCGAACAGGGCGATGACCTCCGGCAGGGGCAGCGCGCCCCTCCGGGCCAGACCCCGCCGCAGCCGGAGCCGCAGCTCCGCGTTCTCCAGCGTGGCCAGCCGGGGCACGAGCAGCGCCGGGTCGCCTTCGCTGGCGAGGTAGGTGGCGGCGGGCTCGGAGATGTCCTCGTGCTCGCTCTGCACCGCCAGGAACTCCACCCGCGTGCGCTCCTTCGGGAAGAGCACGTCCAGCGCCTTGCGCGCGACCTCGCGCAGGTCGTCGTCCTCATCGTTCAGCGCGGCGGCCAGCGCGGCCTCGGCGGCCGGGTCCCCGAACTTGCCCAGCTCCTCCGCCACCGTGCGGCGCACGTCGTCGTCCGTCTCGATGTCGGCGAGCAGCGCCTCCAGCTTCACCCGGGCGCGCTCTCCGCCCAGGGCGCGCAGGCCGCGCACGGCGGCCTGCTGGCGCCGGAAGTGGTTGCCCTCGACGGCGGTGGCTTCCACCTTCTCCTCGACGCGGCGGCGCTCTTCACCCTCGGGCATCCGGTGGGCGAGCCGGCCCAGCGCCTCGATGGCGGCCTGCACCATGTCCTCTTCCGCGGGAGCGTCCGGGGTGCCGCCGTTCGCCACCGTCTCCAGCTCGGAGAGCGCGCGCACGTCACCCAGGGTGCCCAGCGCGAGCAGGGCCCGGCCGCGCTCGTGCGGCTCACCGGCGCGCGCGTACAGCAGCAGGGGCCGCAGGGCGCTGACGCCGCGCCGGTGCGCGACGCCTTCCGCCGCGGGCAGCATCAGCTCACGGGCCCCGGCGCGGAGGATCTCCTCCAGCGGCTCCACGGCCGCGCCCTGCTCCACCACGCGCTTCGAGTAGCGCTCCACCGCCTCCGCGCGCACGGTGACGTCGCGGTCGGTGAAGAGCTGCACGAGCAGCGCGTCCTGGCCTTCGTTCTTGCCGTGCTCCAGCTCCGCGGCGGCGGCCTTGCGGACCTCGGGGTCCTGGCTCCGCACCGCCACGCGCAGGAAGCGCACCGCGAGCGCCGCGTCGCGCTTCTTCAGCTCGCGCTCGCGCTCCTTGAGCTTCTCCTGCTCCGGCGGCCAGGTGAGCTGCATCGCGGCCGTCACGCAGGCGAGGCGCACGCTGGGGGCTTCGTCCTCCACGCTCTGGCGCGCGAGCACGTCCAGCGCGTCCGCGCGGCGGGTGCGGCCCAGCGCGGCCACCAGCTTCGTGCGCTCGGGAATCTCCGTCGCCACCGTCAGGCGCTGGGCGAGCGCGGCCACGGCGGCGGACGTCCCCAGCCGCGCCAGGGCCTCCTGCGCCCGGCGCGCCACGGCCACCGTCTCCGAGCGCAGGAAGGTGCCCAGCACCTCCACCGCCCGGTCATCGCCGCGGAACGCGAGCAGCTCCGCGGCGCGCAGCCGCAGGTCCTCGTGCTCGCTGCCCATCGCGCGGCCCAGGGCCTCGGTGACGCGCGAGTCGTTGGCGCCCGCCAGCCGCTCGATGACCCCCACGCGCAGGTCCGCGTGCTCGCTGCCCAGCGCGGCCAGCAGCGGCTCCAGGCTGCCCGGCGGGCTCAGCTTCTCCAGCAGCTCGAAGGCGGACTTGCGCACCTCCGGCAGCGGCGAGTTGAGCGCCGCGGTCAAGCGCGGACGGGCCGCGTCGCCCCGCTCCGCCAGCTCCTCCAGCGCCGCGCGCGCCACGTCCTGCGCCAGCGAGGCCAGGGCCAGCGCCAGCGGCTCGTCGCTGCCGGCGGGGTACAGCTCCTTGAGGCCCGTGAGCGCGGCCCTGCGCACCAGCTGGTGCGGATCCTCCAGCGCACGCAGGAGGGCGGCCACCGCGGCGGACGTGCCCGCGTAGCCTTCCTGGGTGAGCTTCACCACGCGGTCCACGGCGTCGCGGCGGACGCGGTGGCCTTCCTCGTCGCCCGCGGACACCTGCCGCAGCAGGCCCACGTAGGCGCCGAACGCCAGCCGGCGCAGGTGCTGCCGCTCCGCCCGCGTCGCCGCCTCCTGCGTCGCCGTGCCCTCGGCGGTTCCTTCCGAAGGCTTCACCGCGGAGAAGAGGCGGCGCAGCCAGCTCTTGCCCGTGGCGGACGCCGTGCCCTGCTTCTCCGGGGTGGACGGCTGCATCACGTGCGCGGCGCCTTCGGCCGTCTCGGGCTTCCAGGGCGCTTGCAGCGTGCGGGGGCGCGCGACCTTCTGCGCCTCGCGGAAGTAGTCCAGGGGCTTGTTGCGAAGCAGCAGCACCTGGGCCGCCGCGTAGCGCTGCTCCGGCTGTCCGCTGGAGAGCGCCTCCGCGAGCCCGACCATGCGCTTCGCCCGGTCGTCCTCCGCGGGCCAGTCCTTCATGTCGCCGGCCTTCTCCGGGCGCGGCGGCAGCAGCACCTCCACCAGGTGCGCGCGGTACGCCTCCGGCTCCGTGCGCAGCTCCAGCGTGCGCGCCGCGGCGTAGCGCACCTCCGGACGGCCGCTGGACAGCGCGCTCGTCAGCAGGTCCGGCGGCCCCCCCTCGCGGCTGGCGCGCAGGTCCCGCGCGAGCACGATGGCGAACACCATCTCCTGGACCTCGCGCGCGGAGTCCTCCAGGCCGTGCAGCAGGCCGCCGTCCCCTTCGGGTCCCAGCGCCGCGAAGGCGAGGATGGCGCCCAGGCGGATGGGGAGGTGCTCATGGCGCAGGTTGCCCGTGAGCACCGGCAGCGCGCGCACGTCGCCCAGGCGCGCCAGGCCGTCCGCGGCCCACGACCGCGCCGCGACCAGCGCATGGCCCAGCGCGTCCAGCAGCGCGCCCTCGTCGCCCCGGCGGCTCGCGGTGGCGAGGCCGCGCGCGCCCTGCTCCTGGAGCTCCGGCAGCTCGTGGGGCAGCAGCGTGGTGGCGTAGAAGCCCAGGAGGCGCCGCGAGCCCAGCGTGGCCAGCGCGCGCGCCGCGCGGATGCGCAGGGGGACGAGGAAGCCGGGCGGGTACATCCGCTCCAGGTCCTTGTCCGTGATGAGCCCGCGCAGGGGCTCGATGATGTCCTCCGCGCCGCGCGGGGCGAGCAGCTCCGCGGCCCGCACGCGCACCGGCAGCGTCGCCGCCGCGATGCCCGCGAGCAGCGGCCCGTTCTCCGCCGGGATGAGCTTGTCGAGCGCCTCCAGCGCCGCGACGGCCACCTCCAGGTGCTCGTCCTGCACGCGCTTGAGGAGCGCGGAGCGCAGGGGCTCCGCCGGGGCGTGCACGGCGCCCTTCGCGGCCTTCTCGCGCAGCGCGGGGTGCGTGGCGTTGAGCGCGGCCAGGTGCGGCTCCGGCTGCTCCTTGCCCGCGAGCTTCACCCACGCCTCGTACGCGGCGGTGGCGACGTTGACGTCGCGGTCCTCCACGGACTTCTTCAGGCGCTCCATCGCCCAGTCATCCGTGCCGCGCTGGGCGAGCACCTCCACCGCGCGGGTGCGCAGGTCCGGGAAGCGGCCCGCCAGCGCCCGGTCCAGCGCCTTCACCGGCTCCTGGTCGTTCCAGGCCCACAGCGTGCGGAAGGCCTCGCCGCGCACCTTGGCGGACTCGTCCTCCAGCGCGTCGCCCAGCAGGCCCTCCGCGCCCTCCGCCTTCGCGCCCAGCTTCACCAGCCGGTCCAGGCCGCGCACGCGCACGTCCTCGTGGCTGGAGCGCAGCGCGGCCTCCGCCGCGGACATGGGCGTGTCCGAGTCCAGCGCCACCACGGCGGACAGCGCCGCCGCGCGCACGTCCCCGTCCGCGTCGTCCAGCATCCACACCAGCCGCTCGCGGGCGCGCGGATCCTGCAGCGCCTGGAGCGCGCTGGCCGTCTCGCGGCGGATGGGGGCGTCGTCCTCGCGCGACAGCTGGAGCAGCGCGCCCAGCGCGCGTCCATCCCCCAGCTGCGCCAGCACGCGGGCCCCGCGCACCGCGGTGTCCGGCATGCGGCACGCCATGGCGGCCAGCAGCGGCTCCAGGTCGGCCTCCGTCAGCGCCGAGCCAGCGGAGGCCTTTCCGAAGAGCTGTTCGCGCGAGGCGGCCAGCTCCGCGTCGGTGGCGGACTTCGCCTCCGCGTCTCCGGACGCGCGCTTGGCCTGGAGGGTCAGCATGCGGGTCACTTCCCGCACCGTGCGAGCGAACTCCTCGTCCTTCGCCTCCAGCGTGGCGGCCAGCGCGCGGCGCTCCAGCACGCGCACGGCGAAGGCCACGCGGCGCACGTCGCGGTCCGCGTCGTCCAGCGCGCGCGCCACCAGCGGCTGCAGGCGCGGGTCGGCCAGCAGACCCGCCCCCGATGCGCGCAGCAGCACCTCCACCTTGAGGGGCGCGGGACCACGCTCGAACGCGAGCTTCAGCGGCTCTGTGCTGCCCTTGGGGGACACCGCGGTGAGCGCGTCCAGCGCGGCCGTGCCCACGTCGTTCTGCGCGTCCGGCAGCTTCCCGGCGATGAGCCCCGGCACCAGCGGCGACGCGCTCCCCAGCTTCGCCAGACGGCGCAGGCCCTGCACGCGCATGTCCACGAAGCGCGAGTCCAGCGCCGCGCGGAACGCCGCGAGCGGCGACTCCGTCTCCAGCTTCTCCAGGGCATTGAGCGCGGCGGCGCGCACCGTCTTGTCGTCGTCGTTGAGCCGCTCCCGCAGCTTCGCCCGCGCGGCGGTGCGGCCGTGCGTGCCCAGCTCCGTGGCCGCCAGCCGGCGGGCCTGGGCGTCCTTGTCCGAGGACAGCACGCCCAGCACGAACTCCAGCGCCTCGGGCTCCTGGAGCGCCACCGCCTCCTTCACCGCGGCCTCGCGGCGGGGGAGGGCGGCCTTCAGCGACTCGCTGAGCACGTCGAAGCCGTGCGCGTACGTCTGCGTCTCGTCCGTGGGCTTGCCGTCCACGCCCAGCGTGACGCGCGTGACCTTGCGGTCCTCGCCGCCCACGAAGAGGAAGCCCAGGAGCTGCTTCGCCTGGCGGGGGTTCGCCGGCGGCCCGAAGGCCACCGCGTGCGTGGCCTTGACGCCCAGGTCGAAGGTGCGCGGCTTGCGGCGCTCGTCCAGCCGCCAGACCTTCAGCTTGCCGTCGTTGCCCACCGACGCGATGCGCTCCGCGGGCTCCTCGCCGGCCTCCGCCTGCGGCGTGGGCGGGAACACCAGCCCCAGCACCGAGCCCGCGTGGCCGCTGTCCTTGTCGCCGCGGACCTCGGACTCCACCGCGCCGACCAGGTACCAGATGCGCAGCTTCCCATCGTCGCCCGCGGAGACGAGCCGCCCGTCGCGCGGCGTGAAGGCCAGCGCCCGCACCGCGCCCTCGTGGCCCGGCATGTCCCGGCGCGCGCCCGTTGCCACCGTGAACGACCGCACCACGCCGTCATCGCCCGCGCAGCCGACGTACGTGTTCGTGGGGTCCACCGCCACCGCGCGCAGGGGCAGCGAGGACGCGCTCCACTCCTTCAGCTTCTGGGTGCTGTCCCAGTCCCAGGCGCGCACGAAGCCGTCCACGCCGGCCGTGTAGAGCACCTTGCCGTCCGGGCTGGCCGCCACCGCCGTGCACCCACCGGGGTGCGCGCCGTGGAGCTGGAACTTCACCGCGCCGTCGGTGAGCGACCCGAAGCGCACGGTGCCGTCCGCGCCCGCCGCGGCGAACTGCTCGCCCGCCAGCGCCAGCCCCAGCACGTGGGACGGCAGCGGGGACGTCCACAGGACCTTGTTGGTGCCGGGCTCGTACGCGGTGAGGCGGCTGTCGGGAGCGGCGCGCGTGCCGCCCACGATGAGCAGGCGCGCGTTGGCGGCGAGCGCACGGACCTTCTCGATGTTGCCGATGGAGAGGTTGGCCATGGTGTCGTTGTCCTAGATGCCGCCGAGCTGCACGCCCGGGTGTGCCGCACGCAATTGCACCAGCGAGGCCAGGCAGCTCTGCCACTCGCCCTTCGCCACGGAGCCGGTGAACTCGCCCAGCACGGGCGCCACCACGCGGGCGAAGCTCTCGTCTTCCAGGCCCAGGTCGCGCACCAGCTCCACCACGCGGCGCTTGGCCACGCTCGCGGACAGCCGGCGCTGCACGTCACCCTCGCGCGCTTCCTTCGCGCGCCCGGGCGGCAGGCCGAACATCATGCGCCGGAGGAACGTGCGCAGGGCCTCCACGTCGCTGAAGCGCGCGGTGCCGCCCGCCTCGCGGACGTCCTTGCCCCCACCCGCGGGCTTCCAGCCCTCCGGCAGGTGCTGCGGCCGGTGCTTCTCCCAGAGCAGCCGCACCGCGAACAGGCCCACCTCGCGGTCCGCGCTCTGCATCAGCCCGGCCAGCCGCTCCGCTCCGCCCAGCCGCGCGTAGTGCCGGCGGATGAGCTCCACGGCCACCTCGCGCGTGCTGCGCTTGGTGGACTCCGTGAGCGCGAACACCTTGCCCGCGTCCAGCTCCTCCGGCTGCAGCGTGTGGCGCGCATCCGCCCCGGGCTCGCCCGCGTTGAGCAGGGCGTCATACGCGAGGTTGCGGATCTCCTTCGCGTCCGAGTCCGCCAGCTCGTACACGCGCGTCTGGTAGCCCCACGCCCGCAGCTCCGAACGGGCGAGGGTCAGCGCGAAGCGGCGCACGTCGTCGCGCGGATCCATCAAGGCCGGCCACAGGCGCTCCGCCGTGTACGCCTTGCGCGGCGCGCGAGGCCGCAGCTCGTAGGACTTGGACTCCGGCTGCTCCGGCCCGATGCCCGGGTGGTGGCAGCGCAGGTACGTCTGCGCGAACGCGCGCACCGGGGGCGGCTGCTTCGCGCCCAGCGCCAGGTCGAACAGGCGCTCCAGGCCGGCGTCCGCGTCGCCCGTGTCGCTGAAGTCCGCGGGCACCACGTTCTCCAGCAGGTAGCGGTGCGCGAAGTCGTGCAGCGTGGGGTCCGCCCGCCGCGCCAGCGCCAGCAGCCAGGGCACCGTGAGCTGACGCGCGGTGAAGAGCTTGCGGTTGCCCAGCAGCGCCAGCGCCGTCTCGCGGTGCTTCGCGCTGAACACCAGCGCCTTCACCCGCTCCACGTCCAGGCCCGGCAGGCTGTCCGCGCGGGTGAGCCACTGCGCCGCCTGACGGCCCAGGCGCGGGTGCGCCACCAGGTCCAATATCCACTCCGGCCCGATGTCCGCCGGCTTGTACGCGGACAGCGCCTTCATCGCGGTGTCCTCCACGATGCGCGGCCGCGAGGACTGCTTCGCCTCCGTCAGCGTCAGCTTCCAGAACGCGGCGGGCATCTCCCCCGTCGCGTACTTCGTGGTGACGTAGTTCTTCGCCCAGTTGAGCTGCTCCTGGCGGCCCCAGAGCAGCTCGCGCAGGAAGTCCTGGGTGATCTCCGCCCGGTCGAAGGACTGCTCCAGCGCCTTCGCCGCGAACGCCGCGGTGGGCTTGGAGACGAGCAGCCGGCCCAGCAGCGGCAGCCCCAGCTCGCGCGGCGGGCGCTTCTCCAGGGTGGCGGCGGCGAAGGCCTTCACGTCGTCCTCGCCGCGCTCCACCAGGTCCGCCAGCCGGTCCGCGGCCATGTCCTGCGCGTGTCCGCGCGCGTACTCGATGGCGTAGGCGCGGGCCTTGTCGCTGGGGGAGAACAGCAGCTCCAGCACCGCTTCGTGCAGCCCGGCCGCGCGCAGCTTGCCCTGGTGGAACTCCGGCGAGCCCTGCAGCGTCTCCACCAGGAACTCATGCGCGCTGCCCAGCGGACGGCGCGCGAGCCGGCCCAGCCACGCGGGCGTCACCTTGCGCAGCGCCTCCGGGAAGTCCTTGCGCAGGCCCTGGATGGCGAACTTCGCGGCGGGGTCCGACTGGCACGTGTCCAACAGGCGCATCAGCGCGTCCGGCGAGCGCTTCCACGCGTCCGGATACATGCGCTGCTTCACCATGTCGTTGGGCGGAGGGATGGAGAAGCGCGACGCGGAGTAGTTCCGGCTGTTGTGCGCCCAGACGTGGTGCGCCACCCAGCACGACGACCAGGTGGTGTCCGGCTCGTAGTGCCGCAGCACCTCCACCGCGAACTGCGGGTAGAGCTCCGGCACGGCCGCGCCCAGCTGACGCAGGAAGCGCCACGCCCGGCGCTGGAGGTAGGTGAGGGTGCCGCCGCCCACCTCGCGCGAGCGGTGGGTGCCGCGCTCGGTGTCGAAGCGCCACGCGAGCACGCCGAACATCTCCGCGTCGTGGCGCGCCTCGGACAGCTTGTAGATGCGCTTGAGGCCCGCCCACAGGCCGAACTTCAGCGGCGCTTCCTTCGCGAGCGTGAAGAGCACGGCGCGCGCGGGCTCGGTGTTCTTCTCGTACAGGGACACCAGCAGGTCCGCGAGCGCGAAGCGCGGCGGGAGCGGCACGTCCTTCTGCGCGAGGAAGCGCTGCCACGCCTCATGCGAGCCCTGGCGCCGGCCCTTCTTCTCCCCGTGCTGCCGCGCCTGCTCCAGCAGCTGTTTCAGCGCGTCGAAGCCAAGCGCGCCCTGCGGCAGCGGCGTGTCCGACGTGCGGTCCGGCTGGTCGAGGAAGGCCAGCACGGCCTCGGCGAGGTCCGGTGCCTCGGCCCTGGCCAGACGTTCGAGGTCTGCTGCGCTCAGCGCGTCGCTCGCGGTCATGGGGCGCGGGTTTAACACAGCTCCCCGTCACCGCGAGCCACCACCGACACGCCTCACCACGGCAGCGCGGGGACCTCCACCTGCTGGACGTCGCCCGTCCCCACCATCACGTCCTGGCGGAACGACAGCCAGCGCCCCTCGCGTTCTCGCAACACGAGAAGCGTGTAGGGCCCGGGTGGGAGGTTGCTCCAGGAATCTCCGGGGGACATGAAGAGCGGGAGCGCTTGTTGGCGCAGCCACTCCAGCTCCAGCGAGGTGGCCACCTCCCGCGGCGCGGGCACGCGTCCTGGCAGGAGGTAGGGCGTGCCCTGCATTCCGCGCTCGCTCCAGCGCAGCTTCAACGTGGGGCCCCGCGTGGACACGGGCAGGTCCACGCGGTTGACACGGCGCGCCTCGACCCGAGTGAGCCGTGGAAGGACGGTGAAGCGGGACGTCGCGTCCGCGGGCTTCACCAGGTAGTCACCGGGAGACAGGTCCCGGAACAGGCCCACGCCCTGGCGCGCGATGGTGATGTTCTGCGTGCCCGGTTCATCCTTCGGAATGGCGATGAGGCCGAGGCTGCGCGGCTGGCCCCGGTCGTCCGTCACCGTCACCTCCAGGCGGATGGAGGTCTGGAGGCGCAGCTCCACCGTGTCCTCGTTGGGGCCCAGGGTGCGCTGGAGGGACACGTGCTCCGCCTCCTGCACGGTGAGCACGTAGGGCCGGGCCTCCACCGCGGGCAGGTCGAAGGTGCCGTCCGGGCCGGTGAAGACGTTCAAGATGCCGCCGCGCTCCACGCTCTCCTCACCCGGGGCGTCGGGAGGCAGGTCCAGGGAGACAGACACGCCTCCCAGCGGCGCGCCGGTCGCGTCGTCCACCACGCGGCCCTTCACGACGTGGCCCGTGTCGATGCGCACCGTGCCCAGGTCCACGTCGCGGCCGGCGGGGACGACCACGTCGCGCTGGGTGATGGCGTGGCCCGGGACCTGGAAGGACAGGTGCTGGGGGCCGGGGTCGTCCACGAAGACGGTGAAGGCGCCACGCGGGTCGCGCACGGGTTCTTCGTTCACGCTGAAGCGGGTGATGGGCGTGCCGTCGGTCTTCACCAGCCGGCCGGTGACGCGGCCCTGGAAGGTCAGGGTGATGCGCACGTCCATGTTCCCCGCTCGGGCGATGACCTTGGGGCCCTCCTGGGCCTCCAGCCACCGGTCCATGCGCGCGCGAGCCTCCTGGATGGATTCGTTCTCATCGCCCGACTCGAGCTCGGGCTCGTCTCGGGCGCCGGGCATCGCGTAGCCGGGCTTCATCGCCGTCAGCTCGTAGTCCCAGTCGCGGACCAGCGGCTCCAGGACGAAGCGGCCGTCGGGGCCCGTCCGCGCCGACAGGGGCGAATAGGCGCGGCCCCCGCTGGCCTCCTCCTCCTTGGCGGCGCCATCCACGGCGACGCCCGCCAGGGGCCGGCCCTCCGTGTCCACGACGATGCCTCCCAGGCGGCCGTCCAGGTCCAGGTGCAGCGAGAGCTCCACGGTCTCCGAGCCTCGCACCGTCACGCGTTCGGGCAGCAGGCGCTCATAGCCGCCCTGGTTCGCGCGCAGCCACACGGAGTAGGTGCCCGGCGGAACCCCCTGGATGACGAAGTGACCGTCCTCTTCCGCGGACCCCGCGAAGGTGGAGCGCTCCACCTCGTCCTCGGCCGGGTCCTCGTCTGGCTCCCCGCCGGAGCCGTCGTCGTCGGCCTTTCGCGAGCTGGCCTCTTCCGGGCGATGGGTCACCAGCAGGATGTCCACCTCGGTGACGGGCGCGCCACGCGAGTTCGTCACGCTGCCGCGCACGGTCGCGCCCGCATCCAGGGTCAGCTTCAGGTCCGCGGAGGGGGCCCGGACCTGGAGCTTGCGAGGCAGGAAACCGTTGGCCTCGATGGAGAGCGTGCCGGTGAGCGCCTGGTCGACCTTGATGGCGAAGTGGCCGTGCTCGTCGGTGGTGGCGTCGTAGGTGAGGGGGACTTCACGAGGCGGGTGCATCGTGAACAGCGGTGGATGCGGCATGGCCGGCGGCGGGGCGCCCTGGGGGCGCTTCAGAGGCGCGGGCAGCAGCGACAGGTTTGCCTCCGCCACCGGCTTGCCCGCGGCGTCGGTGACGTGGCCCTCCACGAGGAGGGCGGGGGAGAGGACGAAATCCAGCGGAGGCCCCCCGGCGGCCACGGTCCGGACCGCGGTGAGGTCCAGCAGCCGGTCCGCCACCACCTGGAAGGTGTAGGGGCGTGCCTGGAGGGGGCCCACGCGCACGCGGCCGTTCGCGTCGGTGCTGCCGAGCGCCTGGAAGATGGGGATGCTGAAGTGCGCGGAGGCCTCGCTCGGGAGGTCGGCGGACACCTCGGCATTGGCCACGGGGGCACCGGTGGAGTCATGCACGGTGGCTTCGACGAAGAACGCGGTGCCCAGGCGCAGCGTCACCCGGGTCTCGCGCAGGTCCTCCGTCACCGTCACGGTTTCGCGCGCCTGGAGTCCGCCTTGCTCCGCGTCCAGGCGGTAGTCGCCGGGGGCCAGTCCGTCGAAGGTGAAGAGCCCCTGGGCATCGGTGGTGGCGACGCGCTCGCCGTCCGCCTCCGTGACGGTGGCGCCGGCGACGGGCTGTTCGCCGTCCACCACGGTGCCCACGATGCGCCGGGGGGGGTACATCAGGATGTCCTCGGGCAGCGGGCCCGCCGCCAGGTCCTGGAGCCACGCGGTGAGCTTTCCCGGGTGGGCGGCGAGGAGGCTGTAGGTGTCGCCGTCAGGGAGGGGGCCCACGGAGAAGTGGCCATCCGCGCGGGTCCGGGTCTCGAAGTAGCGCGCGGTCCCAGTGTGCAGCACGGTCACCTGGGCGTCGGCGAGCGGGGCGCCGTCCTCGTCCACCACGCGGCCAGTGAGTGCGTGGCTGGGGACGAGCGTCAGCGTCACGTCCTGGGTGCCGGTGGCGACGTCCTCTTGGACGCCCGAGCCCTGGGGGCCCAGGGCCCACACGGCGACCCTTCCCCGGGGCAGGTCCTCCAGGGTGAAGGTGCCGTCCGGCGCGGAGGTGGTGCGGGCGAGGATGAACGCGCCACCCCGGTGGGCTTCCACCAGCTCGCGGAGCCACTGGCCGGCGGAGACGGAGGCACAGTCCTCGGAGGCCAGGGAGACGCCGGGGGAGTCCGCGTCACAGGGCAGCTCCGTGAGGGTCTCTCCGGGCAGGGCCACGGAGGCGGAGACCTCCATGCCGGAGACGGGGTGGCCTTGGAGGTCCTGGACGCGTCCGCGCACCTGGAGGGCGCCCTGGGGGGGCGCGGGTGGGGTCGCGGCAAGCTGTCGGCGCGCGGTGCGGGGTGGGGTGGGGGGCTTCGGCGGAGGCGGAGGGGAGCGCAGCCACCAGAGGGCCCCGGCTCCGGTGAAGAGCAAGAGCAGGACCGCACCGATGACCACCGCCGCTGGCTTCCGCATGGCGCCCCTCCTGGGTGGGTGACTGTAGCAGCAGCGCTGACGTGGACCGGGGCTGGGAACGCGCAGCCGCCGCGTCAAAAGGCGCGGACGAAAAAAGCAGGGGGCACGCCAAGGATTCCGGCGGCGGACGTATTTGAAGTCAGGGTGGGGGTACTGGGGGCAGAGCCGCCGGCGCCCAAGGGTTCGGAGCGCGGAGCGCTCTGGGCAGAGGGGGGATGGGTTCTGGGGGTCGATCTTCCGGGACTCAAGGTTTTGGGCAGTCGCCGTCTTGAAGGAAAAGCAGGACGGACGCGGGTCTTTGGGGGCCGCATCCGGATGAGGGGGACCCCTCGGGGGAGGGGTTGAGTTACTGGGAGCGCGTCGAGGGGGCGCGCTCCCAGTATTTTTTTCTAGGCCAGCAAGCACCTTCCGAGCGCGCCTTCAGAGGCCCAGGAGGGCAGCCATGCGAGTCCGCCCGGAAGCTTCGCCCCGAGGACACGCCCACGGTCGGCTTGCTGAGGCGTGATGCGCGGCCGTCTTCATGCGTCCGCGTCCGCAAGGCGCTCGGCGGCGAAAGGGGAGCCGGGCATGGGGGACCACTACCTCCACTGGCCCCCGAGCCTGAAGGCCGAGCCCCTGACCCACCGTGCCGCTGCCCAGTGACGGGGCCTCCCTAAAGAGAGGCCGCCCGGCAGCTACTCGAGGCCATGGCCCGTGCGCGGCCGTCCGTGAACACCGTTGCAGTGGCCAGCACCGTCGTGGGTGGATCCCCTGGATGCGAACGCACGGGTGCCTGCCCTGGATCGGACCCGGGTTGATTGGCGGTTGACACCGGAGGCCGCGAAGCGGTAGAAGCCGCGCCCCACCGAAAGAAGTCCGTGAGGCAACAAACGGACGGAAAGCGGTGAGGAAAGCTGACAACGAACAGTTGACAGCGGAGACGGCGAAGAGGTAGAAGCCGCTCCCCTTCGAAAAACCGGCGGAAGTCACTGGACGGCGCCGGGGAAACGAAGTGGTTCGCAGGATGCAAAAGCGAAGTTGACGGCGGATGCGGACTGAAATAGAAGCTGCAACCCCGCAGGTCGGAAAGAAGCTGGCAGGCGGGACGAAGCAACGGTAACAAAAGTCGCGAAGCAGGACAAGCGGCTCGGTCTTTGAAAACCAAATAGCAAGCCCAAGAAGTAATGGATTGCGGAA